>CAWGKV010000014.1:0-149380 GCA_963823165.1 uncultured Alphaproteobacteria bacterium | reverse complement strand
TGCGAGGCCCGCGTACATGGAAATGTAGCTGCGCACGAACTCGCTGAGATACATGCCGAACGCCTCGCCGAAGGCGATGCTGGCGACGAAGGTCAGCAACACGCCGGGCACGAGATCGGCGAGCCTCGGCCGGTGGGCCGGCAGGATGAGATGCGCAAGGAACAGCGACGTCCCCAGCATGAAGGCCGCGACGCCGATGCGGACGAACGTCAGGACTTGCCGCGCCGCGGCGACCCAGGGGAAATAGGCCGAGAGGGCGTCGACGATCAGGGGGCCGAGCACGACCAGGAGCGCGAGCGTCAACAGCGCGAGCGAGCCGATCAGCACGAGACCGAGCGACTGAAGCCTCAGGAGCCACCAAGGCCGCCTCTCCACCAGACCGTAGGCCCGATTAAGGCCGACCCGCAGCGCCTCGATGGCGCTCGACGCGAAATAGGACGAAAGCACAGCGCCCAGCGTCAGGAGGCCGCCGCGCGGCGCGGTCAGAACGTTCGCCACCTGCTCGGCGATCGGACGCGCGACGACCTCCGGCCATTGCGCGAAGATCAGCCCCGCCGCCTCTTTCGCGAGCTCCGCCGAGCCGAGGAAGCCTGCCACCGCCGCGACGAAAATGAGGAACGGGAACAGGGACATCAGCAGCGTCAAGCCAATGTAGCTGGCGATCGCCCAGCCGTCGTCGGCCAAGAACTTCTCGGCCGCGCTCCAGATGATGGAATACAGCGTTCGCAATCTGCCTCGCCGCCTCCTTGGCGCGCCTCGCCTCGTCATTTAGGCCGCGCCACGGGCCGGCCGCTACGGGCTGAGGCGGCTATTTTCCTTCGAGCACGTCAAAAAGACGCATTGCAACCGGAACGGCGACACAGCATTGTGCGGCGCAGCATAGTCGATTTGGGGAGAAGACTTCGTGACGCTCGACGATCTCGCCCGCCAGGCCCAGTTCACCGCGGAGGGTCTGCTGGATTGCGCGGTGAGCGCCGTCCGAGAGCGGGTCAGCAGTCACGGCAAGCTCAGCGCCGCGAAGATGGAAGCAGAGCAGCGCGTCGCCCACGGCCTCGCATGGCTCGCCACCTATGTCGAGGCGATCAAGGAAATGGCCGCCTACGTACGGCGCATGCACGAGGAAGGTCGCCTCGGTCCGACCGAGGAGCTGATGACCCGGATCGGCCTCGGCGAATATCTCGCCCAGATCTTCGGCGGCATCCCCATGAACCAGGGCGAAATCGTCCGCCTCGCGGACTTCGGCCTGTCGGAATCCGACATCGAGCCCTTCCGCGACGAGCCAGTCGTCGAGGCGCTGATCAGGTCGGGCAACACGCCCGACAACCGCAAGGCCTTGGCCGACTTGATCGCGAAAGCGCATGACGGCGGGATCGGCGATTCCGGGCTCGACGAGACGCTGGAGGCCATTCGCGGCGAGATGCGCCGGTTCGCCGACGCCGAAGTCGTTCCGCACGCGCAAGGCTGGCACCGCGCCAACGCCTACATCCCGCTCGGGATCATCGACGGCCTTTCCCAGATGGGCGTGTTCGGCCTCACTGTTCCCGAGGCCTACGGGGGCATGGGGCTCGGCAAGGTCGCGATGTGCGTCGTCTCGGAGGAGCTGTCGCGCGGTTACATCGGCGTCGGCTCGCTCGGCACCCGCTCCGAGATCGCGGCTGAACTGATCCTCGTCGGGGGCACCGAAGCGCAGAAGCAGAAATATCTGCCCAAGATCGCCAGCGGCAAAATCCTGCCGACCGCGGTCTTCACCGAGCCGAATGTCGGCTCCGATCTCGCCAGCCTCAAGACGCGCGCCGCGCGCGAGGGCGACCACTATGTCGTCCACGGCGCAAAAACCTGGATCACCCACCCTGTGCGGGCGGATGTGATGACGCTGCTCGTCCGCACCAATCCGCAGGAGAAGGGCTACAAAGGCCTCTCCATGCTGCTCGCCGAGAAGCCGCGCGGAACCGACGCGGAACCTTTCCCGGCCGAAGGCATGTCGGGCGGAGAGATCGAAGTTCTCGGCTACCGCGGCATGAAGGAATACGAAATCGCATTCGACGGCTTTCGCGTCCCCGCCGACGCGCTCCTCGGCGGCGTCGAGGGACAGGGATTCAAGCAGCTGATGGAGACATTCGAATCGGCTCGCATTCAGACCGCCGCACGGGCGGTCGGCGTCGCGCAATGCGCCTTCGAGCTCGGCCTGCGTTACGCCAAGGAACGAGCCCAGTTCGGCAAGACGCTGATCCATTTTCCCCGCGTCGCCGACAAGCTGGCGATGATGGCAGTGGAAATCCACATCGCCCGCCAGATCACCTATTTCGCCGGCCGCGCCAAGGACGCGGGACGCCGCTGCGATCTCGAGGCGGGCATGGCGAAGCTGTTGGGCGCGCGGGTGGCGTGGGCAGCGGCCGACAACGCCCTGCAGATCCACGGCGGCAACGGCTTCGCCCTCGAGTACCCGATCTCGCGCGTGCTCTGCGACGCCCGCATCCTCAACATTTTCGAGGGCGCGGCGGAGATTCAGGCGCAGGTGATCGCCCGGCGGCTGCTGGAAGGTGGGAACTGAGCTTTGCCGCGCAAAGGGGTAGGTGAGGCCGCCGGCGAAGCCTGCGAGCAACGACTGCGTCAGGAGGCCGGACCGCCGGGCAACGCGCCGATGCAAAAGCTAATCTGAGGCCGGAATTGACGGCTCGCGCGAGCGCGACCGGCTCTTGCGCGTCGCTCTCATGGTTCGCATGAGGCGTCATGCAAAAAAGGTAGTACTTACGCCGCAGGCTCGACGAGCCGATTTGCGACTTCCAACGCGAGTTGCGGAATCAGCGCGTTCGGCCATAGCATCGTCTTGTTGGGCGGCGTCGCGAACACCTTTCAGACGTCGCTCGCGGAGGAGAGCATGCCGACGGTCGGGACCCGCATCGCCTGTCTCGCGGTTTGCGGGCTCGCTTTGGGAGCGGGGCCGCCAAACGCCGCCCCCGCCTGGGCGGACTCGACCACGTGCAAGTATTTTAGCCAGTTGCCGGACGATTGCGCCGGCGCCGAGCAGCGAAGGTTCAACAACCTGCGCGGCTACCGATACATGGAAATCGATCTCTACGCCACGGACGCGCTCAAAAAGATCCTCTACGTCAGCATCTACAACACGACCGGCCAGAACGGCGGGGACGACACCCGCGATTCGGCGCCGACGGCGATCGTCGACACTCTGGACCCGAAGAAGATCGCCAAGCAGTACCATGCGCTCCGCGTGACCACGAGCCCGGCGCTCACCTGGACCGTCGACTGGCTGGCCGACCGCGTCGGGGCCGTGCGGAACTTCGGCGGCCTCGACGCGGCGTGGATGGGCAACAGCCAGACGTCGGGGAGCTTGCTCGTCGCCCACATGCCTTCCGCCGTCGGACAATACGCCGCGAGGCGCCCCGCCGCCAACAAGCTTTCTCCAAAGCCGCCATCGCAGGGTTATCGCCCGGGGTTCGTCGCGAGAACGTCGATCGAAGGTTTCAAGAAAGGGTCCGAGGTCTATCTGCTCGACGACCCGAAGGGCAGAACCTGGGTCATGGTTTCCTATACGGACAAGAATCTTCCCGGGATGACGGTCGACAAGCTCGGCTCGCTCGGCGGCCTGCTCGACCTCCCGGAGGGCTGGAAATTCCGCACCGCCAGGATCGCAAAGGAGCTGGTGATCGAGCCGAAGGGAGGCTCGGCAGGCCGGATCGAGGACGACAAAGGGAATATCTTCAGATTGACCGGGCCGGGACAGAGCAATTTCATTCCCTGAGCGGTCGGGAGCCGCCGGCGTTCGTTCCGAGACGATTGGCGTCGCTTTTGGAGATGATGGAGCTGCAATGTTGCGCGAGATTGCGATCCCGGACTTCGGCCTCCCCGCAGCTCCGCCCGAGATACCGGCCGCATTGTACGACAAAAGATGCCGCGAAGCCTATGCGCGCGCGGGATGCGACTGGCTGGTCGTCTACGCCGATCGCGAGCATAACGCGAACATCGCCTTCCTTTCGGGCTACGATCCGCGGTTCGAGGAGGCGCTGCTCATGCTCGGGCCTCGTGACCGGCGAATCCTGGTGGTCGGCAACGAGGGGCTCGGATACGCCCCTGAGGCCCGCCTTTCTGGGGTCGACGTGGCTCTCGCGCAAAGCATGAGCCTCATGGGCCAGGACCGCTCTCTGAAGCCGGCGCTCGCCGGCGTGCTGAGGGAGGCGGGCCTGAAGGCCGATCAGACAATCGGGCTCGTCGGCTGGAAATATTTCGAGCCGGACGAGCAGGAGGAGCCAAACCCGGGCTTGTTCGTGCCGCACGCCTTCGTCGCGCTCATCGCCGCGATCGCGGGCGGGACCGACGCGCTGAGAGACGTCACGCGCGTGCTGATGCATCCGGCGACGGGGTTGCGGGCGATCGTCGACGCCGACCAGATCGCGCTCAACGAGTGGGGCGCGGCGCGGGCCTCGCAGGCTGTCCGGCGCATCGTCGAGGCGGTGAGGCTCGGGGCGACAGAGCTCGAGGCCGCCGGCGCGATGGGCTATGCGGGCGAGGTCCTCACGGCCCACGTCATGCTCGCCACGGGAGATTCGGGTCGCGACGTGATCGGCTTACGCTCGCCGGGCGGCCGAGTCGTGAAGGCGGGCGACGGGATCGCCGCGGCTGTCGGCTACTGGGGCGGGCTCTCCGCTCGGGCTGGTCTTATAGCCGAGCACGACGCGGCCTTTCTGAAGACGGCGACGGCTTATTTCGAAGGCCTCTCCGCATGGTACGACGCAGCCGACATTGGCGTGACCGGCGGCGCGATTTTCGACGCCGCGACCGCCGCGCTGGCGCGGGGCGGGCTGCGCTCGGCGCTCAACCCCGGGCACCTGACGGGCCATGACGAGTGGATCCACACGCCCGTCAGGCCAGGCTCGACGGAGCGGGTCGTCTCCGGCATGCCCTTCCAGGTCGACGTCATCCCGACACCGTTGCCGCGAGGGTGGGCGCTTAATTGCGAGGACGGAATTGTCTTCGCCGACGAGACCCTGCGGTCCGAACTGCGCGACCGCCATCCGGCGGCGTTCGAGCGGATCGAGGCGCGGCGCAGGTTCGTGCGCAACGAGATCGGCGTGTCGATCCGGAATTCGATCCTGCCCCTGTCGTCCACGCCGCTCTGCTTGCCGCCCTTCTGGCTCGCGCCGCAATGGCTTCTCGCTCGGTCTTGACCGCCTACTTCAGGCCGCCTGCGATCGAACTGCGAGCGGCGAACCGCGAACGTTCCCCCTTCTCCGCGAAGCGGGGAAGGTGGCCCGGAGGGCCGGATGGGGTGCGGAAAGCAGATCTGCTCCGAGGAAGTTCGCGGGGACGGTCGTGCAATCCGACTTGCGTCGAAGCAGCGGGCCACACCCCATCCGGCGCTGCGCGCCACCCTCGGCAAGCCCGGGGCAGGCTCTTCCCCAGCAAGCTGGGGAAGGTTGCACACACCCCCCCGCGACCTGAGATGGTGTGAATGCCGTAGCTCAAGCAGGTGCGTCCCCTCGCCCTGTCTCGAGGGTGGAGTTCCGGTCGGCTGCCGCGAGCGCGGTCGTCAGCGCGCTCTCCAGCCGGTCTTGGGTGAACGGTTTCTCTATGACGAGCACGCCGTCCATCCCGGCCGCGGCGGCCGCACCATAGCCCGTCGCGAGGACGAAAGGAACGCCCCTGCTGCGCAGCGTTTCGACCACCGGGTCGACTCTCTCCGAGCGGATGTTCACGTCGAGCATCGCCGCGTCGATCGCCTCGCGGCTCGCGAGTTCGAGGGCCTTGGCCAGCGTCCCAGCCGGGCCGACGACGATTGCGCCGAGGTCCGTCAGCATGTCCTCGATCATGCCAGCGATGATCGCCTCGTCCTCGATCACCAGAACCCGCTTGCCGGCGAGCGCGCTCATCGGCGCGAATCCGTCTCTGCCGCGAGCGGCGCGTCGATCAGGCAGACGAGTCCGGACGGCTCGAACGCGAGCTGAACCTCGCCGTCGAGATCCAAAGCCAGCGAGCGCTCGAGCAGGCGCGAACCGAATCCCCGGCGCTGCGGCGGCAGGACGATGGGGCCGCCAGTCTCCCGCCAAGCCAGCCTGAGCCGCGGACCTGCCTTTCGGCTCCACTGGACGTCGATGCGGCCCGCCTCGTTGGACAATGCGCCGTACTTCATCGCATTGGTGCAAAGCTCGTGCAGCGCCATGGTGATGGAGAGCGCTTCCTTCGGCGGCAGCAGGACCGGCGGTCCCGAAATGCGAATTCGTCCCGAGCCGTCCTCGGTCACATTGAGGATGACCCGCGCGATCTGTTCGAGCGAGGCGTGCTCCCAGTTGAGCTGGGTCAGGAGATTGTGCGCCAGCGCCAGAGCGACCAGGCGGCCCTCGAACGCCTTTCGAGCGTCCGGGGCCGTCTCGGGCTCGCGGAACGTCTGGTGCGCGATGCTCTGCACGACGGAGAGAGTGTTCTTGACCCGGTGATTGAGCTCCGCGATCAAGAGTTCCCGCTCGGCCTCGGCCTCCTCGCCTTCGGTGATGTCGACGTTGACGCCGATCATGCCGAGAAATTCGCCGCTCGTCGAAAATCGGGGTCGCGCGTCGGTGTGCAAGACTTGGTACGAGCCGTCCGCATTCCGGTAGCGTCCCTTCACCGTCACCGGAGCGCGACCGATCACCGCATCCATCATGCTGCGCCCGATGCGCTCCGTGTCTTCCGGATGCATGGTGGTCCGCCAGTCGAAGGTCGGAATATCGGCCTCGGCGACGCCCCAGAAGTCTCGCAGCATCCGGTTGAGGTGCAGGCAGCCGTTGTGAGCGTCGCTCATCCAGATCATGACCGGCGCATGCTCCGACATCAGGCGGAAGCGTTCTTCCGATCGGCGGAGCTCTTCCGCAGCAGACTGGTGGACGACCGCAAGGGCGAGCTGGCGCGCGATCGTGTTCGCCAGAGACATCTCGTCCTCTGAGAAGGCGTGCGGCTCGGGGTAGTAGGTCATGAACTTGCCGATCAGCCTCCCGTCGGCGATGAGCGGGATGAATGCCAGCGCCCGGATGCCTTCGGCCTTGATCGTCTGCTTCAAAGAATCCGGCTCGTCGGCGAGATCGATGTCGCTGACGCAGATCGGCGCCGGGTTGGTGGCGTCGCGCTTCCACGGCGAGTGGCCATCGACGGCTTTCCGGTAGGGCTCCGACAATCCGCGCCAGGCGACGAACCGCATGACGCCGGCGGCGTCGAACAACAGCACCGACGCCCGGCCGCAGCCGAGCGCGTCCGCAATGGCGTCGAGTGCGGCCGAGGTGACGGCGTCGAGGGAATTCGCGCCGTTCAGCCTCTCGGTGAACTGAAAGATGCTCGTCAATTCGCTCATGCGCCTGGAGAGGGACGCCTGAAACCGCTTTCTTTCCGTCATCTCGCGACAAACGGTGGATGCGCCGACGATGCGTCCCTCGGCGTCGGCGACCGGCGAGACGGTCAGCTCGACATCGACGAGGCTGCCGTCCTTCCGGATTCTTTGGGTTTCGTGCTGCTCGTACCATACGCCCTTGCTGAGGGACGCCATGACGGCGCGGGCGGCTTCGTGCCGTTCCGGACGAACCAGCTTCAGGAGCGATTGGCCGACGATCTCGTCGGCGGCATAGCCGAGGAGCTTTTCGGCCGCCGCGTTCCACCAGACGACGATCCCGTCCAAATTCCAGCTCCAGATCGCGTCGCGCGACCCTTCCAGGATCGACTCGAGACGGACGCGATCCGCTTCGAGCCGCGCGCATCTCTCTTCGGCCTCCCTAAGCGCGCTGCGGTATTGAGCTGCCGAAAGATCTTCGGGCGGCGGCCGGGGTCGGCCCCGCGCCGTCGCCGCGCTCTCCGCCTTCCAATCCGTCTGTGACGCTGTCGGCATGAGTTCGCCTCCCGAAGCCGTAAGCCGCCTCCCGCTTTCTCGTCCCTGCGAAGCGTCTGTTAGTGTCGAAAGGATTTGGATTGGCAAATGCGGCGCCATGGCGGCAGAAATGCGTTTGGAGCCTCAACACGCACAGCCCTGTCGTGGGCTACTCGGAAGCGTCCGAACCGATCGAGGCCCGGTTGTTACCGGCGTCTTCTGTGAAGCGAATCGCCGACCGCGTCAGCCACGTAAGCCTACTCGAGCTTCGGGCTCGGCATCCTGCGCCCGGCGAAGACATTGGCAGCTTCTTTCCCGGTCGCACCGGTGGAGGCCCATGTAGAAGTCCGGCGCCGCGAACAAGCTGCCTCTTGCGCCAGGGCTTCAGGAGACTGAAACCAGACGAAACGCCCGGCCTGATTGTTACCGACGTGTCGCCGCCCCTACTTTAGCTAAGCTAGGGGGCCGTCGGCAAAGATTGGCCTAGAGAAACGAAGGAGTTGAAACACTATGAAGTCGACAAACTGTCCGGATGGCGAGGCCGCTTCAGAAAGCATCACCAATCGGATCGAGGAACTTGGGGATTGGAGAGGCGAGGCCCTCGCTTATGTCCGCCGGCTCATCCACGACGCCGATCCCGACATCGAGGAGGAGTGGAAATGGGTCAAGCCGTCCAGGCCGGGAACCCCCGTCTGGTCCCATGACGGCATCGTCTGCACCGGGGAATCGTACAAAGAAGTCGTGAAGCTCACCTTCGCTCATGGCGCCTCCCTCGAAGACCCGAAAAAGCTCTTCAATTCCAGCCTGGAAGGGAATGTGCGGCGCGCGATCGACCTCCGCGAAGGGGAGACGATCGACGAGGCCCCCTTCAAGCAACTCATCCGCGCCGCAGTGGCGGCCAACTCCGCAACGCGCGCTCAACGGGCGGCGAAGAAGAAGTAAGCCGGGCTCAGTGAAGCAAGAGTTGGGGGATCAGACGCGGACCCGATGACGACGAGCCCGCGCCGGCTTGTCAAGTCCGCCCTTAAGGGCCAATAGGGGCGCCAAACCGCCCGTCCGAGTCGAAAGCCAGCCGCATGCGCCTGTCCCGTTATTTCCTGCCGATCCTCAAGGAGACGCCGAAAGAGGCGGAGATCGTGTCGCACCGGCTGATGCTGCGCGCCGGCATGATTCGGCAGGAGGCGGCCGGCATCTACGCTTGGCTGCCGCTGGGCCTAAGGGTGCTGCAAAAGATCTGCGCTATCGTGCGCGAGGAGCAGAACCGGGCCGGCGCGATCGAGGTCCTGATGCCGACCATCCAGCCGGCCGACCTGTGGCGCGAATCGAGTCGCTACGAGGATTACGGCAAGGAGATGCTGCGCATCCGCGACCGGCACGATCGAGACCTGCTGTACGGACCGACCAACGAGGAGATGATCACGGAAATCTTCCGCGCCTCGGTGCGCTCGTACAAGGATCTTCCGCTGAACCTCTACCACATCCAGTGGAAATTCCGCGACGAGATCCGGCCGCGTTTCGGCGTGATGCGCTCGCGCGAGTTCCTGATGAAGGACGCCTATTCGTTCGACCTCGACCAGGCCGGCGCGCGCCATTCCTACAACAAAATGTTCGCCGCCTATTTGCGCACGTTCAAGCGGATGGGCCTGACCGCCATTCCGATGAGCGCCGAATCGGGCCCGATCGGCGGCGACTTGAGCCACGAATTCATCATCCTGGCCTCCACCGGCGAAAGCGAGGTGTTTTGCCACCGGGACTACCTGACCTTCGAGACGCCTCCAGAGGCGATCGACTTCGACGATTCGGCCACGATGCAGGGCGTGTTCGACAAGTGGACGTCGCTCTACGCCGCGACCTCGGAGAAATACGACGCCGCCGCCTTCGAGAAGCTGCCGGAAGAGGCGCGCATTACTGCGCGCGGCATCGAGGTCGGCCATATTTTCTACTTCGGGACCAAATACTCGGCGCCGATGAAGGCCGTGGTCAATGGCCCGGACGGCAGGGAGCATGTCGTGCATGGGGGTTCCTACGGCATTGGCCCGGGCCGGCTCGTCGCGGCGCTGATCGAGGCGAACCACGACGATGCTGGGCCCATCTGGCCGGAGGCGGTCGCGCCGTTCCGCGTCGGCCTCATCAACCTGAAGGTCGGCGACGCGGCTTGCGACGGGGCGTGCAAACGCCTCTACAATGCTCTGCAAGGCGCGGGCGTGGACGTGCTCTTCGACGACCGCGACGAACGGCCGGGGGCCAAATTCGCCACCATGGACCTCGTCGGCGCGCCACATCAGGTGATCGTCGGGCCGAAAAGCCTCGGCGAGGGCAGGGTGGAGGTGAAGACGCGCCGGGGCGGGGAGCGAGAGCTCATCGGCATCGAGGCGGCGGTCGCTAAGCTCGGCGGGACCGCGTGATGCGGCGGCTTCCCCTCATCCGGCGCCATAGCCCGTCGCAAGACGGGCGTTCTTCCGAACGCCCTATGGCGCCACCTTCTCCCGCGAGCGGGAGAAGGGATTCGCCCCCTCTCCCCCAAAGGGCGTCGAAAGACGCCCGTCTCTCGACGGGTTATGCGGGAGAGGGCAGGGGTGAGGGCGAGCGCCCATGACCGCAACTGTCGACGCTGCCGCGGCGCCGCTGCGGGCGACGCGCCCGTTCTCGCGCTTCGAATGGATGGTCGCGTTCCGCTATCTGCGCGCCCGCAACGCGCAGAAGTCGATCTCGGTCATCGCCGGCTTCTCCTTTCTCGGCATCGTACTCGGGGTCGCGGCGCTGATCGTCGTCATGTCGGTGATGAACGGCTTCCGCCACGATCTCCTCGAGAAGATGATCGGCCTCAACGGCCACATGTTCCTGCAGGGCGTCGAGACGCCGCTGACCGACTACGAGGCGGTGACCGAGCGGGTCAGCAAGGTTCCAGGCGTGACCCTGGCGCTGCCGCTGGTCGAGGGGCAGGCCTTCGCCACTTCGCCCTACGGATCCTCGGGCGTGCTGGTGCGCGGCGTCCGCCAGCAAGATCTCGAGCGCCTGCCCGGCGTCGCGGGCCATCTGACCCAGGGTTCGCTGAGCAGCTTCGACGAGGGGCAGGGGGTCGCGGTCGGCGCGAAGCTCGCCGACCACCTGAGCCTGAGGGTCGGCGACAAGGTCACGATCATCGCGCCGCACGGCGCCGAGACGCCGTTCGGCGTCACGCCGCGGATGAAGGCCTATACGGTCGCCGCGATCTTCCAGATCGGCATGGCGACCTTCGACAACACATTCATCTTCATGCCGCTCGCCGAAGCCCAGACCTTCTTCAACTACGAGGGTCAGGCGAACGTGATCGAAGTCTACGTCTCCGATCCCGACAATATGGACGCGATGCGCCGCGCCATCGAACCCGCGCAACAGCGCCCGATGATCGACACCGACTGGCGTCAGCTCAACCGCAGCTTCTTCGACGTGCTCGCGGTCGAGAGCAACGTGATGTTCTCGATCCTCGCCCTCATCATGCTCGTCGCGGCGCTCAACATCATCTCGGGCCTCATCATGCTGGTGCAGGACAAAGCGCGCGCGATCGCGGTTTTGCGCACCATGGGGGCGACGCGCGGCGCGGTGATGCGCATCTTCCTCATCACCGGGGCGACCATCGGCGTCGTCGGCACCGGCGTTGGGCTCGCGCTCGGCCTGCTGGTCGCCCACAATGTCGAGCCGATCCGCCATTTCCTCGCATGGGCGACGGGCGAGAACCTGTTTCCGGCGGAATTCTATTTCCTGTCGCAGCTGCCTTCGCGGGTCGAGTGGACGGACGTGATCTCGGTGGTGGCGCTCGCGCTGTTTCTATCGATCGCGGCGACCATCTATCCGTCGTGGCGGGCGGCCAGGCTCGATCCGGTGGAGGCGTTGCGTTATGAATGACGCAGGGCGCTTTCCTGCGCTGGCGCTGGACGGGATCGAGCGCCGCTACGGCCGGGCCGAGACTACGGTCGAGGTTTTGAACCGCGCGTCTCTCGCGCTCTATCCCGGCCAGTCGGTGGCCCTCGTCGCGCCTTCGGGCGCAGGCAAGTCGACCCTCTTGCATGTTGCGGGCCTGCTCGAGCGGCCGAGCGCGGGCGAGGTCACGGTCGGCGGCGTCGCGGCCTCGACCATGGCGGACGACCAGCGCACCGCGCTGAGGCGCAGCCAGATCGGCTTCGTCTATCAGTTCCATCATCTGCTGCCGGAATTCTCCGCGCTCGAGAATCTCGTCCTGCCGCAGATGATCGCCGGTCTTTCCCGAGCTGAGGCGGGCGGGCGGGCGCGAGAACTGCTCGGCTATCTCGGTCTCAAGGCGCGCGAAGGCCATCGGCCGGCGGAGCTCTCGGGGGGCGAGCAGCAGCGCGTCGCCATCGCCCGTGCGGTCGCCAACGGCCCGCGGGTGCTGCTCGCCGACGAGCCGACCGGCAATCTGGACCCGAAGACCGCCGACCACGTGTTCGGAACCCTGGCCGCGCTCGTCAAGGCGACCGGCCTCGCGGCGCTCATCGCCACCCACAACATGGACCTCGCCGCCCGCATGGACCGGCGGGTGACGATCCGCGACGGGCAGGTCATGGAGATGGCTTAGGGGCGAGACAGGCGGACCCTACCGAATTGCGAGCCTGGCGGCGAAATTTCGCTACGCCAGCGGCAGCTCGAACAGCCTTCCCGCGTCCGGCAGCGCGTCGCCGACGCCGGCAAGGCGCAGGCAATGCCACGCCATCGCATGATTGCTGGAGGTGACCGGCGCGCCGGCGAGACGCTCGAGCCGCGCGGCCGCCTCGGCGACGCGCAGGCTGGTGCAGGAGACGAAGACCGCCTCGACCTGAGGCGCAGAAGCGAGGCGCAGGGTCGCCTGTTCGATCGAGTCCTCGGAGATGCGCGCGGCGTCGCGGTCGTCTCGGCGGTCGAAGGTGGCGACGGCCGCCACGCCGACGCCCCGCCCGCTGAAATAGGCGACGAGCGAGGCGTTGATCTCCGGCGTGTACGGAGTCAGGAGCCCGATCGACTTCGCGCCGAGCGCGCCGAACGCAGCGAGCGCGGCGGTGACCGGCGTCGTGCACGCGACCTCGGGCCGCGCCTTGCGGATTTCGGCGAACACCGCGTCCTCGCCGAGCGTCATCGTCGCCGACGTGCAGCCGAACGCGACGACGTCGAGCCCGACGCCCGGCAGGATGAGCGCGACGCTCGGCGCGATCCTCGGCCCGATGGCGCGCAGCGTTTCCGGACTGATGTCGTTGTCGTTGAAGACGCGCGACTCGTATACGGCGACGCCGGGCAGCCTTAGGATCGCGCGGAACTCGTGCTCCATCGTCTGGTCAGTGGCGAGCACCACGAGCCCGATCGCCGCGCGCCAGGCGACGCCCGCGTCGAGCTCCGACGGCATGATTCCGAGATCGAGGGGCGCCGAAAGCGGGGCGAGGTCGAGAGACATGAAGCGCTCCTTCGGTCACGCGGCTGCGAGGCCGTCCATGGGAATGGCCGGCGCCCGGCCGGCGATGAGGTCGGCGACGATTCGCGCCGAGCCGTGCGACATGGTCCAGCCGATGTGGCCGTGACCGGTGTTGAGGAACAGGTTGCTCAGCCGCGTGGGCCCGAGGAAAGGCAGGTTGGTCGGGGTCATCGGCCTCAAGCCCGCCCACATTTCAGCGCGGTCGTATTCGGCGCCGTCCGGATAGAGCTCGCGCGCGACGCCCTTCATGAAGGTGAAGTCGGACGGCTTGCAGCTCTCGTCATAGCCGGCGAATTCGGCCGTCGCGGTGACCCTGAGACGGTCGCCGAAACGCGAGATGGCGACGAGATTGTGCTCGTCGACGCAGGCGACCGTCGGCGGCCATCGCGACGCGCCGACGGGAATGGTCAGCGAGTAGCCCTTGATCGGATAGATCGGCAGCCGGACGCCGACCTTCCGCGCCAATAGGGGGCTGTCGGCGCCGAGCGCCAGCACGTAAGCGTCGCCGGCGAACGGCCCCTGGTCGGTGAGCGCATGGCGAATTTGGCCGCGGTCGGCCGGAAGTCCAGTGACGGTCGCGCCGGTCACGATCTCCCCGCCCCGCTCGACGATTTTTGCGGCGAGCGCGCGGGTGAACTTCGCGCAATCGCCCGTCTCGTCGGTCGGGCAGAGGATCGCGCCGGCGATTTTTTCGGCGGCGCGAGCGAGAGCAGGATCGAGCGCCACGACCTGGTCGCGGTCCAGAACCTTGATCGCCTGCCCGTCCGATTCGAGCAGCTTCATGTGCTCGACGCCGGCTTCAAGCGCCTGTCGGCTGCGGTGCAGGTAGAGGATTCCGCGCCTGTTGCTGTCGTAGGCGATCGCCTCCTCGGCGACGACGCTCTGCAGCACCGACTGCGAATAGGCGGCGAGCCGGTGCTTGAGCAGCGTATTGCGCCGGGCCTTGGCCGCCGTGCATTCCTTGAGGAACCCCCAGGTCCACGCGTAGAGGCGCGGATCGACGGAGAACTTGAAACGCAGCGCCTGGTCCCGGAACAGAATTGATTTCGCCAGGATCATCGGGGCGCGCGGCGAGGACCAAACGAACGAGTGGCCCGGCGCGATCATGCCTGCGTTGCCCCAACTCGCTCCCGCGGCCAATTCGCCGCGGCGCTCGACAATCACGACCTCGTGGCCGTCGCGCTGCAACTGGTAGGCAGTCGTGACGCCGACCACGCCGCCGCCGAGCACTACGATCCGCATGGCGCCTCCGTCGTCCGCCCTGTAGCCGTGCGTTAAAGCCCGTCGAAGGACGGGCGCCCTATGGACAGCGGCTGACGCGGCCAGCCGCCGCGTCTACAAAGCCAGCGGCCGCATCTCAGCCGAGATAAGCATGCTGCACCTTCTCGTCTCCGAGCAAGGCCTTGCCAGGACCGGACAGCACGATGCGGCCGCTCTCGATCACATAGGCGCGGTCGGCCGCGTCGAGCGCCATCAGAGCGTTCTGTTCGATGAGCAGAATCGCCACGCCCTGTTCGTTGATCGTCCTGATCGTCTCGAACACGCTTTCAACCATGAGCGGCGAAAGGCCCATGCTGGGCTCGTCCATCATCAGCACGCGCGGCCGCCCCATCAGCGCGCGGGCGGTCGCCAGCATCTGTTGCTCGCCGCCCGACAGCGTCCCCGCGACCTGTCTCAGCCGCTCCCTGAGTCGCGGAAAGAGTTCCAGCATGCGCTCCCGGTCCGCAGCGATCGCGCGGACGTCCCGCCGGGGAAACGCGCCCATCGCCAGATTCTCAGCGACCGTCAAGCGGGCGAAGATGCGCCGCCCTTCGGGCACCTGCAAGACCCCGCGCGCAGCGATGGCGTGCGGGGCGACGCCGGAGAGGCTTTCGCCGTCGAACCTGATGTCGCCGGAGCGCGGCCGAATGAGGCCGCTGATCGCCCGCAAGGTCGTCGTCTTGCCGGCGCCGTTGGCGCCGATCAGCGTGACGATCTCTTTCGCCTCGACCTCGAGCGAGACGCCTTTCAGCGCCTCGATGTTGTCGTAGGACACCCGCAAGTCGTCGATCTCGAGTAGAGCCATCGAGGCCTCGCTACCCGCCGTGGTCCGGTTCGGCCGGCCATTCGCTCATCCGCTCCGCCGCATGCCCCCGTGCGGAGGTCAGCGACGTCTTCGGCCGGCCGAGATAGGCCTCGATCACCTTGGGATCCTGCTGGACCTGAGCCGGCGGCCCTTCGGCGATCTTCACGCCGTAGTCCAGCACGGTGACGACATCGGATATCGCCATGACGACGCGCATCTGATGCTCGATGAGGAGGATCGTGACGCGGAAGAGATCGCGGGTGCGGCGGACGAACTCGATCATCTCCGAGGTTTCGCTCGGGTTCATGCCCGCCGTCGGTTCGTCGAGCAACAGGAGCTTCGGACGGGTCGCCAGCGCCCGGCCGATTTCCAGGCGCCGCTGCTCGCCGTAGGCGAGGTTGCGCGCGAGGAGGTCGCCGCGGCCCTTGAGGCCGACGAACGACAGGAGCTCGAGCGCCTCCTCGTGCGCGCGCCGCTCGTCGAGCCGGGTCGAAGCCGAATGAACGAGCGCGCCCCACCAGTGCGAGCGCAGGTGGAGATGCATGCCGACCAGCAGGTTCTCGATCGCGGTGATGTTGCGGAAGAGCCGAATGTTCTGATAGGTGCGGCTCACGCCGGCCTCGGCGACGCGGTTCGGCGTCAGCCCGTCCAGGCGCTCGCCGCGAAACCAGATTTTTCCGCCGGTGACCCTCAAGTTCTGCGTCACGCAATTGAACACCGTCGTCTTGCCGGCGCCGTTCGGACCGATGATGGCATGGACGTCGCCTCGGCGCACGTCGAGGTCGAGGTCGCTCAGCGCCGCGAGACCGCCGAAACGCATCGTGAGGCGTTCCGTTCTGAGGATCGGTTCTCGAAGCTCGCCGTTCATTCACGGCTTCCCGCCCGCGGGCGTCGCGACCTCGGTGCGCAATTCGCGGCGGCGCACCGGGGACGGCCACAGGCCCTCCGGCTTGAAGCGCATCATCACGATCAGCGCGACGCCGTAGAACAGGTAGCGATACTCGCCGAACTCGCGCAAAAGCTCCGGCAGGCCGACGAGCGCGACCGCGCCGACGACGACGCCGGGCAAAGAGCCGAGGCCGCCGACGATGATCAGCGCCAGCACGTTGATCGACACGAGGAGCTGGAAGCTGCTTGGATAGACCGACGTCAGCATCACGGCGAAGATCGATCCGGCCAGGCCGGCGAAAGCGGCGCCGAGGCCGTAGGCCAAAAGCTTGACCTCCACCAGATTGACGCCGAGCGCCTGCGCGACGTCCTCGTCGTCGCGCACCGCCATCCAGGCCCGTCCGAGGCGAGAGTTTTCGAGCCGCCAGGCGCAATAGGCGGCGAAGCCGGAGGCGATCAGCGTCAGATAGAAAAGGTCGACCGGGTCGGCGAGCTCGAAGGGGCCGACCCTCGGCTTCGGGATCTGCAGGATGCCCTGGGCGCCGCCAAGCAGCGGCGCGGCCATGTCCGACTGGACAATGACGCGCACGATCTCGCCGAGCCCCATGGTGGCGACCGCCAGATAGTCGCCGCGCACGCCGAGCACCGGGATGCCGAACAGCACGCCGACCGCGACCGAAGCGAGCACGGCGATCGGCGCCGCCGCCCAGAAGGAAAGGCTCGGCAAGCGGGGTATAGGCTGCGAGCGCGTGCGAAGAATCGGCGGTGAGCAGCGCCGTCGCGTAGGCTCCGACCGCGAAGAAGGCGACGAAGCCGAGGTCGAGCAGCCCCGCCAGCCCGACCTCGAGATTGAGCCCCATTCCCATCAGCATGTAGAGCCCGACGAGCAGCATGACCTGGCCGATGTAGGACCCTGCGAGAATCGGCATGAGGACAAGGATTGCGACAAGACCCGCGGCCCGCAGGGCCCGAACCTGGCTTCGTCGCCTCGGCGACAAGCCGGCGAAGGCCCCGCCGAGCTTTTGGCGCGGGGCGGCCATCCAGAGCCAGGCGCCCGCACTCGCGAGAACGAAGATCACCACCGCGCCGCGCGGCTCGAGGCCCTCCCAGGAGTAGAGCGCCTGGCGCAAGGCGTCGGCGGCGGGGTTTCCTTGCAGAATGATCTGGATGAGTTCCTGGAAGATGCCGAACACGACGACGAAGGCGAGGCCGATCAGCAGAGGATCGCGGGCGCGCGGGGAAGCGAGCGCCATCGCCGCGCCGATCGCGCCGAGCAGCGCCGCCGCGGCGACGAGGATCAGCCCGCCGCGCCCGGCCCCGAGCCCGAAGGTCAGCGTCCGCAGGAGAATCGGCGACAGCGCGATGAAAATCCGGCGGAGCGGCAGATCCTGCATCGCCAGGGCCAGCAGGGCGAGCAGCAAGCCGGCGACGCCTCCCGCGACGAGACCGGCCGCGGCGGCAGGCAGCGGCTTCAAGGGCCGCGAGCGTAAAACTGTCGCCGCTCCCGCGCCGAGCGCGATGGCGATCAGGGCGGCGTGCCCGAGCGTGACGACGCCGACGACGATCCAGCGCTGGTCGAACATCGGCAGGATGCCGACCACTGCGATATAGACGGCGACCGCGCCGAACATCAGCCCTGACTTGACGGCCGTCCTCAGCGGAGACCCGCTTTGGCCCGCAGGCGCGCCGGCGTCCGGCGTCGTCGCCGCGGCGCTCATGCGCGCTTCTTCGCCATGCGCTCGCCCATTATTCCCTGGGGTCGGAAGATCAGAACCATGATGAGCAGGGTGAAGGCGATGAGGTCGCGCAGCTGGTACGGCGCGGGAATGCCAATTCCGTCGAGAAAGAGCGCCGGGCCCACGGATTCGACGATGCCGAGGAACAGTCCGGCCAGCATGGCGCCGGGGACGCTGCCGATGCCGCCGAGCACCGCCGCGCCGAACGCCTTGACGCCCGGGGTGAAGCCCATGAAGAAATAGACCTGCTTGAACACGAAGGCGTAGCAGACGCCCGCGACCCCGGCCATTGCGCCGCCGAGGGCGAAAGTGAAGATGATGACCTTGTCGACGTCGATCCCCATCATCGCGGCGGCGTCGGCGTCCTCCGACACCGCGCGCATCGCCGTGCCCATGCGCGTGCGCTGAACGATCAGGTAGAGAATCGTCATCGAGACGAACGCTATGGCGACCACGATCATTTGCACGATTGGGATTGCGAAGCCGAAAACGGAGACCGTCTCGTTCTGCCATACCGTGTCCGGATAGGCGTGGACGCCCGAACCGAAGGCGCCGCGGAACGATTGCTCGAGGAAGAACGAGACGCCGATGGCGCAGATCAGCGGCGCAAGCCCGCGGACCCGGCGGAACGGACGATAGGCGAGCCGCTCGGTCAGGAGGGCGATGATAGTGGAAGTTGCGACGCCGAGGGCGAGAACCGCAAGCATGGCGAGCGCCGGCTCCCGGCGCAAGAAGCCGGTGTCGTCGAAATAGGCGGCGAGGAAATATCCCGAAAACGCGCCCGTCATCATGATATCGCCGTGGGCGAAATTGATGAGCCGCAGCACGCCGTAGACCATCGTGTAGCCCAGCGCGATCAAGGCGTAGACGCTGCCCATGGTGACGCCATAGGCGAGGAATTCGAGCCAGTCGGCGAGCCCGTAGCGACCCTTGATCAGGGTGCCCGCCGTGCCGGCGACGACCACGGCCAAAACCGCGGCCCGCAGGGCCCACAGGACGACGTCGACGAACCCGAAGCGGGCGCGTCGGTGAAGGCTCGCCAGCAGGCTTGTCGCCGACGTCTCGGTCATGGCGTCAGCGCCCTATCTTCGGCGCGGGGCCAACGTCGCCTACTGGCTGCTGGCCGACTTCGTCGGCGGCCAGACCTTCTTAGGGTTCACGCCGATCTTGAATGTCGACGGATCGGCGTTGGTGAACTCGTAGACCGCCGGCTTGAACGTGGCGCACTCGCCGTGCGGACCGCAGGCGATCGGACCGCTGACGCCATCGAACTTGATCGTCTGCACGGCGTCGCGCAGCGCCTCACGGCCGATATAGGTCGTGCCGCTCGCATCGGTCTTCGCCGCCTTCTCGATCGCCTTCATGGCGAGCGCCGCGGCGTCATAGGCGTTGGCGTGAAAGCCGGAGATCGGCGGCTCGCCGTAGGTCTGGGTATATTCCTTGACCAGCTTCGGATAGCCCGCGCCCATAGCCTCGGGCGACACGTCGGGATAGGTGATCCGGTAGCCGACGACCGCCTGGCCGGCGGCGGAAATCATGTCCGGCGCCATCTGGCCGGAGCTGCCGATCAGGGGGACCTTCTCGAGGCCGGGCGTGTCCTTTTCCTGGCGCAGGAGCTGCGCGCCGGCGGCGACGAAGATCGGCGCGTAGATCATGTCGGGCTTCTCCGTCGCGATGCGGGTCAGCACCGGGTGCATGTCCACTTCCGTCGGCGACACCGCCTCGACCGACAGCACCTGACCGCCGAGCTTCTTGAAATTGTCGGCCATCACAGTCGCCAGCTGCTGGGCGTACGGGCTGCCATCGTGGACGGCGACGATTTTGCGCGCCTTCATCACGTCGTAGACGTATTTTGCGTCCGCGGCGCCTTGATCGGTGTCGCTGTAGACGGTGCGGAAGAAGCCGTCATATCCGGGCTTGCGGTCCGGGGCGGTTAGCGCCGGCGCCGTGGTCGCGGTGGCGATGTCGACGATGCCGGCCTTCCACAGGATGGGGGCGCCGGGCGTCGCGGCGCTCGAGCAGGCGGGTCCGAGTACGACAACGATGTTCGGGTCGGCCGCCAGCTTGGTTGCGGCGGTCTGGCCCCCCTCGGCGTTGCATTGGGTGTCCTCGACGCGCAGCTGGATCGGATGGCCGAGCAGCGTCCCGCCCTCGTCCTTGATGGCGAGCTCGACGCCGCGCTTCTCGTCGATGCCGAGCGCCGAGTCGGCCCCCGACATCACCCAATAGCCGCCGAATTCGATCGGCGCGCCTTTCGGGATGGCGACGACGCCGAGCGCGTCGGTGACGGGGCCCTTGGTTTCCGTGGCGCAGGCCGGGGCGGCCGCGGTGAGCGCGGTCAAAGCCAGGGCCGCCGAGGTCGAAAGGATCAGACGGTTGCGGTATGCCATGTCGGGTCTCCTCGCTGTTTCCGTTCCGGACCAGCGGATCCGCGCTGCTTCCGGTCGCGTGGCGCGCGAGCAGCCGCCGGGCGCGAAGGCTCCGACGAGAACGCCGGAAAAATGCGTGAGACGTGCGGCGTGGGTTTGGAGGTAGTTCGGTCGGCCGGGAAGTGGCCGGTTTGGCGACCTCAAATCGGAACGTCGTCGTCCGCAGCCTTGAGCGGTTCGAACTCGTCGTCGCGCTTCGTCGATCCGCCTGTCGATCAACGCCTATGGGTAGCATTAAAAATCAGCCCGAATTTGGATATGAAACCGGCGAGATTGCGGGGCTTGCCACATTTCAGGCGCGGCGTTCGATGCTCGCCTGCCTATGAGCGGCGATACACGGTCGGTCGGCAGCAGTCAGCCGAACAAAACTGGTCACCCCGAAGATGCGGCCGCCCTCGAGCCTCGCTTCCGGCCCGAGATGCATGCGCAGTTTCGGTAAGCGGGACCTCCCCTCGTCCAGGCGCGCGCCCCCGCCGTCGCCCCCCGCCGCCGCACCCCAAAAATCACGATCCCCCTTTTGATCCCCGTCAATGCGCGGCGGCGGGCGGAGCCTATTGTTTCGCCAAACCACGCGTTCGGAGGAGGCGCGCCATGCTCGACAACCTCATCGAAATCACCCCATCGGCTTATGCGTATCCGCTGCTCATCAAGCATCTGCTGCATTACCCGATGGCGCATGCGCCGGATCAGGAGATCGTCTATCGGGATCTCAGGCGGCACAGCTACCGGGTTTTCCGCGAGCGCATCGGCCGGCTCGCCAGCGGCCTCACCGACATCGGCGTCAAACCGGGCGACGTCGTCGGCGTTCTCGACTGGGACAGCCACCGCTATCTCGAGTGCTATTTCGCCGTCCCGATGATGGGCGCGGTGCTGCAGACGGTCAACCTTTCCCTTCCGCCGGAAGCGTTGCTGTATGCGATGAACGACGCGGCGCCGTCGACCGTGCTGGTCAATGCCGACTTCCTGCCGCTGATGGAGAAGCTCGCCGACAAGCTGCCGTCGGTGAAGCGATACGTGCTCGTGCACGACCGCAAGGAGCAGCCGACAACGCGTCTGCCGATCCAATGCGAATACGAGGAGATGCTGGAGGCGAGTTCTCCCTACTTCCAGTTCCCGGATTTCGACGAGAACACGCGCGCGACGACGTTCCACACCACCGGCACGACGGGACGACCGAAAGGCGTCTATTTCAGCCATCGCCAGCTGGTGCTGCACACGCTCGCCATCGCGACGGAATATGGCCCGGCTCCCAGCCAGGGGCGGATCCACCGCGACGACGTCTATATGCCGTTGACGCCGATGTTCCACGTCCACGCGTGGGGCAGCCCGTATCTGTACACCATGATGGGAAACAAGCAGGTCTATCCGGGCCGCTACCAGCCCGATGTCCTGTTGGGCCTGATCGCGCGCGAGGGCGTGACGTCCACCCATTGCGTCCCAACCATCCTGCAGATGCTGCTCTCTGCGCCGGGGAGCAAGGACGTCGACCTCTCCAAGCTGAAAATGGTGGTCGGCGGCTCGGCAATGCCGCGGGCGCTGATCAGGGCCGCGCTGGGGCGCGGCATCGACATCTTCACCGGCTACGGGCAGTCCGAGTCCTGCCCGATGCTGTCCGGGGTGCATCTCAACACCAAGCAAATGTCGGAAGACCCCGAGACGCTGGTGGAGCGACGGGCCGCCGCCGGACTGGCGGCGCCGCTGGTCGATCTGCGCATCGTCAGCGCGGACATGTCGGACGTGCCGCATGACGGAAAAACACGCGGCGAGATCGTCACCCGCGCTCCGTGGCTGACCATGGGCTATCTCAACGATCCTGCCGGGTCGGAGCAGCTCTGGGCCGGAGGCTATATGCACACCGGGGACGTGGCGACCTGGGACGCCGATGGAACGATCCACATCGTCGACCGGATCAAGGACATCATCAAGAGCGGCGGCGAATGGGTCTCCTCCATTCAGGTGGAGGACATCATCTCGGAGAAGAGCGGCGTCGTCAAAGCGGCGGTCGTCGCCGTCAAGGACGCCAAATGGGGCGAGCGCCCGCTGGCGCTCGTCATCGTGGAGCCTGGGTTTGCGGGCGGGTCCGAAGAAGCCGCGGAAGAGGCTATTCGCGGCCACGTGAAAACCTATGTCGACAAGGGCGTGATCTCGAAGTTCGCGATCCCCGACCGGGTCATGATCGTCAAGGAGCTGCCGCTGACTTCGGTCGGCAAGGTCGACAAGGCGGTGCTGCGCGAACGGCATTTGCGTGACGAAGCGGCGTAGCCGGATGTGGAGGGCGCGCGTCTCGCGCGCCTTGGGGACCTGTCGCCGCCCTCCGACGTGGAGGGCGTCGGACAATCAAAGGGGGAGCGGGAAAAACTGAGGAGTGACGGTTATGACAACAAAAAAGCTGAGCGTGAGCCAGCTGTTCTGGGAACAGACAGCTTTGAACTTCATTGTCGTCGCCGTGCTGATTGCGCTGGGCGCCCTGTTGACCTTCAAGGTCATGGGCGAGGAGTACAGCCAATGGACGGTCGTCGGCTTCTTCGCGACGGTGTTCTTCGCCTTCATCGTTTTCCTCCCGGCCGGAACCCTGTTCGCCGCCCGGGCCGAATGCGCCAAGGACAAGGTCGAGATTCGAGATGACGAGAAGACCGGCGCGACCGCGCCGATCGCCAATCCCCTGCTGGAGACTGCGGCCGCGGGCGTCGCGTCCGCCGCAGTCGGCACGGCCATCGCCTATATGCTCGTCTACTGGGGCGGATGGATGCCGTCGCCGGTCGTAGCGACGCTGGCGTCTCTCGTCTTCGTCGTTCCCTATGCGATCATCGTGAGGCAGAACATCTTCCACGACATCGAAGGATTGGCGGCTCAGGGCGCGTTCCACGGAAAGCCGGTGGCGTCGAAGATGCGCCATATCTGGCTTACCTACGTCGTCCCGAACCTGATTCTCCAGCTGATCATCAACCTGCCGCTGGGCTATAGGGGCTTTTCGCACACAGCGTCCCTGATCCCGGATAACGCCGCGGGCGTCGTGCCGGCCGCAGCGCTGGCGCCAGATTTCGCCATCACCTTCATGTTCGTCTGCGGCTTCACTTTCCTGGCCGTGATGGCGCATACGGCGTCGGACATGTATGAAGGCGAAATGTCCTATTCGGGGAAGGCGCGCGGCATCAACGGCTTTCTGTTCTTCACCCTCATCCTGCTGATGGGCGTGGGCTTGGGAATTCTGTTCGCCCTGGTTCCACCCGTGACGGGCGTAGCAACGGTCTCCTTCGGAACTGCAATGGTCCTGAAGTTCCTCGTCGTGTTCCTGTCCGTCTATGTCGCCTGCTGGCTGGGCGTCGGCTGGACGGGCAAGAAGTTCAATGACGCGGTGGCGCACAAGATGGCGGCTGCGCATTGAGGCGAAGGCCGGCCTGGCGGGGCGGCGTCGCTCAAGCCCCGCGGGCCGGCCGCCCTCTCTGTCGTTTCCACAGTCATGTCACTGTCATCCAGCTTGAAATCGGCTTCCGCGGCGCGCTGCCGAGCCAGAATTGCGTTTTCCACTTTCACGACAACAACCCAAGGGATCGTTGGTAAACCAAAAATCTGCCGTCGGGAATTCGCTCGCAAAAATTTGAAGCAGCCGGTCGGGGTGACCGAACTTCCCTCAATGACCTCGCCGCGGCGCCGCGATTGGCTTGCAAAAAGGGGATCCTTCGGCTGTTTTCGTCGATTCCGACAAGAAGCGGGCGCGCGGCGCCGGGGTTCTTGGCCGCCCTCCCCAAGCCGTCGAGACGGCCGCCGGAGCTTATGGAATGTATTGGTAATATATTAGCTCTTTACGAACCGCTACGTAGAATCCACAATTGCGCGCGGCGTCCAACTTCATACCGTCGCCTCAACACGAAAGCGCGGGGCGATCGGCAACCTGTTTCCAACGGCGCTGCGCTATGTTGTTAACTGCGGCCGGTCGGCCTTTTGGGCCGACGCCGGGCGAGGGAGTGGCCTAAGCACGATGCGCATGTCGAGCACTTCCCCTGACGAAGACCTGGGCATTTCGGAGCAGACAAGCAGGCGGATCGACGCCCCCGTCCTCCTGGTCGGGAACGATCTCGACGTCGCCGAGGAAATCCGCTTCCATCTCCAGGCCGATGGCCATCCGGTCTGGCTCTCGCAAACAGCGCGCGACGCCCTCAGCACGGCGCGTTCCGGCCGGCCGTCCGTTATCGTCGTGGACCGCGTGCTGAACGGGGAGGACGGCCTGTCGGTCATCGAGACCCTGCGCCGCGAAGGAAATTATACCCCGGTTCTGGTGGTCGGTCCGCCGTCGTCGGTGGACGACAGAATCAGCGAATTCAAGGCCGGCGCCGACCAATTCCTCGTCAAGCCGTTCGACGTGCGCGAGCTGGCTGCGAGGGTCGAGGCTCTGTTGCGCCGCGCAGGCGACCCGCGCTCCAGGCTGCAATGCGGCGATCTGGAAATGGATCTGGTCGAGCGGACCGTGCGTTGCGCCGGCAGGTCGGTTGATCTGCTTCCAACGGAGTTCAAGCTGCTCGAATATTTGATGCGCCGTCCAGGCCAGGCCCTCTCCCGGGCGAAGCTGCTCGAGGACGTCTGGAATTCCAGGTTCGACACCCGCAGCAACGTGGTCGACGTGCAAATCGGCAATCTTGCGCCGCAAGCTCGATCCGACCGGGGAGCGGCAATACATCGTCTCCATCCGGGCGATCGGCTTCATGCTGAAGGACGCGCCAGACGGCGGCGATCTCGGCCTGGACAGGTCGGCGACCCTCTCCTTGAGTTAAAACGCCATATCTCGACTACGACGTCGCGGAAGCCGGCGCGGCTCCTAATGCGGCGCAAAAAACCGCCGCTTGACGCGCTCGACCTGGTCGGGCGCGACGCGAACGGTGAGGTGCAGACCGTCGTCGCGGTCGCTGCGGCTCATCACCTCCGCGTGCTCGTAGAGCCAATGCAGCCCTTGCCCATCGGCGGCGTCGAGCGTCAGTTCGATGAGCGCCCGCCCTCGCGCCAGCCTGTCCTCGATCGCCGTGAGAAGCCGATCGATCCCCTCTCCCGTGCGCGCCGAGACGGCGAGCACTGCGGCACCTTGCATCTCCTGCTCCTGCGCGAGCACGGCGCGCTCCTCGGCGCCGAGCCGGTCGAGCTTGTTCCAAACCTCGATGACGCGGTCGCCGCGATCGGCGATGCCGAGTTCGTCGAGGATCGCCTGGACGTCCTCGCTCTGCGCCTCGCTGTCGGCGTGCGAGATGTCGCGCACATGCACGATCGCGTCCGCCGCGCGGACCTCCTCGAGGGTGGCGCGGAAGGCGGAAATCAGCATGGTCGGCAGATCGGAGATGAAGCCGACGGTATCCGACAGGATCGCCGAGCCGCCGTGGGGCAGCCTGATGAGGCGCATGGTCGGGTCGAGGGTGGCGAACAGCATGTCCGCCGCCATCACCTCGGCCCTTGTCAGCCGATTGAACAGGGTCGACTTGCCGGCGTTCGTATATCCGACCAGCGCAACTATCGGATACGGCACGTCGCTGCGGTTAGCCCGATGCAGCGCCCGGGTCCGCTTGACCCCTTCGAGCTCGCGCTCGATGCGGACCATCCGTTCCTGGATGAGGCGGCGGTCTGTCTCGATCTGGGTCTCGCCCGGGCCGCCGAGAAAGCCGAAACCGCCGCGCTGGCGCTCGAGGTGGGTCCACGAGCGGACGAGGCGGGACCGCTGGTAGGCCAGATGGGCGAGCTCGACCTGCAGCGCGCCCTCGGCAGTGCGGGCCCGTCGCCCGAAGATCTCGAGAATGAGGCCCGTCCGGTCGATCACCTTGCAGCCGAACGCCTTCTCGAGGTTGCGCTGCTGGACAGGCGACAGGGCGCAGTCCATCACGACGAGATCGATCGATTCAGCCTTCGCCTCGGCCGCGATCGCCTCGACCTTGCCCTTGCCGAGGTAGGTCGCTGGCCGGATTGCGCTCAGCGACACGATTTCCGAGCCCACGACATTGAGATCGATCGCCTGCGCAAGACCGACCGCCTCCTCGCGCCGCGCCTCGGGACTGCGCAGAACTCCCCGGTCGCCCGGATTTGCCCGGGCCAGATAGGGGCAAATTACACAGGTGCGCGTGCCTGACGCGACGGCGTGCTCGCGGTTGTCGATCGCGCCGCGGCTATCCGCGGCGGTCTGGTCAGTGGGCGTCGGACGCCTCCTCCACCGCCTCGAACATGGTGATTGGGGTCGCCGGCATGATGGTCGAGATCGCATGCTTATAGACGAGTTGCGAGTGCCCGTCGCGCCTCAGCAACACGCAGAAGTTGTCGAACCAGGTGACGAACCCCTGCAGTTTGACGCCATTCACGAGAAAGATGGTGACTGAAGTTTTCGACTTGCGTACGTGATTTAAAAACGTGTCCTGGAGGTTTTGCGCCTTCTCGGATGCCATGAGTTTTTTTCCGTATGTTTGGGCCGTTGCCGACCGTCTTTTTCAAACCTCATGCGCGCCTTTCTGACACGCCAGCCCGGAGCTTATACCACAATATTTGCGCCGCGGGTACGCGACGGGCCGAAGTAACGAGTATCAGAGCGTTTTCGGCGACCTTGCCGAATACGCCCGGAAAGCCCGCCGGAGCGCCGGAGCCGCCGTTCCCGGCCGTCCGTCCCCGATCGCCTGGCCGTCTATCGAGACGACGGGCATGGCGATCATGGTGGCGCTGGAAACGAACGCCTCGCGGGCCCGTCTCGCCTCAACCGTGGTGAACGGCCGCTCCTCGAGGCGAAGGCCGAGCCTGACCGCAATGTCGATCAGGGCCGCGCGGGTGACGCCATGCAGAATCGATTCGTTCGCCTGACGGGTGATTAGCGCGCCGTCCGACGTTACGATCCAGGCATTGGTGGAAGCCCCTTCGGTGACGAATCCAGCCCGGTCGACGAACCAGGCCTCGAACGCGCCGGCCTCTCGCGCCGCCTGCTTCGCCAGCACATTCGGCAACAATTGCAGCGACTTGATGTCCGGGCGGGCCCACCGCTGGTCAGGCAGCGTGATCACCGCTATCCCGCCCGCGGCTCTCGCCTCGCCGACTGTCGGGTCTCCCGCGCGGGCGACGACGACAAGCCCCGGCTTCGTGCCAGCTGGCGGGAAGCCGTGATCGCGCCGGGCTACGCCGCGGCTGACCTGCAGATAAACGACGCCATCGCGCACGCGGTTCAGTCGAATGACCTCGCGCATGACGAGCCGCAGCGCCTTTTCCCCAATCGGCCAGGCGATGCTGAGCGCCGAAAGTGAACGTGCAAGGCGAGCGAGATGGCGCGCCTCCTCGATCAGCGCGCCACTGCTGACCTCGCAGACCTCGTAGACGCCGTCGCCGAAGGTGAAGGCGCGATCCTCGATCGAAACCGCGCCCTTGGCGAGCGGAACATACCGTCCGTTGACATATGCGATGCGCGACACGGCGTGGTTCCCAAAATGCCCGGAGGGGCGCATCCAGCCGCCCGGATTGGGCGAGAAGGCGCTCTCCGAAACTCACTCCACGCCGAGGGATTTGAGCTTGCGATGGAGCGCCGACCGCTCCATCCCGATGAACTCGGCGGTACGCGAGATGTTGCCGCCGAACCGGCTGATCTGGGCGATGAGATAATCGCGCTCGAAGGCTTCGCGCGCCTCGCGCAGCGGCAGGCTCAACAGTTTCTCGCCGCCGATGCCGCTCGGCACGATCGGGACCAGTGCGCCGACCTCCGCCGGCAGCATCGAGGCCGAGATTTCGGCGTTCGGGTCGCCGAGCGCCAGGATCATGAGCCGCTCCACGTTGTTGCGCAGCTGCCGGATGTTTCCCGGCCAGTCGTGCGACTGCAGAACCGCCATCGCGTCGGCGCCCACGCGGCGAGGCGCTACGCCCATGCTGGCGGCGGTCATCTCAAGGAAATACTGGACCAGCTCAGGAATGTCCTCGCGCCGCTCGGCGAGCGAGGGAACCCGAATCGGCACCACCGACAGCCGATGAAACAGGTCCTCGCGAAACCGCCCTTCTGTGATCGCCTCGGCGAGGTCCCGGCTGGTCGAGGAAATGATGCGAACGTCGACATGAACGCGGGAGGCGCCGCCGACCCGCTGGAAGTTCTGGTCAACCAGAACGCGCAGGATTTTCGCCTGCGTTTCGCGCGGCATGTCCGCGACTTCGTCAAGATAAAGGGTGCCGCCGTGCGCCTCTTCGAGGGCGCCGATCCGGCGCGGCCGATCCGGCGCCGCCTCGACGCCAAACAACTCGGCTTCCATGCCCTCCGGCGACATCGCGGGCGCGTTGATGACCACAAACGGCCCTTGCGCCCGGCTCGAGTGATCGTGAATCAGCCTGGCGGCGAGCTCCTTGCCCGACCCGGCCCCGCCGGAGATGAGCACCCGAGAGTTGGCAGGCCCAAGCTTTTCGATGATCCGCCTCAGATTGACCACCGCCGCCGACGAGCCGACCATCTTGGTGATCGCGCCGCTGCGGATCTTGAGATCATTGACTTCCCGCTTTAGGCGCGACGTTTCGAGCGCCCGTTCCGCGATGAGGATCAGGCGGTCCGCCTTGAACGGCTTTTCGATGAAGTCGTAGGCGCCGAGCTTGATCGCCGTCACCGCCGTCTCGATGTTGCCATGCCCTGAAATCATAACCACCGGCACGGTCGGGTTCTGTTTCTTGATCGCCTCGAGGAGTTGCAGTCCGTCCAGCTTCGAGCCCTGAAGCCAGATATCGAGCAGGATGAGTTGCGGACGGCGCGCTTCGATCGCGGCGAGCGCCTCCTCCGAATTGCACGCCGTGCGGGCGCCATGGCCTTCGTCCTCGAGAATGCCGGCGACGAGTTCGCGGATGTCTTCTTCGTCATCGACGATCAGAATGTCAGCAGTCATCAGGACGATCCCATTTTCGCTTCCGCGGTCTCGACTGCCTGCCCAGTCCGCACCGCAGGGATTTTCATCAGCACCATCGCCCCGCGTCCGCCGTCGGGACGTACGATGCCGTCGAGCAGGTCCACTCCGCCCCCGTGGTCCTCGAAGATCTTGACGACGATTGGCAGTCCGAGCCCTGTGCCCTCCGCCCGCGTCGTCACGTAAGGCTCTGTTAGACGTCGTCGGTCTTCGGTCGGGAAGCCCTTGCCGTTGTCGCTGACGACGATCTCGATAAAGCCGGAAGCATCGGCCTCCATCGACACCAGCACTTTACCCTTCTCGTGCAGCTCTCCAAGCGCGTCGATCCCTTCGGCGGCGTTCTTCAACACGTTGGTCAGAGCCTGCGAGATGAGGCGGCGGTCAAAATCGCTGAACACGGCGGTCTCGGGCAGCCGCTCTTCGACGTCGATGTCCGGGCGGCCGACGCGCATGAGGAAGAGCGCCTGGCGCACGCAGTCGGTCAGGTCGTCGTGCGACGGCCGCGCCTTGGGCATCCGCGCGAACGAAGAGAACTCGTCTACCATGCGCTTGATGTCGTCGACCTGGCGGATGATCGTGTCGGTGCACTGGTCGAAGACGTCCTTGCCCTCGGCGATGTGCCGGCCGTAGCGGCGCTTGAGCCTTTCCGCCGAGAGCTGGATGGGAGTGAGTGGATTCTTGATCTCGTGGGCGATGCGGCGAGCGACGTCGGCCCATGCGGCGGTGCGTTGCGCGGTGACGAGATCGCTGATGTCATCGAGAGTGATGACGCTGGCGCGGTCGCGTTCGGGATTGCCGGTGACCCTGACGTTGAGAATGCGTTCGCGGCCTTCCCTCAGGATAGTCGCCTGTCCCTGATGGAGGCGCAGGCGAAGCGATCTTGCCTGTTCCCACACGAGCGCGATCGCGTGATGGACGGACGCCAGCGGCAGGCCGATGAGGCCGCGTTCCCCACCGACCAGCCGCTCCGCGGCGGCGTTCGAGATGGTGATCGCGCCGTCGCTGTCGACCCCGAGAACGCCGGCAGGGACACCAGAGAGGACGGCCTCGATGAAGGCGCGCCGCTCGTCGTTCAAGGCATTGGCTTCGATCAAGCCGCTCTGCTGACGCAGGAGTTCGGACGTCATCTTGTTGAAGGTCTGACCGAGGTGGCCAAGGTCGCCGTCGGACGCGCGTGTGGGTACCTGAACGTGGAGATTGCCGGAGGCCACCTCGTCGGTCGCGCGGATCAGCCGGCGGATCGGGCCGACGAGCCGATTGGCCCAGGCGAGCCCCAGCCAGATCGCCGAAAAAAGCATCGTCAGCGCAAGCATCACGAACACGGTGGCGAAGCCCAGTTCGAGGCTGCGCCTGTGGGCCTCGAAGCGCTCCCACATACGGGACACGCTCGCGGCGTCGTCCGCGACCTTCGCCGCCAGCGGGTCGATTCCCCGCGCCGCGTAGAGGAATTGACCGTCGGCCCCGGGGATCGGCCGAATGCCGACAAAAATGTTGCCGACTCCGAGAAAGCCGCAGAGAGCCTCTCCGCTGACCGCGTCCTGGAAGTCCGACGGATCCGGTTTGGCGATCAGCTTGTCATTCGAACCGGCCGCGATCTCGACCGTCGTCCCGTCTCCCTTCATCAACGCCGCGGCGGCGAATCCGAGGGTTTTCGAGCGCGAGCTGAAGTACTCCTTGAACTGCGCGGGCTCGGAGCGAAGCAACATGGCGCTGCGGGCGATGTCTCCCGCCGTCAGATCCACATCCCGCAGCAGCGCCCTGCACTGCGACTCGCGATAGAGCTGTGTCGCCTGATTGGACTCGTTGATGAAGGCGGCGACATCGCTCATGAAGCGTGGGTTGATCGCCCACTCGACCGAGACGGTGGCGACGACGGCCGTGACGATCGCCGGGATCGCGGCGACGAGGGAGAACAGAGCGACGAACCGGCTGTGGAGACGAGCGCCGGCGCGCGCCGCCTTCCTCGCCGCCCTCAGGCGGGCGAGTTCGATGCCGATGAGCACGATCAGCGTGATGACAACGAGGCCGTCGCCGATCAGCAAGGTGGAGACGACCGTCGCCGTGGGCAGGATCGGGGTAAAGCCGGCGAAGACCAGAAACGTCGCCAGCGCCAGCACGAAGGCCGCTCCGACGGCGATCGGACCGAAGCGCGCGGTAGGCCCGCTGTCGTCGAATGGCGTCGCTCGGCTCCCAACCGCGCTCGTCGTCGTGCCTGTCAATTTCCCGAACCCGCCTGCCGCAGAATCACGGCCTGCCAACCCCGTGGCAATCGTGCAACAATGTTGCTTAATTACGACAATTTGGCGGCGCTGCTAACGGAAGTTCGGCATATCCCGCAGATTAAGGTCGCGGATCTTCTTGCGCAGGGTGTTGCGATTGAGGCCGAGGATCTCGGCCGCCTTGATCTGGTTGCCGCGTGTGAGCGCCAAGGTCGCGGCGATCAGCGGCGCTTCGAGATCGCGCAGAATTCGATGATAGAGACCGACAGGCGGTGTGGCGCCGCCGAAGGACCGGAAGAGATCCGCGACCGCGCGCTCGACGGCCCCATCGAACCCGTCTCCGCCGGAATGGGCGCTTGGCGGTTGGGGGCGCTCCCTGACCTCCTCGGCCAACGGGCCGAGCCCGGACGAAGGCGACCGCCCGCCGTTCAGTTCCGCTTCGATCAGCGCCTCGCCAATGACCTCCTGAGGATAGAGCGCAGCGAGGCGGCGAGTGAGGTTCTCCAATTCGCGAACGTTCCCCGGCCAGGCGTAACGGCGCATACGCTCCATCGCCGCTGGCTCGATCGACTTCATCGGCAGGCCTTCGGCGGCCCCGCGCTGAAAGAAGGAGCGCACTAGGTCGGGAACGTCCTCGGGGCGCTCGCGTAACGGCGGAAGACGGATCGGCACCACGTTGAGCCGGAAGAACAAGTCCTCGCGGAACGCGCCCTGCTGAATGGCGAAACGCAGGTCTTTGTTCGTCGCCGCGACGATGCGCACGTTGGTCTTGATCGGCGTGCGGCCGCCGACCGTCGTATATTCGCCCTGCTGCAGGACCCGCAGAAGCCTGGTCTGAGCCTCCATCGGCATGTCGCCGATCTCATCGAGAAAGAGGGTTCCCCCCTCGGCCTGCTCGAAGCGCCCGACGGAACGGGCAGCGGCGCCGGTGAAGGCTCCCTTCTCGTGGCCGAACAATTCGCTTTCGATCAGGTCGCGCGGAATGGCGGCCATGTTGATCGCGACGAACGGACCGCCCTTGCGCTTGCCGTAATCGTGCAGCGCACGCGCGACCAGTTCCTTGCCGGTGCCGGACTCGCCGGAAATCATGACGGTTAGGTCGGTCTGCATCAGGCGCGCCAGCACCCGGAAAATGTCCTGCATGGCCGGCGAGCGGCCGACGATCGGCATCACCTCGGGCGGCGCGTCGTCGCCCGGCTCGTCGCGGCGGCGTCTGGGCTCGGCGAGCGCCCGCCCAACGATCGCGACCAGTTCGCGCAAATCGAAGGGCTTGGGGAGATATTCATACGCGCCGCGCTCGGACGCCTTGATCGCGGTCATGAATGTGTTTTGCGCACTCATGACGATGATGGGCAGATCCGGGCGCATCCGCTTGATGCGCGGCAGAAGATCAAACGCGTTGTCGTCGGGCATCACGACGTCGGTGATCACCAGGTCGCCCTCGCCCGCCGCCACCCATCGCCACAGGCCCGCCACCGTCCCTGTCGCGCGCACTTCGTATCCGGCGCGGGTCAGCGCCTGATTCAGAACCGTGCGAATGCCCGCGTCGTCGTCCGCAACCAGAATCTGCCCTGAAGGCATCAGGCCTGCTCCTCCGCCCCGACCCGCCGCGAACCGCTCACTTCGGCGCGGAGGCGCGCGGCGACTCCAGCGGCATCAGGACGCGAAAGACCGTCCTGCGCGGATGCAACTCGCATTCGATCGTGCCACCGTGGTCGCCGACCAGCTTTGCGACCAGTGCAAGACCCAGACCAGAGCCCTTGCCCTTGGTCGTGACGAACGGGTCGAACAGGTTTCCGGCGATCTCTGGCGCTATGCCAGGACCGTTGTCCCGCACGCAGATTTCGAGCGGCAGGGAGACCCGCTCGGTGCTCGGCGCGGTCCGCAACCGCACGCCCGGACGATAGGCGGTGGTCAGCGTGATTTCTCCATCAATGGCGTCTTCCCCAATGGCTTCGGCGGCGTTCTTGACGAGATTCAAGAACACCTGGATAAGCTGGTCGCGGGAGCCCAGGACGTGCGGGAGCGAGGGATCGTAGATCTCCGTGAAGCGTACGCGCCGCGCGAAGCCGGCCTGGGCGAGCCGCTTGACATGGTCGAGCACCGCATGAATGTTGAGGCTTTCCCACTGCGATGGCGTCGAATCCGCGAAGGACTGCATCCGGTCCACGAGTTTGACGATCCGGTCCGTCTCCTCGCAGATCAGGCGCGTGAGCGCGCGGTCCTCGTCGGATGCGCTCGCCTCCAGCAATTGAGCCGCCCCTCGGATGCCGGACAGGGGGTTCTTGATCTCGTGCGCCAGCATGAGCCCGAGCGCAGTAATCGAGCGAGCCGCACTCCGATGGGTCAGCTGCCTGTCTATTTTTTCGGCGATTGCCCTTTCTTGCAGCATTACTGCGACGGCGCCGCTGGGCTGCGGCAGCGGAGCGATGAAAACATCAACAGGGCCACGGTTGCCCGTCCTGGGGGTGGAAATGTCGATCTTGTAACCGGCGACGGTCGCGTGATTGGTCGCCGCCTCGTCGACGAGCGCCAGCACCGGCGAACCGAACGGCAGCAGGTCGGTCAGCCGCGAACGGAGGAGAACGCCCCGCCCCATCGCAAAGAAGGTTTCCGCTGCGACATTGGCGTCGATCACCATCCCCTGCCCCTCGACCGTGATCAGGGGCTGAGCGAGGGCATTCAAGACCTTGGCCGGGTCCGCCCGCTCCTTGTTGAAGGGAGCGGTCATGCCGCGGACTCCAGCGGAGCCTCGTCGAACGCACGATCGAGCAGGCGCCGGGCGCTGGCGGAATCGTCGGTGGTCACGAGCTCGCGTCGAAGCGCTGCAGGCGCTCCGGCCCCTTCGGCGTAAGCGGAAAGATGCTTCCGCGCGTGCCGCAGGCCGGCGCGCGTGCCGAGCTTGCCTACCAGCCAGTCGAGATGTTCGAGCGCTGCATTGCGCCTTTCCTTCGGCGAGGGCAATCGATGCGGGCCGCCGTCCCTCAGCCCGCGGGAGATTGCCCCGACGAGCCACGGCGCGCCGAGGGCGGCCCGGCCGATCATAACGCCGCATGCGCCCGACTGGGCGAGCATAGCGCGCGCGTCCTCGAGGCCTGAGCAGTCGCCGTTGACAACGACCGGCATGGCTACGGCTTCGACCACCGCGCGTGCAGCTTTCCAGTCGGCCCGCCCGGCGTAAAATTGCTCCCGGGTTCGCCCATGAATGGTCGCCATCCGGACGCCCGCCTGCTCCGCCCGTCGGGCGAGCTCGGGCGCATTCCGCGACGTGTCGTCCCAGCCGAGGCGCATCTTAACCGTCACCGGAACGGATACGGCCTCGACGACCGCGGAGAGGACGCGTTCGGCGTCGTCGAGGTCGCGCATCAGCGCTGCCCCGGCGAGCGCGCCCGAGACGCGTCGCGCCGGGCAGCCCATGTTGACGTCGATGATCGCTGCGCCCGCCGCCTCGACCCGGCGCGCCGTCTCGGCGAGCGCGTGCGGCGCCCGGCCGACGAGTTGGACGGCGTGGGGCGAAATCCCCTCCCCCTCGGCGCGCATCGCCGCCTCCGCGTCGCCTTCCAGATAGCACTCGGCCGCCACCATTTCGGAGAAGACCAGCGCCGCGCCGAAGCGCCGCGCGATCCTCCGCATCGCCAAGTCGCTGACGCCCGACATCGGAGCGAGCATGGCGGCGCCGTCGAGCCGGTGGGGACCGATCTCGACGAAAGGCGAAGTGCCCAGTTTTTGAGCATTATCCATATTGCCTACACTCTAGTCATCGAACTGTCGAAAGCAACCCATCGCGCAGAAGCCGGGCGACCGGGCGGATTTTTCGTGAACACAGTTGGGCGCGACGAGGAGGCGATCCGTGCTTACATCCGCAATCAAGAGAAGGAAGATCAGAGGCTCGAACAGATGAACCTCTGGCGCTAACGAACGCCACCTTCAGGTGGCGCCAAACTCAAGGGGCCGCGTCAGCGACCCCTCCTACCGCTTCGAGCGGTTCACATTCTAAAGCCCCCGGCTTTGCCGGGGGATACTTACCGGCATTCCTCTGGATCCCGCGAGCGGCGAGAGGCGTTCGCGTCAACTTCTCTCAGCCGGCCGACCTGAAGCGGAAAATGGGATCATGCGAACGAGGAGAACGCGGCGCGCAGGTAGGCCGCCACGTATATGGGCGTCCGCCTATCGTCGATGTCCTCGGGGCGGCGCACGATGTGCATGCGGGTCAGCTCGGAAAGCGGGTCGCGCGCAAGAAAGGCGTCGACCCGCTCCTTGGCCTCGCCTGCTGGAACGGCAAGCGTCATCAGCTTCATGCAGGCGATGCGCCCGGGCGCGAAGACGACGGTCCAATCCCGCTGGGTCGTCGCCTCGTCGGCTGCGATGCCGGTTTCCTCGAGCAGTTCGCGGCGGGCGCTGGCGTCGAGGTCCACCTTGCCGTCGAAAACGTCCGCCGGATCGGGCGTTCCGGCCGGAAAATAGATCTCTCCGGCGTGCATCGTGTGGGGCGCCATTTCGCCCAGCAGAAAGGCGCCGTCGGCGCTGCGCAGCGCCGCCATCGAGAAGCAATTTTCGAGCGGCTCGCCGCGGTGGCCCCAGTCGCGCCAAGCGAGGAAGTTCGCATAGTCCGTCTCGAAGAAGGCGCCTGTCATTCGCAGGCCGCCTTCCGCGCGTTGTGCGAGCGCGCGCCGGGCCAGCAGCAGGACTCGGCCGTTGTAAAGCCGAGGCTTCGACTTGCGCAGTTCCGCCCAGTGTGCCGCGATGCCGTCGGCCTCGGTTTCCGCGAAAGCCCAGCGCGTCGGCTCGACCGCGAAGTCGATTTCGGCGACTTCGACGATCCGCGTCGCTCGGTTCACAGTTCGAGCGCGCCGCTTGAGACGATGACCGCCGAGCCGCCGATCGAGGCGGAGCGAAGTTCGCCATGCTCGACCTCGAGCCTCAGCGAGATCAGGCTCGGGCGGCCCATTTCGAAGCCCTGCTCGATGGTCAGCACCTGCTCGCCGTCGCCCGGCCGATCGAAGGCGACGGTGACGCCGGCAAACGCCGCCGCCGCGCTGCCGGTCGCCGGATCTTCCGCCACGCCCCATCCGCCGGCGAACATCCGGGCGTGATAGGCGGAGCCGGCCTGGACGACGTCGCTTGTGTAGAGGAAAGTCGCGGGGCCGCCGTCGGCGTTCCATCGCATGTCGGCCGGACGCGCACGGCCGATCGCGTCGATGGAGCGCACCGGAACGAAGAGATAGGGCGCGCCCGCCGTGAAGAGGCTCGGCTCATGCCGGTCGAAGCCGATGTCCTCAGGACGAAGCCCGAGGCCGTGGGCGATCTCCGCGTTCTGCGGCGGGGAGGCTTCGAGGCGCTGAGGCAGAGCGGGCAGGTCGAAAGTCGCCGCGAGCGCGCGGCCCTTTCGATGACGCACAACGCAAACGACGTCGCCTATCTCTTCCTCCAGCACGATTCGCATGTCCTGCGCCGCCAGGAGATCCGGGGCCCTGATGTGGGCCAGCAGGGCGGCCGTGCCGACCGTCGGATGCCCCGCGAACGGCAACTCCCGGGCGGGCGTGAAGATCCTTATGCGGGCGGTGTTCACCGGGTCGGCCGGCTCCAGCACGAACACCGCCTCGGACAGGTTGAATTCGCGGGCGATCGCCTGCATGCGCGGGCCATCGAGGCCGTCTGAATCGAGCACGACGGCCAGCGGATTTCCCGCCAGCGCCGTGTCGGCGAACACGTCGAGCGTGAAGAAGCGGCGCGTCATCGACGAAGGCCGCCGCAGGTCAATTGCCGATCACCCGCGACTATGGGACGCAGCAACCGGGCACGGTGAAGTTGTTCGGCAGCCGGTCGAGGCCGCGCACTCCGACGAACGTGTGGTCGATGGACGGCATGAACGTGCCGGGCGGTTGCAGGGTGTCGAGCGCGTAGCCGTTGTATGTGCCGACAAAGGCGCCCGGCCCGGCCGTCAGATAGGATTCTCGGGCGTGAACGACGATCTGGCGTCCGGCCGCGGCGGGACGCCGGGCGTGACGGTGGATCGTCTGAGCGTCGGCGGCGGCGGACAGTCCCACGACAATACTGAGCGCAGCGCCGAGAATTTTGGTTGATCGCTTCATAGCCCGTTCCCTTTCACTCTTGCCCGTGAAGTCTACGCCGAAACAAGATCAGTTTTGCGACGACGCGCCAAGGAAATAAATGAGCGCGGAGCCCGGGCTTTACAAGACTGCCTCCGCGAGGAATGAGGTCGAGGGCCGCACGAGTTCCTCCTGCGCCGCCACCAGGGCGAGCTCGCGGGCGCCCGCCGCGAGCGTCGCGGCCACGATGCCGAAGACCGACGACGCCGTTCGCGACAGCGCCTCGGGCGCCGAGCGGCGCTCCAGCCAATGGTGAAAGAAAAGCGCGGCGAAGAGGTCGCCTGCGCCGTTGACCGCGATCGGCAGCTTCGGCGTTCCGATCCGCCACAGGCCTCGGTCGTCGCCGGCGAGCATGTCGATCCGGTCCGCCGGCGTGTCGTCGAGCGCGAGCGACGTCGCGACGGCGACGCGCGGCCCCCGCGCGATGAGCGCGGCGACGGCCGCGCCCGCCTCGGCGAGCGTTCTTGCCGGCGCGCCGGACAGCCATTCGAGCTCGAAAGCGTTCGGCGTGACGATGGTCGCGGCGGGCAGGGCGCGGTCGCGGAAGAATTCGGCCACGCCCGGAGCGACATAGGAGCCGCGTCCGACATCGCCGATCACCGGATCGCAGGCGAAGGCTGCGTCCGGGTTGGCTGCGCGCACGGCGGCGAACGCCCGCAGCGCGGCTTCGCCGATCTCCGCCCGGCCAAGATAGCCCGTGAGGAGGCCGGCGCATTGGGGAAGCGCGCCGATCGCCTGAAGCCCTGCGGCGCAGTCGTCGACCATGGCCGCGTCGAAGGCTCGGCCCCGCCAGCCCGGATAGCCGGCGTGGCTGGAGAATTGCACGCTCATCAACGGCCAGACCTCCCGCCCGAGCCGCTGCAGGGGAAAGACCGCCGCCGAATTGCCGACGTGGCCGTAGACGACGTGCGACTGGATGGAGAGGACGGGCGCAGGCATGCCGCACGAGACGACGATTCGACCGCCGCCGTAAACCCGCTTGGCGCCGCTGGAGGCGGGCGGCCCTCTTGCCTGTTATCTGTGTTTCGAGACAAACAGCGGGCTCGACCAACTTTTCGGTTGTGTTCTCAACATTTTGCTATGAGTAACTGCATGCCTGGTATGTAGGAATAACAAGGAATTTATTCTCTCCTATATGCGGTCAAACGAAGCGTCGCGCTTTGCAGCCGGCGTGACAGCGTCTGCCTATCCCGCTAAATTAAGAAGGCCGTCAGAGCGGATTGCAACAGATTGACCTTGCCTGACTTTCCAGCGCTTTGGGCCAAATTTTGGGCCTGGGCGGGCGAGCATCCCGCGGGCTCATTCATATTCCGTGGTCAAGGCGATAAAAGCCCGAGTTGGACGCAAGGCCTATGCGTATCAACCTGCGCGCGAGAAAGATTTGCACAACGCGTTCGTTCGGGCCGCTCGCTCCTTTGTTCCTGTTCCTCTTTCTTCTCATTGGGAATGGCTGGCGTTGGCGCAGCATCACGGCGCGCCCACGCGTCTGGCCGACTGGTCAACCTCACCCTTGGTAGCCGCGTGGTTTGCCGTGACTTTCCTACCCTGAGGATGCCGACGCAGCCATATTCGCGCTTGAGCTCGTGCGGCAGGATCTCGAGCCTTTGGACATCACGACCGGCAGGGCGGCTAGCGGGGCCACCTTCGACGGCCCATTCGCCATCACCAGAGGCGTCTATCTGATCGAAACCGCGTCAGTATCAGCGCGTATCACCACGCAGAGGGGCATCTTCACGTTGCACGGAAAGCCGACTGATCCGCTCGAAATTCCGGTCAAGCACACCTTTGACATTCAGCGGAGCTTCAAGACAGAATTCCAAGGGTGCCTACTCGACCTCGGGATCGATGCTTCCCATATCTACCCTGATCTCGACGGATTGTGTAAGACGTTAGACTGGAAGCTCAAATCGGGTCGAGGATTCTCATCGATCGCCTAAGAGGGTCACATGAGCAGATCAGGTGGTCAGAAATCACCCGCGCCTCGCGTTGTCGGTGCAGGGCCGCTTGGTGTCACGCAGAAGATTACCGATGAGATCGGACGCGAGGTGCGGAGCTTGTACAAGCAAAAAGGCCGAGTGGCGCATCTCAGAGCCATGCGCTTTATTCCCTCGACATTGACGGAGCTGGACGATGGCGGGGTGCAAGTGATCGCTAACACAACCGTGGAGGTTGCCCGCGCTGGAGCCGTGCACTCGGAGACGGTGGAGTTGGTCCTCACGTTTGAGAAGATGGATGGCGCGAACGAATTGCGAAGTCTGTCTATTCCCGCTCTCGAGCGCGTGAGTACCTGAACCGCTTTTTGCGACCTCTGACTTCGCCGTGTGAGGCGAGGGCCGGGTCGGCTGCATCGCCTTCGACGAGTCCCATTGCCTGAACGCCGTGCGTAACCTCGTCTTCAATCCGGCGCCGGCGCGCTTCAGCGCCACTGGCGATTGGCCATGGTCGAGCGTCCCGGCTGCGCCGGATGGCGGAAGCGACTTCCTCCTTGAGGCCCCCGGCCATCGCTGAAACAATGCCGCCCGTCTCACCGAGGAATTTCGCATGAGCGACGCCATCGCCTATCTTTCGCGCGCCATCGAGCAGGGCCAGGGGCTCGCTAAAGCTGACATCGTGCTCAAGGGCGGACGGATTTTCGATCTCGTCAGCGGCGAGCTCGTCAAAAGCGACGTGGCGATCTGCAATGACCGGATCGTCGGGACGATGGGCGAATATTCCGGTCAGCGCGAGATCGACGTCAGCGGAAAAGTCGTCGTTCCGGGCTTCATCGACACCCATTGCCATGTCGAGTTGTCGCTGATCACGCCGCTGGAGTTCGACCGCTGCGTCCTGCTGCGCGGGGTGACCACGGCGATCTGCGATCCGCACGAGATCGCCAATGTCCTCGGCCAGGCCGGTCTGCGCTACTTCCTCGACGGCGCGATGGCGACCGCGATGGACCTGCGCATCCAGCTGTCGAGCTGCGTGCCGGCGACGAACCTCGAGACGGCCGGCGCGCGGCTCGAGGTCGGCGACCTTCTCGAGCTCGCCGATCACCCGAAGGTGCTCGGCCTCGCGGAATTCATGAACTTTCCCGGCCTGCTCGCCCGCGACCCGGCCTGTCTCGCCAAGCTCGCCGCGTTCCAGACCCGGCCGATCGACGGCCACAGCCCGCTCCTCGGCGGCTACAAGTTGAACGGCTACCTGAGCGCCGGCGTCCGCACCGACCATGAGGTGACGAACCTGGCGGAAGCGCGCGAAAAGCTGACGAAGGGCATGGCGGTGCTGATCCGGGAGGGATCGGTGTGCAAGGACCTGCATGCGCTCGCGCCCATCGTCACCGAGCGCAATTCGCCCTTCATCGCCTTCTGCACCGACGACCGCAACCCGCTCGACATCGCCGAGGAAGGCCATCTCGATTTTCTCATCCGGACCGCGATCCGTCTCGGCGCGGATCCGCTCGCCGCCTATCGCGCCGCCACGATCTCGGCCGCGCGGATCTTCGGCTTGCGCGACCGTGGCCTCGTCGCGCCGGGATGGCGCGCCGACCTCGTCGTCGTCGACGATCTCGAAAGCTGCGCCGTGTCGACCGTGCTCACCGGCGGGCGCGTGGTCGACGACGTGCTCTTCGCGTCGCGCGGCGCACTGCCGCCAGTCGGGCGCAATAGCGTCAAGGCGCGGCGGGTCGAGGCGAGCGACTTCGCGGCGAGAGGGCAGGGGCCGTCGACCCAGGCGATCGGCGTCATCCCCGGCAAGATCATCACCGAGCGCGTCCCCGTGACGCTGCCGTTCAGGAACGGCGAGCGTGACGTCGATCTAGGCCAGGACGTCGTCAAGGTGTCGGTGGTCGCGCGCCACGGCGTCAACGACAACAGGGCGACCGCCTTCGTCAAGGGTTTCGGCATGAAGCGCGGGGCGATCGCCTCGTCGGTCGGCCACGACAGCCACAACCTCTGCGTCGTCGGGGTCGACGAATCCGACATGGCGGCCGCCGTCAATCGCCTGCGCGACATCGAGGGCGGGTTCGCTGTGGCGGAGGACGGCAAGGTGGTCGCCGAGCTGCCGCTCCCGGTCGCCGGGCTCATGAGCCTCGCGAGCTTCGAGGAGGTGCACAGGACGCTGATCCCGCTCCGCGCCGCGGCCAAAAACCTCGGCGTGACGCTCGCCGAGCCCTTCCTTCAGGTCGCCTTCCTGCCCTTGCCGGTGATCCCGCACTTGAAGATCACCGACATGGGCCTGGTCGACGTCGACCGCATGGAGTTCGTGCGGGATTAAGACGGCGCCCGCGCTCCCCGCAGGCAGCCGCGTTCAAACACGCGCCTGTCGTGCGCCGCCAGCCGGTAAGTGAACCGCCCCCAGCGGCGCGGGTAGCGGGCAAGGCGGCTCAGTCGGCATGTGGCTGGCGTATCTCTTGCAAGTAGATCTGTGCAATCGTTGCACAAACCAGTCTGGATTTAGAGCAGAGTCCGATCAAGTTGGATCATAGCCGCAGACGGCGAAGCAATTTGTGGATTCGGCATCGATGTCGGCGAAGGCTTCGAGCCCCCTGATCCAGGCCGACCACGGTCGCTTCGCGGGCATCCGCAGATAGTAGCCTTCTCCACTGGGATTCATGTCCGGGCTGTAACACATCCGAAGCCGTGTTTCGAGCGGGCTGAGAAATAGTTTCTATTTTCCGAAAGATGACGCGCTACACGACCAAATTTCCCCAAGCCAAACCAAATCTTTCCCAGCCTAACAGCAAAGAAACCAAGGAAAACGGCTTGGAATTCCTTTGGATTCCTTTGGATTTCCTTGGATTCCTTCGTCCGACTCCGGGCTTTTCAAAGGGTTACGAGCGACGCCGAGCGAAAAATAATTTTTGCCGACTGGACGAACGCGATTTCTTCTATTAAACCGAAACGGTCTCCGCGAAGCCAAAGGGCATAATGCATCGTGTCTGCGTCCGCGTCCTATGCCGGCCTCGCCTGCGACGGGCCGTCAAGGCGCGGCGACAAAACAAACTTAACACGGAGTTCCTGAAATATTATGAACAGAAAAAGAACAATCTAGCCGCGGAACGCTCGAAGCGGCAGGGCTAGTCTGCACTCGACTGTCGAAGCCAAGAATGGAATGGGGGGTCGTCGGCGTCCAGCCCCATCATGGTGAGGGACGATTCCAGAAGATCGGAAACCGCTCTAGCCGACCACGATTGCGCGCCGCCGTCGCTGGTAACCACGGTCGATCTCGGCATCGTTTGCAGTTGCGACCTCGCCTTGTAAACCGTCACCCGGCGGGGCCGTTGCCCGAAGCGATGGCGTTGCCGGGGTTTCGGCTTCATCCGCTTAAAGGCGATCGCAAAGGGCAGTGGTCGGTGTGGATATCCGGAAACTGCCGCTTGACCTTCGAAATCGACGGTGAAGACGCCACAAACGTGGATCTCGAAGACTATCATTAGATGGATTAGGCTGTTGGCTATGGAAATGTTCGACCCGCCGCACCCCGGCGAAATCTTGCGAGAGGATTGCCTCAAGCCTCTGCACCTTACGGTGACGGCGGCGGCGAAATGGCTCGGCGTTTCGCGTGGCTCGCTGTCCGAACTTCTGAATGGCCACAACGGGATTTCGCCCGACATGGCGATTCGGCTCGAGAAAGCAGGATGGGGCGCGGCGGAATCGTGGCTGCGGAACCAACTGTCTTACGATCTTTGGCAGGCGCGACAGCGAGCCGCGACCATCAAGGTGAAGCGTTTTCCGACGCCCGAAGCCGCTTGAGAGGAGCCCTGCATTAAGGGCGGCGGATCGCCTGATCACGGTCGCGAGGGCGGGGCGACAAGGGCTCTCGTTCTCTGAGTTCGCGCTGCTCGGCGCCCTCTCGAAATTTTAGGCCGCTTTCAGCCGGACGCCTTTCTCGCGGCCTCCGCCGCGAACCCGGCCGCCAGCGCGAGCCAAGCCAAAATCATCGCCGAGCCGCCGATCGGCGCTGCGAAGGGAAATAGGCGCGTGCCCGCGAAGGCGTGATAGGCGAGATCGGCGGCGAACAGCGACGCGCCGGCCTCCATGACGAAGCCCGCGGCGAGACACACGCGGGAAGCTGCGACCCGCACATGCGCCGCGATCCCGAGCGCCGCGACGGCGTGCAGGATGAGGAACAGGGCGCCCCGTTGCGCCAGCTCGCCGCCGCTCATGTGCACCGCCACCGCGGCGAGGGTCACTCCCGCCCCGCCCATCAGCGCGGCGCCGGCGGCGAGAACGAGCGGCGGACGGGTCATTAGAAGGAATTCCGTGAGGAGGGCTTGAGCCAACAAGGATGAGCCGCCCCTTGTCAAGCCGCCTCTCGCCGCCTGATGGTTGGGCGCTGGATCGGCGGCGCTCGCTCGAAAGGGAGACAGCAAATTGCCGGATTTCATTGTGCGCTCCATCGAGCGGGGTGATCGCGAGCAATGGGCGGCGCTTTGGCGCGGCAGTCTCGAATTCTATCGGACTGTGGAAATCCCGGACGTGACCGACGCCACATGGTCGCGGATCTTCGACCCGCTCGAGCCGGTCCACGCCCTGGTCGCGGCGCGCGACGGCGGTCTTCTCGGTTTCGCCCATTTCCTGTTTCAGCGCTCAACCTGGCTCGTGAATCCGACCTGCTATTTGCAGGACCTGTACGTCAGCGCTGTGGCGCGGAAGAAAGGCGTCGGGCGCGCCCTGATCGGCGCCGTCGTCCTCGCGGCGAAGGAGGCGGGCGCGGCCAGCGTCTACTGGAACACCCACGAGACGAACGCGACCGCCCGCCGTCTTTATGATGCGATTGCGGAACGCACGGGCTTCATCCAGTACCGGATCGACGGATTCTGAATTGCGGGCCGGTCCGAAGGTCGCATGTCCGAAAGGTTGCCCCGTGGTGGAACTTCCCCCATGCTGGGCGACTTTGGTCTTCGTTGCACCGAGCGCGAAAACGAAGGAAGGGGCGCATTCAATGGTTTCAAATAGTCTCGCCAGGCGGTCGTTGGTCATTGCGAAAGCCAATGCCCAGAGCGGGGTCGACGCCGCCCTCACCATCGCCGCCCGCACGCAGAACATGATGTCGCCTGGACGCGGGCCGGAAAACGCGCGCGAGGCGCAGCTGATGGTGCAGGAAAAAGTCGACGCGGCGGTGCTCGGGGTCCTCGCCGCTCAAGCAGCCTGGGGCGTTTTCCTCGTCAAGGCGGCGTTCGGCGGCGTGCGAAGCGCGAACGACCTCTCGATCGGCCTCGCCGGCGTCGCCGAGGCCGCGGCGAAGCCCGCTCGGCGCAGGGTCCGCGCCAATGCGCGCCGCCTCGCCGGAGCCAAGGCGCTCGTCTGACATGGACCTCGTGCAAAACCTGCACGGCTATCTCGCGACCTACGGCTATCTCGCCATATTCGTCATCATCAGCCTGGAGAGCGCGGGCATCCCGATGCCGGGCGAAACCGTGCTTGTCGCTTCGGCGATCCTGGCCGGGCAGGGCAAGCTGCACCTCTGGGGCGTCATTCCCGCCGCCGCGGCCGGCGCGATTTTCGGCGACAATTGCGGCTATTGGGTCGGCCGGGAATTGGGCTTTCGCTTCGTCTACCGCTATGGCCGCTACATTCGCCTGGACGAGCGCCGGCTGAAGCTCGGGCAGTACCTCTTTCTCCGGCACGGCGGCAAGATCGTGTTCTTCGGCCGCTTCGTCGCCGTGCTGCGGGCCTTCGCGGCGTTCCTCGCCGGCGTCAACCACTTCAACTGGGAGCGGTTCTTCTTCTTCAACGCCGCGGGCGGAATCGTCTGGGCGACCATCTTCGGCGTGGGCGGCTACTGGCTCGGCAAGGCGATCGAGACCTACGCCCGCCCGGTCGGCATCGCGATCCTCGTCGCGGCTGTCATCGGCGCAATCGTCGGCGCGCAGTTCATTCGCCACCACGAGCGCGCGCTCGAGGACGAGGCCGAGCGCGCGCTTCCCGGCCCGCTGGTCCCGCCGAAGCGGCCGCGGGCGAAGTAGCTCGCCGGGGGATGCCGTAATCGGAGGGCGCGCGTCCCGCGCGCCCTTTGTTGGGCGGCGAGACGCCGCCCCACCAGTGAGCCGGCCCTGCAGGCGATCACGCCGCGGCGGGACGTTCGACCGGTCCGATCCAGACGCGCAGGCGGTCCGAGCGCCGCAGGAAGTCGACGCTGACCGTGCGGCCGATCTTCTCGGCGTCGAGCGCCCGCAGGAGATCGCCGACGCCCGTGACCGCCCTGCCGTCGAGCCCGATGACGAGGTCGCCCGACAGGAGCCCCGCCTGCGCCGCCGGTCCCGCCTGGTCGACGGTGAGAAGCCGCGCGCCGGCCGCCTGTTCGAGGCCGAGCCTCACCGCGATCCGGCGCGGTATGGCCGCGGTCGCGGCGCCGACCCCGATATAGGCGCGGCGCACCCGCCCGTGACGGGCGATCTCGCCTGCGACGAAATTGGCCGTGTTCGAGGCGACGGCGAAGCAAATGCCCTGCGCGCCCATGATGACGGCGGTGTTGATGCCGACGACCTCGCCCGCGGTCGAGACGAGCGGGCCGCCGGAATTGCCCGGGTTGAGCGCCGCGTCGGTCTGCACCACGTCCTCGATCATCCGCCCCGTGCGCGACTGCAGGCTGCGGCCGAGCGCGGAGACGACGCCGGTGGTGACGGTCGCGTCGAAGCCGAGCGGATTGCCGATGGCGATCGCGATCTGGCCGCGTCTCAGTTTCGAGCTGTCGCCGAGTCTCGCGGCGGGCAGCGACAGGTCGGCCTCGACCCGCAGCAGGGCGAGATCGGTGTCGGGATCGTCGCCGAGCACCCGGGCCTGCAACTCGCGGCCTTCGACCGTCGTCAGAGTGACGACGCGCGCCCCCTGCACGACGTGCGAGTTGGTGAGCGCCAGCCCGTCGGAGGAGACGATGACGCCGGAGCCGGAACCGGCATTCCGGCCGCCGCGCTTGACGTCGATGCGGAAGACGCTCGGGCCGACGCGTTCGACCGCGTCGCTGACGACGCGCGAATAGTCGTCGAGCAGGGCAGCGTCGCCCGGCGGCGTCGCCCCGGGTCCCTGGGAGGCGCTGTCCTGATCGAGCGCAAAAGTCGGATAAAGAGGCTGGAGAGGTTCGAACATGCGCAGCGATATGGGAACGCCGAGTGAGCGCCGCAAGCATTGTTTTCGACCGTCTTTCCGGCTGCTTGGCGAAAGCTACGTAGAATCCCTAATTGCGCAAACGCGTGTCGTTTGGAATGTTTTGACCCGAGGGAAACGAACGGAACTACCGACAATTTCATCGTTTCACTTGGGCGTTGCCGCGCCCGATGGTGCAGGTGCTTTGATGATCGTTGCGCCGATGAAAGTCAATTTGTGGCCGGCCAGCTGCTCGCACCTCACGCGTTTCGCCTCTTGCGTGTTTGACCGCCCGGCGTTGCCCCTCAACCGCCGACTGCATTGACGACGCTGATGACGGCCGCGACGACAGCCTTTCATGCACCGCCCCGAGACGAAAGCAGTCTTCGGCGCAACTGGCTGCCTCTGGTCGCCGGTCTCGCCGCCGGCGCAGCGCTTTCGCTCTGCGTCACTCGGGACGACCGCGGGGGGTCCGTTCCCGCCGCGCCGGCCGATCAGCAGGCCGCGCCGCCGGCGTCCAATCCCACGCCCTTCAACCAGACGCCTTACGTCCCCCCGATCCGCATCGGGTCGAGGTGGGACCCGCCCGTTTCCGGCGCTTCCGCGCCGTTCCGAGGTTCCGCCGCCCTGCGGCGGGACGGAGACTGGTCGTGACCGCGACTTTCTCCCTGTTGTCTGCACCGGTCGAAGAGTTAGATCGCTATGAACAAAACTAAGGACTTCTGGGCGCCTCGCAAGCACGGGTTCGATGACGACGGCCCCGTGACGTACGCGCCGAGGCAGCGCCCAATTCGCCCGAACGGGCGAGCCGATGAACTCGGCGACGATGCGTCGTCGACGGGCGACTTTGCGGCCGCGGCGACGAGTTAGCCGGCTGTCGATGCGACGGTGAAATGGTACAAGGACGACAAAGGGTTTGGCTTCGTCGAGCTCCTCAACGGCCAGGGCGACGCCTTCCTGCATGCGACGGTCTTGCACTCGGCCGGGCACGACACTGTGCTGCCCGGCGCAAAACTTCGCGTCGTCGTCGCCATGGGCGTCAAGGGCCCGCAGGTGTCGCGGGTCGTCTCGGTCGACGCCTCGAGCGCGATCGAACGCCCGCGCCGAATGTTCGACGTTCCCCGGCCTCCTCGCCGCATCGCTCCCGATCCGTCGAGCGCCATGCCCCTCGAGGGCAAGGTCAAGTGGTTCAACGAGACCAAGGGGTTCGGCTTCGTCGCGGTCGACGACGGCGGCAAGGACATCTTCGTCCATATCTCGGCGCTCAACGCCGCCGGGATCGCGCGTCTCGACGAGGGCCAGCCGGTCAACATGCGGGTCGTCGACACGCCGCGCGGCCGCGAGGCGATTTCGATCACGGTGTAGCACCCATTCCTTCCCCAGCTGTGCTCTACACAATGCACACAAGGGGTCGAGGCCGCAGGCGGCAGCCGGGCGCCCCGAAGGGGCGGATGGGTGCGGAAAGCAGGTGTGCTGCGCCCGAAGTTTGGTGCTGACGTTGGTGCAATCCGACTTGGGTCGAAGCAGCGGGCCAAACCCCATCCTGCGCTGCGCCCCCCTTCCCCAGCAAGCTGGGGAAGGTGGGTGTGCGCGACCTGAGATGTACTGCATGCTGCAGCCTGCCGGATGAGGGGTCCAGCGCCATCAAGCGCTTGATCCCCTGAGGCTACGGCTCGCCGGCTTCGGCTTTTTCCAGTCGCGCCAGCGGCAACGTGAAGCTGAACTTCGCCCCGCCTCCGGGATTGGGCTCCGCCCAGATCGTTCCGTAATGCGCCTCGATGATCGAGCGGGAGATCGACAGGCCGACTCCCAGTCCGTTCGATTTGGTCGAGGTGAAGGGCGTGAACAGGTCCGCCTGGCCCGAACCGGACAGGCCTTTGCCCGTGTCGGAAACCTCGGCGCGGATCATGTCGCCGTCGACCGCCGTCGAAATCGTGACCTTGCGCTCCGGCGAGTCGGCCATGGCCTCGACGGCGTTCCGGATGAGATTGAATATCGCCTGCTCGATCTGAATCCGGTCGGCCAGCACCACGTCTTCCGCGGCGTCCAGATGGAGGGCGATTTCGGTCCCGGCGTCCTTCGCCGCCGGGGCGAGAAGCTCGCAGGCGCGACGGATGAGATCGTGCAGGCTCCGCTCGGTCTTGTCGGGCTCGCCGCGCGTCAGGAACTCGCGCAGGTGCGCGACGATCTGTCCGGCGCGGTGCATCTGCGAGGAGGCCTTGTCGAGGGCCTCGTCGACCCGCGAATCCGGCGGCGCCGACTGGGCCTCGAGGAGATGGCGGCCGGTGAAGAGATAGTTCGCGGCCGCCGCGAGCGGCTGGTTGATCTCGTGCGCGAGCGCAGTCGCCATGTTCGCCATGGAGTCGAGGCGGTTCGAGTGCAGCCGGCTGAGCCGCGCCTCGAGCCCGCGCCGTTCGCTGAGATCGCGCGAAAAACCGATGAACAGGCGCTCGCCGGCGTGGCGGATGTCGGACACATTCAACTCGATCGGGAAGGTCGAGCCGTCCTTGCGGCGCGCTTCGACCTCACGGCCGGTCCCGATGATCCTTGCCTCGCCGGTCTCGAGATAGCGCCGGATGTAACTGTCGTGTTGCGAACGGTAGGGCTCGGCGGCGAGAATATCGACGTTGCGCCCGATGAGCTCTTCCGCCGGATAGCCGAACATCGTCGTCGTGGCCTTGTTGACCGACTGGATGATCCCGGCCTCGTTGATCGTAGCGATCGAGACGGCCACGCCGTCGATGACCGCCCGCATGCGCGCCTCGCTGTCTCTCAGCGCGTCCTCGGCGTGGCGGCGCTCGCTGATGTCGACGAAGGTGACCACGACGCCGTCGATCCTGTCCTCGACCGTCCGGTAGGGCCGCATCCGCATCAGGTACCAGCTGCCGTTCCCGCCGCGCACCTCGTGCTCGGTGGAGGACAGATCGCGTAATGTCGCACGGGCGTCGGCGGCGAGACCGTCGTAACCGAGGCTGTGGGTGAAGTCGGTGATCGACCGGCCTTCATCGCCTTCGGCGACGTTGAACAGCTGGGCGATGGTCGGGGTGAAGCGTTTGATGCGCAAGCGCGCGTCGAGGAACAGGATTCCGACGTCGGTCGCCGCCATCAGGTTCTGAATGTCGCTGTGGGCGCGCGACACGGCTTCGAGCTTTGTCTTCAGTTCGGCGTTGACGGTCTGCAGCTCCTCGTTGATCGACTGCAGCTCCTCCTTGCTCGTCTCCAGCTCCTCGGCGGTCGAACGGTACTCCTCGTTGATCGACTGCAGTTCCTCGTTGGCGGCGCGCAACTCCTCGTTCGCGCCCTCGTATTCCTCGCGCGAGGTGCGCAGCTGCGACTGACTGAATTGCAGCTCCTGCTGAAGCTGCTGGATCTGCTCGCCGCGCCCGCCGTCTTCGGTCGTGGTCACGTCGCCCGCGCCGTCGCCGAGCGCCTCGCCCTCGAAGAAGAACAGGATCGCCGAGCGGCCGGCGTTGGGATCCGCGCCGAGCGGTTTCGCCTGCAGATAGACGCGGCGCGCAGCGCCGTTGAAGCGGACGGCGATCGGGCCGCTGAGGCTGGGCTCGGTGCGCTCGAAGACGCGGCGCAGGGCGGCGCGCAGGTCGGGCCGCAATTCCTCGCGCGCCAGTTCCGTGATGTCGTTGATCAGCGTGCCGCCGGAAGGTTGCAGATAGCGCCCGACCCGTTCCGACAGATGGACGACGCGGTAGGACGAGTCGACGACCGCGCTCGGCGGGGCGAGCCGTTCCAGCGCCTCGCGGTGCGCGCCGGCCTGGTCCGGGACGCGGTAGTGCGCGGTTCTCGCCGGCAACGGCTCCTGGCCGAAACGGGGCGGCCCGACCCGCAGCGGAACCTGCACGTCGGACGGGACCGGCATGCGCTCATAGATTCTCGCCTCGCGGTCGACGACGCGGAACATGCCGATCGGACTGTCGGCGCTCTCCGACGATCCCAGGAAAAGGTAGCCGGTCGGCGCCAGGGCGAAGTGAAAGGTGGCGCAGACCTGCTGCTGCAGCTGGCGGTCGAGATAAATCAGCAGGTTTCGGCAGGAGATGAGGTCGGCGCGGGAGAACGGCGGATCCTTCAGGAGACTGTGCCTGGCGAACAACACGACGTTGCGCAGCTCCCGCGTGACCCGGTAGTGGTCGTTTTCGCGGGTGAAGAAGCGCTTGATGCGGTCGTCCGTCATGTCGGCTTCGATCGCCCGCGGATAACGGCCCTCGCGAGCGATCATCAGGGCGGCGTCGTCGAGGTCGGATGCGAACACCTGAAGCTCGCAGCGGACGTCACGCCGCGCCGCCTCCTCGAGCAGGAGCATGGTGATGGAATAGGCTTCCTCGCCGGTGGCGCAGCCGGCTACCCAGGCGCGGACCGAATCGCCGGCGGCCTTGCCCTCGAACATTCTCGGGATGGCGACGGTGACAAGCTTGTCGAACGCCGCGGGGTCGCGGAAAAACATCGTCACCGAGATCAGGAGATCGGCGAACAGCGCATTCAACTCGGCCGCGCTCTCGCGCAGGATCGCCAGATAGTCGGCCGTCGACGTGGCGCGCTGCACCTGCATCCGGCGCGCGATGCGCCGCCGGACGGTGGCCTTTTTGTAGCTTGAAAAATCATGCCCTGTTCGCACGTGCAGATGCGCCAGGATTTTCCGAAGGTTCTCGTCTTCGGTCTCGCTCAGGAATTCGTACGAAATGACGCCGCGGTTGCGGATGAGCTCGGGCAGGGTTTTGGCGATCTCGCGCACCGGCAGGACGAAATCGGCGATGCCGGTCGCGACGGCGCTTTGCGGCATGGAATTGTATTCGGCCTCGTCCGGGTCCTGCACCAGGATGACGCCGCCCGCCTCCTTGACCGCCTTGATGCCGAGGGACCCGTCCGAGCCCGCGCCCGACAGCACGATGGCGAAATCGTCGCCGTGCTGCGCCGCCAGCGAGCGGAAGAAGAGGTCGATCGGCGTCCGCTGCCAGCGCGGCTCGTCGAATTCCGCGACCGAGAGATGGTGGTCGGTGACGACGAGCTGACGGTTAGGCGGGATGACGTAGACGTGCCCAGGCTCGATCGGGATGTGGCCGGTAACCTGGGTGACGGGCATCCGCGTTCGCGTGGCGAGGATGTTCGGCAATTCGCTCTGGTGGGCCGGGTCGAGATGGACGATGACCACGAAGGCGGCATTCACGTCCTTGGGCAGGCTCTCGAAAAACTCCTGCAGAGCGCGGACGCCCCCGGCCGACGTCCCAATGGCGACCGTCGGAAAGAGCTTCTGGCTGGCGTCGCCGGCGCTTGCGGCGTCGCCGGCGGGGTGCGGGTCGTTATCGTTCATCCGCGCCTCCTCGAGGTTGGCGCCGAATACGCCCCTGGCGCATTCGGCGCGCCCCCCTTGCGTCGGGCTCGATGATCTGATGGCCTCGCAACGACGCGATCTTAGCTGACGAGGCGGCAAAATTGAATGAAATTACGGAGTTTTGCATCTGGGTATTTGCGTCTGGGTATTTGAATGAGGACGATGGCGGCCGAAATGACCAGGATGGCAACTCCCAAGCCGCGGTCGGTTTCGCGGCATGCCCCCTCCACCACGCTGCGCGTGGTCCCCCTCCCCCGTTCCGCTATCGCTTCACAGGGGAGGATACGGGCGGCGCCGGGGCAGGCTATCCTCCCCTGCGCAGCGGAGCGGAGCGGGGGAGGGGGACCGCGCCATAGCCCGTCGAAGACGGGCGTCGTTTCGGACGCCCTATGGGGCGGTGGAGGGGGCGGCGCCCCAGCCTGCTTGGGATGCGTGCGGCGCGGCGGCTACGATCTTCTTCCTGACTGGATGTCGCGGCTTGGGCTTCTTGATGGCGGCGCTCGGTTGCCGGGACACGGTCGGCCATTCATCATGTTTGTCAGCGCCGCCATCTTGATGTCGGAATTGGCGTCCCAGTCTTACGTCGCCAACGACCGGCTGCTATGTCTCGGCAGGTTCAAATCGTAACTCGGGTCGCACGTCGCGGATCCCGGCCGATATCGTCCGCGGGGTGACTGAGTGCAGCAGGCCGTGCGCAATGACTGGGAGAGGACAGATGGCTGACCCGAAGGACAAAGCGGAAAAGCAGGAGTCCCTTCCATTCCCGCCGACGCCTTCGGCCAGCATCGCCGGGCGCACGATGCAAGAGTCGATCTACAAGCAGCGGGTGACGCCGCGCCGGCTTCCGGCCGACGCGCCGAACATTCTGGTCGTTCTCATCGACGATGCGGGCCCTGCCCTCCCGGCGACGTTCGGCGGCGAGGTTAGAACCCCGACGATGGACCGCATCGTCAAGGAAGGGATCGCCTACAACCGGTTCCATACGACGGCCATGTGCTCGCCGACCCGCGCGGCGCTTCTGACCGGCCGCAACCACCACCGTGTCGGAAACGGCCAGATCGCGGAGCTGGCCAACGACTGGGACGGCTATTCCGGAAAGATCCCGAGGAGCAGCGCGCTCGCGCCGGAGGTGCTCAAGGACTACGGTTACGCCACCGCCGCCTGGGGGAAGTGGCACAATACGCCCGCCGAGGAGACCACGCCGACGGGTCCCTTCGAGAACTGGCCGACCGGCCTCGGCTTCGAGTATTTCTACGGCTTCCTCGCCGGCGAGGCCTCGCAATACGAGCCAAATCTCGTCCGGAACACGACCTACGTCCATCCGCCGAAAACGCCGGAACAGGGCTACCACCTCAGCGAAGACCTGGCGGAGGACGCGATCGGCTGGCTGCACAAGCACAAGGCCCTTCAGCCGGACAAGCCGTTCTTCATGTATTGGGCGAGCGGCGCGATCCATGGGCCCCATCACGTCGCGAAGGAGTGGGCGGACAAGTACAAGGGCAAGTTCGACGACGGCTGGGACGCCTACCGCGAGCGCGTTTTCGAGCGCGCCAAGGAGAAAGGCTGGATTCCCGCCGACGCGAAACTCACCCCGCGGCACGAGACGATGCCGTCCTGGGACAGCATCCCCGAGGACGAGAGGCCCTTCCAGCGCCGCTTGATGGAAGTCGCCGCGGGTTTCAGCGAACACGTCGACGTCCAGGTCGGCCGGGTCGTCGACGAGGTCGACAGGCTCGGCTACGGCGACAATACGCTGATCCTCTACATCTGGGGCGACAACGGTTCCTCGGCGGAGGGTCAGAACGGCACGATCAGCGAAATGCTGGCGCAAAACGGCATTCCGAGCGCCGTCCGCCAGCATATCGCCGCGCTCGAGGAGCTCGGCGGGCTGAATGCGCTGGGCTCGGCCAAGACCGACAACATGTACCATGCGGGATGGGCCTGGGCCGGCAGCACGCCCTACAAGGGCACGAAGCTGCTCGCCTCGCATTTCGGCGGCACGCGCAACCCCATGGCCGTCCGCTGGCCGGCGAGGATCAAGCCCGATGCGGCCCCGCGGCCGCAGTTCCATCACGTCAACGACGTCGTGCCGACGATCTACGAGCTCGTCGGCATTACCCCGCCGCGCTCGGTGAACGGCGTCGAGCAGGACCCGATCGACGGCGTCAGTTTCGCCTATTCGTTCGATGATCCAAAGGCCAAGGGGAGATTGCTCACCCAATATTTCGAGATCATGGGCAGCCGGGCCATTTATCACGATGGCTGGATGGCGAGCGCTTTGGGTCCGCGACTTCCCTGGGTGCCCGGGCTGCCGCCCGGCATTCGCGAGTGGACCCCGGACAAGGATGTCTGGGAGCTTTACAACCTCGACGCGGACTGGAGCCAGGCCGACGACCTCGCGGCAAAAATGCCGGAAAAACTGGCGCAGATGAAGGAGATCTTCCTCATCGAGGCCGCGAGAAACAAGGCGCTGCCGATCGGTGGCGGCCTTTGGATCGCCGCGCTTCACCCCGAGTTGCGTCTTGCGCCGCCTTACATGGAGTGGACCTTTTCCGGCGACATCGTCCGCATCCCTGAGTTCTGCGCGCCTGCGCTCGGCAACAAGCCCAACGTCGTCACCATCGACGCGGTCATTCCCGCCAACGCCAACGGGGTCTTATACAAATTGGGCGCGAATTCTGGCGGCCTGACCTGCTTCGTCGAAGACGGCGTGCTCTGCTACGAATACAACCTCTTCCTCATTCAGCGCACCAAGATCCGCGCCAGGGAAAAGCTGCCGACCGGCAAGGTGAAGATCGAGATCGAGACACGCTATCTCGCGCCCCGGCCCGGCGGCCCCCTCAAAATCACGATGAAGGCGGCCGGCAAAGTTGTCGCCGAAGGCGAAGTCCCGGTCAGCGCGCCGCTCTTGTTCACCGCCAACGACTGCCTCGACATCGGTACGGCGCTCGGGTCGCCGGTGTCGCTCGATTATTACGACAAGGCGCCGTTCAAGTTCAACGGCGAGATCGAGCAGGTCGAGGTTAAATACATCTAAGCAGTGTTTGTGGCGAATGCGAGCGATTCATCCGCCAGCTCGGACGATCACACGTGGGCTTGAATAGAAATCGGCAGGGGATGAGGAAAAAATGTCTGATCCGAAGCACACCCCGAAGAACCCAGAGCCCCTGCCTGCCCGAAGCGGCGACCTCGGCGCATCCACCTCCACGGACCGTACTGTTCTGCCCGTACCAGAGCCTAAGTATCCGCCAATCACCGAACTTGATGCGAAGAACGCTAAAGCCCCGCCGCGGTTCGAGGTGAAGGCGCCGAAAGGTGCGCCCAACGTGGTGGTCATCCTTCTCGATAACATGGGCTTCGGCGACGTATCGACTTTCGGAGGCCCCATTCAGATGCCGACGCTGGACCGTCTGGCCGACACCGGACTTCGCTACAACAATTTCAAAGTCCCCCCCTTGTGTTCGCCCAGCCGCATGGCCTTGCTAACTGGTCGCAATAGCCATAGCGCAAACTTCGGCGTGATCTCGGAGATTGCCACCGGCTTCCCGGGGTACAGCGCGGTGCGTCCCAGCAGCGTCACGATGCTGCCCGAGACCCTGCGCCTCAACGGCTATAGCACGGCGATGTTCGGAAAGTGTCACGAGCTGGGGCCCTGGGAAGCCAGCGTGGTCGGGCCCTTTGACCGCTGGCCAATACATAGCGGGTTCGAGCGGTTCTACGGCTTCATGTCCGGCGAGGCCGACCTCTTTCATCCGGTCATTTACGACAACATGACCAGGTTGGATATGCATCCCGACCCCGACTATTACGCGAGCACCGACATCACCGACAAGGCCATCCTCTGGGTGCGTTCGCAGCGCTCGCTCGCTCCCGACAAGCCATTTTTCGTCTATTACTCGGCGATTGGCACCCACGGCCCATTCCAGGTCCCCGAGAAGTGGCGCGACCGGTACAAGGGCAAGTTCGATCAGGGCTGGGATCAGGTGCGCAAGGATACGTTGGCGAGGCAGATCGAATTGGGGGTTGTGCCCCCGGGCACGGATCTGGCGCCGAAGCCGCCGGGGATCCAGGAATGGGACGAATTGACGGCCGACGAGAAGAAGGTGTTCGCCAGATACATGGAGATCTACGCGGCCTTTGCCGAGGTGACCGACTGCGAAATCGGGCGGTTCATCGACGAGATCGAGGCCCTGGGCGAGATGGACAATACGCTGATCCTCTACATCACCGGCGATAACGGTTCGGTCTTTCAGGGCGGCCCCATCGGCGCATTCAACGAGCTGTCTGTGTTCAACGGGCTTCCGGAATCTCTGGACGTTGCGCTGAAGAACTTCGACGAGATCGGCGGCCCCAAATCCCATATCCTGTATCCGAACGGCTGGGCTTTCGCCGGCGCCACGCCCTTTGGGTGGGGCCATCAGGTGGCTTCCTACGGCGGCGTTTGCCAATCCATGGTGGCCCACTGGCCAAAGGGGATCGCGGAAAAGGGGGGCTTGCGCACGCAATGGATGCACATGATCGATATCGCTCCGACGGTGTTGGAGGCAATCGGCGTGCCCGAACCCGCGGTGGTGCATGGAGTCCAGCAGAAACCCCTCGAGGGCGTGAGCATGCTGGACACCTTGAATAACCCCGAGGCGAAGTCGCGACACACCACGCAATACTTCGAGATGGCAGGCAACCGGGGCATCTACCAGGACGGCTGGTTCGCCACCACGGTGCACCGCCCGCCTTGGGAGCCCAAGCCGAGAGCGACGTTTGAGAACGACAAGTGGGAGCTTTACAACGTAGAGGAAGATTTCAGTTGCGCGCACGACCTTGCTGAGAAGCACCCCGAAAAACTTGAGAAGCTAAAGGGAGTCTTCCTGGAAGAGGCCGTCAAGTACAACGTGCTTCCTCTTGACGATCGGGCCTGGGAGCGCTTCAACGCGGCTCTCGCAGGCCGTCCGGATTTGATGGAAGGTCGCACCGAGATAACGGTCTATGAGGGAATGAAGGGAATTCCCGAGAACGGTTTTATCAACGTCAAGAACCGCTCTTTCGTGGTTATCGCCGACATCGAGGTCCCGGAGGCCGGCGCGGAGGGGGTGGTCATAGCCCAAGGCGGAGAAATGGGCGGCTGGAGCCTCTACGTGAAGGATGGCGCGCCCCGGTTCGCCTGGAACTATCTCGGTCGCGAGCTTTACAAGATCGCCGGCTCTGCTCGCCTGCCGGCCGGGCGGATGACGTTGCGTTTCGAGTTTGCCTACGATGGCGGTATGGCCGGCGCTGGGGGTAACGGTGTGATCTTCGTCAATGGTGAAGAGGTCGCCGCTGGGCGGGTCGCGCACACTCAGCCGTTCGCATTTGGCGCGGAAACGACGGACGTCGGCGAGAATCTGTATACGTGTGTCAGCGACGACTACAAACAAGGCGAGAACAGATTCACCGGCAAGATTCACAAGGTGACCGTCCAGGTCGGAAAGTCCAACCTGAGCGAGGAGGCCCAGCGCACGCTCGAAGAGTTGCGGGTGAAGAAGGCGCTGTTCGTCTAAAGCGGCCAGACCAACCAACGCCGAACCACGGCAGCAGCTGTTCAACTTCAACGACGTGATCGACCAGGTAACGTGACGATTCGACGTCGACAGAGGAAACTTGCCACGGCCAGAGTTCGTACCATCCCGCCGAAGCTCCACCTGCATGGGGCCAAATGACTTGATCGCATCCGGCTCGGCTCCAGCGAAAGACATCAATGGGTGGTGGGGATATTTTGCGCTGTTCGGGATGCAAACGATCGGCGCGGCTTTTCTTCTCTGGACCGGCCTCTTTCTTTACCGGCAGGTTCTCGCCGACCCGAGATCGCACGAGACGCTGCCTTGGGCGATTCTCGGGTCTCTGTCGGCAATCGCCCTGATGCAGATCTCGTATTGGGTCTCTTATCGCCTTCATCCGCCGCTGCCGCGATTTAAGAACGCTCTGCTCGGTCACGCGATCCTGTTTTTGGCGCGGATGGTGTTCGTGCTCCCGACGTCCATTTTCGGTTTTGTATTTGTCGCGCAGAGGCCTGAATTCGAGATCCCCGTCTTCAAATGCCTCGTCCTTCTCCTGGGCCTGTTCTCCCTATTCTGTTACGTGCGCGAGCTTGAGCGCCTGGGTCGGGATTTTATCGGCTGAGAAAAGGGCGTTGACGCCACGCACTCCGACCGTTCGCCTGATGCGCCATCGGCCAACATTTCGAAGATGAGGCCGCCGCAGGGCGTCATCGAAAACGAGGCTCACGTTCCACGCTATTCGAGTTGGACGCGCGCAGCGTTGGCCTCCCGAGCCGCGGTCGCTTTCGCGGCATGCCCCCTCCACCACGTTGCGCGTGTTCCCGCCGTTCCGCTATCGCTTCACAGGGGAGGATATGCCCGAGCCCGCGCGCGCTCCTCCCTGCGCAGCGGAGCGGGGGAGGGGGACCGACCGATAGCCCGTCGAAGACGGGCGTCCTTCCGGACGCCCTAGGGGGAGGGGGCGGCGCCCCAGCCAGCAAGATATCTGTTGACAGCCGTTGCTTCCTTGTTGTACGTTTGTTCGTTATATGTCCAGCCCTGGATGAGAAGGAAGGCCCAATGTGTCCGACCGTCGAGGCCGTTCCGCCTGGCGCCGCTTGCGGCGGGCAGTTTGGAGGCATCGCGCGGCGAGGGACGCACGGGAATTGAACTGCGCTAGGCGCGCAACTCCTTGAAACTGTTGGATTCATGCACGGAAGTTGCTTCCCCTGGGGTTCCTTTTCCTTCCCCTGGAGTTCCTTTTCCTTCCCCTGCGGTTCCTCTTCCTTCCCCTGGAGGCCCTCTTCCTTCCCCGGCGTCCCATTTCCAGCCGCATCGCACGCACGCAGAAGCGAAGAGAAGCCCTGTCAGAGTCGTCCCTTCGCCAGCGCCGCAATGACCGCCCGCGCCCGTCCGCCGGCGAAGGCCTCCGCGACGTCCGGGCCGAGCTTGAGCCGCCAGTTCGGCCGCTCGCGGTCGGTGCCCGGCAGGTTGGTCGCCACCGTCTGGCCGACCAGATCGTCGAACTGGGCGCTGGCCAGCAGAGACGCCGAGCCGCCGATCAGCGCATGGACGGCCGCGGCGGTCGCGTCGTCGAGCGGGGCGTCCGCCCCGGGCGACGACGCGATGAGCCCTTCGGATAGGAGCGCCGCGATCAGGCCGCGCTTCTCCTCGAGCCGCGCGGCGATCGCCTCGCCCGCGGCGCGCAAAGTGGTGAGGCCGAGCGAAAGCCTCTCGGCGATGTCCGCTCCGACCCACCAGCCCGCCAGCGTCGCGAGATCGTGCGTCGCGACGCAGGCGACCGACAAGGGCGGATAGCCGGCTGGCGGCAAAACCTCGGCGCCCTTGCGCTCGAACCAGAGGACACGCATCCCGAGAATGTTGGCCCGCGTCAGCCGGGGGCGGAACCCCTCGGCCACCGTGCCGAGATCCTCGCCGACCACGATGCACTCGGCCCGGCGGCTCTCGAGCGCGATATGGCCGATGAGATCGTCGAGCGGATAGGCGAGATAGGCCCCGTCCGCCGGCCTGCCGCCCTCGGGGATGAGAAAGAGCCGCTGCAGGCCCATCGCATGGTCGATGCGCAACATGCCGGCGTGCCGCATGTTGGCGGCGTAGAGCGCGCTCAACGAGGCCCAGCCCTCGCGAGCGCCGGCGAGCGGGTTGGGCGCGGGCAGGCTCCAGTTTTGCCCGCCGGTGGAGAACGGATCCGGCGGCGCTCCGACCGTCGCGCCTTGCGCCAGCGCGCCCGCGTGCGACCAGGCCTCCGCGCCGTCGGGCGCGGCGCCGATGGCGAGATCGCGGTAGAAGCCGATCTCGAGGCCGCCGCCGCGCGCCCGCGCGGCGGCTCGAGCAAGCTGACGATCGGCGAGCCACTGGCAGAAGAGGGCGAAGTCGAACGCGTCCCGGTCGCGGGCGATCGCGTCCTCGATCGCCTTGGCGTCGCCGTCGCGCAAAGGGTTCGGCCAGGACCGCCAGTCGGCTCCGGCCTCGCCGGCGGAGATCGCCTGGAAGGCCGCGAACCGCTTCAGCGCTTCGCCCCCGGCCTCGACGAAGGCGCGGTGCTCGGCGAAGATCGGATCCGCGGGGCGAGCCGCGCGGGCGCGGGCGAAGGCCGCATGGAGCGCGCCCAATGCCGCGCGCTTGACCGCCCAGGTCGCCGGATAGTCGACGAGCCTCGTCGCCGCGGCCGCCGCGATCGGCGATGCGAGAGCGCCGAGCGCCGTCTCCAGCGCCTCGTCGCGCGGCAGGCCGGCGTCGAGTACGTCGATCAGCATCGGATCGAGAAAGCGCCGGTCGGACGGGTAGTACGGGCTTGCCCGCTCCCGGTCGTGCGGGAACAGCATATGCATCGGGCTCACGCCGAAATAGGCGGCGCCCGCTTCCCCGGCCATCACGCCTGCGAGCGCCAGCGTCGAGAAGTCGCCCATCCCCTGATCGCCGGACCGGCGCAGCGCGTACAGCTGAGCCGTGATCCCGAAGCGTTTGCGCTGCCCCGCCTGCGGCATGTAGCACCCCGCCGGCGCGACCGTGAGCGCACAGGCGACGGCGTCGACGATCAGCCGATGTCGGCCGATCGGCAGGTCCGGCAGCGCGATCGTCCGCTCCTCGGCCGAACGGCCGTCGGGAAGGTCGCGGCGCGCCCCTTCACCCGCCTCGACGCGCTGCTCGAGGCTCCTGCCGTCCTCGCATTCGATCCTGATCTCGCAGTCTCGCGGCGCATCTCGCAGCGGGGCCGTAAGCGGTTCGCCGGAGCGCAGGACGAGCGAATAGGGCACGCGCCGGCGGCGGGTCTCGTCGAGGACTCGTTCCAGGCTTTCGCGCGCCTGCGCCTCGCTTCCCGCCTCGAGTCCGAGCGCCGTCAGGAGCGCGATCTTTGTTTCCGGCGAAACGATGGTGCGTTTACCGCCGACGTCCCACCATTCTCCCGCAATTCCGGCGGCGCTCGCCAGCGCATCGACGGCTGCGGCGGTCGGCGGCCCGCTGCGACGACCGCCGCCCGGGACGGGGCTTTCATCGATAATGAGACAAGAGCGGGCGTGGATGCGCTGCCGGTCTGCAAGGGCGAGCGGTCGCTCCGGCGCGTTGGAATCGTGACTGTCCACGATTGCGCGCCACGCCATGCCCGGCCGGGGCTCCGGCAAGCTCAGCTCCACCTCCTCCTCGGACCGGTTCATTGCGACGGCGACGCGGTCGACGCCGCCGTCCCGCGGAGCGGCGAATACCGCAACAAGTACCGGACCGGTCGAGTCGTTCCACTCCGGCTGCGTCATCGGTCCTTGGGCGTCCCGCCATTCGACATCGGGCAGACCCGACGCGTCGAACTTTTCGCCAGTCAGAAAGGCGTCGCGCGACAGGGCGGGGTGGGCGCGGCGGGCCTGCGCGAGCCGCTGGACGAAGGCGGTCAGCGACGCGTCGGCCTCGCTCCAGCGTATGGCGGTCGTAGCGTTGTCCTGGGCGTAGGCGTTGTTGTTGCCTCCCTGGCTGAAGCCGAGCTCGAAGCCCATCGCCAGCATGGGGGTTCCGCGCGAGGCGAACAGCAGCGTCAGGAGGTTGCGCTGGTCGCGCGACCGGGCGGCGACGACGGCGGGGTCGTTGCTCGGCCCCTCGACGCCGTTGTTCCAGGAGAAGTTCGCGTCCGTTCCGTCCCGGTTGCGCTCGCCGTTCGCCTCGTTGTGCTTCTTCTCGTACGATACGAGGTCGGCGAGAGTGAAGCCGTCATGGGCGACGATGAAGTTGACGCTCTTCGACGGCGCGGCGGCGCGAGCGAACACGTCGCGCGAGCCGGCCATGCGGGTGGCGATCTCGCCGCGCACGCCGGGATCGCCGCGCCAGAAGCGGCGCGCGGCGTCGCGGAACCGGTCGTTCCATTCGGCGAAGGAGGGGCCGAAGGCCCCGAGCTGGTAGCCGCCGGGGCCGACGTCCCAAGGCTCAGCGATGAGGCGCGCGCGCCGCAGAAAGGGGTCTGCATCGAGCGCCCGAAAGAACGGCGCATGCGGATCGAAGCCGTGCGGTCCGCGTCCGAGCGCGGTCGCGAGGTCGAAGCGGAAGCCGTCGATCCCGCCATGGATCATCCAGCGCCGGAGCGCGCCGATCGCCATCTCGACCACGAGCGGCCGGTCGAGCGCGAGGCAATTGCCGGTGCCGGCGTCGTTGACATAGGTCGCCGGATTGTTCGGGTCGAGGCGGAACCAGGCCGCGTTGTCGAGGCCGCGGAACGAGAGGGTCGGCCCGAACTGATCGCTTTCGCCGTTGTGATTGAAAACGACATCGAGGATCGCTTCCATGCCCGCGGCGTGCAACGCGTCGGTCGCCGCCCGCACCTCGGCCCAGCCGCCGGGAGCGAGGCGCGGATCGGGCGAGCCGAACACCACCGAATTGTACCCCCAGGCGTTCGCCAGGCCGAGCGGCGGCAGATGCCGTTCGTCGACGAACGGGTCGGCCGGCATGATCTCGATCGCGGTCACCCCGAGGACGGCCAGATGGGCGATCGAGGCCGGATGGGCCAGTCCGGCGAAAGTTCCCCGCGCGCTTTCCGGAACCGCAGGGTTGAGGCGCGAGAAGCCGCGCAGATTGAGCTCGTAGACGACGAGCGATTCCGCGGCGATCCGCTTGCCGCCCGGTTCGCCGAAAGGGGGAACGCCGGCGATCGCCTTCGGCGCGTAAGGGCCGCTGTCCTCGCCGCGAGCGAACATCGACGCGTGCAGCCGGAAAGGGCGGTCAAAGCGGAAGGCGTAGGGGTCGGCGAGAAGTTTGGCGACGTCGAAACGATGCCCCCGCGCCGGATCATACGGTCCCTGAACCCGGAAGCCGTAACGCGCCCCCTCGCCGAATCCCGGCGCTAGGCTGCGAAACACCCCGCCGGCGTCACGACTCATCGCCGCGCGAAAAACCTCGCGGTCGGCATCGTAAAGGCAAAGGAAGGCGCCTTCGGCGTTCGGAAGCGCCAAGGCGGCCTCGAGCCCGTGGGGAGACACGACGACCCCGAGGTCGGCCTCCATCTCGCTCATGCTGCGAGGGGCCGCGCGACCGACCGATAGAGAGCGGCGTAGCGCTGGGCCGGGCCGCGCCAGGACACGTCGGCCCGCATGCCGTTCAGTCGGATGCGCCGCATCGTATTCGGCTCGCGGTAGACCGCGAGCGCCCGGTCGAGCGCGTAGCTCAGGCCGTCGACCGAAAGAGGGGAGAATTGCATGCCGGTTGCGACGCCGGCAGCGACGGCCGCCTCGTTGGCGTCAATGATCGTGTCGGCGAGGCCGCCGACGCGCGACACGATCGGCGTCGCGCCGTAACGCAGCGCGCAGAGCTGGGTCAGCCCGCACGGCTCGAAGCGCGACGGCACGACGATGAAATCGGCTGCCCCCTGGAAGAGATGGGCGAGCTTCTCGTCGTAGCCGAAGACGCACCCGACCGAGCCGGCCGCCGTCGCCGCGGCTTCGGCGAAGCCGGTCTCGAGGGCCCGTTCGCCTGAGCCCAGCAGCGCAAGCTGAGCGCCTCTGGCGATAAGTCCGGGCAGCGCCTGGAGGAGGAGGTCGAGCCCCTTCTGGTGCGTCAGACGGGAGACGACGGCGAACATCGGACGGTCTTCGCTGGGCGACAGTCCGAGCTTGGCTTGCAGCGCCGTCTTGTTGCGCGCGCGCAAGTCGATGCGGGTCGCGCCGAAATTCTGCGGGAGAGCTGGGTCGGCGGCGGGATTCCAGACGCTGTCGTCGATACCGTTGAGAATGCCGTGCACGGTGCGGGAGCGCGCCCGCAACAGACCGTCGAGCGCCATGCCGAATTCAGGGGTCAGGATCTCGCGGGCATAGGTCGGCGAGACGGTGGTGACCACGTCGGCAAGTTGCAGCCCCGCCTTCAGATAGCCGACGCCGCCGAAATACTCCACGCCGTCGATCGCCAGCGCGCGGTCGGGCAGCCCGAGCTCCCAGAAGACGGAAATCGGAAAATGGCCCTGGAAGGCGAGGTTATGGATGGTCACGACCGAGCCAGGCCGTCGCCCCTCCGCGAAACGGAGATAGGCCGGGGTCAGCGCAGCCTGCCAGTCGTGGGCGTGGACGACCTCGGGCTCGAACGCGGCGATCGCGCCGAGACCTATGTCCGCGCCGACCCGGGCCAGCGCCGCGAAGCGGCGGGCGTTGTCGGGCCAGTCGAGCCCGTCGGGCCCGAGGTAGGGGTTGCCTGGTCGATCGTAAAGATGCCGCGCGTCGATCGCGAAAAGATCAAGACCGTCGGCCCGGCCGGCCAGCACGCGCGCCGGGCCGCCGAACAGATCGCGATACTCGCGCGCGACCGTCACGTCCGCCAGTCTTCCCTTGAGCGCCGGGTAGGCCGGAACAAGCGACCGCATCTCGACGCCTTCGGACGAAAGCGCGTGCGGCAGAGCGCCGGCGACGTCGGCGAGCCCGCCCGTCTTCACCAGCGGAAAGATCTCCGAGGCGACGGACAGAACTTTCAGATCGCTCATATCTCGAGCTTTTCGATCATCGGGCCGGTGATCAGCGTCACGCCGTCCTCGGTGCGCCGAAAGCGCTTGGCGTCGAGATCCGGATCCTCGCCGACCACGAGACCGTCGGGAATCCGAACTTCGCTGTCGATCACCACCTTGTTGAGCCGCACATGCCGGCCGATGTTCGCGTAGGGCAGAATAACCGCCTCGTGGATCGTCGAATAGGAGTGGCAGTGCACGCCGGTGAACACCAAAGATCGGCTGATGGCGGCGCCGGAGACGATGCAGCCGCCGGATAGCAATGACTGGATGGCGAGGCCTCGCCGGCCGTCGACGTCGTGCACGAACTTCGCCGGCGGGGTGATTTCGCCGTAGGTCCAGATCGGCCACGCGCGATCGTAGAGGTCGAGGTCGGGAATGACGTCGGTCAGGTCGATGTTGGCCCCCCAATAGGCGTCGACGGTTCCGACGTCGCGCCAGTAGTGCTTGGCTTCCTCGGTCGACCGGACGCAGGAGTGCGAAAAATGGTGCGCGACGGCGTTTCCCTCTTTTACGATGTGGGGGATGATGTCCTTGCCGAAGTCGTGGGCCGAGCTAGGATCGGCCGCGTCTTCCTTGAGGAGCCCGATGAGGAACGACGTCTCGAAGACATAGATGCCCATGCTGCAGAGCGCCACGTCGGGATTGCCGGGCATCGGCGGCGGGTTCTTGGGCTTCTCCAGGAAACTGATGATGCGATTGTCGGTGTCGACGTGCATCACGCCGAAGCCTGTCGCCTCCTCGAGAGATGCTTCGAGGCACCCGACCGTCACGTCCGCGCCCGAGTCGACATGCTGCTGCAGCATCTTCTCGTAGTCCATCTTGTAGACATGGTCGCCGGCCAGCACCACCATGAAGTGCGGGCCGTAGCTCTCGATGATGTCGATGTTCTGGTACACCGCGTCGGCCGTGCCGAGGTACCACATGGTCTCCGACACGCGCTGAGAGGCGGGCAGGATGTCGAAGCTCTCGTTTCGCTCCGGTCGGAAGAAGTTCCATCCCCGCTGGAGATGGCGGATCAAGCTGTGCGCCTTGTACTGCGTGGCGACGGCGATGCGACGGATGCCTGAGTTCAGCGCATTGGAGAGCGCAAAATCGATGATGCGGGACTTGCCGCCGAAATAGACCGCGGGCTTCGCCCGTCGATCGGTGAGTTCGAGGAGCCGGCTTCCGCGCCCGCCGGCGAGCACGTATGCCATGGCGTGCCGGGAATAGGGCGGCGAGAGCCCCATTTCCTTCGCCGATCGTGTCCTGGCCATGTGGACCTCCTTGTCACGCGGCGTCGGCGCCGGCGGCCGGCGGGCTGAAAACGAGATACAAGGTCGCGAGCGGCGGCAGAACAACCGTCGCCGATGCGGGAAAACCGTGGGAGGAGCGCCGCTCGGCGACAACGTCGCCGAAGTTGCCCATATTGGACCCTCCGTATCCGGAGGCGTCGGTGTTGATCGCCTCCCGCCAGTGGCCTTCGTACGGCAACCCGATGCGATAATTCATGCGAGGCTCCGGGGTGAAGTTGCAGACGATCGCGACCGGCGGGTCGCTCTGAGATCCGCGCCGCAGGAAGGCCAGCACCGACTGGCTGTCGTCGTTGACGACGATCCAACGGAAGCCTTCCGGCTCGCAGTCACGCGCATAAAGCGCCGGAGTATCGCGATAAATCCGGTTGAGGTCGCGGATCAGCGCCTGCACGCCCTGGTGCGGCCAGTGGTCGAGCAGCCACCATGGGAGAGACTCGGCGGAGTTCCACTCCATGGTCTGCCCGAACTCCTGTCCCATGAACAGGAGCTTCTTGCCCGGATGGCCCCACATGAAGCCGTAGAAGGCCCGGGTGTTGGCGAAGCGCTGCCACTCGTCGCCGGGCATCTTTCCGACCAGCGAGCCTTTGCCGTGCACGACTTCGTCGTGCGAGATCGGGAGGACGAAATTCTCGCTGAAGGCGTATAGGAGCCCGAACGTCATCTTGTCGTGGCTCCACCGGCGGTAGATCGGGTCGCGCGACATGTATTCGAGCGTGTCGTGCATCCAACCCATGTTCCACTTGAAGCCGAAGCCGAGTCCGCCGACGTCGGTGGGGCGCGATACGCCGGGGAAAGCCGTCGATTCCTCGGCGATGGTGACGGCGCCGGGGAAGCCTCCGTATACGAGCTCGTTTGCCCGGCGGAGGAAGGCGATCGCTTCGCGGTTTTCCTTGCTGCCGTCCGGGTTGGGCAGCCACTCGCCCTCGCGGCGGGAATAGTCGAGGTAGAGCATCGAGGCGACCGCGTCGACGCGCAGGCCGTCGATATGGAACCGGTCGACCCAGTAAAGGGCGTTGCAATAGAGGAAGTTCGCCACCTCGTGCCGACCAAAATTGTAGATCAAGGTGTTCCAGTCGGGGTGAAAGCCCCTGCGTGGATCGGCGTGCTCGTACAAAGCCGTCCCGTCGAAGCGCGCGAGACCATGCGCGTCGGTTGGGAAATGCGCCGGCGCCCAGTCGAGGATGACGCCGAGACCCGTCGCGTGGGCCCGGTCGACGAAGCGGGCAAAGCCGGCGGGCTCGCCGAAGCGCCGCGTCGGAGCGAACAGGCCGATGGGTTGATAGCCCCAGGACTCGTCGAGCGGATGCTCGCTGATCGGCAGGAGCTCGAGATGGGTATAACCCAAGTCGGCGACATAGGGGATGAGCTGGTCGGCGAGTTCGTCGTAGGTGAGAAACGTTCCGTCCGGATGACGCCGCCAGGAGCCGAGATGAACCTCGTAGATCGACATCGGCTTGCGGCGGGGCTCCCCCTGCGCCCGCCTCGCCATGTAATCGGCGTCGCTCCAGGAGAAGTCGGAGCTGTCGGCCACGACCGAGGCGGTCGATGGCCTCAGTTCGGCCTCGAAACCGAACGGATCGGCCTTGAGCGGCAGAAGTTTGCCGTCCTGTCCCGTCAGTTCGTATTTGTAGACCGCTCCGGCCTCCAGGTGCGGGACGAAAATCTCCCACAAGCCGCTGTCATACCGCTTGCGCATCTGACAGCGCCGGCCATCCCAACGGTTAAAGTCGCCGACGACGGAGACTCGCGTGGCGTTCGGCGCCCACAGCGCGAACAGCACACCGTCCACGCCTTCGTGCTGCGTCAGTTGGGCGCCGAGCCGCCGGTAGAGCTGCCGATGCGAGCCCTCGCGCAGGAGGTAGTCGTCGAGGGGGCCGAGCGCCGGCCCGAAGGCGTAGGAATTGATATAGGACGAGGTTCCCGACGCTGTTTCCACCTCGACGCGGTAGAGGGGCCTCTCCCCCGCCGAAGGAATCAGCGCCTCGAAAAAATCGCCCTTGCGACGGGGCAGTTCGGCGATCGCCACGCTGCCGTCGCGCGATAGCGCCCGGACGCGCACGGCGTCCGGCGCGAAGACCCGGATGACCCAGCCGTCGGCGGTCTGATGCGGGCCGAGCACCGCAAATGGATCGCCGCATCGCGCCGATTGGATCGCGGCGACATCCTCCTCTCGCGCCCTCCAAGCCTCCATTTCATCCTCCAAGGCGTCGCCCGCTAGCCGAGCGGGGTGAACGGCGCGTTCCAGATTTCCTGCGCATATTCCGCTATCGCCCGGTCGGACGAGAACCATCCGACATTGGCGGTATTGATGATGCTCGAGCGCAGCCAACGTTTCCGGTCCCGCCAGGCCTCGTCGCTGCGCATCTGTGTTTCCCAATAGGCGTCGAAATCGGCGCACAGCATGAAATAGTCATGATGGGTGAGCGTCTCGACGAGGCCGCGGTAGCGTCCCGCGTCGTCGGTCGAGAACACGCCGGAAGCTATTTCGTCGAGCGCCTCCCGCAGCACCGGCGACGCCGCGATGCGGGCGGTGGCGTCGATGCCGCGAGCGCGCGCAGTCTCCACCTCGGACGCGGTCAGGCCGAAGATGAAGATGTTGTCGTCGCCGACGAGGTTGCGCAGCTCGACGTTGGCCCCATCCAGAGTGCCGATCGTGAGCGCGCCGTTCAGCGCCATCTTCATGTTGCCTGTGCCGGAGGCTTCCATGCCCGCGGTGGAAATCTGCTCGGACAGGTCGACTGCGGGAATGACCGTCTCGGCGAGCGACACATTGTAATTGGGCAGAAAAACGACCTTCAGGAGACCTCTCAGGGTCGGATCGGAGTTCACGACGCGGGCGACGTCGATGGCGAGCTTGATGATAAGTTTGGCCTGGGTGTAGCTCGCCGCCGCCTTGCCGGCGAAGACTTTGACGCGCGGCGCGAAGTCGACAGTGGGATTGGCGCGAATGGCGTTGTATCTGGCCACCGTTTCGAGAATGTTGAGCAGCTGGCGCTTGTATTCGTGAACGCGCTTTATCTGCACGTCAAACATCGAGTTGGGGTCAATGCGCTGCCCGAGTTGGACGGCGACATGACGCGCAAGTCCGACCTTGGCCGAACGGCGCGCTGCCGCGACACGCTCCTGTATGGAGGCGTCATCGGCAAAGGCGGCAAATTTCTTCAAGGCCTCGGCGTCCTCGAGCGCCTGTTCGCCCACGGTCGAGCGAATTATCTCCGAGAGGCCGGGGTTACACTCGATGAGCCAGCGACGAAACGTGATGCCGTTGGTCTTGTTGACGATGCGGCCCGGGAAAACCGTGTTGAGGCTATGGAACACGGTCTTGCGCATCAGACCGGTGTGCAGGGCCGACACGCCGTTGATCTTGTGCGAGCCGATAAACGCGAGGTTGCCCATCCGGACTCGCCTGCCGGCGTGCTCGTCGATCAGCGAGAGCGAAGCGAGAAAACCCGGATCGATGAACCCGCGCCGACGCGCGCTGTCGAGATGCGCCGCGTTGAGCAGATAAATGATCTGCATGTGGCGCGGAAGGAGGCGCTCCATAAGCGGAACAGGCCAGGTTTCCAGGGCTTCCGGCAGAAGGGTGTGGTTGGTGTAGGAGAACGTCGCCTGCGTGACCGTCCACGCCTCGTCCCATTCGAGGCCGTTGAGGTCGATCAGGATGCGCATCAGCTCAGCGACGGCGATTGCCGGATGCGTGTCGTTCAGCTGGACTGCGGCATGGTCTCCGAGCGTGCGCACATCCTGATGCTGCTTGATGTGGCGGCGGATGAGGTCGAGGAGCGACGCCGAGGCGAAGAAATACTCCTGCCTGAGGCGCAACTCTTGGCCGGCGGGGGTCGCGTCGCTCGGATAGAGGACCTTCGAAATCGCCTCCGCCCGCACCGCGTCGGAGAGGGCGCCGACGAAGTCGCCTGCGTTGAAAGCGTCGAGCTTGAACGGATCGGGGGCGCGCGCAGACCACAGCCTGAGCGTGTTCACGTGTCTGCCGCGCCAACCGACGATTGGAGTGTCGTAGCCGACCGCCTCGACGGTTTCGACCGGGTGCCAGACGTGCCGCGTCCGCTCGTCTTCGCCCTGGACCATTTCGACCCAGCCGCCGAAGCCGATGGCGTAGTTGACTTCCGGCCGCTCGAACTCCCACGGGTTGCCGTTGGCGAGCCAGTCCTCGGGCGTCTCCTGCTGCCAGCCGCCGCGAATGATCTGGCGGAACAGGCCATTGTCGTAGCGGATGCCGTAACCATGCGCTGCGATGCGGAGCGTCGCCATGCTGTCCATGAAACAGGCAGCGAGGCGGCCGAGACCGCCATTGCCGAGCGCTGCGTCAGGTTCGACGCGACGAAGCTCCGTCAGGCTGACGCCGAGCTCATCGAGCGCCTCGGCCATCGACTCTGCGACGCCGAGATTGGTCATTGCGTCGAATAGAAGGCGGCCGATGAGGAATTCAAGCGACAGGTAGTAGACCCGTTTGCGCCCGTCGGCATAGACTTGGCCGGTGGATTGTATCCAGCGGTCGACGACAATGTCCCTAGTGGCGAAGGCGACGGCGAGAAACCAGTCCCGAGGACTGGCCACCTCCGGAATTTTTCCAACGGAGTAAGTCAGCTTCGCCAGCACCGCGGCCTTGAGTTCCGCCGCAGTGAATTGGCCCCGCGATCTCGGTTGCGCCAGAGTGCCCGCTTCTGAGCCGAAATCGTCCATTGTCTTGTTTCCCCTGGGGGCGTGACGCGTCCGACAGTCACCTCGGCGCTCTGCTTTTGGTTTGTAACACGCTCGAACCGTCGCACAATGCGTCTCGCCGCGCTGCCCTGGACCTTGTTGAGCCGGTTGGTCGAGGCGGTCACTGCGCTGGACTCGCCTGATTTTTGGCGCCGCGAATTTGGTTCTGCAGCGCGTTCAGTTCGGAGGTCGCCGCGTTGATCTGGCTTTGAACGGTTTCGAATTCTTTCCGGGCCCCCGCGGTCTGGCTCTGAGCTTCGGCGAGGGCGGCGCGAGCCGCGTCGACCTGTCCCTGCAGCCGCGCCTGCTCGGCGGACAGCGCCTGATCCTGAGCCTGCATTCCCGCCAGGCGATCGCTCTCTTCTTTCAACCTCGCGTCGACCGCCTGCAGATCGCGCGATTTGGCGCTCGCCTCTTCCTGCGCGCCGGATATCGCGAGCTTGGCGTCGCCAATCTGCTTGGTGAGCTCGGCGAGTTCGTTCTGGGCCGACCCGCGTGCGGCGGACGCTTCCGACAAGGCCTTTTCCGCTTCCGTCGCTTGAGTCTTCAGGTCGGCGGCCGTACCCGCCGCCTTCTGCAGATTCTGCAGATCCGCGGCCAGGGATTCGCGAGCCCGCTCAGCCGCGTTGAGCGATTCGGTCATCTCGCTCTGAGTCCGCGACGCCTCGGTCCACAGGAAGGCGGCAAGAAGCCAACCGATAATCGCGACGCCCGCCAAAGCGAGCGAGACGGGCCGGCGCAATTCGTCGCCCGCATCGTAGGCCATTCACTTCTCCTCGTTCCTGGCGCGCGACGCCGTCATGACGCTCAATCCCTTTTTCCCATATTGAGGGCGCCGGGACGGCCCGCCAAGCGAAAAACGGAGTGAAATGAGCGCCGTTTTAATCAGGCGGCCTTCGAAACGGGCTATGGCTATTCTTGTGGTTTGAGCCCTGGCGCTCACGCGCGTCACACCGTAGAACTGCAATTGAGGCTTGACGGGTCGGTCGTAGCTGTGGCGCCTGGATGACATAAGGGACGTGGAGCGGTGCGGGAAGGCGTTGAGCAAGAGATGGATTTTTCGTTTGTCAATTTTCTACGACGCAGTGTATCGTTCGCGCGATATTTAGGCTGGCGGGGCGGCTGCGCTGTGCAAAGCACGTGACGCGCTATAGCAAGCTGCATGTGTTGGAGGCTGGCGTTGATGGGTGGACCCTTGTTTGCGTTTCGGTCGGGCATGGCGGGGGTTGGCGCCAGCTTTCTGGCCGGCTCGGCCAAGGCGGCGATCATCGGGGCGCCGGAGCCGGGCCACATCGGCTTTCTGCCTGCGGCCAGCCCCATTCAGTACGACATCGAATGGTTCCACAACGCGATTCTCCTGCCGGTGACGATCGGCATCTCCCTTCTGGTGCTCGCGCTGCTCGGCTACGTCGTCTTCCGCTTCAACGAGCGGTCGAACCCGACGCCCTCACGGGTTACGCATAACGGACCGCTGGAGATCGCCTGGACGGTGATCCCCGCTCTAATTCTGGTAGTGATCGCGGTTCCTTCATTCCGCCTGCTCTCGGATCAGCTCATCATTCCGACGCCGGACATGACGCTGAAGGTGACCGCGTCGCAATGGCACTGGAATTACGGCTATCCCAAGCCCGAGGGCGGCTTCTCCTTCGACTCGCTCATCAAGGAGGACAAGGACCTCAAGCCCGGAGAGCTTCGCCTGCTCACCGTCGACAACGCGGCCTATGTGCCGGTCGGCAAGGTGGTCGAAGTCGACGTTACGTCACAAGACGTCATCCACTCCTTCTCGATTCCTTCAATGGGCGTGAAGATCGACGCGATCCCCGGTCGTCTCAACAAGGCATGGTTCAAGGCCGTTCATGAGGGCGTGTTCCACGGGCAGTGCTCCAACATCTGCGGCATCGATCACGCTTTCATGCCGATCGAGCTTCACGTCGTCAGCGAGGGCGCGTATCAGGCTTGGCTCTCCAGCGCAAAGAAGCAGTTCGCGCACGGGGACGGCGTCGACCTCGCGGAGACCACGCAACTCAAGCCCTGACGGCGAGCGCGCGCCGCGTTCGTCCAAGAAAATCGGGAGCCCGACCATTATGGCGTCAGTCAGCGGATTCACCCACTCGGAAGCCGAGGCTCAAGGGGAGCACGGCCATGAAGAGCACAGCCATCCGACCGGATGGCGGCGATACCTATTTTCGACCAATCACAAGGATATCGGAACGCTCTACCTCGTCTTCGCGATCGGGGCGGGCCTCATCGGCATGCTCCTTTCGATCGCCATCCGCGCCGAGTTGCTGTTCCCGGGAGGCCACGTTTTTCCGGTGCTGTCGGCAATTCTCGACGGCGACGGCTCGCATGACGCCGGCAAGAACCTGTACAACGTGTTCTTCTCCGCCCATGCAGTCATCATGATCTTCTTCATGGTGATGCCGGCGATGATGGGTGGTTTCGGCAACTGGTTCGTGCCGCTGCTGATCGGCGCGCCCGACATGGCGTTTCCGCGGCTGAACAACCTGTCGTTCTGGCTGCTGGTCGCCGCGTTCGTCATGGCGATGATTTCGATGTTCGTCGATGGCTCGCCGGGATTCAAGGGTTTCGGCGGCGGCTGGGTCCTTTACCCGCCGATGGCTTCCACCGTCGGGACGCCAGGTCCTGCGGCCGACTTCTTCATCCTTTCATTCCACCTCGCCGGCATGGCGTCGATCATCGGCGCGATCAACTTCATCGCCACGATCTTCAACATGCGCGCGCCCGGCATGACCATGTTTCGCATGCCGCTCTTTGTCTGGTCGGTGCTGGTCACCGCCTTCCTGCTTCTGTTGGCGCTGCCCGTTCTGGCGGGCGCGCTGACGATGCTGCTGACCGACCGCAACTTCCACACCACTTTCTTCGATCCGGCGGGCGGCGGGGATCCGATCCTGTACCAGCACATCTTCTGGTTCTTCGGCCATCCCGAGGTCTACATCCTGATCATCCCGGGCTTCGGCATGATCAGCCAAGTGGTTTCGACCTTCTCCAGGAAGCCTGTGTTCGGCTACGCCGGCATGGTTTATGCCATGCTGGCGATCGGGCTGCTCGGCTTCGTGGTCTGGGCGCACCACATGTTCGACACCGGCATGTCGCTCGCTGCACAACGCTATTTTGTGTTCGCCACAATGGTGATCGCGGTTCCGACCGGGGTAAAGGTGTTCTCCTGGATCGCCACCATGTGGGGCGGGTCGATTTCTTTCAGGCCGCCGATGCTGTGGGCGATCGGCTTTATCTTCGTCTTCACCGTCGGCGGCGTCACCGGCGTCGTGCTGGCCAACGCCGCGGTCGACCGCTACGTGCACGACACCTATTACGTTGTCGCGCATTTCCATTACGTGATGTCGCTCGGGGCGGTGTTCTCCATCTTCGCCGGCTTCTACTACTGGTTCCCGAAGATGACCGGCTATCTCTATGACGAGAGGCTGGCGAAGTGGCACTTCTGGGTGTCCTTCGCCGGCATCAACCTGACTTTCTTCCCCCAGCATTTTCTCGGTTTCCAGGGGATGCCGCGCCGCACTATCGACTATGCCGACGCCTACTGGTTTTGGAATTTCGTGTCGTCGATCGGCGCCTTTATCTCGGCCGGGGGGACGGTGGTGTTCCTCTATCTCATCTATGAGGCCTTCAAGGCCAAGCGCGCCGCTCCGGCAAACCCGTGGGGCCCGGGAGCCACGACACTCGAGTGGACCGTGCCATCGCCGGCGCCGTTCCACACCTGGGAGACTCCACCTCACATTCCCGGCTACGACGAGCACGGAGCGGGCTCCCCGGTTGCAGCGCCCGGTGGCGCGCATTGAACGCTCCTCGCGACGACCTCGCGCGACACAATCGTCAGTTTGCGCTCGGCGGCGTGGCGTTCGTCGTCGGAATGCTAGCCCTCGCCTACGCGGCAGTGCCGTTTTACTCCGCCTTTTGCCGTGCGACCGGCTACGGGGGGACGCCGCAGAGGGCGAAGGCCGACGCTACGACCGAAGGGCGGCGCATGCTCCGGGTCGCCTTCGACACGAATGTTGCGCCGGGCCTCGCCTGGAGCTTCGAGCCGGAGTCGGACAGCGTCGTCGTCCGCACCGGGAAGACGGCGACGGTCTTCTTCCGCGCCCGCAATCTCAGCGACCTGCCCACCGCCGCCAACGCGACGTTCAACGTGACGCCGGAAGTGTCGGGGGGATGGTTCAACAAGATCCAGTGCTTCTGCTTCAACGAACAGCATCTCGGACCGCACGAGAGCGCGGAATGGCCGGTGGTGTTCTTTCTCGATCCCAAGCTCGAGGCGGACGAGTCGATGGCGAAAGTCGATTCGATCACGTTGTCCTACACGCTGTTCGCCGCGCCGCCGGCGCACGCGTCGAATCGCGACTCCCAAGAGCGACCCGGCTCAGCCGGCTAATGAATGGAGCCATAGGATGACTGACGCGCCCATGTCGGCCCGGCCGGGTTTTCACCTCGTCGAGCCGAGCCCTTGGCCGATCGTCGCCGCCGGATTCGCGCTCCTGACCGCGATCGGCCTCGTCATGTTCATGCATGGCGTTGGGATCGGCCGGTTCGTGCTCGCCCTCGGCATCGCCGGCGTCCTGTTCACCATGGCTGCGTGGTGGCGCGACGTCGTTCTCGAAGCGCAGCACGGTTTTCACAACGCGCTCGTCCGCCACGGCCTGACGATCGGTATGATCCTGTTCATCGCCTCGGAAGTGATGTTCTTCTTCGCTTGGTTCTGGGCGTTCTTCGCTTCTTCGCTGGGCGTCGCCGATCCTCAGGTGATCGGGCGGCTCGATTTCACCGGAGGCATATGGCCGCCGAAGGGCACCGAGGTGCTCGATCCACTGCGTCTGCCGCTGATGAACACCTTCGTCCTGGTGACGTCGAGCTTCGCGGTCAATATCGCCCACGACGATCTGCGCGAGGGCAATCGCCAGGGATTCAAGAACTTTCTCCTGGTCGGAATTCTGCTCGGCGTCCTGTTCGTGTGCACCCAGGCCTACGAGTACATACACGCCCCGTTCCCGTTCAAGAACTCGATATACGGCGCGACCTTCTTCATGGCGACAGGTTTTCACGGCGCGCACGTCATCATCGGCGTCATTTTCCTCACCGTATGTCTCGCGCGCGCCTGGGCCGGGCAGATGACTCCCCGGCAACATCTCGGTTTCCAGTTCGCCGCCTGGTACTGGCATTTCGTCGACGTGGTGTGGATCTTCCTGTTCAGCTGCATCTACCTCTGGGGCTCGTGGGGGGCGCCAATCGAAGGGGCGGCCGGCGGCTGAGCCGCGGCCGAGATCGGCCGGCCCGGGAGAAGCGCCGCGATGACGGAAACGAGCAGCGAAACCGACCCGCTGAAGGGCGTTGAGGTCGGGATGACCGGCCGCAAGACGGAGGTCGTCACGAAGGAACTCACGGTCGGCGGGCATGTCGAAGGGATGCCGCTCGTCTATGGCACGCCGATGATGATCATGCTGATGGAGAAAGCCTCGGGTCTCGCCGTCGCGGGCCATTTGCCGCCGGGATGGGTGACGGTGGGCGCCGAGGTCAATGTCCGCCACCTGGCGCCGACGCCGGTCGGCCGCAGCGTCACCGCGACCGCCGAGGTCGTCGAGGTCCGGGGACGCAGCGTGCTGTTCGCGGTCGAGGCGCACGACGGGGACCGCAAGATCGGCGAGGGCATGCACCGGCGCGGGGCCGTCGACCTGCAAAGCTTCGCCCGGCGCTACGGGTCCTGACACGCCCTCACATCAGGCGCGAGGGGTCGCTTTCGGCGGGAACGGTGCGCACGAGCTGGGTCGGGGGCAGTCCCGCCTCCTGAAGCGCCCGGTCGACCGCGTCGAACATCGATCGCTGGACCGGGCCGACGCTCTCGTGCGCCACCCAGAAGCTGCAGGTCGCAAGCGGCGCGCCGCCGGCCAGAGTGGCGATGAACACCTCCGGCGGCGGCGCCTTCAGGACGCCGGGCTGGGCGCCGATCGCCTGGAGCAGGATCGCCCTGGCGCGCGCCATGTCGGCGCCGGGCGCAAAGCCGACGTTGAAGCTCACGAGCCGGCCGGCGTTGCGGGAATGGTTGCGCAAGGGATATGTCCAGATGGCGGAGTTCGGAGCGAAGACGAAGAGCCCGTCGTAGGTTTCGAGCAGGCAGGCGAACAGGCCGATCTCCTTCACTCTGCCGGCGAAAGGGGTTCCGCCCACGGTCTCGATGTAATCGCCGACGCGAAAGGGCCTGAGCCACAGCAACATGATGCCCGCCGCGATATTGGCGAGCGTTCCCTGCAGGGCGAGGCCGATCGCCAGACCCGCGGCGCCGAGAGCCGCGAGCAGGGAGGCGGTCTGTACGCCGATCTGGCTCAGCGCCGCGACGACGGTCACGATGAGGACGCCGTAGCGCGCGGCGGCGGCGAGCGCCGGGCGGGCGGTTTCGTCGACACGACCCGTCCGCGCCAGCGCGCCCGACACCGCACGCGCCGCCCATGCCGCCAGGACGATGCCGGCAAAGAGGATGACGAGGGCGAGGACCAGGCGCGGCAGAAAGTACTCCGCAGCCGTCCGGGCGATATCCGAGAGGCTTTCCAGCCTGGCCGGGACTGGGATCATGTGCAGGCGAGGCTCCGGTCGATGCGCCGACAGCGCGCCCCGCTTTTTCGCCGCTCGCATTCCCGGGCGTCAATCTGTTATGAAGTCCAGGCCGCGTCGCATCGGCAGACGGGTGGCCGGGAGGGATCATGCTGGAACGGATTCAGGACGCGCCCGGGGAGACGCTTGCGCTAAGGGCGAGCGGAACCATCCTCTCGCAGGACATCGAGGCGGCGATCCAGGCGGCTATGGGCGCGTCGAGCGCGGCGCGCGGCCTGGTCATCGTCATCGACCGTGATTTCGACGGCTATTTCGCCGAGCTCGCGCGCGGCCTCGCCAAGGCGGCCCTGGCGCACAGGTCGCTCGTCAAACTGGCCATCGTCGCCGACGCCGACCGGATGGACGAAGCCAAGCTGAGCGGCTTCGAGGTGTCGGCCGTGCCGATCCGGCTCTTCGTCGCCAAGGACCGGAACATGGCGTTCGACTGGGCGGCGGGCGCGCCGCGCGGCGAGTAGCGGCGGGGGTCGAATTCCCTGCCGGGAATATGGCAGGCAATTCCTCCCGTTTCGCGCCGCAGATCAGCTATCCAGAAGCTGTCCGTTGAATCCGCTTCCGTCCCCCGAAGTCGCCCCGGATCGGAAGGAACTGGCCGCGGCGGCTTTCCTCACGGCTCGAGCACTGGCGGCCCCTGAAGACAAAGCCGCGGGACGTTCCACCAAAGCCCGGGAGCACCGGAGCAAAGCCCAGGATAGCCCAATCCAAGTAAAAGTCTTCCAGGAATTGGCTCATTCCAATGGGTTAAGCCGGAATCCAAATTATTTTTTTCCGTCCGCTTCACGCCGGCGCCTCCGCTTGGCCCGCGGCCTGCCTGCCGGCAGCCAAGCTTCCATGCCTGCCGACCGAAGACAACGCCGTCAAACCCGTTCGGCGGCTGGTTCGACGGCCCAAGCGAGGCGAAGTCAATCCTCCTCAGCGCAAGCGGGCTCAGGCGGAAAGCCGCTGCCGCCACATCCCGGCCCAGGGCGGTCGAGCTGCAGGTTGCTGTGAGATTCGAAGGCGCCTCCATGCCGACCTCGCTTTCCATCCCGCCGCCGTTGCGCTCCGATCAAACCCCCTTATGCCATGAGGTCACGAAACAGGTCAAGAACAAATAGGGGGTATTTTGGCGCCGATCATCCGCGAGCGGCAAACGACCGCCTGTCACATGTCATGATCATGGGAGCATCCCGGCATTCGCTTTTCCGCCTTGTTCGCTGGACGGCGCATACCAGGGAATTCGACCGCGTCCAGGGCCCCGACTTCCTGACAGCGGAGGCTTCTGTTCCATGCGATCGGGGGGATCGGAGTTCAGAGTCAGCGCCCCAGCGCCTGATCGAGATCGCGGATCAAATCGTCGGCCGTCTCGAGGCCGATCGACAGGCGGATGACGTCGTCGCCGGCGCCGGCGGCGATGCGCTGATCGTCGGTCAGCTGGCGGTGGGTCGTCGAGGCCGGGTGGAGGATCAGACTGCGGGTGTCGCCGATGTTGGCGAGATGCGAGAAGAGCCGCACGCTCTCGACCAGCTTCACGCCGGCCGCGTAGCCGCCTTCGACGCCGAAGGTGAACACCGCGCCGGCCCCTTTCGGCAGGTATTTTTGCGCGAGGCGGTAGTACGGGCTCTGCTCGAGGCCTGCGTAGGAGACCCAGGCGACCTTCGGGTGTTTGCTGAGAAATCCGGCGACCTTTAGCGCGTTCTCGACATGCCGCTCCATCCGGACGTGAAGGGTTTCGATCCCGGTGATGGTCAGAAACGCGTTCATCGGCGAGAGCGCGGGGCCGAAATCGCGCAAAGCTACCGCGCGAGCTTTGGTGGTGAAAGCGAAGTCGCCGAAATTCTCGAAGAATTTGAGGCCGTGATAGGCCGGCTCGGGGTCGGTCAGCGAGGGGAAGCGGCCGCCCTGCGACCAGTCGAATTTCCCCGAACTCGACCACGACGCCGCCGAGCGCGTTTCCGTGCCCCGACAAGAACTTCGTCGTCGAATGAACGACAATGTCGGCGCCGTGCTCGATCGGCCGGCAGAGGTACGGGGTCGCGAGCGTGTTGTCGACGATCAGCGGCACGCCCGCCGTATGCGCGATCTCGGCGACGCGCGCGATGTCCACGACAATGCCGCCGGGGTTCGCGAGGTTCTCGATGAAGATCGCTTTGCAACGCGGCGTCAGCGCCTTGCGGAAGTTCTCCGGCTCGGTGGGGTCGACGAAATGGCAGGTCCAGCCGAGTTTCTTGAACGACAACCCGAATTGGGTGAGCGAGCCGCCGTAGAGGTTGCGCGAGGCGACGAATTCGTCGCCCGGCTCCATCAGGGTGAAGAACGCGAGGAACTGCGCCGCATGCCCCGATGCGGCGGCCACCGCCGCTCGACCTCCCTCGAGCGCCGCGATCCGTTCCTCGAGCACCGCCACCGTCGGGTTGGTCAGCCGGGAATAGATGTAGCCGAAATTGTGCAGGTTGAAGAGCGAGGCGGCGTGGTCGACGTCGTCGAACACATAGGCCGTCGTCTGATAGATCGGCGTCGCACGGGCGCCGGTGGTGGGATCGGGCGCGGCGCCGGCGTGGATCGCCCGGGTCTCGAAGCCGTACTCGAGGTTTTGCGGCGGGGCGGGCCGCGGCCTCCTCCGGCGGGGCAGCGGCGGGTCGGGGGCGCGGTTGCGGATGATGCCGCTGTTGACGCCGCTCCACGAGAGTTCGCCTCCGAGCCGCCCGAACTCGATCTTGGGGCAGCGGTTCATGACGACTTCGATTCCGGCGGCCTCCGCGGCCGCCGCCGCCGCGTCGTTGCGGATCCCCAATTGCATCCAGACGACCTTCGCGCCGATCGCGATCGCGTCGGCGATGACGCCGGGCGCTTCCTCGGCGGCACGGAACATGTCGACCATGTCGACCGTGTCGGGGATGTCGCCGAGCGACGCATAGACCGTTTCGTCGAGCAAAGTCTTGCCGGCGACGCCCGGATTGACCGGGATCACCCGATAGCCCTTGCCCTGCAGATACTTCATGACGAAGTAGCTCGGCCGGTTCCAGTTCGACGAGGCGCCGACCATGGCGATCGTCTTCACCCGCTCGAGGATCGACCGGATTTTCGCATCGGAATAGGGGATCGGCTCGAGGTCGGCCATGCCGCGCTCCATCGGGAAAGGGGCCATTCTAGCGCAAAGCGGGGCGGGCCTCACCTCGGGGAAAGGGAGACGCCCCGCGTCCGCAGGAGCTTCCGCTTCGTTCGGGAAAATGCCAGAGTCCGCTTCGACCACCTTTGGGAGGCGTCCATGCAGGCCGTGGCGTTCAAGGCCGGAGACACGATCATCTCCGAAGGCGACGAAGGCAATTGCGCCTTTTTCATCGTCGCCGGGTCGGTCGAGGTGATCATTGGCCGGGGCGTGGGTGAGAGGCGCGTCGGCGCTCTCGGAGCGGGCGAAGTTTTCGGTGAAATGTCGCTGATCGAGCCGGGGCCGCGGTCCGCCACGGTGAGGGCGACGACCAACGTCGAATGCCTCGTCACCTCTTACGAGGAGTTCATCGCCGCGATCGAGGAATACCCGGAACGCGCGGTCGCGTTCATGAAGACGCTGGTTCGGCGGCTCCGGCAGATGAACGAGCTGATGGAGACCATGGGCCTTGAGAAAAACGGGCTTCGCGGGATGGTGCGCGAGCTGCGCAAGTCGGTGGGACCTGCCGAGTTCGACCGCAACGTGGCCGACCTCTCCTGGACGATGCTGTGGTAGCCGTCCCTTCTCCCCCGCTCGCGGGGAGAAGGTGGCGCCATAGGCGCCGGATGAGGGGCGACGCCGACCTCGGCCGCGTGGCTATGCCCCTCACCCCGGCCCTCTCCCCGCAAGCGAGGCGAGGGGGAATCACGGCTTCAGCCGCCATCCCGTGCGGAAGATCCAGGCGAGGACGACAAGGCAGCCGGCGATGAACAGCAACGTGAATGCAAGGCTCACGGCCACGCTGACGTCGCCCTGGCCGTAGAAGCTCCAGCGAAAGCCGCTGACCAGATAGACCACCGGATTGAACAGGCTCGCCGTCCGCCAGAACGGCGGCAGCATGTCGATCGAATAGAACGCGCCGCCGAGAAAGGTCAGCGGCGTGACGATGAGCGCCGGGATGATGGCGAGCTGCTCGAAGGTCTTCGCCCAGATGCCGATGATGAAACCGAACAGGCTGAAGGCGACCGAGGTCAGAAAGAGGAAGGCGATCATCCACAGCGGATGCTCGATCCGCACCGGCACGAACAGCGTCGCGGTGCCGAGAATGACGAGGCCGATGACGATCGATTTGGTGGCCGCGGCGCCGACATAGGCCGCAACCGCCTCGATGGAGGACATCGGCGCCGACAGGATCTCGAAGATCGTGCCGGTGAACTTGGGAAAGTAGATGCCGATCGAGGCGTTGGAGATGCTCTGGGTCAGAAGCGACAGCATCATCAGGCCGGGCACGATGAAGGCGCCGTAGCTGACGCCGTCGACCTCGCGCATGCGCGAGCCGATGGCGCCGCCGAACACGATGAAATAGAGCGCGGTGGTGAGGACCGGCGTCGCGACGCTCTGCCAGATCGTGCGCACGGTGCGGGACAGTTCGTAGCGATAGATCGCCCAGATCCCGCCGAGGTTGACCCTGCTCATGCCGCCCGACCCACCAAATCAACGAAAATGTCCTCGAGGCTGGTCGACTTGGTCTCGAGGTCCTTGAAATCGACGCCGAGCTCGGCGAGGCGCCTGAGCAGCGTCGGCACGCCTGTGTCCTCGGCCGACGCGTCGAACCGGTAGCTGAGCTTGCAGCCGCCGTCCTCGAGTTCGATCGGCCAGTTGGCCAGCTCGGCCGGCAGGGCGGGCAGGGGATGTTGCAGCGTCAGCGTGAGCCGTCGCTTGCCGAGCTTCCGCATGAGCCGCGCCTTGTCCTCGACCAGGATGATGCGGCCCTCGTTGATCACGCCGACCCGGTCGGCCATCTCCTCGGCCTCCTCGATATAGTGGGTCGTGAGGATCACGGTGACGCCGTCCTCGCGCAGCCTGCGCACGAGCATCCACATGTCGCGGCGGAGATTGACGTCGACGCCGGCGGTCGGCTCGTCGAGGAAGAGAACTTCCGGCTGGTGGCTGAGCGCCTTGGCGATCATCACCCGCCGCTTCATGCCCCCCGACAATTCGACGATGCGGGAATCGCGCTTCTCCCACAGCGAGAGGTCGCGCAGAAGGCGCTCGACGAAAGCCGGATCGGGCGGCCGGCCGAACAAGCGCCGGCTGAACGACACCGTCGCCCGGACCGTGGCGAAAATGTCGAGGGCGATCTCTTGCGGCACGAGGCCCACCTTCGACCGGGCGGCCCGAAAGTCGCGCGTCACGTCGAAGCCGTCGATGGACGCCTTGCCCGAGGTCATGGACACCGTGCCGCAGATGACGCCGATCAGCGTCGTCTTGCCCGCCCCGTTGGGCCCGAGGAGGGCGAAGATTTCGCCCCGCTCGATGGCGAGATCGACCGCGTCGAGCGCCAGATAGCCCGTCGTATAGCGCTTGGTGACGGCGGCGACGGAGATCATCGGCGGCATGGAGTTCTTTCGAGCGGAGATTGCTAGGCGGGCCAGCCGCCGGGCGGGCGGGCTGCTCCTATCTAAGCGGCCCGAGCGGCGCCGTCGACCTGCAGGAGGTCCGGGGCAAAGGGGGCCTACAGGAAGGCGCCCGGTCAGAAATTCATCGGCACGAAGAAGCAGTAGACGATCGACTGGTTCCCGCCGGCGCCGTCGCGGTAGAAAATCCAGTAGTCGCCGTCCTGGCTCGGCAGCGCGTCCTTGGCCGGAATGCGGTAGCGATAGCCGTCGACCCTGTAATAGTCGTCCGAGACCCGGTGGACCTGCTCGGGGCGAAGATGATGCGCGTCGTCCGGCCCGCAGCAGGAGGCCTTGACCCAGGCCGGCACGGTCTGCCCGTTCGCCCATACGTCATGGGCTTTTGCCGCCCCGCCGCCAGCGAGGCAACATCCGAGAACAAGTGAAAAAGCGTAGATTCTCGCTGTCATCCGGCGTCTCCGCCCAGCGCATCCCGCGGGTCTGCTTTGCCTACCATCGCGACTGGACGAAACTACGGTCGGCGCGACGGCGCTTGTTCACGAGCGAAACCGTCCAGGCGCCCGGAGAGTTCCGGGCCTTGGCCGGCGGGCGCTTTGCGAGGTTCGCCGGCGTTCGCACAGCCGCCGATCTACGCACTGGCGGGCAGACGAATACGACTTCACGACGTCAATGCCGTCAACTTCGAAACGCCCTCTCCCGAGAGCCTTTTTCATCGACGCGCCGACGGCGAACTTGCCGCGACTCAGCGTCCGCGCTAACCCGCGCCATGGCCAAAGCCGTGTCCCCGCCACCGCCGCCGCCCCAGGCGCCGATCGACGTCAACCTGCGCGACGCGCTCGAAGAGCGCTATCTCGCCTATGCGCTTTCGACCATCATGGGCCGGGCGCTGCCGGATGCGCGCGACGGCCTGAAGCCCGTGCATCGCCGCATCCTCTACGGCATGCATATTCTGCGGCTCGACCCCGGCGCGGCGTTCAAGAAATGCGCCAAGATCGTCGGCGACGTGATGGGCTCGTTCCATCCGCACGGCGACCAGGCGATCTACGAAGCCCTGGTGCGCCTCGCCCAGGACTTCGCCTCGCGCTATCCGCTGATCGAGGGACAGGGCAATTTCGGCAACATCGACGGCGACAACGCCGCCGCCTACCGCTACACCGAAGCCCGCTTGACCGATGTGGCGCGTCTCCTGATGGAGGGCGTTGAAGAGGATTCGGTCGACTGGCGCGACAACTATTCCGGGGATGCGCGCGAGCCGGTCGTCATGCCCTCGGCCGTGCCGAACCTGCTCGCCAACGGCGCGCAGGGCATCGCGGTCGGCATGGCGACCTCGATCCCGCCGCACAATATCGCCGAGCTCTGCGACGCGGCGCTCCATCTGATCGCCCATCAGGAGGCGGACACGGAGGCGCTGACGCAATACGTGCGCGGCCCCGACTTTCCGACCGGCGGAATCGTGATCGACGACAGGGCCGCGATCGTCGAGACCTACCGGACGGGCCGCGGCGCATTCCGCCTGCGCGCCCGCTGGAAGAAGGAGGATGCCGGCCGCGGCGGTTGGGCCGCGGTCGTCACCGAAATCCCCTATGGCGTGCAGAAATCGCGCCTGATCGAACAGATCGCCAATCTCCTCAACGAGCGCAAGCTGCCGCTGCTCGCCGACGTGCGCGACGAGTTGACCGAGGACGTGCGCATCGTGCTCGAGCCGAGAACCCGGGCGGTCGAGCCGCAGACGCTGATGGAGTCGCTCTTCCGCCTGACCGAGCTCGAGACGCGCGTGCCCGTCAACATGAACGTGCTGGTCGACGGCGTGACGCCGAGAGTGGTCTCACTGCGAGAAGCGCTCCGGCAATGGCTCGACCATCGCAGGGTCGTGCTCGTCCGCCGCTCGCGCTGGCGCCTCGCGGCGATCGACAAACGGCTCGAACTGCTCGCCGGCATGATCGTCGTCTTCCTCAACCTCGACGAGGTGATCCGCATCGTCCGCGAAGAGGACGAACCGAAGGAGGCGCTCAAAAGCCGCTTCGGCCTCAGCGAGTCGCAGGTCGTCTACGTCCTCGACACGCGGCTCAGGAGCCTGCGCCGTCTCGAAGAGATGGCGCTGCGCAAGGAGCAGGACGATCTGACGAAAGAGAAGGCTTCCATCGAGTCGCTGATCGGCAGCGAGAAGAAGCAGTGGCAGATGATCGCGGTCGAAGTCCGCGACGTCAGAAAGAAGTTCGGCCCCGAAACCAAGCTCGGCAAGAGACGCACCAGCTTCGAGGCGGCGCCCGACGTCGTCGCCGATTTCGCCGAGGCGATGATCGAGCGCGAGCCCTTGACCGTCGTCGTCTCGCAGAAGGGCTGGATCCGCGCGCTGAAAGGGCAGGTCGCCGACCTCTCGACCGTCGCCTTCAAAGGCGACGACGCCCTCGAGACGTCGTTCTTCGCCGAGACGACCTCCAAGATCCTGGCGCTGACGAGCGACGGCAAGGTTTTTACCCTCGACGCGGCCAAGCTGCCGGGCGGGCGAGGGCAGGGCGAGCCGATCCGCCTCATGGCCGACATCGACGAAAGCGCCGCCATCGTCGCCGTCTGGCCTTACGCGCCGGGGACGAAGCGGCTCGTCATCGCCTCCGACGGCAACGGCTTCATCGTCGGTGAGGACGATCTTTTGTCCTCGACCCGCAAGGGCAGGGCGGTGCTCAACGTCGGCGGCAAAGCGAGGGCGGCGCTGATCGTTCCCGCGAACGGCGACCATGTCGCGGCGATCGGGCAGAACCGCAAGCTCCTCGTTTTCCCGGCGTCCCAGCTCAACGAGATGGCGCGCGGCAAAGGCACGCGGCTGCAGCGCTACAAGGAGGGCGGCGTCAGCGACGCAAAAATCTTCTTCCTCGCCGACGGCCTCACCTGGCGCGACTCGGCCGGCCGCACCTTCACCGTCGGCATGCCGGAGCTCAAGGACTGGATCGGCAACCGCGCCGAAACCGGCCGCCTGCCGCCGAAGGGCTTTCCGAAGAACAATCGGTTCGAGGGGTAGCCAGTGGCCGCAGGCGCTCGGGAGTCGGAGTAGGCGTACGGATCCCAGACTGCCTAGAGCCTGCCGTGCGCCGTCTGGCGATGCGCTAACCGCTTCAAGGCTTTAGGTGTGAAAATCTGTCGCCGTGTAACTCGCAAGCCTCCCGCCGCCCTCGTCCTGAGGAGCCCGCGAAGCGGGCGTCTCGAAGGGCGCTCGTGGCCAGCGAACATCCTTCGAGGCCCTTTACCTTCGACAAAGGGCGCCTCAGGATGAGGTCGGTGGAACTGAATCCCGCGCTCTTCGCCGCCTGCTTGGGAACCGTGTAACTTGCAAGCCGCGGTCGCTTTCGCGGCATGCCCCCTCCACCACGCTGCGCGTGGTCCCCTCCCCCGTTCCGCTAACGCTTCACAGGGGAGGATATGGCCGGCGCCGGCGGCGCGCTATCCTCCCCTGCGCAGCGGAGCGGAGCGGGGGAGGGGGACCGCCCGAAGGGCGGTGGAGGGGGCGGCGCCCCAGCCTGCTTGGGCAGTTACGTCGCTGTTTCAACCTCGGCGACAAATGGCGCGTGAAGGAGGCGAAGCGCTGCGCCGGCTGACTTGCTCAATGCTCAGGCTTCCCCGACCGCCCACTCCCTCCATGCTTGTCGTGCGCCGTCTGGCGGCGCGCAAACGATTCCAAAGCGTTAACCGTGAAAATCTGTCGCGATTTCGACCCCGCCGGCAAGGTCGTCGAGGGGCGCGGCCGCTTGGCTCAGCGCGAGCGGCGGCGCGGGCAGGGGCAGAGCCGCGGGCGGCGCACGGACCGGAGCCGGCGGATCCATGGGCCGATGATAGCGCTCGAGCGCGGCGACGACCTTCACGAAGGGCGCAATCGCGGCCAATTCGCCCCGGTCGAGCCGGATGTCGGCCACGCGCAGCGCCTTGGTGAGGCGCGCGACCTGCAGATGAACGAAGCGAGCGGGCGCGTCGAGCCGACGCTCCGCGACCGCGCGCTCGATCTCGCGCTGGACAGTCCGCACGCTCACCTTCCGGGCGTCGGCGATCTGGCGGGGCGTCCAGCCCGAGGCCAGCGCCTGGAACAGGGCCTCGCGATAGGCCTCCTTCGCCTCGCGCTGCGCCTCGGCCGCGGCCCGCCTTCCTGCGCGCGTCGTGAGAGATCCAGGGTCGTTGGCCATTAAGCGCGTTCCTTCGCGGTCAGGTATCGCTCGCCGCCCTCTGAGAGCGCGATCACCAATGGAATTATGAGCGTCAACTGCGAGTCCGTCAAGAACAAAAAGCGAACATAATAAAATTATCTTGGTACGTCAGGTGTTTAACTCCATTCGCTCACCCGGCGCTTGCGGCTTGTGGGTCCCTAGCCCTCCCCTTCCGGTTCTTTAGGTCGGGTGCTGGACTTCAAACCGAGATGCTATCCCGGCATGAATGCGAAGTGTGATGAACATCACAGCGCCTGCCACAACGATATGCTGAACAGGCCGGCTGCGCTGCGCCCTGGGCACCTGGGCAGCCAGCCGGAGTAACGGCCATGACGGACCACGACACACGACAAGTCTTCATCGCCTTCACGGCGATCGTGTTGGCGTGGTCGATCGCCATCCTTCTCACGATCGCATTCGGGCAACCTTTGCCGAGCGAGGCGGTGGCGTTCGCGGATCGCCAGGGCAGCCTGGCGACCAGCGGGCCGTGCGAAAAACTGGGCAGCGACTTGCGCTAGGCTGCGCAGTGGGCGCGCGCCCCCAGGGACGTCTCATCCGGCCACGATGTCCGACGGCGGACATACGGCTGAACGACTCGCTCGGGTCGGCCCCGGGCGGGCCGCTTGCGCGCACGCAGACTCGGCTCGTCCTCCCAGAGGCTTTCTTCACGCTGGCCGCTTCGCCGGCGGCCGAACGCACTCTGCGGGTCAGGGTCGCGTTGGGTCGCGTTCTCATGGCTGGTGCAAAGGATAGCCGCCTCCTCGGGCGTGACAAAAAGCATGCGTCTTGTGCATCGCAGCAATGCTATTGTGCGGCGCAACATTTTCGGCTACACGGCGTAAGATTGAATTGTGGAGATGCCCGTTCCAGAAGCCGCGCTCCTGAAGAGGCTCGAAATGCGACAATTCGATTTGAATAAACATCGTGAAGCAGTCGATATTGCGCCTCGATCGTCGGCGCCTGCGCCGTCAACCCGAAAGAACGCTTTTGCGCCGACGTTGAACGCTACGCCCCACAACATTTTAATCGTCGGCGGCGGCGCCGGCGGCCTCGAGCTCGCGACAAGGCTCGGCGATGGCCTCGGCAGATCCGGCCGCGCGCGCATAACGCTGGTCGACTCGAGCCGTACCCATATCTGGAAGCCTTTGCTCCATTCCGTCGCGGCGGGCAGCCTGCGGCGCTCGCGCCACGAACTGAACTACATGGCGCAGGCCCACTGGCGCAATTTCCGCTATCGCAACGGCGAGATGATCGGTCTCGACCGCGCCGCCAAGACCATCACGCTGGCGGCGCTGCACGACGAGGACGAGCGCGAGATTTCTCCGCAATCGACCCTCGCGTACGATACGCTGGTCATCGCGGTCGGCAGCGTCACCAACGATTTCGGCACGCCGGGAGCGAAAGAGTTCTCTGTTCCGCTGGAAACCGCGGAACAGGCCAGCCGCTTCAACCGTCGCCTGGTCAACGCTTGCCTTAGGGCGCAAACCCAGAGCGGGCCGATCCATCCCGGGCAGCTGCGTGTGGCGATCATCGGCGCGGGCGCGACCGGGGCCGAGCTCGCCGCCGAACTGCACCATACGGCGCGCCAAATCGTCGCCTACGGCCTCGACAGGATCGATCCCGAGCGCGACCTCGGCATCATCCTCATCGAGGCGGGGGACCGCATTCTGCCGGCTCTGCCGGGGCGCATTTCCGACGCGGCCAAGACCCTCCTGACGAAGCTCGGGGTCGAGGTGCGCACCGGCGCGCGCGTCGCCGAAGTTTTGGCCGACGGGGTAAGGCTCGCCGACGGGGAGCTCATTCCCTCGGAGCTGGTTGTGTGGTGCGCGGGCGTCAAGGCCCCGGCCTTTCTGGCCGATCTCGACGGGCTGGAGACCAACCGCATCCATCAGCTCGTCGTGCGTAACACGCTCCAGACGACGCGGGACGAAAATATCTTCGCCATCGGCGATTGCGCGTCGTGCTCGCGCGAAAACTTTCCGCAACCTGTTCCGCCGCGCGCGCAAGCCGCGCATCAGATGGCGGCGTTCATGGTCGAGCAATTGAACGAGCGCCTCGCGGGCCGCCCGTTGAAGACATTCGTCTATCGCGATTTCGGCTCGCTCGTCTCGCTGGGCAAATTCAGCACCGTCGGCAGCCTGATGGGCCTCATAGGCCGCAGCTTTTTCGTCGAGGGCCTTTTTGCCCGGCTGATGTATCGCGCGCTCTACAAGATGCATGAAGCCGCGCTCTACGGCCCGGCCCGAGCCTTCATGGGCCTCTTCATACCGGGGGCCCGGCCCGCGCCGACGGTGAAGCTGCACTGAGGGTTTGACGGCCGGCCGCCGCAATTGGGTCGACCTGCGAGGAGGCGCGGCCCCTACAAACCGCGCGATGCGCCCGCTACACTCCTGTCCGCCTGGGCGAGGTTGTCCGGCAGTTCGGGAGGGGCTCGCGGCATGGACAGCGTCGAGAAAACAATCCGCAAGCGCGCCTACGACCTGTGGGAGGCCGCCGGCCGCCCGGAGGGGCGCAGCGAGGAGTTCTGGTTCGCCGCCGCAGAGGAAGCCATTCAAGTCAGCGAAGCGCGGCGCCGCGCGATTGTCGAGTCATCGGTCGCCGCCATCATCTGCATAGACGAGCACGGGATCGTTCAGTCCGTGAACCCCGCGACGAAGACAATGCTCGGGTACGAAACGGACGAGCTTCTCGGCGCGAATGTGTCCGTCATCATGCCGGACGACCACGCGTCCCGACACGACCTCTACCTCGATAGCTATGGAAAGACCGGCGTCGCCAGGATCATAGGCATCGGACGCGAGCTGACTGCGCGCCGAAAGGACGGGAGCATGATCGACGTGGAGCTGTCGGTCGGCGAGTGGCGCGACGAATCCGGGCGAGTCTTCTTCGCATGCGCATTGCGCGACATCAGCGAGCGCAAACGCGTCGAGGAGGAACTCGCATGGACCCGTCGTCTGGAATCCGTGGGTCGCCTGGCGGCTGCAACCGCGCATGATTTCAATAATCTTCTCTCTGTCCTGGCTGGCAACCTCGAGCTGATACTTCAATCGACATCCGACGAGAACATTCGCTCCATGGCCCGACCTGCGCTGGAGGCGGCCGAAGCCGGCGCCTTCCTCAACCGGCGCCTGTTATCGCTCGCAAAAAGGCGACGGACGAGCATGCGCCCTGTCAACCTGAACGACCGGATTCACGAGACCTTCGGATTTCTCAAACGGGGGGTGGGTCAGCGCATCTCCATTCATCTCGACCTGGCCGCGGACCTGTGGCTCGCGGCTGCCGATCCGGCGGAATTCGACGGCGCGGTGCTCAACCTTGTGCTCAATTCGCGGGATGCGATGCCTGACGGAGGCGAAATCAAGATACAGACGCGCAACCAGAGGACCGACGCAGCGCCCGCTCTTCAAACCGGGAGACGGCCGGGCGACTTTGTCTGCCTTGTCGTTACCGACACCGGAATGGGAATGAAGGAAGATGTTCTCCAACGCGCCCTCGATCCGTTTTTCACCACCAAACCGGAAGGGGACAGCGCCGGCCTCGGATTGAGCGCGATTGACAACTTCGCCAAAGAGATGGGCGGGTTCGTGTCGATAGAAAGCCAACCAGGCGCGGGCGCGACCGTTACGCTGTCCCTGCCGCGCGCCGCCGGGACGGGAAGCCTGTCGCGCGCGACGACCTCCAACGACAACGCGCCGCGCGGGGACGGCGAAGTCGTTCTGGTCGTCGAGGACGACGACCGAGTCCGCGAAGTGACGTTGAAGCGCGTGGAGGCGCTCGGCTATGTCGTGGAGGAAGCGAGCTCCGCGGATGAGGCGCGTGCGCGACTGACAGCCGGCGGCGTCGATCTTGTTCTGAGCGACATCGTCATGCCGGGCGCCATGGACGGCGTCGGTCTCGCGCGATGGATGTCCGTCAACCACCCTTCTCTGCCGATCGTGCTGGCTACGGCTTTTTCGGGAGGAGCCGGCGCCGGCGAACTGCGACGGACTCGAGACGTTCTCACATTGATAAAGCCCTATTCGCGCAAGGCGCTTGCGGCGGCTCTCTCACAAGGATTGTCCCGCGCCCGCGCTCATCGCGAAGAGACGTCGACAGCGAAGACATAGCCGACGCCACGCACGCTCTTGATGATTCGGGGCTGGTCCGTCGCTCCCTCGAGCTTCCGCCGGAGCCGAGCCACGTGTCCGTCGAGCGTGCGGTCGAGCGGCGCCCACTCATGTCCCTGAACAGTTTGCGCGAGCTCGTCCCGGGAGAGCACACGCGCCGGGTTCTCGACGAACAGAGCCAGCAGCCGAAACTCCGCGTCTGTCAGGTCGATCAGGCCAACCTCGCTCGACCGCAGTTCGCGTTTGACGAGGTCGAGAGTGCAATGGTCGAAGGCGCGGATGCGAAAGCCAGAGGCTCCGCCGTCGGGCGCCGCCAGGGGCGCCTCATAGCGCCTGAGAACGCCGTGGATCCGTAGCATTGTTTCGCGCAGGTTGAACGGCTTGACAATGTAATCATCCGCCCCATGCTCGAGTCCGACGATCCTGTCGATTTGACTGTCCTTGCCGGTAATTATCACCAAAGGCACATTCTGGATCGCCCTTATCTCTCTCGCAAATTGCAACCCATCGGAGTGACCCAGCTTCAGATCGAGCGTCACGAGATCGATCTGGGTTTCCCGCAACACCTCGAGCGCCTCTTGTCCGGTCGACACCTCCAGAATGGAAAACCCTTCCGTTTCGAGGGCGCGCCGAAGAACCCGCCGCAGTTCGGGCTCGTCATCAACGACAAGAACTTTTTTGGCGCGCGGCACGCTTTCGCTCCCGCGTTTTCCCCCTTCCTGATACGCCCAGCCGAGCGATTCCGACTTTAGCTGCGGCAAACCCAAAGACCTTGACCTGCGTCAACGGCACGAGCCGAAGAACGCACATTTCTGCACAATTCTCTTGAAGCAACATCCCGGCGCCGAAGCTATTGTGCGTTGCAGCAGTCTGGATATGTCTTTGCAAACCAAAGACATAGCGGAAGAACAGAAGTTCCCTGAAGGGAAGGATGCGGCATGGCGGATATTTGCGCCGAAGTGACGAACGCGCTGCGCTGGAACGTCGCGATCCCGCCGCATCGGGTGACCGCAGAGGTGAATGGCGGCGTGGTGACGCTGCATGGAGTTGTCGAGCGGGACTACCAGAAGTCTTGCGCGGAGGCGACCGTCAGCGGTGTGCCCGGCGTGATCGGCGTCAGGAACGAAATCGCCGTTCGTGCGGCGCCGGAATTCATGCGCCCCTAGTCTCGATCGGCGCCTCGACGCCGTGTGTGGGAGCCTTCCGATGTTTCAAAGCTATGCCTATCAGTTCTACGAAGTCGCTCATGCTGCGCTGGCGCCGGCGCGAGCCGTTACCGATGCGGCCCATTTCATGTTCCGCAACCCCTGGAACCCGCTGGCCAACACCGCGCTCGGCCGGAACATTTCGGCCGGCGCGGAAATGTTCGAGCGGATGACCCGCCGTTACGGCAAGCCGACCTTCGGGCTGGACGAGATTGAAGTCGACCGCGTCGTCTATCCGGTCCTCGAGGACGTCGTCTGGAGCAGGCCCTTCTGCAACCTATTGCGTTTCGTGCGGCCTGAATTTCCGCGAGGAGACGATCAGCCGAAGCTTTTGATTGTCGCGCCCATGTCCGGCCATTACGCGACTTTGTTGCGCGGCACGGTCGAAGCGTTCCTGCCGCATTGCGACGTCTACATCACCGACTGGACGGACGCGCGGCTGGTCCCGCTCGCGGTCGGAACGTTCGATCTTGACGACTACATCGATTATTTGCGCGCCATCCTCGATCATCTCGGGCCCGGCGTCCACACCCTCGGCGTCTGCCAGCCCTCCGTGCCCTTGCTCGCCGCCGCTGCGGTGATGGAGGCGAACGGCGATGCCAACGCGCCGGCCAGCATGACCCTGATGGGTGGGCCGATCGACACCAGGCGCAGCCCCACCGAGGTCAACAAACTTGCGGAGCGCCGCGGCGTGGAATGGTTCCGCCGCAACTGCCTGCAGACGGCGCCGTTCCCCTATCCGGGCCTTGGCCGGCTGGTCTACCCGGGCTTCCTGCAGCTCTCCGGCTTCATGGCGATGAACCTCAACCGGCACGTCAACGCCCATCTGCAAATGTTCGACCACCTTGTCGAGAACGACGGCGACTCGGCGGAAAAGCACCGCGACTTCTACGACGAGTATCTGGCGGTGATGGACCTCGACGCCGCCTATTACATGCAGACGGTCGAGACCGTGTTCATTCGCCATGCGCTGCCGAAGGGCGAGATGATGCATCGCGGACAACGGGTCGACCTGACGGCGATCCGCAATTGCGGCCTCATGACGGTCGAGGGCGAGAAGGACGACATCTCCGGCGTCGGGCAGACCTACGCGGCGCAGGAACTCTGCGTCAACATCCCCATGTCGAGGAAGCTGCACCACATGCAGACCGACGTCGGGCACTACGGCGTGTTCAACGGCTCCCGCTTCCGAAAGGAAATCGCTCCAAGCATCCGCAAATTCATTGCGGTGAACAGCGAGAGGCCGGCGACTTCCAGCGGCGGCAGCCGGTTCGCCGCGAAGCCCGCGCCAGTCGAGATCTGCGGGGGAACGGAACAAGCGGCCCGCGCCCTGTTCATTCAGCAGACCGGTGAATTTGGGCCTTCAAGTGAAAAACCGTCGATGAAAGGGAGTGGGCGGCGGGTGGTTGGAGGCGCGCGTCGCGCGTCGCCCGCAGGGCCCGACGGATCGAGCAGCCTTTCCGCGATAACAGCCGCGGCCGCACAGACGGCAGCAGGAGACGGCGTCCCTGTATGACGCAAGCACAGCGACGCCGCGCTCGGACTTTACCGTGAAAAAGATGGCCGTGGAGGACAACAAGGATGACATCATCAAGTTCTGAGATGCGCAGCAAGCTTCTCGGCGAGGCGTTCATCGAGACCATTCGGCATTCGCAGGACTTCCAGCGGTTCCGCGGCCTGATCCGCGAACTCGACAGCGTTACGGTGTCGGTCGGCTCCGACGTCTTCATCTTGAACGGCGCCGGCCTCGTGCCGATCCAGCTGACGTCGCTCAACGAAGCCGAGTGGCTGTCCAAGATGGGCCGGGTCGCCTGAGGGGGAAACCTCGCCGGGCCGCCTGCGGCCCCACGCGCGACTGCGCCAGCGCCTTCAGTCGGTCAGGTTGAGCGTCTTCTGTGTGCAGACGTCGAAGTCGGACGCATCTATCGACTGACCGTCGGCGAAGGCGCCGTGCAGGTCCACGCGGCAATTGAACGCCTGCGGCAGTTTAGCCGAGGCCTGCTTGCCGGCCTTTAGCGCGCCGAGCACCTTCGTCCAGTTCGCCGAGCCGCTCTCGGCCGCCTGCAGCTGGACGAGATCGGCCTTGCGGGCGTTCGTCACCGTCACCGTGACCGTGGGCGCGCCCGCCGGCGGCTTCGGGTTGAGCTTGGGCTTGGACTTCGCGGGCGCGACTGCGGCCGGCGCCGGCGCCGCGTTCTGCGCCAGGGCCGGCGCCGCGACAAGGCCGCTCAGCGCCGCCGCGAGCGCCGCGGCCAAGGTCCGTCTTCTCATGAATGTCCTCCTGCACGCGCTGGCCTATGGTGTGACGCTCGCGAGGATGGCGCCAATGACGGCGAAGGAAAAGCTGGCCGAGCATCACGGCGACGATTTGTACGCCTTCAGCCAGCGCCAAGCGGAACGAACGGCGGCGCATTCATGGACGAGTGAGCGGCCCATTGTGACGGGCGCGCGCCTGTGCTTGAGATGACGCCGACGGTCGCCTTGGACGATGACCGGGGAGCGTGATGAGCGATCACACCGCAGGGGCGTTCGACAGGGAACTGGATAAGCTCGGAAGGCGCATCGCCGAGATGGGCGGCATCGCCAGCCGGATGGTGAGCGACGCCGTGCTCGCTCTCTCGAACGCCGACAGCGGATTGGCGTTGGCCGTCGTCGGCAGCGATCCTCGCCTCGACGCGCTTCAGCATGAGGTCGACGAGCAGGCGGTCCTGACCATCGCGCGCCGCCAGCCGGTCGCCCAGGACTTGCGCGAAATCATCGGCGCGATGCGGGTCGCCGGAGCTTTGGAGCGGGTCGGGGACCTGGCAAAAAGCATCGCCCTGCGCGCGATGATGGTCGACCCCGACCGGCGGCCGGCCCACACGACGGCCCAGATCCGGCAGATGAGCGAGGTCGCAGTCGCGATTCTGACCGACGTTCTCGAAGCCTACGTGACGCGCGACGCGGACCGGGCGGAAAGGGTCTCGTCTCGCGACGCCGAACTCGGCGAGCTCGCGCATTCGATCTTTCTCGACCTCCTGACCCGGATGACGGATCGACCGCGCAGCATCACGACCTGCGTACACCTCCTTTTCTGTTCCAGGAACATCGAGGGCATCGGCGATCACGCGTCGGGCATCGCCGAGAGCGTCCGCTACGCGCTGGTCGGGGAGGGGACAGGCCCGGCCCGGGCCGAGCCGAACTGACGCCTAGAAGTGAGCAGGAGAGCAAGAGTGAGTGGTCAACTGAGGAAACCGATCCGTCGAACGCCGAAGGAGATCCGCGAACGGCTGACGACTTTCGTGCTCACCGGAGTTGCAGTCGCATTGTCTGCGGTCGTCGCGGCGATGGTGGTGGCGCGCTACTTCTGAGGGTGGCCGTAGCGAGTTGCGGTCGAGCTTCCGCGGCAAGAAGCCCGATCCCCAAGAGCCGCAAAGGTGAAGAGGGGCAAAAGTGAGAATCTGATCGGAATAATTCCGCTTTATTGCGCCGGCCCGTTTAAGCCGTTCGGCAGGTTTTGTCGTCAAAGCTCCTCATACCGGGACCACCCCGACTTGGCCCCCTGTGAGGTGCATCATGATCGAAGCGACTCTTGAGCTGTACGGCGTCGGCTGCGTGATCAGCACCGCCGCCTTCCTCGCGCTGGGATGGCTGCGCGGTCGGGAGACCCCGGCATGATCGAACTGCCGCACGGGTTTCTGACCGCGCTCTTCGCCGCCCTGATCGTCGTCGCGAACGTCAACCGGTCGAGGAAGCGGACCATCCCTTGACTGCCTTAAAGCCCGCTTCCCGCGCAACCCGGTAGGGGAAGGAAGCGGCCTCGCCGACGACCTGCAGGACAAGGCGCGGAAGCGCGTGGAAATGGGCGTCGCGCCTGAGGCTGGCTCCTGCACCGTCGCCGACGCGGTCCGCCGCACCAAGGCGGCGCAGATCTACCGCAAGACAGGCAATCTCGCGAGCGGTCCGTTGCTTCTTGGACATACAAAATGACGGCGCCTCGCGGCGTGCGTCGCCGACGGGCCGGCGAGGCATCACCTCCCCGCAATGCGAGCTCCGCGCCCCTGCCGGCTCATGGCGGCGCGAGCGCCGTCACCGCTTGCGGAGGCCGTCTACGAAGATGTCGGCAAGGCGCAGCGCCGTCTTTCGCCAATCGGGGGTGTCGTAGACGTTGTAGGACATGCCCACGAGCGCGCGCAGAAGGTCCTCAGGCGTGATATCGGCGCGTATGTCGCCGGCCTTGGCGGCGCGGTCGAGCAGCGAACCGACGGCCTTCGTGAGGCGGTCCGCCGAATAGGCGTGAAGCTCCGAAGGGCGATGCGCCGCAAGCGCCAGGGCCGCCACCATGCCCTTCTTCGTCGCCACGAGCCGTACATTGGCATGCAGCCAGCGGCGCAAAGCTTCGACAGGCTCAGCTTCGTCGGCGAGCCGCTCCGCAAGCTCGCTGAGCTGATCCACTTCACGACGATACACCGCCTCGAACAGGGCTTCGCGTGTCGGGAAATGACGATAGAGCGTTCCTATGCCGACGCCGGCGCGCTTCGCCACGGCTTCGAGGCTGGCGTCGGGACCGCCGGCGCTGAAGATGTCGGCCGCCGTCTCAAGCAGGCGCTCGCGATTGCGGACCGCGTCGGCGCGAGGCTTGCGCACTGCACTGGCTGCACGACCTGACATTGCGTCTGGCATCGCCTCTTGTAAAACGGAGGCACCCTCCGTATACTATCTCATCGGATCACTGGCGCCCTCGAAACGAGGGCTGACGATCCAGCATTATCGCGAAACCGCTGTCGCCGCCGGGCGACGATCTTCTCATAGCCCGCCGGCGGCCTCGATATCTACGCCTGCCAGACGAATAGCACGGGAGTCTTCATGAACTTCTCTATGAGCCTTACCGTCAACCGCGAGCGGCGGGTCGTTGCGCTCGACGACCCGCGCGTAACGCTCCTCGATCTCCTGCGCGAGCGCCTCGACCTGACCGGAACCAAGAAGGGCTGCGACCGTGGGCAATGCGGCGCTTGCACCGTGCTCGTGAACGGCAAGCGGGTCAATTCCTGCCTCGCTCTCGCGCTGAGCCTCGACGGCGCGGAGATTGTCACCATCGAGGGCCTCGCCCAAGGCGACGAGCTTCATCCGGTGCAGGCCGCCTTCATCGCGCATGACGGATTCCAGTGTGGCTTCTGCACGCCGGGCCAGATCATGAGCGCGGTCGGCCTGATCGACGAGGGCCAAGCGGGCGACGATCCCGAGCGCGTGCGCGAGGGGATGAGCGGCAACATCTGTCGCTGCGGCGCCTATCGCGGCATCACGGAGGCGGTGCTGGAGGCGCAGAAGCGTCTTGCGGAACGGGACCGGAGGAACGCGGCATGAAGATCTTCGACTATGTGCGACCCGCCACGGTTCCGGAGGCGATCGCCGCGGCGGCGGAGCCGGGCGCCGCCTATCTCGCCGGGGGCGCCAATCTCATCGACCTGATGAAGGGGGGCGCCATGCGGCCCGGCCGTCTCGTCGACCTCACGCGCTTGCCGGGCCTCGACCGCCTGGAGCGCCTGGCCGATGGCGGCATGCGCATCGGCGCGCTGGTCAGGAACGCCGACCTCGCCCATGACGCGGATTTCGCCCGCGCTTATCCGGCCGTCGCCGAAGCGCTGCTCTCCGGCGCTTCGGCGCAGGTCCGCAACGCCGCGACCGTCGGCGGAAACCTGATGCAGCGGACGCGCTGCAGCTACTTCTATGACGTAGCGAGCGCGTGCAATCGGCGCGAACCGGGCGCAGGCTGCGAGGCGCTGCAAGGCGAGAACCGCCTGCACGCAGTCATCGGCTGGAGCAAACACTGCATCGCGACCCATCCGTCGGACTTCTGTGTGCCGCTCGTCGCGCTCGACGCACTTGTCGAGATCGAAGGCGCAAATGGTCGGCGCGAGATCGCGCTCGAAGACCTTCACCGCCTGCCCGGCGACACGCCGGAGCGCGAAAGCGTGCTCGAGCCCGGGGACCTGATCGTGGCGCTTCGTCTTCCCGGCGATGCGGCGCGCTTCGCGGCGCATGCGCGCTATCTCAAGCTTCGCGAGCGCACGTCCTTCGCCTTCGCGGTCGTGTCCGCCGCCGCGGCGCTCGACCTCGACGGCGGCGCAATTCGCAGCGCCCGGATTGCCCTTGGCGGCGTCGCGGCGAAGCCATGGCGCGCGAGAGCGGCCGAAGAGGCGCTTAAGGGCGCGAACGCGGACGGGACGGCGTTCCGCAAAGCCGCAGAAGCGGCGCTCGCCGACGCAAAACCCTCCGGCGACAACGCATTCAAGATCGAACTCGCGAAGCGGATCATCGTGCGCGCGCTCGCACTCGCGGCGGCGGGAACGCCCGAACGCCTTCCCGCCCTTCCGGCCTCTCCCTTCTCCTCCGTTTCCAGGACCCTTCAACATGCCTGAGACCCATCGCTCCCCAGCCTCGCCGAACCGGCGCTACGGCTCGAACGCCGGCCAACCGCTCACCCGACGCGAAGGAGTTCTCAAGGTCACCGGGCGCGCAACCTTCGCCGCGGACAACCACCCCGAAGGCGCGCTGTATGCGGTGTGCGCCGTCAGCACGATCGCCCGCGGCCGCGTCGCGCATCTCGACGTCGAAGCCGCCAAAGCGCATCCGCATGTCGTGGAGGTCATCACCCCCGCCAACCGGCCCCCGCTGGCAGGCGACCCGGAAGCCAAGGAAGGCCTGTTTTCGTTCCGCCTGGAGGCGCTGCAGAACGACCGCGTGCGCTACGCCAACCAGCCGATCGCGCTCGTCGTCGCGAGGACGCTGGAGGCGGCGACGGAAGGCGCGGCGCTTTTGAAGCCCCGCTACGAGGTCGAGCCGGTACGCCTCGGACTCGACGTCGAGCGTTTCGTCCCCGAATCGGTGGGGGTCGGCTCGCCGCCGAACATCGTGCATGGCGACGTCGAGGCGGGACTGTCGGCGGCGCCGCTGCGCATCGACGCGACCTACGAGACGCCGTCGCAATATCATAACGCGATGGAGCCTCACGCCATCGTTGCGTCATGGGAGGGCGACCGCCTCACGCTCGACACCCCGAACCAGGCGCCGTACCTGGCCCGCGCGGCCTACGCCGGCTTCTTCGGGGTCCCGCCTGAAAACGTGCTCATTCGCACGCCGTTCATTGGCGGCGGCTTCGGATCGAAGGCGATTCTCGCAGGAGCGCATGTCCTGTGCGCGCTCGCGGCGCGCATGACGGGCCGGCCGGTGAAGCTGGCGCTGACGCGCGCCCAGATGTTCGGTCCGGTCGGCCATCGCGGCCAGACGCGGCAGCGACTGAGACTCGGCATGGAGACCGACGGCCGGCTCACCGCGATTTCTCATCACGCGATCGCGGCGACGAGCAGCTTCGACGATTTCATCGAGCCGGCGGCCGGCGTCTCGCGCATGCTCTACGCGAGCCCGGCCATCTCTATAACCCACGAAGCCGTGCGCAACGACATCGGCACGCCGGGCCCCATGCGCGCCCCGGGCCTCGCAGCCGGATCGGCGGCGCTCGAGGTCGCCATCGACGAAGCGGCGGAGGCGTGCGGGATGGACCCGCTCGACTTCCGGCTCGCGAACTATGCAGAGGTCGAACCGATAACCGGCAAGTCCTATTCGTCGAAGGCGTTGCGCGATTGCTACGAAAAGGGCGCCACGGAATTCGGCTGGCCGCGCCGGCCGCGCTTCCCCCGGCAGATGCGCGACGAAGACGGCTTCCTCGTCGGCTGGGGCATGGGAACCGCCGTGTTCCACTGCCCAATGTTCGCCGCCGAGGCTCGGGCGGCGCTCCGTGGCGACGGCACGGCCACCGTCGAGACGAGCGCAATCGACATGGGGCAGGGCGCCTTGACCGCGCTCGCGCAGATCGCGGCCGACAGCCTCGGGCTCGACATCGACCGGGTCAAGCTGCATTCCGGCGGCTCCCACCTGCCCGACGGCGGCGTCGCCGGCGGCTCCGGCCATACGGCGACCGCGGGCTCGGCCATCCACGCCGGCGGCAGGAACGCCGTCGCGCGCCTCGCCGAGCTCGCCACCGCGGACCGCAATTCGCCGCTCTTCGGCGCGGGGAACGTCGGCGTGGTCGCGCGCGCCGGACGGCTTCACCGCAAAGACGACGAGAGCCGCAGCGAAAGCTATGTCGACATACTCGCGCGCGCCGGGCTGACGGAGATCGACGGATGGGGCAAGGGCGCGCGCGATCCAGCGGCTGTCGGCGACTATGCGTTGCAGGCGCACGGAGCGGTGTTCGCGGAGGTCAAGGTCGACCCCGATCTCGGCCAGGTCCGCGCCACGCGCCTCATCGGCGCCTTTGCCGCTGGGCGGATCATCAACCCAAACCTCGTGCGCAGCCAGCTCTACGGCGGCATGATTTGGGGCGTGTCCTTCGCGCTGCACGAAGGGACGAACATGGACAAACGCAGCGGCCGCATCATGAACGCGGACCTTGGTGAATACCACGTGCCGGTGAATGCCGACCTGCCGTCGCTTGAAGCGCTGCTGGTCCACGAGGACGACGCCTTCGTGAACGGGCTCGGCATCAAGGGCGTTGGCGAAATTGGAATAACCGGGACGGTGGGGGCCATCGCGAACGCCGTATGGCACGCGACAGGGGTGAGAGTTCGCAAGCTTCCTGTGAGGATCGAGAACATCATGGGGCCCGCCGCCGGCGCCTAGCGCACACCGATCCGGACGGGTTTTGTGCCGGCTTCAGTCCGGGGACCTGCCGTCTGGAAGCTGTGGGAACTGCAGGATACCGGTCTAAGCAGGCGTATATCGAAATGCCGGCAGAACATCGCGAAGAGAGGACTGCCCTCGCCGACGCTCATGAAACCTCGCCGAACGATACCGTCGATACGTCAGTCCTTTTCGCCCTCAACTCTCGGTCCTCGTCGAGGAACGGGAATGGGAACCGCCTTCATGAGCGCTTTCGTGTAGTCCTCGCGCGGGCTCTCGAACACGCGTCGTCTCGAGTCATACTCGACGAAAGCTCCGTCGCGCATCACGGCGACATCGTGGCTCATCCGCTCCACGACGGCCATGTCGTGCGAGATAAAGAGGTAGGCGAGGCCCATCTCTTCCTGAAGTTCGAGGAGCAGATCGAGAACCTGCCCGCGCACCGACATGTCGAGCGCCGACACGCTTTCGTCCGCCACGATGAGGCGCGGTTCGAGCGCGAGCGCGCGGGCGATGCAAATGCGCTGCCGCTGGCCTCCAGAAAACTCGTGCGGATAGCGGCTCGCATGGTCCGGCGACAGACGCACCCGCTTGAGAAGCATCGCAACGCGGTCCCGCCTCTCGGCGGCGCTCCCGACCCGGTGTATGACGAGCGGCTCCGCAATTGCCGAGCCAGTCGACATGCGCGGGTCCAGGGAAGCGTACGGATCCTGAAAGATCATCTGCGCCTTGCCGCGCACCGGCTTCATCTCGGTGGCCGACAAGCCCGCAATTTCGACGCCATCGATAGCCACCTGGCCGGTGAACGGAACGAGGCCCAGCACGGCTTTGCCGATCGTCGACTTGCCCGATCCGCTCTCGCCGACAAGACCCAGGGTGCGTCCGGCGCGGATTTCGAAGCTCACGCCCCTGACAGTCGGCGTCGAAGCCGCGCGGCGGAACCAGCCTGCGCCGCCGCCATAGGTCACCCGGAGATCGCTGACCAGCAAAACGGGCTCCGGCGGCGGCGCGCGGGCCGAAGAGGACGTAACCCGCGGCGGCCCATCTGTGCCGGCGAAAGCGCCGAGCCGCGGTACGGCTTCGAGCAACTCGCGGGTGTGAACCTCGCGCGGGCGTTCAAAAATATCGATCGTTCGGCCGTGCTCGATCAGCCGGCCGGATTTGAGCAGCGCGACGTGGTCGGCCATTTCTGCGACCACGCCCATGTCGTGGGTGATGAGCAGGATCGCCGCGCCGAATTCGCTTCGAAGCTCGCGCATGAGCCTCAGGATCTGGGCCTGGACGGTGACGTCGAGGGCGGTTGTCGGTTCGTCGGCGATCAGCACCTTGGGTCGGCAGGACAGCGCCATCGCAATCATGACGCGCTGCCGCATGCCGCCGGAGAGTTCGTGCGGATATTGACCCATGCGACGGGCCGGCTCCGTGATGTGCACGGCCTCGAGCATGCGCCGGGCGCGCGCCGCCGCGCCTTCGCCGCTTGCGACGTCATGCGTGCGGATGGCCTCGGTGAGCTGCGCGCCAACCGTCATGACAGGGTTCAGCGAGGTCATCGGCTCCTGGAAGATCATTGCGATCTCGCCGCCGCGCACGCCGCGCATCGCCCGTTCGCTCAACACCGTAAGCTCGCGACCCGCGAGCCTGATCGAGCCGGCGCGCCGTTTCAGCGACGTCGAAAGGAGCCGCATGATCGACAGCGCCGTCAGGGACTTCCCGGAGCCCGATTCGCCCGCGAGACAAAGCGTCTCGCCGGCTTCAATGGCGAAGCTCACATCTTCGAGCACCGGGCGCAGGCCCTCGGGCGTGCGCGCGTCGACGGAAAGTCCCTCGACAGTGAGAATCGCGTCCCCGGCTTCCGCCTTCGTCACGAGAAAACGATGCGAGGGAAGTAGAAGGACACGACCCAGTTCGGCTGGTCGACGATCTCGCTGATTCGCAAGTCGCCACAAACGGAGAGCAGCATATAGGCGTCGACCGGGTTCAGGCCGTGCTCGGCCGCGATCAGATCGATCATGCGCGACACCGCTTCGCGTGCGGCCGTCATCAAGTCCGGGCCGACGCCGGTCGTCGCTTCGTAGCCGGCGCCGTCGAGATGGCGGCTGACCGGGCCGGGCGTGGTGAACCGCGGACTCTTGAGATTGGCGCCCTTCAAAAGGTCCAGCGTCAGTTCGACGTCCATCTGGCTTTCGATCGCGGTGCCGCACACTTCTCCGTCGCCCTGCGCGGCATGGGTGTCGCCGATCGAAAACAGGCCGCCCGCAACCTCGACCGGGAGATAGAGGGTCGCGCCCTCGCTCAGGTCCCGGATGTCGAGATTTCCGCCCACCGCGCGCGGGGGGACGACCGAGTGCCTGCCGGGCTCGGAGGGCGCGAGTCCGACCTCGCCCGCGAAGGCCTTGAGCGGCACACGGCCTTTCGGGCCGTACAGGGCCGGCGCCATCGTCGCAGCGTCGTAGGTCCAGATATGCAGCGCCGGGTCAGGGAACTGGTCGGCAAGCAGGCCGAAGCCTGGGATGTTGGCTGTCCAGCCGACGCCCGAGGGGATGAATTTGCGGAAGGTTATCTTCACCGCGTCGCCGGGCTCGGCGCCCTCGATGTAGACAGGGCCGGTCACCGGATTGACCTTGGCGAAGTCGACCGTCGCGACATCCGCCACCGTCGAATTGCGGGTGAAATGGCCCGCGCCAGAGTCGAGGCATTCGAAATGGATCGTCTCGCCAGGCTTGCACGTCAGCGCCGGCGCGAAATCGCGGCTCCAGGCGAAATTGTGGTCCTTGCGGTGGACCGTGTAGTTGCAGGCGACGCACATGGGTTCTTGTCCTTGCAGTCTTGTTGCGGGCGTCAAAAAGTCTATCCCAAACAGGCCTCGAGTTCCGCTCGCGGAGCGGAACGTCTCCGTAGCTGTCATCCCCGCGCCAAAACCCAATTCCCGCGGCGCCCCGATGCCCGCGTACGCGGGCATGACAACGATAGGAGTTACCTCAAAAAAGTCCGTCGGCGAAGCTCGATTGCGTTCCCGCCCCCGCTTGCGAGGGCGGGCAGGGGTCGTGGCGCTGTACAAAGCTACGGGATTCACACAAGTCGACTTTTCCCAAAATATCGGGGCGCGCCCCCTTCTCCACGAAGTGGGGAAGGTGTCGCCGAAGGCGACGGATGGGGTTTGGAATGCAGGATCGCGACGACGAAGGTTCACGGCGCCGTATGTGCAATCCTGCGGCCGTCGAAGCAGCGCGCCACACCCCATCCGGCGCTCCGCGCCACCTTCCCCAGCAAGCTGGGGAAGGGGTTCGCGTTGCGATCTGAGACGTGTGGATCCCGTAGCCCAGAAGGGGGGATGAGATCGCCTTCGGCCGATTGCCCTGGTGCGAGCAGGCTCAGGGTTTGATGTAGATCGCCTCGTAGTCGATCACCCGGGTCGGATCGACGTAGATCTGATCCGGCCCGCCCATCCGCTTCGCCTTCGCCACGACGCGGCGCTCATTGAAGACGGGCGCCCAAGGGGCCTGCTGCTCCTGGATGTCGGTGAAGATCTGCGCCCAGACCTTGTACCGCTCGTCCTTCTCGTCGGGCTTCGACATGGCGTCGGCTTTGGTCGCGCGGTCCTCGAAGCTCTTGTCGCAGAACCACGACCAGTTCCATCCCCCCGCCACCGCTCCGCCGCAACCAAGGATCGGGCCGTAGAAGTCGGATGGGTCGGGGAAGTCGGCGATCCAACCCATGCCGCCCGACCATGTGAGAGCGGACTCGTCCTTGTTGCCTCCGGCCGCGATGACCTCGGGCTGGGCGAGGGCCTTGATCTCGGCCTTGATGCCGATGGCCGCCAGATCCTGCTGAATGGCCTGGGCGATCCGCGGGTTCGGGTCCGTGTTCATGGCGTAGAGCGTCGTCGTGAAGCCGTCCTTGAGACCCGCTTCCGCCATCAGCTTCTTCGCGCCCTCGACGTCGTAGGGATAGCCCTTATAGGCCTTGTCGTAGCCCGGCATCAGCGGCGGAAGCACCTGGTCCGCGGGGGTCGCGCGGCCATTGATGATACGGACGATGCGGTCCTTGTTGATCGCCATATTGATCGCCCTGCGGACCCGGACGTCGTCGAGCGGCTTCTTGGTCACGTTGATCGTGACATAGCTCGTCTCGAGCTGGTCGCGGTCGACGATCATGTCCTTTGCGTCGGGCGAATTCTTCATCTCGAGATACTTGGCCGGCGGAATGCCGTCGCCGGCGACGTCCACCTCGCCCTTCTGCAATCTCAGGATCGCGACGAGCGGTTCCTGCCCGATCTCGACGGTGAACCCGTCGAGGTTGGGACGGTCGCGGAAGTAATCGGGATTGCGCGAGAAGACGAGGCGCTGGCCGGGGACCCACTGGTCGAGCTTGTAGGCGCCGGAGCCGACCGGCTTCTTGCCGAAATCCGCGCCTTCGGCCTCGACGACCTCTTTCGGCACGGCGGAGGCGAAATTCAGGGCGAGGACGTTGAGAAAGGTGGCGTCGGGCTGGCTGAGGGTGAACTTGATTGTCGAGTTGTCCACCGCCTCGATGCCGGACATGGTCGTCGCCGAACCGTTCGCGACCTTGTCCTGGCCGACGATCGAGTGGAAAAAGCCGCCCCCCGGCCCCTGCGTCTTGGGGTTCACCGCCCGCTCGATCGAGTATTTGAAGTCAGCCGCCGTGACCCTCCGGCCGTTGGTGAACTTGGCCTTCGGGTTGAGCTTGAACGTGTACACGAGCCCGTCGGGCGAGACGGTCCAGCTTTCCGCGAGCGAGGGCGCGAGCTCGGTCGTGCCGAACTTGTAATCGACGAGGCGCGAGAACAGGCTGTTGATCATCGACCAGTTCTGCCAGTCGTAACCGATGGCCGGATCGAGAGTCGCCATGTCGTCCTTGTAGGTGACGACGATCGTGCCGCCCTGATGCGGCGTATCGGCGCGGGCGAGGTCTGCGAGCCCCGAGCTAAGAACGAGGGCCATTGCGGCGCCCATCAACCAGTTCTTCTTCATGACGACTCCCTTGGGGTTTGCCGCTTATCGGACCCGGATCTTCGGATCGAGCAGCGGAGCGACAAGATCGGCCAGCAGATTGCCGAGCACGATCGCGAGTGAGGAGACGAGCGTGACGCCCATGATGATCGGCACGTCCGCCTCCTGGATCGCCTGCCAGGCGAGCTGGCCGATGCCCGGCCAGCCGTAGACCGCCTCGACCACCACGACGCCGCCCATGAACTGACCGATGTCGATGCCGATCATGGCGACGATGGGCAGGAGCGCATTGGGCAGCGCGTGCCTGAGCACGACGCGCGAGCCCGCGAGACCCTTGGCGCGCGCCGTCCGGACATAATCCTGATGGAGCACGTCGATCATCGCCGAGCGCACCATTCGCGCATACCAGCCGGCTCCCAAGAGACCGAGGGTCAGCGCCGGCAGAACGACATGCGACGGCGTGCCGTAGCCGCTCATCGGAAACCAGCCGAGTTGGGCGGCGAACACATAGAGCAGCAGCAGCGCGACGACGAACTGCGGCGACGACACGCCGACGAAGGCGAGCATCATCACCATCCGGTCGACGAAGCCGTTGCGGCGCACGGCGGCGATGATCCCGAAGGTCAGTCCGAGCGCGACCTCGACGAAAATACCGCAGGCCATCAGCACGAGGGTGGCGGGAATGCGCGCCGCGACGAGGGTCAGAACCTCGCTCCGCTGAATGTAGGAGCGGCCGAGATCGCCGCGAACGAGCCCGTCGAGGTAACGCCAGAACTGCAAGGGCAGGGGCAGGTCGAGCCCGAGCTGATGACGGACGCTGGCGATCATCTGGGCGTTGGCGCTGCGCCCGGCGACCAGGGCGGCTGGATCGGCCGGGAGGTAATGCAGCAACAGGAAGGTGATGATCGCGACGCCGAGCAGCACGGCGAGCGACTGCAGGATCCGCTGGGCGAGCAGGGCCGCCATCAGCCGCGCCCGCGCTGGGTCGGGTCGAGCAGATCGCGCAAGGCGTCGCCGACGAGATTGAAAGAGAGCGCGGTCGCCAGGATGACCGCGCCCGGAATGAAGACGAGCCAGGGCGCGGCCTGAAAGTAGCTCTGGCTTTCGTAGATGATGTTTCCCCAGGAGGGCTGCGGGGGCTGAACGCCGACGCCGAGGAACGACAAGGTCGCTTCGAGAAGCACAGTCGTCGCGATGCCGAGCGTCCCCCAGACGATCGCGGTCGGCAGGAGATGCGGGGCGATATGGAGCGTGAGAATGCGCGCATGTCCCGCCCCAAGCGAGCGCTCGGCAAGGATGAAATCGCGCTCCACGAGCGCGCGCGTCTCGGTGAAGACGATCCGCGCCACCTGGACCCAGTTCACCAGCGCGATCACCATCGCAACGATCCAGAGGCTCGGGCGCAGGAGGGCCGCGAGCACGATCGCCAGCAGGAGCGCCGGAAAGGCCATCATCAGGTCGGTGAAGCGCATGATGGCATTGCCGAGGAAGCCGCCGAGATAACCCGCCGCCACGCCGACGATCATCCCGATGAGGACCGCAACCCCGTTCGCCACGAGGCCGATGACCAGCGAGGTCCGGGCGCCGAACAGCAGACGGGACAGAAGGTCGCGCCCGAGCGTATCGGTGCCGAGCCAGTATTTCGGCCCGGGCGGCAAAGGCGCGCCTTGCATCGACAGGCCGTCGAAAGGCTGGGCGTCCGGCGGAAAGGGCGCGATCCAAGGCGCCAGTATGGCGGCCGCCACCACGGCGGCGATGACGACAAGGGCGACGAGAGCGGAAGGTCGACGCGCTATCTCATCGGCGAACCACTTCATCCCCGCCTGTCTCCTTTGGAAAGATGACAAGAGCAGCCGCCGTCCGCGCCAAGATTCATGCGCCGTCTCGACTTGGACCGCGGCCTGCTTCAGGGCTTTTTCGTCGTGGCCGCCCCGGAGAAAAGAACCTGGTCAGCCGCGAACAGACCGCCCGACGGAACTCGCTCCTTTGGGATAATTCGAGCCGGTGACGCCACCGCAACCGACGCCCTTCAGCATTACAGGTTCAAGACGAGAGTCAAGGCAGCGAGATGACCAAACGCTGTGCTCCGTCTGCGAGGATTTGCAGCACCCGCCTTCCTCGTATCCCACTTGTCGAGGACGGTGACGCAAGTTGCCCATCCGCTTGACGAGCCCCGAGGACGCGCAGGAGATGGCCGGACGCGCGCGGCCGGGCATCGTTTAGGCAACCCCTGTCGCCTTGAGGGCCTTGTGGACGTTGCCCCGCTTGCAACCCGCGGGGTGGCCGGCCGCTGAGTGGACAGAGAAGGGCGGCGGTGCGGTTGGTCCTGCGGCTGGCCTCGATGCTTCACTCAGCCGTCCGGCGGATGGGCTGCGACCAGCCTTCGGACTTCATCGACCGTCAGCACGTTTCCATTGGGGTCAGTGGCCGACAGCAACTCCGACCAAATGTCTCCATCCACCGCCCTCGCTTGGCTGACGAGCTCGGCCCTTTCTCGGGAGATCCGCTCGACTTCTCGCCCAGTTCGCAAGTTACGAAACCTGAGCTTCCAGTCCATTCACGCCCCTCCATCGGCTTGGGTCGAGATTACCTGGCGAAGTTTCTCCTCGTCGAGGACGACTCCGCTCGGAAGCGTCGCCGACACGATCCGCTGCCACCTGTTTTCGAGAAGTTCCTTCACTCCGCTTATGAAATTGGACTCCGTGTCGTAGTGCCGTTCGCACCCACGATTATCTCTCTGGCCGCTGATCCTGACGATCCACTCCATGCGCACCTCCTCGCAGTTTCGTGCGTGCACTCAACAGGGGCGCCGAGCCGGCTCGTCCCGCTCTGATCCTAGCCCAGCGTCGTCAGTCCTTGGCCGTGGCATGAAGCCGCATCGAGTGAGGCCTCGGGACCGGCCCAAGGGCGGCCGCACAACCCGCTCCTCCACGGGCTCGGCTTCTACCGAGGACACAAACTGGCGGGGGATAGGTTTGGTTCGCGCTGAGCCTCATGGGCGCGGTCGAGGCGAGGCGATAGATATCAACGGTAAGTGGCCATTCGGTGCGGGCCGATATCGATCCAGAGCCGCCGCGCCCGCTTCCTGCAGGCGAATTCCCATTCGTGCTCGATGAAGCTCATCGCCTGCTCGATACGCTTCATCGCCATGACCGGGCCGCAGCTGAGCCAGATCAGGTTCAGGCTCTTGAAGCTGGCGTTTTCGGGCGACGAGCCAAATCGTCGTACCAGCCGCTTCAGGTCGGGGTCGACCGCGATCAAGAAAGGGCCAAACATAGGTCATCGTGAAATAAGTGGGCTAGCTGATCTATTGATTACACAATTTCAGCTTGCCGAGGCGACTTTAAGCAACGCCACTCCTGATTGCCAGCGCCGATTCGTGACGATCATTACTGCGAGGCCGACAGAGCGTGCTTGGAAACCGCCGCATGGGTGCTAGACGACGCTAAGCTTCAGGAGTTGTTATCAGCCAAGCGATCACAGTTCGCGATAGAGCTTGTTCGGACGAAGGTTCGAGCTACCGAGATTCTTGAGGCGCTGAACAAGTACACAGAGGCGCGCACGATGGCGCGAGCGGCATACAAGGAGGCCGACAAGCGGGTGACGGCTCTCTATGACGAACTGCACCCGATCTGGCTCAAGATCGCGAACACGCGGACAACGACCTTCGCGGGGTTCTTGGCCAAGCTTTCAGATTGCGAGCATTGCTATGACATCGAAGAAGAGGACGAGGGCGGAACCGCAGACGACATTCTTCGGAGCCTGGGGCACGGTTACCAGGCCATGAAGGCGGTCGGCGCGGCTGTCTGAGCACACGCCCTCAACGGATGCAGAACGGCCGGGGCGACTCCTGCGGCCGTTTTGTTGGGCCGGACAGAAAGGGAACAAATTTCTTAATGATTCGTTCGGGTCGACCATGTTAAGCAATGCAGCACGGATAGGGCCATGGACACGATCGAGCTCAACGTCGTCATCTTCGAAGATGGCGACCTCTGGGTTGCTCAAGGCATCGAATTTGATATTGCTGCGCGCGCAGATAAGCCGTCCAATTTGCCGCGGGCGTTCGAGCGCGCCCTTGTCGCGAATCTCGCCACAGCCCATACGCTCGGGCATGAGGCCTTGACGGCTATTCCAGCCGCGCCGCAGCGATATCGGGAGCTGTTCGAGCAGGCGCATTTTGATCTAAAGGGCCGAGACCGTTCGATTGCGCCGCCTCAAGGGATCAAGATCGGCGAGGTTCGCTTCGCCGAGGCGAACTGACGATTGCCGCCCCGACGCCTCACGACCTTTTGGAAAGTGAGGTCGGTCCTTTCGCTGTTCATTCAGATGGGCTGCGAGCTTCGCGTTGCGGAAAGCGACTTGCTCAATCAGGACGGCGAAGTCCTAAACTTTCGCTATCTCTTCAACCCGGACAACGGCGCGTTCGTGGCCATTGTGAATCTTGGCGACGACGAATTCGTCTCTGCCGGCGAGGTGGAATATTGGGAGCGACGCCCGTACCAAAGCCGCCCTGATGAACCTTCGCAAGCGGCCTGATGCGCACGCCTCCATCTCGGCCAGCCGCAAGATGACAGTCGCTGTAATAGTCCTCTCCCGGTGCACGCATGGCCCCGAGGGCGGAATGCGTGCCTGTATATTGGTCAGATATTGGACAGGACGGGCAGACTTTCAGCTAAGACTTTGATTTGATTGGCGCGCCCAGGGGGACTCGAACCCCCGTTTTCGCCGTGAAAGGGCGACGTCCTGGACCGCTAGACGATGGGCGCAAAGCTGGTAAGCCGCCAACTCCGGGCGGCTCCGGAGTGCGGGTTGCTATACGGGGCGCAGGCTCAGGGCGCAAGGGGCGCGAGGGGTTTCTCGGGGCGAATGTATTTGGCCAAGAATGTCCTGGCGAATGTATTTGGCCAAGAGTCTCTTGCGCAAAACCGCGGTCCGCGCCAATCCTCGTTCGAAGCGGGATTTTGAGGAAGCCCAATGCGCGCGATTCGCATCCATGAGACGGGCGGGCCGGAGGTCATGAAGCTCGAGGAAGTCGAGCTGCCGAAGCCTGCCAAAGGCGAGGTCCGCCTTCGTCAGCACGCCATCGGCGTCAATTTCATCGACGTCTATCACCGCACCGGCTTCTATCCGATGCCGCTTCCCATCACGCCGGGCGCGGAGGGCGCGGGCGAGGTCGTCCAGGTCGGGCCCGGGGTCAAGGACCTCAAGCCGGGCGACCGGGTCGCCTATGCGGGGTCGAACGGCGCCTACGCGGAGGAGCGCAACATCGAGGCGCGCTTCCTCATCAAGCTGCCGCGCGCCATCTCCTATGAAACGGCGGCTGCGATGATGCTCAAGGGCCTCACCGCGCAATATCTTTTGCGGCAGACCTATCGGGTCAAGGAGGGGGACTGGATTCTGGTGCATGCGGCGGCCGGGGGCGTCGGGCAGATCCTCTGCCAATGGGGCCGGGCGCTCGGCGCGAAGGTGATCGGCACCGTCGGCTCGCCGGAAAAGGCCAAGATCGCCAAGAAGGCCGGGGCGCAGCACACGATCCTCTACCGCGAGGAAGACTTCGCCAAGCGCGTCGAGGAGATCACCAAGGGGCAGAAATGCGCGGTCGTCTACGACGGCGTCGGCAAGGCGACCTTTCCCGCGTCTCTCGACTGCCTCAGGGCCTTTGGCATGTTCGCGAGCTTCGGCTCCGCTTCGGGCGGGATCGAGGGCTTCGACCTCGGGCTGCTCGGCCGAAAGGGCTCGCTGTTCGCCACCAGGCCGACCCTGTTCACCTTCATCTCCGACCGGGCGCGCTACGAGAAAATGGCGCGCGATCTCATCCGCGCGGTCGGAAACGGCGACGTGACCGTCCACATCGGCCGCAGCCTGCCGCTCGCCGAGGCTTCCGAGGCGCATCGGGCGCTCGAGGCGCGCGAGACGACGGGTTCGCTGGTCCTCCTGCCTTGAGACAAAGAGCGTGTTTCAAGTGTCACGGACCTCGCGGGCTTTTGAATGAGGTCTTGAGAGCAGCCATCGTTCAGCCAAGTTCGAGGGCCATGAGCCGCGGCGCTTGGCTGGGCCGTATTGCGTCTGTATAGGAAACGGCGCCGGGCGGATCCGCGACAACATCAGGAAGGGCGTCGTGACGCAAATGAGCGAAAAGAGCGTGAAGCCGGCGGAAGCCGGCGCGACGCCCGTCAAGAAGGAAGAGGGCTGGTGGGAGACCGTCAAGGTCATCGTCGAGGCGCTGCTGATCGCTCTCGTCGTCCGCACGCTGCTCTTCCAACCGTTCAACATCCCCTCGGGCTCGCTGGTGCCGACGCTGCTCGTCGGCGACTACCTGTTCGTGTCGAAATACGCCTACGGCTATTCGCACTTCTCGTTGCCCGGCTTCCTCGATCTCGCCCCGCAGGCGATTCCGGGCCGCATCTTCGCCTCGCAGCCGAAGCGCGGCGACATCATCGTGTTCAAGCTGCCGAGCGACGGAACGACGGATTACATCAAGCGCCTGATCGGCCTGCCGGGCGACAAGATCCAGGTCATCCACGGCCGGCTGTTCATCAACGGGCAGGAGTGTCCGCGCGAGCAGATCGCGGCCTATCCGACGGTCAACCATTTCGGCAAGCCGGAGGAAGCGCCGCAGTACATCGAGACGCTGCCGAACGGCGTCAAGCACCGGATCATCCAGATCGACGGCGACGAAGGCACCTTCGACAACACCAACGTCTACGAGGTGCCCCCCGGCCATTACTTCATGATGGGCGACAACCGCGACAATTCGAGCGACTCGCGTCTCGCCGCCGACCAGGGCGGCGTCGGCTACGTGCCCTTCGTCAACCTGATCGGGCGCGCCGAGATCATCTTCTTCTCGATCCGCGAGGACACGCCCGCCTGGGAGGTCTGGAAGTGGCCGTGGGACGTGCGCTGGGACCGCATCTTCCAGCGGGTGCATTGAGGTCTCTTCCACTCGAAGCGGGCAGGGCGGCCCGATGGGGTGCGGAAAGCAAGAATGGCTGGATGAGGCTTCGCGGTGACGTTCGCGCAATCCGACCGAGGTTGACCAAGCTGGCCACACCCCGTTCGGGGCTACGCGCCGCCTTCCTCAGCAGAGCCGGGGAAGGAAGGCGCGGCGCGGTCGTCTCATGAACAAGCGCGTGAAGGTCGAGTTTGCCGATCTCGAAGCGAGGCTCGGCTACAGCTTCCGCGATCAGGAGCTCGCTCGCCTGGCGTTGACCCATCTCTCGGCCCAGGCGACGGGCGGACGCTCCTATCAGCGGCTCGAGTTTCTCGGCGACCGAGTGCTCGGCGTGGTCGTCGCCGACCATCTCTATCGCTCCTTTCCCCACGCGAGCGAGGGCGAGCTCTCGATGCGGCTCGCGAAGCTCGTCCGCCGCGAAACCTGCGCCGCGATCGCGGTCGAGTGGGACGTCGGCCCGCATGTCGTGCTGGGCTTGGGCGAAGCGAGGGGCGGGGGCCGCAAGAAGGCGGCGATCCTCTCCGACGTGTGCGAATTGCTGATCGGCGCGGTCTATGTCGACGGCGGCTTCGAGGCGGCGCGGGCGCTGATCCTGCGTTCCTGGGGCGGCCGGTTCACCGCCGACGCCTCGCCGGCGCGCGACGCCAAGACGGCGGTGCAGGAATGGGCCCAGGCGCGTTCGCTCGCCGCCCCGCGTTACGAGGAGGTGGCGCGCAGCGGCCCGGCGCATGCGCCGCAATTTGTCATGCGCGTCGTGCTGCCGGGCTTCGAGCCCGAAACCGGCGAAGCGAACTCGAAGCGCGCCGCCGAGCAGGCCGCCGCGCAGGCCTTCCTCGATCGATGGGCCGCCGCATGAGCGCAACCCGCTGCGGCTTCGTCGCCCTCATCGGCGCGCCGAACGCCGGCAAGTCGACGCTGATCAACGCCCTCGTCGGCGAAAAGGTGTCGATCGTCACGCGCAAGGCCCAAACCACCCGCTCGACCGTGCGGGGCGTGCTGATGAAGGGCGAGGCGCAGATCGTCCTCGTCGACACGCCGGGCCTGTTCGCGCCGAAGCGGCGGCTCGACCGCGCGATGGTCGCCTCGGCCTGGGGCGCGGCGGCGGACGCGGACGCGCTGGCGCTCTTGATCGACGCGCGCAAGGAGGCGGCGGCGCCGAGCGCTGAGCGACGAGACCGCCGCGATCCTGACGACGCTGGCGAACAGCAAGAAACCGAAGGTCTTGCTGCTCAACAAGATCGACCTCGTTGAGCGCCCCAAGCTGCTCGCGCTCGCGGCGCGGCTCAACGAGGCGCTCGCCTTCGACGAGACCTTCATGATCAGCGCCGCGACCGGCGACGGACTCGACCGGCTGGTCGAGCGTCTGGCCGCCGTCTCGCCGGAAGGGCCCTGGCTCTATCCCGAGGACCAGATCACCGAAGCGCCGATCCGCTCGCTCGCCGCCGAGATCACCCGCGAAAAACTGTTCGAACGGCTGCACGACGAACTGCCCTATCAGGCGACCGTCGAAACCGACAGCTGGAAGGATTTGCCCAATGGCGAGGCGCGCATCGAGCAGACCGTGTTCGTCACCCGGGAGAGCCACCGCAAGATCGTGATCGGGGAGGGCGGACGGACGATCAAGGCGATCGGCACGGCGGCGCGCAAGGACATTTCTGAGGCGCACGGCGCGATCGTCCATCTCTTTTTGCATGTGAAGGTGCGCGAGAACTGGCTCGACGACCCGGAGCGCTACCGGGCGATGGGGCTCGACTTTCCGAAGGGGTAACTCCTTCTCCCGCCTGCGGGAGAGGGCCGGGGTGAGGGGAAACGGTATCCCCAAGCCTGGAGGCAGTCTGGCCAACGCCAAAGCTATGCAAACAGCATGGCGATCTCGGTCATCGGGATAAACTTCTTGGGCCGCCTCCGGCGAGAGGGAGGAAGCGGTAGCGGCGATAAAACTGGGCCGCATGGTCGTCCTTCGCGTCGACCACGAAGGCATAGGACGCGATCTCGTTCCGCAGCGCCCGGCTGAACGCGTCGAAAAGCAGGAACTCTCCGTGCCCTTGTCCCCGGTAGCGGGAATCCACAGCCAACCGCCCCATGAGCGTCGCGGGGACGACCGGATAACGCGGCAACCGCTTTGCGAGAACCTCCGGCAACTCGATGAGAGCGATGCTGGTCGCCGCAAGCGTGTAATAGCCGATCGGCGCGGGCTCATCGTCGGCGACGAGCACAAAACACGAGGCGATCCTGCGCCTCATATCTTGCCCGGCTTGCTGCCGAAAATATCGGTCGAGCGGTTCGACGCCGCTGGCGAAACGCTCTCGACGATGGCGGTCCGCCAGCGCCTCGACGCGCAGCGCCGGCGGTGACGTCGTCACTCACCTGCGATCCGTTTGAGGTACCGCTGCGCCGCCGCGTCGAGCCGGGCGTTCGGCTCCCGCGGATTGAGGAGCGCTTCAGCGAAGGCGCGACTATCTTCAGCGTTTAATCGAATCGTCTGATTTTTCCTCGATGACGCGGATGGCGGCGTCATTGACGCTGGCGACCACGAAATCCGCCAGCGTCCGTCCTTGCAACTCGGCGGCGCGCTGGAATAGCGCCTTCTGATCGTGGGAAACCCGCGCCTCCACGCGCTCGACTCGCGTCGGCGCCGATTTTCCCGATACTACTCGCCTGCCCATTCAGCCGCTCCGACGATAATCATGTACGGCTGGCAGGAGGGCAGATCAAGGAGCGCCAGACGGAAGCGTTGCCCGACGGCGCGCAGGGACATTCGCGCATAGCGACAAAGCTGCTCCGGCTCGCATGCTCGGCCATTGACGGCGGCGCCGCGTCCGGCGAGGGTCGCGCCGCCGCCGCGGGAAAGCCGATCGAAATCGCGGGCGTTACGGGGAGTGTCATGTTGCAAGGCAAGACCGTGGTCGCTACGGGCGCGACGTCCGGGATCGGCGAAGTCGCGGTCCTGGCGCTGGCCAAGATGGGAGCCCGAATCGTCTTCGTCGCGCGCGACAAAAGCCGCGCCGAGGCGACGCTCGCCAAGCTCGAGAGGCAGGCGCCGAAGCTCGGACACCGCGTGCATCTCGCCGACCTTTCGCTGATGGCGGAGGCGCGCCGCGTCGGGCTTCTGATCGCGCAGCAGGAGCCGCGGGTGGACGTGCTGGTCAACAACGCCGGCGCGATGTTCGCCGACCGCCGGGTGACGCCTGAGGGGCTGGAAATGACCTTCGCCCTGAACCACATGGCCTATTTCACGCTGACAACGGCTCTGACGCAGACGCTCGCCGCCTCCGCGCCGGCCCGCGTCGTCTCCACCTCCTCGATGGCTCACCAGGGAATGTCCCTCGACTTCTCCGACCTGCAGGGCGCCAGGCGCTACAACGGCTGGCAGGCCTACGGACGCTCCAAGCTCGCCAATATCCTGTTCACCCGCGAACTGGCTCGCCGATTTGCCGGAACCGGGGTCACCGCCAATTGCTTTCATCCGGGCTTCGTCGCCACCCGGTTCGGCGAGGCTTCGGGCGGCTTGACGGGCCTGTTGATGCCTTTCGCCAGGGCCTTTGCAATCAGGCCCGAACAGGGCGCCGACACCCTCATCTACCTCGCCTCGTCGCCGGAAGCCGCCGACGTGACCGGCGCCTATTTCGTCAAGCGCAAAGCCGCCGAGGCTTCGCGCGCGGCGCGCGACAACTCCGCGGCGAAAAGACTGTGGGAGGCGAGCGAGACGCTGGCCGCGCGCGCGGCCAGCGGTGACGAGCGTTAGGGCGAATTGGACTCTGCGGGAGAAGGGGGATGGGTCGTCGTCGGCGCGGGACCGGCCGGGCTGATGGCGGCGGAGCAGATCGCGTTCGCCGGCCGTCGTGTCGTCGTCCACGATGCGAGCCCGAGCCCGGCGCGGAAGTTCCTGCTCGCCGGGCGTGGCGGCCTCAACCTCACCCATTCCGAGCCGCTCGAAGCGTTCATGAGCCGCTACGGCGAAGCGGCGGAGCGGCTGCGCTCGGCCATCGAGGCCTTCCCGCCTGAGGCTCTGCGCGAATGGGCGGCGGGGCTCGGCGAAGAGACCTTCATCGGCTCGAGCGGCCGGGTGTTTCCGAAGAGCTTCAAGGCGACGCCGCTGCTGCGCGCTTGGCTCAGGCGTCTCGGCCATCTCGGCGTCGAGCTGAAACTGCGGTCGCGCTTCGTCGGCTTCAACGAGGCGGGGGCGTTGCGCTTCGCCGGGCCCTCGGGCGAAGCGACCGTAAGCCCGAGCGCCGCCGTGTTCGCGCTCGGCGGCGCGTCCTGGCCCCGGCTCGGTTCGGACGGCGCCTGGGTCGAGGCGTTGCGGGCCAGCAGCATCGCAGTGGCGCCGCTGAAGCCCGCCAATTGCGGCTTCGTCGTCGAATGGTCGGCGAGAATCCGGGAACATTTCGCCGGCGCGCCGCTGAAGAACGTCGCGCTGAGCTGCGACGGCGCGCGCGTCCGCGGCGAAGCGGTCGTGACCCGGTCGGGCCTCGAGGGCGGCGCGGTCTACGCGCTGTCGGCGGCTCTGCGGGAGGCCATCACGGCCGACGGCTTTGCGACGCTCGCAATCGACTTCAAGCCGGACGTGGCCGAAGCCCCGCTGGCCGCGCGGCTGGCGAGCAGGCCAGGCCGGTCGGTCTCGACTTTGCTGCGCAAGAGCGCAGGCCTCGCGCCGGTCGCGGTTGCGCTCCTGCGCGAAGCCGGCCCCCTGCCGGAGGGCGGAGACGCCCTCGCTCGCCGGGTCAAGGGCTGCGAGCTTCAGCTCGTCGCCCCAGCTCCGATCGCGCGCGCGATCTCGACCGCCGGCGGAATCATGTGGAGCGAAATCAACGCAAATTTGATGCTGGTCAGGCGGCCGGGAATCTTCGTCGCCGGGGAGATGATCGACTGGGAGGCGCCGACCGGCGGCTATCTGCTGCAGGCCTGCCTGGCGACCGGCGCCGTGGCCGGGCGGGCGGCGTCGCGGTGGATGGGGTGAGCCGCTTCCGGATCAATCAGCGCAGGCCGGAGCGCAAAGAATTTGGCCGTTTGCCGTGGCGCTTGTAGCATCCTCGGCTTCTGGGAGGACGCCGAGTTGGGAGCCGACATGGGCCAGACGCGTTTCGACAAGCTGAAGACAGTCCTCCGCGTCACCAGCGGCAACTTCCTCGAGATGTACGACTTCTTCCTGTTCGGCATCTACGCCCGGCAGATCGCGCACACGTTCTTCCCCAGCGACGACCCCTACGCTTCGCTGATGCTGACGTTCCTGAGCTTCGCCGCAGGCTTCGCCATGCGCCCGATCGGCGCCTTGGTGCTCGGCCCCTACGTCGACCGGATGGGGCGTCGCAAAGGGCTCATCGTCACGCTGTCGATCATGGCCTGCGGCACCATCCTCATCGCCTTCGTGCCGGCTTACGCCACGATCGGCGCGCTTGCGCCGCTGCTCGTTGTCCTCGGAAGGCTGTTGCAGGGGTTTTCCGCCGGCGTCGAGCTCGGCGGCGTGTCGGTCTACCTCTCCGAGATGGCGACCCCGGGGCGCAAGGGCTTCTATGTGAGCTGGCAGTCGGCGAGCCAGCAGGTCGCGGTCGTGTTCGCCGCGCTCCTCGGCTTTTCCATCGCGAAGCTCATGACGCCCCAGGCCGCCGCCGACTGGGGCTGGCGCATTCCCTTCTTCATCGGCTGCGCGATCGTGCCGTTCCTCTACATGATCCGCCGCTCGCTGCAGGAGACCGAGGCGTTCGCGGCGCGAAAAGTCCACCCGACGACGGCCCAGATCTACGAGACGCTCGCCGCCAACTGGGCGCTCGTGCTCGGCGGGGTGGCGATGGTCGTCATGACGACGGTCTCGTTCTATCTGATCACCGTCTACACGCCGACCTTCGGCCGCAGGGAGCTGCATCTCAGCGAAACTGACGCGCTGCTCGTGACCATGGCGATCGCGGCCTCGAACTTCGTCTGGCTGCCGATCTCGGGCGCGCTCTCCGACCGCATCGGCCGCAGACCGATCCTGATCGCCTGCACCGTGCTCGCGCTCATCACCGCCTATCCGGCGCTCGCCTGGCTGGTGCGAGGGCCGAGCTTCGGCCGGATGCTCACGGTCGAATTGTGGCTGTCGGTCCTCTACGCCTGGTACAACGGGGCGATGGTCGTGGCGCTGACCGAACTCGTTCCGGCGAGCGTGCGCACCGCCGGCTTCTCCCTCGCCTACAGCCTCGCGACGACGCTCGGCGGCTCGTCGCTGGCGATCTCGACCTGGCTCATCGAGCGCACCGGCGACAAGGCCGCGCCGGGGTATTGGATGAGCTTTGCCGCCGTCTGCGGCCTCGTCGCGACGCTGGCGCTGTATCGCGGACGGCGGGAGGTTTCGTCTGGCCCCTGCGAGGTGCAGCAGTCTCCGACATGATCTCGTCGGCGCCGCCCCTCCGATCCGGGGCGCGAAGGGCATCGCGGTCCGCCCTCGAGCCTACGGCGGCGGCCGATCGACGGTGAGGCGAGATCCACGACGCCGATGCGCGGCAAAGCCGATCCCAGCGAAGCCCAGCATCATCATCGCCCAGGTGGACGGCTCCGGAGCGGCGGCGAACGCCCCGAACCGCGCGCCCGCCCCGATGGGGCTATACAGCACCCAGCCCTGCTGTCCTTCCAGCACGTCCTGCAGGCGGAGCAAGGCCTCGGTGAAGAAGTAATCGCCAAAGATCAGCGCCGTGTTCACCTCCGAGGGAGCCAGCGGGATCACCCTGTTGCCGTCAGTGCCGGTGCCGTCCGCCAGAACCGCCTCGCCTGACGCCGGCCCGAGGTAGGCGCTGCTGAGCGACCCGAGAATGTTCTCGGCGTCCGACAGGTAGGCCGTCTTTCGGGTCTGCGAATTTTCGACCGTGCTCAGCATGATGAGCCCGTCGGCCGCGATGGCCGCCGCCGAGCTGTCGCGGGGGGTCGTCGGCGTGACGCGCGCATTGAAATCCCAGTAGGGGACGTCGTCTGCGGGCAAATGCTTGACGAAATAGTTCGCGAGCCTTTGCGCTGTCGTCAGGAACGCCTTGTCCCCGGAGGCCTCATACGCCTGAACGAACCCGTACAGCGCCCAGGCCTGTCCCCGCGCCCAGGTCGACGTGTTGGAGTGTCCCGCGTATGTCCCCTGGCTCAGCACCGCCCCGGTGGTCGGGTCGAAGTTCACGAGCTGGAACGTGCTGCCGTTCGTGCGCACGAAGTCGGCTTGCGTCGTCTCGGCGTGGGTCTTCGCGTAGCCCGCCCAGGCGGAATCGCCGCCATTGACCGCGCCCCACTGCAACGGGCCGAGCGTCATCATATTGTCGATGATCACCGGATACTGCCAGGGGCCCCAGCTCCAGGAGCGCACCGCCCCGACCGTCGGGTTGTAACGCGTCGCCAATGACGCCCCGGCGGTCAGGATTTCCGTCGCGTAGCCGGGATTTCCGGTCAACCGATAGCCGTTGCCGAAACTCTCCCCGATGATGAAACCGACGTCATGAGTGTCCGTCCGCGTCGCCTGGGAGGCGAGCGGCGCCGTCCACGCCTGCGCGTCCGCGAGCCATTGCGGCGATCCCGTCGCCTGATACAGGAGCCAGAGCTCGCCCGGGAAAAAACCGCTGGTCCAACTCGACGCGCTGACGGTATTCCACGTCCCGCTGTCGCCCCCGAAGCTGGGGTAATTCGACCCGCTAGGGGCGCCCAGCGAGGCCAAGGTTTTCGCCGCCTGGGTCTCGACGAACGACAAGTCTGTCGCGATGCCGGACAAACCAAGCGGCGAGGCGTTCGCCTCGCCCGCCAGCAACGGGATCGACGCCAGAGCGAACACGAACAGGCGCGGCATCGCGGTCTCCTCCCCCAATCGACACGCGATCTTATCAGGTTGTCGTGGCGCCCGCGATGCGGCGCTGCTCACGTCTCTGACGGCCCCCGTGGCGACTGTCCAAGCCCCGGGACATTCCGCCAAAGCCCGGGAACACCGGAGCAAAGCCGAGGAAAGCCGGATCCGAGCAAAGGTCTTCCCAAGATCAATTTTTCTCAATGGCTTAAGCCGGAATCCAAAAGCTTCACAACGAAGCAGGCTGGGCCGCCGCCCCCTCCCCCGCCCGTCGGGCGGTCCCCCTCCCCCGCTCCGCTCCGCTGCGCAGGGGAGGACAGCGCGGCGCCGGCCCTATCCTCCCCTGTGAAGCGTTAGCGGAACGGGGGAGGGGGACCACGCGCAGCGTGGTGGAGGGGGCATGCTGCGAAACCGACCGCGGCTTGGGAGTTACAAAGTTTCACCGTAACCCACAGTAACCGGGCGCGCCCCGTCCCTGTGTGAGGGGGCGCTCGCGCCGGCGCTCTTGTAGCCGTGGTCGATGAAAGCGGCCTGCGCCTACAATTCGCGGCCCACGGAGACCGCGCTTTCTCTTCCTGTTGCGTTTCGGCTCGGTGGCGGCCGGAGACCGCCTCGTCGCGGCGGTTCGGGTTTGGCGTTCTGACCGGCCAAGCGTAGACTGTCCCCCGGAGAGGACCGATGGGCGAAATTCTCGAGCGTCAGCAATCCCCGACCCGCCACCGCCTCGACGTCGGAGCCTATTACAAGATGGCCGAGGCCGGCATCCTTACGGAAAGCGACCGAGTCGAGCTGATCGGCGGGGAGATCTTCGACAGGGTCCCGATTGGCAGCGCCCATTCCGGAAAGACCAACCGCCTCAACTGGCTCTTCGCGCGCGCCGCGGCCGACGGCCTCGTTCTCGTCAGCGTGCAAGGCCCGCTGCGACTCGGCGCCTACAACGAGCCCGAGCCCGACGTGATGCTCTTGAAGCCGAGAGCGGACCATTATCAGAGTCGCCACCCGAACGCGGCCGACGTGCTTCTCCTCGTGGAAGTCTCCGAAAGCTCGCTCGCCCATGACCGCGAGACCAAGCTTCCGCTCTACGCGAAGTTCGGCGTGCCGGAAGTCTGGATCATCGATCTTCGGGGGGCGGCGATCGAGGTCTACCGCGAGCCGGCAGGCGACGCCTACGTCCGCAAGGAACGGCTGACTTCCGGATCTCTGGCGCCGGTCCTCCTCGCGAGCGTCACGATCGACGTCGGCGCGCTCCTTTCGTGACCTCTCAACCGCTTCACCACCCGCGGCCTCGCAAAAGCCCGGTCCGGAGTTGTTCCGTCAGAACGGATTCCAGGTCGCCTGTTGGGTGAACTTCAGGTAGTTGACATTGACCCCGAGCCGCCAGCCGAGACCGGTGCGGATCGGGACGACGACGACGCCCTTGGCGCCCACCGCCGTGAAGCCCAAACCCCCGATAAAATAGGCCGAACCGTCGATGCCGCCGAAGCGATCGAAAATCGCCCCCGTCGCCGGCAGGTTGTAGACGAGCATCATCGTGCGATCGCCGTCCGCCCCGGCGTCAAACCCGAGGGAGGGACCTTGCCAGTAGACCGGCTGATTTCCGGCATTCCTCGTATACATTTTGCCTTCGCCATAGCGCAGGCCGCCGACGAAGGCCGCAGAGCCCTCCTGGCCGAGGATATAGGCGTTCGGCAGACCCCAGCGCCGGCCTGCTTCCTGCACCACCTCGGCAAGGCCGCGCGACACGCTGCCGAAGAAGCGATGGCCGTTGTCGACGATCTCCTCGGGGGAAAACGATTCGGGAGCGTCGGCGCGCGCCGACGGCGCCGCGAGCCCGAAGGCGCCGACCGCCGCCATGCCCAGAAGTTTCCGGCGCGTCACGTCCGTCATCACGACACCCTTCGAGGCCTGCAGAGTGGCGGCATTCCCGCCAACTCGTGTGCGAGCAAAAGCTCACGATTACCCAACGGGTGGGCAAACATTTGCTGAGTTGGCTTAACAGCCCGTTAAAGCGTCAAGAAGCAAGCAGCGCGCCGACCCCTTCGCCTATCAGGGGTCAGCCCGAAGCAGAACGACTTCGGCTCTTATAGTGGACCGTCCATTGGAGCTTTGGTTTTTGCTCGTCCACTACGGCGAATGCACGCTCGAAAATTCGGCCGTTGCGCGCGAAAGCCGGTCGGACAGACGGCCAGGGCTGGCGCGCGAGAAGAAATCGGCGAGCCCGCCATAGTACCAGCGGGTTCCGTCCGCGCCGCCGTTGAAGCGCGACCAGACCGCATCGCCCATGGCGCGCCAGTCGTAGAGGATGGCCTCCGCGTTGTGGGTCTTGTCTGATAGCGACACGAGCAGCGATCGCTGGGGCTTCCCGAGTAACGCGGCGAGATAGGCCTCCTTGCGCGGGCGCCAGTCGGGCTTCGGGTCCGTCCACGAGTCCGTGCAGTCGGCGACGATGCGCGCCACGTCGGCGCCGTAGCGACGCTCGATTTCGCCCAGGACAGGCAGTCCGCCCTGATCCTCGGGCGCATCGTGCAGGAGAGCGGCGATGGCCTGGTCCTCGTCGCCGCCATGCTCGATGACCAGCGCGGCGACGCCCATGAGGTGGGCGATGTAAGGGATGAACGTCCCTTTCCGGAGCTGCGTCCGATGCAGCTCGTGGGCGTAGCGGAAGGCGTCGTCGAAACGGGCCGTCAGGGGCATGCGTACCACTCTCCCGGCCGCAACCCTCTTCCGTCGAGCCGGGCCGGCCAGCGTGTCAGCTGGGATACGTCCTTTCGAGATGATAGACGAGGGCCAGAATCGCGCCGATAATGATCACGGCAGGGATCAACAACATCGCCGCCTCCTGCAATCGCGCCGACAGCGGGCGCCATCGGAGGATGCGCAAGCATTATACGGCGCCGGCCGCCTGCTGACCATGCGAATCGACAGATGGGCGATCGTTCGGTGACGAGGTCGGTCCGGGCCTCCCGCGCCGCTGAGTCAGCCGTGGCTCTCCATGCTGCGGAAGAGCGATGCCGGCCACGCGAGCGCGTAGGGAAGAGCCTGGCCGACCCTGCTCGCGAACTCCGCTGCGGTCGCGCTGCTCCAGTTCGCCCGGATGGTCGGCGCCAGTTCGACGCCGACGCCCACCAGATAGACGATCACGATCAGAGCAATCAGTCCGCGCACCGCTTCGCCCGCTTCCGCCGCGAAGCCCGATAGCACGCGCAGTTCCGCGCGAACAGGGGCTGCCCGTCGGCCGCCAGCAGCGCCATCTGGATGTCCTTCGGGGGCGCCTCACACGAAATCTACACGAAAGTTCCAGTCGTGCTCTCGTGCCCTTCGTGGGACCTTTGCGTACTTCGTGTTTATTCTTTTCACCACGAAGAACAGGAAGATTATACGAAGGTCACAAGGCTGGAACTTTCATGCGCAGCGGGTCGGCGCTGCCGGTGGCCAACTCAGGACAAGGACGGTGGACCTTTTGAAACAGCCTCGGCGCAGCTTCATCCCATTCAAGGCAGCAAGCCGGAGGGTTGGACGATACGGCGGCGGGAGCGCCGAAACCGGCTTCGTCCGGATCGGGAACTCCTGCCAGGCGCCTGCGTTGCTGCCCGGCCGAGGGGGCGAGGCTCGCAGTTTATCGCTCCATCCCGCGGAGAGCGGCAATGGCTCAAGACCGACCCCCTACGACGGACGAGATCCGCCGCGCCATCGACAACGGCGAGACGGGCGACAAGGTCAATTTTCCCGATCCCGCTGCGGCTCCCCTCGGGACCGACGACGAGGCGGCAGGCCGGCCGCCCGGGACGGCCCGGAAGGAGGCCGCCCTCTTGACCGAGCGAAGGCCGCCTCAGCGGCGATCCGGCGAACAGGCAGAAGGCGGGCGCGGCCGGGCCGCGCTCTGGGCGGTCATGGTCGCGGTTCTGATTGCGCTCGCCCTCATCGCTTACGGCGTCTGGTCGCGTTGAGCTCCGCCCTCGATCCCCCGATCGAACAGCGATCGAACCAGGACGGGGCGCCGTCGTCGGAGAGCCGCCCGAGCCCGCTGCCGACGGAAGCGATCGAGCAAGCCCCGTCCACGAAACGGCCGCGCGTCGTCATCGTCGGCGGCGGCTTCGGCGGCCTCGCCGCCGCATGGGAGCTCGCCCGCGCGCCGGTCGACGTGCTGATCATCGACGCAGAAAACCATCATTGCTTCCAGCCCCTGCTTTACCAGGCGGCGACCGCGGCGCTCGCGCCGTCCGACATCGCCTGGCCGATCCGGCACATGCTGCGCGGCCAGGCGAACGCGACGGTTCTGATGGCGAGAGTCCTGGCGGTGGACGCGGACCGTCGGACGGTGTCGTCGTCGGCGGGAGAACTCGCCTACGATTATCTGGTGCTCGCGACCGGCTCCACCCATTCCTATTTCGGCCACGACCAATGGGAGCGGTGTGCGCCCTCCCTCAAGACGATCGCGGACGCCATCGCGATCCGCAGCCGGATGCTGCAAGCCTTCGAGCGCGCCGAGGCGTCCGATGACCCGGAGGAGCGCGCGCGCCTTCTGACCTTCGCGATCATCGGCGGCGGACCGACGGGCGTCGAGCTTGCGGGCGCGCTCGCCGAACTGGCGCGGCGGACCCTTCCGCCGGAATTCCGCCGGTCGAATCCGGCGCAGGCGCGCATCCTCCTGCTCGAGGCGGGGCCGCGGCTCCTGCCCTCCTTCCCGGACAGGCTGTCGGAGATCGCCCGGCGCGACCTCATCCGCATGGGCGTCGAGGTGCTGGCCGGCACGAAGGTCGATGACGTGCGGGAGGGCGCGATCGTCGCCGAGGGCCGGCGGATCGATGTCGGCGGGGCCATCCTCTGGGCGGCTGGCGTTCGCTCGTCTCCCGCAGGCCGCTGGCTCGATGCTCCATGCGACTCGAGCGGCCGCACGCGGGTCGAGCCCGATCTCACCGCGCCCGGGCGGCCGGACGTCTTCGTCGTCGGCGACGCGGCGGCGGCTGTCGGGCCGGACGGCGGCCAGGCGCCGGGCCTAGCTCCTGCCGCGAAGCAGATGGGGCGCTACGCGGCGCGCGTCATCCGGGCGCGGCTCGAAGGCCGCCCCCAACTGGCGCCCTTCCGCTACCGTGACGAAGGACAGCTCGCGACGATCGGGCGGAATGCGGCCCTGGTGAAGATCGGACCTGTTTCGCTCACGGGCTTCCCCGGCTGGCTGTTCTGGAGCGCGGCGCACATCTATTTCCTGATCGGCGCGCGCAGCCGGCTCTTCGTCGCTCTCAGCTGGGCCTGGAGCTACGTGAACTTCCAGCGGGGCGCCCGGCTGATCACGCATCCTTAAAAAGGTCGGACCCTCGTCGGTCCATGTTGCGAGAGGATCACGAGCGCCTGCCGCTCCGGGCCGGGAAACATTCGCATGAGCGCCGAAAACCGCTGTGAGAAAATACAGAATTGGCGTTCGAAGAAACGCCAGCATGAAGCTTCACCCCGTCCAACGCGCCGCTTCGAACTTTCACGTCCAGCGCCGCATGAACTCGCCCGCCTTCATCAGCGCCTGCCGGCCCGGCTCGAGCCGCGCGTTCCACAGCGGCCAAGCATGGATCATGTGCGGCCAGACTTCGAGGGTGACGGAGACGTCGGCCGCGCCCGCCATCCCGGCGAAGCGGACGGCGTCGTCGAGCAAAGTCTCGGCCGACCCGACCTGGACGAGTGTCGGCGGCAGGCCCCCGAGATCGGCATAAAGCGGCGAGACGCGCGGGTCCTTCCGGTCCACGCCCGGCGGCAGATAGGCGCCGGCGAGCTCCTCGAGATAGTCCCTATGGATCAGCGGATCGACGGCCCCCTTGGTCGCGAGCGTCGCGCCCGACATCGTGAGGTCCGTCCACGGCGAAACGAGCCACAGGCAGCCAGGCAGATCGTCTCCGAGGCGCTTCAATTCGCCTGTGAGGGCGAGCGCAAGTCCGCCGCCCGCGCTGTCGCCGCCGACGGCGACGTCGGCTGCCGCGACCCCCCGTCCGCGCAGCCACCGCCAGGCGGTCAGGACGTCGTCGAAAGCGGCGGGAAAGGGATGATCAGGCGCGAGCCGATAACCAACAGCGAGTGTTCGCGCTTCCGCGTAGCGGCCGGCTTCGGTCACAAGGCGCCTATGGCTCAGGATTGAGCCCGAACAATAGCCCCCGCCATGGAAGAACATCAGCGTGCGGGACGCGTCGCTGCCCGGGACGATCGACCATTCGCCCGGAACGCCGTCGCAGTCGACCGGTTCCAGCGCGACATCCTCCGCCACAGGCCAGACGGCCCCGACCTCGTCCAGGCGGCTGCGGCGCGACAGCCAGCCCACCGGCCGAGGCTTCGAGGTCAGCAGGGCCCGGATGTCGTCGATCTCACTGGGCGCCATGAGCAGGCCTTTCCCCTTCAGTTCGGCGGATCCAACGGTCCCGCCCCGCGTGATTGCGCGGTCTCCTCCACCGCAAACATTTCCGCCATCGCGCCGGTTTTCTAGATCGATGTCACGCAGGGTGGCCGGACGGACGCCGCCGCCGGCGATGTTGCCGGTGTGAGGCGACATAGTAGCTCGCCTTCTGGGGCTCCTTCAGGAACCGGCCGAGGTGCTCTTCGATCAGCTCGTCGGCCATGGTGCGTCGGCTGCTGCGGTACTTCAGCTCGAGCAGCGAGTGGACGAGGGACGTCTCGATGAATTTGTCCGGCTCGTCGGGATCGCCGAAGATGTTCCACGCGTATGCGCCCTCGCGCATCCGCTCGTGGCCGATCTCCTGCATCAGCACGAGAAACTCGGGCGCGTCCTTCGTGTCGACCCGGTATTCGACGACGGACAGGATCGGCCCCTGGTCGTCCTCGAGCCGCTGCACGAAGGCGGGCGCCTGCCAGTGCATCGACGGCCTGAGATCCTGCGCCGCGCCGGTCTCGAGCTTCCAGCGCCAGGTCAGAACGAGCCCGAGCGCCGTGCCCGCCGCCGCCACGAAAAGCGCGAACGGCACGCCTTTCAGGTTCGCCGCCTCGCCCCAGAGTGCGCTGCCGGCCGTCATCGCGCCGAAATAGGCGGTGAGGAAGATCGCAAGCCCCCTGCCGCGCACCCAGTCCGGCAGCGCGACCTGGGCCGAGACGAACATCGTGGTCAAAGCGACGATCCACGACGCGCCGGCGACGAAGCTCGCGGCCATGGCGACCTCGGGACTCGACGCCGAGGCGAAAAGGGCGAGCGCCATAACCGTCCCAAGCGTCGCCAGGGCGGCCGACCAGTCCGGCCCGAGCCGCGACTTCAACCGCTCGAGCAGGAGCGATCCGACGATCGAGCCCAAGCCGAGCACGCCGAGGAGCAGGCCGTACAGCTCCGCGCCGTCGTGCAGTTGGCTGCGGGCGATCAGCGGCAGCAGCGCCCAATAGGCGCTCGCGAAGGGAAAGAACGCAACCGCCCGGATCAGCGTCGCGTCGAGGTCGCGGTTGTTCTTCGCGTAACGCAGGCCGGTGCTCATCGCGCTGAACAGCCGCTCGGCGGGCAGCGTCTCCGGCGCCTTGCGCGGCGGGCGCCACCAGAGGAGCACGCCGACGAGGATCAGATTGGTCCCTACATAGACCCAGAACGGCAGCATGATGCTGACGGCGGAAATCGCAACGCCGCCGATGGCCGGGCCGATCGCGCGGCTGAGGTTGTAGGCGGCGCTGTTGAAGGCGATCGCGCTGTCGAACTCGCTTCTCGGCACGAGCATCGGCGTGATGGTCTGCCACGCCGGCGCAGCGAGGGCCCCGGCGGCCCCGAGCAGGAAGACCGTCGCCAGCAGAGCCGGCGGCGTCGCCAGACCGGCCGTGACGAAGGCCGCGAAGACGGCCCCGACCGCGACGACGGCCACCTGCGCGGCGATCAGAAGCCGGCGCGGATCGGCGACGTCGGCGAGCGCGCCGGCCGGAATGGTCAAGAGGAACATCGGCGCCGTGGTCGCAACCTGGACCGCCGACACCATCAGCGGGTTCGGATTGAGCCTGGTCATCAGCCAGCTCATCGAGGTGTCGAACATCGCGATCCCGACGCTCGACAAAGCGCTCGCGACCAGGATCGCCGTGAACGCCGCGTTGGCGAAGACGCCCCAGCGCGAGACGGGCGCGGTCGGCGCGGCGGTGGACGGGCTGGTCAATGGTCTCGACCGGGATTGGACGGCGAAGCCTCTCCTGCTCCCGTTGCGCAGAATTGGCAATGGCGCAGCCTGTTCCTGCTCGGAGAACGTGTGGAGAAGTGAACAGCGCTTGCATGCGCGGGCGGCGAGAGTTTACCTTGCTTTACGCCTGATTCGCTCCCGGCGGGCCGGTCGAGGCCGGGCTCCAGCCGCGAGGCGCACGGGTATCGGACGGCGCCCGCAGAGGGCCGAGGCGGTGGCATGAGCGCAGTCAACTCGAATTCCGGCGACCGCGAGGTCGAGTCGCTGCGCCGCGCCCAGCGCGCGCACGAACCTTCAATGGAGGAGATCCTCGCTTCCATCCGGAGCATGATAGTGGACGAGCGCGAGGCGGAGAAAACGGCGCTTTCCAAACCGGTTTCGGCCCGGTCCGCGCCGTCCGCTCCCCAGATCGTCTATTCGAAGGATGATCTGGCGCCGCAGCGTCCCGCGCAAGACGTCGTCCCGGTCTCCGCGCTCGACACGAGGTCCTTGCCGGAGCTAGCGATGCCGGAGCCAGCCGATGCCGGAGCTGAAGCCTGACGCCGAGGCGAACCCTGCGCCTGAGGCAAAACCGCCTCGGGAGGCGAGCCGTTCTAAGGCCGATCGGACGAAGGCGGAGCCTGTCGGCCCGGCGCCCGCGGACTTCGCTTTGGCCGCCGACGAGGGGCCTTTGATGTCGCCCGAGACGGGTCAGGCGGTGAGCTCGGCGTTCGAGGCCCTTTCCGCCAATCTTGCGGCGCGCGGAGCCGAGATCGCCCAGGGGATGGCCCGCGAGATGTTGCGTCCGATGCTCAAGGCTTGGCTCGATGAAAACTTGCCTGGCATCGTCGAGCGGCTGGTGCGCGCGGAGATCGAGCGCGTCGCCCGCGGAATCCGATAAGCGCCCCCCTTCTCCGCCTTTCGCGCGTTGACTTGCGGCGTCGCGATGCGCTTAAAGCCGTCGCGGCGTACGGCGACCAGGCCTGAGCTGCGCCGCCGCCGGCACGCCCGCATGCAATCGTGATCAGCGCCCCGAGGGGCGAAGCGCGGACTGTTAATCCATGATGGACAAATCCTTTGACGCTGCTGCGGTCGAAGCCCGCGTTTCCGCGCTTTGGGAAGAGACGGGGGCGTTCAGGGCGGGCCGCGCCGACCGGGCCGGCGCCGAGCCGTTCTGCATGGTCATTCCGCCGCCGAACGTGACCGGCAATCTGCACATGGGGCACGCGCTCAACAACACGCTGCAGGACATCCTGGCCCGCTATCGGCGGATGAACGGCCGCGACGTTCTCTGGCAGCCGGGGACGGACCACGCCGGCATCGCGACCCAAATGGTCGTCGAACGAAAGCTCGCCGAGGCGCAGGAGCCGGACCGCCGCGCGATGGGTCGCGAGGCGTTCCTCGAGCGGGTCTGGGCATGGAAGGCCGAGTCGGGCGGCGCCATCGTCCAGCAGCTCAAACGGCTCGGCGCGTCCTGCGACTGGAGCCGGGAGCGCTTCACCCTCGATGCAGGGCTGTCGCGCGCGGTCGCGAAAGTGTTTGTCCAGCTCTACCATGAGGGGCTCGCCTACAAGGACAAGCGCCTGGTCAACTGGGATCCGAAATTCCAGACCGCGATCTCGGACCTCGAGGTGATCCAGGTCGAGTGCAAGGGCTCGTTCAGGTGGTCGCGGGACGAGGGGGCGCCGCTCGACGAAGCGGCCATCGCGAAGGTCTTGGCCAAAAACCCGAACGGCCATCTCTACTATTTCGATTACCCCGTGGTGGACTCCGGCGGCGAGGAGACCGGCGAGCGGATGACGGTCGCGACCACGCGGCCGGAGACCATGCTCGGCGACACCGCGGTCGCGGTCCATCCCGACGACGAGCGTTACCGGCGCCTGATCGGGCGGCAGGTGCGGCTGCCGCTGGTCGGGCGGCTGATGACGATTGTCGCCGACGAATATTCCGACCCCGAGAAGGGCACGGGCGCGGTCAAGATCACCCCGGCGCACGACTTCAACGACTTCGAAGTCGGCAAGCGGCACGAGACGGAAGGAGCCCGCCAGATCAATGTGCTGGACGCGGAGGCGAAAGTCTTTCTGAAGGACAACTTGGCCTTTTTCGAAGGGCTCGAGAGCGATCACGACCATGACCGGCTGATCGCCGCGCTCGACGGCCAGGATCGCTTCGTCGCGCGCCTGCGCATCGTCGAGATGATGGCGCTCGCAGGCCTGCTCGTGAAGATCGAGCCGCACACGCATATGGTGCCGCACGGAGACCGCTCGAACGCCGTCATCGAGCCGTGGCTCACCGACCAGTGGTATGTCGACGCCAAGACGCTCGCCCAGCCGGCCCTGGCCGCGGTGCGCGACGGCGAGACCCAGTTCGCGCCGAAGAACTGGGAGAAGGTCTACTTCGAGTGGCTCGAGAACATTCAGCCGTGGTGCGTCTCGCGCCAGCTTTGGTGGGGACACCAGATCCCCGCCTGGTACTCTCCCTGGGGCGGCTGCTACGTCGAGGAGACGGAGGAGGCGGCCTATGCGGCGGGTCTCGCCGACGGCGTCGAGCGCGGCGCGCTCGCAGAGGAGGAGGCGCAGGCGCTGGCGAACGATCCTGCGCGGCTCGGCGCGACCTTCAAGCGCGACGAGGACGTGCTCGATACGTGGTTCTCCTCGGCCCTGTGGCCGTTCTCGACCCTCGGCTGGCCCGATGAGACGGCGGAGCTGAAGCGCTACTATCCGACCGACGTCCTCGTCACCGGCTTCGACATCATCTTCTTCTGGGTCGCCCGGATGATGATGATGGGCCTGCATTTCCAGAAGCAGATCCCTTTCCGCGACGTTTACGTCCACGCCCTCGTGCGCGACGAAAAGGGGGCGAAGATGTCGAAGTCGAAGGGCAACGTCATCGATCCGATCGATCTCATCGACCGCTACGGGGCGGACGCGCTGCGCTTCACCCTCGCCGCCATGGCCGCGCAGGGACGGGACATCAAGATCTCGGCGGCCCGCGTCGAAGGCTACCGCAACTTCGCGACCAAGCTCTGGAACGCTTCGCGCTTCGCCGAGATCAACGGCTGCGTCCGGGTTGCCGGCTTTGACCCGGCTTCGGCGCGCGAGCCGCTCAACCAGTGGATCCTGGGCGAGGCGGCGAAGGCGGCCGCGGAAACGGCGGCGGCGATCGAATCCTATCGCTTCAACGACGCCGCCATCGCCGTCTACCGCTTCGTCTGGAGCGTGTTCTGCGATTGGTGCCTCGAGCTCGCCAAGCCCGTGCTGCAGGGCGGACGGGACGGCGCGGCGAAGTCGGAAACCCAGGCGACGATCGCCTATGTGCTCGATGCGGTCTACGCCATTCTGCATCCCTTCATGCCTTTCCTGACCGAGGAGTTGTGGGCGATCAAGGGGGAGGCGGGTCCCCCGAGAGTCGGGCCGCTCGCGCTCGGCCCATGGCCGACGGCGGGCCTGGAGGTCGACGAAAGCGTCGAGGCCGAGATCGGCTGGGTCGTCGATCTCATCGGCGAAATCAGGTCGGTGAAGTCGGAGGTGGGCGTTCCGCCGGGGACGGCTGTGCCGCTTGTCTTGGTTGCGCCGAGCGAAAGAACCGCGAGAACCGCCGCCGCCTGGAGCGAAAGCATCAAGCGGCTCGCCCGCGTCGAGCGGATCGAGACCCGAGAGGCCGCGCCACAGGGGGCGCTGCAGCTGGTGGTGCGGGATGAGGTGGTGGCCCTGCCGCTCGGCGGAATCGTCGACCTGGCGGCGGAAGGAGCGCGTCTGGACAAGGAAATCGAGAAGGTTCGGACGGAGATCGCCAAGGTCGACGCGAAGCTCGCGAACGATGACTTCCTCAACCGCGCGCCGGACGAGGTGATCGCCGAGCATGAGGAACGGCGCGAGGCGTTCCAGGAGCGGCTCGCCAAGCTGACCCACGCGCGCGAGCGGTTGGACCGGCTGTAACAGGACCAGCCAGCAAAGAATGTTGCTTTCCGGCCACATGCCCGACACATCCTTCGCCGTGCGGGTTTCCGGCCGGACCGCGCCGCGATTGCGCCATAAACGACTCGCAGTTTGATTTCGCTCTTGTTGACGAGCGTGACGCGGGCGCCGCAGTTCCGGGGCCGCGGCGCGTGCGGATTAGCGGGTCGGGGATCAAATGCGCGTTGCGGCGTTGGCTGAGGGCGGAAGGGCGAATTCGCGGCGGCCGAGCGCCGCGGCCGTCTCCTCCGGGATATTCACAGTCTGCCTTTTGACGCTCGCCGGGGGTCCGGGGATGGCGTTCGACGGCACCACCCCTGGCGCTCCCGCGCGGATTTCACCGAAAAGCTTCGCCAGCGCAGAGCAGGCGCTGCGCGCCGGCATAGACGACCTCAACGCCGGCGACACCGCCTCGTCCGTCGAGGCCCTGACCTATGCGGCGGAGGGCGGGCAGCCGATCGCCCGCTGGAAGCTTGGCGAAATGTACGCCGACGGCATCGGCGTCGCGCGCGACGACGTGAAAGCGTACCAATACTTCAACAAGCTGGTCGAAGACTACGACGAGGACGCCCCGGACCACCGCAGCCGCGGCGCGATCTCCAACGCCTTTGTCGCGGTCGGGGTCTACTGCCTCACCGGCATCCCAAACAGCAGCGTCCGCGCCGACCCCGAGCGGGCGCGAGGACTCTTCGAGTACGCGGCGACGACTTTCGGCGACCCGGACGCACAGTACGATCTGGCCCACATGTACATTACCGGAGCCGGCGGCCTCGCCAGGGACGAGATCACCGCCTTGCGCTGGCTGATGCTGGCGGCCGGCAAAGGACACCGGCCTTCGCAAGCCCTGCTGGGCCACATGCTGTTCATCGGCGACGGCGTGGCGCCCCAGCGGGCGCGGGGCCTGTTGTGGCTGACCATCGCCAAGAACGGCGCGGAGGGCGCCAAGGACGAGTGGATCCGCGGCCTCTACCAGAGCGATTACGACGCCGCCTCGCCGGAAGACAGACGGGCCGCCGCCACTATGCTCGAAGCGCGCGCCAAGGGCCCGCCGTTGCCCTCGTTCATCTCCCGGAGCGTCGTTGGGACGCTGCAGTTCCTGCGTCCGCTCGGCGTGCCGATGCTCGCCGGGTCGCCCTCGCCGCCGCCGGCGGAATAGGCCTCGGCGACGGCGGCGATTCCGCGTTGAGCCAGAGAACTGCGTCGCCGACGCGCTTCGCGCCGCTGCCAACTGTTCAGACAACGCGCCACGACGTGACCGCGTCTCAGGCCATTTGCCGGCTGAGGCGCGCCGCGTATAAGCCCAGCGCGCGGGCAGGACCGCCCGTGGGAGGCGGCCTTTGACATTGCGACTGGTCGAGTTCGTCAAAAAGCAGGCGGCAGGCCATTGGGCGGGGCCGACGCTGATCTGCCTTGCGCTGTTCGTCCTCCTGTTCGCGCTCGCGGGCCAGACCGTGAACGCCCCGTTCGTGTATTACGCGCCACGATGAAGCGGAGCGCTTCGCTCGATTTTCTGCGGGGGTCGGCGGCCTTCGCGGTCGCAATTCCGCATTACCTGACGACCAACGCGCCGTTCGAGCCTGCCGTAGAGACGGTGGCGATCGTCGGCGTCGAGGTCTTCTTCGTCCTCAGCGGCTTCGTGCTCGCCCCGCAGATCGTCGACTGGGTGATCGCGAGGCCCTGGCGCAACCTCCGCGTATTTCTCGCCCGGCGCTGGATGCGGACCATCCCTCCCTACGTCGCCGCCCTCGCGGTCGTCGCGCTGATGACCGGCAACCTGATGACGGCGGATACGCTGCGCTACCTGTTCTATGTCGAGAACCTCGTCGGCTCGGCCAATGCGACCGACTACTACCCTGTCGCCTGGAGCCTGGCGGTGGAGGAATGGTTCTATCTCCTGTTCGCGCCGATCATGTTTCTGATCGGCCGGCTCCTCGGCCGAAGCGACAGGCGGTTCGAGGTCGCATTCGCGCTCCTGTTCATACTCCTCGTCGCCGCGCTCAGAACCCTGGCTGCGCCGCACCATTGGGATCTCGACGTTCGCAGGGCGACGGTCTTTCGCGTCGACTCGATCGCCTGGGGCTATCTGCTCTATCTCGCGATGGAGAAGCGGCCCTTGCTGGCGTTGAAGACGGCCGCGGGGCAGGGGACGTTCGCCGCGCTCGCCGCGGCGCTCGGCCTGGCGACGGCGCTCGAGTTCGGCGTGGCGCTCGGCGCGCTCGGCGGAAACGCGGTCGCCCAGCAGGCGTTTCCCTATGCGTCGGCCCTTTTCGGCGTGTCGGCGGTCGGGCTCTTTCGCGAGGCGGATCCGCTTTTCAAGGGACGCGTCGTCAGCGCCGTCAGCTTCTGGCTCGGCCGCATTTCCTATTCCGCCTATCTCTTTCACATCGTCATCGTGATGGCGCTGAAGCCGAGGATCGCGGACTGGCCGCTCCTCGCGCAGCTCGCGCTCTACGTCGCCCTCCTCTGCGCCTTCTCGACAATCTTCTGGCGCGGCTTCGAGCGGCCGATCCTCGCCGCGCGGCCGGATTATGCGCCGCAGGCCCTCATCCGGCGCTTCGCGCCACCTTCTCCCGCAAGCGGGAGAAGGGATTCGCCCCCTCTCCCGCTTGCGGGAGAGGGCCGGGGTGAGGGCCAGCAACGCCTCTATCCTTCACTGACCTCGCTTGCCCTCGCCCTCGTCGCCGCCGGCGCGCTCGCCCGCAACGCCTTCATGGCGGATCAGCCGTACGTCTTCTATCCCGCGCTCGTCACTGTCGCGGTCCTCGCGATGGCGCTTGTGGAGCGGGCCGGGCGTCTCGCCGGCGGCTTGGGAGCCGCGGCGCGGACGCTCTTCCTGTTCGCGCTCGCCTTGCCCGTCGCCGACACGCTCTACCGGTCTTCGACCGGCGTGCCGATCGTCGGCTCGATGGCCGCGCCGACCTATTCCTATCGCGCGGCGCGCGAAAATCCGGCGGCCTTCGCCATGTGGTGGTTCTACTATCTCAACGAATGGATCCGCGACGACGGCGTGCGCGGCGCGATCGAGAAGCCGGACCCGGAAAAGAAGCTTCCCTTCGTGCTGGTCAAGGGGAGCAGCGGCCGGATGTTCGACACGACGATCAGGATCAACGCCGAAGGCTTTCGCGGGCCGGAGATCGCGCCGGTGAAGGACGGCCGGTTCCGCATCGTCGCGCTCGGCGAGTCGCAGACCTTCGGCCCGACCCTGCGCGACGGCGAAAAGCCATGGCCGGAAATTCTGCAGGCTTTGTTCGCGCGGCGCGCGTCGTGCGGCAAGACGGTCGAGGTCGTCAACGCGGGAACCGAAGCCTATACGCTCGAGGACAATCTCGTGCGGTTGTCGCGGGACATTCTGCCGCTGAAGCCCGACCTCATCCTCTCGACGCACGGCATGAACGGCCTCTTGGCGCTCGGCCTGCGACAGGAGGCGGAGCCGAACGAGCCGGGCGTGCGTCCGCGCGCTTCCGCGCTCATCGCCCGCGCCGTGCTGACGATCGAGCGCGCCGTCCACGACTGGCGCACGCGCAACGCTGAGCGCGCGATCGCGCCGCCGCCCCTGTCCGACGACGCGCTGCTCGCGAGCCGCTACGCCAAAGCCTATCGCAAGCTGATCGCGCTTTCTCGCGAGAACGGCGTCCCCGTGGCGCTCGCCACCGCCAGCATGGCGGTCAACGAAAGCTCGCCTCGCGAGGTGAAGGATTTTTACGGGACCGTGTTCAAGCCGATCGACGACATCATCGCCGCCAACGCCGCCCACAATCGGATGGTGAGGCTGCTGGCGAAAGAGTACGGCGCGCCGCTGATCGACATGACCGAAGGGATCGACGGCGTCTGGGACGACGATCTCTTCCTCGATATCGTCCACTTCACCGAGCGCGGCAACGAGCGCGTGGCGCGAAAGATGTTCGAGGCGCTTCTGCCGGTTCTGGCGAGCGAGGGGGTGCGCTGCGTGACGCATTGAGTTGTCAAGCTTGGCGAGCGAATCCGGGTTCGCTTCAGGGAGGTCCGAGCCCGAAGCGCGCGCGGAATGGGCGACGCTCCTTTGACCTGCCTCTTGAAATGCCCTCTTGAGAAGCGCGTGCTGCAGACTGCAAAAACCCGATCACCACGACGGCTCAGGGCGGGAGAGCGCCGGTTGGCCGAACGGCGGGAAGGGGCGCCATAGCGGGCGTACAAGGGCCACCTGGGAAGGCTTGGTGTCCGCCCTTTTGCGACATTCCGGCTCAGTCTAAGGTTTCACTGAAGCCGTGGATGTCGGCGTAGCGTCGTTCCCGCAGGGGGGCAGTGCTACAGCAGCTCGACCGACACGAAGAAGGCGCGCAGATCGTCTTCCACCTTCGCGGCCTGACACAGCCCCTCGAGATTGATGCGGTTCGCAAGCTGCATTGCCGACATAGGCTTCTCGTATTGTGGCCACTGCTGCCGCAGTCGCTGCATCGCGATCTGGGTGTTCGCCGGCCTATGCATCGCGCAGCCCGGCAGGTGCCGTAGGATGAGCGCCTCATGGGTAGGGTCCTGCCAAATAACTCGTGCGTTGATGCGGTTGAGTATCGGCTGAATCTGCTGGTCGCGCTCGGGCGAGCTGCCGATTTTGTCGCGATCGATCAGCAAATACTTCTCTTCATAGGGCTCTCGGGTGCGCTCGAACTTGGCAATAACCTCCTCGGCTCGACAAACCAGTGCGAGCGGGTCGCCGCCGCCTGGCTGCAGCGGCTGCGCATCGAGATATACCTTCTGGTGCACCTCATCCACGATGTGCCGTACGTACCCGCGCGATGTAGCCGACCTCGCTGTCGCCCTCGCAGCCAACGAAGATCCGTCGGCGAATGACATGCTGACGACGCATCCGGCGAGGTATCCGCATTAGCCGATCTGCGGCACTGCGCCGAACACGCCGCTGAGGTACTTCTTGTAGAAGTTGTCCTCGCGACGCACCCCCTCGATCTCGGTCAGACCATAGATCGACGTCCTGCCTGCAGAGTCCTTCTCGGTGAAGAGGATCTCCTCCTTGACGAGGGCGTCGAGGAGCGACGCGTTGTGGCAGGTCAACCAGAGCTGCGCGTTAGCGGGGTTGCGCTGCAGGTCGTGGAACCAGCGCAGGATCTCCGGTAGCACCATTGGGTGGATGGACGCGTCCATCTCGTCGAGCAGGAGCAAGCCGCCCGTTGACAGGACTTGCGCGATCATCGGGTAGAGCTTGACGAAATGACGCGTGCCGGCGCTCTCGAGCTGGAGGGGCATCGGCGCCGCAAGATTGTCGTGGATAAACTGGAAGAAGGGACCGCCAGAACCCTGCGCGATGTGGACCTCCTTGATGCCCAGATCGATTCGCGAGATCTCGCGATTGAGCTGCTGCAGTTGCATCGGGGACTGCGCGTAGTTCTGCACCATTTGGTTGTCGGTCACTTCGGCGCGCTCGATGAGAATGTTCGAGATCACGGTCGAAAGGCCTTCCCAGATCCGCGTCGCCTGCGGGTGCTTCAGCTGGTAGAGGGTCGAGACTACGCTCGCGTTCGGCCGGAGGACCGTCTGCAACGACGCTTTGAAGGGACCAAGGCCGAAAGGCTTCGCGGCCTCAACCGTGCCCTCCCCGCGGCGCTGGAACAGTGCCCGACGCTTGCCGGTGCGCTCCGGCCAGTAGAACAGCGATTCCCGGATGACCCGCGCCTGCTCGCTGGCAGGTCCCCCGATGTCTAGCTCGTAGCGATACCGGCACATCGGGGCGCCTAGATAGTTCGTGCTGGAAAGGTCGACGGGCCCGCCGAGCTCGACGGCGAATCGCGCCGGCTGACCGAAGGCTTCGGCGTCGTTGAAGCGGTCGAACAATATCCGCTGCGTAGGCGGCGCGGCGAACGAGTGCAGCAGGAAGTTGGTCAAAAAGGCGACAATTTTAAGCACTGTCGACTTGCCAGAGGCGTTGGCGCCGAAGATCGCAATAGTCTTTGGGACGCGCTCCTCGGAGCCCGGCCACACAGGCGCGAAGCGGCCGGGGATGTCAGGCACGTTCGCCGCGACCCGCAGATCGATGACCTGGGGCTCACGGATCGAATAGAAGTTCTCGACCTCGACACGGTACAGCACGACAAACTCTTGGGTTGTACAGCACACAGTTAGGGCCTTTAGCGGGAAGTTCAACAGAAATTCGTTGACTTCGGCGCTAAATATGAAAGCGAGGCAAGTTTCAGTCTTCGCGTTCCACGCATCGGTCCTCGCGGCGCGAAATGCGGTGGCGTCCGGCGGTTGCGCAGGTGCAAGATTGCGCAGGTGCAAGATTTGATCGTCGGCAAACACCTGAGGGAGGTGATCAAGCGTTCGCTTGTGTGGCGCGTCCCGCCTGTAGCTCCTACGGTCGCTTTCTGGTGCTCTTTGCGCGTAGCGGTTTTATCGGGAAGAAGCGCACCGGGTCGATACCGGACCAGGCCAACTCGGTTTGGCCCTAGCTGGAGAACGTCGATCGGTTCGGTCGAGACGCTGATGATGAGTTTATGGCTTCTGCGACGCAACCGGACTGCTCTCGACCGCGGGGCGGCCGAGACCGACCCGGCATTGAGCAGAACATAGTCTTCAAGTCGATGACGACCTTCGCCAACCATCGCCTTTGGCAGGACGTCTATCACCGCCAGCGCGCGGGTTGACTCTCTCCGTGAAGTTCCAGGCCGACGCGATCACTGCATTCACCCGTGATGTCGTTCAAGGAGAAATGACCATGGCGGCAAAAGAGAATGGCCTTCCCGAGACGATGACGGCGCCGGAGACCGGCGAGGCGCCGACGCGCCGCGTCCGGCCCTTCGTCCTTTGCTATAAGGGCGAGATCGTCACCGTTGATCTGCCGGGCTATTATCCGGCCGGGGAGGGGGAGGGCGTCCACGTCGGCAACGTCATGGCCGCGGTCGAGGAGGCGCCGCGCGCGCCAAAAGGAGAAGCCGATCCCGTAGGCGCTTGGACGCCGCTCGCTCTTGGCTTATCCTTGGGGTCCGCTTCAAGTCCACGATCCTCGTCCTGAGTTGGCCACCGGCGGCGCCGACCCGCTGCGCATGAAAGTTCCAGCCCCTGTGACCTTCGTGTAATCTTCCTGTCCTTCGTGGTGAAAAGAATAAACACGAAGTACGCAAAGGTGCCACGAAGGGCACGAGAGCACGACTGGAACGTTCGTGTAAGGCGCCCCTTTGCTCGCAAAGGGCCTTGAGGCATGACGTCGATGACCTTGAGACGGACACTCGGCGCCGGCGATCGGAGGCTCTTCACTTGCAACTGGCGATAACCAAGATTGAGCGGGCCGGGCAGCCCCAGGAGCGAGGCGTCAACCACCGCGCGCGTCTCGTCATTCCGCCCGAGAACGTCGCCGAGCACAGCCCGTTCCTGCTGATGGCCGAGGACTGGTTTTCGCCGCCGGCCGGCTTTCCGACCCATCCGCACCGCGGCATCGAGACGGTGACCTTCGTCCTCGAGGGCGAGCTCCTGCACAAGGATCACACCGGCGGCGAGGGGCGACTCTCGGCCGGCGACGCGCAGTTCATGACGGCAGGCGGCGGCGTGTTGCACAGCGAAATGCCCGGCCCGAACGGCGTCCGCACGCTTCAGCTTTGGCTGAACCTGCCCGCGAGGTTGAAGCGCAGCCCCGCCCGCTACCGGGACGTCCGCCGCTCGGACGCGCCGTCTGTTCGGCGCGACGGGTTGGAGGCGCGGGTTTATTCGGGACGGTTCGGCGACGTCGCGGCGTCCGACGCTTCGCTCTGGCCGCTGACTCTGGTCGACGGGAATATCGAGGTCGGCGCGGCGTTCGACTTTCCCGTCCCCGCTGGCAGCCGCGCCTTCGCCTTCCTTCTCGAAGGCGGCGCGACGCTCGGCGTCGAGGAACGGCGGGTTACGGCGGGCGACGTCGCCTGGACGGCGGCCTCGGACGAAGACGCGACGCTCGGCGTCTCTGCCTTCGACGGGGCCGCACGGCTCCTCTTCTATTCGAGTCCGGTGATCGACGAGCCGGTGGCGATGGGCGGCCCCTTCGTGATGAACACGCGCGAGGAAATCCTCGAGGCGTTCGCCGATCTCCGCGCAGGAAGGCTGACCGAGCCGAGGTGAACGGACCTGAGGAGCAGGAACACTGTCGGGCGCAGGCGCTTGATTCAGCGGATGTTTTTGGAAATTGCGGAGATTTTCCTTCTCTCTCAGCAGGACCTGTGCTATTTGTTCACGTTTGGTTCCGTCCGGAGTCACCCATGGCGGATTTGCAAGGCGCCATCGGGCGGGGCGCCGGTCAGCTCCGACCGGTCGGTCGAGCCCCCGAGAGGAGGCGAGGGGAAAGAGAGATGCGTGCGAAAGTGCGTCGACATGCTGAATGGGGCGTGGCTGAGATCGCCAAGCGGCGACGCCGCGGCGCATGCGCGCAAAGGCATATAGCAAGGAGTGAGCAATTGCCTCTCCATCTTAACTCCTAGGCCGTGAAGTTCGGCGACCCCCTCGCCCGCGAAGCGGGAGAGGACGGCGCGGCGAAGCCGCGCCAGGTGAGGGGGGCGGGCAACCGACGAACCTTGCGGCCGCCATCAACGCCCGCCGTTCGGCGTTCTCAACCCTCACCTGGCGCTTCGCGCCTGTCCTCTCCCGCTTCGCGGGCGAGGGGATACGCCTTGGAAGTTACTCTCCATCTTCACATCTTGCGTAAGCCGTTGAAATAGCGAGAATGGTGAACGGATTTGGTTTCCCCTGGCGTTCCTTTTGCTTCCCCCGGCGTTCCTTTTGCTTCCCCTCGGCCTGCGGTTTCCTTCCCCCGGGGAGCGGCGGCCTTCCCGCTGCGTTCCACGATATTCCGCCGGTTCGCGGACAGCGCCAAAGCCCAAGCGCTCCGCCCGGCGAACATCCTTGCCCCTCTCGCGAAAAGGGGGTCGAGGTTTCGCCGGGGCGCAAATCTCGCTATGCTGGCTCCCACGTGCAGACGGCGCGCGCAGTAGGGAGCAATCGAGGCAATGGCGAAGGACCAGCAAGGTTTGACGCTCGCCGGCTCCGCGAAATCAGCTGAAGCCTTCGATCGCGCCGTCGCCGACTATTTCGGATTGACTGGCGATCCGGTCGGCGTCCTCAAGCAGGCGCTCGCGAACGACCCGGATTTTGCCCTTGGCGCCGTCGCCGTGGCGGGTCTCTTCATGGTCGGCGGCCTCCGCAGCGACCACCCGGAGGTGACGGCGGCGCTCGCCGCGGCCGAATCCGCGATCCGCGCCGCCTCGTCGCGGGAAAGGATGCATCTCGCCGCCGTCAGAGCGTGGTCCGAAGGCCGGTTGCCGGATGCGGCGCTCGCCTGGGAGGCCATTCTCAGCGATTGGCCGACCGACGCGCTGGCGCTCCGGTTCGGGCAGGACGCCTATCTGTTCCTCGGCCGGTCGCTTTCGATCCGCGATTCGGCCGCCCGCGTGCTGCCAGCCTGGGTCGCCGACAACCCGCTCACCAGCTTCGTTCTCGGGGCCTATGCCTTCGGCCTCGAGGAGGCCGGCGAGCTCGGTCCCGCCGAAGACGCCGGGCGCGAGGCGCTGGCCCGCAATCCGCGCGACGCCTGGGCGACCCACGCGATCGCTCACGTCATGGAGACTGCGGGACGAAGGGAGGAGGGCATCGCCTTCCTCGAGAAGACGTGGGGCGACTGGAGGCCCGCTCGCTTCATGGCGGGCCACAACCGTTGGCATCTCGCCCTGTTCCTGATCGAGGAGGGCCGCCTCAAGGACGCGCTGGCCGATTACGACCGCTTCGGCGCCCAGAGGCTCGCTGACGACATGACGCTCGACCGGGTCGACGCGGCTTCCCTCCTCTGGCGCCTCGAGCTCGCGGGAGCGGACGTCGGAGACCGTTGGCGGCCGGTGGCGCAGGCCTGGATGGCCCATGTCGACGATCACGTGCTCGCCTTCAACGATCTGCATTGCGCGCTCGCCGTCGCGCGCTCGCCGAACAAGGACGATCTCGGCCGGTTTCGCCGCTCGCTCGACGAATACGAGCGGCACGGCTCCGGCCACAACCGCCTGGTCACTGCCGAGGTCGGCCTGCGCTTCATCGACGGCGTGCTCGCCTACGCCGCCGGGGACTGGGGGCGCACGATCGACGCCATTCTCCCGGTGCGCTTCGAGACCTTCCGCATCGGCGGCAGCCATGCGCAGCGCGACATCCTCAACCGGACGCTGATCGCGGCCGCCGAGCGCGCGGGAGACCGGGCCCTGGTCAAGACGTTGTTCGACGAGCGGGGTCGCCGGCCGGCGGAGGCGCGGCGAAGGGGACGCATGACCTGAACTTCCGGTCCCTGTGGAGATGAGCGTCCCTGGGAATGGTTCTTGTTTTGTTCGAGCGCCGCCGCTATCTTCCGTTCATGACGCTCCCCGCCGACGGCCTCGCGCCCGCCTCACCCGAGGATCTCGCCTCCGCGCTCGCCTTCGCGCTGCGCTTTCACGGGCGTAAGCGGACGCACAACGCGGACGAGATCATGGCCGAGATCGTGGCGAAACGGCTGGTCGAGCACCTGGAGCGCGCGGGGTTCGTCGTGATGAAGCGGCCGCCAATCGGCGGCGGCGGCGCCCTCGGGAGGGGGGCGGAGGATTCTGAACGTGGCGAGCGATGAGGGCCTGACGCAGGCCGAGTTTGGTGCTGACGCGGTCGGTTCGACGTCGCGCGGCGCCGACCTTAGACACCCGGCCCGACGATGGCCGAGACGATCAATGACAGCACGATCCCGCATGCGATGACCGCGAGCGCATAGGGCCCGAGCCTGTCCTGCGGCGGCTTCATCAGGATCGGCAGGCCGAGCCAGAACACGTAGATGCTGTAGAGCAGCGCGATAAAGCGAAGGAATCCGAGGCCGGGGATCAACGCGAAAACACCCGCGAGCCAGGCCGGCGTCATCGAATAGACCGCGAGCTTCATCGCGTTCTCCTGGCTCTTCTGCCCCGAAAAGGTGGGCGCCAGGCCATCGATGATGACCGCCATCGCGTAAACGACAACGAACGCCATGAGATAATGGACGAGCGCGCCGAACAGGCTCGGGAAGAACCCGAAGTGGTGCATGTGGCCTCGCGGACCGCCCCAGCCGAATATGCCGCGGCGCAGAAGCCCGCAGACCGGCGCAATCGCCGCCAGCATCGCGACGTAATTGGCGAACAGATAGCGGGTGTCGCCGCTTTCGGACTCGATCGCCCGCCACTCGGCGGCCGGCGACAAGACCATGGCCTTCGCACGCTGAACCAGATCCAAGACGACATCCCCGTCAGATTGGCCGAGCCGATGGGAAGTATAATGCGCCGGTGCGGGCCGCGCCAGCGTGGCGGCCCGGTGAAACAACGCCGCCGGAGCTCCGTATAGCGGTCTGAAGGCTGCGGCCGCACGAAGGTTGACCGACATGATCCAGTTGAAGGCGCCGTGGAACGAGAGGAACGGCCGCTTCTCGCCGCTGAAGGCGGTCGCGTTCGCAGGCCTGTTCGTTCCGGCCGGCTGGATCGTCTATCTGGCGGCGACCGGGGCGCTCGAGCCCAAGGTTGTGACCGAGCTGATCCATCGCACCGGCCAGTGGGCGATCCGGTTCCTCACCCTGTCGCTGCTCGTGACGCCGCTGATGCGCGGCGCGCGCTATCCGAAGCTCGTCGCGATCCGCCGCATGGTGGGCGTCGCGGCCTTCGCCTACGCCTGCGCGCATCTGACGCTCTACGTAGTCGACCAGCACTTCGACCTCGTCCATGTCGCCGCCGAGATCGCGCTGCGCTTCTACCTGACGATCGGCTTCATCGCCTGGCTCGGCCTCGCCGCGCTCGCGGCGACCTCGACCGACGCGATGATCCGGCGGCTGGGGCCCAAGTGGCGGACGCTGCATTCGCTCGTCTACGGAATTGCCGCGCTGGCGCTCCTGCATTTCATGATCCAGGCCAAGGCGGACGTCTCGGAGCCGGTGATGATGACCGGCTTCTTCTCGATCCTCATGCTGTTCCGCGTCTTCATGAAGCGCGGCCTCCGGGCCTGGGCGGCTGCTCTCGCCGCCGCGGTCGTCTCGCCGCCCCTGACCGCGTTCGTCGAAGCGACCTGGTATGCGCTCGTCCGCCACATCCCGTTCTGGGAAGTCTTGAGCGCGAACATCGACCCGGACATGGCGTTCCGGCCCTCGGCCTATGTCGCGGCGGCGGGCATGTCGTTCGTGGTGGTGGCGTTTTTGCGCCGAAGTTCTGCTCCGCGGCGAGCCCCTGCGATGAGTGCGCGCCGCCCACTCGGCGAGCCGGCGAGAGTCAGAACGTGACGTTGGTGCGCAGGCCGACCAGCAGTTCGTTCTTGAGCTTCTGCGTCGGGTCGTTCGGGTCGGCGATCCCGGCCCCGGGTGATATACTGGACGTCGGGCTGAATCTGCCACCAGGGCGTGACCTGAAGCTGGTAGGTCGCCTCGACAAAGGTCTCGGCGCTCCGCACGGGCGTGTAGACGGCGGGCTGGTAGAATTGCAGTTGCCTGTCGTAGCCCGACGCGCCGCTGCTGGCCCGCGCGACGCCCACGCCGACGCCGAAAGTGTCGTCGTCGCGTTTCGGCAACGGCCCGTACAGGGTCAGGCCGGCGTCATAGGTGAAGCTGACGAGGTTGCGGTCCTGGAACGGCGTGAACATCGGACGGATGAAGACATTCAATTTGCGCTTGGAAGCGTCATTGGAGCGCCAGATCGTCTGGTCCATGACCCCGTAGATGGAAAGATCGCCATGATGCATCGCCGGGACCCCGTTGCTGTTGGGACTGGCGAGCGGCAGGCCGATGGTGTCGTATTGCTGATCGCTAAAGCCGTAGCTGTCGTACCAGGCGCCGATCTTGTACGTGCCGGGGAGCGCACTTTCGCCCTTCGCCTTCGCCGAGCCGGCCGAATCCGGAAGCGCGAATTGCAATTCGGCGATCGCCAGCACGCCGGTGTTGAGTGGGAAGCTCACGCCATGGGGATTGCTGGCTGGCGTGTCGGGCGAATTCCTCGGAATCGGGCTGCCGTTCAAGAGGGTCGCGAGCAAGGTGACGGCGTCCGTCACCTGCGCCCGCCCCCGCACGCCCCAATCGATGCTCCGGATGCGAACCCGAGGGCAGCGCGGCGACTAGCCTTAATGCGCCGCGATAGTCGCAGACGATGAAGTGGACGCATCCGGACTCCAAAGCTCCTGCTGCCCGATGATTCTCAGGCACGACGACCGCAGGCCCGCGTCATGTCAATGAACATGGGGCAGAATAGAACGGATTCCGAAACCATTAGATGACATCCGGCGAGGGGCGCCGCCGCTATAGTCGGCAGAGGGAAACGGCGTTGCCGGAGGCCCCAGCGGCTCTGGCTCAAAAGGCGGGGGCACTCTTGTCAAGCACTTAGTCTCTCGCCGAACTGGATCGTGCACATTGACTCCGCGCCACGCGTAGGCGATCGACCAGGCGAAGGAGCCGTCCCGTGACTTTGCCCTCTGGCCTTCGCCTCGACATTGAAGACGCGCCGGCGCACGCGGACGTGGAAGTCCTGCCGGACGGCCTCGAGGTCTTCAACGAAAGCCGGTGGCCAAACCATCAGCCTTGGAAACCCCTCGCCGTCTTCGTACGGGATCCCGGGAAGATCGTCGCGGGCCTCGCGGGGGAAACCTACTCCGGCTGGCTCTTCATCAAATATCTTTGGGTGTCGGAGGGGCTGCGGCGCAGCGGCATCGGACGCCGGCTGATCGAAGCAGGCGAGGCCCAAGCGCTGCAGCGTGGCGCCCACTCGGCCTGGGTCGACACCTTCAGCTTCCAGGCGCCCGGCTTCTACCGGAAGCTTGGCTACGAGGTTTTCGGCGAACTCGATTACCCGCCGGATTTCAAGCGGTTCTTCCTGCGAAAGCGTCTTGCGCCGGGCGGGTGGGGACGGGCAGGCGAATGACGCGCATCCGATCCTTCACGGATCGACCGTTCGGTTTGCGTTCCCAGCCTCGACGATCTCTGACCCATCCCTCCGGCGTCAGCGCGTAGGCGCCGACCGCGCCGCGTTCGAACAGTTTCGCCGCCGGCGGCCAGGCGAGCGTCATCGCGGCGGCCGCCAGGAGGGGGAGGGCGCCGAGCGGGTCGCCGCGGAGGGGGGTCAGCTCCTCGACGGAATTGGCGTAATCGCCGCTCCGCCCGAATGCGGCGAAAATCTCGCGCATCACCGCGAGCCGCGGCCGTTTGTCCTGCGCCGCGCCGAGGACCGCGAGGAGGAGCTGGTGAGTCCGCACGCCGGCCTTGCCCTGCGGTTGCGCCGCCACGGGACGCGCGAGAGCGAGGTCGAGCATCATCCCGACCAGATCGACGCCCGAGCGAAAAGCGTTCATCGGTTCGACGAGGCGGGGATTGACGTCGATCGCCAGCGGCCCCGCTTCTGTCAGTAAGACGTCGAGCGAAATCGGCCCGCGCCACGCGAGCGCCTGGACGAGCCTTTCGACATGGGCCGCCATCTCGGGCAGGGCGATGCTTTCCTTGACCGACGCGCCGCCGCCGGCCCCTTCCCGTATCCGCAAGTTTGCATGGAAAGCGACGAGTCGCCCGTCGTCGGCGAGCGCCTGGATCATCGCGAGGCGACCTAAAACCTCCTCCTGGGCGACGAGCGTTCGCCGACCCAGGCCGAAATCCCGCGCCGCCTTCCGCAGTTCGCCCTGCGATCGCGCTCGCCGCACGCCCGAACTCGCCGTGCTTACCGGCTGCTTGAGGAAAACCGGATAAGCCTCGATTTTCGCGATGTCCGTCTCGCTTTCAAGCACGAAGGTTCGAGGCTGCGGCACGCCTGCGTCGGCAAGGGTCCCATAGGCGGAAATCTTCTCCTGGACGCATGAGAGGGAGTCGAAGGCCGGGACCACGGTCCTCAAGGGATACGCGCCCTGCAGCGCGGAAATGACCGCGGCCTGCTCGTGGGTCGGGAAGAGCACGTCGATGGCGCGTTCTCGGCAGATTCTCGCCGCCGCCTCCATCCAGGCGAGCGGGTCCGGGCCGAAACGGGGCGCGCGATGAACCTTTCGCACATGTTTCGTGAATTGGCCGAGGCAGATCGGCGTCGACGACAGGACCTCGACCCGATGGCCGAGCTCGCCGAGCCTGGTCGCCACCTGCCGGGACGTCAGCCCCGAGCCTTCAGTCAACAGAATTTTCGCGGGCAGACCCTCGCGGCGCTTCGATCATCATGGAAACCGAGCCCGGGGACGGTATGGCTCCGGATGCGCGAAGCCACAAGGTCCAAGGCGCCCTGGCTATTCCGCGGGCGCCTGGGAGAGCAGCGGGGCGAGCTGGCATCTGTTGCGCCGTCCGAATTTTGGCGCGCAGCGGCTCGACAAAGACCTGATGGACCCAGGCGAGGGCCGCGGCGAGGGCGAGGATGATCGGCAGCGATCCCAACGCCAATCCCCAGCCACGCGCAGGCGCGCCCGACCAGATGAGGTATGCAATAAAACCGCCGAGCCACTGACACAGGAACACTGGGTAGCTGAGACGGCCAAGCGCCTCATCCACGCCTTTGACCCGAGGCCCCGGCGTGAGCCCGCTCAGAAAGACGACGACGAGCGCAGCCAGGACCGTGTTGACGTAGAAGCCGGCGTAAAGGGCGTAGCCGTCCGGAAAGAGACGCCCCTCGGCGAGCAGATTGATCGCCCAGCCGGTCGCCGCCAGCGCTCCCAATCGGAGGTCGACGGCCTTCGCCTGGTCCTTGAGCGCGAAATAAATCGTCGCCCCGAGCGCGAAGCTCAGGAGCGCTCCGGCGGGGCTATAGTACCGCTCGTCGAAAGGGGCGCCGGCGACGAGCCAGGCGCATTGAACCGCGACGCCGAAGGTTAGGCAGAGCAGCGCTGCGCGAATGTTGCGCGCCATCCCGACGAAGAGGATGAAGTACATCATGATCTCGACCGCGATCGACCATGCCTGCGGGGCGAGGCGGAAATGCAGCCCCACGAAGGCGAGCGGCGCGAGGAGCAGGTTTGCACCGACTGCGTCGGACGTCATCGCGAAGCCCCAGCGCGGCAGGAAAGCAGCGGCGTGCTCCGGCCATTGACCGATGGCGAGCGCGGTGGCGAGGCAGACGGCGTAATAGGGCGGCAGAAGGCGCAGGAAGCGGTTCGACCAGAAGCGCAGGCCGTCGCGCCCGTAGATCTCGTTGAGCGCCGAGGTCATCACATAGCCCGACAGGACGAAAAACGCCCTGACGGCGTAGAAACCCATATGGGCAACGTACGGCGACCCCGAAAGGTGCGAAAGCACGACGACAAGGGCAAGCACGAAGCGGAACGTTCCGGTCAAGCGATAGTCCTCTGAAACCCCCAAGTCGCCCGGCAAACCCACAGATAGCGGAATGTTATCGCCGTCTCCTTAACTGCGGGTTCATGCAGGGGAGGGCGGGCGCCGCGCGCCGTTTGGCAGGGTGAGACGAAGCTTCCGCAATCAAAGGCGACGAGACGACGCCCTTCCAATCGAGGTCGGCGAAATGCGCCCCTCCGACAGCTATCGCGCTGTTCAGGGCTTGTATGTCTTGAGATAATGGGCGATCGCCGCGAGGTCGGAGGCTGGCGCGTGCGAGAGGCTGCGGACCACCGCGGTCATGGCGCTGCCGAGCACGTCGCCCGACGGGGTGAACCCGGTCTCCAGCGCGGCGACAATGTCGTTTTCCGACCAGTCCTTCAGGCCTTGCCGGTGATGTTCGGGGCCCTGCCCCTGCCGTCGGGGAGCGGGCCGCCGGTCAGCCGGCGGATTTGATGACTTCCGCCCAAAAGATCACGGGGCGAGTGGCACTCGGCGCAATGTC
>CAWGKV010000013.1:0-13892 GCA_963823165.1 uncultured Alphaproteobacteria bacterium | reverse complement strand
AACGGCGCATCTTTAAGGAGACCCACGACGAAGTTGAGCTCAATGGCGCGTGGACCGGACCTGGCTCACTCGATCTCCACGCCCACGCCCTGGCGCCGGCCGCGAATTGCCGGTGCCGAGGTGAGCTCAGCCACGCACATCATCGCCGACCTGATCCTCGGGCTCGGCAAGGTCGGCTACGACTATTTGCGACAGCCAACCCAACGATCGTTTTCGCATCGCGGAGAAGAGCTATGCGTCTTGACCGCAAGGCCGCCAACGTCAGCGACGTTGGCGCGCGGCGGCGATCGTCGCGGCGCGACGAACATGACCGTGCAGGGCCTTCGCCAGGACGAGCGCATGCCTCGGCGCGAGTATCGCGCCCTCTGGTTACGCCATGTCGAACAGCAGCGCCTCGGTCGGGCCTAGCGCCTCCAGGCGGACTTCGTCCGTGCCGCTGACCGACAGGCCGTCGCCCGCCCTCAGCGCTTCGCCGTTCACCGTCAGTTCGCCGCCCACGACCTGGACCCAGGCGCCGCGGCGGGCGGACGTCCGATGCGTCAGTAGTATCGCCGGCTTCGAGCAGAGTGGCGTAAAGATCGACGTCCTGGTGAATCGTCACCGATCCCTCGCGGCCGTCGCGTGAACCGACGAGCCGGAGTTTTCCGCGCTTTTCATCCGCCGCAAAAGTCTTCTGCTCGTAGCTTGGCCCTAGGCCCTGGCGCTCGGGAATGATCCAGATCTGCAGGAAATGGACGGGGTCCGTTTCGCTCGCGTTGTATTCGCTGTGGCGCACCCCCGTGCCGGCGGACATCCGCTGCACGTCGCCCGGCCGGATCACCGACGACGTGCCGGTGCTGTCCTTATGCGCGAGGCCGCCCTCGATCACATACGAGATGATCTCCATGTCGCGGTGCGGATGGGTCGGAAACCCGCCTCCCGGCGCGACGCGGTCCTCGTTGATGACCCGCAGCGGGCCGAAGCCCATGTGCTCCGGGTCGTAATAACCGCCGAAGGAGAAACTGTGCTCGCTGTGCAGCCAGCCGAAGTCGGCCGTCCCGCGCTCTTCCGATTTTCTGATGACGCTTTGCATGATGTTCACTCTCGCTTTGAGACTTGGACCGTTATTTAAGGTTGTCACAGTCCGAGACAACACGTTGACTCCGGCGCGCACTGTCTCCGAAGCGGATACAATCCATGGACAAGCTCGGCGCGATGAATGCCTTCGCCAAAGTGGTCGCGCGCGGCAGTTTCGCCGAGGCGGCGCGGGCTTTGGGAACGACCCGGTCGGCCGCCAGCAAGGCGGTGATGGAGCTCGAGCACGTCCTTGGCGTCCGGCTGCTCGACCGCACCACGCGGCGCGTTCGGACGACGGAGGCGGGGCTCGCCTATTACGAGCGGTGCCTCGACATCCTGGCGCGCGTCGAGGAGACGGAAATGCAGGTCGCGCGCCTGCACGGCGAACCGAGAGGGGTTCTCAAGCTTAACGGCCCGGCGTCGTTCGGAGCGCTCTATCTCGCGCCGGCGATCGCCGAGTTCTCAGGGCTTCATCCGATGCTCAAGATCGAGCTGACGCTGACCGATCGCTTCATCGACCCGATCGAAGAGGGCGTGGACGTCACCATAAGGATCGCGGAGCTCGCCGATTCGAGTCTGATCGCGCGAAGGCTCGCGCCGGCCAGGCGCGCTTTCGTCGCCTCACCCTCCTATGTCGCAAGCCGAGGAGACCCGACCGAGCCCGAGGATCTCGAACGCCACGCCTGCCTCACTTACGGCCACACGACCACCCTGCAGCGCTGGCGGATTTTTCGGGACGGAGACACAATCAGCGTCCCGGTCGATTCCGTTCTCTGCTCGAACAGCGGCGACGTCCTGCGCGCAGCCGCCCTGTCGGGGCGGGGCGTCGCCTTCCTGCCGACCTTTCTCGTCGGGCCCGACATCGCATCCGGCGCCTTACGGACCGTCCTCGACCGCTTCCCGCAACCGGCGCTCGGCGTCCATGCGCTCTACGCCTCGAACCGCTACCTCGCCGCCAAGACGCGAGCGTTCGTCGACTTCCTCGCAGGACGTTTCGGCGACGAGCCCGAATGGGACCGCTTTCGCCGTCAGGTGGGTTGAGCGCGACGCGCCTCTTGCGTCGGAGCTTCGCCTTTGCCACCCTCCCGTGGCCTGGCGGCGATGAGGGAGGCACCCATGATGAGGATAACGTTTGCGGCGCTCGCGATTGCGGCGAGCGCCGGGCTTGCGGCGGCGGCGGTTACGGGCGCCGAAGCGATCAAGGAGCGACGCGACATGATGAAGGTCGACGGCCAAGTCTCGAAACCGCTAGTCGCGATGTTGAAGGGCACGGCCCCTTTCGATCTAGCGGCGGTGCAGAAGGCGCTGAAGACTTACGAAGACGTCGCGAGCAAGGCGCCGGCCCTGTTCCCGCCGGACAGCAAGTCCGGCAACACCAACGCCTTGCCCGCCATCTGGGAGGACGACAATAAGGCCGATTTCGACGCCCGTTTCAAGAAGTTCGGTCAGGACGCCGAGTCCGCGCTCGCCTCGATCAAGGACGAAGCGAGCTTCAAAGCGAATATTCCGGCAGTGTTCAAGAACTGTGGCGGCTGCCACGAGAAATATAAGGCGAAACAGCAGTAACATCCACTCGGGCGCCGTTACGGCTCCATCGGGAATCGGATCATGCGCGCCCGGGTCGGAAACGCTTTTGGCCTCGCGATCGTGCTGGTCGCGACATCCGCCGCCGCGGGGTGGTTCGCGACCGCCCCGCGCAGAATCGGGGCCGACGTCGCGGCGGCGGTGTCCGAGCCCGGCGACCCCGAGGCGGGGAGGACAGTCCTCTTCATCGCCGGCTGCGAGTCCTGTCACATGTCGCCGGGCCAGAACGACCCGCTGCGCCTCGGTGGGGGCATGGCGCTGAAGACACCGTTCGGCTCGTTCTATCCCCCGAACATCTCGCCCGATCCCGCCGACGGGATCGGGTCATGGAGCGCCGCCGACTTCGCCGACGCGATCATGGCGGGCGTCTCGAAGAACGGCGCGCATCTCTATCCGGCCCTCCCCTATACGTCCTATTGCCGCATGTCGATCAAGGATGTGCGCGACCTCTTCGCCTTCCTGCGCACCACGCCGCCGATCGCGGCGCGCGCCCCGCCGAACGCGCTCATGTTCCCGTTCTCGGTCCGCCGTGCGGTCGGGTTCTGGAAGCTCCTATACATGCCGAGGATCGAGCCGCTCGCCGTCGATCCGACTGGCGAGGAAGCACTCGGCCGCTATTTGGTCCTGGGGCCGGGACATTGCGCCGAGTGCCACTCGCCCCGTGATCTTTTCGGCGGAATCATCGAATCCCGCCGGCTGACCGGCGGCCCGCTCCCCGACGGCAAGGGCAAGGCCCCGAACATCACCGAGCAAGGCCTGAAGGACTGGTCGGAAGACGACATTGTCACCGCGCTGCAGACCGGGTTCACCCCGTCGGGCGACGTGCTCGGCAGCGCCATGACCGCGGTGGTCCGCAGCCTCTCGCACGCGCCAGCCTCCGACCTCGCGGCGATCGCCCATTATCTCAAGACATACAAGCCCTGAACAGCGCGATAGCTGTCGGAGGGGCGCATTTCGCCGACCTCGATTGGAAGGGCGTCGTCTCGTCGCCCTCGATTGCGGAAGCTTCGTCTCACCCTGCCAAACGGCGCGCGGCGCCCGCCCTCCCCTGCATGAACCCGCAGTTAAGGAGACGGCGATAACATTCCGCTATCTGTGGGTTTGCCGGGCGACTTGGGGGTTTCAGAGGACTATCGCTTGACCGGAACGTTCCGCTTCGTGCTTGCCCTTGTCGTCGTGCTTTCGCACCTTTCGGGGTCGCCATACGTTGCCCATATGGGTTTCTACGCCGTCAGAGCGTTTTTCGTCCTGTCGGGCTATGTGATGACCTCGGCGCTCAACGAGATCTACGGGCGCGACGGCCTGCGCTTCTGGTCGAACCGCTTCCTGCGCCTTCTGCCGCCCTATTACGCCGTCTGCCTCGCCACCGCGCTCGCCATCGGTCAATGGCCGGAGCACGCCGCTGCTTTCCTGCCGCGCTGGGGCTTCGCGATGACGTCCGACGCAGTCGGTGCAAACCTGCTCCTCGCGCCGCTCGCCTTCGTGGGGCTGCATTTCCGCCTCGCCCCGCAGGCATGGTCGATCGCGGTCGAGATCATGATGTACTTCATCCTCTTCGTCGGGATGGCGCGCAACATTCGCGCAGCGCTGCTCTGCCTAACCTTCGGCGTCGCGGTTCAATGCGCCTGGCTCGTCGCCGGCGCCCCTTTCGACGAGCGGTACTATAGCCCCGCCGGAGCGCTCCTGAGCTTCGCGCTCGGGGCGACGATTTATTTCGCGCTCAAGGACCAGGCGAAGGCCGTCGACCTCCGATTGGGAGCGCTGGCGGCGACCGGCTGGGCGATCAATCTGCTCGCCGAGGGGCGTCTCTTTCCGGACGGCTACGCCCTTTACGCCGGCTTCTACGTCAACACGGTCCTGGCTGCGCTCGTCGTCGTCTTTCTGAGCGGGCTCACGCCGGGGCCTCGGGTCAAAGGCGTGGATGAGGCGCTTGGCCGTCTCAGCTACCCAGTGTTCCTGTGTCAGTGGCTCGGCGGTTTTATTGCATACCTCATCTGGTCGGGCGCGCCTGCGCGTGGCTGGGGATTGGCGTTGGGATCGCTGCCGATCATCCTCGCCCTCGCCGCGGCCCTCGCCTGGGTCCATCAGGTCTTTGTCGAGCCGCTGCGCGCCAAAATTCGGACGGCGCAACAGATGCCAGCTCGCCCCGCTGCTCTCCCAGGCGCCCGCGGAATAGCCAGGGCGCCTTGGACCTTGTGGCTTCGCGCATCCGGAGCCATACCGTCCCCGGGCTCGGTTTCCATGATGATCGAAGCGCCGCGAGGGTCTGCCCGCGAAAATTCTGTTGACTGAAGGCTCGGGGCTGACGTCCCGGCAGGTGGCGACCAGGCTCGGCGAGCTCGGCCATCGGGTCGAGGTCCTGTCGTCGACGCCGATCTGCCTCGGCCAATTCACGAAACATGTGCGAAAGGTTCATCGCGCGCCCCGTTTCGGCCCGGACCCGCTCGCCTGGATGGAGGCGGCGGCGAGAATCTGCCGAGAACGCGCCATCGACGTGCTCTTCCCAACCCACGAGCAGGCCGCGGTCATTTCCGCGCTGCAGGGCGCGTATCCCTTGAGGACCGTGGTCCCTGCCTTCGACTCCCTCTCATGCGTCCAGGAGAAGATTTCCGCCTATGGGACCCTTGCCGACGCAGGCGTGCCGCAGCCTCGAACCTTCGTGCTTGAAAGCGAGACGGACATCGCGAAAATCGAGGCTTATCCGGTTTTCCTCAAGCAGCCGGTAAGCACGGCGAGTTCGGGCGTGCGGCGAGCGCGATCGCAGGGCGAACTGCGGAAGGCGGCGCGGGATTTCGGCCTGGGTCAGCGAACGCTCGTCGCCCAGGAGGAGGTTTTAGGTCGCCTCGCGATGATCCAGGCGCTCGCCGACGACGGGCGACTCGTCGCTTTCCATGCAAACTTGCGGATACGGGAAGGGGCCGGCGGCGGCGCGTCGGTCAAGGAAAGCATCGCCCTGCCCGAGATGGCGGCCCATGTCGAAAGGCTCGTCCAGGCGCTCGCGTGGCGCGGGCCGATTTCGCTCGACGTCTTACTGACAGAAGCGGGCCCGCTGGCGATCGACGTCAATCCCCGCCTCGTCGAACCGATGAACGCTTTTCGCTCGGGCGTCGATCTGGTCGGGATGATGCTCGACCTCGCTCTCGCGCGTCCCGTGGCGGCGCAACTGCAGGGCAAGGCCGGCGTGCGGACTCACCAGCTCCTCCTCGCGGTCCTCGGCGCGGCGCAGGACAAACGGCCGCGGCTCGCGGTGATGCGCGAGATTTTCGCTCGCATTCGGGCGGAGCGGCGATTACGCCAATTCCGTCGAGGAGCTGACCCCCCTCCGCGGCGACCCGCTCGGCGCCCTCCCCCTCCTGGCGGCCGCCGCGATGACGCTCGCCTGGCCGCCGGCCGCGAAACTGTTCGAACGCGGCGCGGTCGGCGCCTACGCGCTGACGCCGGAGGGATGGGTCAGAGATCGTCGAGGCTGGGAACGCAAACCGAACGGTCGATCCGTGAAGGATCGGATGCGCGTCATTCGCCTGCCCGTCCCGACCCGCCCGGCGCAAGACGCTTTCGCAGGAAGAACCGCTTGAAATCCGGCGGGTAATCGAGTTCGCCGAAAACCTCGTAGCCAAGCTTCCGGTAGAAGCCGGGCGCCTGGAAGCTGAAGGTGTCGACCCAGGCCGAGTGAGCGCCACGCTGCAGCGCTTGGGCCTCGCCTGCTTCGATCAGCCGGCGTCCGATGCCGCTGCGCCGCAGCCCCTCCGACACCCAAAGATATTTGATGAAGAGCCAGCCGGAGTAGGTTTCCCCCGCGAGGCCCGCGACGATCTTCCCGGGATCCCGTACGAAGACGGCGAGGGGTTTCCAAGGCTGATGGTTTGGCCACCGGCTTTCGTTGAAGACCTCGAGGCCGTCCGGCAGGACTTCCACGTCCGCGTGCGCCGGCGCGTCTTCAATGTCGAGGCGAAGGCCAGAGGGCAAAGTCACGGGACGGCTCCTTCGCCTAGTCGATCGCCTACGCGTGGCGCGGAGTCAATGTGCACGATCCAGTTCGGCGAGAGACTAAGTGCTTGACAAGAGTGCCCCGCCTTTTGAGCCAGAGCCGCTGGGGCCTCCGGCAACGCCGTTTCCCTCTGCCGACTATAGCGGCGGCGCCCCTCGCCGGATGTCATCTAATGGTTTCGGAATCCGTTCTATTCTGCCCCATGTTCATTGACATGACGCGGGCCTGCGGTCGTCGTGCCTGAGAATCATCGGGCAGCAGGAGCTTTGGAGTTCGGATACGTCCACTTCATCGTCTGCGACTATCGCGGCGCATTAAGGCTAGTCGCCGCGCTGCCCTCGGGTTCGCATCCGGAGCATCGATTGGGGCGTGCGGGGGCGGGCGCAGGTGACGGACGCCGTCACCTTGCTCGCGACCCTCTTGAACGGCAGCCCGATTCCGAGGAATTCGCCCGACACGCCAGCCAGCAATCCCCATGGCGTGAGCTTCCCACTCAACACCGGCGTGCTGGCGATCGCCGAATTGCAATTCGCGCTTCCGGATTCGGCCGGCTCGGCGAAGGCGAAGGGCGAAAGTGCGCTCCCCGGCACGTACAAGATCGGCGCCTGGTACGACAGCTACGGCTTTAGCGATCAGCAATACGACACCATCGGCCTGCCGCTCGCCAGTCCCAACAGCAACGGGGTCCCGGCGATGCATCATGGCGATCTTTCCATCTACGGAGTCATGGACCAGACGATCTGGCGCTCCAATGACGCTTCCAAGCGCAAATTGAATGTCTTCATCCGTCCGATGTTCACGCCGTTCCAGGACCGCAACCTCGTCAGCTTCACCTATGACGCCGGCCTGACCCTGTACGGGCCGTTGCCGAAACGCGACGACGACACTTTCGGCGTCGGCGTGGGCGTCGCGCGGGCCAGCAGCGGCGCGTCGGGCTACGACAGGCAACTGCAATTCTACCAGCCCGCCGTCTACACGCCCGTGCGGAGCGCCGAGACCTTTGTCGAGGCGACCTACCAGCTTCAGGTCACGCCCTGGTGGCAAATTCAGCCCGACGTCCAGTATATCACCCGGGGCCGGGATCGCCGACCCGAACGACCCGACGCAGAAGCTCAAGAACGAACTGCTGGTCGGCCTGCGCACCAACGTCACGTTCTGACTCTCGCCGGCTCGCCGAGTGGGCGGCGCGCACTCATCGCAGGGGCTCGCCGCGGAGCAGAACTTCGGCGCAAAAACGCCACCACCACGAACGACATGCCCGCCGCCGCGACATAGGCCGAGGGCCGGAACGCCATGTCCGGGTCGATGTTCGCGCTCAAGACTTCCCAGAACGGGATGTGGCGGACGAGCGCATACCAGGTCGCTTCGACGAGCGCGGTCAGGGGCGGCGAGACGACCGCGGCGGCGAGAGCCGCCGCCGAGGCCGGGAGGCCGCGCTTCATGAAGACGCGGAACAGCATGAGGATCGCGAAGAAGCCGGTCATCATCACCGGCTCCGAGACGTCCGCCTTGGCCTGGATCATGAAATGCAGGAGCGCCAGCGCGGCGATTCCGTAGACGAGCGAATGCAGCGTCCGCCACTTGGGCCCCAGCCGCCGGATCATCGCGTCGGTCGAGGTCGCCGCGAGCGCGGCGAGGCCGAGCCAGGCGATGAAGCCGATCGTCAGGTAGAAGCGCAGCGCGATCTCGGCGGCGACATGGACGAGGTCGAAGTGCTGGTCGACCACGTAGAGCGTCAGATGCGCGCAGGCGTAGGCGAAGGCCGCGACGCCCACCATGCGGCGGATCGCGACGAGCTTCGGATAGCGCGCGCCGCGCATCAGCGGCGTCACGAGCAGCGACAGGGTGAGGAACCGGATCGCCCATTGGCCGGTGCGATGGATCAGCTCGGTCACAACCTTGGGCTCGAGCGCCCCGGTCGCCGCCAGATAGACGATCCAGCAGGCCGGAACGAACAGGCCAGCGAACGCGACCGCCTTCAGCGGCGAGAAGCGGCCGTTCCTCTCGTTCCACGGCGCCTTCAACTGGATCATGTCGGTCAACCTTCGTGCGGCCGCAGCCTTCAGACCGCTATACGGAGCTCCGGCGGCATTGTTTCACCGGGCCGCCACGCTGGCGCGGCCCGCACCGGCGCATTATACTTCCCATCGGCTCGGCCAATCTGACGGGGATGTCGTCTTGGATCTGGTTCAGCGTGCGAAGGCCATGGTCTTGTCGCCGGCCGCCGAGTGGCGGGCGATCGAGTCCGAAAGCGGCGACACCCGCTATCTGTTCGCCAATTACGTCGCGATGCTGGCGGCGATTGCGCCGGTCTGCGGGCTTCTGCGCCGCGGCATATTCGGCTGGGGCGGTCCGCGAGGCCACATGCACCACTTCGGGTTCTTCCCGAGCCTGTTCGGCGCGCTCGTCCATTATCTCATGGCGTTCGTTGTCGTTTACGCGATGGCTGTCATCATCGATGGCCTGGCGCCCACCTTTTCGGGGCAGAAGAGCCAGGAGAACGCGATGAAGCTCGCGGTCTATTCGATGACGCCGGCCTGGCTCGCGGGTGTTTTCGCGTTGATCCCCGGCCTCGGATTCCTTCGCTTTATCGCGCTGCTCTACAGCATCTACGTGTTCTGGCTCGGCCTGCCGATCCTGATGAAGCCGCCGCAGGACAGGCTCGGGCCCTATGCGCTCGCGGTCATCGCATGCGGGATCGTGCTGTCATTGATCGTCTCGGCCATCGTCGGGCCGGGTGTCTAAGGTCGGCGCCGCGCGACGTCGAACCGACCGCGTCAGCACCAAACTCGGCCTGCGTCAGGCCCTCATCGCTCGCCACGTTCAGAATCCTCCGCCCCCCTCCCGAGGGCGCCGCCGCCGCCGATTGGCGGCCGCTTCATCACGACGAACCCCGCGCGCTCCAGGTGCTCGACCAGCCGTTTCGCCACGATCTCGGCCATGATCTCGTCCGCGTTGTGCGTCCGCTTACGCCCGTGAAAGCGCAGCGCGAAGGCGAGCGCGGAGGCGAGATCCTCGGGTGAGGCGGGCGCGAGGCCGTCGGCGGGGAGCGTCATGAACGGAAGATAGCGGCGGCGCTCGAACAAAACAAGAACCATTCCCAGGGACGCTCATCTCCACAGGGACCGGAAGTTCAGGTCATGCGTCCCCTTCGCCGCGCCTCCGCCGGCCGGCGACCCCGCTCGTCGAACAACGTCTTGACCAGGGCCCGGTCTCCCGCGCGCTCGGCGGCCGCGATCAGCGTCCGGTTGAGGATGTCGCGCTGCGCATGGCTGCCGCCGATGCGGAAGGTCTCGAAGCGCACCGGGAGAATGGCGTCGATCGTGCGCCCCCAGTCCCCGGCGGCGTAGGCGAGCACGCCGTCGATGAAGCGCAGGCCAACCTCGGCAGTGACCAGGCGGTTGTGGCCGGAGCCGTGCCGCTCGTATTCGTCGAGCGAGCGGCGAAACCGGCCGAGATCGTCCTTGTTCGGCGAGCGCGCGACGGCGAGCGCGCAATGCAGATCGTTGAAGGCGAGCACGTGATCGTCGACATGGGCCATCCAGGCCTGCGCCACCGGCCGCCAACGGTCTCCGACGTCCGCTCCCGCGAGCTCGAGGCGCCAGAGGAGGGAAGCCGCGTCGACCCGGTCGAGCGTCATGTCGTCAGCGAGCCTCTGGGCGCCGAAGCGGTCGTAATCGGCCAGCGCGTCCTTGAGGCGGCCCTCCTCGATCAGGAACAGGGCGAGATGCCAACGGTTGTGGCCCGCCATGAAGCGAGCGGGCCTCCAGTCGCCCCACGTCTTCTCGAGGAAGGCGATGCCCTCCTCCCTTCGTCCCGCAGTCTCCATGACGTGAGCGATCGCGTGGGTCGCCCAGGCGTCGCGCGGATTGCGGGCCAGCGCCTCGCGCCCGGCGTCTTCGGCGGGACCGAGCTCGCCGGCCTCCTCGAGGCCGAAGGCATAGGCCCCGAGAACGAAGCTGGTGAGCGGGTTGTCGGCGACCCAGGCTGGCAGCACGCGGGCGGCCGAATCGCGGATCGAAAGCGACCGGCCGAGGAACAGATAGGCGTCCTGCCCGAACCGGAGCGCCAGCGCGTCGGTCGGCCAATCGCTGAGAATGGCCTCCCAGGCGAGCGCCGCATCCGGCAACCGGCCTTCGGACCACGCTCTGACGGCGGCGAGATGCATCCTTTCCCGCGACGAGGCGGCGCGGATCGCGGATTCGGCCGCGGCGAGCGCCGCCGTCACCTCCGGGTGGTCGCTGCGGAAGCCGCCGACCATGAAGAGACCCGCCACGGCGACCGCGCCAAGGGCAAAATCCGGGTCGTTCGCCAGCGCCTGCTTGAGGACGCCGACCGGATCGCCAGTCAATCCGAAATAGTCGGCGACGGCGCGATCGAAGGCTTCAGCTGATTTCGCGGAGCCGGCGAGCGTCAAACCTTGCTGGTCCTTCGCCATTGCCTCGATTGCTCCCTAATGCGCGCGCCGTCTGCACGTGGGAGCCAGCATAGCGAGATTTGCGCCCCGGCGAAACCTCGACCCCCTTTTCGCGAGAGGGGCAAGGATGTTCGCCGGGCGGAGCGCTGTGGGCTTTGGCGCTGTCCGCGAACCGGCGGAATATCGTGGAACGCAGCGGGAAGGCCGCCGCTCCCCGGGGGAAGGAAACCGCAGGCCGAGGGGAAGCAAAAGGAACGCCGGGGGAAGCAAAAGGAACGCCAGGGGAAACCAAATCCGTTCACCAATCTCGCTATTTCAACGGCTTACGCAAGATGTGAAGATGGAGAGTAACTTCCAAGCCGTCGCGTATCCCCTCGCCCGCGAAGCGGGAGAGGACAGGCGCGAAGCGCCAGGTGAGGGTTGAGAACGCCGAACGGCGGGCGTTGATGGCGGCCGCAAGGTTCGTCGGTTGCCCGTCCCCCTCACCTGGCGCGGCTTCGCCGCGCCGTCCTCTCCCGCTTCGCGGGCGAGGGGGTCGGACTTAGGCCTAGGAGTTAAGATGGAGAGGCAATTGCTCACTCCTTGCTATATGCCTTTGCGCGCATGCGCCGCGGCGTCGCCGCTTGGCGATCTCAGCCACGCCCCATTCAGCATGTCGACGCACTTTCGCACGCATCTTCCTCTCTGCCTCCTCTCGGGGGCTCGACCGACCGGTCGGAGCTTACCGGCGCCCCGCCCGATGGCGCCTTGCAAATCCGCCATGGGTGACTCCGGACGGAACTAAACATGAACAAATAGCACAGGTCCTGCTGAGAGAGAAGGAAAATCTCCGCAATTTCCAAAAACATCCGCTGAATTAAGCGCCTGCGCCCGACAGTGTTCCTGCTCCTCAGGTCCGTTCACCTCGGCTCGGTCAGCCTTCCTGCGCGGAGATCGGCGAACGCCTCGAGGATTTCCTCGCGCGTGTTCATCACGAAGGGGCCGCCCATCGCCACCGGCTCGTCGATCACCGGACTCGAATAGAAGAGGAGCCGTGCGGCCCCGTCGAAGGCAGAGACGCCGAGCGTCGCGTCTTCGTCCGAGGCCGCCGTCCAGGCGACGTCGCCCGCCGTAACCCGCCGTTCCTCGACGCCGAGCGTCGCGCCGCCTTCGAGAAGGAAGGCGAAGGCGCGGCTGCCAGCGGGGACGGGAAAGTCGAACGCCGCGCCGACCTCGATATTCCCGTCGACCAGAGTCAGCGGCCAGAGCGAAGCGTCGGACGCCGCGACGTCGCCGAACCGTCCCGAATAAACCCGCGCCTCCAACCCGTCGCGCCGAACAGACGGCGCGTCCGAGCGGCGGACGTCCCGGTAGCGGGCGGGGCTGCGCTTCAACCTCGCGGGCAGGTTCAGCCAAAGCTGAAGCGTGCGGACGCCGTTCGGGCCGGGCATTTCGCTGTGCAACACGCCGCCGCCTGCCGTCATGAACTGCGCGTCGCCGGCCGAGAGTCGCCCCTCGCCGCCGGTGTGATCCTTGTGCAGGAACTCGCCCTCGAGGACGAAGGTCACCGTCTCGATGCCGCGGTGCGGATGGGTCGGAAAGCCGGCCGGCGGCGAAAACCAGTCCTCGGCCATCAGCAGGAACGGGCTGTGCTCGGCGACGTTCTCGGGCGGAATGACGAGACGCGCGCGGTGGTTGACGCCTCGCTCCTGGGGCTGCCCGGCCCGCTCAATCTTGGTTATCGCCAGTTGCAAGTGAAGAGCCTCCGATCGCCGGCGCCGAGTGTCCGTCTCAAGGTCATGACGTCATGCCTTACCCTTCGCGACAAGGCGCCTTACACGAACGTTCCAGTCGTGCTCTCGTGCCCTTCGTGGCACCTTTGCGTACTTCGTGTTTATTCTTTTCACTATGAAGGACAGGAAGATTACACGAAGGTCACAAGGGCTGGAACTTTCATGCGCAGCGGGTCTGCGCCGCCGGTGGCCAACTCAGCGGATCGTGGACTTGAAGCGGACCCCAAGGATAGGCGAAGCGCGAGCGGCGTCCAAGCGCCTACGGGATCGGCCTCTCCTTTTGGCGCGCGCAGCGCCTCGTCGACCTCGGCGATGACGTTGCCGACGTGGACGCCCGCCCCCTCCCCGGCCGGATAATAGCCCGGCAGATCAACGGTGACGGTCTCGCCCTCACAGCAGACGACGAAGGGGCCGGACGCCGCGCGTCGGCGCCTCGCCGGTCCCCGACGCCCTCATCGTCTCGGGAAGGCCGTTCTCTTTTGCCGCCATGGTCATTTCTCCCTGAACGACATCATTGTGAATGCAGTGATCGCGTCGGCCTGGAACTTCACGGAGAAAGTCAACCCGCGCGCTGGCTGATCTGTCCTGCCAAGGTGATGGTCGGCGAAGGTCGTCATCGACTTGAAGACGATGTTCTGCTCAATGCCGGGCCGGTCTCGGCCGCCCGGCGCCCGAGCCCAAGCCGGTTGCGTCGCAGAAGCCATAAACTCATCATCAGCGTCTCGACCGAACCGATCGACGTTCTCCAGCTAGGGCCAAACCGAGTTGGCCTGTCGGGTATCGACCCGGTGCGCTTCTTCCCGATAAAACCGCTACGCGCAAAGAGCACCAGAAAGCGACCGTAGGAGCTACAGGCGGGGCGCGCCGCACAAGCGAACGCTTGATCACCTCCCTCAGGTGTTTGCCGACGATCAAATCTTGCACCTGCGCAATCTTGCACCTGCGCAACCGCCGGACGCCACCGCATTTCGCGCCGCGAGGACCGATGCGTGGAACGCGAAGACTGAAACTTGCCTCGCTTTCATATTTAGCGCCGAAGTCAACAAATTTCTGTTGAACTTCCCGCTAAAGGCCC
>CAWGKV010000012.1:0-95953 GCA_963823165.1 uncultured Alphaproteobacteria bacterium | reverse complement strand
AGGCCGACCGCGCCGAGGCGCTGGCGCGAGAGGCGCGGGCTCCCGCTCATGTGCGGCCTGCTCGACCGGGAGCAGATTGAATTGGACGCAGTGTGATCGCCATCACAGCGAAACGCCAGTCTTTTTGTATTTCACCGGAGGAGTCGAGGAGCGAGAAATGCGCTAGTTTATGTTTTGTACTGGCGGTTGATGCGGTTCCTCGGCAAGTGGCGGCCCGGCCGCGGGGCCAATTTCGCGGTTGATGACAAGGCGGAGACGATCGGGAGAGTTGCGAAACGCAGTCCGCGAGGTTCGCGGAGGCGCATAAGCTTATGAACAAGCCGGTCGTCGGCCGACCTTAGGTATGGAGGAAAGCCATGAACGACGAAGTCATTGCCAAGATCGCACAAAGTCTTCGAGGTCAGGTCATCGGACGCGACCACCCGGAATACGCGGAGGCGCGAAAACTGTATAATGCCATGATCGACAAGCGGCCGCTACTCATCGCGAAATGCGCCGACACCGCTGACGTCATCGCGGCGGTCAATTTCGGCCGGGACAACAAGCTCCCGATCGCCATTCGCGGCGGCGGCCACAATGGCCCGGGTCTCGCCAGTGTCGATGACGGCTTGGTCATCGACCTGTCGACGATGAAGGGGGTGAGGGTCGACCCCAAGAACAGGACGGTGAGAGTGGGCGCGGGTTGCACGACCGGCGACGTCGATCACGCGACCCAGGCCTTCGGTCAGGCCGTGCCGTTCGGGATCATCTCGACCACCGGCGTCGCCGGGCTGACGCTGAGCGGCGGTCATGGCTATCTCAGCCGCCAGTACGGACTCGCGGTGGATAATCTGCTCGAAGCCGACGTGGTGCTCGCCGATGGCAGCTTCGTCACTGCCTCGGAGAGTGAGAACGCCGATCTGTTCTGGGCGCTGCGCGGCGGCGGCGGAAACTTCGGAGTCGTGACCAGTTTCCTGTTCCGCACCAACCCGGTCGGGATGGTCTACGGTGGGCCGATCATCTTTGAGCTTTCGGACGCGCCCGCCGTGATGAAATGGTTCCGGCAAGCCCAACCAAATGCCCCTGAGGAATTCTTCATGTTCCTGGGGCTTCAGATCGTTCCGCCCGGCGACCCCTTCCCAAAGGAGCATTGGTCGAAAAAGATGTGCATACTCGTCGTCGCACACAATGGGCCGCTGCCGGATGGCGAGAAGGCCGTCAACGCGGTTCGCGCGGCCCTGCCGAAGCCGATCATCGACTGGGCCCAGCCGATGCCCTACACCGCTATCCAGACGCTGTTCGACCCGCTGCTCCCGAAAGGCCTGCAATGGTACTGGAAGGGCGATTTCGTGAAGGAGCTGCCGGACGCGGCCGTCGAGGCGCATGTCGCGCATGCGACGAAATTCCCGAGCGTGCTGTCCGGCATGCACCTCTACCCGGTCGACGGGGCCGTTCATCGGCGCAAGAAGGACGCGGCCGCCTGGAGCTACCGCGACGCCGCTTGGTCGATGGTCATTTTCGGGGTCGATCCGGATCCGGCCAAAGCGCCGGCGCTCAGGCAATGGGCGCAGGATTATTGGAAGGCCGTCCATCCGTTCAATCTCGAGGGCGCCTACGCGAACTTTATGATGGACGATGAGGGCGAGCAGCGCGTCAGGGCCGCTTACGGCGAGAATTACGGTCGCCTCGCCAAGGTGAAAAAGGAATACGACCCCGACAACCTCTTCCGGGTGAACCAGAACATCCGGCCGGCGGCCTGAGCCGTCGCGGCAGGGACGAGGAGAGCCGACCATGCCGATCTTCATGGATCGCCACGACTTGCGCGGCATGACGCCGGAGGACGTCGCCGACGCTCACCGTAAGGACTTGGAAATCCAGGACAGGTACGGGGTCAAATACATGGCCTATTGGTTCGACGAGGACCGCGGGTCCGGCTTCTGCCTCGTTCATGCGCCAGACGCCGCCGCAGCCGAGCGGGTCCATCGCGAGGCGCATGGCGCGATCGCCAACGCCATCATTCCGGTGGATCTTTCTGCGGTCGAGGCGTTCCTCGGCCGCGTCGGCGATCCGCGCGGGGCCGGAGGCGGCTCCGCGCCTCCAGTCGACCCCGGACGTCGCGCCGTCATGTTCACCGACATCGTCGGCTCGACCGAGATGACGGCGCGCCTCGGCGACGCCGCCGCGCTCGAACTGGTGCGCGCGCACGACGCCTTGGTCCGGCGCGGGCTCGAGGCCCATGGAGGACGCGAGGTCAAGCATACCGGCGATGGCATCATGGCCGCCTTCGACAAGGTGAGAAACGCGGTCAGCGCGGCAGCCGACATCCAGCGGCGCTTCGCCGCCTATAACGCCGAGGCGGCGGAAAGCCTGAGCGTCAGGATCGGCATCCATGCCGGCGAGCCGGTCGAGGACCGCAACGACCTGTTCGGCGCGACGGTGCAACTCGCGTCCCGGCTGTGCAGCGAGGCGGAGGCCGACGGCATCGTCGTCTCCGGACTCGTGCGCGAGCTATGCCCGGAGGATTCCACGCGGTTTGCGCCCCTTGGCGAGCGGCGGCTGAAGGGCTTTGCGGAAAAGGTCCAAGTGTTCCGCTTTGACTGGCGGAACTGAAGCTTGGTCTTGCCCGATTGACGGGACCATGACCGTCGCGGAGCGTTTTCGCGCCGCGTCATCTCGCCTTGGCTAAGGATAGCAGCGCATCGAGTTCGATGCCCCCCTCGTCTCGATCAGCGAGCCACGGCTCGAGAGGAAGTTCCAGTCTGTTCCGTGAATCAAAACAATGATAGAACACCACCCACTCATGAATAAGCGGAGCCGCACGTGCCATCGATCGAGGAATGGCTGAACGGTCTCGGTCTAGGCAAATATTCCAAGGTTTTTGCCGAAAACGACGTCGACCTTCGCGCCCTGCCTCACCTGAACGACGCCGACCTGCAGGCGCTCGGCGTCTCGCTCGGTCACCGCAAGGTCATGCTTGCGGCGATCGCCGAACTGCGCACGGCCGCGCCGGCGGAAATCGAGCACGAGTCTGAGCGGCCGCGCGGCTCGATCGTCGACGGACAACCGACGGGCGCAGAGCCGACCGGCGCGCCCGGTCCCGAGCTCAGGCTGCTCAGCGTGCTGTTTTGCGACATGGTCGAGTCCACGAGCCTGTCCGCGCGCCTCAATCCGGAGGAGATGCACGAGCTTATCGGCGTGTATCAGGAAACCGTCGCGGCCGCGGTCAAGCGGTACGGCGGCTACGTCGCGAAATTTCTGGGCGATGGCGTGCTCGCCTATTTCGGCTGGCCGATCGCCTACGAAGATAACGCCGAGCGCGCGATTCGCGCCGGTATTGCGGCTGTTGCCGGCGTCGAGCGCATAAAAACTCCCGGCGGCGCGCGGCTGCAATCGCGCGTCGGCATTGCAAGCGGCCGCGTGGTGGTCGGCGATCTTGCCGGAGGCGGCGTCCTCGACCGCGGTCAGGTGGCGGGCGAGACTCCGAACCTCGCTGCGCGCCTTCAGGGCGCCGCCGAGCCGGGGCAGATCCTGATCGCAAACACCACCCGACGCCTCGCCGGACACGCTTTCGAATTCGAGGCTCTCGGCGCCCGCGAGCTAAAAGGCTTCCCACATCGCGTGCCCGTGTTCCGCGTCGCCAGTGAGAGCGAGGTCGAAAGCCGCTTTCACGCGACACGCGGCAAAACACTCTCGCAATTCGTCGGGCGCAACAGCGAAATCGGCATCCTCCTCGAGCGGTGGGAACTCGCCAAGAGCGGGCAGGGCCAGGCGGTGTTCGTGAGCGGCGAAGCGGGAATTGGAAAATCCCGCCTCTTGGAAGCGCTGATGGAGCGTGTGCAGGATGAGCCGCAGGAGTCCATCCGCCTGCAATGCTCGCCCTACCATACGACGTCGGCGCTTTATCCGGTGATCCAGCGGCTGACCCGCTCGGTCGGTCTTGCTGCGGATGACGACGCGGCGACGCGCGCCGAAAAGCTCGACCGCCTGCTCGCGCGATATGGGGAACCTGTGGCTGACGTCCGCCCGGTGTATGACGAGCTCCTGTCGCTCGATTTGGGCCACGCCTCCAAACTGGCCGATCTCTCCGCTCAGCAACGTAAGGAACTGACTGTGCGGACGCTCGCCAATCGAGCCGTCCTCGCTGCGAAGCGAGCAACCGTGCTGTTCGTGGTCGAGGACGCGCATTGGATCGATCCGTCGACCAACGAGCTTCTGCGGGACATCGTTTTGCGGATCCATGGGGCGCCTGTTTACGTGTTGGTGACTCATCGGCCCGACTGGTCGCCGGATTGGGCGAAGGGCCTCTCCCAGGTGACCAATGTGGCGGTTGGCCGCCTAAACAACCAGCAGATACGCTTGTTCATCCGATCGATCCTCGGCGGGGTCTCCGATCGTCTCGTCGATCGCATCGCCGAACGGACCGACGGCGTGCCGCTTTTCGTCGAGGAGCTGACCCGTTCGATCCTCGAGAGCGGGAGCGATGCGAACGAAGACATCGAGATTCCCGACAGCCTGCAGGGCTCGCTGATGGCCCGGCTCGACCGCTTGTCGGCGACCTCGAAGGAGGTCGCGCAAGTCGCGGCAGTCATCGGTCGGGAATTCGATCGTGGCCTCCTGGGGCAGGTCGCCGCGCTCGAGGCGCCGATACTCGATGACGCGCTGAGTCAGCTTCTGGCGGCGCAGCTCGTGGTGATGGGCGGAACGTCGCAACAATCCCTGCTTTTTCGCCACGCCTTGATCCAGGACGCCGCCTACCAATCTCTGCTGACTCGCAAGCGAGTCCATTATCACCAGGCGATCGCCCACTCGATCGTCCAATCTCACCCGGATATTGCCGCCACCCAGCCCGAGCTGGTCGCACGGCACTATACCGAGGGCCGGCGCGACCATCTGGCGTTGCCGTATTGGAAGAAAGCGGGAGAAAGGGCGCTGGAACGTTCGGCCAACCACGAGGCGTGCGATCACTTCTCGAACGCGCTCGCCCTCGCTGAGAAGCTTCCTGACGGGTCGGAGCGAAGAATTGAAACGCTTGCCGCGCGGCTTCGGCTTGCTGAGGCTCTCACCGAAGTAGGGCATTTCAAGGTAGCCACAACGCACTACCTTACGGCTGCCGAGCAAGCTCGCGAAGCAAACAACATCGAGAGTTTCGTGCGAGTCGCGCTCGGTTACGATACCGCGCAGTTCCTTCTCGGCATGCCGCTCGAGCAGTCCGTCGCGCTCCTCACGGAGGCGGAAGCGAAACTCGCCCGCGACGACGACAAGCAACGCTGCCTGATTGTGTCTCGGCTCGCGCGAGCGCACCTGCTTATCGGCGACTCACAGAACAGCGAGAGTTTTGAAAGATGGGGAAGGGAGCTGGCGCGACGATTGGGTGACCGTCGCTCCCTGTTTACCCTTATTTTCAATCGCTTTCTGCACCCGCAGCAGGTCGCATCCACGAGCGACGCGCAGACCCGGCTGTCGGGGGTGAGCGAGCTGGTCGAACTATCGCAGAGCATCGACGATGACGAGATGAAGGGGAGGGCGCTTAGTCTGTATGCCTATGTGTCAGCGGAGCTCGGCGATCGCGCCCGCCTCAACCAATCGCTTGCCGCACTGACTGAATTGGGAGAGGTCCGCCAGCGTCTCAATCTGCAGTGGGTTTCGCGCCACGGAGCGGCGATGCTGGAGATCCTCAACGGGAACTTCGCGGCGGCTGAAAACTATACGATGGAGGGCCTGAAACTCGGGCGCTTGACGCTCGGCGAGCAGGTCGAAGGCGTCTACGGCATCCAGATGTTTGCGATCCGCCGCGAGCAGGGACGGCTCGCCGAGGCGGCGCCGGTCGTCAAACGCCTCGTCGACGAAAATCCGGACCAGAAAGCGTGGCTGCCCGGCTTTGCGCTGATCGCGGCCGACCTCGGCTTCGAGGAGCCGGCGCGTCGGCGGTTGTGCGAGTTGGCCGAGGCCGGATTCGAATTTCCGTTGGACGCAAAGCGCAGCGCTTCGCTCTCATACGTGGCCGAAGTCGCCTTCCTTCTCGGCGACACCGACGCCGCCGAGCGCCTCTACGAGTTGATGTCGGTCTACCGACACATGACGATCACCATCGGGCTCGTCACGGTGTGTTACGGCGCCGCAAGCCGCTATCTCGGCATGCTGGCCGCGACGCTCGGTGAGCTTGATAAGGCGGAGGCGCACTTTGAGCATGCCCTGGAAATGAATGAACGCATGGGCGCGCGTCCATGGCTTGCCCACGCCAAGGCTCAGTATGCGCTGCTGCTGCGGCGCCGCGGCCGGCGGGGCGACACCAAACGCGCCGAGGCGCTGGCGAACGAGGCCTCGGAAATCGCCGCCGAACTCGATATGGTGCTGCTTAAACGGCGGCTTCAGCCGACCATTCATTAAGGTAGGGCAGGGCTGCGCTGCCCGCAAATTGTTGTAAGAGGAGGAAACCTCATGCCTCGTTATCTTATCGAACGGAGCTTTGCTGAGCAGTTAGTGCCGACTAAGGATGGGAACGAAAGCGTGAATCGGATCAACAAGGAGGAGGGCGTGGCCTGGATCTTTTCCTTCCTCAGCGCCGACAAGAAGAAGACCTATTGCCTCTATGAGGCGCCGAATCCGGAGGCGATCCGCGCAGCGGCCCGACGCAACAACATTCCTGTCGACGCCATCATCGAGATTGGCGGGGAAATCGGCCCCAACATGTTCGCCTAGCGCTGCGCCGACCATCAAGCCCTGCCGGGGAGCCTCTGAGGCTCTGCAGATCGCCCATTCGCGGCGAGCCCCTATTCCCGCACATGCCTCGGCGCCGCGGCCGCGGCGAAGGACGCGGCGGCGAAAGGCGCGGCGGCGATGGCGAAGAGTTTGGTGCGCGTCCGCGAAGCGAAGTCGAACGGGAAATCGCCGCATCCCGGATGCAGGTCGCTAAATGGGGGAACAGTCTCGCCATCCGCCTCCCCGCCGCCGTCGTGGGGCGCTCGAGTTGCAGGCAGGCGATGAAGTCGAAATCCATATCGAGGGCGCACGCGAATTCGCGCTCAGTCGCAAGCCGAGCCGCGAGCACCTTTTGAAGCGCCTGCGCGCCATGCGCGGCGGCCTGCCGGCGGACTTCGTGTTCGACCGGGACGAGGCGCATGGGCGGTGACTTCTTCGACACCAATGTGCTGCTCTACCTTATCTCGGAAGATGCGGAGAAAGCAGACCGGGCCGAGGCGCTGGCGCCCGCGGGCGGCACGATCAGCGTCCAGGTTTTGAACGAAGCGGCGAGCGTCATGCGCGGAAAGCTTCGCGTGACCTGGCGCGAGACGCGGGCGTTCCTCGGCCTCGTGCGAGGCCTGCTCGACGTCGCGCCGGTCACCGTGGAAACGCACGACCTCGGCCTCGACTTCGCCGAGCGCTACGGCCTCTCGATTTACAACTCGATGATCGCCGCTGCGGCCGCGCTGCACGGCTGCGCGCGGCTGTGGTCTCAGGACATGCAGCACGGCATGCGGATCGGGGAGGGGCTGCGGGTGGAGAACCCGATTCGGTGAATGGGCGAAGGGCTCGAGCTTGCGCCTCGGGAAGTCTCCACGTAGAGACGAGCGCCTAGGGCGCGGGGCAGCTTGCACTTTTTTCGGTAGTTCGGCTTCCCAACCCATGCGCCTCGTCCGCATGCAGCGGCTTGCAAAAAAAGAGAAAGATGCAAGCGGCACCGTAACCCCATGGCCGCCGCCGCGACTTCCGGCGCGCCAGCTCGCGGTCAAGGTGATCGATAAATGCCTCTTCTATAAATCACGTTTCCCGGGCATTATGATCGATGGCTGGATGGCCTATCGATCATGCGAGGGAATTGGCAGCGGCCCGACTTGGTCGGTCGTCATGGACGAGGATCATCTGATGGCGGCGGCCCGCTGACGTCCGCTTAATTCCCCAGTACAGCGCACTCTCGTGATCGGCCAGAATTGGGTGTTTAAGCAAGTTTCACCGGAATCCGCCGGAATCCGCGCCACAAAATCGGCGGCTGGCGCGAAGTTGCCCATGCCGACCTGAGGAGGCCCCATGCCCGACGCCCGAGCCCTCCTGGAGAAGATCCAGGCCCTGCCGCCTGAGCGGCTGAGCGAGGTCGAGGATTTCGTGGATTTCATCGCCGCGCGCGAGCAGGAGCGCGCGCTCACCCGCGCCGCCTCGGCCGCGAGCGCGCCGGCCTTCGCCGCGATCTGGAACAACCCGGATGATGACGCCTACGATGCCCTTTGAGTTTGGCGACGTCGTCCTCGTCCCGTTCCCGTTCACCAGCCAGGCCGCCTCGAAGAAGCGGCCCGCCGCCGTCGTCAGCAACCGGGCCTACAACACCGCCAAGCCCGACGTGGTGGTGATGGCGATCACCAGCCAGCTTCGCCCCAGCCCCACGCTCGGTGAGGTCTGGCTCGGCCAGTGGCAAGCCGCCGGCTTGCTCAAGCCCTCCGCCGTCAAGCCGGTCTTCGCCACCCTCGAACAGGCGCTCGTTCTCCGCCTGCTCGGCACGCTCACCGCCGTCGACCAGACCGCCCTCCGCGAGGCTATCGCCGAGACGCTTGGATAGGCCGCCGCAATCAGATCCTCGCGCTCCCGCAGACCGGGCCGAGGCGCTGGTGCAGTCAGGCGGCGCGATCAGCGTCCAGGTTTTGAACGAAGCGGCGAGCGTCATGCGCGGAAAGCTCCGCATGAGCTGGCGCGAGACGCGGGCGTTCCTCGCGCTCGTGCGAGGCCTGCTCGATGTCGCGCCGGTCGCCGTGGAAACGCACGCCATCGGCCTCGACTTCGCCGAGCGCTACGGCCTCTCGATTTACGACGCGATGATCGCCGCGGCGGCGGTGCTGAACGGCTCTGCGCGGCTGTGGTCGCAGGACATGCAGCACGGGATGCGGATCGGCGAGCGGCTGCGGGTCGAGAACCCGTTCCGGTGAACGGAAGGCGACGACCATCGTCTCGAAGATGACCGCCGACCGCGTGGCGGCGGCTATCGGCTCTCGGAGGCCGATCTTGCCGGCAAAAGAATCGCTGCGGTGGCTAATTACTCCCGGGTCGAATATCTCGTCGAGCGGCGCCTGCCTTACGCGCATTTTGAAGATCTTCCGGCCGCGCTGACGGCGCTCGAGGCGCGGTGGGGCGGACGCGGTGGTCAACAGCGTGGGCGCGCTCCAATACCTCATAGCGTCGCGCTTCAGGCGGACCATCGAGCCGCCCGGAGGCGTCCTCGCCCCGGCCCATATGGCATTCGCCCTGCCGCGCGGGAGCGCCTCGAAGCAGCCGCTCGACCGGGCGCTGATCGAAATCACCGCGAGCGCCGAATGGCGCCGGATCGAGCAGAGCTATTTCGGACCGTAATCACGCTGCCGCGGCGCCCGCGGGACCAGCAGGTATTGCGAACCAGAGGCTCGATGGCGAGAGGGCCGCTGGCGGCAGAAGCCGGAGGGACATCGGCCGGGTTCGATAGGTTGATGCAATCGAGGGCGGCAAACTCTTTCCACCAGAGGAGGGGCAAAATGAACAAGCTGTTCAAGTCCTGCGTCGTCGCGAGTGCGCCGGCGGAGTCGGCGGCTCGCCCAAAATTACAAAAGCCTAACGTACCATAACAGTAATCTCATGTAAATCTGCAAACGCATCCCGAAGTGTACCCTACCGTACATTATCTCCGAAAGTCAGTTCATTTAACAAGCGCCCAAAGATCATGAGCAATAGTCACCTTGGATAAGTTGACGGCTCAAGCTTACGAAACTTTAACTTCGCCGTTGGAACCCGGGCCAGCGCGACCGGTTGGGCCACCGTGGACAACTGAATCCACGTTTTCATGCCAAAAAGGAGGAGGAGTATGAAGAAGTATTTCGTGTACGGCGCTATCGCGAGCGCGTTCCTGTTGACCGCCGGCACAGCTGCGACAGCCCAGAACTACAACAACCCTGGCATGAACGGCCATAACAACAATGGCATGAACAACCAAACTCAGGGGTACAGCCTCAACACCCCAGGCCCCGCTTATAATTCGGGGCAGAATGAGGAACAGCCTGGCCAGAACGGTTTCAACAACAATAACAACAACGCCCGTATGACCGAGAACGAAATCAAGAGCGTGTTGCGGGATCAAGGCTACTCCAACTTCCAAAATATGAATTGAAATGGCGATACCTATACCATCGGCGACGTCGAACGGTATGGTCGCCAGCTCCATAACGTGAAGGTGGACGCCGATTTGGGACAGGTTCAAAATCCCCAGGAGCTGAACGAGGATCAGGCGAAGAACCTGCTGAGGGATGAAGGATACTCGAACATCCAGCACATCCAGAAGCACGGCAATTTCATCACGGCGACAGCCAAGGAGAACGGCCGTGAGCAGCAGGTGCATATCAACCGCGAAAACGCGCAGGTGATGAACCAGAACCAGAACGCGTCGAACCAGAACTGGAATCCGAACCAGAACGCAATGAACCCGAACAACGAGAATCAGAACAACGAGAACCAGAACGATTAGCCGGCGATAGAAAGCGGCCTCGGGGCGCGAACTTTGCTTCGCGCCCCCTGGCTCTTTGCTCGGCGAACCTCGTTGCGGCCCCGGCGTCCCGCCGGGCAAGCGGATTTGTCCGCCTGACGTCCGCCGCGCGCTCGGCTCCGTCGCGGCCTCTGGATGGCTCGGCTACTCCCGCACATGCCGCAACGCGGCGGCGGCGGCGAACGGCGCGGCGGCCACGGCGAAGAGCGACATCGCGCAGAGCATCAGGAAGGGCGTCAGGAAGGGCGCCGCCCCGCCGCTCGCCGCGGAAGCCGCCGCGACGCCGAAGATCAGCACGGGGATCGTCAGCGGCAGGACCAGCACCGCCATCAGCAGGCCTCCTCGCCTCAAGGACACGGTCAGCGCCGCCCCGATCGCCCCGATCATGGTGAGGGCCGGCGTGCCGGCGGCGAGCGTCGCCGCGACGAAGGCGAGCGGCTTCGGCGCCATCGCCAGCATCAGCCCGAACAGGGGAGAGACGACGATCAGCGGCAGCGCGCTCGTCATCCAGTGGGCGGCGCATTTGACCAGAACCACGAGTTCGAGCGGCAGCGAGCCGTTGATCAGCACATCGAGCGAGCCGTCGTCGTGATCGGCCTGGAAGAGGCGGTCGAGCCCGAGCAGGGTCGCAAGCAGCGCCGCGATCCACAGGATCGCGGGCCCGAGACGGGCGAGCAGGTTGAGGTCGGGCCCCAGCGCAAAGGGCATGATCGCGACGAGGATCAAGAAGAACACCGCGCCGACCGCCGCGCCACCGCCGATCCGCCGCGCGATCCGCCATTCGCGGACGAAGAGCGCGAGGGCGGGGGTCATAATCCTTCTCCCCTTGCGGGAGAAGGTGGCGCCATAGGGCGATCGGAAGAACGCCCGTCTTGCGACGGGCTATGGGGCCGGATGAGGGGTCCGGCGCCGTTAGGCGCCGCTTGCCAAGCGCCTTGCGTCGCTGACCCCTCACCCCCGGCCCCTCTCCCACGAGGGGAGAGGGGAGCGATGGCGGCCCCTGCTTCGCTCACGCCGCAACGCCCTCCGCCGCTCCAAGCCGGAGTTCCCGCGCGCTCATGAGCCCGAGCGAGGCGTGGGTCGCTGCGACCACGATCCCGCCGTCGCTCAGATAGTCCTGCATGATCGCGGCGAAGGCCGCCTGGGCGGCGGCGTCCAGCGCGGTCGTCGGCTCGTCGAGCAGCCACAGCGGCCGGCGGGCGACGAGGAGGCGGGCGAGGGCGACGCGGCGCTTCTGCCCGGCGGAGAGGGCGCGGGCGGGAAAGTCGATCACATGCGAGAGCCCGACCCGCGCCAGGGCCTCCCCGGACGCAGCGCGTGAAGGAGCGGCGCCGAGCGCGCCCGCCCAGAAGCCGAGGTTTTCCCCGGCGGTCAGCGCCCCCTTCAGCGCGTCCGCGTGACCGAGGTAATGGGACTGTTCGCCCACGGTCCGCTCCGGGTCGCCGCCCTCGAGGGCGAAGCCGCCGTCCTGCAGCGGGAGAAAGCCGCAGAGCGCGCGCAACAGGCTCGATTTGCCGGCGCCGTTGGGCCCCGTCACGATGAGCGCCGAGCCCTCGTCGGCATCGAACGAAAGGCCTTCGAAAAGCCGTCGTCCGCCGCGCTCGATCGCCAACTCCCACGCGCGAAGGCGCATTGAATCCTCTCGAAAAATCGCGCCTGCGCGGCCCCGGTTAGACCTTAGTTTCTGTAGCCCGCCCTTGGGAATTTATCTATAAGCCGCCGAGCCTTCATCCCGCCTTTTGGAGCGTCCGCATGGCCAGCCTCGACAGTTTCAAATGCCGCAAGACGCTGACGGTCGGGGCGAAAACCTATGACATCTATTCGCTCAAGAGCGCCGAAAAGAATGGCCTCGCGGGCGTCTCGCAGCTGCCGTTCTCGCTCAAGATCGTGCTCGAGAATCTGCTGCGCAACGAGGACGGGCGGAGCGTCACCAAGGAGGACATCGAGGCGGTCGCGGCCTGGACCGAGAACCGCGGCAAGACGGAGCACGAGATCGCCTTCCGCCCGGCGCGCGTCCTGATGCAGGATTTTACCGGCGTGCCCGCGGTCGTCGACCTCGCCGCGATGCGCGACGCGATGGTGGCGCTCGGCGGCGATCCGGACAAGATCAATCCCCTCGTTCCGGTCGATCTCGTCATCGACCATTCGGTGGTCGTCGACCACTTCGGCAGCGCCAAATCGCTGGCCCAGAACGTGGCGCGCGAATACGAGCAGAACCAGGAGCGCTACCGCTTCCTGAAGTGGGGCCAGCAGGCCTTCTCCAACTTCTCGGTCGTGCCGCCCGGCACCGGCATCTGCCATCAGGTCAATCTCGAATATCTCGCCCAGACGGTGTGGACGTCGAAGGAGAAGCGCGACGGCAGGACGGTCGAGATCGCTTACCCCGACACCCTGGTCGGCACCGACAGCCACACCACCATGGTCAACGGCCTCGCCGTGCTCGGCTGGGGCGTCGGCGGCATCGAAGCGGAGGCGGCGATGCTCGGCCAGCCGCTGTCGATGCTGCTGCCCGAGGTGGTCGGCTTCCGCCTGCACGGTGAACTGCGCGAAGGGGTCACCGCGACCGATCTCGTGCTGACTGTCACGCAGATGCTGCGCAAGAAGGGAGTGGTCGGCAAGTTCGTCGAATTCTACGGCCCCGGCCTCAACGCCATGTCGGTCCCGGACCGCGCCACGCTCGCCAACATGGCGCCCGAATACGGCGCGACCTGCGGCCTCTTTCCGATCGACGCGCAGACGCTGACCTATCTCACGACCTCCGGCCGCAAGCCGTCGCGGACCGCGCTCGTCGAGGCCTACGCCAAGGCGCAGGGCGCATATCGTACGCGCCTCACGCCAGACCCGGTGTTCACCGACACGCTGGAGCTCAACCTCGGCGAGGTCGCGCCCTCGCTCGCCGGCCCCAAGCGGCCGCAGGACCGCGTCGTTCTCTCGGAGGCCAAGGCGGGCTTCGCCCAGGCGATGTCGAGCGAGTTCGGGCAGGGCGCCGCGCTCGGCGTCCGCCACAAGGTCGAGGGGACGAACTACGATCTCGGCGACGGCGATGTCGTCATCGCCGCGATCACCTCCTGCACCAACACCTCGAACCCGAGCGTGATGATGGCCGCCGGCCTCCTCGCCCGCAACGCGGTCGCCCGGAGCCTCACGGTGAAGCCGTGGGTGAAAACCTCGCTCGCGCCGGGCAGCCAGGTCGTGCAGGACTATCTGAAGGAAGCGGACCTGCAGCGGCCGCTCGACAAGCTGGGATTCAACATCGTCGGCTTCGGCTGCACGACCTGCATCGGCAATTCCGGCCCGCTCGCGCCCGAGATTTCGGCGACGATCGCCAGGCACAATCTCGTCGCCGCGGCGGTGCTCTCCGGCAACCGCAACTTCGAGGGCCGGGTGAATCCGGACGTGCGGGCGAATTATCTCGCCTCGCCGCCGCTCGTCGTCGCCTATGCGCTGGCGGGCTCGATGCAGGTCGACCTGACCCGCGACCCGCTCGGCAAGGACAAGCAGGGCAAGGAGGTCTATCTCGCCGACATCTGGCCGAAGACGGACGAGGTGCAGCACCTCGTCGAATCGACGATCACCGCGAAAATGTTCAAGACGAAATACGCGAGCGTGTTCGACGGCGATTCGAACTGGCGCAAGGTCAAGGTTCCGGCCGGCCTTACCTACGCCTGGGACATGGGCTCGACCTATGTGCAGAACCCGCCCTATTTCGAGGGCCTGACTAAGACGCCGGCGCCGGTCGCCGACATCGAGAACGCGCGGGTGCTGGCGCTCTTCCTCGATTCGATCACCACCGACCACATCTCGCCGGCCGGCTCGATCAAGGCGGCGAGCCCGGCGGGCGCCTATTTGATCGAGCATCAGGTGCGTCCGGCCGACTTCAACCAGTACGGCACCAGGCGCGGCAACCACGAAGTGATGATGCGCGGAACCTTCGCCAACATCCGGATCAAGAACCAGATGGTGAAGGACGAAGCCGGCAATGTCGTCGAGGGCGGCTATACGATCCATCAGCCCTCGGGCGAGCGCATGGCCATCTATGACGCGGCGATGCGCTATCAGGCGGAGAAGGTCCCGCTCGTCGTGTTCGCCGGGCGCGAATACGGAACCGGCTCCTCGCGCGACTGGGCGGCCAAGGGCACGAAACTCCTGGGCGTCCGGGCGGTCATCGCGCAGAGCTTCGAGCGCATCCACCGCTCAAACCTGGTCGGCATGGGCGTCCTGCCGCTCGTCTTCGAGGAGGGCGCAAGCTGGCGGACGCTGGGCCTGAAGGGCGACGAGACGGTGTCGATCCACGGCCTCGGCGACACGCTGAAGCCCCGCCAGAGGCTGCATGCCGAGATCCGCCGCGCCGACGGGGAGACACTGCGCGTGCCCTTGACCTGCCGCATCGACACGCTCGACGAACTCGAATATTTCCGCAACGGCGGAATTCTGTCCTACGTGCTGCGGCTGCTGGCGGCTTAAGAGAAGGTCCGGGATGGCGGGCCTGCTCAACCCCGGTCCGGCCATAATTCGCCGCTTTCCGTCCTGCTCACGCCCGCGGAAGACTGCGCCATGCGTGAAGGCGAGCGGCATCGCTTGCCGGACCGCTCGATGAGGAGTTCGCCATGTCTCAGCTGCCGCCAGAGCCCCTGGTGCCCAACAACACATTGATCACCCAGACGGCCGAGGAGGGGCGCGCGCTGGCGATCGCGCTCGCGCGTCACTCCGTGAACGCGATGCAGAAGAACCTGGAGGCGCTGAAGACCGGCCGGCTTCGTTACGCGGACGATCCCTTCGCGCTGATCGCGGCGAGCCAGGTTGTCGCGCTCGAGTTCGCCACGATCGCCGCGGCCAACAATTATTGGCGCTGAGGGCGCGGTCTGCGTCCGTTGCCTTGGGCTATTGGAGCCTATGCCGATGGCGGCTTCTTCGCTGGCGGCGCGGCGATGCCGATGGATCGTCGATGACCCGACGTTCAGGCGGCGTGACCTTCGGCCTGCGGGTTCTTGACTGTCTGGATGACCTCGAATCCCTCGAACTCCGGATGGCCGGCATAGAGCGGCTTGTTGGCGCCCGCATTGCGATGCGCGGCGCGGAAATGCTCGGATTGGGTCCAGGCCGTGAAGGCGTCCCTGCTCGCCCAGACCGTATGGGACGAATAAAGCACGTGGTCGTCGCGCTCCGGTCCGCGCAGGAGATGGAACTCGATGAAGCCGGGAACGCGCTCGAGATGGCTGTCGCGCGAGAGCCAGACGTCCTCGAAAGCGCTCTCGGCGCCCTTGAGGACCTTGAAGCGGTTCATGGCGATATACATTGGAAAGCGTCCTTCGCGAGCCACGCGGGCAACTATAGCGAACGCAAGGCGCGGTTCCAACGTTCCCGCATCATCCTTCGTTGCTCGGGCGCCGTCCTGCCGAGGCGGCGGCGGTCGCCGCGAAAACCGGCGAGCAATCTCTGATTACAGGAACACTGGCGACGGGGCTGCGTTGGGATGGCTACGGGGGGCGCTCTCTCAACTCGGAGGCGCATGATGTTGAAACCCGTAGCTCTTTCGGCCGCAGCGCTTGCACTCTCTCTCGCCCTTCCCCTTTCGGCGATGGCTCAGAACAACCCGCTCGCCCCGAACAACGCCGCAAACGGCCAGTCGAACCTGAGTTCCCAGGACAAGTCGTTCATGGATCAGGCCGCGCAGTCCAACGCTGCCGAAATCCAGGCCGCCCTTCTGGCGGAAAGCAAGGCGCAGAACCCCGATGTCAAGGCGTTCGGCAGGCTGATGATTTTCGACCATACGGAACTCGGCGCCGACATGGCCGGGTTGGCTGAAAAGGTGGGCGTGACCCCCCCGAACGGGCCTGGTCAGCAAGGCAAACAGCAGATGGATCAACTCGAAAAGCAGCAGGGAGCGTCCTTCGACCGCACCTACATGCACGCGCAAGTCGAGGACCACGAGAAAGCCGTCGCCCTGTTTCAGAAGGAAGCCAAGTCGTCAAACAACGAGGTCGGCAATCTCGCGAAGATGGCCCTCCCGATCCTTGAGCAGCACCTCGACCTGGCGCGGCTGATCGACAGCTCTCTGAGCGGCCAAGCCCAGGCGTCGCAGACGTCGCAGCCGGCGGCTTCCGGGTCGAACGCCCGCCCATAGGCGGCGCCTGACCCTCCTCTGTTCGGCGTCGCCTCGGCTCCCTGGCGCGCCGGCGGCGGCGCTTTCTTTCTGACTTAGAACCTCACCCGCCCGGTCATCGCATTGACCAGCCAGAAGAAGCTGAGCGCGACGGGCGCGAGCATGCTCAGGGCGAGGACTTCGATCAGGCCCCGCTCCGCGGCCAGGTCGACGAGCAGGCTGGCGACAGCCGTCGGGCTGTCCGCGCGAGGCGCGTGCCGGTCGCTCACCCAATCGTCCGAATGGGCCTCGATCACGACGTCCGGGGCAGGGCGGGCGCCCGCCGTCCTGGCCGGCACGGAAAACGACACCGTCTTCTTGCTCACGCGGCTTTCCTTTTTCTTGCGTTGAGGACCTCGCGGGCGAGGGCGTCGATTTCGCGCGCCGCCTCGCTGGTCGGCGCGGCCTCGATCACCGACAGGCCCTTGGCCGCGCTCTCGGCGTAGACGACCCGCTGGTTGAGCGCAGCGGCGAGGACGGGGACGTCCTCGAATTGCGCCAGCGCTTCGGCGGCGTCGCGGCCGATCGCGGTCCGCGCGATGCGGCGGTTGACGACGAAGGCGGCCATGAGCCCCTCCTTCAGGACCTGCGCCTCGCGGATGAGCTGCACCGTGTCGGCCGCCGCCCAGACGTCGTACGGCGAGGGCTGGACGGGAATGAGCACGTAGTCGCTGGCGAGGATCGCCGAGCGGCCGAGATCGTTGACGCGCGGCGCGCCGTCGATGATGACGATGTCGTAGTCCTTGGCGAGCCGCGCCAGGTCGCGGTGCAGGGTCGGCTTCGCCATACCGACGATCGAGAAGGGCGGCTCGGTCGCCCGGGTGCTCGACCAGGCCATGGCGCTGCCCTGGGGGTCGGCGTCGATCAACAGAACGCGCTCGCCGGCGAGCGCGAAGCTCGCCGCCATGTTGATTGCGACGGTCGTCTTGCCGACGCCGCCCTTTTGATTCAGAACGCCGATGATCACCGGATTGCGTTCCTTTCCCGGAAAGAGAACGTCGAACGGATTTGCTGCAATGTGCGGGGCCGTTTCGCACGAAGGGCGGGTCGCGGGCAAGCAAAGTCCGCGCGGAAGAGAGCCTTTTTTGCTCGGGTCGGCAGAGCATCGCGTTCGCCTGGGCGCCAGTGGGAAAGTCAAACTTCGGAAGGCCGTGGCGCCGGCCGCGGGCGCTCGGTCGATCTCATTTGTTAGCACTCTCTTGTAATGAGTGCCAAGGATAGCTATGTCAGGCCTTCGTCGGACGGCCGCCGAGAGCCGGGGGAATTGCCCTTGTGCCGGTCAGGCACGTCGACGGAAAGCAGATCTCATGAAATTCCGACCATTACACGACCGCGTCGTCATCCGCCGCGTCGAAGGCGAGGACAAGACGAAGGGCGGCATCATCATTCCCGACACTGTCAAGGAGAAACCGCAGGAGGGCGAGGTGATCGCCGTCGGCCCGGGGGCCCGCGACGAGAGCGGCAAGCTTCAGCCTCTCGAGCTGAAAGCCGGCGACCGGGTCCTGTTCGGCAAATGGTCGGGCACGGAAGTCAAGATCGACGGTCAGGACCTCCTGATCATGAAGGAGTCCGACGTCATGGGCGTGATCGAAGGCGCAGAGGCCGCGAAGAAGAAAGCCGCCTGACGCCAAACGCCCGTCTCATCTCAAATCTCAGGAATTGAAAATCATGTCAGCGAAAGATGTAAGATTCTCCAGCGACGCCCGCGACAGAATGCTGCGCGGCGTCGATATCCTCAACAATGCGGTCAAGGTGACGCTGGGTCCGAAGGGCCGCAACGTCATTCTCGACAAGTCCTATGGGGCGCCGCGGATCACCAAGGACGGCGTCACCGTCGCCAAGGAGATCGAGCTTTCCGACAAGTTCGAGAACATGGGCGCGCAGATGGTGCGCGAGGTCGCCTCGAAGACCAATGACCTCGCCGGAGACGGCACGACCACCGCGACCGTGCTCGCCGCCTCGATCATGAAGGAGGGGCTGAAGCTCGTCGCCGCCGGCATGAACCCGATGGACCTGAAGCGCGGCATCGACATCGCCGTGACGGCGGTGGTGAAGGACATCGAACACCGCGCAAAGAAGGTCCAGTCCTCCGAGGAGATCGCCCAGATCGGCACGATCGCGGCGAACGGCGACAAGTCGATCGGCGACATGATCGCCAAGGCGATGAAGAAGGTCGGCAACGAGGGCGTCATCACGGTCGAGGAGGCGAAAAGCCTGGAGACCGAACTCGACGTCGTCGAGGGCATGCAGTTCGATCGCGGCTATCTCTCGCCCTATTTCATCACCAATGCGGAGAAGATGGTGGCGGAGCTCGAAGAGCCCTACATCCTCCTCCATGAAAAGAAGCTCAGCGGCCTGCAGGCCTTGCTTCCGCTGCTCGAGGCGGTCGTGCAGACCGGTAAGCCGCTGCTCATCGTCGCGGAGGACGTCGAAGGCGAGGCTCTGGCGACGCTGGTCGTCAACAAGCTTCGGGGAGGCCTCAAGGTCGCCGCCGTCAAGGCGCCCGGCTTCGGCGATCGCCGCAAAGCCATGCTCGAGGACATCGCAGTTCTCAGCGGCGGCACGCTGATTGCCGAGGACCTCGGCATCAAGCTCGAGAACGTGACGGTCCAGATGCTCGGCCGCGCCAAGCGGGTGCGCATCGAGAAGGAAAACACCACGATCATCGACGGCGCCGGAAAGAAGTCCGACATCGAGGGCCGCATCGCCCAGATCAAGGCGCAGGTCGAGGAGACCACCTCGGACTACGACAAGGAGAAGCTGCAGGAGCGTCTCGCCAAGCTGGCGGGCGGCGTCGCGGTGATCCGCGTCGGCGGCTCGACCGAAGTCGAGGTGAAGGAGAAGAAGGATCGCGTCGACGACGCGATGCATGCGACCAAGGCCGCGGTCGAGGAAGGCATCGTTCCCGGCGGAGGGGTCGCGCTCCTGCGCGCCAAGGCCGCCATCGGCAAGCTCAGCGGTGAAAACCCCGATGTCCAGGCAGGCATCAATATCGTGCTGAGGGCGCTCGAGGCGCCGGCCCGTCAAATCGCGGAGAACTCGGGGGTCGAAGGTTCGGTGGTCGTCGGCAAGATCCTCGAAAGCAAGTCCCAGACCTACGGCTTCGACGCCCAGAGCGAGCAATACGTCGATCTCGTCGGCGCCGGCATCGTTGATCCGGCCAAGGTCGTGCGGGTCGCGCTGCAAGACGCGGGATCGGTCGCCGGCCTGATGATCACGACCGAGGCGATGGTCGCGGAGCGGCCGAAGGCGGACGCTCCGGCGATGCCGGGCGGCGGCATGGGCGGGATGGATTACTGATCGCCCCGATAAACAAAGACAGACCGCGGCGCGGCGCTGTTCATAGGATGGCGCGCCGCGGTCGGCGAGGAAATCGTTCCTTCCCAGATGGGGAGAAACGTCCATGGGAGCATCTGTTTGGCGTCAGGGAGAATCGCTGAAGCGGCTCCTGTAAGGCGCCGCCGTCGGCATCGCCATAACTCTCGTCATCGGCTTCGGCTGGGGCGGGTGGATCCTCGGAAGCACGGCGAAGACCTTGGCGGACAGCGCCGCCAGCAGCGCCGTGGTCGCGGACAGCGCCGATCTGCGTCGACCAGTTCAAACGCAGCCCCGACGCCCGCCAACAATCGGAGCTGAAAAAGACCGATTCGTGGCAACAGACGGCGTATGTCGAAAAAGGTGGCTGGGCGGTGATGCCCGGCAGCAAGGCGGTCGATACCGGCGTGCCGCAGGACTGCGCCGCCATTCTCAGCAACTTGAAATAGGCTACGAGCGCATAGTTGCGTCTCATGCCGCGACGTGATCCGTCCCCAGGGCCGCGGCGAGTTCGTCCGGATTGACGAGAAACATCTCGGTCGGCCCGCCCGGCGCCGACAACGCCGGAACCTGCAGCATTGTCGCAACTCGCCTGAACGCGAGAAAGGAAAGGCCGGGAATGTCTTCCTCGTCGTAAACGACGCGATAGGTCCCCGCCGGCAGCGAGCGATCCACCTCCGACGAAGCGAACGCCTTGGAAAAAGTCACCGTCGTCTCCTTGCTTCGCGTCGCCATCGCTCGTCCTCAGTGCTTCCTTGCGTAGCTCCCGATCGCCGAGTTGTTGCTCCTCGGCCATGTTGCGCCTCCTTTGGAGGGCACATTGGAGGCTGGGCGATCGAGGTGCAGAACGGCCTCGTCGAGCGCAACGCCGATTTGCCGACCGCCGCATCCGAGCTCTGCGGCCCCAGACGCTGGCAGTACTCACGTCAGACGTTGAAAGACAATCGGTTGGGGCAGCCGCAGCCAAGCGATGACCAGGACAAGCCCGGTCACCAGTCTTTTGGCCGTGCCTTATGGCCCTTGCTGAGAATCAAACGTCAGCGCGGACGCTTGGCGCCGAATCGTCTTGACCCGAAGCGACTGTGAAGAATCGGTATTCGCCTTCGTCGTGAAGATTCGGCGTGTTCGTGGGATCCTGTGCAGGCAGGTTTATACCTAAGGTTATTTTTGATGATTACAAGGCCGCGGTCCAACTCACACAAATTTCTTCAAGCCGACCTTCTGAATATCGATGATCGAGGGCGGGTGAAAAATTCAAACCGGAAAAGGCATCGACGGAAATGTCATTTCAGCGACTTGCGGACCCGCCGATCAGCTTGACGCCGCGGAACTCGTCTCGTCGGTCCACACGCGGAACGACTTGAGGATGTGCGGACCGAACGAGTTGACGAGCGGAATATCGGCCGCGTCGCGTCCGCGCGCGATCAGGATGCGGCCTATGCGCGGCATGTTGTGGCGCGCATCGAACGTATGCCATTTGCCGCCGAGGAACACGTCGAACCAGGCGTTGAAATCCATCGGCGCCGGGTCCGGCGGCACGCCGATGTCGCCGAGATAGCCGTTGCAGTAGCGCGCCGGAATGTTCATGCAGCGGCAGAAGGCGACCGCGAGGTGCGCGAAATCGCGGCATACGCCGACCCGTTCGGCATAGGCCTCGTACGCAGTGCGCGTCGAACGGGCGGTCTCGTAGCCAAACGTGATATGGCCGTTGACGAAATCGCAGATCGCCTGCACCCGCGGCCAGCCGGGGGCCGCGTGGCCGAAAAGGTCCCAGGCGATCTGGCTGAGCTTGTCGGTTTCGACATAGCGGCTGCCGACGAGATAGAGCAGCGTGTCGTCGGGCAGATCCGCCACCGGGATTTCAGCGGCGTCGGCGACGACGGGATCGGGCAGACTGCTGACCTCGATGACGCCGGAATTCGAGATCGTGAGGTCGCCGGGCGGCGCATTGAATCTTCGACAGCGATTGCCGAACACGTCCGCATAGAGCCACGATTCGACATGCGGCCTCGCGGCGAAGGGCGTTTCCGCCCGCACCGCGGGGATGCAGGAGGGATGCACGTCGAGCTGGCAGACCATCGGCGTCCGCGCGCCGCAAGTGAACGTCATTTCATAGCCGTAGCGGATCAGCATCCCAGGCCTCGAAATCGTCCGGCGCCGCGGGCGACACTCATCGGCAACCCGGACCTAATGGTTGCATGACATCAAAGCATCATCGCCATCAAAAACTGTGCCAGGACTAAACTCCCCCTCCGAATGCGCCCGTTCAGAGATGCCTCGACACGGAAACCTTATCTCGGATTTTCGACTGCCTACGGGTGAATTCCGTCGAGCTCGGGCAGCAATACGACGCTCTCCTGCTCGTTAGGGTCGGTGCGGGCGACCACGGCTGTCGCCGGCTCGGTCTCGCTCCGATTGTAGGGCAGGTGAGGCGTGTCGGCGGGGATGTAGACGAAGTCGCCCGCGCCGGTGACCATGTGGTTTTCGAGCCGCTCGCCGTACCACATGCCGACTTCGCCGCTCAGCACATGGATCGCCGTCTCGTGCGACTCGTGCTTGTGCGCTTTCGCCCGTGCGCCGGGCGGGATCGTCAGGAGCTGCATGTGGATGGCGCTGGCGCCGACCGTCTCGGCGGAAACGGCCGGCGCGTAGGTGAAGCCCTGCTTGCCGGTGAACGGCTCGCTGGCCCGGAGTCGGACGCAGGTCGGCTGGTCGATGGTTGCGCTTTCGCTCGGCATCGCGACCTCCATCATTGCGGTTTCCAGCAGTTTACGAGGTCGCGGGCGCCGCGGCAATTCCCGCCGACCCAGGACGCGTCGGGCCTTCAATCCCATGGCCGGGGCCGCGCTCATCGCGCGCGGCTACAACAGATGTAAGCGCGACCGCTGGTCGCGCCAGCCGCGCTTATCGCGCGCGGCTATTGGGCGATGGCAATGCCGGCTCGCCGCAGACCAGAACCCCGGTCAGGCCGCCGCTTCCGCCAATCCCGGCGGATCCTGAAATCTGACCCGGTCCATGACGTCGGAGCGCATGGCTTCGCGGTAGATCGCCTCGGCGAAGCGGCGATCCTCGACCGCCGCGTCCGCCTGCATGCGCAAGAGAAGCGGTCTTCGTTCGAGCGCGCTTCTCAGCAAGGCGCCCTCCAAAGGGACGAACACGCCGGCGGCCATGTGAAAATCATCCGGCGAATAGACCCGCGTCGCCAATTGGCACCCGGGGGGCGCGGTCGCTTCCAGGCCTTGGTCGACGAGCCAGAACTCTTGCTCGCGGATGAGGTCGCGCACGATCAGGCCCGCCTCGGGGTGACGCCTTTCCACGCGAATGAGAACGAAGCGCGCGCCGAGCATGGCGCTGAGCACCCGCGCCTCGTCGGAACTTTGCTCGAGCCGTTGCGACGCCGCGTAGCGATCCAAGGGTCGTTTGCGGCCGCCCTGACTCGCGTAGAGCACGAGATCGAACACGAACGTGAGCTCGTCCTCGCTGCCGAGAGTCAGCGTTCGTCCGCGGGTGGCTCCGAGGCGTCGCGCCTGCTCCATCAAGGCCTCCGAGGACAGGCATTTGAGGGCGCCGCGGTTGTGCATTGTGCTGATCGTACGAAGTCGACGATAGCGATCGATGATTTCCGCACGCGATCGCTGCGCGGGCTCTTCGTTCGCCGAACGACCCGACTGAGGCGCGTTTTCCGGGTGCGACATGCGATCTCCATAGGCAAGACGAAGCGAGGATCGGCGGCTTCCAACCAGAAGCGTCGATTCGCGATAGGGGAGGGTCGGTTGGATGATCCGCTGGGTCAACGGCGATCCATCCGTTTTGCACCGGAATGAGCGGCAGGTCCGGTTCAACGGGGTCGCGCCGTGGCGCTGCGGTCCTACGAAAGGCGAACTTCCAAGGACGAACATTGCGCTTTCAGGGTAACGCGGAACGATGCCCTGAAGCTTCTTGGCGTTGGCGCTTATTTACTTCGCCAGCCGCGCCGCGAGCGCGGCGTAGACCGCCATCGCGGCGCTGGCGACGACGTCCCAGCCGGCCAAGGAGAGGCCGAGGATGCGCAACTGGACCTCGTCGCAGTTGACCACCCGGGCGGAGTTCAAGGACTTCATCAGGTCGTTGACGTCGACCGGGCCGCTGAGCGAGCCGGTGCAGGCGGTCGGCCCCGGCCACCAGTGCTGCTCGACGCCGACATGGTAGAAGGCGAGGCAGGCGTTGGCGAGGAAGACCAGCGCAATGAGGACGAACAATGCCCGGGCGAGCCGGTGCGCCGAGCGGCTCGCGAGCCAGGCGGTCAAAGCGGCGATCGGCGCTCCGGCATAGAAGGCGTAGCGCTCGGTGAGGCAGAGTTCGCACGGCGCGTAGCCCAACGCCTGAAGGATCCACACTGCGGCCAGGACGGCTACGGCCGCGAGCAGGATCAGGAGGGCGCGAAACGTCTGCGACGGGGGGAGGACGAGATCGACAGGGGTCATCAGAACACCTTGACCGCAATGACGAAGCCGGCGACGACGAGGGCGACGAATCCGCCTATCGCCGCCGCGAAATTGCGCTCCATCGCCTGACGCAGCGGCTTTCCGAACACCTTCAGGGCCCCCGCCACCAGGGCGAACCGCGCGCCGCGGGTCAGGATCGACAGCGCGACGAACAGCGGGAAGTTGTAGCGGAGCAGGCCGCTCGTGATGGTGACGAGCTTGTACGGGATCGGCGTCACGCCTTTGACGAGAATGATCAGCCAACCCCATTGCGCGTAGGCAGCTCTCAGCGCCTCCATCTTCGAGCCGTAACCGTAAAGATCGACGAGCCAATGGCCGATCGTGCCGTAAAGCGTCGCTCCGATCGCGTAGCCCAGCATCCCCCCGAGCACCGAGGCGACGGTCGCCACCAGCGCGAACCGCCAGGCGCGCTGCGGGTGGGCGAGCGCCATCGGCGCCAGCAGCACGTCGGGCGGGATCGGAAAGAACGAACTCTCGGCGAAGGCGATCGCCGCAAGCGACGCTTCCGCATGGCGGCTTTGGGCGAGCGTTTTCACGCGAGCGTAGAGCGAATTGAACATGGGATACCCCGAGGGTCGCGGGAGGCTTACGCTTTCACGAGGGCCGCGTCCATCTGGTCGGCAGCGCATTGACAGCGCATTGCAGCGCGTGGACCGCCGCGCCCATTTTCCGGAAGAGAGGGATCCCCTGACGTGAACGCTGGCCGCGCTGGCCGCGCTCGCCGCGCGCGGCTAATGGCGCAGCGTCGTGGGCCGTGTGTTTGATTCGCTATATCTATGCAGATATCAATCCAATCATCGACTTGTGTTGGACAAGCACAAACATTCCTCCACTTAGAGCGCTTTCCGATCATATTGGACCGTCATTGCGAGGAGCGAAGCGACGAAGCAATCCAGCCGCTGTGCAGCGGCTCTGGATTGCTTCGCTTCGCTCGCAATGACGGCGTGGTCTCGGATTGATCGGAATCCGCACTAAGGCGACGCTGCAAAACAATTGAATTGACTTGGATACGGGCCAACCGGGTTCGGACCGCGGGGTGAGGATTCCCCATTTTGCTCCGGATGGCTATGTCGGCGGCATGATTGATGAAACAGCGATTCGCGACCGCTTCGAGGCAATGCGGGTGCGTCCGGACGAGCGGGAGCGGCGGTTGTTCGCGGCGGCGGAGGCGCTCTCGGCCGGATACGGCGGCGTGAGCGCCGTGGCGCGGGCGACCGGAATTGCGCGCGCACGATCGATCGCGGCTTGAAGCTTTTCACCTTCCTGGCGACGTGTTCGGCCTGGAATGCGGCGCCGAGCACACTTGGACCGCCGAGGCCGTCGTCGACACCACGGCGCGCACCCTGAAGCGCCGCACGCTGGAGAAAGCGGCCCAAAACGACGCAAAGATCGCCTGCAGTCTGTGGACGACAACCGCCACCGAGCTGCGACACGCCGAGAGCTGCATGATGCTCCTGGGGCGCAAGACGCCGCCGAACGAGTAGCGAACTTCGTTCTTGAAATGGATCGCCGGCTCGCGAAGGTCGACATGGTCGAGTTGCCGATGCCCCGGAGGGACATCGCCGACTATCTGGGCCTCACGATCGAGACCGTCTCGCGGGCCTTGTCGGAGTTAAACGAGTGGGGAGTGCTCATCTTTTCCGGACCGCGCCAGTTTACGCTTCTCAATAAAGGCCGCCTCGCCGCGATGGATCTATGACAATCGAGGCGCCGACCATCCCTCAGCGGCGGAGACGGCGGTCGGGACCGCCTGTTCCCACGAGAGGTCGCGGCAAACCAAGGTTTCAGCCGCGACTGGCCTCGACAAGACGAACGGATGGTCCCTTCTCTCTCTCCACACTGGTGGTCCGCCTTGCGGGCCAAACAGGGACCGATCATGTTCCTTGACGCGACCTCGCATGGTTCCTAAGTACGCAAAGCGGCGCCGCCGCAGGAAGATGAGGGGCAATGTCAGATACGGCCAAAGTCACCGACGCCAGCTTCGACGCCGATGTCATCAAGTCGAACGAGCCCGTGGTTGTGGATTTTTGGGCCGAATGGTGTGGTCCGTGCAGATTGATCGCTCCCGCCCTCGAGGAGATCGCCGTGGAAATGAAGGGCAGGATCAAGATCGCCAAGCTCAACGTAGACGAGAATCCTGGCGTGGCGAGCAGATTTGGCATCCGGTCAATTCCGACGCTGATGGTGTTCAAGGACGGCAAGCAGGTCGGAACCAAAGTCGGCGCCAGCCCCAAGTCCGAACTGTTCCGCTGGATCAACGCATCTATTTAGCGCCCGAGACGCATGGGCCAGCGGGTAACGCTTGCGCAGCAATAACGACGGACGCTCGGCCTCGTCACGAGAAGCGTTACTGAAGCATCGGAGAGCGCAGCCTCCGCGAACCGGCCGCTGGCCTATCGGCGCCGGCTCTCCTGGAGGTGAGCGTTCAGATATTGTCCGTAAGCGCTCTTGCCGAATCGGCGGATGATCGCCTCGAGCTGCGGCGCGTCGATGAAACCCAAATCGAAAGCGATCTCCTCCGGGCAGCAGATCTTGACGCCCTGCCGCACCTCGAGGGTGCGAACGAAGTTTGCTGCGTCGACCAGCGAATTGGGCGTGCCGGTGTCGAGCCATGCGTAGCCGCGACCCATGCGCTCGACGCTCAGCCTGCCGGCTTCGAGATAGGCGCGGTTCACGTCGGTGATCTCGTATTCGCCGCGCGCCGAAGGCTTGAGGGCCTTCGCGATCTCGACGACCTCCGCGTCATAAAAATAGAGCCCCGTGACCGCAAAGTTGGACTTGGGCCGGGCGGGCTTTTCCTCGATCGAGATCGCGCGTCCGTTCCGGTCGAATTCGATGACGCCGTAACGCTCCGGGTCAGGCACATGATAGGCGAAGACGGTCGCGCCCCGCTCGCGCTCCGCCGCGCGCCTCAACTGGTCGCCGAGCCCGGCGCCGTAGAAGATGTTGTCGCCCAGCACAAGCATCGCCTGGTCGCCAGCGAGAAAGGATTTGCCGATGACGAAGGCCTGCGCCAGGCCGTTGGGCGCAGCCTGCTCGGCGTATTCGAAACGCATGCCCCACTGCGCCCCGTCGCCGAGGACGCGACGGAACAACGGAAGATCGTGCGGCGTCGAGATGATCAGGACCTCGCGCAGCCCCGCCAGCATGGCTACGCAGAGCGGATAATAGATCATCGGTTTGTCGTAGACCGGCATGAGCTGCTTCGAGACCGCCAGCGTCATCGGGTGAAGACGGGTGCCCGCGCCGCCCGCGAGAATGATGCCCTTCACCGCTCAGACCCCGATCGTCGCGGCGGCCGGCGCCCCGCCCGCGACGGGCGCGGGCGCAGTCTCCGGCAGCACGCCGAGACGCTCGCCCGCATAGACTTTCTCGCGCAGCGGACGCCACCACCATTCGTTGTCGAGATACCAGCGAACGGTCTTCTCGATGCCGGTGTCGAAGGTCTCCAGTGGCCGCCAGCCCAGTTCGCGTTCAAGCTTGGAGGCGTCGATCGCGTAGCGCAGATCGTGTCCCGGCCGATCGGCGACGAATGAAATGAGGGACTCGTAGGGCCGCCCCATCGGGCGCAGGCGATCCAGGATCGCGCAGATCGTGCGCACGACGTCGATGTTGCGCCGCTCGTTGCGGCCGCCGACATTGTATTTCTCGCCGACGCGGCCGCGGCTCACGATGAGATCGAGCGCCCGCGCATGGTCCTCGACGTAAAGCCAGTCGCGCACGTTCGCCCCGGCGCCGTAGACCGGCAGCGGCTTCTTGTGGATCGCGTTGAGAATGACGAGCGGAATCAGCTTTTCGGGGAAGTGATACGGGCCGTAATTGTTGGAGCAGTTCGAGATGACGGCGGGGAACCCATAGGTGTGCGCCCAGGCCGAGACAAGATGGTCGGAGGCGGCCTTCGAGGCGGAATAGGGCGAGCTCGGATCGTAGGGCGTCGTCTCGACGAACAGGCCGTCACCGCCGAGCGAGCCATAGACCTCGTCGGTCGACACATGCAGGAAGCGGAACCCCTCGCGTTTCCCGGGAGGCAACCCGAGCCAATAGGCTCTTGCCGCCTCGAGCATGGAGAAGGCGCCGACGATGTTCGTCTGAATGAAGGCGTCACTGCCGGTGATCGAGCGGTCGACGTGGCTTTCAGCGGCGAGGTGGATCACATGATCCGGCCGAAATGTCCGGAACGCCTCCGAGATCGCGCGCCGGTCGCAAACGTCGATCCTCGCGAAGCGATAGTTCGGAGCATTGTCGATCGTCGACAGCGAGGCGAGATTGCCCGCATAGGTGAGGGCGTCGACGTTCAAGACGTCGACGCCCGCGCCCACCAGATGCCGGCACACGGCGGAGCCGATGAACCCTGCGCCGCCGGTAACAAGCACGCTGCGCATCCTTGGTCTCCTGCTTTTTGTCAAATCAAACGCGCGCAGCATGCCGCGAGCGAAGGCCGCCAGCGCAGTCGGCGCCTGTCCTTTGGCGCCCGTAAGGCGATGCGCGTCATTCGAGCAGTTCCTGCGCTTGGCGCAGTCGCGGCCAGCGCCGGTCCTTGTCCGAGAGAATCGGGCCGGCCGCGGGCAGGGGCCAAGCGACGCCGATGTCCGGATCGTCCCACGCGATTCCGCAATCGTTGGCGGGCGAATAGACCGCCGTCGTCTTGTACAGGACCTCGGTGTCGGGCTCGAGCGTGACGAAGCCGTGGGCGAAGCCGACGGGCACGAGCAACTGACGCCAATTTTCCGCCGACAGCTCCACGGCCACGTATTTCCCGAACGTCGGCGACGACCGACGGATATCCACTGCGACGTCGAGAATGCGTCCTCTACCAACCCGAACGAGCTTGTCCTGAGCGAAGGGGGGTGTCTGGAAATGCAGTCCGCGCAACGTGCCGGCAGCGGCCGAAAAAGAATGGTTGTCCTGAACGAATCCGAAGTGGAGGCCCAGGTTCTCGAAGGCCGTCCTGTTGTAGACTTCGGAGAAGAACCCGCGGACGTCGCCGTGTTTCTTCGGCGTCACGATCTTGATCTCCGGTATTGCCGCGCATTCAACAAACATCGGCTGTTCCAACCCTGCGACCGGTCTCAGGCCTCCGCAGGCTGGCGCTTATTGCCAGAAGCCGCCGTTTCCCGCCAGCCCAAAGCAAGGGAAATGGATGTTCGTAAGGGTCTGCTGGATCGGAATCGTCGCCAGAACTTCCGTCGTCGACCCGCACGTCAACTTGACAGGCCCTTGTCCTTCACGCGAGTCTCATGTTCGGCTCGGCTGGGGTTCTGGACGCTCCCCGCGCTTGGCCGATGGAGCGTCCGGTCGTCGAATGGACAAGCCCGTTTCCGATCCCTCTCAGCCATATCGCAGTCTGATCGCCGCATACACCGACTCGATTCGCGCGAGCGATTTCAAGGCCAACATCGCCATTTTGTTCGTCGCCTTCATGATGGGCCCGATCCTCGGGAACTACACGAGATTTCCCAGTTACTTGCCGATCCCGTTTGTCCTGCTGCCCTTCCTGATCGTCTATCTTTGTCTGTTCCTTGTCCTGATCCCGCGCTACCCCAAGCGCGGCAGCAAGAATTTTCTCGTATCGCGGACCGCCGCCGCCGCCGATTTCGAGAATGTCGCCGAAACCGAGGACGAGATCGAGCAGTTGAAGCTGCGGTGCGCGGTCCTGTCCGAACTTCTCTGGTGGAAGACGTTTTACATCAACGTCGGCTTCATCGTGTCGATGGTCTGCATAGTCCTGACTGTGGTTCTGCTGCTCTATGTCTGGTCCTCCTGATGACCGCGGGGTCCAAGGAGGCGCCGTCTGCGGCGCACGACGTCGAGGGATCCCCAACCTTCAGAAGGATGTGATGTCTTCGGGCGCCGTCCGATGAAAGACCATCCTACCCGGATCGCGAGATCGTCTCGAAGCCCACGCTGGCCCATCACCCCTGCAGACGTTGGGCATCCCGATCGATTCGCGCCTCGATCTCGGCGACGATGGCGCCGAGCATGGCGCTAATCTCGAAATCCTTGGGAGTATAAATCGCCGCGACGCCGGCCGCGCGCAGTCGATCGGCGTCCGCAGGGGGGATGATGCCGCCGACAACCACCGGCACGCGCTCCAAGCCGGCCGCCCGCAGTTTCGCCAGGATTTCCTCGGTAAGCGGCACATGCGAGCCCGACAGGATCGACAGGCCGATGCAGTGAACACCCGACTTTGCGCGCTCCACGATCTCGGCTGGCGCGAAGCGGATGCCGTCGTAGATCACTTCCATCCCGGCGTCGGTGGCGCGCGCCGCAATCTGCTCGGCGCCGTTGGAGTGGCCGTCCAGGCCGGGCTTGGCGATGAGGAACCTCACCCGACGCCCGAGCTTGAGGGACACGCGCTCGATCTCGCCTCGCAGCGCGTCCAGCCCGGCCGCTTCCTGCCTTGCCTTGGGCGAGACGCCGGTCGGCGCGCGGAACTCGCCGAACTCGGCGCGTAGGGCGTCGCCCCATTCGCCCGTTGTGACGCCAGCCTTGGCTGCTTCGATCGAAGCGGGCATGATATTGGCGCCGCTCGCCGCGGCGATCCGCAGCGCATGGATGGCTTGCCGCACCCGAGCTTCATTGCGCGCAGCCCGCCAGGCTTTGAGCTTTTCGATCTGTTCCTTCTCGGCTTCGGCGGACGGCACCATGATGGAGTTCTCGCCTGCAGTCAGCGGCGAGGGCTCGGAATTGATGAAAGCGTTGACGCCGACAACGATCTGTTCGCCCCGCTCGATGGCCTCCAGGCGACGCATGTTGGATTCGACCAGCTTCGCCTTCAGCGTCCCTGTTTCGATCGCCTTGACGACGCCGCCCATCGCGTCGATTGCGGCGATCTCGGCAAGCGCTTCCCGCTTGAGCCGCTCGACAAGCAGGGCGATCTCGGCGCTGCCGTTGAAGATGTCCCCGAACTCCAGCAGGTCAGTTTCGTAGGCCATGATTTGCTGCAGGCGAAGCGACCATTGCTGGTCGAACGGACGCGGCAGTCCAAGCGCCTCGTTCCAGGCGGGCAACTGGACGGCGCGCGCGCGCGCGTCCTTCGAAAGCACGACGGACAGCATCTCGATCAGGATTCGGTAGGCGTTGTTTTCCGGCTGTTGCTCCGTCAGACCGAGCGAATTGACTTGGACTCCGTAGCGGAATCGCCGCTTGGACGGATCCTTGACGCCGAATTGGTCGTGCGTGATCTCGTCCCACAACTCTACAAACGCCCGCATTTTCGCGAGCTCGGTGACGAAACGCATGCCGGCGTTGACGAAAAACGAGATCCGTCCCACCACTTCGCCGAAGCCGCTCTCGTCGACCTCGCCCGACTGCCGCACGCGGTCGAGCACGGCGATCGCGGTCGCCAAGGCGTAGCTCAGCTCCTGCACCGGCGTCGCCCCGGCCTCCTGCAGGTGGTAGGAGCAGACGTTCATCGGATTCCATTTCGGCGTCTCGCGGGCGCAGAACAGAATGAGATCCTTGGTCAGCCGCAGCGAGGGGTCCGGCGGGTACACGTAGGAGCCTCGCGCCAAATACTCCTTGATGATGTCGTTCTGGGTCGTGCCCTGGAGTTGCTCGCGCGGCGCGCCCTGCTCGTCGGCCGCGGCGATGTAAAGCGCCATCAGCCACGGCGCCGTGGCGTTGATGGTCATCGAAGTGTTCATCGAAGCCAGCGGGATCTCCTCGAACAGGGCTCGCATGTCGCCGATGTGGGAAATCGCCACGCCGACCTTGCCGACTTCGCCCCGCGCCAGGGGATGATCGCTGTCAAGGCCGTTTTGGGTCGGCAGGTCGAACGCAATGGACAGCCCCGTCTGCCCCTTGGCCAGGTTCTGCCGATAGAGCCTGTTCGACTCACGCGCGGTCGAATGGCCGGCGTAGGTTCGAAAAAGCCAGGGTTTATCTCGACGCGTCCCCGGCGCCTGCCCATCTGCTTCCGCCATCGGTCTCCTTTCACGCCGCTCGGTCGGCGCACGGCAGCGGGCGCCAAACAAAAGATTTGTGCAGAGCACAATCGCAGAAAACGCGCAAATGCGCCACACCTCGATCGCGCCGTTTTTCTGGAACGTAGACGCCCACTTGCAGGCGCGCCCGTTCGATCCGCAACCGGGCGCGGGGGCGTGGCGAAAGTGGGATTGATTTTCAACCTAGGAAGAGCAATGCTCCATTGTGCAACGCAATAAAGTAACCGCCGATAGTGCGGTCGGCTGTGGCGCCGTCAATCGAGGAAGCCCATGAACACTCGCCTCGCGAGCAAGACTCTGCCGGCCGAAGCGCCGGTCAAGGATCTTTACGAGATCGGGGAGATTCCCCCATTGGGGCACGTGCCGAGCTCGATGTACGCATGGGTCGTCCGAAAGGAGCGTCACGGCCCTCCCGAGAATTCGATGCTGGTTGAAGTCGTGCCCACCTGGCCCCTCGACAGCCACGACGTGCTCGTTTTCGTGATGGCGGCGGGCGTCAATTATAATGGGATCTGGGCGGCGCTGGGCGAGCCGGTCTCGCCCCTCGACGTCCATAAGAATCCCTATCACATCGCCGGCTCCGACGCGTCGGGCATTGTGTGGGCCGTCGGCGGCAAGGTCAAGCGGTGGAAGGTCGGCGACGAAGTCGTCGTTCATTGCAACCAGGACGACGGCGACGACGAAGAATGCAACGGCGGCGACCCGATGTTCTCGGCTTCGCAGAGGATCTGGGGCTACGAGACGCCCGACGGTTCTTTCGCCCAGTTCTGCCGCGTGCAGGACCGTCAGCTCATGACGAGGCCAAAGCACCTGACCTGGGAAGAGGCCGCGTCATACACCCTGACGCTGGCGACGGCGTATCGCATGCTGTTCGGTCATGAGCCGCACCGGCTCCGCCCGGGCGACAACGTTCTCGTATGGGGCGCCTCGGGCGGCCTCGGCGTCTTTGGCGTGCAGCTTTGCGCGGCCGCCGGCGCCAACGCAATCGGGGTGATTTCCGACGAAAACAAGCGCGACTACGTGATGTCGCTCGGGGCGAAGGGCGCCGTCAACCGAAAGAACTTCGGCTGCTGGGGTCAGCTGCCGAAGGTCAACACACCCGAATACAGCGCCTACATGGCGGAGGCGCGCAAATTCGGCAAAGCGATCTGGGACATCACCGGCAGGAAGGACGTCGACGTGGTGTTCGAACATCCGGGAGAGCAGACGTTTCCAACCTCGTGTTTCGTCGTCAAGCGGGGCGGGATGGTGGTGTTCTGCGCGGGCACGACAGGGTTCAACTTAACCTTCGACGCGCGGTTCGTCTGGATGCGGCAAAAGCGTATCCAGGGTTCGCACTTCGCCAACCTCAAACAGGCTTCAGCCGCCAACAAATTCGTGATCGAGCGGCGGATCGATCCTTGCATGTCCGAGGTGTTCCCCTGGGCGCAGATTCCCCTCGCGCACACCAAGATGTGGAAGAACCAGCATGCGCCGGGCAATATGGCGGTTCTCGTCAACGCGCCAGCCGCCGGATTGAGAACTTTCGAGGATGTGATCGCGGCCTCGCCAAAGTAGGGGTTCGCAGCGGCGATTTGCTTTGGATCGCGTGAGCCGTTAAAGCGACCGCGCGCTTCATGGAGGCGCGCGGCTCGATCGCGTTCGGATCCGTGTGTTTCTGTCGCCGTCGTCGCGACGTTCTAGGGGTCCCCGAAGCCGGGAAAGGCGAGTGGGACAATACGAATGATGGCGAACGCGGAGAGCGACGGGCAGAAGCGCGAAGCGGCCCGCCGCGCGACAGAACTCCTGCAGTCCGGCATGAGGCTTGGCCTCGGTTCGGGCTCCACCGCGCGCCATTTTGTGGATCTCGTCGGAGAGAAGGTGGCCGCGGGCCTCGACCTCCGCTGCGTGGCGACGTCGGAGGCGACGGCCGCGCAGGCCAGGGCGCTCGGCATTCCGCTGGCGACGCTGGAGGAACTTCCCGAGCTCGATCTGACTGTCGACGGGGCGGATGAGATCGATCACGAACTGAGGCTCATCAAGGGCGGCGGGGGCGCCTTGCTGCGGGAAAAGATCGTCGCCGCGGCCTCCAAACGCATGGCGGTGATCGCCGACGAGACGAAGCTCGTGCGCCGCCTCGGCGCCTTTCCGTTGCCGGTCGAGGTCGTGCCCTTCGGCCTCGCGGCGACCCGCCGGCACGTCGAAGGCGCGCTCGCGGAGTTGGGACTTTCCGGGCCGATCCGGCTGCGAGGCGGCGCAAGGCCGTTCGTGACCGATGGCGGTCATTACATTCTCGACTGTTCCCTCGGCGCGATCGCTGACCCCGAGCGCCTGGCGGAAACCCTTTCCCGGATCCCCGGGGTCGTCGAACACGGGCTGTTCATCGGCTATGCGCGAACGGCGATCATCGGCCTGTCCGGAAGAGTAGAAGTGCTCAGCCGGGACAGCTGAAATCCCACCCTCGAAAGGAGTCTCCGCCTTGTCCGTCGTTCGATTCGCAAAACGCCTTTTTCTTGTTGCGTCGCTCTTCGCCAGCGTCGGCGCCTACGCCGCCGAGCCGGCCGCCCCGGCCACTTCCCCGCCGCCGTCGCCCGCCGCCATCACCGCCGCCGACTCGATACTCGCCGAGATGGGCGTCAAGCAGTCGGTCGCGCTCCTTGTCCCGGGGATGTTGTCCCAGCTCGAGCACACCGTGACCAGCACGCGTCCAGAGATCAAGGACAGTCTGCGCGAGACGCTGCGTACGATCCAGCCGGAGTACGACAAGAGCGCTCAGCAGTTGTACACGCAGGCGGCCGAGATCCTCGCCTCTCAGATGTCCGAGAAGGAGCTGCAGGACACCGCGGCATTTTTCAACAGCTCCTCCGGCAAGAAGTACCTGGCGGCCGAGCCGGTCTTCCTGCAGAAGTTCGCCGCCATCGCGGGACCTTGGCGTGAGCAGGTGTCGATGGACATGATGGCGCGGGCGCGCGACGAGATGAAGAAGAAGGGCATCAACTTCTAGCCGGGCGTTGTCGCATCCTCGATCGGGAGGTCCTCGCCATGGCCTTTGACGTAGATTTTTTCGTCATCGGCGCGGGTTCGGGCGGCGTGCGGGCGGCGCGCGTCGCCGCCGGCCATGGCGCAAGGACGATCGTCGCCGAAGAGAGCCGGGTCGGCGGCACCTGCGTGATCCGCGGCTGCGTGCCGAAGAAGCTTTACGTCTACGCGAGCCGCTTTGCCGACGATTTTGCCGACGCCGCGGGTTTCGGCTGGCGCGTCGGCGACGTCTCGTTCGACTGGCCGAGCCTCGTCGCCGCCAAGGAGCAAGAGATCACCCGGCTTTCGGCCGCCTATCGAGCCAATCTCGCGTCGTCGGGCGCCGAGCTGATCGAGGAGCGTGCGACGATCGTTGGCCCGCAACGCGTTCGGCTCGCCGACGGCAAGGAATTCTCCGCGCGCCACATCCTCGTTTCGGTGGGTTCGTGGCCGACGCCGCCCCCTGGAGTCGAAGGGCTCGAGCATACGATCACTTCCAACGAGGCCTTCGACCTCGCCGTCTTCCCAGGCAGTCTCATGGTCGTCGGCGGCGGCTACATCGCGGTCGAGTTCGCGTCTCTGTTCAAGCGATTGGGCTCGCAGGTGACGCAGGTCATGCGAGCGCCAAACGTGCTCCGCGGTTTCGACGAGGACATGCGCGACGGCGTACGCGACGCGATGACCCGCGCGGGGGTGAAACTTCGCTTCGGCTGCCTTCCGCGCCGCATCGAGAAGCAGGCCAGCGGAATGCTGCGCGTCGTTCTTTCGGACGGACTCGCGGTCGACGTCGACCAGGTTCTGGTCGCGACCGGCCGGCTGCCGAACACCAAAGGGCTCGGCCTCGAGGCGGCGGGGCTTACGCTCAGCCCGCACGGCGCGATCAAGGTCGACGAGCATCTGACGAGCGCCGTTCCTTCGATTCACGCGATCGGCGACGTGACGCACCGCGTCAACCTCACGCCGGTCGCGATCCGGGAGGGCCAGGCGCTTGCCGATCGACTGTTCGGCTCGGTTGTCAGACCGATCCGTTACGACATGATCGCGAGCGTGGTGTTCGGCACGCCTGAACTCGGCGCCGTCGGGCTGACCGAAGCTGAAGCGGTCGAGCGCTTTCCCCAGGTCGACGTCTACAAGGCCGATTTCCGGCCGATGAAGGCGACATTGTCGGGGGCCGAGGAACGCACGATCATGAAGCTTGTGGTCGACGGATCGACCCAGCGGATCGTCGGGGCGCATCTCTTAGCGCATGAAGCGGGCGAGATGATTCAGGTGCTCGCGGTCGCGATGACGATGGGCGCGACCAAGGCCGATTTGGACGCGACCATGGCGGTGCACCCCACGGCGGCGGAAGAACTGGTGACAATGCGGAAGCCCACAGCGCGCTTTGAGCGGGGCATGCGAATTCTTTAGGGCGCGGAGGCCGGTGCGTTCGTTTCGAGCCCCATCCCCTCCCGAATGAAGTCGCGCCGCCGGCTTCGACGCGCGGACCGATAGACTGCTGCGGATAAGAGGAAGGCGATGATTGTCGTCGGTTTGACGGGCTCGATAGCGATGGGGAAATCGACGGTCGCTTCGATGTTCCTCCAATTGGGAACTCCGGTTTTTGACGCCGACGCCGCTGTGCGCGACTTCTATTCGGGCGACGGCGCCAAGTTGGTCGAGGATATGTTTCCAGGCGTGCTTGTCGAAGGCCGAGTTGATCGCCGGCGGCTTTCTCAAGTTGTGCTTTGCGACACCGAAGCCCTCAAGCGCCTCGAAAGTCTTGTGCATCCGGTAGTCGCGGCAGCCCGTTCGAGATTTGTACGTCACTTCGCCTCCTTGGGTCGACGACTCGCTGTCGTCGATGTACCCTTGCTGCTCGAGGTAGGAGGTGAGTCGGACGTCGATATCATTGTCGTTGTCAGCGCGACTGAACCTTTGCAGCGCGCACGGGCGCTGGCTCGAGGCGGGATGACAGAAGAGAGACTCGACGCCATCCTGTTACGGCAGACCAGCGACTTGGAAAAACGCCGACGGAGCCATTTCATCATCGATACTACCGGAAGCCACGACGAGACGCGCGATCAAGTCAGGCAATTTCTGCGCTGCACGGCCGGACTGGAGGGAGGCAAGGACCATCATGCGTGAAATTGTGCTGGACACTGAGACAACCGGCATCAACCCCGCAGAGGGGCACCGTGTGGTTGAGATCGGCGCGGTCGAAATTGTCCATCGGGTCCTGACGGGGCGGGTCTTCCACCAACTCATCAATCCCCTGCGTCACGTTCCGGACGATGCGGTGCGGGTGCACGGCCACTCCGCGGCCACCCTCAAGGACAAACCGGTTTTTGCAGATGTTGTCGATGACTTTCTCTCCTTCGTCGGCGATGCGCCGTTGGTGATCCATAACGCAGAATTCGATATCCGCTTCGTCAACGCGGAACTCGCGCTGCTCGGGCGAAAACCCGTCGAGATGGACCGCGTCGTCGACACTCTGGCGCTCGCCCGTAAGAAGCATCCTGGCCTTCCGAACAGTCTCGATGCTCTCTGCGATCGCTATCGGATCGACCGGACGCGTCGGGTGAAGCATGGCGCGTTGCTTGATGCGGAGATCCTGGTCGAGATCTATTGCGAATTGACCGGCGGCCGCCAGCGCTCCCTGTCGTTCAGTGAAACGGACAGGCCCTCTCAGACGATCATTATCGCCTCTCCGCCTATCAGGTTGCGCAGCCCCCGCAATCGATTTATCGAGCTAGACGAGACGACCGCTCATCTGGAGCATGTGAGAGCGCTTGGCGATGGAGCGGTGTGGCTTCGTTATGCGTCGCCGGGCGCTTGAAGGACCTGGAGTCGGCCGTCAGGCGGTTCGTTGCTGCTGTTGACCGCCTGTAGCCGCCAACCGCTGCAGGTAGAGCGCGTGGAAGTCGATCGGATCAAGATAGAGAGGAGGATATGAACCTCCGCGCACAGCCTCAGCGATAATCTGTCGGGCGAACGGGAACAACATGCGCGGCGCTTCGATCATGACCATGGGCTGCACCTGTTCCGCGGGAAAGTTCTCGACGCGGAACACGCCGGCGTAGTTGAGCTCGAACTTGAACATAGTATCGGAGCCGTGACTGGCGCCCCCCTCGAGCATCAAGCTTACCTCATAATCGTTGGCTACCAGCTGGCGTGCGTTGACATTGATTTGGACAGACAGATTAGGGGCACTTTGCTGCGGCCCCAGGGTCCGCGGGGCGTTGGGGTTCTCGAAGGAAAGATCCTTGATATACTGAGCAAGAACGGAAAAAACAGGGCTCGGCGTCGCCGCCCCCGCCCCCGCCCCATTGCCGCTCTGGTCAGCCGTCATTGTTTACTCCGCTACCGAAATACTTTTTGCCTATGGTTCTCGAAATCGACATCATCAGCGTCGCGTAGCACGCTGTTGCAGGTGAAACAAGCATTTGCGATTTGGTTGGCGATCGCGCTCTGCTTCACTTTCCCCATCAACAAAGCCGTTTGCCGCCGCGCCCTTGCAAGTTTGTCCCGCCTGCACACGAAGTGTCGCAGGTCATAAGCTTGTCGGCGGCGCCTCGCGTCAATCTGCTCAGCCCGGTCGGCCCGGGCGCTTCAGCTTTGTTACGGCCAACGCATAGGCCTGGCGTAGCGACAACGCTCGGGAAGGCCAAATCGCCGAGTCTGCGGCGTTGAGTGGCGGCAGATCCTTCGGGGGATTCGCAAGACCTGCCGCCACCTGTCGGGGGTCGCGCGGGCTGGGAATGAGCGACCACCGACTGAACGGCGAGACGCGCTTTCGCGCTGGGCCGGGGACTAGCCCAAAATCCCGCCGTCCATTCCAATTCGAGGCCCAGCCCCGACACTGGTTAGTCGCGGGAAGATGCGCTTTTCCTCGACTGACTGCAACTGTCGCGCGATAGTTTTTCCCGTAAATCTACGCTCAAATCGAGCGACTAAGCCTTTTGCGCGGGCTTCTACCGCCGATGGTTGGCTGACGGAATAACGGAAACTACGTAGCCGCCGATACTGAAGAACCGGAAGCAGTAGCATGGCCAACGGGGGGTTCGGCGGCGGGAGCGTGTGTCTCGACGCGCGGCTCGAGCGCCGACGACACCGCTTCGTCCACCCGCTCGAGCCACACGAAGGTCAATTGTTGACGCACCTCTTCGGGGATGTCCTCGAAATCCTTCCTGTTGCGCGCCGGCAGCATCACGCGCTTGATCCCGGCTCTGTGCGCGGCGACGATCTTCTCCTTGATGCCGCCGACCGGAAGCACCAGTCCACGCAGGCTTATCTCCCCGGTCATGGCCGTGTCGCGGCGCACTGTGCGATCGGTCATGAGCGAAACCAGCGCCATGAACATCGCGACTCCCGCGCTCGGACCGTCCTTCGGCGTCGCTCCCGCCGGCACGTGGATGTGAATGTCGGTCTTCTCGAACCGACCCGCGTCGATGCCGTACGAACCCGCGCGGTTCTTCACGATGCTGAGGGCCGCCTGGGCGCTCTCCTTCATGACATCGCCGAGCTGGCCGGTGAGGATCAACCTGCCGTTTCCGGGAGTGGCGGTCGCCTCGATGAACAGGATGTCGCCGCCGAACGGCGTCCAGGCGAGGCCGGTCGCGACGCCCGGCACGCTGGTGCGCATCGCCGCCTCGTCCTCGAACGGCGCGGGGCCGAGAACAGCATGAAGATCGCCGGGGGAGATCACGATCGGCCCGCTCTCGCCTTCTGCAACGCGCATCGCAGCCTGGCGCAGCATTCTGCCGATCTCGCGCTCGAGGCTGCGGACGCCAGCCTCGCGCGTGTAATACTGAATGACGCCTCGCAACGCGTCGTCGGTGATCTCGGCCTGGCCCGGTTTGAGCCCATTGGCCTCCAGCTGGCGCGGAACGAGATAGCGGCGCGCGATCTGCAGCTTCTCGGTGGCGGTGTAGCCGGCGAGCGTGATGATCTCCATCCGGTCGCGCAGCGGCCCGGGGATCGTGTCGAGCATATTCGCCGTCGTAATGAACACGACGCGGCTCAGATCGAACGGCACGGCGAGGTAATTGTCGCGGAAGGTGCTGTTTTGCTCGGGGTCGAGCACTTCCAGCAAGGCCGAGGCCGGATCGCCCTGGATGCCGGCGCCGAGCTTGTCGATCTCGTCCAGCATCATGACGCAGTTGCGGGCGTTGGCCTTGCGGATGGCCTGGATGATGTTGCCTGGCAAAGCGCCGATATAGGTCCGCCGGTGGCCGCGAATCTCCGCCTCGTCGTGCACGCCGCCGAGGCTCACGCGCACGAATTTGCGGCTCATGGCGCGCGCGATGGACTGACCGAGCGAGGTCTTGCCGACGCCGGGGGGGCCGACGAAGCAGAGAATGGGCGCTTTGCCGCCCGGCGCCAGCTTGCGGACGGCCAGATACTCGATGATCCGGCGCTTGATCTTTTCGAGATCGAAGTGATCCTCGTCGAGGATGCGGCGCGCCGCCGCGATGTCGATCGGCGCCTCCTCGGGAAGGGTCCAGGGCAATTCGACCAGCCAATCGAGATAGGTCCGCACCATCCCATATTCGCCGGCGGCTTCCGGCATGCGCTGCAGACGGCGCAATTCCTTGCGCGCCTGGTCCTCGACTTCCTTGGGCATTTTCGCGTTGGCGATCGCCTTCTCGAGTTCGGCGATTTCGGCGGCCTTTCCTTCGTCCGCCTCGCCGAGCTGCCGCTGAATCGCCGCCATTTGCTCGCGCAGCAGGACCTCGCGATTGCGGGCGTCGATCGACGCCTTCGTTTCCCGGCCGATCTCCTGCGACAGCCGCAGAACCTCGATCCGATGCGCAAGAAGCCGCGAGACCCGCTCGAGCCGGGCGGCGACATCGACCGTCTCGAGGATCTCCTGCTTCTCGCCCGGCGTCGCGTCCATGAAGGTCGCCACCAGATCGGCAAGCGCGCCGGGCGATTCCATTCCCTGGATCGTCATGAGCAATTCATTCGGCGCTTGCGGCAGCAGCTGCACGGCCTCGAGAGCCTGGCGCTTCAAGTTGATGAAGCGGGCCTCGATCTCGTTGGACGAGGAAGCGGGCTCCGGAATCCTCACCGTTTCGGCGACGAAGAACGGCCAGCCGGTCAGATAATCGACGATGCGGAACCGTTGCTCTCCCTGGCACACGAGATGATGGCTTCCGTCCGGCGCGGTAATGTAGCGCACGATGTTGGCGACCGTGCCCATCCGGTGCAGATCGACGGGAAGGGGATCCTCGATCTCGGGGTTGCGCTGCATCACGACGCCGACCGGCTTCTGCTCCCTGACCGCCCTCTGCGCCGCGGCCACCGAGCGGGGGCGGCCGAGCGCGATCGGCAACGCCATCCCCGGAAACAGCACCATCCCGCGCACCGGCACGATGATGAGCGAATCGGGCGGCAACGGCGCGCCCCCGGCTCCGGCTGGCCTCTCCTCGGATCCGGCGGCCGGCGCAGCCTCAGCCATTTGCCGCCTCCGACTTCTGCAGGGTGATCAGCAGGCAACCGTTGAAGGCCGACCGATGAATGGCGCTGTAGCGTCCCGGGGGAAGATCGACCCGGCGTTCGAAGCGGCCCTGCGGAAGCTCGAGACGGTGAATGGTCGCGGTCTGCATCTCCGCCGGATATGTCCGACTACCGGAAATGATGAGCTGCCCTCCGTCGATGAGCGCTTTGACTTCGCCGGGGTCGACTCCGGGCAAGGCGACGAGCACGAGCACCTCGCGGTCCGTCTCGAGCACGTCCACCGGCGGCTCCCACGCGATGCGGGAGGACGAGCTTGCCGGGCGGAAAAATTGTCGATGCATCTGCTCCGCGCGCGCGAGCATCTCGAATGCTTCCGACCACATCCAATAGCGCGGAAAATTCGTCTCCATCGGTTCGCCTTCCGGTGAGCTTCGTGCGAGGTCAGGACTTCGACCAAGAATAGCTCATTTCAGGACGGAGTCATCCGACAGGCCGGCTCCAATTCGAAAGCCCGCCGGCGTTTCATGCCCGTCCGGCGCATCCTGCGAGGACAGCGACGATCGCCGTCCGCTTGCGTCTCGGCTGGGGTCCGTCGAATAATGCATCCGCCGGGCGGCGAAGGCCGCGCGCGGCGGCTCATTCGGGAGGACATTAAACCATGAGAGTGTTTGCGGCTTTGAGCATTTTTACCGTCGCTGGCTTCGCGACCGCGAGCGCCGCCGGCGCGATGAGCCTGACGAGCCCGGAGATCAAACCCGGCGGCAAGATCGCCGACGAACAGGTCTTCAACAGCTGGGGCTGCACGGGCAAGAACGTGTCGCCGGCGCTTTCCTGGTCCGGCGCGCCCAAGGGGACGAAGAGCTTCGCCGTCAGCATTTACGATCCCGACGCGCCGACCGGCAGTGGCTTCTGGCACTGGTGGGTCGCCGACCTGCCGCCCGACACGACCGGACTGCCGAAAGGCGCGGGGAGCGGAACCGGGTTGCCGAGCGGAGCGCTCCAGGTTCGCAACGACTACAGTCAGATGGGCTATGGCGGACCGTGCCCGCCGCCGGGCAAGCCGCACCATTATCACATAACCGTTTATGCGCTCGACGTGGACAAGTTCGACCTCGACTCCAACGCCTCGCCGGCCGCCGTCGGCTTCAACGTCAACGCCCACACGCTGGCGAAGGCGTCGCTGATCGGTCTCTACGGGCACTGAGTCCGCCCTCGACTTTTGGACGGGGCGATAGGGGCAGCGGCGGTCGCTTCCCCCTTCGGCCTACGCCTGCCGCGCCAAGGCCGCCTCGATCTCCTTCGAGGGCGGGAGGCCGGCGAAGGCGTCGAAGCGTCCGTTCGCGGCGATGTCGCCTGCCGCCCGCATCAAGGCTCCCCAGGCGGCGCGGGCCAGCGCCGCGCCGGTCGAGATGCGCTTCACGCCGAGGTCCTCGAGCTCGCGCCGGGTCAGGCCCGGCGCGCCCACGACCACATTGACCGGCAGCTTGCCGGCGACCCGCACGACCTCCGCGACTTCGTCAGCCGTCTTCACGCCCGGCGCGAACAGCACGTCGGCGCCGGCTTCGGCGTAAGCCGCGAGCCGCCGCAGCGCCTCGGGCAGGCCTCCGGCGTTTCGCCAGATCGCCTCGCTGCGGCCGGTGAGCAGAACGGTCTCGCCGCTGGCGTCGATCGCCGCGCGGGCCGCCCTCAGCCGTTCGACCGCCTCGTTCAGCGAGTAAAGGGGCGCGTCGCGCCCGCCGGAATAATCCTCGATCGAGAAGCCGGCGACGCCCGCGCCGATGCAGAGCCGGGCGCTTTCGTAGACGCCCTCCGGGTCGGGGGCGAAGCCGGCCTCGAAATCGGCGTTCAAGGGGCAGTCGACCGCGGCGGCGAGCTCGCGATTGTGGCTCAGCGCAAAGTCGCGCGTCACGCCGCCGTCCGGACGCCCGGCCGCGAACGCCATGCCCGCGCTCGACGTCGCGAGCGCCGGGAAGGCGAGCGAAGCGAGGTATCTCGCCGATCCGACATCGTACGGGTTCGGCATCACGAAACACCCCGGGGCACGATGCAATTCGGCGAAGCGGCGGCGCTTGTCGGCGATGGTCGGCGTCATGATGCGGCCCTCAGCATGAGGCTGGACAGGCTTTCCTTCTGGCGCCCGCCAGCGTCGAAATTGTCTGGCGACAGCCACCGCTCGTAAGCCGCCTTGCGGGACGGCCACTCCCCGTCCAGCATGGAGAACCAGGCGGTGTCGCGGTTGCGGCACTTGACGATCATATGCTGACGGAAGATTCCCTCGAAGGTGAAGCCGAAGCGCTCGGCCGCGCGCTTCGACGGGGCGTTGAGGTTGTTGCACTTCCATTCATAGCGGCGGTTGCCGAGGACGTCGAACACGTAGCGGGCAAAGAGATACTGCGCCTCGGTCGCCCCGGCCGTCCGCTGCATCGCCGGCGTGTACATAATGTTGCCGACCTCGATCACCCGGTTGGACGGGTCGATCCGCATGAGCGCCTGGTAGCCGACGGCGCGGCCCGAGAGGTTGTCGACGACGGCGAAGAAATGCGGATCGACGGAGCGCGCTTTGAGCTCGATGTCGGCGGCGAAGTCGGAGAGAGTCCGGAACGGGCCGCCAAACAGGTAGTCCCAGACCGCATCGCGCTCGGCGTCGCCGTTCGAACCCTCGTACAGGGCCTCGGCGTGCTTCTCCGCGTCAAGGGGCGCAAGGGTGATCCATCGGCCTTCGAGCGTGATCCGCTCGGGCCTTTTGGCGTGATGCGGATCGACGGGGGGACCGATGGGTCGAGGTGAGAGGGATGCGGCGTGGGAATCCACGGAACCTCCGAAAGCCTACGCTTACAAGTCAGAAACGCGCATAACCGCGACGCCGTTGCTCGATCTGATGCGCTCGTCGTCTGTGAGGAAGACTTCACACTTCCGCTCGATCGCCGCGGCGAAATGGACGGCGTCGATGAGTTTGGGGCCCTTGCGCGCTCCCAAGCGAGCCGCGGCCTTGAGCCGTTCTCCGTCGACCGGAACGATGTCGAAGATCGCTGAATTCGCAAAGATCTCCAAGTGCTGGGCTTCGAGCTCCGCGCTGCCGAGTTTGTAGGCTCCATAAGGGCACTCCGCCACTCCGATCTCGCTGAAGACGATTGATTGTCCGCCTTCAACGGTTGAAGCGAGCTTCGCGCCAATCTTGGCCTGCATTGGGTCCTGCCGCTCGATGAAATGAATGAGCGCATTCGAATCGAGGTAGACTCGCTTCAAGGGCGCCGACTATTCGACTATTCGACGCCGCGAAAGAACGACTGCGCGCGCGTAACCGGCCAAGAGATTGCTTTCCAACAAGGCGCTCGCCGATTCCGCCCATCGCAAGAAAGCGCGCCAGCTGTTCTTTTCGGTCACCAACGATTCCGCGCAACTCCTCTTTCAGCCCCGGCAGGCTTTGCGCGCGATCGATCGAAATCGTCACAAGGGTGGGGCGGCCGTGCGAAGTATGAACGATCGTCTCGCGCCTCACGGCTTCGGCGAAGGCGCCGTAGCGGTCCTTGATCTCCTTCGACGACATGGATTTTCATACCAAATCATCCCTGCGAGCCATTATGGCTCGAACGGCTCAATCGTCAAACCTTCGACATTGGTCCCGCGAGGACGGCCACTTGGACTCGCTTCCGGCAATCCGATAGTGAACTCGGGTTCTATCGCTCATTGACGTCAGTCTGGGCAAAGTCGTCGCCTTTGAAAAGGAGGAACGCCCCGTGCGCTCTGGCGCACGCATAGGACAAGCAATCTCCGAAATTGAGCTGGGCTGGATGCCGTCCTTTGCCATACCGGTGGAAACAGGCGACGGCCATCCGGCCGATCCTTTCATCGATCGAAACTTCGGTCATCGCCATTTGCGACGCCAGGCCGTCAAAATAGTGCTGCGCGCGAAGCGGCGTAACATCGCGGCGCCTCGCGAGCGCCATGCACGCTTCGAGCCGGACCGCCCCTGACGTCAGGCGACGGCCCGCGGACTCCAACGCGCCCGAGAGCGCGTGCGCGTCGCTTTCGCGGAGAAGGATGGCGACGACCGCCGATGTGTCAACAAACATCATTGCCCCACATCGCGTCCATATCTTCCTTGGTGACCTCGCGAGGATTGGGCCCCGCCTCCGCTTTCAGTTTCTCGGCAAGCTCTTCCAACCGTTCGCACAGCGGCCGCCTGTCGCGCTCGCGCTTCAATTCGCTGCGCAACGCGTGCGCGATCGCCTCGGTCATGTTGGTCTTGCGCAAACGGGCGAGTTCCCGAGCGAGGTCGCCGACCTCGGGGTCGCGGATGCTGATGCCCATGGCGGGCTCCGTCTATACTGGCATTTTACCTTCGTATATACGCGAGGGCCGCCGCTCCCGTCAATGATTGTCCCTCGGTGCGGGAGTCGTCTGGGCCAGGCGCTGATATTTGATCGCCGGTTTCAGCACCATGCCTTCGTCGAACTGCGCGACCATCTCGCGCTGGATCTGCTGCCACGGCGTCTGGCTTTTCGGGTAGTCGTAGCCGCCGTGCTTGGCGAGGGCGGCGCGGCGCTCGTTGAGCTCGGCCTCGGAGATCAGAATATTGGCCTGGCGCTTCTTCAGGTCGATCCGCACCCGATCGCCGGTCTTGAGCAGCGCCAGCCCGCCGCCGGCAGCCGCTTCGGGCGAGGCGTTGAGAATCGAAGGCGAGCCGGAGGTGCCGGATTGCCGCCCGTCGCCGACGCAGGGCAGCGCGTGGACGCCCTTCTTGATCAGCGCCGCCGGCGGCTGCATGTTGACGACCTCCGCGCCGCCCGGATAGCCGATCGGCCCCGTGCCGCGGATGAAGAGGATGCTGTGCTCGTCGATCTTGAGCTTCGGATCGTCGATGCGATGGTGATAGTCCTCCGGCCCGTCGAACACGATGGCCCGTCCCTCGAAGGCGTCCGGATCGTCAGGATTGGAGAGGAAGCGCGTTCGGAATTCATCGTCGATCACGCTTGTCTTCATGATCGCGTCGTCAAACAGGTTGCCGGTGAGAACGATGAAGCCCGCGTTCTCCTTCAATGGCTTCTCGATCGGGAAGATGACGTCGGGATCGTCCGACTTCGTCTTGGCGCAGTTCTCGCCGATGGTCTTGCCGCTGACGGTCAGCGCTTTCTTGTTGATCAGTTTCTTCTGCATCAGTTCGTGCACGACCGCCGGCACCCCGCCGGCGCGGTGGAACTCTTCGCCGAGGTACTTGCCGGCCGGTTGCATGTTGACGAGCAGCGGCACGTGGTGCCCAACCCGTTCCCAGTCGGCGATGTCGAGCTTGACGCCGATGTGGCGGGCGATGGCGTTGACGTGGATCGGGGCGTTGGTCGAGCCGCCGATTGCGCTGTTGACCACGATCGCGTTCTCGAAAGCTTCGCGCGTCAGAATGTCGGAAGGCTTGAGGTCTTCCCACACCATGTCGACGATGCGCCGGCCCGTCTCGTAGGCGATCTGGCCGCGCTCGCGGTGCGGCGCCGGGATGGCGGCGCAACCCGGCAGGCTCATGCCGAGCGCCTCCGCGAGCGCGTTCATCGTCGAGGCCGTGCCCATCGTGTTGCAGTGGCCGATCGAAGGCGCGGACGACGTGACGAGCTCCATGAATTGCTCGTAATCAATCTTTCCCTCGGCGAGGTCCGAGCGCGCCTGCCAGACGACCGTCCCCGACCCCGTGCGCTCCCCGTGATGCCAGCCGTTGTTCATCGGGCCGCCAGACAGAACGATCGCCGGGATGTTGACCGTCGCCGCGGCCATGATGCAGGCGGGGGTCGTCTTGTCGCAGCCGGTCGTCAGCACGACGCCGTCGATGAAATAGCCCATCAGGATTTCGACCAGGCCGAGATAGGCGAGGTTGCGGTCCAGCGCCGCCGTCGGCCGTTTGCCCGTCTCCTGGATCGGATGGACCGGGAACTCGAATGGAACGCCGCCCGCGGCAAGAATCCCGTCGCGCACTCGCTTCGCGAGGTCGAGATGATGGCGGTTGCAGGGGGAGAGATCGGAGCCCGTCTGGGCGATGCCGATGATCGGCTTGCCGGACCGCAGCTCGGCCGGGGTCAGGCCGAAATTGAGATAGCGCTCGAGGTAGAGCGCCGTCATGCCCGGATTTTCAGGATTGTCGAACCAGAGGCGGGACCTCAGAGGTCGCTTGGAGTCGGCCTTCGACTCACCGTTGGTCTTGGTCTTGGGCTTGTCGGCCATTGTCGAACGTCTCCTCCGCGGCGAGTCGGACTGCGCCCGGCTCTGACATGTCAGTATGGACGGGCCGTCGCAACGATTCAATGTCCACGGCGTCGCTCAAGCGACCGAACCCGATTCACAACGCCATTGGCGAGACGCCGAACAGCCAGAGATGCAGGCCGGCGAGCAGGGCTACCCACAGGACGACGCCGAGCACCACCGCCCCGGCGGTCGCGCCCCAGTCGGGCGCCGGGTAGACGACGCCATTGCGGACGTCGCGGCCATAGGAGCTGGCGAGATCCGCAATCGCCCAGACGAAAAACGCGCCGAACAGCACGAGGTCCGCCGTCGACCCGTTGGCGATGAGGTGTCCGGCCGCCCAGATCGCGACGCCCCAGACCATCGGGTGATGCACGGCGACGGCGATATGGCTTCTCTTGAAAATATATGCCCCGATCAGGATCAGGCTGAACAGCATGAGCAGGATCGTGGTGTGGCGCGTCCAGATCGGGGGCGTCCAAATCTCGGCGGCGTTCCAGCGGGCGCGAGCGAAACCCCAGACGATGAGCGCGAGGCCGACCAGGGACAGCAGCGCATAGAGCCCCTTCCAAGGACCCTCGCCGAGCCGGGCGATCGCCTTCGCGCGCATGCCTTCCGCGAAGATGCGCGTCGAGTGAAGTCCGAGAAAAATCACCAGGCCGAGCACGAGCGCCGCCATCAGTTCACCCTTCTCCACGTGGTCGTCGAAACTAGTCGGCGCGCCAATCCGGTGACAAGAGGCGTTGCGGACGCCTCCACCCGGGTTCTATTGGAGGAGCCCGGAACAAAGGCCGACGGACCTCGATGACTTTCGCAAAGCACCTCCCCATGAGGCAATATGCTCCGACAATCGGCCGCCGATATGACTGAGCCGCCGGCGGACGATCGGCTCTTTCCGGCCCGCCCGATCCTCGCGGTCTCTGTCGCGGTGTTCCGACAGGGTCGCGTGCTCGTCGGGCGGCGCGCCCGGCCTCCCATGGCGGGACGCTTTTCGCTGCCGGGCGGGGTCGTGGAAGTCGGCGAGACCCTGATCGAGGCGGCCAGGCGCGAGCTTTTCGAGGAGGTCGGCGTCGAAGCCGAGATCATCGGCTTCAACCGTCATGTCGAGCCCATCCTGCGCGACGGCGGACGCGTTCGCGCCCACTTCGTCATCGCATCCTTCGTCGGTCGTTGGACCAGGGGCGAGGCCCGGGTCAGCAAGGAGATCGACGCCGTCGCGTGGATCGAACCGGAATCCTCCGTCGGCCTGCTGACGACACCGGAACTCGGTGAGATTCTGGACACGGCGAGCCGCCTCGAAAGGGAGCGGCAGTGAGACGATTTGCGATCGCCATGGCGTCTGTCGCAGCGCTCCTGGTCGCCAACTCTCGCGCCGCCGAAGCGCCGGCGCCAAAGTCCGAGACCAAGGCCGCGTCCAAAGCCGCGCCCGGGGCCCCGTCGCCGCCGTCGCCGTCTGCTGCGCCCCCCCGGCAGCCGCCCTACGAGGCGCAACTCCTGAGAATGGCCGAGATGATGGGCGCTCTCGCCTACCTGCGCGACCTGTGCGGCGCGAACGACGGCGCCCAGTTCCGCTCGAAAATGAAGTCGCTTTTGGACGCGGAGGGCGTCGACGAGTCCGAGCGCGATCTGCTTGCCGGCGCGTACAACCGGGGATTTGAAGGCTACCGCCTGAACTATCGCACATGCACGCCCGCGGCGGGCGAGGTTGTCGCGCGCTATCTTGCCGAGACCGCGCGGCTCGCTGCGGAAGTCGCGAGCCGATACGGCGGTTGACGGGCCGAAGCGGCGTGGCGCTTTCGACAATTAAATTGCATGCTCTCCGGACAAAGCGGATTGTCTGGCTCCATGGAAGCCGCTTGACCGCCCCAAGGCTCGGTCGCTAGTTCGGCTCGGCCTTCCTGTTCGCCGTCGCCGTGCGGGCGACGCGGCTTCCCTCGGAGTCGGCGACGTTCACCGCGTCGCCGCTCTGGATCGACTCGAGCGGATTGTCGATCAGGCGGTCGGTCGGCGAGAGGCCGGCTTCGATCTCCACCCGGTTGCCGAGATTGCGGCCGAGGGTCACCGGCTTCAGGACGACCTTGTCGCTCGCGTCGACCGCGGCGACCTGCATCCCGTGGGCGCCGAACACCAGGGCGGTGAGCGGAATGGTCAGCGTGTTCGGGTCGGACGGAATGTGGAAGTGGACCTCGGCGAAGGCGCCGGGCCAGAGCTTTCCGTCAGGATTGTCGGCCTGCAGCTCGACGAGCGCGGTGCGCGAGCTTTCCGCCACCGCGTTCGACGTCGACACGAGTTCGGCTTCGAACGTCTCCTTCTGGCCGGGCACGTGCAGCGTCGCCTTGACGCCCGGGGAAAGGTCGCCGAGGAAGGCTTGGGGAACGTTGACGTAGATGCGCATGCGGTGGATGTCGGCGACCTGGAACAAGGGCCGGCCCGTGGCGGCCCCGGCGTTGACGAGGTCGCCGATGTCGACGTTGCGCGCCGTCACCACGCCGTCGAACGGCGCCTTGATGATCTCGAACCCGGTCAGCTCCGTGAGCCGGTTCACCTCGGCCTGTTGGGTCGCCACATTGGCCTTGGCGACCGCCAGCGCCGCGACGCGCGAGGCCGCCGTCAGGCGATCGGTGTCGCCCTGCTCCTTGCTCGACCACCCCTGCGCGACGAGCTGGGAGGTCCGCTGGTCGGTCACGCGGCCAAGGTCGGCGTTCGCCTGCGCCTGAACGACCGCCGCCTGCATCTGAGCGAGCTGCCCCTTCGCCTGTTCGAGCTGCTGATCGAGATCGGGGGCGGAAATCGTCGCCAGCGTCTCGCCCTTCGTCGCGCGGGCGCCGATATCCTTGCGCCAGACGGCGATGTAGCCGCTCGCGCGGGCGAAGAGAGAGGCGGTCGTGAAGGCGCTGACGTTGCCCGGCAGGACCAGGTCCTGCTCGCCTGGGCCGCGTTCCGGCCTTACGAGGCGCACGGTCGGGACCACCTGGTCGTTGGTCCAGGCCGCGACCTCCTGCCGGCTCCTGGCGCGGTCGGTTATGCCGGTGAAGGCGAGAGCGACCGCGCCGATCGCGCAAGCCGTGACGAAAAGAAGGACGCGGCGCGGGTTGGGCGGGCGGACGGGAGAATGGGGCGACATGGCGGGCTCCGGGTCAGGCGTTGGACGGCAGCCCGGCGAGCGGCTCAGCGGCCTCCGCACGGGCGCGAAGGAGACGGTGCACGATGGCGAACAGGGCCGGCACGAACATCAGCGTGGCGAAGGTCGCGAAGAATAGGCCGCCGATGACCGCGCGCCCGAGCGGCGCATTCTGCTCGTGTCCGATCGCCATCGGGGCCATGCCGATGATCATGGCGAGCGCCGTCATCAGCACCGGACGGAACCGGGTCGCGCCGGCCTCGAGCGCGGCCTCGATGGCGTCCTTGCCTTCGGCGAGCCGCTCGCGCGCGAAGCTGACGACGAGGATGCTGTTCGCCGTCGCGACGCCCATGCACATGATCGCGCCGGTGAGCGCAGGCACCGAAAGGCTGGTGTGCGTGAGGAACAGCATCCACACGATGCCGGCCAACGCCGCAGGCAGCGCCATGATGATGACGAACGGATCGAGCCAGGCCTGGAAGTTTACGACGATGAGCAGGTAGATCAGCAGAATCGAAAAGGCCAGGCCGACAAGCAGCTCCTGGTACGCGTTCGACATGGTGACGACCTGGCCGCGGACCGTGACCGTCGAGCCTTTGGGCAGCTCGCCGCGGGAATCGTCGACGACCTTCTGGACGTCGGCGGCGACGCCGCCGAGATCGCGATCCTGGGCCGTCGCATCGATATTGACGGTGTCCCGGACGTCGTAGTGCGACACGATCGCGTCGAGCGGCTCCGGCGAGAACGTCGCGAGCCCGCCGAGGAGCTGGGTCGACTGCGCCGCGGTCAGCGGCAGATTCTTCAGCTCTCCCAGCGAATCGATGTCGTATTGCGGCGTCTGGACGGAAACGGGATAGGAGACGCCGTTGTCGGGACTGAGCCAATAGGTCGGCGACGTCTGGGTGCTGCCCGACAGGGTCGCCTGAAGGCTTGTCGAAGCGTCGCTTTCCGTGAGCCCGACCACGCCGGCGAAGTCGCGGTTGAAATCGACTTTGAGTCCCGGATCCTCGAACGCTTCCTGGATGCGGGGATCGGCGACGCCCGGAATATGGCGGATTTTCGCCAGGAGCCTGTTCGCGAAGGCGCGGCCGGCGCTCAGGTCGGACCCGGCGACTTGCACGTCGATCGGCGCCGGCGAGCCGAAATTGAGGATCTGGCTCACGATGTCGGCTGGAAGGAAAGAGAATGTCGCGCCCGGAAACGCCCTCGGCAGTTTCTCGCGCAAGCTCTTCACATAGACGTCGGTCGGCACGGTCCCCTCGTTCAGGGTGACCAGAATGTCGGCGTCGAAGACGCCAATCGTCCCGGAATTCCCGTATGAAATATTGATGCCGCTGATCGGCAGGCCGATGTTGTCGACGACGCTCGCGAGCCGGGCGGGCGGAATGATCGCGCGGATCTTGCGCTCGACCTGGTCGGTCAGAGCCGTCGTTTCCTCGATACGGGTTCCGGTTGGGGCGCGCATGTGGATCTTGATCGCGCCCGAGTCGACCGACGGGAAGAAATCCTGTCCGAGATACGGCGCCAGGCCGAGAGACATGAGGACGACGCACAAGAAGCCGCCGGCGAACCACAGGCGGCGCTGCAGCGCCAGTTGCAGCAGGCCAACATAGCCGCGTCGCAAGGCTTCGAAACGGCGCTCGAAGGCGAGCTGAAAGCGGGAGAATAAGCCTGTCGCGCGGGGAGCGTCCGGCTCGCCCTGCCCGGAATGGCGATGCTGGTTGCGCAGCAGAAAATGCGCCATCGTCGGCACCAGCGTATAGGTCAGAATGTAGGAGGCGACCATCGCGAAGACGACCGCCATCGCCAGCGGCCGGAACAGATAGCCGGCGACTCCGCCAAGCGCGAGCAGCGGGACGAAAGCGATGCAGATGCAGAACAGCGCGACCGTAGCCGGCGGCATGATTTCATGAGCGCCTCGAGTGATCGCCGTCAGGATGTCCTCGCCCTTCTCCTCCATGTGGCGGTTGATGTTCTCGATGGTGACGGTCGCGTCGTCGACCAGAATTCCGACCGCGAGCGCGAGACCGCCGAGCGTCATGACGTTGATCGTCTGGCCGAGCAAGCTGAGCGCGATGAGGGAGCTGAGGACCGCGAGCGGTATCGACACCGTGATGATCAGGGTCGAGCGCCAGCTGCCGAGAAACGTGAGGATCATGAAGCCGGTCAGCGCGGCCGCGATCAGACCTTCGCGAAAAACCGAAGCGACCGAGGATTTGACGAAGCCCGACTGATCCCCGACGATCTCGAGCGCGACTCCCGCCGGCAAGGTGTCGCGGATCGTCGGAAGGCGGTCCTTGATCCCGCGGATGATGTCGAGGGTCGAGGCCGAGCCGATCTTCAGGACCGACATCAGCACGCCCTTGCGCCCATCCAGCTGAACGACATTGGTCTGCGGCGGCGAGCCGTCGTGGACGTAGGCGACGTCGCGCATGAAGACGACGGCGCCGTCGACCACCTTGACCGGAAGGTTGTTGAAGTCCGCCAGCTTCTTGGGCGAGTCGTTGAGGTCGACGTTGAATTCGTAGGAGCCGATCTTCTCCGTTCCGACCGGAGTGATCTGGTTCTGGCGGGCGAGCGCGGCGCCGACGTCGTTCGCCGAAAGATTGTGGGCGTGAAGCGCGCGTTGATCGAGATCGATCTGCACCTGACGGGTCGCGCCGCCGTACGGGTACGGAATCTGCGCCCCTGGCACCGTCGTCAGCTGCGGCCGGATGAAGTTCTGGGCGAGATCGAAGAGTTCGGTCTGCGAAAGCTTGTCGCTGGAGAGCGCCAGCTGGATGATCGGCACGCTCGAAGCGTTGTAGACGAGGATGATCGGCGGCGTGACCCCCGGCGGAAGCTGCTTCAGGATCGTCTGGGAAATGGACGTGACCTGCGCCTGCGCGGCGCTGATGTTGACGTTCGGCTGGAAGTAGATTTTCACCACGCCGACGCCGGGAAGCGATTGCGATTCGATGTGCTCGATATCGTTGACGGTGGTCGAAACCGCTCGTTCATAGGGGGCGATGATCCGTCCGGACATGTCGTCCGGCGACAGGCCGGTATAGGACCACACGACGGAGACGACCGGAATGCCGATGTTGGGAAAGATGTCGGTCGGAGTCCGCAGCGCCGAAAGCGCGCCGAAAACCACGATCAAGATCGCCATAACGACGAAGGTGTAGGGGCGCGCGAGCGCCAACCGAACGACGGCTGCCATGAACCTGGACCTGCGATTGAAGCGCCGGACCCTTCTGACGCTCAGACCCGGCGGCGAACCGCCCCCGGCCGGCGTGGGTTTTCGGCATCTCACTAAACGTCGCACTAAACATAGCGCAATGATGCTGCGGTGCATCATCAAGTTCGGTTGATCGCGCTGTCAACAATTCGCGAGGTCCAGGGCCGCCATGGGGCCTGGCGATGACCGGGGTCGGCGCAGAAGATCGGGGAAGGGCGCCCCGCGGGCTACAAAGACCCCGAACCGCAACGGCGCGATTCGGTTGCGGTCAGGGCCTCCCGCCGTGCGCCGTCCCTGCTAAAAAGCCTCTCATGCGTCCCTCGCTCCTCGATCCGCTGTTCGCCCCGGCCGGGACGCTGCCGGGGATCGGACCCAAGAACGCGAGACTGTTCGACCGCCTGCTCGACAGGCCGCAGGGGGCGCGGGTGGTCGACGTGCTGTTCCATCTGCCCCATTCCACGCTCGACCGGCGCGCGCGGCCGAAAATCCGCGATGCGGTTCCGGGAACGATCGTGACCATCGAAGCGAAGGTCACGGAGCATCGCGAACCGCCGAGCCCGCGCTCGCGCGCGCCGTTCAAGGTGCTGGTCGAGGACGACACCGGCGACGTCGAACTCGTGTTCTTTCTCGCCAACCACCACTGGGTGCGCGCCCGGCTGCCCGTCGGCGCGACCCGCTGGATTTCCGGGAAGCTCGAAATCTATGACGGATTCCGCCAGATCGTTCATCCCGACCGGGTGATGGACGCGGAGGAATTCGCAAAACTTCCCGGAGTCGAGCCGGTCTACGGCCTGACCGAGGGCCTCTTTCAGCGCACCGTGGCGCGCGCCGCCGAAGGCGCGCTGAAGCGATTGCCCGCCCTGCCGGAATGGGTCGGCGACGAAACGCTGCACCGCTTGAGCCTGCCGCGCTTCGCCGAGGCCCTGGGCGCGATGCATCGGCCAAAGGCGCCCGAGGAGGTCGATCCGGCTGGCCGCGCGGCGACCCGCCTGGCCTACGACGAATTGCTCGCCAACCAGCTCGCACTGCTTCTCGTGCGTGCGAGGATGCGAACGATGTCAGGCAGGGCGCACGTCGCCGAAGGCGCGCTCGGGCGCCGCCTCGAGGCGGCGCTGCCGTTTTCGCTGACCGACGCTCAGGCGCGGGCGGTCGATGAAATCCGCGCCGACCTGAGGGCCGAGAAGCGGATGATCCGGCTCCTGCAGGGCGACGTCGGCTCCGGCAAGACGGTCGTCGCGCTGCTCGCGATGGCCGAGGTGGTCGAGGCGGGCCGGCAGGCGGCGATGATGGCGCCGACCGAAGTGCTCGCCCGCCAGCATTTCGAGCGGATCGCGCCGCTCGCCGAAAAGGCGGGGCTGCGGGTCGCCCTGATGACCGGCCGCGACAAGGCCTCCGAGCGGCGCGATACCCTGGCGGCTCTGGCGAAGCGGGAGATCGACATCGCGGTCGGCACGCACGCCCTCTTCCAGGAAAGCGTGGTGTTCGCCGATCTCGGCCTCGCGGTCGTCGACGAGCAGCATCGATTCGGCGTCCGGCAGCGGCTCGCTCTGGCGTCGAAGGGCGACGCGGCCGATCTTCTGGTGATGACGGCGACGCCGATCCCGCGTTCGCTGGTGCTCGCCTATTTCGGCGACATGGACGTGTCCGCCCTGCACGAGAAGCCGCCCGGGCGGCAGCCGATCGACACTCGCGCCATGCCGATTGAGCGGCTGGACGAGGTCGCGGCGGGGCTGTCGCGGGCGCTGGCCGCCGGCGCGCGCGCCTACTGGATCTGCCCACTGGTGGAGGAGAGCGAAACGCTCGACGCGGCGGCCGCGGAGGAGCGCGCCGAAGCCCTGCGGGCCATCTTCGGCGACGCCGTCGGACTCGTCCACGGCCGCATGGCCGGTCCCGAAAAGGACGCGGCTATGGAGCGCTTCCAGCGTGGCGACACCAAAATCCTGGTCGCGACCACGGTCGTCGAGGTCGGCGTCGACGTGCCGGAGGCGACGATCATGATCGTCGAGCACGCCGAGCGGTTCGGCCTGGCGCAATTGCACCAGCTGCGGGGCCGGGTCGGACGCGGCGCCGGCCGCTCGAGCTGCCTCCTCCTCTACAAGGGCCCGCTCGGCGAGACCGCGCGCACCCGGCTCGAGACTTTGCGGGCGACCGAGGACGGCTTCCGCATCGCCGAGGAAGACCTGCGCCTGCGCGGCGAAGGCGACGTGCTCGGCGCCCGCCAGGCCGGCGCGCCCGGCTTCCGATTCGTCAGGCTCGAAGTCCACGGCGGCCTGCTGGCGCGGGCGCGAGAAGAGGCGCGGGCGGCGCTCGATCGCAGCGAAAGCCTGGCGGGCGACGAGAACCGTGCGTTGCGGCTGCTGCTCTATCTCTTCGAGCGCGACGAAGCCGCCCGGCTGATCGAGGCGGGGTAGGCGCCGGCGCTCCTCCGGAAAAGTGATTTGCGCAAGAGACCGTTCGTCTCCAAACGGTCGCGGCCCCAAGTCGACCGTCGCGGCGGGAACAGAATCACTATAAACTTTGTTTTAGCCGTCGGTTGGGTTAGGGGTGGCGCGCTTCTTGAAGCAGGAATGTCATGGCGAACGCAAAGCGTGTCGGCGGCATCGATTTCTGGCGCGGCAGCGTGCTGATCGCGATCCTGGTTGACCACATTCCGGGCAACTTGCTCGAATCTTTCACCCCGAGGAACTTCGGGCTTTCAGACAGCTCCGAGGCCTTCGTCTTTCTCTCCGGGGTTTCGGTTGGAATGGTCTATCTGCCGCGGGCCCGCAAGCATGGGCTCGGAGCGGTCGCGCGCGGGTGCCTTCAGCGGGCGCTCAAGCTCTATGGCGTGCATATCGCGCTGACCGCCGCCGCGCTCGCCATTTTCGCGTTCGCCTTTTGGGTGAGCGGGGTCGAGGACCTGGTCGAGGCGCACGGCCGATCTTTCGTCTTCGGCTCGCCCCTGAGCGGCCTGACCGGGCTCGCCATGCTCAGCCACCAGCTGGGCTATTTCAATATTCTGCCGCTGTATGTTATTTTGATGTTGTGGGCGCCGCTGGCGCTGGCGCTGGCGATGCGCAACGCCGCGCTCGCCCTCGGGTCGTCGGTCGCCACGTACGCCGCTTCGCGCGCCTTCGGGCTTCACCTGCCGAACTGGCCCGAGTCCGGCGGCTGGTTCTTCAATCCGCTGGCCTGGCAGCTCGCGTTCACGATCGGGCTCGTCTGCGCCGTCGTCTGGCGCAAAGGGCCGCCGCGCGCGACGCCGGGCCTCGTTATCGTCAGCGTCGCCACGCTCGCGCTGTCCGCGCTGACTACGACGAGCGGGGCGGGCCTGGCGCCGGGACTTCGCGATGCGGCCTCGGCCCATCTCGACCTCGCCAAGCAGGACCTCGGACTGGCGCGGCTCGCCCACTTCGCCGCGCTCGCCTATCTCCTCGCCGTTGCTCCGGGCCTGACGCGAGTCGTGGATGGGCGGCTCGGCCAGGCGGTGCAGAGCCTGGGGCGCAATGGTCTTGCGATTTTCGCCGCGGGCTCGATTTTCGCCGCTACGGGACAGGCTGCGCTCGGCGCGGCCGCGCCCTATACATCTGTCGGGGTTGAGCAGGTGGCCGGACTGGCTTACACCTTGGCGGGCATAGCCGCCCTGTTCGCCATCGCCCGCTGGATCGAGTGCAGAAACACGTCCGCCCCGCCCTCCGGCGCCGACTTTCGTTCGGCCGCGCCACAGCCGCTTTAGCGCGCCTCGCGGTTGCTTTGGCTTGCCTTTTCGCCGCGGCGTCGGCGCGCTCCGACGAGGCTGGATGTCCCGCCGCAACGTCGGCGTTCGAACCCGGCGCGTCGCTTACGAAACTGGATAGGGGCGGCGACCGCACCCTCGAAATCCTCGCGATCGGGTCGTCTTCGACCGAGGGGATCGGCGCCAGCTCGCCCGCCAACGCCTATCCGGAGCGCCTCGAGGACGAGCTTTCCCACGGAAGCGGGCTCGCCGCGGACGTTAGGAACGCCGGGGTCGGCGGCGAACTGGCCGTCAATACCCTGCGGCGGCTCAAGGCCGCGCTCAAAACCCGCTGGGCGGAGCTGGTGATCTGGCAGGTCGGAACCAACGACGCGCTCGTCGGCGTCGACGAGGCTCTCTTCCGCGCGACGGTCGAAAGCGGGATCGCGGCGGCGCGCGCCGCCGGCGTGCCGCTTTTGCTGGTGGACCCGCAATTCGTGGCGAAGCCTCCGGACGAGGCGCGCTACGAGCGCTTCGTGGCCATCGTCGACGAGATCGGGGCCCGCGACCACGTCCCGGTTCTGTCGCGATTCGCCATGATGAAGCAGCGGGGAGCGAAAGGCGCGCAAGCCCTTCTCTCGCGCGACGGCCTGCATATGAACGACCTCGGCTACCGGTGCCTCGCCCACGCGCTCGCCGCGGCGATCGAGCAGGCCGTCGCCGCGAAGCTGTAGCCGACCCGTTGGACCTGGCTCACCCCCGGCGCATTTTCGGGTCGAGCGCATCGCGCAGGCCGTCGCCGGTCAGGTTGATGGCGATGACGGTGATGAGGATCGCGAGGCCCGGCAGGGTCACGATCCACGGGTTTGATCGGATGAATTCACGCGAGTCCGCCAGCATCGAGCCCCATTCAGGGGTCGGCGGCTGCGCCCCGAGGCCAAGAAAGCCCAATCCCGCCGCTTCGAGGATGGCGTCGGAGACGCCGAGCGCGGCCATCACGATGAGGGGCGCGAGGCAGTTCGGCAGCACCGTCGCCCAGGCGAGCCGGAACGGACCGACGCCCGCGACCCGCGCGGCGGTCACGTAATCCTTGTTGAGCTCGCCCAGCGCCGAAGCGCGCACGAGGCGCACATAGCGCGGCAGATAGACGATCGTCACCGCGACGATGGTGTTGGCGAGGCTCGGGCCAAGCACCGCGACGACGAGAATGGCGAGCACCAGGCTCGGCACCGCCATGATGAGGTCCATGAGGCGCGTCACCGCGACGTCGACGATCGGCCCGGTCATGGCGGCGAGAAGCCCGAGCGCGGCCCCGATGACGAAAGACACGCACATCACCGAGAAGCCTATGAACAGCGAAACCCGCGCCCCAAAGATGAGGCGGCTGAGCATGTCGTGGCCGTCGCCGTCGGTGCCGAGAACGAAGCGCCACGAGCCGCCCGTCTCCCACACCGGCGGGGCGCGCACCGCGTCGCGGAACTGCTCGATCGGCGAATAGGGGGCGACGACATTCGCGGCCAACGCCAGAGCGACGATGAGGCCGAACACGACGAGTCCGAACAAAGCGCCTTTGTTCTCGCGGAAAGCGGCCCAGAAGGCGGCGAGCGGAGAGGGCTGCGCTAGAACCTCTGCGGCGCTGTCGTCGGCGGTCGCCGGAACGCCGGCGGCGGCGAGGTCAGCGGCCATGGCTGATCCGCGGGTCGATCATGCCGTAAATGAGATCGACGATCAGGTTCACCAGGATGACCGCCGCGGAAACCAGCATCACGCCGCCCTGCAGCGCCGGATAGTCGCGGCGGCCGATCGACTCGATCAGCCATTTGCCGACGCCCGGCCAGGAGAAAATGGTCTCCGTCAGCACGGCGCCGGCCATCAGGCCCGAGACCGAGAGACCGATCACCGTCACCACCGGCAAGAGCGCGTTGCGCAAAGCATGCACGCCAATGACCCGGCCCGGCGACAGCCCTTTTGCCCGGGCGGTTCGCACATAGTCCTCGTTCAAGACCTCGAGCATGGAGGAGCGCGTCATGCGTGCGATGACGCCGAGCGGCACGGTGCCGAGCACGATCGCCGGCAGAACGAGATGGCGAAGCGCGTCGAGGAAGGCGCCGGGCTGGCCGGACAGCAAAGAGTTGATGGTCATGAAGCCGGTCGGCTGGTCGAAATAATAGGTGATGAGGTCGATGCGCCCCGACACGGGCAAAAGCCCGAGCTTGACGGAAACGAACATGATGAGCAGCAGGCCCCACCAGAAAATCGGCATCGAATAGCCGAACAGCGACACGGTCATCAGCGCCTGGTCGAACACGCTGCCGCGCCTGACCGCCGCGACCGCGCCGGCGGGCACACCGACGAGGACCGCGAACATCATGGCGAAGAACGACAGCTCCAGCGTCGCGGGAAACAGTGTCAGGAACTCGGTCAGCACCTTCTGCTGCGTCGCCAGCGACACGCCGAAGTCGCCGTGCAGGAGCCTCCAAACATAGGCGAAGAACTGCTTCCACAGCGGCTGGTCGAGCCCGAGCTGGTGACGGAAGAAGGCCAGCCGCTCGGGCGAGATGCCATGCTCGCCGACCCGCACCTCGACCGGATCGCCGGGGACGAGGCGGATGGCGACGAAGGTGAGAAACATCAGCGCCAGGAACGTCGGGATCGTCAGGGCGACGCGGCGGAGAAAATAGGCGAGCATGGCGGCCCGGGTACGGCCGGCCCCGTCCGTCAGCGGACGGAGCCGGCGCCCGCTTTACTTTATATCCACGCCTTCAAAGGCGTGCGTGCCGAGCGGGCTCTGCTTGTAGCCCGTCACGTTGGAGCGCATCGCTTCGAAAACGATCGAATGAGCGAGCAGCAGCTCCGGCGCCTCGTCGTGCTCGATCTCCTGCATGCGCTGATAGAGTTTCGCGCGCTCCGCCTGATCGGGGACGCTGCGCGCCCGGGCGAGCAGATCGTTGAACTCGGCGTTGCACCACTTCGGAATGTTGTTGCCGGCGGGCTTCCCCCCGGGACACCCCAGCAGGAAGAAGAAATTGTCGGGGTCGCCGTTGTCGCCGGTCCAGCCCATCTGGCCCGTCATGTCCTCGCCGTCCTGAATGCGCTTGCGATACTCGCCCCATTCGAATGTGACCAGCCTGGCGTTGACGCCGATCTTGGCGAGGTCGGACTGCATCATCTCGCCGATGCGCTTGCCGTTTGGATTGTAGGGCCGCGACACCGGCTGGTACCAGAGGTCGATATCGAGCGGAGTTTTGACGCCGGCCGCCGCGAGCATCGCCTTCGCCTTTTCGGGGTCATAGGGAATGTCGGAGATCTTGTCGTCATAGGACCACATGGTCGGCGGGATCAGCGTCGTCGCCTTTTCGCCGGCGCCGAGATAGACGTCCTTGATGATGGCGTCGCGGTCGATCGCCATCGACAGCGCCTGCCGCACGTCCTTCTTGTCAAATGGCGACTTCTGGTTGTTGAACGCCCAATAGGCGACGTTCAGTCCGGGGGCGTGGATCACCTTGAGGGACGGGTCCTTCTCCATCTCGGCGAGGTCGGCGGGGCGCGGGTAAGCGTTGACGTGGCATTCGCCCGCCTTCAGCTTGGCGTACCGGGCGGTCGCGTCTGGAGTGATGGCGAAGACGAGATCGTCGACCAGAGGCTTCTCGCCGTAATAGTCCTTGTTCGCCTTGTAGCGGATCACCGAATCCTTCTGATAGGCGACGAAGGAGAACGGGCCGGTGCCGACCGGCGCCTGATCGAATTGCTCCGGCGTTCCCTTCTTTAGCAGGAAGTCGGCGTATTCTTTCGACCCGATCGCCATGAAGTCCATCGCCAGATTGGCGAGAATGGCGACGTTCGGCGTCTTCAGCTTCATGACGACCGTATAGTCGTCCGTCTTGTCGACCGACTCGAGGAGCTTCGGCATGTCCATGTCGTCGAAATAGTCGTACTTGCCGCCCGACACCTTGTAATACGGATGGTTGGGCTTCCACTGGCGGTCGATCGACCACAGCACGTCGTCGGCGTCGAAGTCGCGGGTCGGCTTGAAGTCTTTCAGCGAATGGAACTTGACCCCTTTGCGCAGGTGGAAGGTGATCGTCTTGCCGCCGTCGGTGATGTCCCAGCTCTCGGCCAGGCCCGGGACGACTTCCGTCGTGCCGCGCTTGAACTCCGTCAGGCGATTGTAGACGGGGCGCGCTGCGTCGAAGCTGGTGCCGGTCGTGTTGATCGCAGGGGTGAAATTCTCGGGGCTGCCTTCCGAGCAGTAGACGAGCGTCTTGGCCGAGGCGGCTCCGGCGCCGGCGATGAGCGCCGCCAGCCCGAGGCCGGCGAATGTGATGGCTTTCATTCATTTCCTCCCGACAAACACGGCACATGCGCTCGCGGCCCGCGCCGCCGCCAAAGCCATGCTCTCCACGCCAGAGCGCTCGAACCATCGAAGCCCTTTTTCCAGTCGAAGGCAATGGCGGCCGCTCTGAGGGGCGATCGGGCGAAGGGGATCTCCTCCCGCCTTGTGGGGGAGGACTAAGGAGGGGGGTCGCGCCAGACCTCGGAAGCTGTTCATCGACGCCCTCCCCGGCGAGCGCAGCGCGACCCCCACTCTGCCCGCCCCCGCCATAGGGCGTCCGAAAGGACGCCCGTCTCTCGACGGGCTATGGGGGGCGGGAGTGCGCCCAAACCGTCTGAATCTTCGCTTCGCCCGATTGCCCCGAGGCCGCTCTGAATGGCCGCCAGCGCAGACCGTGAAAAACTTGGTCCGATCGGGCTGAACTTCCGTCGGGCCCGGATCGCGGTCGGCATGCGAGCGCCCCTGTCCGAGCGCGATCCGTGGGCGCCGGTCTTTCATACAGTTCTCGGCGAGGCAGAACTCGGCGCGGGTCGTCCCGAAGCTGCTATTGCGGAGTACCGAAAATCGCTCGACGCCGGCTTCACACGTTCTGGAACTATGCCAACTTCGCCGCCGCCTACGCGCTCTTGGGCAAGATGGACGAGGCGAAGCCGTTCGTCGCCGAGACTCACACCGCCTATGTCATTCCGAAGCGGGACGAAGGTTTCCGCAGGGCGGGCTTTGCCGAGGAATGACCGAGACCCGCAAGCTCGCGGCGATTTTGGTCGCGGACGTCGTCGGCTACAGCCGGCTCGCGGGCGCGGACGAGGAGCGCACACTTGCGCGTCTGTGGGGCCTGCGCAGTGACCTCATCGACCCGGCCGTCGCCGCCCATCACAGCCGCATCGTCAAGGGCGCCGGCGACGGGATCATTATCGAGTTCCGCAGCGCAATCCAGCCCATGTCGCAATGTGGAGCAACGCTGCGACCCGTCAGGCGATCCACACAATTCCGCGTGGACTGTCACCGCTCGGATTCGTTCGGCGCAATGAGCTCCACCCCGAGAAAGTAAGCCCTGTACCGGCGCGAATCGCGCGTGAGCAACACGAACCGCGCGACAGCCGCGTGCGCCCCAATGAAGAAGTCGGGCAGAACGCTCGTGCCGCGCCGCCTCGCGCCCGATAAATCTGAAACGCCTTGCCGGACAGGAAAAGAGCCGGGGCGCGGCGTGTCCGCGAGCCTCAGATCGACATCCGCAATAACCTTGTCGACCTCCTCGATGCGAGCATATCCGATCGAATGCATAAACCACGGCATTGATCAGCACCGGGCCTCGAATCGCGGCCGCGTCCGGTTGAAGCAAAGACCACGCCGCCCATTTCGGGTCGTTCGTGGCGACGTCGAGGAGAACGTTCGTGTCGACGAGCGTCATCAGTTGTCGCCGCGGGTCAACCCCATGATCTCCTCCGTCGTGAGCCCGCTCGTCGCCGTGCCTCGCATCCGCTCGAAGCGGCTTGGCTTGACCGCGGTTTTGCCGACCCGCCGCAAGAAAGCGCGACCGTCCTCGGCGACCTCGAAATCGACCTTGCTACCCGGATTGATGCCGAGGCGGTCACGTACTAGCTTCGGGATCGTCACCTGACCCTTACGCGTCACCGTCACTGCCATTTGCAGGCTCCGTAATACCTCCGGAAGGAGATGTATTACATAGCACGGGGTCGTCCGACCGACCAGAGGCGCGGTTCTGCCGGGACAAGGGAGACCCCAAGCGAACGCCTCGCTTGCGCGATTGCCGAGCAAATGGGCGCCGGCGGCTGCTGAAATGACGGTCAACTTGTACTAGTGTTCCGCAGCGGAGCGCGGCGCAATGAGCGAGACCCGGAAGCTCGCGGCGATTCTGGTGGCGGACGTCGTCGGCTACAGCCGGCTCGCCGGCGCCGACGCGCCTCACGCAAAGGCGAGAGCGTTGGCCTGCCGGTCGGTTCGGACACGTTCCTCGTCGCGCTGGAAATAAGGACACGACGCCGCCTCCACGCCTTCGAGCGGGGGCCCGAGCCCAAAGACGACGGAGCGACCGAAGCCGCGACGTAAAATGGACCGTCACTGTAACGCCTGACGGCTCGGAGCGGTGGTTCGCGGCTCTCCACCGACCTTCGCAGCCGATCTCGATGGGCTTTTCCGCGAGATACGTCAGCGGCGGCCGGCGAGGCCGCCTTGAAAATTATTTTGGAAAATTATCTTGCCCAAAGAACATATGAGGAACATAATGCAGGAAACATCCGGAGGCGGACGTGTTGAGCGAGGCAGGTATGGACGAAACTAGGGCGCTGGCCGTCAAGCGACGGCTCGACGCCTGTGGCAGGATCTTGCGGGGGAGGGGGACTGCCCATAGCCCGTCGACAGACGGGCGGTGGAGGGGATGACGCCCCAGCCTGCTTGGGAGCTGCAAAACCCAAGCAGGGGCGAAGATCGCGGGATTCAGTTCCACCGACCTCATCCTGAGGCGCCCTTTGTCGAAGGCAAAGGGCCTCGAAAGCCTGCCCTGAGCCAGGCGAAGGGGATGCTCACTGGCCGCGAGCGCCCTTCGAGACGCCCGCTTCGCGGGCTCCTCAGGGCGAGGGCGGTGGGGCTTGGGAGCTGCAAAACAAAAACAATTTGGATTCCGGCCTAAGCCCTTGAAAAACCCCAATTCATGGAACACTTTTGCTTTGTTCCGGCTATCCCTGGCTTTGCTCCGGCTATCCGAGCCTTTGGCGGAGTGTTCCCTGGCTTGGATTCGTCGTCCAACGTGGCGTCGGCTCCATGGCGTTCCGCCGCCCTCGGGGCGTCCGGAGCGGCCCTCGCGCGGCGAACTCCGTCCAGTCCGGGCGGGCCGCTCCGGTCAGCTTCCAGTTGACCGCATCGGGTCGCCGCCTTCCACGCGGTCGATGCGACCGGCCGAGGCCGCCTCCCACGCGCGGCGGGGATCATGAACCAGAACTCTTTTGGATTCGGGAATTCCCTGGTCGATTCAGTCCGTTCGGACACCGCTCTGAAGCGTCCGCAGCCGCGCTATGAGCGCGGCCGGGTCACCCGTGACGGCGATCTGCTTCAGCCTGCTCTTTGCGCCAGCGTCGACCCGGACGCGAGAGAGCGGGATGCCGAGCCTGGCCGCGAAAAGCGCGCAGAGGGCGTCGTTGGCGCGGCCGTCCTCGGGGACGCTGCGCACGCGCGCGAGAAGCACACTCGTCCCGTCGGAGAGCCTCGTCACGCCGTCGATAGCATCGCGCCCGCCTTTGGGCGTCAAACGGCAAGCGATGACGATTCCGTCGAGAGTCGGTCGCCAGGGTTCGTCGCTCACGTCTCGTCCGGGTCGTTCATCGGATGCAGATCGCGGACCATCGCCCGGGCGCGTTCATCGAGCACGTGGGTGTAGATCTGGGTGGTCGAAATGTCGGCGTGGCCGAGAAGGTCCTGAACGACGCGCAGATCCGCGCCGTTCTGCAGGAGGTGGCTCGCGAAGGCGTGGCGCAGCACGTGCGGGCTGACGCGCGCAGGCGAAAGGCCGGCGGCCGAAGCGACGAGCTTCAGATCGCGGGCAAAGCCCTGCCGGGTCATATGCCCGCTCGCGCTGTCGGCGGGAAAAAGCCAGGGAGAAGCCGCCATGGCCGGGGATGCTTCGGTGAGGAGAGCGCGGTATGCGTCGATTGCGGCGCGAGAGGGGGAGGAAAGCGGCGCAAGGCGCTCCTTGCCGCCTTTGCCGCGCACCGCGACAACGGGCTCCTTCGCGCGCGCCACGGACTTCGGCAGGGAAAGCGCCTCGGACACCCGCAGGCCCGAGCCGTATATGAGTTCGATCAGGCACGCCATGCGGGCGGCGGCGAGCCGCTCGCGCAACGGCCTCTCCGAGACGTCGAGGCCTTCGCGGGCAGTTCGGATCAGCCGATCGACGTCTTCGACCGTCAGCACCTTCGGCAGCGGCCGGGCGCGGCGCGGCCCGTCGATCGGCAGCGTCGGATCGTCGCGCCGAAACCCCTCTGCGTAAAGATGCTTGTGGAATTGGCGGACGGCGGACAGCCGGCGGGCGAGCGAAGCGGCGCTCAACCCGTCCGCGCCTCGCGATGTGAGATAGCCTTCCACCTGCGCCGCGCCGGCTTTCAGCGCATCCGTCCCCTGGGCGACGAGATGACTTTCGTAGTCGGAAAGATCGCGGTGGTAGGCCTCGAGCGTATTGGCGCTAGCGCCGCGCTCCGAGGCGAGCGCATCGAGAAACCCGATCACGAGGCGACTTGCCGGCGCAGTCATTTCTCTGCCTTGTTGTCGGCCTTCGGCAGCTGGATCGTCTGAGTGATCTCGCGCGGCTTCAGTTTAACGTAGTTCGCCAGTGCAAACAGGCCGGCATAGACAAGGCCGGCCAGCACAGCGCAGGCGACGAGAAAACGGATGAGACTCGGCAAGTCGCGGTCCTGGGATTGCGCCCGTCATTGCGGAGGAGCGCAGCGACGAGACAATGGATTGCTTCGGCTTCGCCTCGCAATGACTGGTGGTTACCGTCTTATTCGTCCTCGAACAAGTTCGCTTGCGGCCCCTCACGCTTGGGCTCGGCCAAGCCGAGATGCCGGAACGCATGTGAAGTGAGGAGCCGGCCGCGCGGGGTGCGTTGCACGAAACCCTGCTGGATGAGGTAGGGTTCGATGATGTCCTCGATCGCGTCGCGCGGCTCCGAGAGGGCCGCCGCAATGGTCTCGACCCCGACCGGCCCGCCGGCGAATTTGATCGCGATGGCGTCGAGATATCGGCGGTCCATCTGGTCGAGCCCGATCGGGTCGACGTCAAGAAGGCGCAGCGCGCTGTCCGCCAGCGCCCGGGTCACCACTTTCGCGCCGTCGACGGTGGCGAAATCCCGCACGCGGCGCAAGAGCCTGGTCGCGATGCGAGGGGTGCCGCGCGACCGCCTGGCGATTTCATTCGCGCCTTCCTCGGCGAGCGCGAGGCCGATCACGCGGGCGCCGCGCGCGACGATGCTTTGCAGCTCCTCGGTCGTATAGAAATTGAGCCGCACGGGGATGCCGAAGCGGTCGCGCAGCGGCGTGGTCAACAGTCCGGCGCGCGTCGTCGCGCCGATCAGGGTGAATTTGGCGAGGTCGATCTTCACCGATCGCGCCGCAGGTCCGGCGCCGATGATCAGGTCGAGCTGAAAGTCCTCCATCGCAGGATAAAGGATTTCCTCGACCGCCGGATTGAGGCGATGGATCTCGTCTATGAACAGGACGTCGCGCGGCTCGAGGTTGGTCAGCTGCGCGGCGAGGTCGCCGGCTCTTGCTATCACCGGCCCCGAGGTTGAGCGGAAACTGACGCCGAGCTCGCGCGCCACGATCTGGGCGAGCGTCGTCTTGCCGAGGCCGGGCGGCCCGACGAACAGCACGTGGTCGAGCGCCTCGCCCCGCGCCTTTGCCGACTCGATGAAGATCTTCAGGTTCTTGCGCGCCGCTTCCTGGCCGGTGAAATCGGCCAGAACTTGCGGACGCAGCGCCGCATCGTCTTCGGGGCGCTTCTCGGCGGAGATGAGACGGCGCGGCGCGTCGGCCATCAGGCCCCTCCGCGGGACTTGACGGGCGCTGCGAACATGAGCGCCATAACGCTCGGCGCCGGGAAGGAGCGCCGGAGCGACGCTCTCATTGCGCAGTCTTCGCGAAATAGACTACGCCGGGCAGTTCGGCGAAATGCGCGTCACAGGTCAGCAGGTCTGCGCTCGCCTCCATCGCCGTCGCGTATATGATGGAATCCGCTAAGGCGAGCTTATGCTTTTGGCCGTAATCCGCCGCCCTCGTCGCCAGGTGCGTATCCAATGGCTTGACCACGAGCTGCGTCGAGAAGGCCAACGCGGCGGTGGCCGCGAATTCCGGAAGTTCGCGCGCGGTCCAGCGAGCAAGCTCATATTGAACAATGGTTGGGACGATCCATTGGTCGTCATCCGGAAGTTCTGGCGACAATCTCTTCCCGATTGGGGAGCCCAACATCCATTCAATCCAAGCGGACGTATCGACAACACGCATCAGTAGCGATCGTTACGGTCACGGTAACCTTCCGGATTTGCGCCTCGCGCGATTCCGGCCAAGGCCTCCCGTTCAGGAATCGGAACCATAAGAATGCCGTCCGCCCTCGCAATGAAGGCAATCTTTTGGCCGGGCTTCCACGCCATTCGCTCGCGTACAGCCTTTGGGATCGAGACCTGATATTTCGACGAAAGCGTTGCCGCGGCTGTCATTGGAGCCTTACCTATCTGCTATCGATATGAATATAGTAAGAGTGGCTACTGCGCCAGCTCCTTCAACCCCGCCCGGATGAGGGCGGGCGTCTGCGCCCCCTCGCCAAGCTCAGCTGCGCATCGGGCGATCGCCGTCGCCGCCTGGGCGCGAGCGTAGCCGAGGCCGACAAGGGCGAGGATAGCGTCCTCGGCCGCCCGGGGCAGCCTGGCCGGGCTTTCGGCGTCCGCGCCAGACCCCGGAAATCCTGCCGCGCCGGCCGCCGGCGCCTTGTCCTTGAGCTCGAGCACGAGCCTGGCGGCCAGTTTGGCGCCGACGCCGGGCGCGCGCGCCATCATCGCCTTGTCCTGCCTGGCGATGGCGATCGAGAGCGCGTCCGGCTTCAGGGCGCCGAGAATGCCCAGGGCGACTTTCGCCCCGACGCCCTGCACGCTTTGCAGGAGACGAAACCAGTCGCGCTCGGAGGCGGTGAGGAATCCGTAAAGCCTGATCGCGTCCTCGCGCACATGCGTTTCAATCAGCAGCTCTGCGGGCTCGCCGATCGGCGGCAGTGCGCGGAGCGTGGTGGCGGAGGCCGCGACGACGTAGCCGACGCCATTGACATCCAGTATCAGGCCTTCGTCATCCAGGCCGCCCACGACGCCTCGAAGCTTGCCGATCATGTCGGGGCCCTCGCTCGCGCCCGCCTGTGCTGCGCGTGACAGATGGCGACCGCCAGCGCGTCGGCGGCGTCGGGGGCCGACGCGTTGGAAGCGGGCAACAGCATCTTGACCATCATCGCCACCTGGCCCTTCTCCGCGTGCCCCACGCCGACCACTGTCTTCTTGATTAGATTGGCGGCGTATTCGGAGACCAGAAGCCTCTTCAGCGCGAGCGCGGCGAGCGCGACGCCCCGCGCCTGTCCGAGCTTCAAGGCCGACTGCGGGTCGCGGTTGACGAACGTCTCCTCGACCGCCGCCTCGTGCGGCGCATTTTGCTCGACGAGCGCCGTAAGAGCGCGATGGATCGTGGCGAGCCTGTCCGCCAGCGAGATCTCTGCGTCGGTATGGATAGAGCCGCAGTCGAGAAAGCTCAAGCGCGCGCCGACGGCCTCGATCAGGCCCCAACCAGTGTTGCGGAGACCGGGGTCGACGCCGAGAATGCGAATCGCGTCTCTGGTCATGGAAAGTCCCTTATACGAATTTGCGCCCGTGTTAGCTGCCGAAGCGCGCCTTCCTGCCGACGAGATCACGCTGCTGGCATCCGCCCGCGGGGTGCGCTAAGGCGGCTTCGGCGTAGGGGAAGGGAGTGGCCGGCCATGTTGCCGACGAAATATTGGGCCGACATGACTTGGCCTGACTTCGGGCGCGTCGACATGAGTAAGGTCATCGCGGTGCTGCCCGTGGCGGCGATCGAGCAGCACGGGCCGCATTTGCCGGCTGGCGTCGACGCCGTGATCAACGAAGGGTGCGTCAAGCGGGCGGCAGAGCAACTTCCTGCGGATCTTCCAGTGCTCTTTCTGCCCCTGCAACCCGTCGGCGTCTCCGGCGAACACAGCGAATACCCCGGGACCCTGTCGCTTTCCATCGAGAGCGCGATCCGCGCGTGGACCGAAATCGGCGACGGCGTCGCCCGCGCCGGCTGCCGCAAGCTCGTCGTCATGAATTCGCACGGCGGCAATGTCGCCGCTATCGAGGCCGTGACGTATAATCTGCGCCTTCGCTGGCGTATGCTCGCGGTCCACGCGTCCTGGAGGCGGCTCGGTTATCCCGAGGGCCTGTTCTCGGCCCGCGAAATGGCGCATGGCGTTCACGGCGGCGACGCCGAGACGTCGTTGATGCTGGCTCTCCGTCCTGAAGCCGTGAAAACGGAGCTGGCGCGGGACTTCGTGAGCGCGTCGGAGTGGATGGAGCGTGACTTTGCCCTCCTGCGGTCCAAGCCGCCGTTGGGTTTTGCGTGGATGGCGAGCGATCTCAATAAAGACGGCGCCGTCGGAGAAGCCGATAGGGCTAGCGCAGCGAAAGGCGAGGCGGCGGCGGACTACGGCGTCCACCGGTTCATCGCGCTTCTCCGGGATGTCAGCGCTTTTGACCTCTCGCGCCTCGGCCCCGGGCCGCTGGGCTGAGGCGAAGATCGAGCCGCGCTTTGACTTCGAGCGCAAACAATTGGCGGCTTTCCATCGGCTGGCGCTGTCACGTGGGCGCCCTCCGGTCCCTGCCCCTGTCATCGACGCGGTATGGGCTGTCGGAGGCAGAAGGCGTTTGAGCAAGGACGGGGCGAATCAATGGTTGCAAAAGTGTTGCGACCGAAAAGCTCGCGGCGTGACTTCGCCCGTACGAAAACGACACAACGTCAGCCCCGGCTGCATAACCATACTTTTACTTAAAACGCACCATAAACGAGTTGCCGGCTAGAAGCATCCGGACGAGCATCGAGTGGTTCGCGTTCATGCGTAGGTTGCGTGCCGGAGCGTTGCGTCTCCCCGCCCAGATTCAGGTTTTTCGTACTGGCGCCGGCGAGGCGAAACGCCCGGCCGCAATCGTTCCTGCGCCGCGCGACGCTGTTCTTGTCGGCGACTGCGTCGCCGAGATGAACAAGCTGCCGGCGGGCTCCGTGGACCTCGTCTTCGCGGATCCGCCGTACAACCTCCAGCTCGAAGGATCTTTATCTCGTCCCGACCAAAGCCTGGTCGACGCCGTCGACGACGATTGGGACAAGTTCGCGAATTTCGCCGAATACGACGCCTTCACGCGCGCCTGGCTCGGCGCCGCCCGGCGAATCATGAAGCCCAACGCCACCATCGTCGTGATCGGCTCGTACCACAACATCTTCCGCGTCGGCGCGATCCTGCAGGACCTCGGCTTCTGGATCCTCAATGACATCGTTTGGCGCAAAGCCAACCCGATGCCAAATTTCCGCGGCCGCCGTTTCACCAACGCCCACGAAACGATGATCTGGGCGGCGCGCGGCGCCGAGGCCAGGGCCTATACCTTCAATTACGAGGCGCTGAAGGCCGGCAACGAGGATTGTCAGGCGCGCTCCGACTGGTTCCTGCCGATCTGCACCGGAGCGGAGCGACTGAAGGACGACATGGGCCGCAAGACCCACCCGACGCAGAAGCCGGAGGCTCTGCTCGCGCGCGTGCTCGTCGCGGCCTCGAACGTCGGCGACCTCGTGCTCGACCCGTTTCTGGGCTCGGGCACTACCGGCGCAGTCGCGCGAAGACTCCGCCGCTCCTTCATCGGCATCGAGCGCGATCCCGCCTATGCGGCGGCGGCCCGGAAGCGAATCGCGGCCGTCGAGCCGCTCGCCCACGAAGCGGTCGCGACCGCGCCGACCAAGCGCAGCGAGCCGCGCGTGGCGTTCGCCAGCGTCGTGGAGGCGGGGCTCGTAAACCCGGGCGAACGCGTCGTCGACGTCGACCGGCGCCACTCGGCGCTCGTGCGCGCCGATGGGACCCTTGCGGCCGGTCCGGCGGTCGGCTCGATCCACAAGATCGGCGCGCTGGTGCAAGGCCTGCCCGCCTGCAACGGCTGGACCTTCTGGCATGTCGAGCGAGCGGGCCGGCTCGCTCCGATCGACAATCTGCGCGCCAGCATCCGCGCCTCGATGCGCGCGGCGGAGTAGCGGCTCATGGCTTCCGACGCGGCCCGCGCTTCGGCGGCGCAAAGTCGCTCGCCCGCAGAAGGAACACTTCGCCGGCGCTTTCCTCGGTGTCGAGCCAGACGAAAGGCAGATCGGGAAAATCGCGGACGAGCCGGTCCTGGCCGCGGCCGATTTCGCATACGAGCCTGCCGTCCGGCGTCAGATGGTCCGGCGCCTCGCTCAGGATCCGCCGGACAATGGCGAGACCGTCTGCCCCGCCCGCGTGTGCGAGGCGCGGCTCGGCAGCGTATTCCGGCGGAAACGCCGCAAGCGCCTCGGCGTCGACATAGGGCGGGTTGGTCAGAATGAGGTCGTAGCGCGCACCCTTCAGCGGCGCGAAAAGGTCGCCGTGCTCGAGCCTTATGCGATCGGACAACCCATGCTCGTCGACGTTGCGCCGGGCCACGGCGAGCGCGTCGGCCGACAGATCGGCGGCGTCGACAGTGGCGTTGGGGAAAACACGGGCGGCGAGAATGGCGAGGGAGCCTCCGCCGGCGCAAAGGTCGAGAACGCGCGAAACCGCCGCCGGGTCGCCGGTCAGCGCGTTGTCGTCGGCGAAGGTCGTCATCAAAAGCTCGCCGATATAGCTGCGCGGCACGATGACGCGCTCGTCGACGTAGAACGGGATCCCCTGGATGTAGGCGCGGTTGAGGAGGTAGGCGGCGGGCTTGCGCGTCGTCACGCGCGCCTCGATCAGCGCGTCGAGGCGTTCGCGCTCGCGTCGCAGAAGCCTCGCGTCGAGGAATGGATCGAGCGTATCGATCGGGAGGTTCAGGCCTTCGAGAATGATGTAAGCGGCTTCGTCGGTCGCGGTCGTCGTGCCGTGGCCAAAGGAAAGACCCTCCGCCCGGAAGCGTCCGACTGCGTGACGCAGCCAGTCGCGGGGAGTCGAAAATAGCTCAAGCCGCTCGTCGGTCTCGGCCACTGCCAACCCCGAAATCAACACCGCCGACCGCCACCCGGCCGGCCTCTTCGACCCGAACGACGCGCCTCAGGCGCCGTGCTTGCAGTCGCGCATGAAATGTTTGCGCGGCTTGCCGTGGAGGTTCTGGGCGTCGGCCTTCTGCGAGCATTCGATCGACCTGGCCGTGCGTGCGCCGGGGTCCCCCGAGCCTGGAGCCGCTTGCGGCTTCATGGTGGGGGCGACGGTCGAATCATCCGGGGCGGCGGCGTCGAAAGCAAGCGCCCCTTGCGCGGCGAAGAGGGAAAGCGCCGCGGCGCAGGCCAGACCGTTGACTCGCATGTTTGAAGGTCATCCCGTTGTAGTCGATTGTTTACCCGGACCCGGCGCCGCTTATAAGAGGCCGGCCAAATTTTCAAGCCGCCGGATGGTCTCCCCAGGTCGGTGCAGCACAAAGAGCCTTCGAATCTTTCACTTTGGGAACGGCCGCCGATGCCGAGACTTTCGATCGAGGACCTCACCCAGCGTTTCCCCTTGTTCCGAGTCGCCTTTGTCTTCGCCGAGCCGCTGACGATCGCGCCGCAACGCTCGGCGGCGCTCGCCGAAGAGATGGCGGCGGCGGAAGGGCAATGCCGCCGGCGCTGGGGCCGCATGGAGCTCTCCGCCATCCCCGAAGTCGCCGCTTGGCGCGCGGCCTACAAAGGCTTCGGGATCAAGCGGACGAGCTATCGATCCTCGGTCGAGCGCCTGATCAAGCGGGTGGTCGCCGGCCAGCCGCTGCCCTCGATCAACGCGCTGGTCGATCTCACCAACATGGTGTCGCTCGAGACCGGCCTCTGCCTCGGCTGCGACGACCTCGACAGGACTCTTGGCGACCTCGTTTTCCGATTCGCTCGGCCTGGCGACAGCTTCCTCGACATGGGCGCCGAACCAGGCGACGATCCGAATGATCCGCCAAAGGAAGGCGAGGTCGTCTACGCCGACGCCCGGCACGTGCTCTGCCGGCGGTGGAACTGGCGCCAGGATTCTCGCACCGCCGCTGGTCTAGCAACCCGGCGCGCCGTTCTGACCGTCCAATCCAACGGCGTCGGCGACGCCGAGGCCTCCGCGGCGCGGCTCGCAAAGCTGATCGGACGGGAATGCGGGGCGGCGTGCCGGATCGAGGTTTTGGACCGGGCGCGGCCCAGCGCCTGCGTCTGACGCGGAATCCCGGCAATCGGCCGTTTAGCGCAAGTTTAGGGTCAGGCCCCAGAAAATCCAAAGGGTTAGGACCCTGTTTAGGGTCGGCCCTTATCCGGGCCCGAAAAAGCGCGCCCTTGCGCCGCCGTTCGATTAGACATAAAGATATGTTTATGTCTAAGTCGCGCTTGCCGCCGCCTGCAGTTTCCTTCCCCGCGCTGCTCGCCGATCTCGAGGCGGCGGGCGAGGAGACGCGGCTCAGAATCCTTTGCCTGCTCGACGAGGCGGAGCTGACGGTCAGCGAGCTGGTGGCGATCCTCGGCCAGTCTCAGCCGCGCGTCTCGCGCCACCTCAAGCTGCTCGTCGAGGCGGGGCTCGCCGCCCGGCAGCGCGAGGGAGCATGGGCCTTCTTCCGCCTCGCCGACGAGGGCGGCGCCTTCGCCCGCGACCTCGTCCGCCGGCTCGATGCCGCCGACCCGACCCTCGGCGCCGACAGAGCGCGGCTCGAGGTCGCGCGCGAGGCGCGGCGCAAGCAGGCCGCGGCCTATTTCGCCGAGCATGCGGCGAATTGGGACCGGATTCGCGCTCTGCACGCGCCCGAGGAGCGGGTCGAGGCGGCGCTCATGTCGACCATCGGCGACAAGCCCTACCGCAGCCTGCTCGATCTCGGCACGGGCACCGGTCGGATGCTCGAGCTCCTGGCGCCGCGCGCCGTGCGCGCCGTGGGCGTCGACCAGAGCGCGCCGATGCTCTCGCTCGCGCGCACCCGCGTCGATCAGGCCGGATTGCGCAACGTCCATCTGCGTCAGGGCGACATCTACGCGCCGCCGGTCGAGCGCGACGGCTACGACCTCGTGGTCATTCACCAGGTGCTGCACTTCCTCGACGATCCGGCCCGCGCGCTGAACGAAGCCGCCCGGGCGCTCGCGCCGGGCGGCCGGCTGGTCGTTGTCGACTTCGACGCCCATGACCAGGAGTTCCTGCGGACCGATTTCGCCCACCGTCGGCTTGGCTTCGCGCTCGCCGAGATCGAGGGTTTTCTGGCCGAGGCCGGCCTCGTCGGCGTGCAGGGGAAGCGGGTCCCGCCCGCGGCGGGCGAGCAGGGCAAGCTGACGGTCGCGATATGGCTCGCTGAAGACCCGCGAATCATCTCCGATGGATTTCAGAAAGCAGACGCGGAGTTCGCCTGATGGCCATGAAGCATGTTCCGTTGAGCCGGGCGGGAGCGTCCGTCCGCGTCTCTTTCGAGTTCTTCCCGCCGAAGACTCCCGAGATGGAGACGAGCCTCTGGGAAGCCGCGCGGCGGCTCGAACCGCTCGGCCCCGCCTTCGTCTCGGTCACCTACGGCGCGGGCGGTTCGACCCGCGAGCGCACCCATGGGCTGGTGGGGCGGCTCGTCCGCGAAACGACGATGAAGCCAGCGGCTCACCTTACCTGCGTCGGCGCCTCGCGGGACGAGATTCGCGAGACCCTCGCCGCCTATCACGGCGTCGGGGTACGCCACATCGTGGCGCTGCGCGGGGATCCTTCCACGGGCCTCGACGCGCCCTACGAGGGACGCCCGGATGGCTATCGTGCGACGGCCGAACTCGTCGCGGACGCCAAGGAGATCGGCAATTTCGAGGTCTCGGTCGGGACCTATCCGGAAAAGCATCCGCAGAGCCCGACGCTCTTGCACGACATCGACGTTTTGAAGCGCAAGGTCGGCGCGGGCGCGGACCGGGCGATCACCCAGTTCTTCTTTGACAACAGCGCCTACTACCGTTTTCTCGACGTTGCGGGCGCGGCCGGGCTCACGATCCCGATCGTGCCGGGAATCTTTCCGGTGCAGAATTTCAAGCAGACTGCAAATTTCGCCCGCCGGGCCGGGACGAGCGTGCCCAACTGGCTCGCCGATCGCTTCGACGGCCTCGAGGACGACCCGGCCACCCGCCGCCTGGTCGCCGCCGCCGTCTGCGCCGAGCAGGTGATCGACCTCATCGACCACGGAATTGAGGATTTGCATTTTTATACGATGAACCGCGCCGATCTCGTGTTCGCGATCTGTCATCTGATCGGGCTCAGGGCGAAGCCGAAGGTCGCGGCCGAGGCGGCGTGAGGGGGAGGCGGTGTCTGGGGCCGCCGTCGTCGCGGGAACCCCCGAAAAGACATGAGCCCGTCCGCCTCGTTGTCAGGCCAGCGCCGCCGGATGCGGGCGGCCGAGCCTCGTTCTTGCCGAATGAGGCCGCCGCGGCTCAGCTCCTCAGCACGGCGCAGGCGCCGCCCACGGCCTGAATGCGGTCGCAAAGCTTTTGCGCTTCGGCCCCCGTCTGCGCCGGCAGCCGCACGCGATAGAACGGGCGGAAGCCCCGGCTCCGCAGCACGGAGCCCAGCACGAACGGCTGCATGCCGCCGATGACGCTGTAATAATCGTGTTGCGCGCGGGCGAAGGCGCGCAGCGCCGAGCCCTTATTGAAGCTGGCGGCGATCTGCACGCCCCACGGCGCGAACAGGCCCGAGACGGCAGGCAAGGAGTCGAGTCCGCGTCCAACGCGCAGACTTCCGATCGAGGCCATGCAGGGCTTGTCGGGGTTCGGCGACGCGGAGGCGGGAGGCTTGTCGCCCCGCCACTCCTCGACGTCATGGCCGGTGATCGCGAGCACATAGTCCTGCGTCTCGAGCGGCATCGACCCATGGCCCGCGAGCCAGTCGGCGACCGCGTTCGCTCCCGCGTTGTAGGCGGCCGCCGCGAGGCCGAGATTGCCGAAGCGCTGGGCGAGCTCGGCCAGCAGCTTGGCGGACGCCGGGATCGCGGCGGCGGGGTCGAACGGGTCGGCGAGCCCGCGGTCGGATGCGGTGCCCGGCATGAACTGCGCCACGCCTTGCGCCCCCGCCGGGCTGACGGCGCCCGGATGGAAGGCGCTCTCGCGCCAGATGAGCCGGGTGAAGAAATTGACCGGCAGCCCCTGTTCCTTGGCCGCGGTCTCGACGATGCCGCAGAGCGTCGCCACCGCGTTGTCGGTCGCGGGCGCATGCCTCGGCGCAGCGTCGGCCGGGGCCGCGGGCCCCTGCTTGGGCGTCCCCTCGGCCGGGGCCGCAGCCGCGCCCTGGTCCGCCAACGACGATCCAGGGGATAGGGCCGCCAAAGCGGCGAGAAGAAGAGCGCCGGCCGCAGCCCGGGCGCCGCGCGCCCGGCCGCTGACGCTTTCCGGCTTATGAGCCTTCCAGGCTGGTCGCGACATCTCGTCTGCCTCCCTTCCCCAAGCGCGGCAACGGCGAAACGGTCTCGAACGTGCAACTCCTCAAACGCGGACTGTCGCGCTCGGCGTCACCCGAAGGCGCGCGGGGCGGAAAACGTCCTCGTGCGCCGGAACGTTCCCGCGACGACGCCGCCTCGCCTAAAGCAGAACTAGGACGCCCTCGGGCCCGGTGCTATGAGGGGCGCATCCCAGCGCATCCTGCTCCAGCTCCAAGGAAACCATCGGCGATGCCCAAGATCAAGGTCGAAAATCCGGTCGTCGAGCTCGACGGCGACGAGATGACGCGCATCATCTGGCATCTGATCCGCGACAAGCTGATTCAGCCCTATCTCGACGTCGAGCTCCTCTATTTCGACCTTTCGGTCGAGCACCGCGACGCCACCAACGACCAGGTGACGATCGACGCGGCGCACGCCATCCAGGCCTGCGGCGTCGGGGTCAAGTGCGCCACGATCACGCCGGACGAAGCGCGGGTCAAGGAATTCCATCTGAAGGAAATGTGGAAGAGTCCCAACGGCACGATCCGCAACATCCTCGGCGGCGTCATCTTCCGCGAGCCGATCATCTGCCAAAACGTGCCGCGCCTCGTGCCGAGCTGGACCCAGCCGATCGTCATCGGCCGCCATGCCTACGGCGACCAGTATCGGGCGACCGACTTCAAGGTCCCGGGGAAGGGCCGCCTGACCATCCGTTTCGAGGGCGAGGACGGCCAGGTGATCGAAAGGGAGGTGTTCAAGTTCCCCGGCGCCGGGGTCGCGATGTCGATGTACAATCTCGACGATTCGATCCGCGACTTCGCCCGCGCCTCGCTGAATTACGGGATCATGCGCAAATATCCGGTCTACCTGTCGACCAAGAACACGATCCTCAAGGCCTATGACGGGCGGTTCAAGGACATCTTCCAGGAGGTCTACGAGAACGAGTTCAAGTCGAGGTTCCAGAGCCTCGGGATCACCTACGAGCATCGGCTGATCGACGACATGGTGGCTGCGGCGCTCAAATGGTCGGGCGGCTACGTGTGGGCGTGCAAGAACTACGACGGCGACGTGCAGTCCGACACGGTGGCTCAAGGATATGGGTCGCTCGGCCTGATGACCAGCGTGCTGATGACCCCCGACGGGCGGACGGTCGAGGCGGAAGCCGCCCACGGCACGGTCACCCGCCACTACCGCGAGCACCAGAAGGGCCGCGAGACCTCCACCAACTCGATCGCCTCGATCTTCGCCTGGACCCGCGGCCTCTCCCACCGGGCCAAGCTCGACGGCAACCTGGCGCTGGCGAAATTCGCCTCGACGCTGGAAAAAGTCTGTGTCGAGACGGTCGAGGCCGGCTCCATGACGAAGGATCTCGCGCTCCTGATCGGCCCCGAACAGAAGTGGCTGTCGACCACCGGCTTTCTCGACAAGGTCGACGAGAACCTCAGGAAGGCGATGGCGGCCGGCTGAGGCCCTGCGATTCCCCCTCGCCCCCTCATCCTGAGTTGGCCACCGGCGGCGCCGACCCGTTGCGCATGAAAGTTCCAGCCTTTGTGATCTTGGTGTAATCTTTCTGTCCTTCGCGGTGAAAAGGAATAAACACGAAGTACGCAAAGGTCACACGAAGGGCACAGAGAGCCGGCTCGAACTTTCGTGTAAGCTTGTCGGAGGAGCTTGTCGAAGGATGCGGGGTGAGGGCCGGTGTGATGGGCGTGGCGATTGGCCCCTCCGGGATTCGCCCAGCCCCTCATCCGCCAGACCGGCGTCCCCGAAACCCGCTGAAGAAGCGTCCGTTCGACCGAAAGCGGATCCTGGCAATGCTCTCTATGTATTGCCAGGGCAATTCCTAAAGGAAGTTTTTCCTAAGAGGAAGTTTTCCCGTGTTGAGACAGCTCTAAGCTTTTCATGTTGGCGGCCCGCCTTCGTCACAACTACCATCTCTGCTTCGAAAAGCGAGCGATACTGAAGCCGCTGGCGGCCAAAGCGGCAAGAGCGCATTTCGCGATTCCACTTGACAGACAAAAGCAAATACTCCATGGATCAATGGAATATCGGAGCTCGCGAGACGGACTCGATGCGGGGAGAGCCTGACCAGCGTCAGCTTGAGGCGGCAGCGGAGATCCTGCGCGCCTTGGCCGACCCGCACAGGCTTCGCGTCCTGATCCGCCTGGCGGAAGGAGAGCTCAATGTCGGCCAACTGGCCGAATTGGAGCAGGAGAAGATGCAGACCATGTCGGCGCGGCTGAAGGTTCTGCTCGCCGCCCGGTTGGTCAACCGCCGGCGCGCGGGACAAATGGCGATCTACGCCATCGCCGACACGCACGTTCTCAACCTCGTGGACAATGCGGTGGCGCACGCCTGCGAGATGGACTGAACCGCCTCAACCGAAGGAAAGGAAACTCGAATGACCGGCCATACGCATCTCACCGCGAAAGAACATCCCCATCATCATGGTCCGGGGTGCGGACATATCGGCGTCAAGCACGGCGACCACGTCGACTATCTGCATGACGGCCATTTGCACCGCCCGGACAGCGACGGCGTTGACGAGCACGTGATCGAGGTCAGCGACCGAAACCAGAACCAATGCACGCCGAAGTTCGGGCACACGGGCCACGAGGCCGGGCACGTTCACGGCCCGCACTGCGGTCATCCCGCCGTGCCGCATGGCGATCACACCGACTATCTGGTCGAGGGCCGGCTCCATCATCCGCACGGCGACCATTGCGACGATCATGGACCGCTCGAGACGGTCGCCGGCTAGCGTCCGCCCAGAAACGCCAACCAGCTCAATTTATTTACGGAATTGGTGTTCTTGTCGGTGCGGGACCCGGCGGCTTCGGTAGGCTTCTGGCGTCAAGCACTGTTCCGCCTACAAGCCTATCAATGGGGTCGAGCGCGTCTTCCGCTCCTTCAAGACAGTCCGCGTTGAACCGGCCATCGTTACGCAACTCACCTCGGGGCGCAGGAACCTCAAAACGTAATGTTCGTGCGAAGGCCGATCACGAATTCGTTCTTGAGCTTCTGATTCGGATCGTCAGGGTTGGCGATCCCGGCGCCCGGATTGATCACGTACTGGAGGTCGGGCTGAATTTGCCACCACGGCGCCACCTGAAATTGATAGGTTGCCTCAAAAAACGTCTCGTTGCTCCGTATGGGCGTATAGACCCCAGGCTGGTAGAATTGCAGGTCCCTGTCGTAGCCGGACGCGCTGTTGCTGGCCCGCGCGACGCCTAGGCCGACGCCGAAGGTGTCGTCGTCGCGCATCGGGAACGGTCCGTACGTCGTCAGGCCGGCGTCAAAGGTGAAGTTGACGAGGTTTCGGTTCTGGAACGGCGTGAACATCGGTCGGAAGAAGACATTCAATTTGCGTTTGGAATTGTCCTTGGAGACCCAAATCGTCTGGTCCATCACCCCGTAGATTGAAAAATTGCCGTGATGTGTGGCCGGGATCCCGTTGCTGTTGGGACTGGCGAGGGGCAGGCCGATGGTGTCGTATTGCTGGTCGTCGAAGCCGTAGCCGTCGTACCAGGCGCCGATCTTGTACGTGCCCGGAAGCTGACTTTCGTTCTTCGCCTTTGCCGAGTTGGTCGACCCGGGGAGCTTGAATTGGAATTCGGCGATCGCCAGAACGCCGGTGTCGAGCGGAAAGCTCACCCCGTGGGGATTGCTGGCCGGCGTATCGGGCGAATTTCTCGGGATCGGGCTGCCGTTCAGAAGGGCGGCGAGCACGGTCACGTTGTCCGTCACTTCGGCCCGCGCCCGAACGCCCAACCCCGCGAGCGGATAGGCGGGGCCGCCGCCCGGCAAGTCCACCGCGGGAAGCGCCGGCCAACCCATCGTCGCGTTGAGAAAAACGGCCGAGCTGTCACTGATGATGAATTCCTGGTCGATGCTCTGTTCGCCGATCTTGATGTCGAACTTGTCGCCAAATTTCTGCAGGTACCACAGTTCCCAAAGTCGAATCCCGACGGGGGCCTCGATGTTGGTCAGAGTCTGCAGGATAAGGAGATTGTTCGCGGTCAGATTGCCGCCCCAGATTTGTAGGCCGCTGACGTTGAAGGCGCCACCGGTCAAACCGAATGCTTTCTGGGCGTCCAGTCGCATCGACGCAATCGTGAGCCCGTTCACTTCGAAGCCCTGCCGGACGCCGCCAGTCAGATTGCCGAACGTCTCGGCGTTCTCGATCAGATTCAGCGTGACGCCGTATTTGGCCAGGGCAGGCCTCAGGCCCCCCATGTCGCCGAGCATGGTCTGACCGTCCCAAACCCCGCTGAAAACGCCAAAGGAACCCGCTTGGGCCGGCGCGCTTGAGGGCGCTGTCGCTTCCGCCCGCAAGAGCGGCTGAGTCGGCTGTTGAAAGCCCCCGGGAACCGGATCGAGGAGGCTCCAAAGGTCAGCTGGAAGCGCTGCAGCGATTCGCGACAGGTCTGGGGATTCCGCTGCAGGCGGCGCGAGCGCCGGGAGTGGAATCGGGTCCGCGAAAGCGACGCCGGCAGGACAAACGGCTGCCATCGCGGATGCGAAACCGGTCATGAGGGGGTAGCCAACGAGAGCAGCCCGCGACAGGCTCATCGGGAGGAGTGCAGCGCGAGGATATCTCTGGGCTGATGCTCCCCTCATCTCACAACTCCGTCAAATTATGTTATGATGTCGTGTTGCTTACCTGGTCCCGCAGCCGCGAAGCGACGCAGCAAGATCCACCCATTCGGCTGCCCGGCCGACAAACCAACCGAGCGAGCGCCAAGGCTGGCGAGGAATACAATTCCCGACAGCGCCGTGATCCAGAAGCTCGTCGGCCAGTTGGTGTACCAGGCGAGCGTCAAACCGCCCCACGCCTCGGCAAACGAGAGACCTGCCGCCAGAAAAATGCCGGCCCACAGCCGGCGCGAGACGTTTTGCGCCGCCGCGGCTGGCCCGACCATTAGCGTGAACACCAGGAGCACGCCGACGATCTGGGCGCATTCGGCCACTGCGACCGCGACGATCGCGAGAAACGCCGACGAGACGAAGCGCAGCGGCACGCCGCGCGCCTCGGCCAGTTCCGGCTGGAGGGAGGCGAAGAGGAGCGGGCGGCCGATCAGCGCCAGCCCGACAAGGCTTGCGACCGCGAGCAGGAAGAGGCTGACCAGCGCCGACGAGTCGACGCCGAGCACGTTGCCGAACAACAGCGCGGCGGCCTGGGTCGCCGCCGACGTATAGAAGTGCAGGAAGAGGAGGCCGAGGCCGAGGGCGAGCGACAGCATCATGCCGATCGCCACGTCGCGCTCCGCGAGTTTCTCGCCGAAAAGGCCCATGGCGACGCCCGTCACCAGGGTGAAGCCTACGAGCCCCACGAACGGAGAGAGGCCGAAAAGGACGGCGCCCGTCGCCCCGGTGAATCCGACGTGCGAAAGCGCGTGGCCGGCGAAAGTCTGGCCGCGCAGGACGAGGAAGAAGCCGACCGTCCCTGCCAGCACGGCCGCAATGCCGGACGCGGCGAAAGCGGTGCGCATGAAATCGTATTCAAACATGGGCGCTGTCGTGATCGTGCGAGTGGCCGTGGGCTTCGTCGTGGCGATGTGCGTCGCGCTCGATATCGACGTCGCCCGCCATGACGAAGTAGCGGTTCTTGACGCGAATGACTTCGATCGAGGCGCCATAGAGACGGGATAGGACGGGGCCTGTGACCACCTCGTCGACCGGGCCGATGACCGCCGCGCCGCCCCCGAGGTAGAGTACCCGATCGATCGCGTTGACCAGCGGGTTGAGCTCGTGGGCGCTGAACAGGATGGCGACCTTGAGGTCGTCGCACACGCGGCGCGCGATTTCGACCACGCTCTTCTGGTGCGCCGGGTCGAGCGAGATCAGCGGCTCGTCGAGCAGCAGCAGGCGCGGCCGGCCGAGCAACGCCTGGCTCAACAGCACGAGCTGCCGCTCGCCGCCCGACAGTTCGCCGATCGACCGCCGGGCGAATTCCCGCGCGCCCACTTCGTCGAGCGCCCAGTCGATCTCGCGCCGCGTCGCCTTGTCGAGCCGGACAAAGCCGAAGCGGCCGCCGATCGCCGCGCTGGCGACGACGTCCCAGCCGGTGAGCCTCGACCCAGCGACGGCGCCGCGGTTCTGCGGCATGAAGCCGATGGAGGCGTTGCCGCGCCTCGCCGGCCGGTCGAACACGCTGACGGCGCCCGAGGCCGCCGGAACGAGGCCGAGCACGGCGCGCATCAAGGTGGTCTTGCCGGCGCCGTTGGCGCCCAGCATGCCGACGAATTCGCCGTCCTGAACGGCGAAGCTGACCGCCGAGAGGATGTCCCGGCGGCCGAGCCTGATCGTCGCGCGATCGAAGCGCAGTGCGGTCACTAGTCTAGGCGCCGCTGGAAAGCGCCTTTTCGAGCGCGTCGAGCTGCCCCATCATCCAGTTCTGATAGGTCGAGTTCGACGGCTCGGTCTCGGAGACGCCGACGACCGGAATGCCGTTGTCCTTGGCCATCTGCACGAGCTTGCCGACCGCGGGCTCGCTCGCCTGCGCGTTGTACATCATGACTTTGACTTTGTGGCCCTTGAGGTCGTTCTCGAAGCCCGCCACTTCCGAGGGGGTCGGCTCGGCGTTGTTCATGATTGCGAGCGCGTATTTCTCGTTGTGGACCTTGAGACCGATCAGCCCCGCCTGGTAGCCGAACACCGGCTCGGACGCGGTGATCGGCTGACCGGCGAATCTCTTCTTGAGGTCGGCGATCTTCTCATCGATGGGCTTCAGGGACTCGACGAACTTGGCGTAGCCCTGTTCATAATCCGCCTTGTGCGCCGGATCGACGGCGTCCAGATCGGCGGCTAGGGCCTTGGCGGCGGCCTTCATATAGGCCGGATCGTACCAGAGGTGCGGGTTGTCGCCGGGCTTGCGGCCGACCAACTGGCCGACGATGATCACCTTGCGGCCGGGCGACTTATGGGCGCCGAGCAGCTTCTCCATCCAGGGGTCGTAGTCGACGCCGTTGACGATCACGACCTTGGCGTCGGTCAGGGCCTTGGCGGTGTCCGGGCTCGCCTCGAACAGGTGCGGGTCGTCGTCCGGGTTGCTCAAGATGCTGGTCACCGCGACGTTGGCGCCGCCGACCTGGCTCGCCATGTCGCCATAGAAATTTTCAGCCGCCACGACCTTGACAGGGTCGGCGAAGGCCGGCGCGGTCATGGCGGCCAGCGTCAGCGCCGCGAAAAACGCAAGTTTTCTGGTCATGGACAAACCCTCGGTTGAGTTTGAGCGCCATTATCGGCGCGACAGGCGCTTGTTATGTTATAATGCTACACACGGCAAGCGCACCCGCGCAGGAATGTGACTGAGCGCTGCCCCAAGGCGTGGTATGAATGAAGCGATGACATCGATGGACAGTGACCATGAGCGCGCCTCGGTCGCCTGGCAGCGGCAGGTCGAGAGCGTTTGCGCTCGACAGGGCTTGCATTTGACGCCGTTGCGTCGGCGCGTCCTGACCATTTTGGGCGAAAGCTCGGGCCCGCTGGGCGCCTATGCGATCATCGAACGACTCGCGCGGCTAGAGGGTAAGCAGATCGCGCCGCCGACGGTCTACCGGACGCTGGAGTTTTTCCTCGACCACGGCTTTGTTTACAAAATCGAAAGCCGCAACGCCTACGCGCCCTGCGAGCACCTCGGTCACGCGCACCACGGCGTGTTGCTCCTGTGCGAGAAGTGTGGACGCAGCGACGAAATCGAGGACGTGGGGCTCGACCGCCGGTTGCAGGAGATGGCGGCGCGGGCGGGCTTTGCGCCGCATCGACAAATGGTCGAGTTGCAAGGGCTCTGCCGAGAATGCGCCGCGACGGTCGACGATCGCACAAGGGGGCCGAAACTCCATGACGAACCTGTAGCCCCTGTCGAAGGCGGCCCGGCTTAGCTTCGTGCGGGTAGGAAACCCTCCGCATGACGATAATTCAAGGGACTTCGACCTCGGGCGACGTCACGCCGCCAAAGCCCTCCCTCAGTACGTCCTTGGGCAAATTGCGACCGATAAAGACAATCCGCGACACACGACTCTCGTCGTCCCTCCATGGACGCTGGTGACCGCCTTCCAGCAGCATGTGAACGGCCTGGACGACAAATCGATCGGGATCATTGTTGAAAGCGATGATGCCTTTCATCCGCATGATGTCGACTCCGAGCTTTTGCGTCACATCCTGAATCCACGGCAAAAACAGCGTCGGGTCTAATGGGCGGTCGCTCGTGAGCGAGAGGCTGGTCACGCCTTCGTCGTGCTCATGCGCGTGCTCGCCTTCGAGAAAATCGGGTTCCACCTCGAGGATCCGGTCGAGGCTGAACGCGTCGCGCTGCAGAACCTGATCGAGCGCAATTGCGCATCGCTCAGTTTCGTGAATGATCGTGGTCGGATTCATGGCGCGTATTCGGCCTTTGATCGCCAAGAGTTCGCTCGGGCTCACGAGATCGGTCTTGTTGATAACGACAATGTCCGCGAAGGCGACCTGTTCTTGCGCCTCGTGGGCGGTTCCGAGTTGGCTGATGAGATGTTTGGCGTCGACCACAGTCACGATCGCATCGAGCTTCGTGCTTCTGCGGACGTCTTCGTCGACAAAGAAGGTCTGAGCCACCGGCGCGGGGTCCGCAAGGCCAGTCGTTTCGATGAGAATGCCGTCGAACGATCCCTTTCGCTTCATCAACCCTTCGATGATCCTGATGAGATCGCCGCGCACGGTGCAGCAGATGCAACCATTGTTCATCTCAAAAATCTCTTCCTCCGCATCGACGATCAAGTCGTTGTCGATGCCGATCTCGCCGAACTCATTGACGATGACGGCATATCGCTTGCCATGTTTTTCGGTGAGGATACGATTGAGCAGAGTCGTCTTTCCCGCGCCGAGAAAGCCGGTCAGAACCGTAACGGGAACAGCATAGTTCATAGTTACACTCCGTTTGTTTAAAATTGGACCCGTTGACGGCGCTTCAGGCGTTCATGCAGGATTAAAAGAGGCCAACGGTCTTCCCCCTACCGAAATAGGATGCGGACAATCCATTCGTATTCTTATCTTATAAGCTCGGGGCAATGGCCTTCGCGTTGACGCATCTGCGCTCAATCCTGTTTGGTTCGTTCCGGACTTTGCAACCAACGCTGGACTTTTTCGTCGAATTGAGGCCCGACGCCTGCGGCCGGGGGGGGGACCGATACCATACAATATAACATTACAATGAGCAAGGACGATTTGTCGTCGGCGTCATCGCCAGCACACCCGCCGTCATTGCGGAGCGAGCTTCGGCTTCGCCCCGCAATGACGGGGCTGGTCTCACACGGTCATCGCGATCACTTTTGTCGTGTGGTTGTCGTCGACGTCGAGCGCCGTGAAACCCTTAAAGGTCGATATTCTCTGGTGGATAGAGTTCTGACGCTCGGCGCCTGGCTGCGCCGGCTGCCAGACGGCGGGAACGTCTCCCGCCCATCAAGGTCGGCCCGATGAACACGCGGCCACGCAGGAAACCCGTGTCGGGTCTCCTCCCTCGAAAAAATTTCTTGACAACATTGCGCTGTATGTACTATTTATGTTCTATCACCTCTGATGGAGAGCGCCGAGTGCCCGGTTCCGCCGAAGACGTTCCATCCGCCGCCTGTTGCCATCGATCGATCGGCGCGGTCGTGCCGCGTCGCGCCGGCAGGAGTGTTGGCGCCGACGCAACCACCCGAGATCCGGTTACTGCGCCGAGCGCGCAACTCCTTGAAAAGGCTTAATTCATGCAGGGAAGTTCCTTCCCCTGGAGTTCCTTTTCCTTCCCCTGGGGTTCCGCTTCTTTCCGCCGGAGTTCCACTTCTTTCCCCGGGGGTTCCACTTCCTTCCCCCGGCTCCTCGCCAACGGCGTCGCCGAGCTCAGCGAAATGAGGCGGGTTTGCGTCATGTTCGTCGAAACCTCGCGTAGCCTGGCGACGGCCAGCAACTGAGAACCCCATCAGCCCCGTCACGTTGAAATCTCAGGATGGACAGGGTGGACGGGCAGCGTGAATTGAAAGACGGCGCCACGTGGCGCATTGGCGCTCGCCCACATTCGTCCGCCACGCGATTCGACAATCGATCGGCAGATCGACAGCCCCAGCCCCAAGCCGTTCGGCTTGGTTGTATGGAAGGCTTTGAAGAGGTGTTTCTCTCCTGCGGGCGCCAATCCCGGACCAGTATCGCGCACCGTGATGAGCACGTGGTCTGACTCGGTCCTGCTCGTCGCGATCTGCAGTTCTCGCGGCGCCTCGGTCAATGCGCTCATCGCTTCCACGGCGTTGACGACCAGGTTAAGGATCACTTGTTGCAGTTCGACCCGGTCGCCGCGGACGAGCGGCAGGCTGTCGGCCAGCTCGGTCCGTACCAAGACGCCGTTCTTCATGGCTTCGCCACGAGTAAGCTCGATTACCTCCTGGATTACCGCATTGATCTCCACGCAGTCGTCGGGCTGCGGTGCTTTCTTGACGAGATTGCGTATGCGCTGGACGACGGCCCCCGCCCGCGCGGCGTCCCTGACGATCCACTCGAGGGCCTCCCGAACTTCGTCCAGTTCCGGTGGGTCAAAGCAAAGAAAGCTTAGCGCCGCCTCGGCGTTCATGAGGGTCGCGGCGATCGGCTGGTTCACTTCATGGGCGATCGAAGCGGCAAGTTCTCCTAAGGTCGTGACCCGTGCGACATGCGCGAGCTCGGCCTGGACGTGGCGCAAGGCGGCCTCGGCCTGATCGGCGCGAACGGCTGCGGTGACGTCGTTGCCGGTGCCCCTATAACCGAGAAAAGCGCCTTTTGCGTCGTAGCATGGCTTGCCGCTGACTTTGACATACATCAAAGATCCGTTGAAGCGCACGGCCGGGTAGACGAAATCGCGGAACGGCTGACGCGCGTCGAGCATCGACCGATGAAGCTCCCACTTTTCCGGCTGCGATTCGACGTCCTTCGCGAAGTCCCATCGGGTCAACCCAATCCGGCTCGTCAAAGGCAAGCGTCCTAGCGCGCGAAGTTCTTCGTAGTCCTTCATGCGCGTGAATTTGTGATCAGTGTCGGTTTCCCAGTACCAATCGGAAGCCGTTTCGGCGTAATCTCGAAACCGCTGTTCGCTCTCCTGGAGCGCCTGATAGAGGGTTGCTCTTTCCAAAGAAATCGCGGCCTGGCCGGCGAGGAGCTTCAGGACCGCTATCCGGGCCGGCGCGAAGGCGCTGCGGGTCAGGTTGCTCTCGAGGTAAAGCACGCCGTTAAGCTTGCCTTGGTTGATCAAGGGCAGGCAGAAAATGGACCGGGTCTGCCGCTCCCGAATGTAGGGATCCTCGCCAAATGCGGACCGGGCCTCGGCGGCGTCGAGAATGACACTCTCCCCGGTGCGCAAGACGTAGTGGAGCATCGATTCCGGCAGCGCAGTCGGGACTGCCTGCTCGTCGCGCAACTGGACAATGACGGAGTTGCCGCTGGTTGTGGCTTCCGCCTCTATCCGCTGCTCGATCCCTCGCGGACGAATCAACAAACCTCGCTCAGCGCCGGCCTGCTCGATCGCGGTGCGCATGAGCGTATCGATCAGCTTTTCGAGGACGATCTCGCCCGAGACCGCTTGCCACACCTTGATCGCCGTCGCGAGATCGAGGTGTTCGGCTGGCCTCGCAATTGTGCTCGTCGGCCCGAGCGCGGGCTCTTCGGCGAGCGAAGACATCAGCCGATCGGGCCGATCGCGTTCGCCGAGCACAAACGGCTCGATGCGCCCGTTAAGCTCCCAATCGGCGAGGCAGCGACGGAGGTCGTGCTCGACGCCGGCCGCGGTCTGGTAGCGCTCCTCGGGCGTCTTGGCGAGAAGCTTCATGACGATCTCGGGGACCGGAGTTGGAATGCTCTCGAGCCGCTCCGCAGGGGCGGCTGGCCTTCTGGCGATATGAGAGTGGACCCATTCCACCGGGTCGCCAGCGTTGAACCCTAGGCGACCGCTGAGCATTTGATAGAACGTGACCCCGAGCGCGTAGAGGTCGCCGCGAGAATTGATCGAGCCGTTCATTCGCCCTGTCTGTTCGGGCGCCATATAGGCGAGCGAACCGCGGATGAACTCAGGCGGCTCGGGCTCCCGCAGATCGCGCGGGAGTTTTGAAGCGATGCCGAACCCGCTGAGCCGGACCTGTCCGTCCTCGCAGTTCACCCAGATATTGGCCGGCTTGACGTCCTTGTGGACGAGGCCGCGCTCATGCGCCTTGGAAAGAGCCACGGCGATTCCAATTGCAAGGTGAAGGAAGCGCTCCGTATCCATGGGCGCGCCGAGGAGCCGCTCGAGCGGCTCGCCGCCCGGATCCTCGAGCAGGAGCAGAGTCCGATCGCCTTCTCGCCGGAGCTCCAGCGGCCGGACCGCCCAGTCCGCGTCCAGATCATCCCTCAATTCGAATTCGTGGGCGAGGCGATTGAGGACAGTGGGCGGCGGGCGCGCCGCAGCGGGCCCCACGCCCAGCACCGGGCGCCGAGCCCCGTCGGCCCGGAGGCGCCATGCCCGGTAGAAGACGCGCTCGCCATACTCCCAGAAAACCTGGAGATCGGTTCCAAAGGGCGGGTTCAATCGTTCGAACTCCGCGCCGCGCGTACAGTTACGTGCGCAGCCATGAACGCTAGCGGCGGGTTTCCGAGGAAATCTGGACCGACTTGTCGCTTCTGACAAGGCGGTCTCTTTCGCCACCTTCCCGAGCAGGCTGAAGCCGGCAAAAGAGTCGCTTCCGCACCGAACTGTGCGAATTCAACTTCCCTCGTTCAATCCGCCCCGCTCTGCATGTAGTGTCGCCGCTACACCACGATTCGAGGACGAGAGTTGATAACGGGCGGGCTGTTCACGCGCGACTTTCTCACCGAGGGAATACTTTCGACGCCTCGATGGCAGGCGCTTGACGAGAACGATGTGGCGGCATTTCGCGACGGGGCGGCTGCGTTGTTCGCGAAGCTCGGCCAAATTCGAAATCCCAGCGAGCCGGTCACCGAGAAAGATCTGATCTATCCGCTCCTGACGGCGATCGGCTGGGGGGACAGAGTGTTCGTGCAACCGAATGCGTCAGTGAAGGGGCGGGCCGACGTTCCCGACGCCCTACTGTTCGCCGACGAGGACGCCCACGCGCGGGCGCGGCGGGAGTGGAACGACTGGCAGCGGTTCAAGCACGGCCTGTGCGTCGTCGAGGCCAAGCGCTGGAACCGGCTTCTCGACCGCGTCGAGAAAGGCAAAGAGGCCGACGAGGCCGTGCCTTCAACGCAAATGCTGCGCTACCTGAGGCGCGCCGACGACGTGACCGAAGGCCGGCTCCGTTGGGGCGTCCTCACTAACGGGCGTGTCTGGCGGCTATATTGGCAAGGCGCCTTGTCGGTCGCCGAAGACTTCTTGGAGATCGACCTGGGTAAAGCGTTCGACCTGCCTGGATGCGAATTCGATCTTCTCGACCGCCGGCCGAACACTTTTGCTGATGACGGACAATGGCGTGCGCACGCATTGAAGCTGTTTGTCACGATGTTCGGACCGGGCGCATTCATTCAGCAGCCGGACGGCCACACGTTCCACGATTCTGCGCGGCTGCAAGGCAAGTTCTGGGAATCGCGAGTTGCGAAAAGCTTGTCGGACTCTGTGTTTGACGTGGTGTTTCCGAGCCTTGCGAGCGCCATCACGAAGGCGGACCCGCAACGTCCGCGCCTGCTCTCCCAGCCCTATCTCGCTGAAGTGCGGGAAGCTGCCCTTATCCTGCTTTATCGGCTGCTGTTCGTCCTCTACGCTGAAGACCGCAATCTTTTGCCTGAAGAGATTGGACCATATGCGGACTTCTGTCTGAGGAAGATTCGCCTCGAAATCGCAGACAGGAAGGTCGCAGGTCGTCAATTCTCGGGGAGCTTTATCACCTATTGGCCAAGGCTGACGTCGATCTTTCGCGTCGTCGCGAAAGGCGACGACGCGCTGGGCATTCCGCCCTACAACGGCGGACTGTTTGAGAGCACGACGGCGCCGATCCTCGACCGGGTGCAGCTTCCTGACCCGATCGTCGCGGATGTGATTTTCGGGCTCAGCCATGAGGCGGACAACGGACGCGGGTCGAAATACATCAACTATCGCGACCTGTCAGTGCAACAACTCGGCAGCGTCTATGAGCGCATTTTGGAGTTCGGTCTACGCCGAGACGGCAAGGGCGGAGTTGAAATCGATGCCGACGATGAGGCGCGCCACAAGTCGGGCAGCTACTACACTCCTGACGATCTCGTCTCGCTCGTGATCGCGAAGGCCGTCGGGCCCCTGGTCACGGAGCGCGTCGCAGCATTCGAAGCCAAAGCGAAGGAACTGCAAAGTTCGCATCTCACGAAACAAGATCGCCTTGCGGCGCTAACTGAGTTCTGATCCCGCCGCAAGCATTCTGGCTCTAAAAATTTGCGATCCTGCGATGGGCTCGGGACATTTTCTCGTCAGCCTCGTCGACTGGCTCGCGGACGCTGTCCTCCGCTCTATGGCCGAGGCTTCAGAGCTCGTTACTTGGGCCGATTATGTCTCGCCCCTGGTCAAGCGCATTGCTGACATTCGAGAAAAAATCTCGAGCCAGGCTGAGGCTCGTCATTGGCCCATTGTCCAAAGCCAGCTCGACGACCGACGGGTCGTCCGACGCATGGTGCTGAAACGCGTCGTGCACGGCGTCGACAAGAACCCGATGGCGGTGGAGCTCGCCAAAGTCTCCCTCTGGCTTCACTCTTTCACTGTCGGCGCGCCACTCTCATTCTTGGACCACCATCTGCGCTGCGGCGATAGCGTCATCGGCGGGTTCGTGCGCCCGACCTTGGAAGCGTTGAAGGAGCGTGGCGGCCTCTTCAATGTTGGCGAGATCACACGCGTTGAGCAGATTGCAGGCGTCATGTCGGAGATCGAGCAGAGCACCGACAACGACGTTGCGGAAGTCGCACGGTCCAAAGAAAAATTCAGCGCCGTCGAGGACGTGACAAGGCCTATCGAGGCCCTGTTTTCACTGCTGACGGCGGAGCGTCTGATGGGCGTTTTCGACGGAGCGCCGAGAAAGGAACCGGATCTCCGCAAACTTGTCGGCAAGACGCAAAAGCAGGTTGCGAAAGCGCGCGCGGATGTTCAGGCGTTTGAGAATGCGGCGGCCTTACAGGTCGTGCTCGAAGGTGCATTCGGCTCCCCCACGGTGATCGCTGCCGGCGGCAAACGCGTCGCGCCGCCAGAGCTCGTTAAGCAATATTCGCTGTTGCTGGACAAGAAGGAGGACGGAGGCCTTTTCCCCGCCATAAGCGTTGATGATCGCCGCCGCGTGATAGCAGACGGACTGGTCGAGGAAGCACGAGCCCTTGGAGCGAGGGAACGTTTCTTTCACTGGGAAATCGGCTTTCCCAATGTATGGAGGCGGCTCGCCGGCGCTGAACCTGAGGGAGGGTTTGACGCTATTATTGGCAATCCGCCCTACGTGCGCCAGGAACTCCTCGGCGAAGACATAAAGCGGGCATTGAAGGGGAGCTACAAGGCCTTCGACGGCATGGCTGATCTCTACGTCTATTTTTATGAGCAAGGCCTTCGCCTTCTGCGACCGGGCGGGCGCATGGGCTACGTCGTCACCAACAAATGGCTCAAGGCAGGGTACGCGGAGAGCGTGCGCGGGGTCTTCGCCGACGACGGCTGGCTGGAGTTTGTCGCCGACTTCGGCCATGCGAAGCACTTCTTCCCCGACGCCGACGTGTTTCCCTCGATACTTGTGATTCGCAAGCCGGATCGCGGCGAGGCGAAGCCGCAGGACGCACTAATATGCGTAATACCCCGCGATGCCGTGCCGAAGCAGGGGCTTGCCGGGGCTGTCGTCGGGGCGACGTTTCCGGTACCGCTAGCAATGTTCACGAAGGAAAGCTGGGTGCTTGAGCCCAAGCCGGTGATGGACCTCCTTCAGAAAATTAAACGCAACAGCGCGCCAATTACTGAGTACACCAGAACGAAGCCCTACCGTGGCGTAACAACCGGCTGCAACGATGCCTTCTTTATTAGCTCGGAAACGCGCGAAGCTTTAATTCGTGATGACCCTAATTGCACAGAGCTCATCAGACCGTATCTGCGTGGTCAGGATGTTGAGCGCTGGCACGCGCCTTGGACCGGGCTTTGGATGATTTTCGCGCGACGAGGAACTGAGATCGAAAAATACCCGAGCGTTCAGGCGCATCTAAGCCGTTTCCGTACGCAGTTGGAACCAAAACCCGACGACTGGAAGTCAAAGAGACCTGATGACAGCTGGCCAGGCCGAAAGACCGGTACCTATGCGTGGTACGAAATACAAGACAGCACAGATTACTGGGAGGAATTTTCAAAAAACAAGATAATTTATCAAGCTATTCAGTTTTATCCGCAGTACGCTCTCGATACTGACGGTATGCTACTTAGCAATAAGGCTTTTTTCATCCCATCGGACGACTGCTCGCTCCTTTGCGCACTTAATTCACCTGTTGGATGGTGGATTTCTTGGCGCCATTACCCGCACATGAAAGATGAGGCTTTGTCAAACGATGGTATCCGGATTATGACTTTTCCAATTCCCTCCTCATTAAGCGAACATGCCGAAAGTCTGGTGAGCATTGGTGACAACTTAATATCTATCACTAAAGCACAGCGTGAAAGATCGTTCGCAATAAACGATTGGCTTCAGCACGAAATTGGCCTCGATAGGCTGGGCGCATTTGCAAAGCCGCACGAACTCGATGCCGGTGGCTTTGTGACCGCCGTACGCAAAGCGCTTCCGAAATCGAAGAGGCTCTCGGCCGCGGAGATCGTGCGCCTTAAGCAGGAGCACGCGATGACAGTCGAGCCTGCTCGCCAAGCGGCGCGGGAAGCTCTTGCCCTTGAGCGACAATTGTCCGATCTCGTCAACGCTGCTTACGGCCTAACACCGCAAGATATTGCTCTGATGTGGGCAACCGCCCCTCCGCGCATGCCGTTCATACCCTCCGACCCGAATGCGCCGACGTAGCGCAGCGCAGGAGCGCGAGCGCCTCGACGACGGCCGACGTGGCTCTTGGCTGCTTGCAGCGGCACCGCCTTTGGCGGCAAATGTCTTGACAAGATCGAGCCTAGATGCACGGAAGTTACTTCCCCTGGGGTTCCTTTTCCTTCCTCTGGGGTTCCGCTTCTTTCCGCCGAAGCTCCTCTTCTTTCCCCGGTGGTTCCACTTCCTTCCTCTCGGGCTTCCGAGATTGCCGGCAAGCCCGGGCGCCCGGAGCCTCGTGAGAGGGACGAAGTTGCGTTACTCCCAAAGCCGCCTTCGCTTTCGCGGCATGCCCCCTCCACCACGCTGCGCGTGGTCCCCCTCCCCCGTTCCGCTAACGCTTCACGGGGGAGGATATGGTCGGGGCCGCGCTATCCTCCCCCGCTTGCGGGGGAGGGGGACCGCCCGAAGGGCGGTGGAGGGGGCGGCGCCCAGGCCTTGCTCGGGAGGGACAAAGGCTGCAGCTTATGGCGCCTAAAACTTGAATTCACCCGCACGCTCGTCGACTCTGCGCGCGGCCGACCCCTCATCCGGCGCTTTGCGCCAATTTCTCCAGCAAGGGGAGCAGGTTCGTCTCACGCCCTCGCCTGGATCGCCTCCTCGACCGCGGCCAGCGCGTCCTTCGCCTTGGCGCCGTCCGGGCCGCCGGCATGAGGCATGTCGGGGCGGCCGCCACCGCCCTTGCCGCCGAGCACCGTCGAGCCGAGTCGCACCAGATCGATGGCATTGAAACGGTTGGTCTGGTCCGGCGTGACGGCGACGACGATGCTCGCCTTGCCGTCATCGCTGGTCGCCGCGATCGCCGCGACGCCCGAGCCGACGCTCGGGCCGGACCAGAAGCGCCTGTCGACCACGGCTTCCTCGACAAGGTCGACGAGAATCTGAAGAAGGCGATGGCGGCGTAGGCGTTATCGCACCCTCGGCGCATGCTGCTTCAAGAGCCGAGCCCATTTTGCATGGGCTGGCTCGTGTCATTCCATGGTCTCCCGTGTAAGGTGTGCCCTTCTTCGAAGGGGCTAGGACTTTGCGAGTTCGGCCAACTTTGCACTAACCGCGTTGAGCGATTCCTCGAGCTTTGACCCGTCGGGTCCTCCAGCTTGCGCCATATCGGGTCTTCCGCCTCCTCCCCTACCGCCGAGCGCCTCTGCACCCGCCCGTACGAGATCAATGGCGCTTATGCGAGTAACATAATCCGGAGTTACGGAGACGACCAAGCTGCCTTTGCCGTCAGGGCTTGAGTTTGCGATCGCCACAACGCCGGAGGCTAGTTTCGCCTTGGCCTCGTCGGCTAAAGGTTTCAGATCCTTCACATCGAGACCTTGAAGCTTCCTAAACATTACCGGGATTCCGGCGATGCTCTGGCTTAATTCACCCCGGGCTTGCGCCATTGCTGACAATCGGCCCGCGAGTTGTACCGTTGTGCCGCTCTCGCCGGCTAACGCGAGCTTG
>CAWGKV010000011.1:0-143140 GCA_963823165.1 uncultured Alphaproteobacteria bacterium | reverse complement strand
TGCGGAATGCCTTCACCAGTCAGGAATGATGTTGGGCGGCAGTGGAAAGTCTAGCGAGGTCCTAATCGAGTGCGAGTATTCGTTGGAGAGCGAGACCGCGTGAACGATCTCTTTGACCTTTATAAAGACCAGTTCCCGGAAATCGCAAAGTGACCACCGCCTTTAATGGTCAGGTCGGCAAGTCGCGCCCCCGCCGCCGGGACCTGCGCCCTTTTGTGCAGCCGCTCATCTTGGGCAGCATAGCAGATGCAGCCATAGCCGAATGTTCACTATTGAGAATGAGGCCTCACCCGACAGATCGGAGTTTCTGACCTCTCTGGCGATAACGAAATCATGACGCGCGGGCGCGAACGGTTTCGGTTAGCGCCGCTTAAAATACGGCCGAGAATCGGGGCCTTCCTCATCAGTGCACCCGGTGCCTCCGGCGGTGAGAGTTGACGTGATCGCCAATTGATTGCTGCGATCCTGCAATCGGGGGTTGAATTATGCGTCACCGTGATCTCGTTGGCTCAATCTACCGTCCCGGGCTGCACCAGTGGTAGGTCTTTCCTTTCGAGACGAACGTTGTGTCGTTTAAAATCGTGTAGCTGAAACGGTATGTCCCGGTCGGAAGCTGCATCCGAGTTCCCGATTCACACTTTGAGCTGCTGGAATATACTTGTCCTTTGATTGCGACTTTCTCGCAGGACAATAGCCGCTCTGCCCTTCGGCTTCCGGGTTCAAACTGCCGTCGTAATAGCCGATGCTGGTCAGAGTGTCAGGAACGCCCCCCGCACACGAAGTTGCGTATTCACCGTTCCGAAGAGGCAACCGGCTCGCAGCATGGCTGACGCCGTAATTTGCCACCGCCGCGGCGGCAATCAAACAAGACCAGATTTTAAAATGATACCTGCTCATTTGTCGGCCTCCCGAACATGATGCCGTTTGGCGGTCAGCGCAGCGGGAATTCTGCACTAAAACCCTGCCAACAATGACCGGGTTTGTATAGAGATACCTCATTCCCGCGAACGGTGATCTCAATGGCCTCCGACTTGGCATCAAAAGTAAGCGATGCGAGACGATTTTTCGCTAACAGACGAGGTCCAAAAAACAACGGTTAGCGCTGCCGTTTTCAGTATAGCAAAAGGGAAGGCTTTACTATAATCTAAACGCCTATTTCCACAATGATCATTATCGCCCGGACAAAATAGAACCATTTTAAACGGTGAATTAGCCTCCCGGAGGGGCGACGCAATCGTCGCTAGGCGCTTTCCCGCCATCGGCGGCCAACCCTCCATCAGCATCCAGTTGTGAAGTGACAGGACGGACGTAAGAACTGAGCGGGAAAAGAGGCGGTTTATCCGGCGCGTGAGCGCCTTTATTGTCAAGACATTGAGCATCTATATCGAGTAAAAGAAGACGCCAGCTCTTTGTATCAAGCGTTATGTCGATCTGACATCCAACATCTTTATAACGCCAGCGACGGGCTGAAATTTTTTTGGCCGGGCCAGAAACCGAAAACATGCCAAAATTCGGCGGTGGCCCCGCGGCGTCCAATTCAATCATGAGGCTGCCATCAGGATTGGTTTTTTCATAAAACTTGCTACGCCCACGGTCAACGCAATAAATGCCGCTTTTTGCATTATATGCAGTTGTCGCAGAAGGTTCGCCAGCCATTAAAAAGTTGCTGCACAGAAATGTTTCAAGCAACACGGCAAGCGTGATAATGCCGGTTGTTTTGTTGACTGTATGGCTCATAAGATTTATAGCCTGTTTCCTTGAGAATGCCCCTGGCGCGCTGCTGTTGCTGGTGCCGTCATGCACCGGGCCTATTTTGAGGCTGAATTTTCCCCCGCCGCTCCCCCGAGTTGGCCTCGATAAGTGACGGTCCCGGCTTCGTCATGGTGCAGCCGCCGAAACTTCCGGCGGAACGCGGCCGCGGGAAAGGACAAGCGACCTTCCCTGCAGCCGCCATACTGCGCGCTCAACGCGCGCGGCGTCGTGAGCCCGGACCTTGTAGTCGACGACGAGGGCCGTCTTGTCGGCGGAATTGAAGAACCACGTCGCCGTGACCTCGATCGCCTTGCTCGGGTCGGCCATCGCGCCCGAATTATCGGCGGCGATAAAGATCGGAGTAGTATTGAGGCTGACGAGTTGGCCTGCATGGAAAGCGTAGAAGTCGACAGCCGTAAAAGCGTAGCCCTGAAACATCCCGCCGCTCTCGATCGCCATGCCGTCGTCGCCACCGATCTCGATGGCGGAAATGTCTCCAACAGCGCCAAATGTCCCGAGCGTGGCGAATTGGCGATAACGGCGGACAGTCTTGAAGCCGCCATTGACCCGCCGGACCACATAGGCCGACAGCGGCGCCCCGCACCCATGGCAGCGTCCGCCGGGCTCGCCGGCCTGGAAAACGAGGACGTCGGCGCTGGCGTAACGCAGAACTTGAAGCGGATAGAGGCAGTCTTCGCCCGTCGCTTTGAACGTCGCCTTGCCGAATACCGCCGCGACTTCCGCCGCCAGCCGCGGGTCGGCGTCGACCGGCTTTTTCGCCGCAGCACAGAATGCAGTGGACTCGCCGGCTTCATCGTCCCCGTGCTTCGCATAGGCAGGGTTGTCGGCGAGGACAGGTCCGGACGTACTCGAAAAAACGATACCAGAATCAGTTATTTCAACGTTGGGCGCGGACGGATTTGCAAACGCGACTCCAATACAATTATCATAATCATCAGTAATAACCCATGGATGAGTGACTAAAGTATTTCGTGATATCACTGAGCTAGGCGTCACGTAGAATTGCTGCGCACGCTTTCCCCCGTAGTCTATCCAGTATATATTGGCCGCATGGGTCGAATTATTAACAAAAGTTATAATCGCGGGTCTGCCTGCCGCCGTTGACCTTAATGTGGCCTGGTCTAAACAACTTACGCCGTTGCCGAATGCCGTTACCGGCATGACCAGAGAAAAAACCAGGGCAATGATCAGATTTCGTACGCCACGCATGAGCGCGCCGCCTTCTCGGGATTGTACCCGCGCCGATCATACAGCTTCCGGCGCCTTTATCAACGCCCGCTCCGGGCGGAGTCCGGGCTTTCGCCGTCGCGTTGGAACGCCTCCTGTCCGCCCGTTCACTGCCGTTCGACCAATCCGCACTCTCCGCCCAATTGAGGCGTTCAAGGACGGGGTGTGCTACGTCCGCTATACGTCGATTGCGGGCGTTCCAAGGGCGGCGACTGTAGAAGCGATCTCCGCCCAAACGCGAAATTCAACCTGAAACACTGCCTCAGCCCGCAAGCATCTTGGCGAGCATGAAGCCGGAGCCTGCCCCCGTGCCTGCGCCCAGGCCAGGTCGAGGCGCCGCAGAGATAGAGGTTGCGCACCGGCGTGCGGTAGCGGGACCAGCCCGCCACCGGGCGCATGAAGAAGTTCTGATCGAGATGATGACTGCCCGAGAGGTTGTCGCCGCCGATAAGGTTCGGGTTTTCGCGCTCGAGGTCGAGCGGCGAGAAAACCGACCGGCCGAGCACTCGGCCCCTCAGGCCGGGCGCATAGAATTCGAGAAGATCGAGCACGCGATCGGCGTAAGCTTCTTTTGCCTCGTCCCAGTTCCTGGCCGCGATGCGGCCCGACGCGTCGCCGCGTATGTCCGCCGGCAGGACGCGCACCTGCACCCAGAGCACGTGTTTCCCGGGAGGCGCGCGCGAGGGATCGATCGCCGTGGGCTGCCCGACGACCAGCGCCGGCTCGGCCGGAAGCAGGCCGGCTGAAGCCTCGGCATAGACCCGCGACATCATTTCGAGGTCCGGCGCGACATGGACATAAGCGAAGTTTTGCAGCGCCGCCCCGGCGCGCCAGTCCGGAAGGTCTGTCGAGCGCGAGGTGCACCATCATCGTGCCGGGTCCGGCGCGGAACCTCGCCACATCCCGCTCGAATTTGGCGCGCGAGGCGTCGCGAGGGACGAGATCGCCGAAAACGATTTTTGGGTGGACGTTGGCGATGACCGTCTTCGCGTCGAGCCGCTTTCCACTCTCCAAGGTCACGCCCGTCGCCGCCCCGCCGGCCACCTCGACCCGGGCGACCCGCTCGCCGAGCATGAGCTCGCCGCCTTTGGACTTGAGCGCGCCCACCATGGCCTTCACGATCGTGTCGGCGCCGCCCAGGCCGATCACCATGCCGAAACTCTGGTTGACCATGCATTCCAGATAGGGGAACAGGGCGCCGCCCGCGACGTCTGGCGCAAAGTCGAGATGCAGGCCCCAGGCCGCCATCATCGCCTTGACCTTCGGGTTTTCGAAGCGGGCGTCGAGAAAGTCCCGCGGCGTCGCGACGAGGAGCTTCAGCGTGTCGAAAAGCCACGCAGCTCGTTTCTCTCGCCAGGCTTTCCAGACGACCTTGGCGGCCCCCCAGGACGGCATCGGCGATCCGAGCAGGGCGAACAGATGCGGGGCGTCGCCGCCGAACCGCTGCAGCAGCGCCTTCCAGGCCTCGGCGTCGGCCGCCGACAGGGCGGAGATCCCTGCGAGCGTCTTCTCCAGCGTGCGGCTTACCCCGAGATACGTCCCGTCGCGGAATACGCTGGCGAAACAATCCTCCGCCGGCGCGAAAGCGAGCCCGTGCGCCAGAAGCTGATCCTTGTGCGCCTGAAAGAAGGGCGAGCCTGCGAACATGGAGAGGTTCATGGCGCAGACGTCGTGGCGGAAGCCTGGAAGCGTCAGCTCCCTCGTCTTCACCGCGCCTCCCGGCTCGCCTTTCGCCTCGACGACCGCGACTTGCCAGCCTCTCTGCGAGAGGCGGACGGCCGCCGCCAAGCCATTGTGCCCGGCGCCGATCACGACCGCGTCATAAGCCCTTTGTCGGTCGCCCATATTGCATGCATTTCCAAGCTTTGTGCGCCGGCCGATGGCCAAAACGCGCGCCGTGCGGCTGCTATGGCGGCCGCTTCGAGACTACTGGTTGTCCTGATCAAAGTGAATGAGTCCGCTGCATCACAGACAGCACGGCTCTTCAAGCAGCAGATGGAGCCGGCTCGCCTTACGTCGGCGCCGGTGCGGCGAAATTTGCCGTTTTGCGCAGGAAATCAAGGACAATTATACAGATTGCATATGTTTTATCTGCGGCCCCTCCAGGGCCTCGAAGATGCGACAGATTTTCACACCCAAAGCATTGAAAGAACTCGCCTGGCGCCAGACGGCGCACGCTGCCGGACGGCGCTGTCGGATAGCGGCTCAGGATGCCGAACTGACCGTTCGCCCGCAGGGCTTGCGGCCGGCCGGCGGGAGACGGGCCGCCGCCCAACTCTTGCAAACTCATATTTCGCCGTTAGTCTCGCCGCGTCGCGCCGCGGGCGGGTTGTCGGCCGACAGGGGAAGCGCCACACTTCGGAGGACGGACATGAATTCAAGCAAGACGCTCGCCGACCTCGCATCGGCGCTCATTTCGGGGTCCGTGCGGGTCGTGGACCTTTCCGCGCCGCTCGGTCCCGAAACTCCGGTCATCTACCTGCCGCCGAACATCGGGAAGAACACGCCGCCGGTGAAGGTGCACGCGATCTCCAAATACGACGAAAACGGCCCCTTCTGGGCATGGAACTGGCTCGAACTCGGTGAGCATACCGGCACGCACTTCGACGCTCCCCGCCATTGGATCAGCGGCAAGGACTATCCCGACGGAAGCACCGACAAGATTCCCGTCAAGAACTTCGTCGCGCCCGTCAACGTGATCGACCGCGCCAAGGAGGCGGCGGAAAACCCGGACTATCTCCTCACCGTGGACAGCATCAAGGCTTGGGAAAAGCAGCATGGAGAGATCGAGGCGGGCACATGGGTCGTGCTTCGCACCGACTGGTACAAGCGCGGCGGCAGCACGGCGACCTTCCTCAACGCCGACGAAAAAGGTCCGCATTCGCCGGGCCCGACCGCCGAAGCGATCACCTATCTGATCGACAAGGGCGTGATCGGCTGGGGCTCCGAAACGGTCGGCACCGACGCCGGCTCGGCGGGCGGCATGGACCCACCGTTCCCCGCGCATACGCTGATGCACAAGGCCAACCGATACGGGCTGGCAAGCCTCTGTCATCTCGACGAACTGCCGCCGAAAGGCGCCGTGCTGATCGCGGCGCCGCTCAAGTTCATCGACGGCACCGGCTCGCCGGTGCGAGCGCTCGCGCTCGTCCCAGCCTGAGCAGTCGATGGCGGGCGTCGACTATGTCGTCGTCGGCGGCGGCATCAATGGGATGGTCGCAGCGGCGATGCTCGGCAAGAAGGGGCGGAAGGTCCTCTTGCTGGAACGCAACGACCGCATCGGCGGCTGCCTGCGCACCGAGGAGATCACCGCTCCCGGCTTCGTGCACGACGTGATGGCGACGACGCTCGTCCTGTTTCTCACTTCCCCGGCCTATGCGGCGATCGGCAAGGATCTGGAGGCGCGCGGCTTCGCAGTCGCCCACTCCGATCTGCCGACCGGCGTCATCCGGCCGGACGGATCGCATGTGCTGTTCTCGCGCGACCGCGCTCGCAACGTCGCGGCCTTCGAGGCCTGCACGAAAGGCGACGGCGCGACCTTCGCCCACGAAATGGACCGCATGGCCGCGGACGCGCCTTTTCTGTTCGCTCTCCTCGGCGGCCAGCTGTGGTCGTGGCGGACGGCGACGACGATCGCGCGCGAGGCCTGGAAACGCGGGCCCCGCGGGTTGGCCGCCTGGTTCGGCGAGGCTCTGCGTCCTTCGCGGCATTATCTCGAATCGACCTACGAATCGGATGCGATTCATGCGCTTTGGGCGCCGTGGGCCCTTCACTGCGGCCTCAACCCGGAAAGCGCCTACTCCGCACAGATGATCAAGCTGATCGCCTTCGCCGTCGAACAGGCCGGTTGCCCGATCGCGGTGGGCGGCGCGAAGGCCCTCGTCGCGGCCTTCCTCCGCCTCATCGAGGACAAGGGCGGAAATGTGCGGTGCGGCGCTGACGTTGAACGCATCGAGACGGATGCGGCCGGAAACGCGCGGGCCGTCCGGCTCGTCGCCGGCGAGCGCATCGAGGCCGCCCGCGGCGTCGTCTGCTCCATGACGCCGACGCAACTCTATGGCCGCCTCCTCCGCGACCATCCCGCGGGCGCGGAAGCCACGAAGGCGCTCAAGCACTATCGCTACGGTAAGGGCGACATGCAGATCCACTATGCGCTGGAGGCGCCGCCAAGATGGAAAGCCGGCCGGGACCTCGGCAGGGTCGCGCTCATGCACGTGACGCCCGGGCTCGACGGGGTGTCGCGTGCCGCCAACGAGTGCGAGCGCGGCCTGCTCCCCGCCGAGCCGACGATTTGCGTCGGGCAGCCGACCGCGCTCGATCCGTCGCGAGCGCCCGAGGGCAAGGCGATCCTCTGGCTGCAACTGCCCGAAGCGCCCCGTCTAATCAAGGGCGATGCAAAGAGCGAGATCGCGACGCCCGCCGATGGCCGGTGGACGGAGGCCGTGCGCGAGGCGTTCGCCGATCGTGTGGAGGCGCTGGTCGCCCGCCATGTCGAGGATTTCCATGAGGAGGTGATTGCCCGCAAAGCCTATTCGCCGGCTGATCTCGAGGCGATGAACGTCAATCTTGTTGGCGGCGACCCCTATGGCGGCTATTGCGGCCTCGATCAGTTCTTCATTTGGCGCCCCTTCGCCGGCTCGTCCAACCACAGGACGGCGGTTCCCGGCGTCTATCACATCGGCGCCTCGACGCACCCCGGCCCGGGACTCGGCGGAGGCTCCGGATTCCTGCTCGCCAACGCGTTGACATGACCGACCAGACCACCACCCGAGCCTCGCCTTTCGAAGACCCGCTATGGGTGCGCGGCGCCGGCGCAGGCTCGAGACCTTCGCTCGGGCAGATAGGCTTGCAGCAATTCGCCCCTTATCTGATCAACAGCGTGTCGTTGAGCTGGGTCACGCATCTCTCCGCCGAGTTGAAGACGCACGACATGACGACGACGAAGATGCGGGCGCTCGCGGTCCTCAGCATTTCCTCGCCGCTCACCATCAACGAGCTTTCGCTCTACGCGCTCACCGAGCAGTCGACGATGAGCCGCACGCTCGACGCGCTGGAGGAGCAGGGCTTGATCGTCCGCAAGCCGCGGCCCGAGGACCTGCGTGTTCGCGACGTCGACATCACCCAGGCGGGGCGCGACGCTTTCGGCAAGGTCTGGCCGACGATGTACGACCTTTTGCTGAAGATGCTCGATGGCGTCGACGCCAAAGAATACAAGGCGTTCACCGCGACGCTGCACAAGATGATCGCCAACATCCGCAATTACGGCATCTGAAGGCGCGGTCAGAGCGTCGCAATCGTTTTCAACACGCCATCGAGCGCGGCGCCGCCCTCGTCGGCCAAAGCCGCCCGCTTCAGGCGGCTGAGCCATTCGGGCCCGTCGCCGCGCGCGGCGAGCGCAGGAACGGCCGCCATGACACGCTCGAACTTGGACAAGCCACGCGAATGCGTGTCCGAGTAACCCTTCACGAGACCGCGGCAGCCAAGCGTCTCGACGCCGAGCTCGTAACGCGCGTCCAGTGCCTGGCAGGCCACTTTGAGCCAGGCCTCGCGGTGAGCCGCCTCGCGCCCAAATCGCAGCGAATTGCGCCGGCGCGGTCCGAGGCCGGCGACGAAGGCGAGCGTCAGGTAGCCCGCGATCGTGTTCGGGCGGATCCGCCGGCCGCGATCGACCATCTTTCTGAGGGCGGCGACCAACCGCGGGCGCGCCTCGATCCACTCGCCCCAATCCTTCGGGAGCGAGCCGCAAAGCTCTTCCACGCGCGGGTGAAAATATTCCGTGGTCGACACAAGGACGTCCGCTTCGGCGCCGACCTCCCGTCGAACGCGCGCCTGGCGGGACGCACGGATTTTGAGATCGGCGACGCGCGGCACGTCGTCGTAGGCCATCGCCGCCGCGACGTGTTTCGCGGCGGCGATCGTGAACGACCAGCCCCTGGCGTCCCCGCCGTGCGCGCGATCGAGATCGCAAAGCGTGCCGATCCGATCAAGATACTCGAGGGCATAGGCGGGATCGAGATAGTCGGCGAGTTTGCGCGCGCCCGCGCCGAGCATCGGTTGCGCGGGAGCGGGGAAGCTGCGAATTCGCGCTCCGATTCTGTCGAGCTCCTGATTCCCCGTCGCGTCGGGCCAACCGAGGAAGCGCTTCTCCGGATAGCGGCGGACCGGCTCGACCGGCTTGGCGTTGGTCCGGTCGAAGGCGGCGCCGAAGGCGCGCAAGCTGCCCTCGACGCCCGTGCCGCCCGCACGAATGGCCGCCTCGAACGCGGCGCGCAAGAAGGGAAGCGCCGCAGCCGCCGCGAGCGCGCCGAACATCGTCGCCGAAATCACGCTGCCGTTCGCCTTCGCGAGCGCTTCCATGTCGAAAGCGACGAGGCGTTTCGCCGCGAACTCCGTCGCGAGCGAAACGACCGCGGGATCTCCCACGCCATCGCCCGGCGCCTGCTTCTCCGCCACAGCGAACGCGCGATGCGTCGAGGCGATCAACGTCGTGCGCTCCGGCGTGACGAGGCCGCGCAGAACCGAACGGCCCGCCTCCATCAATTCCGCCGCCATCACGACGTCGACGTCCCCCGGCGTCGGCATCAGCGCGAACACCGGAGCAGCGCCGTCTTTCGCCGGCGCCATCTCGATGTAATAGATCGTCGCCCCGGTTCGCTGCGCGACTCCCGGAACCGAAGTGGACTGCACAGCCCAGTCCTGCGATTCCGCCAGCGCCACGATCCAGTCCGCAAGCACGCCGCCTCCCTGCCCACCCATGGCGAGGATGGCCATCGAGATGCGGCCGGAGGCGCTCCGCAACGAACGGACCGCGGCCTCCTCGCTCACGCTCCCTCCGCGGGAAGAAAGACTCGGCCGCGGTTTCGCCGCGCTTCGATCCAACCGATCACTGCGCCGCGGGCGCGTTCGACCCACCGATCGAAGGCCGTCGGGTTATGAACGATCTCGGCCCGATAGAACGACGGACAGAGCGCCGCCGCCTCGGCCACCTCGCCGCAATTGCCGCAGCCGACGCAGTTCTCGTCGATCGCGGCGACGGGGTCGTCCTTCAGAGGATCGTCGGTGTGCTTGATCGAGAGCGACGGGCACCCCGACAGGCGGATGCACGCATGGTCCCCGGTGCATATGTCCTCGTCGACGCCGAATTTCTCGCGCACCACCCTCTCGCCCGACTTGATCGCCTTGCCGACCAGCGGACGCACGCGGCGCTGCTTGTTCAGCATGCATTCCGACGAGGCGACGATGATCTTGGGTCCGGCCTCCCTCGTCGTGAGCGCCTCGCGCAGGGTATCGCGCATCGCCGCGACGTCGTAAGTGCGGTCGATCTGCCTGACCCAACGCGCGCCGACGCCCCGCACGGCTTTGACGATGCTGTTGTTCGTCTGCCGGCGGGGATTATCAGCGCGAGAGGAAGGAATATCCTGCCCCCCTGTCGCCGCGGAATAGTAGTTGTCGACGATCAGCGTGACGCCGTCATGCTTGTTGAAGACCGCGTTGCCGATCGAGGAGGCGAGGCCGTTGTGCCAGAACCCGCCGTCGCCGAGCACCGAGATCGATCGTTTGGCCGCCGGCACATTGAAGGCCGAGGCCGAGGCGGGCCCCAATCCGTACCCCATCGTCGTCGCCCCGATGTTGAACGGCGGCAGGATCGAGAACAGGTGGCAGCCGATATCCGCCGAGACGTGATGCGGCCCGAGTTCCCGCTCGATGAGCTTCATCGCGGCGAAGATCGGCCGCTCCGGGCAACCGATGCAAAACCCGGGCGGGCGAGGCGGCACGACCTCGGCGAGCGCCTTGACGCGCGGGTCGGCCAGCACCGGAGACGGATCGGGCCCCGGGGGCTCGTTGCCGAGCAACCCCCGCGCATGGGAAGCAAGGAATTCGCGGATGCCTTTGGTCAACACCGGGGCGGTATATTCCCCGCCCATCGGCAGAACGTCCTTTCCCCAGATTTTGGTCTGGATGTCGCGTCGGCGAAGGATCGTATTCAGGTCGCGCTCGATGTAGTCGGGCGCGCCTTCCTCCACCATCAGCACCGCTTTCTTGTCTCGGCAGAACGCGACCAAGTCCTCTTCGACCAGGGGATAGGCGACGTTGAGCACGTAGAGCGGCACGGCCGTTTCGCCGTAGCCGTCTGCGAGACCAAGATATTGCAGGGCGCGGATCGTGTTGTTGTACATGCCGCCGAGCATGACGATGCCGACGTCGCCTTCCGCGGGACCGAACGTCTCGTTGAGCTTGCGCGACTTGATGAAATCGATCGCCGCGGGCTTGCGGCGCTCGAGTTTCTCCTTTTCATGCAGGAACGAGGCGGGCGGAAGGACGATGCGATTGACGTCGCGGACCGGGTTCTCCAGCGCTTCGCGAAGCGTATGCGCCGGCCGTCGGTTGTCCTTGCAGACGAAGCTCCCATGAACATGACAGGCGCGAATGCGCACTTCCAGCATGACTGGCGTGTTGGAGGCCTCCGAAAGCTCGAAGCCCTCTTCGACCATCCGCACCAGAGTCGGCAGGTTGGGGCGCGGGTCGATCAGCCAGATCTGGGACTTCAGCGCATAGGCGTGGGTTCGCTCCTGCATGATCGAGGAGCCTTCCCCATAATCCTCGCCGATGATGATCATCGCGCCGCCGGTGACCCCGCCGGAGGCCAGGTTGGAGAGCGCGTCGGCCGCAACGTTCGTTCCGGCCGTCGATTTCCAGGTGACGGCGCCGCGAACCGGATACATGACGGACGCCGCAAGCGTGGCCGCCGCGGTCGCCTCGGACGCTGAGGTCTCGAAATGCACCCCGAGGTCGGCGAGGACGTCCTTCGCGTCCGCGAGCACGTCCATCAGATGCGAGATCGGCGAACCCTGATACCCCCCGACATAGGAAACGCCGGATTGCAGCAGCGCCTTGGTGATCGCCAGAATGCCTTCGCCGCGGAATATTGCGCCGGCTCCGAGCTTCAGGCCCTCGACTTCGCGCGCGAAAGACCGCTCAGCCATTCTGGCCTCCTTGACGCGCCCGGCGGTCAACGACTTTCATGTGCAAGAGCATATTTTTCTCGCTCAAAGTTTGTCAACGCCGCACAATCTTTAATCGCCGCGGACAGATTTGCGATGCTTGACACTCGCTCTGGACTGCGAATTAAATATGGTAGCGCATGTATCAAACGCGCAGGCGACTTCGTCGCAGAGAAGCTCCCGGAGGCGGCGGGCGCGGCCGAGACGACGACGCTCACATTATAAGGAAAAGCGGGAGGTCTGCATGGTTGTTGATCTGAATCGACGTCAAGCGCTCGTCCTCGGCAGCGCGAGTTTTTTCTCCGGACTTCTCATGGGCGGCGGCGCGAGCGCCGAAACCAGCGACACGTTGACCATCGCTTTCAACGTCAATCTGCCCGCCTTCGACCCGACCACCGGCCCCTCCTCCGTCAATCCGACCATCCAGGCGATCTACCGCTCGATCTTCGACCAGTACATCGGGCAGGACACCGACCTTTCGCTGACGCCCGGCCTGCTGACGAAGTGGGGCTGGAACGACGACAAGACCAAGGCCTGGATGGACGTGCGCGAGGGCGTCGTCTGGCATGACGGTTCGCCGTTCACGCCCGAGGACGTCGTCTGGTCGATCGAGCGCGCGGGCGACCCCAAGGGCGGTAATCCCGTCGCCTTCGTCTGGGGTTCCTTGGGCAATTTCAAGATCGATGGCCACCACATCACAGCCGACTGCAAGAACTTCGATCCGACCATCTTCAAGTGGATGGCGTTTCTGACCGGCTACGTGTTGCCGAAGGACTACTACAAAAAGGTCGGCGCAGAAGGCTTCGAGAAGAAGCCGATCGGCACCGGCCCCTACATGGTCGACGAGTATCAGGGCAACGCGTTTCTACGCCTCAAACGGAACGTAAAGTACTGGGGCCCGAAGCCCACGTTCGAGACCGTGATCTTCAAGTTCGTGCCGGATGGCACGAGCCGCGTCGCCGAGATCGAAAGCGGCTCGTCCGACGTGACGCTCGAGATCCCCTACGAGGAATATGACCGCCTGAAGGTCAAGCCGGGTCTCGCCGGCGAGTGCAGACCGATCACCGACATCGGCATGATCTTCATCACCAATGTCGAAAAGGAGATGCTTGACGAGAACGTCCGCCTCGGCGCGATCCATGCGATCGACAAGGACCTGATCGCCAAGCGCCTGCTGCGCGGCTATGCAACGCCGATCGCCACGCTGGACGCGCCAGGTTACGAGGCCTACGACCCGTCGATCAAGGTCGCCTACGATCCGGACCTGGCGAAGAAGCTGCTCGCGGCGAGCGGCTATTCCCCGGAAAAGCCGGTCAAGTTCAAGATCCAGACGACGCGCGGCTTCAAGCCGAAAGACTACGAGACCGTGCAGGCGATCGTCGGCATGTGGCGCAAGGTCGGCATTGACGCCGAGATCGAAGTGTACGAAATCGCCAAGCACTACGAACTGCGCGCCGCTCACAAGCTCGCGCCGATGGCTTTCTACAACTGGGGCGACGCGATCGGCGATCCCACCTGTTCGACCGGTTTCGCCATGTTCTCGCCCTCGCCGCATTCGGCCTGGAAGTCGAAGGATCTCGACGCCATGATCGGACCGCTGTGGGACGAGAAGGACGAGGCTAAGCGCATCGCAGGCTGGAAGGCGGTCGACAAATATATCGCCGAGAAGGGCTACGTGATTCCGCTCGTTCAGTATTCGCAGCCGATCGTCTTCAAGTCCTCGCTGAAAGTGACGGCCAACGAGACCGGGGCGTTGCAGCCGACGCTGGTGACGAAGGCGTAAATTCGGAAGGGGGCGCTCATTGGCCGGAGAGTCGCGCTCCCTTCGCTTTTCCGCAGGCTGCGCATGACCTCGGGCCTGCTGCGACGCCTCGGAATGGCGGCGATCACGCTCGTCGGGGTTGCCGTCGTTGTGTTCGTGCTGCTGCGCGTCGTTCCCGGCGACCCGATCGCGATGATGATCTCCCCGGGCGCCTCGCCCGCCGACATCGCTGCGCTTCGCGCGCATTACGGCCTCGACGCGGGATTGCCGATGCAATTCGCGGTGTGGGCGCGCGACCTCATGCGCGGCGATTTCGGCACGTCGATCTCCTTGCACCGCGGCGTGCTCGGGCTGTTGGCCGAGCGCCTGCCCGCGACGCTCGAACTGGCGGTCGCCGCGCTCGTTTTCGCAACGTTGCTGGGTAGCGCGATCGCCGTCTTCGCGACGCTGACGAGCGACACTGCCGTCGCTCCCGTCGTAGACGCCGTGAACGGGCTCTTCCTCGCCGTGCCCGATTTCATCTGGGCGTTCCTGCTCGTCCTCGTCTTCGGCGTCTTTGCGCCTGTGCTGCCGCTTTCGGGGCGCATCAATCCCAGCCTGGACGTGCATTTCGCCACGCCCTTCTATCTTATCGAGAGCCTGCTGACGCTGCGCTTCTCGGTGCTGCTCGACGTCGCGCGCCACATGATCATGCCGACGCTCGCGCTCGGCCTTCCGCTTGCCGCCGTCATCACGCGAGTCTTGAAGGAGTCCCTGCGGGAGGCGATGGTTCAGGATTATGTGCTGCTCGCGCAGTTGAAAGGCATGACTAAGTTGCGCCTGGTGCTGCAGGAGGCGCTGCGCAACGCCGTAGCGCCGACCCTGGCGCTGACCGGCGTCCAGTTCACGTTCCTGATCGGGGGTACGGTCATCGTCGAGCGGATCTTCGCCTATCCCGGCATCGGGAACATGGCGGTCGACGCCGTCATCAACCGTGACCTTCCCTTGATCCAGGGCCTGACGCTCGTCTTCGGCGCGCTGTTCATTGTCGTGAACATGGTCGTCGATCTCCTGGTCTTCGCGACCAATCCGAGGCTCAGACATGGTTGACGCCGCCGTCTCGGAGGCGCCGCAGAGAACCGGAAGACGTTGGCGCTTGAACTGGCTCTGCGACTTGCTTCGCGACCCCAAGGTCGTTGGGGGCGGCGGCTTCATTCTTTTTCTGCTCATTCTTGCGCTCGGCGCGCCCTGGATCGCGCCGAAGGATCCGCTCGAGCAGGACATCATCCTCGGCGCTACGCCGCCCGTCTGGCTCGCTGGCGCGGAGCCGGGCCATTGGCTTGGCACGGACGACCTTGGCCGTGATGCGCTTTCGCGCGTGATCTATGGTTCGCGCATCGCGCTGACGGTCGCCTTCGGCGCGTCGAGCCTTGCGGCTCTGCTCGGCGCGACGTTGGGGCTGCTCGCCGGCTGGCGCCGCGGATGGGTCGATGCGACAGTGTCGCGGCTCGTCGAGATCTGGATGGCGTTCCCCCCAGTCCTGTTGTCGATCCTGCTGGTCGCCGTCGTAGGCCCTGGCGTCGGCTCCGTGATTGCGGCGATCGCCATCATCGACTGGACGCGGTTTTGCCGGGTCATTCGCGCCGAGACCATGGCGCAGGCCAGCGCCGACTACGTCACCGCCGCCCGCGCGATCGGCTTTTCGCAGGGACGCATCCTGGCACGCGAAATTTTTCCCAACGTGCTGCCGGTCTTGATCGCGCTCGTCAGCCTCGAAATGGGCATCGCGGTCATCGTCGAAGCCATACTTTCCTTCGTCGGCCTCTCGGTGTCTTCCGACACCCCGACCTGGGGCGGCATGATCGCCCAGGGGCGCCAGCTGATGCATGAAGGATGGTGGATACTCGCGGCGCCTCTGGCGATGTTGTTCCTGACCGTGCTCGCCTTCAACCTGCTCGGCGAGGGCCTGCGCCGCACGCTCGACCCGGTGATGCGGCGATGAGCGCACCCCTCCTCGCGATCTCCGGCCTGTCCGTCCTTTCCGAGCGGGACGGCGCGCCGATCGTGCGCGATGTTTCCTTGACTGTCGAGCGCGGTGAAACGCGCGGGCTGGTCGGCGAGAGCGGCGCAGGCAAGTCGACAATCGGCAAGGCGATCCTCGGCATATTGCCACGGACCATCCGCGTCACTTCGGGCGAGATCCGCTTCGAGGGCCAGAATCTCCTGAAAATGCCGGGCGGGCAATTGCGGCGTCTCATCGGCGAGCGGTTCGCGCTGATCCCGCAGGACCCGATGACGGCGCTCAACCCGGGACGCCGTATCGAGCGGCAACTGACCGACGGCCTGCGCCTCATACGCAGGGTCGACGCCGCGGCTGCCCGGCGGATCGCGCTGCGGCTGCTCGCCGAAGTGCGCATCCGAGAGCCGGAGCGGGTCTTGCGAAGCTTCCCCCATGAGCTCTCCGGCGGCATGCGGCAGCGCGTGCTGATCGCCGCCGCCTTCGCGCTCGAGCCGACCCTCATCATCGCCGACGAGCCGACGACGGCGCTCGACGTGACCGTGCAGAAGCAGATCCTCCGCCTCATTCGCAACATGCAGAACGCGCACGGCACTGCGGTGATCTTCGTCACCCACGACATCGGCGTGGTCGCGCAGATCTGCGATCGCGTCACGCTCCTGTTCGGCGGCCGCGTCGTCGAAGAGGGGCGCACCGAGGATATGCTTGAGGCGCCGAAACACGCATACACGCGTGCGCTGCTGGAAGCGTCTCCGCGCTACGATCGCCCGGACGCCGGCCTTCGTCCCGTGCCCGAGGATGTGATCGCTCGCCTTCGCGCCGAGGCGGCGGCGCCGTGAGCGGGGATCTGCTCGCGGCGGAGAACCTCGAGGTCGCCTTCAAACCCCGCCGAAACCTTCTTGGCGCTTCTCGCCTAGAGGTGAAGGCGCTGCAGGGCGTCTCCCTGCGTATTGGCCGAGGCGAGACGGTCGGCATTGTCGGCGAGAGCGGTTCGGGCAAGACGACGCTGGGCCGGGCCCTGCTCCGGCTCGTCGATGTGACGGCGGGGCGCATCGCTTACGAGGGCCGGGACATCACGCGCATTTCCGAGGCGCAGATGCGTCCGCTGCGCCGGCGGATGCAGCTCATCTTTCAGGACCCGATGGCCTCGCTGAACCCCCGCCGCACTGTCCGCCGCAGCGTGCTCGAGCCCATGATCTTTCACCGCGTCGCGAAGAACGAAGCGGACGCGGAGCAGCGCGCCCGGGCGATATTCGAGCGGTTCAGTCTGCCGCTCGCCTGTCTCGACCGCTATCCGCACGAGCTCTCCGGCGGACAGCGCCAGAGGGTGGGCATCGCGCGCGCAGCGCTGCTCGCGCCCGACCTGGTGGTCGCGGACGAGATCGTTTCGGGTCTCGACGTCTCGACTCAGGCGCAGGCGCTCAATCTCCTGAAGAGCCTTTCACGCGACCTCGGCCTGGCGATGGCCTTCATCAGCCACGACCTTTCGGTGATCCGTGCAGTCTGCGACCGGGTTTACGTGCTCCACGCGGGGAGCGTGGTCGAGGAGGGGGCCTGCGAGACGCTGTTTGTGTCGCCCAAGAGCGACTACACGAGGGCGCTGCTGGACGCGATCCCATTGCCACGCTTCGATCCCGGCTGGCTCGAGCGAACCGCCGCGGAAGCCGCGCCGTGAGGGTCCTGTCGGCGGATTGCGACACGCTGCCGACGACATCGAAGTGGGTTACGTCTTGTGCGCCGGCGCTTCCGGCAGGCGCAGGCGGTAGCCGACCGGCAGCAGCCTGAGGCCCGTGCGGGCCTCGATCTCGCCCCAGAGGCCGCGCGGCAGGAAGAGCGCAAACAGGATGGCGACCACGCCGAGGCCCGCCATGTACCAGACGCCGTTCTCGCCGAACTCGTTCTGGACGAGAAAGAACAGCACCGCCCCCAGGATCGGCCCCTCGAACGTGCCGAGGCCGCCGACGAGCGCCATCAGGATCATGTAGGCGGTCCACTGCACGCCGAAATTGGTCTTCGGCTGGAACGTGACCGAGGTCGCGAGCCAGAGCGACGCCGGCGAGCGCGCAGCCGAACGCCGCCAGGATGAACACCGTCCGCTTGGCGGCGAGAACTTTCACCCCGATCGAGGCCGCCGCCTCCTCGTCGTCGCGGATCGCCTGGATCGAGGCCCCGAAAGGACTGCGCAACAGGACGAAGATCGCGCCGAGCAGCGCCAGCATCGAGCCGAGCGAAAGCCAGTAGTTGGCGGCAAGACGCACGTGATCGGAATAGGCGTTGAGCGAGATCATCGACGTGCCGGTCTCGCCCTGGATGAGCGGGTCCAGATTGACCATCAGATGCAGCGCCTCGGCGAGCACCCACATGCCGATCGAGAATTCGCCGCCCCTGAGGCGCAGCATGAAGAAGGAAACCGGGATCGCCAGCAGCGCCGCGCCGACCGCGCCCACGAGCAGGGACGGATAGGGAGGAAAGCCCGCCGCCGCGAGCCGAATGGCGAAATAGGCGCCGATGCCGAAGAACGCCTGCTGCCCGACCGAGACGAGCCCGGCGTAGCCCGCGAGCGCGTTCCACATCGCGGCGAGAATGACGTAGACGAACAGGGTCGTCAGCTTGTCGACCACATCGGCGCCCGCGACGAGCGGCGTGACGGCCAGCGCCAGCACGGCGGCGGCGACGACGATCCCGAAGACGGCCGATTCCCGCGTCCAGCGCTCGACCGAGAATTTTTGCGCCTCGATCATCGTCCGAGCCCCAGCGCGGAGCGGACCCCACCTCGCGCCCGCGCAAAATCCCGGAACAGGCGCAGGCCCAGCACCGCGAGAAACGTCAGATGGCCGGCGAGCAGGAACCACTTCGGATCGACGGCGGCGCCGATCGACTGCGCCAGACCGAGGACGACGCCGCCGACGAGCGTGCCCCACAGCGACCCGATGCCGCCGATCACCACCGCCTCGAAGGCGAAGATGAGCTGCATTGGGCCCGAATAGGGGTCGAAGGTCGCCCGCATCGCGAGCATCGTGCCGGCGAGGGCGACAGTCGCGACGGAGATCGCGGCGGCGACCGCATAGACGGCGCGCGCGTTGATTCCGACGAGCTCGGCGGTGTCGGGATCCTCGGCCGTGGCGCGGATGGCGCGTCCGAGAGACGTGTACTTCAGAAAGAGCGACAGTCCGCCGAGCAGCGCCACGGCGAGGGCGAAGATCAGCGTCGCGAGATAGCTGAGGCTGAACTGGTTCGTCACTTCGTAGCTGTCGAACGCGAGGTCGCCGATCATGTCGCCGAGCGAGCGTGTGTCGGCGCCGTAGGCCTCGAACAGAAGATTCTCGAGGGCGATCGACAGCCCAAAGGTCGCGAGCAGCGGCACGAGCATGCCCGAGCGCAGGCTGCGCTCGAGGATGCCTCGCTGCAGCGCCCAACCGGCCGCGGCCATGATCGGCAGCGCCGCGATCAGCGACAGGAAGGGCGACAGGCCGAAGGCGTCCGATATCGAGAGGACGAGGAAGGCGCCGAGAATGGCGAGATCGCCGTGGGCGAGGTTGATGATCCGCATGACGCCGAACATCAGCGACAGGCCGCAGGCGAGCAGCGCGTAATAGCCGCCGAGCAGCACCCCCTGGGCGAAGAGATTGACGAAGCTCATGCGCGCCCCTGCGCCGCCGCCCGGCGCAAACCGAAATAGGCGTCGATGATCCGCTCGCGCGACATCGCCTCGGCCGGCCCGTCGAGAACGATTTTGCCTTCGAGCATGCAGATCACGCGCGTCGCGACGCTGAGCGCCCGCGTCAGCTCCTGCTCGACCAGAACCAGCGTCGCCCCGCCCTCGAGGATAAGACGCATCGACCGGTAGAGCTGTTCAACGACCACGGGCGCGAGCCCGAGCGAGACCTCGTCGAGCAGGATGAGGCGCGGGTTGGTCATCAGCGCGCGCCCGATGGCGGCGGCCTGCCGCTCCCCGCCCGAGAGGTTGGCGGCGAGCGCGTCGCGGCGGGCGCTCAGCATCGGGAAGAGCTCCATCACCCTGTCGAGCGTCCAGTAGCCGCGGCGTCCGACCCGCATCGCGACCTTCAGGTTTTCCTCGACCGACATGCCGCCGAACAGCCGGCGCCCCTCGGGCACGAGCGCGATGCCCAGCGCGACCCGCTTGTGCGCGCGCATCGCCGTGACCTCGGCGCCGTCGAACGCGATTGTTCCCGCCGACGGCAGATGCCCGCCGGCGATGGCGCGCAGCAATGTCGACTTGCCGGCGCCGTTGGCGCCGACGAGCGCCACGATCTCCCCTTCGTCGACGGCGAACGACACCTCGCGCACCGCCTGCAGGAGGCCGTGGCGCACGTCGAGCTTCTCGACGGCGAGCAGACTCACGTCGCGCCGCTCCCGAGATAGGCGTCGACCACCGCCGCGTCGGACATCACCGCCCGAGGGTCGCCGTCGGCGATCACCCGGCCCGACACCATGCAGACCAACCGGTCGACTGCCTGCAGCAGGACATGCACGATGTGCTCGATCCAGACGATCGCCACGCCGCGCCGCCGCAGCTCGCGGATCGTCTCGACCAGCCGCACCGTCTCCTCGTCGGTGAGGCCGCCGCCGATCTCGTCGAGCAGCACGACGTCGGGATCGGTCGCGAGCACCCGGGCGAGCTCGAGCCGCTTGCGGTCGAGCAGGCCGAGCGTCTCCGCGCGGCGGTTGGCTGCGCCCAGCATGTCGCAGAGCTCGAGCGCGTCCATCGCGCTGCGGTAGGCTTTCGAGCCCCGGCAGCCGCCGCCTGCGGTCGCGGCGACATAGACGTTCTCGAACACCGTCATGCCCCCGAACGGCCTCGGCACCTGGTGGGTCTTGGCGATTCCGAGCCGGCTTCTCTCGGAGGCGTCGGCCGCGGTCACGTCGACGCCGCGAAAGCGGACGGTTCCGCCCGACGACGGCAGGCTGCCGGCCAGCACGCTGAGCAGCGTGGTCTTGCCGGCGCCGTTGGGGCCGACGATGCCGACGGCCTCGTCCGCCCCGACCGAGAAGCTGACGTCGTCGAGCGCCGTCAGCGCGCCGAACCGCTTCACCAGTCCGGCGCCGCTGAGGATCGCGCCTGCCGGCGGCGAAGCCACTTGAGCCGGCTCAAGCGTTATAGGGCTTCAGTTCCGCCTGGACGGCAACGTTCTTGTCGTTGGCGTTCTCGGTGATGACCATGTCGAGCTTGAACTTGCTGCCCGGCTTGGCCTTCACCCACTGGCTTCCGATGATGTCGGTGTTGAAGCAGTTCGGCACCGGCCCCTTGGTGAAGTCGATCACCCCGACGGTCGTCGGGCATTTGAGCGTGCTGATCGCCTTGGCGACGCCGGCCTTGTCGAGCGGGTTCCCGCTCGCCTGCAGCGCCGCGACCCCGGCGTCGAACAGCGACATGGTCGCCCCTAACTGTTGCGTCCACTGCTTGCCCGACGCCTTCTCGTAGCCGTCGGCGATCTCCGGCGAAGACAGCCCGGTCAGCGGCGACTTGTAGGGGAAATCCTTGTGCCAATAGCAGGCGGTCGCGAGGTTCGGCCCGAGCGACCCGAGCGCGTCGACCTGGGAGGGGAAGAGGCCGGTCTTGGCGATCTGCGCGATTTTGACCATTTTCGTGTAGCCCTGCTGCGCGGCCTGCCGCCAGAAGGTGGCGAAGTCGGGCGGGATCGGGAACGTGTTGAAAATTTCGCAGTTCTCGGCCTTGAACCTGGCGATCTGGGCGGAAAAGTCGGTCGTGCCGTCCTCGTAGCCGCCGGGATCGACGATGGTGAAGCCGGCCTTGGCCAGGGCCGGCGCGAGATGGTTGCGGATCCCATTGCCGTCGGCGTCGTTCGGATAGAGAACGCCGACCTTCTTGTTGGTCTTCACCGGCCCGTTCCACTGCGAGACATAGCAGTTGAAAAAGTCGTGGGCGCCGAAGCTGAAGAGATAGCTCCATTTGAACGGCGACGGCTGGCCCGGCTTCGCGCCTCGGCCGAAATAGAACGCCTCCCACGGCATGACCGTCGAAAGGCTCGGCACCCCCGCCCCCTCGCAGGCGTCGGCGACCGGATTGACCACTTCTGGCGTCGAGGTCGACAGCATGAGATTGACCTTGTCGCTCTCGATCAGCTCCTTGGCGAGCTGTCCGGCGCGGACCGGATCGGACTGCGTGTCCTTGTCGATGATCTCCACGGCGTAGGTCTTGCCGCCGATGGTCACGCCCGGCTTGAGCGCCTTGCGGACCAAGGTCAGGATATAGGGATCGGTTGCGCCGAAGCCGGCGAGCGGCCCGGTTACCGGACTGACAAAGCCGAGCTTGATCGTCGCGTCCGCCGCGAAGGCTTTGGTCGTCAGCGAGAGCGGCCCTGCCATCGCCAGTGCGCCGGCGCCGCTCGACCTGATGAACGTGCGACGCGTGACGCCGGCGTGACCTTGGCCGGCCCGCGGTCCTGAGTTCGTCTTCTCCAAGTGTTCCTCCCTGGTCGGCAGAAGCGGATTTAGTCGAAGCGATTGCCCGCTCGGCGCTGATCGCATCAGCGCTCCGCAGCCGCTACGCTCCAACTCCGCTCTCCCATTGTTGACCGTCGCGCTTCGCAGCGCGTTCTCCGAGGGTGGGGCCCGAACAGAGCCCCGTGAACCTGGCGGCGCAACACCGGGAGATTGTCGTCGATTGTGGGCCAGCCGCCGCCTCGCCGTCAATCGGCAACGGCCATCCAGCAAGGCGAATCAGGAGGGGCGACCCCTTCTCCAGCTTGCTGGGAAAGGCGGCGCGCAGCGCCATATGGGGTGTGGCCCGCTGCTTCGGCGCGTGTCGAGTTGCACGCCGTCAGCGCGAACCTGCATCGGACCAGACCTGTTTTCCACACCCCATCCGCAACTACGGGCGAATTCCCGTTTCGTGGATAAGGGGAGACTGGCCGACGGCGCGCAACTCGGTGAAAACGTCGCCCGTCATGAATCCTTAAATCGACGCGCGGCGCACTTGCCGTCTTCCTAGAGATACAATGACTCGCGCGTAGCCGTAGATCATGGCGCGCCACGGATCAGCTTGCCGGTGATCCTTCGGTTGCCGTGAACAATGCGAAGCACTCTCACGGCGCCGTCGGTCTCCGTGTGCCTGTTAATCACGATGTAAGGGGAAACGATGCCAATGCGGATTTTCGCCCCGACCTTGGGGCGCAGCGCGCCGCTGTCGGGAAAGTCGGCCAGGTTGTCGTAAAGCTGCTCGAAGGAAGCGTTGTATTTGGCCGCGACGCCGTGACCTGCCTTGGCGTCAAGATAAGTAATGATCTCGGCGGTACCCGCGTCGGCGGACGGGGTGACGATGACGCGCGCCACTAACCGCGAAGCGCCGCAAGCCTTGCCGCGTTGCGCGCCTTGTGCTCCTCAAGCGTAATCTCCTCGCCGCGCGCGACCTCGGCCAGCGCTTCGTCAACATGGGGCTTCGCCCATGCCATATCGTCGCTTTCCTCAAGCGCGCGCTCGACCAAAGCTTCGTCAATAAGTCGCCGCGCCGCCTCTTCGACCGAAGCAAAGTCGCCCCTCGCCACGCGGGTCTTGAGCTTGGCTTCCTGATCGGGATGAAGTGTGATCGTCATGCGCTTTTGTACCACAAAGCCCGTTGGTGAGCGAGCAAAAACCGGCTTCCATTCTGCCCCTATATTCCGCGCGATGCATATTGTTAAATTTTTAAGGGCGCGCGGTGCAGAAATCTTGATCTGGCTCGTCAGATGGACGCCAGAATCTTCCGCGCCGTCTTGAGATGCGGAATGTCGACCATCTTGCCGTCGATCCCGAGCGTCCCTGCTCCGGGGTTGGCCTCGAAAGCGGCGACGATTTTTTGCGCCCGCTCGACCTCGGCGGACGACGGTGCATAGCAGCGGTTGATCGCAGAAACCTGGTCCGGGTGGATCGCCATCCGGCCGATAAAGCCGTCGCGGCGGGAACGCCGGCAGTCGCGCTCGAAACCCTCCATGTCGCGAAAATCGACGAACACCGTGTCGATCGCGGCGACGGCGGAGGGCGGAGGCCGCGAACAGGCACTGCGCGCGCGCGACCTCGTAGGGAAAGGCCCAGGCGCCGTCGTCCTCGCGGTTGGCGGTCGCGCCGACAGCCGCCGCCAGATCCTCGCCGCCCCAGGTCAGCGCGGCGAGCCGCGGATGGGCCGGCGCGTAGGAGCCGAGGGCGAACATCGCCTTCGCCGTCTCCGTCGCCACGATCGCGAGCTTGACCGAACCCTGCGCCATTCCCGCGCGCGCCTCGAGCGCGTCGAGATAGTTGGCGATGCGCTCGACGTCGGCGGCGCCGTTCGCCTTCGGGATCATCAGCGCGTCGAGGCCGGGCCGCACGACCGCGACCAGGTCGTCGAGGATGGCTCCCGTGTCGAGCGCGTTGACGCGCACGAAGAACGCCCAGTCGCGCTTCTCGCCGCCGTCGATAAGGCTCGCGACCAGCGCCCGCGCGTCGGCCTTCTTCGACGGCGCGACGGAATCCTCGAGGTCGAGGATGAGCGCGTCGGCGCCGGACGCGGCGGCCTTCGCGAACTTGCGCGCGGAATCGCCGGGGACGAACAGGAGCGAGCGCAGTTTCATGGCGGGTTCCCATGCCGGAGAGGCGACCGGCGCCTCGTGCTCTTCGCGAAAACCTTAGTGCTCTTCGTGTTTAAAATTCAAACACGAAGGAAACACGAAAACACTGGGGGAGCGCTCCCGATCGCGACGCCTTGAGGACCAATTCGGACGGAACGTTCGGAACGAATGGAGCGGGGCGACCGAGCACTTGCAGGATCGTTTGTTTTGCGGCCAGCGTCGCCTTCTAGCGACGCTATCAGGTGAGGAAATGGGCTAAGGTCGAGATGGACATGACGGTGCTTTCACAAGCAGAGGATGAACCGGGCGACCGCAGCCACGTCCGCTCGTCATCCGGTCAGCGGGCGCACCCGGCCGGGTTCGCCAATGGGACATTCGAGCGCCCCGCGATCCCAATGCCCGAGATTGGCTGCGGCCCGATACGTGCTTTCGAGAAAGGCCATAAGCGTCGCCTCCGGATCGCTCGACGTCCGGACGACGTCGTAGGGCAGCAGGAACTCGCCGAGCTTCTGATCGTAATACGCCCCCTCAGGCGCCGGCTTCGACTCGGCGAAGCCCTTCGGCGCAGGATAGGCGTAAGAATAGAACGCCGGGAACCTCGTCTGCGGGTCGCCTGGCCAAAACCCCGCCGACGAGACCTCGTGGCTATAGGCTTCTTGCGCCACATCGTCCGGCAAGCCGGGAACGCCGCCGGGATGGAGCGGGGCTGGACGGCCGGAGAAGCGCGTCACCGCGAGATCGAAGCTTCCCCAGAACAGATGAACCGGACTGACCTTGCCGATGAAGCCCGTGCGGAACCGCTGGAAGACGCGGCTGATCGCGGCCAGAGCCCGAAAGAAACGCTCGACTGCATCAGCGTCATAGGGCCTCGGCTTCCGGTCCTCGCGGAAAGGAATGGCGCCGGGGATCTCGTTGGGTCGACCGTCGAACTCAGGCTTTCCGCCGAGCCACGCGACCGTTTCGACGAAGCGGTCATGGAACTCCGCGACGGACATCGGACCGAGCGGGAACTGCGCCGCACGTCCGTCCGCCGCTTCGGCTCTGAGCACATGGGCGCTGAGATCGAAGACGATCTCGACGCCGGCCGCGTCCGGGATCAGGGACGTGGTGAGGCCGCGGGCGTCGACATACAGGGTCGCGTGCCACGAATGATTGATCCAGGGCGTCCGCGCCAGACGGTACTTGCCGACGATCTGCGCGTAGAGATGAAGGGCGGAACAGGTCTCCTGCCAGGTTTCGTACGGAAGGTCGGGCCAAGGCGCGTTCATCGTATTCCTCCGGGTTCTGCGCAAGCGCCCGTTTTGGACGCAATTCCCGGCCGGCGTCACTCGGTTAAGGCGGGGGCCCGGACGGAACATCGATTTTGGCGCAACGTTTCGACCCGGACAATCTCAGCCAGGAACGCGGCCAGATGGCGGACGACAATCCGAAGCGCGGCGCTGATCCGAACAGCAACATCGAGAAGGATCCGGACGACTGGGTTTCCGGCGGAGATCCAATGACCGGAGCGCAGGCTTCCTATCTGAAAACCCTTTCGGAGGAAGCCCATCAGCCCGACGCCTACGCGCCGAACCTGACCAAGGCCGAAGCCAGCAAGCGGATCGACGCCCTCAAGCAGGTCATCAGCACGCGCGGTCGCAAAACGCCATAGTCCCTTCGCCCCGCTTGCGGGGAGAAGGTGGCGCGAAGCGCCGGATGAGGGGCGACGCGGACGGCGGAGATCAGGGAGCCTCCACCGGCGGCGTAGCCCCTCACTATGCAACCGGATCGATGGCTGACACTTTGGACCGGATACATGGTTGACACTTTTGGCCGAGAAATCGGCGGAACGGCGGCCAAAAGCTTGGTCGCGTTACCATAATCATGACGTGTATTAGTCGTCATCAGCCCACGCAGCCGCCCAAAATCAGGACGACCCTAAACCGGGTCGCAACCGCCTGAAAAGGTTGAGGCCCGACGCTAAACTGGCGCTAAACCGGCCTAACCGGGTCGGACGGCCCTCGCTGAGCTTTTGCTCAGGCCCCTCCCCGCCGATCGCGTCCGCGCCGCACGGCGACGATCTCGGCCAGGATCGACAACGCGATCTCCTCGGGCCCGATCGCGCCGATGTCGAACCCGGCCGGCGAGCGCAGCTCGGCGAGGCGTGCAGGATCGACGCCGCGCGCGGCGAGCGCCGCTTTCAGCGTCTGCGCTTTCAGGCGGCTGCCGACGAAGGCGACATAACGGGCGTCGGTCGCCAGCGCCGCGTGTAGCGCCTTCTCGTCACCACGGCTCTGGGTCGAGACGACGACGTACCGCTCGCCCTCTCCCGAGGCCGGCAGATCGTAGCCGTCGATCCGCCGGTCCGCGTCGGCGAACGCGCCCTGCTCGGCCGCCGGAGCCGAAGCCGTCACCGAGAAGCCGAACCGGCCCGCAAGCTCGGCGATCGCCGCGGCGACCGGGCTCGAGCCGCAGAGCACGATCTGCGGCTTCGGCAACACCGGCTCGATGAAGATGTCCATCGTGCCGTGGCTCGGGCAGGCGTTCGTGGCGAAGCGCACGCCCTCGCGCTCTTCGCCCGCGGCGACGCCGTGCTCCTGCAGGACGTCGGGCGGCTGCACCGAAATCAACCGCGCCCGCCCGTCGGCGATCGCCTCCCGCGCCGCCTTGACGACCGCGCCGCGCGCGCAGCCGCCGCCGATCCAGCCCTCGGAGATCGTCCCGTCGCTCCTGACGATCGCCTTGGCCCCCGCCTTGGCGGCGGTCGCCGCCACGGTGCGGACGACAGTCGCGAGCGCGAAAGCCTCGCCTTTCGCCCTCAGTGAGGGCAGGAGCTCGAGCACGTCGCCGGAGCGGTCCATCAGTCAGATCCTCGCGAGATAGGGTTCGAGCGCGGCCAGGCTCTCGAGGTTATGCGCCGGCGCGAACAGGTCGACATACGGCAGCGCAGCCTGCATGCCGCGCGCCGTCGGCTGGTAGTCGCGCCAGCCGATCAGCGGGTTCAGCCAGACGATGCGGCGGCAGCGCCGGGCGAAGCGCCGCATTTCGAGGCCGAGGCGCTCGGGGTCGCCGGTGTCGTAGCCGTCGGAGACGATGATGAGCACGGTCCGCGAATTGACGACCCGGGAGCTGTGCCAGCGGTTGAACTCGGCGAAACTGTCGCCGATCCGCGTGCCGCCGCCGAGCCCTTGCGCCATCAGCGCCAGCCGGTCGACGGCGCGCGAGACGTCCCGTTCCCGCAGCGCGCTCGAGACATGCGCGAGATGGGTGTGGAAGAGGAAGGCCTCGGCCTCGCGGAAGGCGCCGACCACGGCGTGGATGAAGCGGACGAAGAAGGCGGTGTAGGCCTCCATCGAGCCCGAAGCGTCGAGCAAGAGGACGAGGCGCAGCGGACGATGCTTGCGCTTTCGCCAGACGAGGTCGATCGGCGTCCCGCCGTGGCCGACACTGCGGTGGATGGTGCGCCTGAGGTCGAGCCGCCGCCCGCTGCGACGCGCCCTTTCGCGCCGCACGAGACGGGCCCGCATGCGCCGGGCGAGCCGCTCGGCGAGCGCATGGACCTTGGCCGCCTCCTCGCGGTCGGCGATGTGGCGGATGTCCTTGGAAGCGAGGGCGCGGGCGCTCGAGGCCTCGTCGCGCGCCGCCTCGCTCGTATGGAGCTCGCCCGCCGGGTCGCCTCGCGAGGCCGCCTCCATCCCCGACGCCAGCGCTTCGGGCGCATATCCCTTCGGCGGCGGCTTCACCGCGGCAGGCCGACGCTCCCTACCCTCCCGCGCCAGCCGAGCGCGCCGCATGCCGGCGCCGAGCCAGAAGGCGTCGAACAGGGCGTCGAACCGCAGCCAGTCCGTGCGCGTCGCCGAGAACAGCGCCCGCAAGGCGGGCCTGAGCGAAGCAGGCCGGCGGCCCGCTTCCGACGCCAGCACCGCGAGCGCATCGCGGGTCTCGGCGAGGCCGACGGCGAAGCCGTTGTCCCGCAGCAATCTTGCGAAAGCGGCGAGGCGGGCGGCCGGCGCAATGTCCAGTTCGAAGGCTTGCGGCGCGGCGGCCATCGCCCGCCTCACGCGACCTTGCCGAGGAGGCGCTGCGTAACCTCAGGGGTCACGCGCGCACGGTCCTCGTGCGTCTTCAAAAGGCAGATCAGGGTGTCGTGGACGAGTTCGGGCGAATCGCGCAGATCCTCCACTGCAAGCCCGGCGAGCGTCGCCGCCCAGTCGAGCGTCTCGGCGACGCCCGGGATCTTGCGAAGGTCCTCGCGGCGGACCGCCGCGACCATGCGCGCAATCTGCGCCGCGAGCCTGTCCGCGACGCCCGGCAGCCGCGCGCGGATGATCGCCGCCTCGCGGTCGACGTCGGGAAAATCGACATAGTGATAGAGGCAGCGCCGCCGCAACGCGTCGGAGAGCTCGCGCGTGTCGTTCGAGGTCAAGACGACGCGCGGGATGGTCGTTGCGGCGATCGTGCCGAGCTCCGGGATCGTGACCTGGAAGTCGGACAGGAGCTCGAGCAGGAACGCCTCGAATTCCTCGTCGGCCCGGTCGACCTCGTCGATCAGCAGCACCGGCGGACGGGATCTGCGTATCGCCGCCAGCAGCGGCCGCTCCAGCAGATATTTTTCGGTGAAAATCTGCTCTTCGATGCGTTCCGCCGCCTCGCCCGCGCCTTCCCGCGCCTTGATGGCGAGGAGCTGCCGCTGATAGTTCCACTCGTACAGCGCCGCATTCTGGTCGAGGCCCTCGTAGCATTGCAGGCGGATGAGTTCTGCGCCATGCACCGCCGCCAGCGCCTTGGCGACCTCCGTCTTGCCGACGCCCGCCTTGCCCTCGAGCAGCAGCGGCCGCTTGAGAAAATCCATCATCCACAGCGCCGTCGCCAGATCGCGGTCGGCGATGTAGCCGACCGCGGCGAGGCGCTTGGGGATGTCCTCACGTTCGAGCATCCACCGTCCTTCGCCAAGCGGCATCCGCGCGAACGCCGCTCGTGACCTGCTTCATCCGATTTGACACCAGCTTGCTTGTCACCCCCGCGAACGCGGGGGTCCAGAGGCGTCCGGCCCGACAGATGGATCCCCGCTTTCGCGGGGATGACAGGTTGTTACCGACGGCGGACAAACCATTCTCTTGCGCAAAGCCGGCCGCTACGCCGCGTGCAACCCCAACGCGTCAGCCGCCATCCAGGTCCGCCAGTGGTCGTGCGGCATGGGGATGTGGGTCGCGCCGAGGAAGGCGAAGGCGTCGTTGACCGCATTGGCGAAGCACGGCACGCCGCCGACGTTGGGGCTCTCACCGACCCCCTTGGCGCCGATCGGATGGTGCGGCGAGGGCGTCGTCGTCCAGTCCGTCGTCCACTTCGGCGTCTCGACCGCGGTCGGCAGGAAATAGTCCATGAACGAGGCGGTCAGCACGTTGCCGTCCTCGTCGTAGCGCAGCTCCTGGCCCATGGCGATGCCGAACGCCTCGGTCAAGCCGCCGTGGATCTGACCCTCGATGATCATCGGGTTGATGCGCGTGCCGCAGTCGTCGAGCGCATAGAACAGGCGGACATTCGTCTCGCCGGTGTCGACGTCGATGTCGACGACCGAGATATAGGCCCCGAACGGATAGGTCATGTTCGGCGGATCGTAGTAGTCGACCGCCTCGAGGCCCTTCTCCACCCCCTTGGGCGTCGAGTTGTAGGCCGCCCACGCGAGCTCCTTCATCGTCTTGAAACGCTCAGGCGCGCCCTTGACGCGGAAACGGTCGACGTCCCATTCGAGGTCGTCGTCGTGCACCTCGAGGAGATGGGCGGCGATCATCTGCGCCTTGGCCTTGATTTTTCGCGCCGCCACCGCGGTTGCCGCCCCGGAGACCGGCGTCGAGCGCGAGCCGTAGGTGCCGAGGCCGTAGGGCGCGGTGTCGGTGTTGCCCTCCTCGACGGTGATGTCGTCGGCGGGAATCCCGAGCTCGCTCGCGATGATCTGGGCGTAGGTCGTCTCGTGGCCCTGCCCTTGCGACTTGGTGCCGAGCCGCGCGATCACCGACCCGGTTGGATGGACGCGGATCTCCGCGCTGTCGAACATGGCGATGCCGAGGATGTCGCAGTTCTTCGACGGGCCGGCGCCGACGATCTCGGTGAAGAACGACACGCCGATCCCCATCAAGGTGCGGGTCTCGCGCCGTTTGAACGCCTCCTGCTTCGCCTTCTGCTCTTCGCGCAATTTGGCGTAGCCGACCGAGTCCATCGCCTTCTGCATGGCCGTGTGATAGTCGCCGGAATCGTATTCCCACCCCAGCGCCGACTGGTAGGGGAATTGCTCGCGCCGGATCAGGTTCTTCATGCGCAGTTCGGCCGGATCCATCCCGAGCTTGCGGGCGAGAATGTCCATCGCCCGTTCGATGCAATAGGCGGCCTCGGTGACCCGGAACGAGCAACGATAGGCGACGCCGCCCGGCGGCTTGTTGGTGTAGACGCCGTCGACCGCGCAATGGGCGACCGGGAAATCGTAGGAGCCCGTCACGATGTTGAAGAAACCCGCGGGCCACTTGGAAGGATCCGCGCAGGCGTCGAACGCTCCGTGGTCGGCGAGCACGTGGACGCGTAAGCCCGTCACCTTGCCGTCGCGGCGCGCGGCGATTTCCGCCGTCATATGGTAGTCGCGGGCAAAGGCCGTGGTGGAGAGGTTCTCGATCCGATCCTCGACCCATTTGACCGGCCGCCCCGTCACGATCGAGGCCACGATCGCGCAGATATAGCCGGGATAAGCGCCGACCTTGTTGCCGAAGCCGCCGCCGATGTCGGGCGCGATGATGTGGATCTTATGCTCGGGGATTTTCGAGATCAGCGAGGCGACCGTGCGGATCACATGCGGCGCCTGGAACGTGCCCCACACCGTCAGTTCGCCGCGCACCTTGTCGAAGGAGGCGACGCACTGGCAAGTCTCGAGCGGAGAAGGGTGGACGCGCTGATAGGAGATCAGCTCCTTGATCGTGACCTCGGCGCGTTCGAAGGCGGCGTCGGTCGCGCTCCTGTCGCCGATCTCCCAGGCGAAGATATGATTGTTGTGCTTGCGAGACCCATGCGCGCCCTCGAGCTTGTCCCTGATGTCCTCGCGCAGCACCGGCGCGTCCGGCGCCATGGCCTTGAACGGGTCGATAAGGACCGGCAGCGATTCGTATGCGACGTCGACCAGATCGACGGCGTCGGCCGCCGCCTCGCGCGTCTCGGCGACGACGAAGGCGACCTCCTGGTTCTGGAAAAGGACCTTGTCCTCGGCGAGCACCGCTTGCACGTCGCCGGCCAGCGTCGGCATGTAATGGAGCGCGAGCGGCTTCAGCTCGGCCGCGGTTAGGACGGCGAGCACGCCGGGGACCTTCATCGCCTCCGAAATGTCGATCGATTTGATGCGGGCGTGGGCGTGCGGCGAGCGGACGAGGTCGCCGAACAGGGTGTCAGGCAGCCTCAGGTCGTCGACGTAATTGCCCTTGCCCTGGACGAAGCGGATGTCCTCCACCCGCTTCCGCTTGCACCCCAAGCCTTCGAGCTTCTCGGCGCGCTCTGCCGATGTGGACGACACGTCGTTCATTCGGCCGCCTCCCTGAGTTCGGCGCCGCTCAGCCTTTCGGCGGCGTACTGGATGGCTTTGACGATGTTCTGGTAGCCGGTGCAGCGGCAGAGGTTCCCCGATATGCCGAGGCGGATCTCTTCCTCGCTCGGATGCGGGTTTTCCTGCAGCAGGCGATAGGCCCGCATGATCATGCCCGGCGTGCAGAAGCCGCATTGCAGGCCATGCATCTCGCGAAAGCCCTCCTGCAGCGCGTGCAGCGTCGCGCCCGGGGCGGTCAGGCCCTCGATCGTCATGATCGAGGCGCCGTCGGCCTGCGCGGCGAACATCGTGCAGGATTTGACCGACTTGCCGTCGAGATCGACCGTGCAGGCGCCGCAATGGCTGGTCTCGCAGCCGATATGGTGGCCGGTGAGCGCGAGCTCGTCGCGAAGGAAATGGATCAGCAAGGTTCGCGGCTCGACCAGCCGCTCGACAGCCTTGCCGTTCACCGTCATGGACACATGTATTTTTGCCATCGGAGCCTCCGGCCGCTTATTTCAACATTCCACCGCCCTCGTCCTGAGGCGCCGCGAAGCGGCCTCGAAGGACGATCCAGTTGCCGCAGGCGCCGCCGCCCTGTCTTCTGGAGCATCCTTCGAGGCCCTTTGCTTCCGCAAAGGGCGCCTCAGGATGAGGGCGGTTGGTTTTGATTCAGACACTCAGGACGTCCGCGCCCGGGCCCGCGCGAGCGCGCGCGAAACCATCACGCCGGCCATCCGGGTCCGGTATCGGGCGGGCCCGCGGGTGTCGGAGGCGGGGCGGGTGATCGCCTCGGCCGCGGCGACGGCGCGCGCGACCGTCGCCGAGTTGAGTCTCGATCCGACCAGGATGTTCGCCGCATCCTCAGCCCAGAGCGGCGTCTCGGCGACATTCGTCAACCCGATCGAGCAGGATTCGACGCGCCCGCCGTCCATCGTCACGACGACCGCCGCGGCGGCGGTGGCGTAATCGCCAACCTTGCGCTTGAGCTTCTCGTAGGCGTAGCCATGGCCGGCCTTGTGAACCGGGACGCGGATCGCCGAAAGAATCTCGCCCGGCTCAAGGGCGGTGAAATAGGCGCCCTGGTAGAATTCCCGCGCCGCGACCCGCCGCTCGCCCCCCTTCCCCACGAGTTGGTAGGTCGCGCCGAGGCAGACCATGACCGCCGGCATGTCATTGCCGGGGTCGCCGTTGGCGACATTGCCCCCGAGCGTGCCCACATACCGCACCTGCGGATCGGCGATCACCCGCGCCGCCTCGGCGAGGATCGGCGCCTTGGCGGCGACGAACCGCGAGCCGATGAGCTCCTGCTCGGTTGTCGTCGCGCCGATGACGAGGTCGGAACCGTCCTCGCGCACGCCCTTGAGCTCGGCGATCGCCCCGAGGTCGACGAGGTCGGACGGTTTCGCCAGCCGCAGCTTCATCATCGGAATGAGGCTGTGCCCCCCGGCCAGCGCCCGCGCCTCCTCGCCGAGATCGCTGAGCAGGGCGACGGCCTCGGAAATGGACTTCGGGCGGTGGTAATTGAAGGCGGCAGGAATCATCGGCTCCTCCCAACCGCGAGCGACGCAAATTTCTCGCATCGGCAGGACGCGGCGCATCTTCAGGATTTTTGCTGCGACAAAAGGTCGCGCCGCCACCTTGCTAGGGCAAGTGACCGATCACGGACAGCGCCGGCAAGGCGCCAAAAGCGGCCCTTTGCACGAAATGCGTCAGCTCCACTGACGCGTTAGGACATCGAACGCGCGATCGCCCACCGGGGACCGCCGGCAACCAAGCGCCGATTCAAATTCAAGCCCGATCACGCGGCGCGCGGAGAAATCAGTTCGAGATCGGGGCCGAGTTCGCGACCGCGCTCCATGAGGTCGTGATCGGCCTGCAGGCCGAGGAAGAACCCCGGCGTGAGACCGAAGTACCGGGCCAAACGCAGATCGGTGTCGGCGGTGACCGCCCGCTTGCCGAGCACGATCTCATTGATCCGGCGGGGCGGCACGCGCAATGCGCGGGCGAGCGCAGTCTGGCTCAGGTTGAGCGGCCGCAGGAATTCCTCGAGCAGGATTTCACCCGGCGTCGGATTTTTGAGCCAATCCGGATCAGTGATAACCGGCGATTTCGACATCGGTCGGACCTCCATCCTGCCAGTTGAAGCAAATGCGCCACTGGTCGTTGATGCGGATCGAATATTGGCCCGCCCGGGCGCCCTTCAACGCCTCCAGTCGATTGCCGGGCGGCGCACGAAGATCGCTCAGGATTCTCGCCTGGTTAAGGAGGCGCAGTTTCCTCAATGCAACCGACTGAAGGTCGGCAGGAAGCCGGCGGCTTCGTCGGCCCGACCAAATCAGCGCCGTCTCCGCGTCGGCGAAGCTTTGGATCATAAAGGCGTATAACGCATAACGTTATACGCCGCAATCTTCTGCGAACGGCGCTATTTCCGACGGCGAGGCCACTGGCGCCTTCACGGAGGCGCAGCCTCTTTGCCGGCTTGGTCAACGCCAGCCACCGGCTTTGCCGCCTGATTTAAAGTCCTCCCCGCGGCGTCAGCCGCATCAGTGCCGGGAAGCGCGCCAGTCGCGCTCCGAGAATTCTTTCATTCCGCCGCGTCGCGAAGCTCCGTAAGACGCGCCTTGATCTGCGCGATGCGGGCTCGGCTGACCGGCACGGTGCAGCGGTCGCGGGCGGCCAACTCGACCGTGCCGCCGTCGCCGTTGAATTTGGCGCCCACGATGCGCCGGACGTCGACGATGTGGCTGCGGTGCACCCGGGAGAAACGCGCTACGTCCAGCCGCTGCTCGACCTCGCCGATCGAAAGCGAGCAGAAATACGACGCCGCTCCGTCGAACACCTTGGTGTAATGCGCGTCGGCGTGGACGGCGACGATCGCCTCGACCGGCAGATAATGGACGAGGCCATTGCGTTCGACGGGGATGTGGCTCGCGGGCCGGCGCGGCGGGGCCCCAGCGCCGCCCATGGGCGAAAACGTGCCGAAGCCCGCGTCCACCGTCGCCGCGGGCGCAGCGACCGGCTCCGCCGCCGGCGGAGTTTTGGCCGCGACCGCAGCTTCCGGGGACCCTTGGACGCGTTCCGGCAGGAGCAGCAGCAGAAACCCGCCGGAGACGAGGAAGGCGACGATCGCCACCAGGACCGCCAAAAAGTCCGGCGAGAGCGCCGGCGCCTGCGCGGGCGCGGGGCGCGGAAAGAGCGACAGCCCCGACATCGCGGTATAGTGCATGCCGGAGATGGCGACGCCGAGCACGACTGCCGAGAGCGGCAGCGAATGCGAGCCGCCGCCGAAGGCTAGCCACAGCGCCAGGGCGGAGGCGGCGATCGCCACCGCCGCGCTGGCGACGACGAGCGGCGCGAAATTGACCATTTCAGCGCAGGCGCGCAGCGTCTCCATGCCGATATAGTGCATAGCGACAATGCCGAGGCCCATGAAGACCGCCGCTGCGCCAATGCGCAGCGCGGTCGGCGGGCCGGCGCTGACGGCGAGCACCGCCGCGCCGACGACGATTACGCAGACGAGGAACGACATCAGCGTCGGCAGGACGAGATAGTCGACCGGGAAAGGCGCCCGCTCGGCCAGCATGCCGACGAAATGCATGGTCCAGACGCCGAGAGCGAGTGAGATTGCCGCCCCCGCGAGAAGCGTCCGCTGCCGCGCGCCGTTGGCGGCGGCGATCTGAACCGCAAAACTCAAGCCGACATACGAGCCCTGGACCGCCAGGGCGATCGAGAGCGCGACCAGCCATGGCGAATAGGACACCGGCACGGGTCCGCGCCTCCCTGTTTCCCCCAACCCAGGTCTTTCGAAACGGATTATAGTCCAGACGGCGGCGCGTGGGGAGAGTCCCGGCGCCTTCCGCGCTTCTCGGCGTGAGGGCGTTAAGGGGTGCGGCCACTGCCACGACGCGGAGGATCCTTACGGGCGCTCGCGTGTTGATTCCCTGATCCTTGCCCAAAATTCCCTCATCCCGCGAAAAATTCCCTATTCTGCACCATCCAGTGGTCAAGGCGAAAAAGCGTTGCCGGGATGCTCACATGATCATTACCTGTGACAGGCGGTCGCCAGCTTTCCGCCTTGCGCCCTCTCCTCTGCCCCCGTCTTGCGACCGCGTTTGTCGCTTGTAAACGATCGATCTTAAAATATCCCCTATTTGTTCTTGATATGTTTCCTAACCCATGGCATAAGCGGTTGATCGGGTCGCAGCCGCGGCGGGATGGAAAGCGAGGTTGGCATGGAGGCGCCTTCGCATCTCACAGCAAGCAGCAGCTCGACCGCCCTGGGGCGCGAGGTGGCGGCGGCGGCTTTCCGCCTGAGCCCGCTTGCGCTGAGGAGAATTGACTTCGCCTCGCTCGGCGTCGACCCAGCCGCCGAACGGATTTGACGACGTTGTCTTCAGTCGGCAGGGCATGGGAGCGGGTGGGCTCGCCGGCGGAGCGCATCGGCGAGCAGGCCGCGGACCAAGCTGAGGGGTCAGCGCGAAGCGGAAGAGAAAACAATGGAACTCCCAAGCTGTGAAGTTCGGCGACCCCCTCGCCCGCGAAGCGGGAGAGGACGGCGCGGCGAAGCCGCGCCAGGTGAGGGGGACGGGCAACCGACGAACCTTGCGGCCGCCATCAACGCCCGCCGTTTGGCGTTCTCAACCCTCGCCTGGCGCTTCGCGCCTGTCCTCTCCCGCTTCGCGGGCGAGGGGATACGCGACGGCTTGGGAGTTACAAAAAAATTTGGATTCCGGCGTAACCGCTTGAGAACAGCCGATTCCTGGAAGACTTTTGCTTGGATTCGGCTATCCCCGGCTTTGCTCCGGTGCTCCCGGGCTTTGGCGGAACGTCCCGCGGCTTGGACCAATCCTAAGGGATCGCCAGTGCTCAAGGCGTGAGGAAAGCCGCCGCGGCCAGTTCCGTGAGCCCGCCGAGCCGCCTCTTCCTCAACCCCGAGGGAACTGCGAGCGGTCGGGCTTCAGGTCGAGAAGCGGGGTCCCGTCGACGCAGTCGAGCCCTCTCACATGGAGCGCCGGTCCCTCGCGGCCGACCAGCGTGACGACCGACGTGCCGATCGGGTTCGGCCTCACGGGAGAGCGGATGGCGAAAGTCCCCTTGGCGACGCCGTTGTTCCCGGGATTCTGCCGCACGAGGTCGCGGCGCGATTGGTGCAGCCAGTAGAGGACTTCCAGCCGATCGAAAGCCTCGACCCCGTCGAGCCCGGCGACCCACGGCTCGCTTACCTCGATACGGCAGAGCGGCCCATCGGGAACGCCGTAGTGAGGACACTCTCGGCGCGACGTCCAGGGCGTCCTGATGACGCCGATGAACATGAGCGCGGCGTCCGACGGCGCCCGCCACGCGACGGCGAGCTCATGCGGGCGGATGTCGCTCCATGCCGGCGCGCCTTCGCGGGTCCGATCCATCCTGATCTCCTGCGCCATCGTGCCGCTTGACCCGGCTGCGGCCGCCGCCTAGCCAGAAGCGCCTTCGAACCGGAGCGAACCGTCCTTTGTCCTCGACGCCGGCGCCATGTTGACCGCGCTCTTCGCCGCCGCAGCGTTCGCGCTCGGCCCCGTCGCGATCAACTCCGCGGCGTCGCCGTTCGCGCCGGCTCCCGTGCCCGCGCCGAAGATCTTGCGTCTTCTCGCCCCTTCGGGCGCCTTCAATACGAAAATGCTGAGGGAGTTCGAGCGCGAAAGCGGCTACGCGGTAGCCTACGACGCCTACGGCGACCCGGCAAGAATCCCCTCGCTCTTGAAGGAGCCTTACGACGTCGTGGTGCTGCCGGGCCCGGCCCTTTCCCGCGCGGTCGGGGCGAAGCAGTTGCGCCCGATCGAAAAAGGCGAGGTCCCGAACGCCCGCCGCATCGCTACGCCGATCGCCGGCAAGCTCGCCGCCTACGACCCGAGCGGCGGCTACGGACTCGCCTGGGGCTGGTCGGCGACTGGCCTACTCTACGACGCCGGCAAGACGCCCCGTCTGCTCGGGATCGGCCCCCAATTCCTGGGCCGACGCGCTCGCGCCGGAAGTCGCGCGCAGGCTCGGTTCCTGTGGCGTCGCGCTGCCCGATGCGCGCGACGAGATGTTCATCGCAGCATGGCGGCTGATGGGCGTCGACCCGTCCCGGCTGCGCGAGCGCGACGTCAAGGCGGCCGCCGACCTGATCATCCGCGCGCGCGCCGCCGTCCGGCAGCCGGCCTCCCGCGATCCCCTCTCGGCCATCGCCGGAGGCGCGGTCTGCCTCACCTTCGGCGACGCCGCCCAGGCCGGCATCGCCTCCCGCCGCAGCCGCGAGGGCGGGGCTGGGCTGGACATCCAATTCGCCGAGCCGAGGGAAGGCGGCCCGATCGCGATCGACGCGCTCGCCGAACCGCGCGACGCGCCGCATCCGAAAGAGGCGCTGGCGCTGATCGATTTCCTGCTTCGCCCTTCCGTAGACGCCGAGGCGACAGCGGCCGCCGGCCTTACCGGCGCGGAAGCGGAGGAGCCGGCGCTGAATTTCCGCGGCCTCTGGCCGGTGGACGTCTATCCTCCGGCGCTCGTTCCGGTCATCGAAAAGGAATGGGCGAGGGTGAGGACTCCGGCGCAGCCGGCGCACGCTGCAGAAGCCAAGCCGGCACGCAAGCCCTTGAGAAGGAAGCGATGACGGCGCGACAGCCCAATATCCTCATCGTCATGGCCGACCAGATGGCGCCGGCCTTCCTGCCCATCTACGGCCATGGGCTCACCCGCGCGCCGAACATGCAGGCGCTGGCGCGGTGCGGCGTCGTCTTCGACAGCGCCTATTGCGCTAGTCCCCTCTGTTCGCCTTCGCGCGCGTCGTTCATGGCGGGGCTTCTGCCGTCCCGGACCCGCGTCTACGACAACGCGGCGGAATTCTCCGCCGACATCCCGACCTTCGCCCATCATCTGCGCTTGCGCGGCTACCGGACCGTTCTCAGCGGCAAGATGCATTTCTGCGGACCCGACCAGCTGCACGGCTTCGAGGAGCGGCTCACGACCGACATCTATCCGGCCGACTACGGCTGGACGCCCGACTGGGACCGCCCGCACGAGCGGCCGACCTGGTACCACAACATGAGCTCGGTCGCCCAGGCGGGCGTCTGCCTGCGCACCAACCAGCTCGACTTCGACGACGAAGTCGCCTTCACCGCCGAGCGCGCGATCTTCGACATCGCCCGTTCGAACGACAGGCGGCCCTTCCTTCTCGTCGCCTCCTTCACCCATCCGCACGACCCATTCGCCGTGCCGCAGCGTTACTGGGACCTCTATCGCGAGAGCGAGATCGACATTCCCTCGCCGGCGCCCCAGTCGCTCGACCCCCATTCTCGGCGGCTGCGCCACGTTTGCGCGATGGACGCCGAGCCGGTGACGGAAGCCCAGATCCGAGACGCAAGGCGCGCCTATTTCGGCGCGATCGCCTATGTCGACGACAATCTGGGCCGCCTCATGCAGGCGCTGCGGGCGAGCGGCCTCGGCGAGGATACGATCGTGATCCTCGTCAGCGACCACGGCGAGATGCTGGGCGAGCGCGGGCTCTGGTACAAGATGAGCTTCTTCGAGGGAGCAAGCCGCGTGCCGCTCGTCGTTGCGAGCCCTGGCCGCTTCGCGCCCGCCCGGGTCGCTGCGAGCGTGTCGCTCGTCGACCTTCTTCCGACGCTGGTCGACTTGGCGGGCGGCGACCCTGGCGCCCTCGGCGCGTCGGTCGACGGACAGAGCCTCGGGCCGCATTTTAGGGGGGCTCTCGGCCACGACGAGGCGATCGGCGAATATCTGGCCGAAGGCGCCATCGCGCCGATGGTCATGATCCGCCGCGGCGGCCTCAAATTCATCCACTCGCCGGCGGACCCCGACCAGCTCTACGACCTTCGCCGCGATCCCGGCGAGCGCGACAACCTGGCCGGAAACCCGGCCCATGCGGCCGAGGTCGCGGAATTCCGGGCCGAAGTCGCCCGCCGGTGGGACCTTGCAGCCCTCGACGCCGAAGTGCGCTCGAGCCAGCGCCGCCGGCGCCTCGTCGACGCGGCGCTGACGAAGGGCGCGGTTCGCGCCTGGGACTTCCAGCCGTTTCGAGACGCCACGAAACAGTACATGCGTAACTCGATGGACCTCGATGATCTCGAGGCGAAGTCCCGCTTTCCGCGCCTCGCCCCTGAATAGGCCCCGCGGCCGGTCGATTCGGACTCCCAATCTGCCCGAAACCGCGTTAACGTCTCGTTGACCTCTCCTGCAGAGAGACAGCCGTGGCGATCGAGAGGAAGAAGCCGGTCGATGTGGCCGAGCGAGTCGTCAAGCGCCGCGAGAAGCGGAGCGCCGAGACGGCTTGGCGGCGCGAGACGTTTCGCCTGCCCCGGCTCGAAGCGAGGGCCAAGGCGCGGGAGTGGTTCGAGCGCTACCCCAAGGCCGCCTACATGACCGAGATCGAATCCTGGCGCGAGCTCGGCGACGACGAGATCGAGTTCGTCATGCGCCGCCTGCCGACCGCGGATTGACCTCGGGAGGCAATCGTCCGCTGATCATTTCGCGAGGGTGGCGATGACGCCGGCCACTGAGTCACTCTCACCCCCGAACCCGCGTCGCCTCGAAACTCGGCGTCGCGTCGGAAAACACGTCGAGCCAACCCACGAGCCGCGGATGCTCCCTCCGCCAGGCGCCGTCGAAGCGAAGGTCGAGATAGCCCAGCGCGCAGGCGAGGGCGATTGTGCCGACGTCGCTGAGCTCTTCCGGCGGCGTCGCGTCGAAGGCCTTGAGCGCCCGGGCGATTTTGTCGCTCTGGTGGGCCATCCACTTCTCTGACCGCATTGACGGCTCGCGCCAGAGAATCTCGTAGCGGAGCAGCACGGCGGCGTCGGAAACGCCGTCGGCGAGCGCCTGCTGCGTCAGCGAGCGGAAGCGGGTTTTTGGTTCCGCCGGGATGATTTTCCCGCCGCCGGCCATCCAGTCCAAAAATTCGACGATGACCGCGCTGTCGAAGATGGTCTCGCCGGTCTCGAGGATGAGCGCCGGAAGCTTGCCGAGCGGGTTCTGGCTCCTCAGCGAATCCGCGGGGTCGCCCGTGTCGGCGTTGGAAATCTCGATCCGGTCCTCGAGTTCGAGCACAGCGGCGGCGATCCGGACCTTCCGGGCGAATGGCGAGCCCGGGCTCGAGCGAAGCACCAGCATGGACGTCTCTCCCTCATGTGCGACCATCGGCGGCCATTTGCCGCGTCGTTGCGGGCCCGCCGTTGTAGCCCAATCGCTGCCCCCATATAAGGGCGTGGAACAGTTGTCCCTTCCCCTCCCCGGTCGAGCCCGGGGAGGGGAAGGTGGCCCGAGGGTTGGATGGGGTGCGAAAAGCAGGTCTGCTACTGCGTCGTTTCGAGATGACGGTCGTGCCATCGGACTTGGTCGAAGCAGCTGGCCACACCCAATCCTGCGCTCCGCGCTACCTTCCCCAGCAGGAGCTGGGAAGGAGAGCGCCGGCCGTTACACATTAGAAAAGGGGTCGCCTTTTGACTTCGTCCCATGCGGCGCATGAACGCCTCGTCATCATCGGTTCCGGGCCGGCGGGCTATACGGCCGCGATCTATGCAGCGCGCGCCCTGCTGAAGCCCCTCATGCTTTCGGGCTACGAGCCGGGCGGCCAGTTGATGATCACCACCGACGTGGAAAACTATCCCGGCTTCGCCGAGCCGATTCAGGGGCCGTGGCTCATGGAGCAGCTGCGCGCTCAGGCCGAAAACGTCGGCGCGCGGATCGAGAACGAATACGTTGTCGCGCTCGAACTCGAGAACCGTCCGTTCGTCGTGCGCTGCGACAGCGGCCGCACGGTTTTCGCCGACGCGATCGTCCTCGCCACAGGCGCCAAGGCGAAATGGCTCGGCTTGCCGAGCGAGGACAAATTCAAGGGTTTCGGCGTATCCGCCTGCGCGACCTGCGACGGGTTCTTCTTTCGCGGTAAGTCGGTGGTGGTCGTCGGCGGCGGCAATTCCGCGGTCGAGGAGGCGCTCTACCTGTCCAACATCGCCCGCGAGGTGACGGTGGTGCACCGGCGCGACGCGTTCCGGGCGGAAAAGATTTTGCGTGAGCGGCTCGCCGCGCGGCACAACGTCAGAATTCGCTGGGACAGCGCTGTCGAGGAGATTCTCGGCGGCGGGACGCCCGCCGCCGTGACCGGCGTCCGGATCCGCAACGTCCTCACCGGCGCGCTCGACGACTTGTCCGCCGACGGCCTGTTCGTCGCGATCGGCCACGCGCCCGCGACCGAGCTCGTGCGCGGGCACGTCATGCTGAAGGCGAACGGTTACGTCCAGACGGCGCCGGGATCGACGGCGACCAGCATCGAAGGCGTCTTCGCCGCGGGCGACGTCGCCGACGACGTGTTCCGCCAGGCGGTGACCGCGGCCGGCTTGGGCTGCATGGCCGCGCTCGAGGCGGAGCGATGGCTCGCTGCGCAGGCCCCGACGCGAAAAGCGGCGGAATAGCGAGACCCGCGGCTGCAGCCGCAGGAACGAGCGCAGCTGACGCGGTGCGGTAAGGCGTCCGGTGACGACGCCTCTGGCGACGGCTGGGGCCGCGTCTACACAGGGCCGGGGGAAACTTCATGGACTGGGATAAGCTGCGCATCTTCCAGGCGGCCGCCGACGCGGGCTCCTTCACCCACGCCGGCGAAACGCTGGGCCTGAGCCAGTCCGCGGTTAGCCGCCAGGTCGGAGCCCTGGAAGCCGATATCGGCGCACCGCTGTTCCATCGGCACGCGCGCGGCCTCATTCTCACCGAACAGGGCGAGATGCTGCTCGATGCGGTGCGCGACGTGGTCCTCAAGCTGGACGCCGTCCGCAGCCGGCTGATCGACAGCCGCGAGAAGCCCACCGGCGAATTGAGGGTCACCAGCACCCTCGGTCTGGGGGCCAACTGGCTCGCGCCGCGCCTCGGCGAATTCGTCGAGCTCTATCCGGAGGTAAAGCTGCAGCTGCTCCTGTCGGACGAGGACCTCGACCTCGGCATGCGGGAAGCAGACCTGGCGCTGCGCCTGCGCGAGCCGATGCAGCCCGACCTTGTCCGGCGCAGGCTGTTCACCGTGCATTTCCACGCCTACGCCTCGGCCGACTACCTCAAGAAGCGGCCGCAGCCGCGCACCGTCGACGACCTCGACCGCCATCATCTGATCGCCTTCGGTGCGCCGACCGCGACCCACCTTCTCTACGACCTCAATTCACTGCTGACCGTGGGGCGCGACCCGAAGAATCCCCGCACGCCGCAAATCTCGGTCAACAATCTCGGCGCCATGGCGCGGGCGGCCGAGCACGGCGTCGGCATCGCCGTCCTACCGGACTATGTCGTGCCGCCAGAGTCGGGGCTCGTGCGTTTACTGCAACAGACCGACATGCCCGAAATGGACTGTTTTCTAGTCTATGCCGAGGAACTGAAGAACGTCGCGCGCGTTCAGGCCTTTCGAGACTTCCTGGTCACCGCCGCACAGCGTTGGAGGTATTGAACGATTCGGCCGAGCATTGTCGCCGCGAGCGTTGAGCGCGGCGGACGTGGCCTTCGGCCGCGTCTACAGAAGGCGGCCCTGTAGCCGCGCGCGTTGAGCGCGGCGGAGGCGGCCAACGGCCGCGTCTACAGAGGGCGGCCCTGTAGCCGCGAGCGTTGAGCGCGGCGGACGCGGCCAACGGCCGCGTCTACAGGTGGCGGGCCTGTGGCCGCCCGCTGAGCGCGGCGGACGCGGCCAACGGCCGCGTCTAAAGAGAGCGGCCGGCGGCTGACGCGGTCGGCGACAGCGTACACAAGGGATTAGGAGGAGCGGGCAATGACGACGCCATCGTCGCACAAGGCGGCCATGGACGAAGCCGTCCGTCACCTGGTCGACAGCTACTCCCCGCACAGCAATCGTGTTGGCTGGCTGATGATGGCCTCGATCCTGGTCGAGGCATGGGACCTCTACGGCATCGCCTTCGTCCTCATCTTCATCAAGGATCAGTATCATCCGGACCCGCTGCTGCTAGGCCTCGCCGGCGCCGGCACCCAGGGCGGGGCGGTGGTCGGCGCCCTCATCGGCGGCTGGCTGACCGACAGGATCGGCCGGCGCTTCATGTTCCTCGCCACCATGGTGATGTTCATCGTGCTGGCGCTGGGTCAGGCGTTCGTCACCAGCGTCGCGGCGCTCGCCGCCATCCGCTTCTTCCTCGGCATTCCGCTCGGCAGCGACATCTCGACCGGATACACCTACATCATGGACGCGATGGCCAAGGGCCGGCGCGAGGTGATGGGCAACCGCTGGCAGTTTATGTTCGCGGTGGGCGAGGTTTTGACGCTCGCGGTCATCGCCGTCTTCCTCGTCGCCAACATGAACCACGAGCTGGTCTGGCGGGTCACGCTCGGGCTCGGCGCCTTGCCGGCGCTGGTGATCCTCATCATGCGACACGACCTGCCCGAGACCGCCGTGTGGCTCGTCCGCCAGGGCCGCTTCCGTGAGGCCAAGGAAGTCGCGATGCAAATGTACGGCGACTCGCTCGACATGCTGCCCGATCAGGACGTTGAGGTTGCGAAGCCCCATCCGGCCGCCTTCCTCGCCGACGTGAGGCGGGACCCGATCCGCTGGCGCGCCACGCTCTACGGCTGGATCGCCTGCTTCGCGCAAGGGACCGAATTCTCGACCTTCGCCTTCTATCTGCCGGTGCTGTTCGTGATGGTCGGCGTCTCGTCGATTCTCGGCACCGATCTCGTGACCATGGCGCTCTACGTGATTGCCGCGATCTCGGGCTGGGTCGGACCGCTGCTGATCCCGAGGATCGGACAAAGGGGAATCAGCATCGCCGGCTTCGGCATCGTGTTCGTCTCCCTGCTGGTCGCGGCCTTCGCCCTCTATACGGACAACACGATCCTGTTGCCCTTCGCCGCCGCGGCCATGCTGTGGGGCCATTATTGGGACGCTTCGAACGTCATGACCATCCCGGCCATGGTGGCGAAGCCGGAATACCGGGGCACGGCGAGCGGCTTCGCCTACATGTTCGTCAAGTTGCCGTCGTTCCTGGCGATCTTTCTGTTTCCGTCGGTGTTCGCCGCGGTCGGCCAGGCGAACGCCACCCTGCTGGTCGCGATCTTTCCGCTGATCGGCCTCCTCGCGGCGATCTTCATCCTGCCGGAGGTCTACGGTTTCGAGCACGACGCGGGCCTCGAGCCCGCGCCGCAACCGACCTGAGGGATTGTCAGACCTCTTTGGTGTTGAATATCATCAGATCGACGCCGCCGTCGGCAAAGTTGGCGAGATCGGACGTCGTCGCCTGTCCTTCGGGAGTGCCGAGCGCTTGGTGGATCGCCTCGACGCTGTCGAACTCGAGGATCGCGACCAGGTGGGCGGCGCCCGGTTCGGCTGGCAGTCCGACTGGGCCGTCGCTCACCCGATAGCGGCGTAAGCCGGGAAGCTTCTTGGCGATCGGCACATGCTTGGCGAAATAGTAATCGTTGAACGCGGCGACGTTTTTCGGGGTCTTGTAGACGGCGACGATTGCGGCCATGAGCGTCCTCCCCGCGCCGACGCCCCAAGCCGCCCCTTGCGGGCCGGGGCTGGCGCGCCGCACCAGTTGATCCCGGAACACGCCATTTCGCAACCCGCGCCTCACATAAACAGCGGCTCTTTCTCCAGCCCCTTGTAGAGCGAAGCGACCTGGTCGCCGTAGCCGTTGTAGATCAGCGTCGGACGCAGCTGTCCGTCGTTGAGGAACGTCTCCTTCGCCTGGCTCCAGCGGGGATGCGGAACGTCAGGGTTGACGTTGGCCCAGAACCCGTATTCGCCCGGGCCGAGCGTCTCCCAAAACGTCGCCGGCCGCTTGTCGACGAACGAAATCTTGACGATCGACTTGATCGACTTGAAGCCGTATTTCCACGGCGTCGCGAGCCGGATCGGCGCGCCCTGGACCTTGGCGAGCGGCTTGCCATAGGCGCCGGTGACGACGAAGGCGAGGTCGTTCGTCGCCTCGCCCATGGTCAGGCCCTCGACATAGGGCCACGGCATGAACGACCGCTGGCCCGGCGCCATCTTCTTGTCGAGGAAGGTCTCGAAGCGGACATAGGCCGCCGAGGAGAGCGGCCTGGCGAAGGCGACCAGCTTCTTGAGCGGGAAGCCCGTCCAGGGGATCGCCATCGACCAAGCCTCGACGCAGCGGTGGCGATAGAGGCGCTCCTCAAGCCCCATCCCCTTGACCAGCGCGTCGATGTCGACCGTCTGCTCCTTCTCGACCAGCCCGTCGAGCTTGACCGTCCATGGGCGGGTCTTCAGCGTGCTCGCGTCGATATGCTTGCTGGTGCTGAACTCGTAGAAATTGTTGTAGTTGAGGTTGGACTTCTCCGGGGTGACGTCGCGGTCGAGCGTGTAGGCCGGATTGCGCTTCGCCGGATAGAGCGCAGCGGAAGGGTCGGGCTCGTCGGCCCACGCCGGCGACGCCGCAAGGACGCCCGCGGCGCCCAAGCCCGCCAGAAACGAACGCCGGTCGAGGAAAAGCGCTTCCGGCGACGTAAGGCTCGCCCGAATTTTCCACCCCTTTCGCGGAATGACATGCATGGGCCCGTCTCCTCGCGACTCGATGCGGCGGCGGCGGAGCCGATCTCCGTCAACGCCCTCTTTTCGGCGCGAGGATGGCGATTGTTACGCGCTCGGCCCGGGAGCGCGGATCAGACCTTCTCGACTTGGCCGAATTCGAGGTCGACCGGCGTCGCGCGGCCGAAAATCGACACCGCGACCTTGACCCGCGAGCGGGACTCGTCGACTTCCTCGACCACGCCGTTGAACGAGGCGAAGGGGCCGTCGGCGACTCGAACGTTCTCTCCGATCTCGAACCGAATGGAAGCCTTTGGCCGCTCGACGCCCTCGGCCACCTGTCCCTTGATGCGCAAGGCCTCGTGGTCCGGGATCGGCATCGGCTTCTTGTCGGCGCCGAGAAAGCCGGTGACCTTCGGCGTATTCTTGATGAGGTGGTAGACCTCGTCGGTTAGGTCGCATTTGACCAGCACGTAGCCCGGGAAGAACTTGCGCTCGGAATTGATCTTGCGCCCTCGCCGCACCTCGACGACGTTCTCGGTCGGGACCAAAATTTCCTCGAACTTGCCGTCCAGCCCGCGCTGATGCGCCTGCTCGCGGATGGAGTTGGCGACTTTCTTCTCGAAGTTGGAATAGGCGTGGACGATGTACCAGCGCATGCTCATATCATTCGTCTTCCTTTCGTCGTGCGCGACGGCCGCGGCTCCAGGCATGGCTAGCCGCCCCTGCCGAAACCGAGCACCAGCGCCACCGCCGTGCGCAGCACCTCGTCGACGACCAGGAAGAACAGGCTCGTGAACACGACCAGCAGCAGCACGAGCCCGGTGGTGACCAGCGTCTCGCGTCGCGTCGGCCAAATGACCTTCTGCGCCTCCGTGCGCACCTGCTGGATGAACTCGAACGGGTTAGTCATGTGATGTCGGTTCCGTTCCGATCGGATCGCGTCGCGTCGGCGGCCTCGTCGGCGTTCGGCTAGAAAAATTCGCGGCGCGGGGCCTCCCGGCGCCGCGCCACCCGAGCCTCATATAGGAAAACCGGGCTAGACGCCAAGCGAAATGTGACGCTTGCTTCTTGAAACCCTTATCCCGCCTCATTTGCACGGGGCCGAGTACGAACGATATTGGCGCGTCCGCTCCTAGCGCATGCGTGAAAAAATGTCGCGTAGCGGCGCGCCGCCCCAGGCGGAGGTGACGAAGTCGTTGTGGTCGACAGCGCCGGCGTCGACCAACGCGACCTCGCCCGGCGCAAGCATCGCCGGCAGGCTGTTCTGCACGGCGATCCCCGCCTGCTGCAACTCGGCCGCGAGCGCCAGATTGCCGTCGCGCGACGAGGTCGAATAGGCGCTGACGAAGAACGCGTTGCGGCCGGGGCCTTCGACCCAGCTCAAGAACTTGTCCCTCTCCCCGTAAAGCGCGTCCAGCAGGACCACGCCGCGCACCCTTCCCCCTTCGCCGCCGACAGTCAGCGAATAAACGGCGGGCAGGTAGCCGCCGCTGTAGGCGACGATGACGACCGGCATGCTCCGGAAAGCGCCGCGCGCGCTGGGATAGAAGTCGCCGAGCTTGCTTTCGGCCTCATTGAGAAAGGCGGCGAAGCCGCCCGGCGACCAGAATCGTCCGGCGCTGGAATTGGGCGCGTCGACCGCGAGCTGCGGCGCGATCAGCACGCCGTTAAGACCGGAATCGGCGAGCTGGCGCACAATCTGCTGGCGGGCGACGACGTCGCGCTCGAGGGTCGCGTTGTTGCCGTGAAAAAAGACGACGATGACGCCCGGCCGGGCCGGGTCGAAGGACTGCGGCGCCGCGAGCAGAACGGTGCGGTCGTTGTAGGTCTGATCTTCCCACAGGAGTCCGCCGCGCGGGCTCGAATGGCCGAGCCGGCCGTTGTCGTCGACGTCGAGGAAGGGCCTCGTCTTGCCCGTCTCCTGGTAGTTCGGAATCGGGCCGTTGTAGGGGAAGGCCGAGTGCTGGAACGCGGCGTATGCGACATTCGCGCCGTCGATCGAGGTCACGCTCTGCGGCTTTCCTCCAGCGGGAGGCGGTGCGGACGGGGGAACCGCGCAACTCGCCAGAAATAGCGCCGCGCCGAGGCTGAAGGCCGCCGACGGCGTTCGCAAGAGAAATGGACCCCGCATCGCCTGTTTCCATAACAATCCCTTGGCGGCCCCGAAAGAGCTTTTTTCAGACCCCTCGCCCCGCTTGCCGGGAGAAGGCCGGGGTGAGGGGCAGGGCCACCCGGCCGAGGTCCGCCTCCCCCCTCATCGAGCGCCATAGCCTGTCGGAAGACGGCCACGAAATCGACGCGAGCGCGCGGCAAAGGGGCGCGGGTTAACGGGCCGTTGACGTCCCAGAGGGGAAACTGCGGCGAGGCTGGCGGAGTTTGCGACATGCGTTCGATGGCGTCCGGTCTGGCGCTCGCCGCCCTTTGCGGATCGCTCGCGCTGGCGCAGGATATTGGGACCCTGAATCCGAAGCCCCTTCCCCCGCTCGCCAATCCGGCCGACCCGAACCTCCCGGCAAAGCAGGCGTTCGGGCGCGCGATGACGCCCCTCGAGGCCAAGACCCGGTCGATCGGCTACTACTGGCGCGGCTGCCTCGCCGGCGCCAAGGCGCTGCCGGTCGACGGCCAGTCCTGGCAGGTGGTGCGGCTGTCGCGCAACCGCATGTGGGGCAATCCGGCGATGATCAGCTTCCTCGAGCGCTTCTCCCGCAAGGCGAAGGCGGAAGGAATCTGGAACGGCATTCTGGTCGGCGACATCTCGCAGCCGCGGGGCGGACCGATGCTGACGGGCCACGCCTCGCACCAGATCGGCCTCGACGCCGACGTCTGGCTGACGCCGATGCCCGACCATACGTTGAGCCGCGAGGAGCGCGAGGAGATGTCGGCGGTCAACATGGTGGCCGACGACGGGCTCACGGTCGACAAGGCGCACTGGTCGGAGGCGCAGGCGGGCATCATCAAGGCCGCCGCCGAGGAGCCGGAAGTCGACCGCATCTTCGTCAACGCGGCGATCAAGAAGGCGCTCTGCGAGACCCACAAGGGCGAGCCCTGGATGAACCGGGTGCGCGCCTACTGGGGTCACAACTACCACTTCCATATCCGGATCAAATGCCCGGCGGGCGAGACGGCCTGCGAGACGCAGGATCCTCTGCCGCTCGGCGACGGCTGCGACAAGTCGCTCGCCTGGTGGTTCACCGACGAAGCGCTGCATCCGGGCCCGAGCAAGCCGAAGCCGCCGATCACGATGGCGCAGCTTCCGCCCGAGTGCCGGAAGGTCGTGCTGGAGAAGTGAACCCTCGTCCGGCGCTTCCCCCTACGGCCGCAAGCGGAAGAAAAAGGCCCCATGGGAAGGCCTCGCTGCTCCCCCTCGTCGAATCCGCTGTTCCGTCGAATTTTTCCGCTGTTCCGCGTGCAGCGGCGCTTTTCGTCAAGGCCTTGAACATAGGGCCTGGTCGAGAAATTCGGCCAGGACGCCCCGCTGAAGCGCCCCGGACAGCCGAAGGAAGTCGCGCCCGTGTACGTCTTTCTCGCCTCGGACGAGGCGAGCTACATCACCGGCGCGCGCTACGCGGTCACCGGCGGCACGCCGATCCTTTAACCTCGTGACGCCCCCGGTGGGACGCCGAGCCTGCGCAAATCCCTCACCGGGTGCTCGGCGCTTGCCGGCGGACCAAGTCCCGCAGAGCGACACTTTGACCTGCCCCGCAGACCGCCGCTAGCCTGCCGGAATGGCCGTGGAATTCACCGATCTCGACAGCGAGCTTTTGGCTGGCGCGCATGGCGCCGCCGCCGCTTTCGCCATGCGGCTTCTCGTCCGCTTCGCCGCAGCGGTCGCCGCGGAGCGTTTTCTCGACATCGAGGCGGCGCATGTCGACGGCTGCCTCTATGTCGGCCGCGCCAGCCTCGACTTCGTCGAGCGGATGGCCGATCTCGGCGGCAGGGTCCGGGTGCCGACCAGCCTCAATGTCGGCTCGATCGACCTGATCCATCCAGAACTGTTCCTGGGTCCGGACGACGTTCGCAGGAATGGCGCACGGCTCATGCAGGCGCATGTCGAGCTCGGCTGCGCGCCGACCTTCACCTGTGCCCCCTACCAGACCGGCTGGCGGCCGCGCTTCGGGGCGCAGATCGCCTGGAGCGAATCGAACGCGATCGTCTTCGCCAATTCGGTCATCGGCGCGAGGACCAACCGGTACGGCGACTTCATCGATCTCTGCTGCGCCATGACCGGCCGCGCGCCGGCCTACGGACTGCACCTGAGCGAAAACCGCTTTGCCCGGGCGATCGTCGAGATTGCGAGCGTTCCAGACAGCTGGGACGCCGAGCGCGTCTGCGTGGCGGTCGGCCACGCCGTCGGGCGGCGGTGCGGCGGGCTCGTTCCGGCGATCCTCGGCCTGCCGGCCGGAACGGAGGAGGACAATCTGAAGGCGCTCGGCGCCGCCGCGGCCTCGTCCGGCGCGGTCGCCCTGTTTCACGCCGTCGGCCTCACTCCCGAGGCGCCGGACCTCGAAAGCGCGACCGGAGGCCGCGCGCCGCGCGCCGTCGTGCGCCTGAGCGCCGACGATCTGATCGAGGCGGCGCGTTCGCTGTCCAATGTTCCGGACGGCGCGCCGCTGGCCGCGGTCAGCCTCGGGACGCCGCATTTCTCCCTCGCCGAATTCGCCCGGCTGATGCCGCTGCTTAGCGGCGAGAGGCCTCGCGTAAGCGTCTGGGTCAATACCAGCCGCGCGGTCCGCGAAGACCTTCGCGCCCGCGGATGGGAGGAGGAGCTCGCGGCCGCCGGCGTGACGCTCGTCGTAGACACCTGCGTCTATGTCACGACGCTGGTACGGCCGGGCGAGGGCGCAGTGATGACCAATTCCGGCAAATGCGCCTATTACGCCCCCGGCAATCTCGGCGTCGGCGTCGCCTACGGCTCGCTCGCCGAATGCATCGCCTCGGCGCGCGCCGGAAAGGTGATGCGGCTGTGAGGGGGACGGTGTTCGCCGCCGTTGCACTCGCCCCCGGCTCGGCGTCGGGGTCGCCGTTGCGGCTCGACGAGCCCTTAAGCTTCTGGGGCGGGCTCCATCCGGCGACCGGCCGCATCATCGACCGCTTGCATCCGCAGCGTGGCGCGAACGTCGCCGGCCGCGTGCTGATGATGCGGGGTGGCCGCGGATCGAGCTCGGGCAGCGCGACGCTGGCCGAGGCCATCCGCGCAGGAGTCGGACCGGCGGCGATCCTGCTCCTCGAGCGCGACCCGATCGTGGTCGTCGGCGCAATGGTCGCAGCCGAGCTTTACGGCCGCGAATGCCCGGTGCTGCTGGCGCGCGATGAGGACTGGGATCACCTTGCCGAAGCCTCCCGGCTGACGGTCGAGGCGGGCCCGGGGGACGCGACGGTGGCCGCATTGTAGTCGGCCGCGCGCGTTGAGCGCGGCCGACGCGGCCAGCGGCCGCGTCTACACCGCCGCGGTGGTGGTTGTAGCGGCCGACGCGGCCAGCGGCCGCGTCACCACGAACCTCTCACGTCCGCCTCGCCGTCACCGGCAATTTTGTCCAGCCGCGCAGAGTGTTGTTGAGAAGCGGCGTCGCGTCGCCGTCCGGCGCGAGCGAGGCGAAAGCGCGTGCAATTGCGCCAAGCAAGGCCTCGCCCTCGAGCCGCGCCAGCAATTGCCCGACGCACATGTGCACGCCGGCGCCGAAGCCGACGTGGCCAAACGTCGGGCGATCGATGTCGTAGCGGTCGGGGTCGGGCCATTTGCGTGGATCGCGGTTCGCCGCGCCGAGCAGCATCAGCACCTTCTCGCCTTCCGGGATCGCGACGCCGCTCAGCGAAACGTCGCGCGTCGTCGTACGGAAGAACGTCTGCACCGGCGATTCGAGTCGAACCGCCTCTTCGAAGGCGCCGCGAGCCTTCGCCGGGTCGGCGCGCAAGGCGGCGAACTGGTCGGGGTTCGCCGCTAGGGCGTGCATCGCCGCGCCGAGCCCGTGCACCGTCGTGTCGAAGCCGGCGCTGAGCAGCGAGCGCACCAGGAGCTCGGCCTCCTGCCGGGTGACCTCGCCCGAATCCGCCGCCTCATGGATCATCGCGCCGATGCCGTCGTCCGACAACGATTCGCGCCTGCACTGGGCGGAGATCCACTCGACATGCGGCGCCATCTGCGCGACCGCGGTCCGTCTGAGCTCGTTGTCGGGGCCGAACATGTTGAACACCGTCGCCGCATAGGGCAGCAGATGCTCGCGGCCCTGTTTCGATAATCCCACCGCGTCGGGCAAGACCATCATCGGATAGACTTCGGCACAATCGGCGACGGCGTCGAACCGCCCCTTTTGGGCAAGCTCCGCCGCCAGCCTCTCCGCCGCCTCGGCGAAGCGCCCCTTCAGCGCGCGCATCACTGTCGCCGACAGCGCCCGGTTCAAAACCGCCCGCGCCCGGTCGTGCTCGGGCGGGTCGCGCTCGAGCACCAGGCTCGGCGGCCGCCACGGCTTTTCGCGGGCGAAGTCGCTGAGGCCCACCCCCCGGCTCGAGCAGAAGGTCGCCGGGTCGGCCAGAATTTCGCGCACTTCCGCATAGCGCGCCGCGGCGTAAGCGCCGTAAGCCTCGAGCCAGACGACCGGCCCGGCCTCGCGCAAAGCCGCGTGGCCCGGATGCGGGTCGGCGAGGAATTTTTGCGAAAACGGATCGATTTCCGAAATCGGAACGCCGGCCGGCGGTCGGCGCGCTTCGGCGGATGGCATGGCGGCGTTCCAAGAGGTCGTTTTGCCTGAGGCTACACCCTGGCGCCGCGCAAGCGCAACGCGGCGGAAGGAACGCGTCGGGCGCCGCGCCAGCCCGACGCTGCCGGTCCGGCGTCGATCGAAAATGGTGGAAGCGAGTAGACTTGAAATCAACCCGCTCTACCATGATCAAACCGAGAGTGGCGCGAAGCCGCGCTGGTGCGGAATTGGGGAGAGAATTGCTTGGCGTCAAAACGGATTGTCGGCGCATTTGTCTTCCCGGATTTTTGGAGCGATCCGGCTCGCGCGAAGCAGACGCTCGCCGCCTTGCGACAGTGCGGACTGACCGCAATCATGACCGAGAGCGACAATTATGATGCCGCCGCCATCGACCAAACGCACGAAGCCGGGCTGCGCTTCTATGCCGGCGTCGCTTGTTTCTCCGACCATGCGTCGAATTTCCGCTTGCTGAACGAGCGCCCCGAGCTCTGGCCGATTCTCGAGGACGGCTCGCGCCGGCCCCAGCTCGAGTGGTACGTCGGGGTCGCGCCGACCGACCGCAGACATCAGGAAGACGTGCTGGCGCGGATCGGCTCCATCGCGCGCGCGTATCCGATCGACGGACTGTTTCTCGACTTCGTGCGCTGGCCTCTCCATTGGGAGATCGAGCTCCGGTCCGATCGGCCGCGCCCCTTGGACTCGAGCTTCGACGCGACGACGCTGGCGAAGTTCGAGCAAGCAACCGGCCCGCTGCCTCGCGCCATTTTGGACACGACATCGGCCAAGGCCGAGTGGATCCGCCGATACCGATTGCGCCAATGGATCGATTTCAAGTGCGGCGTGGTGACCGACTTCGTCCGAGAGGCGCGAAGCGTGCTCAAGGAAGCCCGGCCCGAGGCGGGACTCGGCATCTATGTCGTGCCGGATATGAACGGCCTCGCGGAGCCGCTGACCGGCCAACGCATCGGCGATCTGGCGCCGCTGGTCGATTGGGTGTCCCCGATGCTGTACCACAACATCCTGCTGCAACCGCCGGGCTGGATCGCGGCTGCGCTCGCCGATGTGGTCGAGAAAGCGGGACCGAAGGCGCTGCCCGTGGTTCAGGCCGACTCCAATCGCGACCCCGCTCTTGCCGCCGACTGGGGTCCTCCGATGGCGGACGCCGACTGGAGCGCCGCGCTGTCGGAGATCGCGCGGCGAGTGGACATCGCCGGACTGATCGTCTTTCCGGGCAAGGCGCTGTTTGGACCCAGAGGGGAGGCTTTGAGAGATATGGTCAGAGCCTGGCGATCATGAACGACGGTCCCGCTACCTCCGACGCGCTGCTTCGCGCCGAGGCGATCAACAAGAGTTTTGGCGCGGTCGTGGCGCTGCAAGATGTCGCTTTGCAGATCCCCAGAGGCGAAATCACCGGACTCGTCGGCGACAACGGCGCCGGCAAATCCACGCTCGTCAAGATCATCAGCGGAGTGCTGACGCCCGACTCCGGCAGGATCGAGTTCGAAGGAAAAGCGGCGAACTTCGCTTCGCCCGCCGACGCCCGGGCGCAGGGCATCGAAACCGTCTACCAGGATCTCGCGCTTGTCGGGAATCTCCCGGTGTGGGCCAACGTCTATCTCGGTCGCGAACTGACCGCCGGCCCGAGATCCCTGCACATCCTCGACAAATCCGCGATGCTTTCGAACACGGCCGAAATGCTCAAACGTTTCATCCGGAACGTGCCGCCGGTCGGCGAGTTGGTCGAAGGCCTCTCCGGCGGTCAGCGGCAGGTCGTCGCGATCGCCCGGGCGGGCGCTTGGGGATCGAAGCTCATCCTGATGGACGAGCCGACCGCGGCGCTCGGTATCGCCGAGACCAAGGCGGTCGAAGAGGTGATTTTCGGGCTGAAGCAGCTGGGACTCACCATCCTGGTGATCAGCCACAACCTGGATCAGATCTTCCGCATCACCGACGGCGTGTGGGTCATGCGGCGCGGCGGCGTCATCGGCTATCGGCAGACCGCGACGACCCGGCCGGAGGAAATCGTCGGCATGATAACCGGGGCCGCGACGTCGCGGAGCGGCGCATGATGGAGACCTCCCGCTCGGTGGGCGCGGTTCGTCGACCTGGCGAGGCGCCACGGCGTCCTCATCGTCTTCGTTCTGCTTGTCGCCGGCATGTTCGTTTCGACGTCGACCTTCGGAACCTATCAGAACCTCGTCAATGTCCTGCAGCAGAACTCGGTGATCGGGATCATCGCCTGCGGCATGACCTTCGCCATCATCCTCGGCGGCTTCGACCTTTCGGTCGGCTCGGTGACCGCTCTCGCCAGCGTCGTGGGGGCGACTCTGATGATCGATCTCGGCGACGTTCGGCATCCCCGTCGGCATTGTCGGCGCCGTCGTTTCCTGCCTTCTGGTCGGCGCGACGAACGGCTGGCTGATCGCCTATCTCGGGGTCAATCCATTCGTCGCGACGCTCGGCACGATGACGGTCGTGCGAGGGCTCATCTACGTGGCCACCGACGCCTCTCCGCGGTTCGGCGTCCCCTACTCCTTCACGAACGTCGGATTGGGCTATCTGCTCGGCGTTCCAAACCCGGCGATCCTCTTTCTCCTCGTCGCCCTCCTGCTCGGCTTCGTGCTTCATCGCACCCGCTTCGGCCACTACGTCTACGCCGTCGGCGGCAACCCGGTCGCGTCGGCGGAGATGGGAATCAACGCCGGGCGGGTCCGCTTCGCGGTCTATATCCTCGTCTCCGCCTGCGCTTCGTTGTCGGGCGTCATCCTCGTCGGCCAGACGGCGAGCGCGACGCCGCAGGCGGCGTTGGGCTACGAACTCACCGCGATCGCCGCGGTCATCGTCGGCGGCGCCTCGCTCGGCGGCGGTCGCGGGCGGATGGGGGGCACGATCGTCGGCGTCTTCCTGCTCGGCGTGGTCGCCAACGGTCTCAACCTCTTCGGCGTGTCGCCGTTCTGGCAGCCGGTCGCCACCGGCCTCATTCTCATCGTCGCGGTGGCTTTCGACGGTTACTCGAAGCGCGGCGGCTTCGCCTCCGTTTAGCGCGTATTCGCCGCGCCTCTATTCTCGCACTGACGAATGTCGGTTTTGATGTCGATCAATGCCGACGTCCATTCTGTCCTTATGTTGCGACAGATTGAAGAAGTGGCCCGCGAGCATCGGCAAAGAAAATTAGGCGGCGGAGCGTCGCCCGGCCGCGCGTCCCCTTTGGAAGAGAGGAGGCCCCCATGAAACGTGATTTCCTATTCACAACCGCGGCGGCGGCGATCGCTGTAGCCGCGATGGCGTTCTCATCAGTGTCTGCGGCGCAAGCTACAAACCTCGTTTACAATGGAGATTTTGAAGCTGGTCAGACCGGTTTTTCCAGCGACTACACCTACGGGAACGTTCACCTTGGCGGAACATATGGAAGTTATACCATAGGCTCCAGCCCCGCTGCCGCACCGGGAGCGTGGGGTGATTGGATGAGTTTCGGTGATCACACGAGCGGACACGGCCTCATGCTCATCGCCAACGGCCCTGCCTCGGCTCAATATCAACCTTTAGACATTTGGTCTCAGACCGTCGCAGTCGCCCCGACAGCACCTACACGTTTTCTTTCTGGGCTGCGACTCTAAGCAACGACTCACCGGCCCCGGCCCAGATTCAAGAGGATGTCAACGGCGTGTCTCTTGGGTTCACGCTGATTCTGCCGGGTATCGGCTTGGGCGGGGAATGGGTGATGGCAGGCGGCACTTGGAATTCAGGCTCCGCCACGTCGGCGAAATTGGCGCTCGTAGACATCTATAGCGCCGAGCAGTGGAACGACTTCGTCATCGATGACATCAGTTTCGTCGGCGCAGGGGCCCCGCCCCCGACTATTCCCGAACCCTCTACGTGGGTCCTCATGTTGCTCGGATTCGCTGGGCTAGGTTTGGCCGGGCGTCGCTGTTCGCGCCAGAGTGGGGCAGTCGCGTAAAGCGAGCAAAGGGTGCCGCGGAATAGCGAAACGCAAGGCAGGACGCATCTTGGGTTAGCGTGAACGCTTTCCCGATGACTGCTCTTCGCGCAATGCCGTTCGGATCTTTAGCGCTGATGCTCAGCGCCGTTTTGCGCACGGCGGAGATGCGCTAGAATCATTTTGCGGCAGCCGCCACGCATGAGCTACGGCGAGAAGAGGCGGGCGTTCCCGCCGGGCGGCGGCCAAGAGGAAAACGATCCGGGAGGAAGCGGCAATGGCTGATAGCAAGCTTATGGATTTGGACGCGCAACCACGGCGCCCGCGTTCCGAATTGAGGAGGACGATGATTCTGGGCCTCATCTCCTCCGCCATCCTTCCAGCATTGGCGCCCGCCGCGCTCGCCGACAAGCTCGCCTGCGCCCCGATGCAGCACCTGAAGGAGACGGCCGACACGCCGCCGGCCAACAAGAAACTCGGCGTCAGCGTGGCCTACCTCAAGGTGCCGTTCTACGCCAACTTCAAGACCGGTCTCGAGGACGGCGCCAAGCAGTTCGGCTTCACCTACGACCTTCGTGACGGCAACAGCGGCGACGTCGCGACCGAGCTCGCGAACCTGCAAAATTTCATCGCCGACAAGAAGGACCTGATCCTTCTGACGCCATCGGGCCAGGGGATCATCCCCGGCATCAAACAGGTCGACGACGCCAAGATCCCGCTGATCGAGGTCAACAACCGGGCGGGCTACGGGCAGAGCGGAGTGGACGTGCTGACCTACGTCGGGGCGGACGACGTCGAATTCGGCCGGCTGCAGGGCAAGCTTCTCGACCAGGCCTTCGGCGGCAAGAAGGCCAAGGTCGCCTATGTCATGGGCTTCGCCGGCACCTCGCCGCAGATCCTGCGCGCCAAGGGTTGGGACGAGTTCCGCGCCAAGAACCCGCAATACCAGGAAGTGGCGCGGGTGACCGACGATTTCGACGCGGCGAAGGCGCTGGCGGTCGTGCAGGATCTTCTCAGCCGCTTCCCGAAGGGACAGCTCGACGCCATCATCCTGCAGGGGCCTGAGGCCAGCGCCGCCGTCGATTTCGCTCAGCGCAGCGGCCGCGACGAGATCAAGTTCATCGTCGGCGACTATCCGGAGGACGTGCGCCAGCTGATCTACGACGGCAAGATCTTCGGCACCGTCGACCAGGACCCCTATCCGCAGGCCTATAACGCCATGCGTATGGCGTGGCTGCACTTCAACGGCAAGGACGCCGACATCCCGAAGCCCTATTACCTGCCGTTGCCGCTGGTGACCAAGGAGAACGCGGAGAAGACGCCGGCGGCCTGGGGCTGCTGAGGCTTCCTTTCTCCCGCTTCTATCCGCTTGCGGGAGAAGACCCTGCGCTCGGGCTCGACCGGGGGGTGGCGCGAAGCGCCGGTTGGGGGACTTCCGCCTCGCATCCCTTCGTCATTGCGAGCCGCAGGCGAAGCGATCCAGCAACGGCGCAGCGACACATGGATTGCTTCGTCGCTGCGCTCCTCGCAATGACGTTCGAGGCCTCTTCCGCAAGCGCGCAAGGCGCTTCTTCTCGCTGGGGCGATGGGCGCCCTCATGTATCCCCTCATTTTCATGCGATGCCGAAGGCCTCGGAGAGTGTGCGATTTTGACGTAGGAGTTCTTGATAGCGTTCGATCAGCGGCCGCAGGCGTTGGTCTGGCATGGTGGGGATGAGGTCGTAGAGCAGGCAGCCTTGGCGAAACAGGGAATGGACGCGGCGTTTGGCGGTGCTGGTCCGCAGTTGGCGGTCCATGCCGAGGCTCTCGCCGGCGGCGCCCAAAATCGTCAGCAGCAGGATGGCGAAGGCGTTGAGGAGCAGGAGGCGGTCGCGACGTTGCGGATCGTCGATCCTCAGCACACTCATGCCCATGCCGAAGCGCAGATCCTTGCTGTCGCGGAAGCTGGGCTCGATGGTCCATCTTTTGGAATAGAGCTTGATGATCTGGGGCGCAGAAAGCGAGGCGTCGCTGGCGGCCAGATGCCAAGCCTCCTTCATGCCCACAGCTTTCACGCAAATGACCGCGCCGACCTTCTGGCGGGCGGCGGTGACTTCGGCGTCGCGCAACATGCGCGCCCGTCCGCCTTTGCCGACCCAGTCGGCGGCCAACCGCGTTTCGCCGTCGGCGGCGCTGACATGGATGTCGCCGCGAAAGCGGATGACGTATCGAAAGCCCAGGCTTTCCAGGAACTCGAATAGCTTGACGTCGCCGAAGCCGCGGTCGGCGAGGATCGTCACGGCGACGCCCTCGGGCAGGAGCGCCTTCAGCCGGGACAGGCACAGGTCCTCGAAGTCGTTGCGCTGGTTTTTCAATTCGTCCTTGTCGACGGTCAGCCAGAGGAGCGGGGTGGCCCTTCCGTGGCGGGTGACGAGGTGCAGCGCGAGCGTGGACTGATTGTCGGCGTCGAAGTCGGTCCAGTCCATCGCCACGACGATCTCGCGCCGCTCGCCCACCACCTCGCGAACCCACGAGGCGAACAAATCCCAGGGGACCACGCCCGCGTTGCTCAGCAAGCGGTCAACCTGTTTGATCGCGGACTTGGCGAACAATCCACGCGCCTGCGCGAGAGCCTGCCCGATCAACGAAACCGCGAGCGCCGCCCCGCTCATCACCCCGAGCGTTCCATTGGCCAAAGACAGCACGCGCTTGGCGTGCAAATCCTCGATGAACACTCGTTTCAAGAATTGATGAACGAAATCAAATCGCTCCTTCGGCGCTCGCATCGATCCCCCAGCCCACCAATTCTCCATCCGGGCACCGCGAGGACTCCCAAACTCAGGCTTTTTCGAGCCTGTGAAAATGAGGGGATTCATGCAGATGGGCGCTCGGTCGTGTGCGAAGATAGAGCGCTTTCTTCGTGGCCTACGCGTTGGCCTGGTTAAATCGACGGAACGATCGAATGTCTGCCAAACGCATTCCCGGCTTCACGCCCAAGCAGGGTCAGTATCTGGCCTTCATCGACGGCTATACACGGGTGCATCTGCGGCCTCCGTCCGAAGCCGATATGCAACGCCGCTTCGGCGTCACCCCGCCTTCGGTGCACCAGATGATTCTCACCCTCGAACGCACAGGTCTCATTCGACGCCAGCCCGGCATGCCGCGCAGCATCGAGGTCCTCGTTCCTCCGGAAGACCTACCCGTGTTGGAGCTTCCGACCCAACGATCAAAAACATGAACGTCCTGGCTCGCGTATTTGACGGGAGGGGCGCGCTCCGTCGCGCCGAGCAAAAGGAATGCGCGGCGCGACGGCTCTAGTGGTTCTTGAAGTGATGCGTGCTTCCGTCGATCTTCGTTATCTTGACGTCGAAGTCTTCCTGATAAGAGTAAATCTGGTCTTCGAGGTAGTCGATAGCAAAAGCTTCTCCGAGCAGGATCGACGAGTCGGTGTCGCTCCGCCAGTGAATCCCGGCGTGGATGCCATGGCCGAATGATACGTTATAGCCAGCTTGTGCAACTCTCCGTTGACGCTCAGGGACGAGGCCCCTGGATAGGCGTCGAGCGTCAGCCCGTCCGTTGACGGGACGACCGGGTGCTGGAACGTCCACTCGCCATCGAAGAAGAACTTCAGCACTGTGATGCAGGCGCCCGCCACCGTCCCATGTCCGGTTGGATAGGCAGGATGCGTCGGCGCGCCCTCGGGGAATGTCTGAGACAGCAGATTGCTGCCGTTGCGCAAACGACTGAGGTTGAGCGCACCCGAGTTGCGGACGATGTCGAAATTGGCGAGGTTCCCGGCGTCGGCTGGATTGAGCTTGTTCGTCTCGAGAAGTTCGACGATGGCCCCGCCTGATTCGGGGCGATGCCGGAGGTGGACCCTCCATTTCTGGTACCAGACGGCGTTTAGCGCGGCTTTTGCGACGGCGGCGAGCGTCGCGGCGATGTCCGGACCGCCGAAGGTCCCGAACGCCTTTTCATGATGCTTGTACTTTGGATGGAGGTATGGATTTCCCGGGTTCGCGGGAACGCCGAATGTGACCGCGACGAGATAGGCGATGAAATAGGCCTGATACAATTCGTCAACCTGAGTGTAGGCGGCCGTGTCCCTGCCGGTGCGCATGTAGCGGTGGAGCGGGTCGTAATTGACGGTCGCCGTCGGTTGGGTGCCGTTCTGAATATCGTACCAGGTCGCGAGGTCGGTCATGAAATCTTCGCCGGGCATCAGGGTTCTGATCTTTTGGTCGACCGGAATTCGACCCATGGAAGTCGGCGTCAGGCAGAATTGGGACAGATAGGGACCCACCGTCACACCTTCGAACCATGTGGGATTGGCGGTCTGGCCGCCGCGGAACAACAGGTCCGGCGTCACGTTGCCACCCGCGTCGAGTGGACCGGCATATTGGCCGGGATGAGCCGTCGCAAGCGCGGTGAGCTCGTTCGCGGCCGCCTGCGCCGTCGCGTTGCTGGAATACTCGGAAAATGGGACGTCCCGCAGCAGGGACGCCCAGTAGAGTTCGACCAGCTCGATCGCATAGGCCACCAAGTTCGAGCGCCGGGGGCGCCGGAACTGCGTAGCCCGCGGAATCCTTGCCGACGAGCTGCAGGGCAAAGGCACCGCGAGGTCCGTTTAATCGCGCCTGGCCTCCGACCAGGATGCCGGCCTCGCCGAACTTCCCAAGCTGATTGGCGCTGGGCTTGACGCCGCAGGCCTTCAAGAAATGGTCGAACGTCGAGGGATCGACGATCCCCGGCATGGGTGACTGTCTTAGCGCCTTGCTGTACGTACCGAGACCATCGGGAAAATTCGTGAGATCCGTACTGGTTGGATGCGCCGGCGTTCCCGTCGGCACCGCTTCCTTTGTGCCGGTTCCGAATCGAAGAATGAACGCTTCCTTGCCTTGAGGGTCTGTAGTTGACGCAGGCAGGCACGGTGCGCCGGGCTGAGGAAGATTGTTGAGATCAGCCATAGTAAACCCCTCACATGAAAAAAGCGGAAAATCAAACCAGATGCTCGCAGACCTGGCCGCGCCATCTTCTGTTTGGTTTCACAATTTGGAGGCTTGGACTGTGACGCCGATCACACCTCGCGATCATTCCTCACGACCACGCGGAGGGCCACGGTTCGCGCGTTTGCTGCGGGCTGGCGCTGACCGCTGTCTGGAAACCGGACGAGCGGCATGAGGCGATGCGCGATCTGGTGTGCAGCTCGACGCCCGCCGCCGACAATCGCGAGTGGGGCGCCCTAAGTAAAAGACCTCATAAGGCTTGGCCGGTCTGGCTGGGTAGCCGTGCAAATTTCTCGCTCGCTTCGCGGGCGTAACGCTCAACCGGTTGCGGAGGTAATTGCCCCGGTTACTCTGATTGCTATCGGAGCCACGCATATTGCGTCCGTCCGCTAAACCATGAATTTCTGTTCCGACCCTATCGCTTCGGCGAGCGCCTCGACCCCGTCCATCGGCGCATGCATCAGATCCCACGAAATGACCAGCCCGGCCGCGTTCGCCGCGCGGCCGGCGCCGACCATGGCGCGGACGTCCGCCGGCGTGACGTCGATAACCCCGGGCTGGCTCACCAGCTCCAGTCCGAACCAGACCGGAACGGGACGCATCGCGAGCACGGCCGCCTCGATCTCCGCCTGGATGAAGGGCAGCGGCACGGCCTCGTCCCGCGTGCGTGCGAGAAAGTCCGGCTCAAAGGCCTGAAAATGGCGGGCGCACCAGTCCAGCAACCGCCGCTCGCCGAGATTGAACAGTCGCGCGACGCCGTCGATCAGCGCCGGAATTTCCAGGCGCAAGCCGGCCGGGCCCTGCGCGATCCGATAGGTCATCGCCTTCGCCCATGAGCAATGCCGGGACAAGCTTCGATAGTCCTGCCCGACGAGCGGAGCGAGGCAGGGCGAGAACAGGTCCAGCGAGACCTTCCGGCCAATGCTCCTCGTTTCTTCGGCAAGCTCTGCGACCAGCTTGTCGATGCTGTCGGCGCGGAACTTCAGGAAGCGCGAGAGAAGCGGATTGGCGGAGACGATCGTCTCCAGCCAGCGATGAGCCTCGACACGGCTTCCTGCGTCGAATGTCGGCAGCTCGATTGCGCGTTGCGCAACGATCCCGGCGACGGCGTCGAGGTCCACGCCTGCAACGCCGGCCTGCCGGCGGCAGTGATCGCAAAAACAGGACAGCGCTTCGTCGATCCCGTTGGCCGGCGAGGGGAACCGGATCTTGTCGAGAAAGACGCCCGAGAAGGCGTATCGCCCCATGAGTTCGCGAAGGCGCCGACTCGTCTTCTCGCGCGCCGCAGGGTTGTTCGGGCACGCGAAGCGGAAGGTCTCCTGAACTTCGGCGCCCTTCTCGGTCCACCCTCCCCAGCCGCGACTGCGCTCGCCCTTCCAGTTCACGACGAGATCGGATTCCTCCATCCCTTCGATGTCGGAGAGGGCGCTATACCAAAGAAAGACGTCGGTCGCCGGCCTGCCCGCGCCACAGAATTCGCCAAAAACTTCCGGCGATTCGCGGAAGCCGACGACGAGGAGATCGAGGTCGATCGCCTCGCGCACCCGCCGGACGGTTTCCAGCATTCGGGCCGGTTCGAGCGCGGCAAGCGACGAATGGGAGGTCGACAGCTGCGCCCCGATATTCCAGTTCCCGATCATGTGCGGAAGGCGCGTTTCCTTGACGGTGTCTGCGAATGCAGGATGCCCGCATGGCGACGCCGAAGCAACGCCTGATACATGCGCCAGGAGGAGTTTTCGTGCTAAGCTGAGCGGCCACAAAGGGCGCTCCATGAGCGAGATCCGGAAGATTGCGGCGATCCTGGTCGCGGACGTGGTCGGCTACAGCCGGCTCGCCGGCGCGGATGAAGAGCGGACGCTGGCGCGATTGCGGTCGCTTCGCAGCGACCTGATCGATCCGACCATCGCCGTGCATCATGGCCGCGTAGTGAAGCGCACCGGCGACGGCAGCCTCATCGAGTTTCGCAGCGTTGTCGACGCGGTGCGCTGCGCTATCGAAGTGCAGAACGGCATGGTCGAGCGCAACGCCGGCCTGCCGCCCGAGCGGCGCATCGACTTCCGCGTCGGCATCCATCTCGGCGACGTGGTCGAGGAGGCCGACGGCGATCTGATGGGCGACGGCGTCAATATCGCGGCGCGCCTTGAGGGCATCGCCAAGCCCGGCGCGATCTGCCTTTCCGAGGACGCCTACCGCCAAGTGAAGGGGCGGCTCGATCTCGCAGTCCACGATCTCGGCCCGATGGAGCTCAAGAACATCGCCGAGCCGATCCGGGTCTATTCGCTTCAAGTCGGCGAGCCTGGCCGCTGCGAAGTCCAGCCGAACCGAAAAAGCGTTCTTCCTTGACGCCGCTCGCCCTCGGAATCGCCGCGCTCTCATCTTGCTCGCGGCCAGCGCCTGGTATTTCCTCGTCGAGAACCGGCCCGCGACCGTCGCGACCAACGCGCCCGCCACCGTCGCGCCCGCGCATCTCTCCATCGTGGTGCTGCCATTCGCGAATCTCTCCGGCGATCCCGCCCAGGATTATTTCGCCGACGGCATCACCGAGAATCTGACCACCGACCTGTCTCGCATCCGCAACAGTTTCGTCATCGCGCGCAACACCGCCTTCACCTTCAAGGGCAAGAACGTCGACGCCAAGGAGATCGGCAAGGAACTCGGCGTTCGCTATGTGCTCGAAGGCTCGGTGCAGCGCGACCAGAACCACGTGCGCGTCCCCCTAACGCGCAGCTCATCGACGCCGAGACCGGCGGGCATCTGTGGGCCGAGCGCTTCGACAAACCCCTGTGCCGATCTCTTCAGCTTGCAGGACGAGATCGTCGCCAGCCTGGCCAGCCAATTGGGGGCCGAGTTGATCACCAAGAGGCGCGACGCGCGGAACGGACGCCCAATCCCGACTCGATGGATCTCTATTTTCAGGGAATGGCGTGGTTCAACAAGGGCCGGAATGTCGAATACATGCCGGCAAGCGCGCGGTTTCTTCGAACGCGCCCTGGCGCTCGATCCCGGCAATCTCGACGCGTTGCTCGGCACAGCGGCTGCTGATGTCAGGCGGCCGTAGGCTATTCGTGGACAGACAACCGGCCGAACGCCTCGCCGACATCGAGGCGAACGTGAATCGAGGTGCTGTCACAGGCGCCAAACAACGCGCGGGCGCACTATTTGATGTGCAGGGTCGCAAGTCCAGTCCAATCGCGCGGCCCAAGGCATTGCCGAATGTGAGCGGGCGCTGGCGTTGAATCCGAACTTGGCCGCCGCGCATGCGCAGATTGGTCTCGCGAAAGTATTCGACGGTCATCCCGAGGAAACTGAGAGCCATGAACTCGAGGCGTTGCGCGTCAGTCCTCACGATACGGAAGCCGGTTTCTGGGTAGCCTATATCGCCCTCGCCAAGCTGCATCTTGGCGCCTACGAGGAGGCGCTCGGCTTGTATCGCCGGTCGAACGAGCTGAACCCAAACTATCGCCACCGGACGTTTCGATATGGCTGCTGCTCTGGCGGAGTTGGGGCGACTCGATGAAGCGCGAGCCGAAGTCCAAGCCGGGCTTGCCCTCAATCCGGATTCACCATCCGCCGCTACCGCGCCGGCGCGCAAAGCGACAATCCGGCTTTCTTGAAGCGACGCGAGCGGATCATCGAGGACATGCGCAAGGCAGGAGTGCCGGAGGGGTGAGCGAGACCCGGAAGATCGCGGCGATCCTGGTCGCCGACGTGGTCGGCTACAGCCGGCTCGCCGGCGCGGACGAGGATCGCACCTTGTCGCGCCTGCGGGGGCTGCGCAGCGATCTGATCGATCCCGCCATCGCCGCGCATCACGGGCGCATCGTCAAGCGCACCGGCGACGGCAGCCTCATCGAGTTCCGCAGCGTGGTCGACGCGGTGCGCTGCGCGATCGAAGTGCAGAACGGCCTGGTCGAGCGCAACGCCGGCGTGCCGCCCGAGCGCCGCATCGAGTTCCGCGTCGGCATTCATCTCGGCGACGTCGTCGAGGAGAGCGACGGCGATCTGATGGGCGACGGCGTCAATATCGCCGCGCGGCTGGAGGGCATCTGCCAAGCCCGGCGCGATCTGCCTCTCCGAGGACGCCTATCGGCAAGTGAAGGGGCGGCTCGATCTCGCGGTCACCGATCTCGGCCCGACCCAACTCAAGAACATCGCCGAGCCGATCCGGGTCTATTCGCTTGAAGTCGGCGAGCCCGCCCAGGCGAAGCCCGCGCCGGCCCCAGCGCCCGAAAAATCCGCCCCGCCGCGCCTCTCGATGGTCGTCTTGCCGTTCGCCAATATCGGAGGCGACCCGGAGCAGGAGCATTTCGTCGACGGGGTCACGGAGAGCCTGACGACCGACCTCTCGCGGATACGAGGCGCCGTCGTGATCGCCCGCAACACGGCGTTCACCTACAAAGGCAAGCCGCTCGACGTGAAGACGATCGGGCGCGAGTTGAACGTCCGCTATGTCCTCGAGGGCAGCGTTCAGCGCGGCGGAAACCGCATGCGCGTCAACGTGCAGCTCATCGACGCCGAAACGGGCAATCATCTCTGGGCCGAGCGGTTCGACAAGCCGCTCGCCGATCTCTTCGACATGCAGGACGAAATCGTCGCGCGCCTGGCAGGCGCGCTGAACACCCAACTCGTCGCCGCCGAGGCGCGACGCGCGGAACAGGCCCCGAACCCCAACTCGATGGACCTCTATTTTCAAGGTTTGGCTTGGCTCAATAAGGGTCATGACCCCTGACAATGTTGCGCAAGCGCGCAGCTTTTTCGATCGCGCGCTCACCGCCGACCCCGGCAATGTCGACGCGCTCATTGGATCGGCGCGCGCGGACGTGGTCGCGGGCGCAAATTCTGTTTGTGACCGATCCCATGGCGGCCTTCGCGGCGGCCGAAGCGAAGTTGACCAAAGCCTTGTCGTCGGTCCCGGACCATGCGCGCGGCCATATGTACTTGGGATTTGTCGACATATTCACCAAGCGCGCCGCGCAGGGCATCGCCGAATGCGAACATGCGTTGGCGCTGGATCGAAATCTCGCCAACGCCCATTCCTTTATCGGAGTTGGTAAGATTTTCATCGGTCGCGCCGAAGAAACAGAGGCTCACGTTGCCGAGGCCCTGCGCCTCAGTCCGCACGATACGATGGCTTACACCTGGATGACTATCGCGGGCTTCGCGAAGATCCACCTCGGCAGTTGGGAGCAAGCGGTCGCGTGGTTTCGACGGGCGATCGAGGCCAATCGAAATTTTCCGCAAGCATATTTTTGGTTGGCCGCCGCCCTCGCGCAGCTTGGTCGACTTGACGAGGCGCGTTCCGCCGTCAAGGCCGGTCTCGCGCTTAACCCGACCTTCACCATCTCCCGCGCCCGCGCCGCCTGGACGGCGATGAGCGACGACCCGACGTATCTGGCCGGGCTCGAGCGCATTTTCGAAGGCCTGCGCAAGGCCGGAGTGCCCGAACAATGACCGTGAGCCGCCGCCTCGCCGCGATCCTCGCCGCCGATGTCGACAGCTACAGGCGGCTTGCGCGCGCCGACGAAGATCGCACGCTATCGCGGCTCCGCGGATGGCGCAGCGTTCCGACCGATCCCTCCATCGCCGCGCATCACGGCTCGTCGATGCGAACCTGCTCATCTACGCTTATCATCCGAGAGCGGAGCAGCATGAGAGGAGTCGAGCCTGGCTCGAAGAGTCGCTCTCCGGGCCGGAGCTTGTTCGCTTCGCGTGGCTGACGCTGTGGGCCTTCCTTAGGATCTCCACCAACCCGCGCGTCTTCGAGCGTCCGCTTTCCGCTGCGGAGGCCGAGGCGGCGATCTCCTCCTGGCTCGCTGAGCCAACAGCCGGCATTCTCGAGCCGGGAGAGCGGCACTGGGACATCCTGCGAAGCCTCGTGCGCGAGGGACAGATTGCCGGCCCGCTTGTCACGGATGCAGCTCTTGCCGCGATCGCCCTCGAACACGGCGCCATGCTGTGTACGACGGACCGCGACTTCTCCCGTTTTTCAATGCTCCGATGGACGAACCCGCTGATCGCAGGCGGCTGAACTCAGGTTTTGGATCGCGGCGACGGCGCGACTACCTCGAGCGGCAAAGTCTCTCGGGTGCGCCGCCGGTCCCACTGGACTCCGCAGCCATACATCGTCATTTGACTATAGTAGTCATATGGAAGGCGAAAACGACCGTGCGGGACATTCAGCTCAAGGACGCCAAAGCGTCGCTGTCGCGTCTGGTCGATGGCGCGCTGCGAGGCGAGGAATTCGCCATTACCCGGCATGGGCGCAAGGAGGCTGTCGTCATTTCCTGGGCGGCGTGGGAGCGTCTCTCGAAGGTTCCCAGTTTTGGGCGTTTGCTCGCCTCCGCGCCGATCGAGGAGGGCGATATTCCCGGTCGAGATTCGAACTCCGAGCCGCGACGCCGATTTGTGAACTACCTTCTCGATACGAGCGTCATTTCCGCAGTCGCTCCGACGAGGAAGGACCGTCCGGCCGCTCTCGTCGAATGGCTCGACCTCTCTTCGAGCCGCCTCTATCTCTCGGTTGTAACAGCGGCCGAGGTCAGCGACGGAATCGCCAAGGCCGCGCGGGAGGGCGCCGTGCGCAAGGCCGCGAATCTCCAAGGAATGGTGGGACGCGGTCGAGCATCTTTACCGCGACCGCATCCTGCCATTCGATCTTCGCGCGCCGGGCGCATCGTAAAGTGCGCAGGCGATGGTAGTCTGGGCCAGAATGCTGAAAGGCGGAATAGGGAGGTCACATCATGGATCATCATCACGCGAGCCGGCGCGATCTGTTGCTGACATCGCTCTTGGCGGCGTTTCCGCTCGGTGTGTCGGATGCGGCTGCCAGTCCGCTCAATCCGTCGCAGACCATCATCAAGCTGCCGGACGCCTTGCAATGGAAGACGCTGCCCCCGTTTCCTCAGGGCAGCGTCGACACGTGCCCTCTGACCGGGGAAACCACCGCGCCGGGCCTCTACTTCACGCTCGTGCGCTGGCATCCGGGCTATATGAGCGCGCCGCACCACTATTCGACCGATCGGTTCTGCGTCGTTGTCTCGGGGACCTGGTGGGTCAACAGCGGCGCCGATTTCGACCCCGCCTCGTGCGTGCCGGTCCCCGCCGGCAGCTTCGTTCGCCGCGTCGCGGGAACGCCCCATTACGATGGCGTGATCCGCAGCCACAATGAACCCGTGGTCATCGCGATCTGCGGCATCGGCCCGGTCAATTTCACGCTGAGCGACCCCTCGAAACCAGCGTGGCGAGAAGTGTGACTGATTTTTGCACTGCCCGGCTGGGCTAAAGATACAAAATGGAAAAGTAAATTATGGGTCGGGATAAGGTCGGATAACCGGGCCGACCCTAAACCGGGTCGCAAGCCCCTGAAAAGACTGGGGCCCGCCCCTAAACTGGCGCTAAATCAGCATATGAGGCGCGGAGGGGCGCGGGGCTCCCCCCAGGGTCGCGCGCCGAAAGGCCGCCCCCTCCTGCCCGCCCGCCGCCGCTCAGCGCTCGATGCGCCGCTCCGAACGGGCCTGACCGGCGCGACGGCTGGGCCTCGTAATCGAGGCCGGGAGGCCGGCGCTTCGCGCGTCGCGGTGCGGCGCGTGATGCGGACGTTCCGGCGCTGCCGCGCCGTTGCGCATGACCCGGACCGGCTCCTGACCCGGGTTTCGCGCGTCCCGTTGCGGCGCGTGATGCGGGCGCTCGGGCTTCGGCGCGTGCGCCGGTTTCCGCGAGGCGGGCGCAGGCGCCGCCGCCGCGGCCGCCTTGCGCACGACGGGCGCCGGTTTCGGACCGGCCGCGCCGCGACGGTCGCTCTTCGTCAGACTGATCCGCGTCAGGCGCTCGATCGCCCGCAAAAGCTCGCGCTCTTCATGGTCGCAGAGCGAGATCGCCCGCCCGGCGTTGCCGGCCCGCGCGGTGCGGCCGATGCGGTGGACATAGGCCTCGGCGACCTCGGGCAGCTCGAAATTCACCACATGGGTCACGCTGTCGATGTCGATGCCGCGCGCCGCGATGTCGGTCGCGACCAGCGCCCGGGTGGTTCCGGCGCGGAAGGCGCCGAGCGCCCGCTCGCGCTGGCCTTGGCTCTTGTTGCCGTGAATGGCGGTCGCGTCGACGCCGGCTTCGTCCAGCGCCTTGGCGACGCGATCGGCGCCGCGCTTGGTGCGGGTGAACACCAGCACCCGCGACATCTCCTTGTCGCCGAAAAGCTCGACCAGAAGGTCGCGCTTCTTCGCCGCCTCGACGAACACGACGCTCTGCTCGACGCGGTCGGCGGTCTTGGCGGCGGGCGTCACGGCGACCTCGACAGGATCCCTGAGCAGCTCTCCGGCGAGCGCCCGGATGTCGGAAGGCATGGTGGCCGAGAAGAACAGGTTCTGGCGCTTCTTCGGCAGTTCGCGCACGATCCGGCGGATCGGCTTGATGAAGCCGAGGTCGAGCATCTGATCGACCTCGTCGAGCACGAGGTACTCGACCGAGCTCAACTGGGCGACCCGCGCGTCGAGATGATCGATCAGCCGGCCGGGCGTCGCGACGAGAACGTCGAGACCCTCCCGGAGCGCGCGGACCTGCGCGCCATGAGGCACGCCGCCGAACACCACGGCGACCTTGAGCCTGAGCTCGCCCGAAATGTCGCGAAAGCTCTGCGCGATCTGGCTCGCCAGTTCGCGAGTCGGGCTCAGAACGAGGACCCGCGCGCCGCCCTTCGGCGCCGGACGCCGGTCGGTCGCGAGCTTGTGCAGGATCGGCAGCGCGAAGGCCGCAGTCTTGCCGGTGCCCGTCTGGGCGATGCCGACGAGGTCCCGGCCCTTCATCAGCGGCGGGATCGCCTGGGCCTGGATCGGCGTCGGACGCGCGAAGCCCAGTTTGGCGAGCGCGGCGGTAAGGGGCGCGGCCAAGCCGAGCCCATGAAAATTATCCAAGGATGATTCTTTCAAAGCGCCGCCGGCGGCAATCCGATGCGCGAGGCGGCTGGATGTGATGAAACGCCCCGCGTGTCCGGGCGTCGAGAGCGAATGTCGCGATAGCGCGCGGCAGGAGGGCAAGGAGCCCTTCACGCGGCCAGCGCGCTTATTCGCCGCAACGATGCGGCTGGCCTGCATGTGGACGGCTGGAGGCGGAAAGTCAAGCGCCGCGCTTTTCTCCACGATTGCGGGTGCTTGCGGGAAGGACGGCGCGAAGGGCGGTGTGGGGGCCTGCCGCGCCGAACGTCGCGTCGCTCGTCATGCGGCGCCGGTTGCTTCAGGTTCGGCCGCGCCGCTCCGCCCCTCCACCATGCCTCGCGTGGTCCCCCTCCCCCGCTTCGCAGGGGAGGATAGGGCGCGCCCTACCCGCTGACCGCCAGATGGCCGTGGAAGCGCTGGCGCAGCTCCGTCTTGAGCAGCTTGCCGGTCGCGGTGTGCGGGAGAGCGTCGACGAATACGACGTCCTCCGGGAGCTGCCACTTCGGCAACTTGCCGGCCAGGAAGTCGACCAGCGACTGCTTGGACGGCTTCCGGCCATCCCGCGGCTGGACGATCAGCAGCGGCCGCTCCTGCCAGACGGGATGCGCGACCGCGATCACCGCCGCTTCCAACACATCCGGGTGCGACACCGCGAGATTCTCGATCTCGATCGAGGAAATCCACTCGCCGCCGGACTTGATCACGTCCTTCAGGCGGTCGGTGAGCTGGACGAAGCCGTCGGGGTCGATCGTGCCGACGTCGCCCGTGCTGAGCCAGCCGCCCTCGTCCACGACCTGGCCGCCCTCGCCTTTGAAATAGCCGGAAATGACCCAGTTGCCGCGCACCTTCAACTCGCCGACCGAGACGCCGTCGTGCGGCGCCTCGCGCCCTTCGCGGCCGACGAGCATGAGCTCGATGCCGAACACCTGACGGCCTTGCTTCACCTGCACGTCCACGAGGTCGCGCGCGCTCGTCCCGTCGTGCTTGGCCAAAGGCGATCCGACGGTCGCGAGGGGACTCGTCTCCGTCATGCCCCACGCCTGGAGCAGGAACACGTCCATGAGATCGCGGAATTTTTCGATGATCGCACGCGGCGGCGCGGCCCCGCCGGACACGACCTGCCTGAGCTTCAGCCTCTTGAGGTCGAGCCGCTCCCGGTTGGCCTCGACCCAGGCGAGGAAATTAAGCCAGATCGTCGGAATGCCGAACGCTTTGGTGCACTCCTCCCGTTCGAGCAGCATGTAGATGCTTTCGGGGTCGAGCTTCGGACCGGGCAGCACGAGCTTCGCGCCGGCCATCGCCGCGGAAAACGGCAGGCTCCAGGCGTTGGCGTGAAAGAGCGGCACGACGGCGAGGCACGAGTCGCGCGAGGTCAGCGCGAGCGCGTCGGCCGCGTTGGCCGCGAAGGCGTGCAGCACGGTCGAGCGGTGGCTGTACATCACGCCCTTTGGGTTGCCGGTCGTGCCGGAAGTGTAGCAAAGGGTGGAGGCGGTATTCTCGTCGAATACCGGCCAATCGTATTCCGGCGAGGCCCCGGCAAGCAGGTCCTCGTAGCAGAGGAGCGTGGCGCCTTCGACGGACGGCATAGCGCTCCGCTCGCAGAGCGCGACATAGCCGCGCGCTAGCGGCAGTTTCGGCGCGAGCTGTTCGATCAGGGGCGCGAAGACTGGATCGAAGAATACGAACGCGTCCTCGGCGTGGTGCATTATGTACTGGAGCTGATCCGGAAAGAGCCGCGGATTGACGGTGTGCAAGACCCGCCCCGAGCTGGTCACGCCGTAGTAGAGCTCGAGATGCCGAAAACCGTTCCAGGCGAGGGTCGCGATTCGGTCGCCCGGTTTTGCGCCGAGCGCCTCGAGGGCGTTCGCGACTCGCTTCGCCCGGCTGGCGACCTCGGCGTAGGTCGAGCGATGGAAGGCCCCTTCCGGATCGCGCGAAACGATCTCCCGTCCGCCGTGCCAGTTTGCCGCGTAGTCGACGAGATTGGAAATCATAAGCGGGCGCTGTTGCATCAGTCCAAGCATATCTTCAGTCCAAGCATGTCTTCCTCCCTGCCGCCCGGGTCGGCTTGCTTCGGCTAATGACGAACGATCGAAGCCGGAGGCTGTGCTGCTTCGAGGCCTGTCAGAGCTTATCCAATTGAGAAATATTGGCAACAATGGCGCGAACACAGTCGCGCATCTTTGCCGTTGCCACATCGCCCTCGGCAGGCGGCCGATCGTTATTGCTGGTCTGGCGGCGTGCCCAACACCTCCTTCACGCGGGCCAAAAGATCGCGTCCCGTATAAGGCTTCGTCAAAATAGGCGGCGCCGTTGGAGGAAGCTGTGGGTTCGATCCGCCTCCGGTCGTCACGATGACCTGGACGCCCGGCCGATTGTTGGCCACCCACTCCGCCAGGTTCACCCCGTTCATCTCCCCGGGAAGATTGATGTCGGTAAAGACGAGATCGATGGCGAACTTCGCTTGCAGGGCTTCCATCGCCTCTGAGGCGTTGGCCGCCTCGTGAACCCGATAGCCGCACTCGCGCAGGAACTCAGCCATGTCCATCCGCACAAGGGGATCGTCTTCCACAAACAAGATCGTCTCTGGTGGACCAGAACGCTGAGGCAAAGGATCGGTCGACATATCGTCCCCACTCGATCATAGCCGCAAGGAAAATAACTCTGACGCTGATTCGGTTCCCCTTGGCAACGTGCGAGAACCATTGACTCGGTCGAAGAACGCGCTGGTTTCCATACGCGGCCGGAAGCAGGGCGCCTAGAGGCAGGGATGGAGCTGGACGCGCCGTGCGGGCTCCACGCGGCTGCTACGAACCCGCCAAACCTGCGTCGAAAATCGGCCCGAAACCAGTGCTATCGCCCGAGCTGGCGGGGAGGACGTCCAGCCCCATTCTTCGAAGCGAGGCTGGCGCCCGTATTGGAGCGTGCCTTGCCGCCTCTGCTCGAAGTCGTCGATTTGCGCAAGAGCTTCGGGCCCGTCAGCGTTCTGCACGGCGCGAATCTCGCGCTCGATCCCGGCGAGGTCCTGGCGCTCGTCGGCGACAACGGCGCCGGCAAGTCGACCCTCATCAAGCATATCGCGGGCGTCCACAGGGCCGATTCCGGCGAGATCCGCCTGAACGGGGTCGCGCTCGACCTGCATGCGCCGGCCGACGCCCGGGCGCTCGGCATCGAGACGGTCTATCAGGATCTGGCGCTCGCCGACGAGCTTTCGGTCGGGGCGAACGTCTTTCTCGGCCGGGAGCCGATCAAACGCTTGTTGGGCCTTCCCGTGATCGACAACCGCAAGATCCGGGACGAGACGGAAGCGCTGCTCAGGCGCATCGAGAGCCGCATTCCGCCGAAGGCCAAGACCGTGTCGCGCCTCTCCGGCGGGCAGCGCCAGGCCGTCGCCATCGCGCGGGCGCTCTACTGGCAGTCGAAGGTCGTCATCCTCGACGAACCGACTGCGGCGCTCGCCGTGATGGAGCGCGAGCACGTCATTCAGCTTGCCCGCAAATTGGCCGAGCACGGCGTCGGCGTCATCTACATCGGACACAACCTGATCGAGATCCTCGAGGTCGCCGACCGGGTGGCGGTGATGTTCCGCGGCCGAATCACCCATGTGACGCCGGCGGCCGAAACAAACCAGCAAACGCTCATCAAATACATGACGGGGTTCGAGGAGGCGGAGACCGCTGAGGGGCGATTGTAGCTGCGCTCGGCAGCGCGGTCATCGACCGCGCCTGAGAGGAAAACGGAAGGAGATGCTCATGGTAAGGATAGGTCTTATGGCGGCGACGGCGTTGGCCCTCGCCTGGACGCCCGCCTGGGCGGCCAACTTTTCCAACGACAAGATCGACGTGGTCGTGAAGGCGACGACGTCGCAATACTGGGCGACGGTGTTCGACGGCGCGGACGCCGCGGCCAAGAAGCTCGGCGTGACGATCAACAAGCTCGGCGCCCCCGCCGAGACCGACGTCGCGCAGGAAGTCTCGATCATGGAGAACGCCATCCAGTCGAAGCCGACCGGCATCGTGATCGCGGCGACCAACGCCCAGGCGCTGGCCCAGCCGATCGCCGCGGCGACCAGCGCCGGCATCCCGGTGATCGTGATCGACTCCGACGCCAACACCGACAAATACGTGACCTTCCTCGCCACCAACAACGTAACCGGCGGCGAGAAAGCGGCCGACGAGCTCGCCTCCTGCGTCAAGGCGCGCACCGGCAAGGAGGAAGGCGACGTCGCCTACATGACGGCGCTCGCCGGCGCGCAGTCGCTCAACGACCGCGACAAGGGCTTCGTCCAGGAATTGAAGAAGTATCCGGGTCTGAAGATCGTCGACCACCGCACCGGCAACAACGATCCGGGCCGCGCGCTGTCCGACGCCGAGGACATACTGACCCGGCACCCTCAGCTCACCGCGGTCTTCGCCGACAATGAGATCGAGGGCGACGGCGCCGGGCGCGCCATCCAGGAGAAGAACCTCGGATCGAAACTCTGCGCGGTCGCCTTCGACACCTCCGACCAGGAGATCCACTTCCTGCGCGACGGCAACCTCGACGGCCTCATCGTGCAGAACCCGTTCATGATGGGCTACGCCGGCGTCTGGTACGCGTTGGAAGCGGCGAACGGCGTCGTGCTGCCCCACAGAGTTCGACTCGGGCGTGCACGTGGTCACCAAGCAAAACATCGACAGCCCGCAAATGCAGGGGCTGCTTACCCCGAGCAAGTACCAGCTGACGCCGTTCCTCGGCAGCTGATGTGACCTGCTCCTCGTCCTGAGCTTGTCGAAGGACGCTCCAGCGGGCGCTAACGGTCGAACGCGCTGGAGCCTCCTTCGAGGCCCCCGCTTTGCGAGGGCGTCTCGGATGAGGCCGAGAAGAGGCGACCGACATGGCCATGCTCGGAGCTCGCCAGCTCCGATTGAAAAAGGCCCGGCCTTCCGGGCAGGCCCGCACAAAGGACAGCCATGGCGACCGTCACCGCTCCCGACACGAAATCCAGCCGCCGCGCCACGTGGGCAAGCGACCTCCGCCACGGCCTCCCGGTCGAAACCTGGGTGCTCGGCTGCACGGCGTTGTTGTGGATCGGGCTGGCGATCGCCTCGCCCTATTTTCTGACGACCGGCAACGTCTTCAACATCATGCGGCAGGTCTCGGTCGACGCGATCGTGGCCTATGGGGAGCTGTTCACCATCATCACCGCCGGCATCGATCTCTCGATCGGATCGGTGCTGGGCTTCACCGGCGTTGCTTTCGCCATGATGCTCACGGGCGGCATGAGCATCCCGCTCGCCGCGGCGCTGACGCTCCTGATCGGGCTCGCGATCGGCCTCGTCAACGGCCTCGCCATCGACCGGCTCGGCATCCCGGCCTTCATCGTCACCCTCGCCGGCCTGCAGGGCTACCGCGGACTGACCATGCTGATCTCGGGCGGCATGACCGTCGCCGGCCTGCCCGATTCGCTCGGCAATTTCGCCAATTCCTACGTGTTTGGCGTCCCGACCATGTTCCTCGTCATGCTCGCCTTCGCCGCGATCTCGCAGTTCCTCCTCGGGGCGACGCGGATGGGGCGCTACATGTACGCGATCGGCAGCAACGTCGAAGCGGCGCGCCGGGTCGGCGTCAACGTGACCCGCGTGACGCTCGTCGCTTACGGCCTCGCGTCGGTGTTCGCCACCGTCGCCGGCATGCTGCTTGTGGCGCGGCTGACGATGGGCAATCCCAACGGCGGAATGGGTTACGAACTGCAGGCGATCGCTGCCGCGGTCGTTGGCGGCGCGAGCCTGTTTGGCGGACGCGGCACGATCGGCGGCTGCTTCATCGGCGCGATGCTGTTCACCACCATCGGCAACGGCGCGAACCTTCTCGGCGTCAGCTCGTTCTGGCAGATGGTGATCGAGGGCCTCTTGATCGCCGGCGTCGTCTATCTCGACAACCTGCAGAAGCGGAAAGCCCAGGGGCAGTAGGCGACCGCGGCTGCGACAATCGCGGAAGCTTTGCAGACCGGATGGAGTTCAAGCTTACCGGGTCAGGTGGGTCGGAAGTCTATTGCCTCCCATGGCGTCAGAAGTCCGTCTATCAAGTGGCTATGGGAACCAGGCTCGCGAGCACGCGATGCGGGGGTTGACGCCAACCGCGGATCAGGCAAAGCGGGACTTCAGGAATGCCGCAGCGTGAACATTGCAAGGCCTCGAAGCCAGCGGCCGGATAAATCGGGTGGGGGCGAAAGCATGAACGGGTCATCCATGATCGCCTTGAAGCAACCCTTGCGCGTCGGCGTCGGCGGGCCGGTCGGGTCCGGCAAGACGGCGCTGATGGAGCAGCTTTGCAAGCGGCTCAAGGACTCGCTGTCGGTCGCCGCCGTCACCAACGATATCTACACGAAGGAAGACGCGCGGATCCTGGTCGAGGCGGGGGCGCTGCCGGCCGAGCGCATCATGGGGGTCGAGACTGGGGGCTGCCCGCATACCGCGATCCGCGAGGACGCCTCCATCAACCTCGCCGCCGTCGCCGACATGCGGAAGCGTTTTCCGGATCTCGACGTGATCCTCATCGAATCCGGCGGCGACAATCTCGCGGCGACCTTTTCCCCGGAGCTCGCCGACCTCACGATCTATGTCATCGACGTCTCGGGCGGCGAAAAAATTCCGCGGAAAGGCGGCCCCGGCATCACCCGCTCGGATCTTCTCGTCATCAACAAGATCGACCTCGCCCCCTTCGTCGGCGCTTCGCTCGAGGTAATGGCGCGCGACGCCGCCGCCCAGCGCAAGACGCGTCCCTTCGTCATGGCCAACATGAAGACCGGCGAAGGCGTCGATTCGGTGATCTCCTTCCTGCGCGAGAAGGGCGGGCTGAAGGCGGCGTGAGTTCTCGCGCGGCTCGACCGGTTTGAAGGCCTGAAGCTAAGGGACGACTCGCCCTTGCATCAAGGATGCTGCGGCCCCGGCGGGGGCGGGGGCCGGTCGCCCGCCTTGGCGAATGCGCGGGGGAGAACTATCGTAGCCGCCCGCGACCCACTTCAGGTCAAGTGCGGCCTGGGCCCCTCCGCAGCTTCGAGCACGGCAGCGCGCCATTCACGCTTGACAGGCAGGATCGGCGGCATCGGCGCGGTTTCGGGCGGCGCCGTCGCCGGCGCGACCGACTCGATCCTATCGGTGCGCGACGCCTTGCGCATGAAGGCATTGTAGATCGCCCATTGCGCACGGCGGCGGCCGCCGCGCAAGGGGAACCGGCGGGCGATTGAGGACAAGGAATAGAAATTATCGTAGGCGCGGTCGAAACCGACGCGCAGGTCGTCGGCCTCCATCTGCGCGGGGCGATAGACGACATGCCCCTGGTCGTACTTCGTCCAGTCGAACGAGACGATGCGATTGCTCCGCTTCAATTCGTACCAGGTGAGCGTCCCGGGGTAGGGGGTGAGCGTCGAATAGGCGCAGGCGTCGTATCCGGCCTCGATGTTGAAGGCGACCGTTTCATCGAAAACCGACGTGTCGTCGCCGTCGAAGCCGAACATGAACAGGCCGAACACCATGATCCCGTACGAATGGACTTTCTTCACCAGATCGGCGAAGTTCTCGGGCCGATTGACGTGCTTGTGCACGCTTTCCAGCGTCTTGCGCGAGATCGACTCGAAACCGATGCTCAGCATCGTGCAGCCGCTCTCGGCGGCCAGTTCGAGCATGCGGTCGTCCTGCGCGAGCTTCGAGGTGACGCCGGCCTGCCAATGGAACCCGCGTCCCTTTAACGCGCGCATCACTTCCTTGGGACGCTCGGGCGTGCCGAAAAAGTCGGCGTCATTGATCGAGATCGTGCGGGAACCGCAGTTCTCCATTTCGTGAATCACCTCGTCCACCGGCCGATAGCGGAATTTCAGTCCGTTCATCAGCGGTTCGGCGCAAAAGGTGCAGCCCTGATGGCAGCCTCGCGAGGTCTGAACGAACGTGCGGTTCACGTAGCGGTTCTTCTTCAGAAGGTCGTACCGCGGCATCGCCATGCCGACCATCGGGTGCAGCTTGTCCGACTTGTAGGTTCCCCGCATCGAATTCTGCCTGAGATCGTCGAGCAGCTTGTCGATCACCAGCTCGACTTCGCCGATCACCACGGCGTCGGCATGCTTCAGCGCTTCCTGCGGCATGAAGCTCGGATGCACGCCGCCCATCACGACCGGCACGCCCTTGGCGCGGAACCGGTCGGCGATTTCATAGCCGCGGTTGACGTAACTCGTCATCGCGGAAATCCCCACCATGTCCGCCGGCAAGTCGAAGTCGATCGGCTCGATGTTCTCGTCGGTGAGCACGACTTCGTACTGGTCGCGTGGAATGGCTGCCGCGACGGCGAGCAAACCGGCGAGCGGAGAGTATAGCGATCGTCTCATGTATAAAGGCCGCGTGGTCAGCGAATCCGTCTTCGGATTGATGAGATGAACGATGCGGCTGCGCATGGACACTGTTCTCCCTGTCGCCCAAAGCCGCGTCGCGAGATAAGGTTCCAAGGTTTCTGATTGGAAGGGCGACGTGTAACCGGGCAATTTTCCGGGCGCCGCCTTCGCCGTGATGGGCGGGCTCGTCCGGGCCATCCACGCCCTAGTGCTGCATAAACTGCATGGATTTCGATGCTCTCGCCGGAAAACGCGGAAACAACAGGATTTTTCTAATTTGTTCGGAGCACTCCCAGGGACGGAGACGCCGAACCCGTGGGTCGTCGGTAAGCCTGGGCAAGCCGGCCATGATTATCCCTTTGCCCTGGAAATTGCCCGAGTTACTCAGTGCGCCAAAGGCGATGTCGCGGGCGCGCCCCGACAAGCCCGCGACGCCCGACCGGAGTGTTAAACCTCGAACTTCACCCCCTGGGCGAGTGGCAGCCTGGCCGAATAGTTCACCGTGCTCGTCTGCCGGCGCATGTAGTTCCTCCAGGCGTCGGAGCCGCTCTCCCGTCCGCCGCCGGTCTCCTTCTCGCCGCCGAAGGCGCCGCCAATCTCGGCCCCGGACGGGCCGATGTTGACGTTGGCGATGCCACAATCGGAGCCGCCGGCGGCAAGGAACGCCTCCGCCTCGCGCAGATTTAGTGTGAAGACGCAGGATGAGAGTCCCTGCGGCACGCCGTTCTGAAGAGCGATCGCCTCCTCCAGGGTCTGGTACCCGAGCGTGTAGAGGATCGGGGCAAAAGTTTCCTCGCGCACGATCTCCGTCTGGCCCGGCATCTCGACGATTGCCGGCTCGACATAGGCGCCGCCGTTCGGCGCTCGCGCGGCCGCCGATCCGCCGCCGTGCACGACGCCGCCCTCCGCCTTGGCGCGGGCCAGCGCCGCGGCCATTTTTTCAAGCGCGGCGTTGTCGATGAGGGGGCCGACCAGGATTCCCTCTTCGCGCGGGTCGCCGATCTTGAGGCTGGCGTAGGCCTTGACGAGCCGCTGGGTCAGCTCGCTGCGGATCGAGTGATGGACGATCAGCCGCCGCAGAGAGGTGCAGCGCTGGCCCGCGGTGCCGACGGCCGAGAACAGGATGGCGCGCACCGCCATGTCGAGGTCGGCGGACGGCGCCACGATCATCGCGTTGTTGCCGCCGAGCTCCAGAATGGCGCGCCCGAACCGCGCCGCGACCTTCGGGCCGACCGCCGATCCCATCCGGGTCGAGCCGGTCGCCGAGACGATCGGCACGTCCCTCGAGGCGACCAGCGCCTCGCCGATCGCCGGGCCGCCGATGACGATCTGGGCGAGCCCGTCCGGCGCGTCGCCGAAACGCACCGCGGCGCGCTGAAAAACCCTCATCGCCGCGAGCGCGCTGAGCGGCGTCCTGTCGGACGGCTTCCAGATCACCGGGTCGCCGCAGACGAGCGCCAGCGCCGCGTTCCATGACCAGACCGCGACCGGGAAATTGAAGGCGGAAATGACCGCGCACGGCCCCATCGGATGCCATGTCTCCATCATGCGGTGGCCGGGGCGCTCGGAGGCGATGGTCAGGCCGTAGATCTGGCGTGACAGGCCGACGGCGAAATCGCAGATGTCGATCATTTCCTGCACTTCACCAAGCCCCTCGGAGACGATCTTGCCGGCCTCGAGGGTGACCACCGCGCCGAGCGCCTCCTTGGCGGCGCGCAATTCTTCGCCGAGTAGGCGCACGAGTTCGCCCCGCCGCGGCGCCGGGACCTCGCGCCAGGAGGCGAAGGCGCTCTTCGCCCGGGTGACGACCGCCGGCATGTCGGAAAGGGGCGTTTCCCGGATGCGGGCGATCGCCGCGCCGTCGATCGGCGAGCGCACGACGAGCGCGCCGCCGCTTAGTTCCGCCGGGCCCAAGCCCGCGCGCCGAAGAATGTCCTCATTGGTCATGGTTCGCGCCCTTCCTTCTGCGAGCGGCATGTTCGACCTAATTTGCGTTCGTCTACAAGCCGTCAAGTCCCGGCAGGGCGCGGGCCGCCGCAATTTGGCCGAAGGCTTCGCGTAGCCGGTTGAGCCGAAAGGGAGCAAACTGTAAACACGCTCCATCGGGCGGCCGTGGGGCAGCGGGTGCGGAGGGACCATGGCGCGTTCGATCAACTTGGCTTTGGCCTGCGTCGCCATGCTTGCGGCGGCCTCTTTGGCTTACGTGATGACGCCGCGCCATCTGATGGCGCGCACACATGACGCGTTCGACATCGACGCCCATGTTCCTCATGCCTTCGGCGATTGGTCGGCCGTCCCCGGGGTGCAGGCCGTGCGGCCTCCGCCCGACGGATTGGAGGCCGAGATCTACAATCAGGAGGTGTCGCGCGCCTATGCAGACAAAGACGGCCATGTCGTCATGCTGATGATCGCCTACGGCGAAAGCCAGAGCGACCGGCTGCAACTCCATCACCCGGAAGTCTGCTACACCGCGCAGGGCTTCCGCGTCGGCCGTCCAGTCACCTCGACATTCGCCTGGTCGCCTAACGCGCCCCCCATCGTCCTGACCCGCCTGATCGCGACGCGCGAGGAGCGGGTCGAGCCGATCAGCTACTGGATGCGGATCGGCTACGACGTCACCAACAGCAACTGGGCGCGGAACGCCCTGAAGCTGGAATATGGGCTGAGGGGATGGATTCCCGACGGCGCGCTGTTTCGGGTTTCAACGTACGGCCTGCCTCCGGACGTCGCCTTCAAGGTTCAGGACAAGTTCATCCGCGACCTCTTGAAGGACGTGCCCCCCGACACGAGGACCTTCATGGTCGGGGATCCAGCCAAGGCGCTCCTTCCCGCACGGTCGCTGGCCATGAGCCGCGATGATCGGCCGGCCTACGCCCTCGAATAGCGTTCAGTTTCTTTCAGTTGGCGCGCCCGCGAAAGCGCGGGTTCGTAAGGCGTCGGGCCGGCGGATGGATCCGCGCTTTCGCGGGGATGACAGGGTGTATGCCGGAGGCCGCAGATCCGCCGCTCCGCCTCGATTCTGCTCACCCCCCTCGCCATTTGACTTCCGCGCCGCTTCCATGGAGTTTCCGCCGCGACGGGTCGCGGCGGAACGCGCGGCGCCAGGGAGGGTCGATGCCCGCGATTGCTTCGAACGTGATCGTCGGAAGCGACGAATTCCGCGCCAACCGCATCGCCCACCTCGAGCTGATCGCCGAATTCCGCGCACTCGAGCGGAAGGTCCGTGAAGCCTCGGCCCGCGCCGATGCGAAATTCCGCGCAAGGGGACAGCTGCCGCCGCGCGAGCGCCTCAACTGGCTCCTCGACCGCGACTCGCCGTTTCTCGAGCTTTCAAGCCTTTGCGGCCTCGGGATGCATGAGGACGATGGGGCCGACAACGTCTATGGCGGCGGTCTGATCGCCGGGATCGGCTTCGTGTCGGGCGCGCGGGCGATGGTCGCGGCCAACGATTCGGGGATCAAGGGCGGCGCGGCGCATCCGATGGGGGTCGAGAAGGCGATCCGCGCCCAGGAGATCGCGCTCGCCGAAAAGCTGCCCTACGTCCAGCTTGTGGAAAGCGCCGGCGCCAATCTGATGCTGCAGGCGGAGATGTTCGTGCGCGGCGGCGCGACCTTCGCCAACATGGCGAAACTGTCGGCGGCGGGGATTCCGGTCGTCTCGATCGTGCACGGCTCGTCGACCGCGGGCGGCGCCTATCAGACCGGCCTCGCTGATTACGTCGTGATGGTGCGGGGCCGCTCGAAGGTCTTTCTCGCCGGGCCGCCGCTGCTCAAGGCTGCGACCGGCGAGATCGCCGGCGACGAGGAGCTCGGCGGGGCTGAGCTGCATTGCGCGACGACCGGCCTCGGAGAATATCTCGCCGAGGACGACGCGGACGCGCTGCGAATCGGCCGGGAGATTTTTGCCCGCATCGGCTGGGGAGTTTCGACGCCGCGCCCGCCTGCAGCCGCGCCGCTGTACGACCCGGAGGAGCTTCTCGGGATCGTCCCGGTCGATTACCGCAAGCCCTATGACGTTCGGGAAGTGATCGCTCGCCTCGTCGACGGCTCGGAGGTTCTCGACTTCAAGCCGTCGTACGGCCCCGAGACGGTCTGCTGTCATGCGGCGATCGATGGGCGCGCGATCGGCGTCATCGGCAACAACGGCCCGATCGACTCGGCCGGCTCGAGCAAGGCCGGTCAGTTCATCCAGCTCTGTTGCCAAGCGGATCTGCCGATCCTCTTCCTGCAGAACACGACCGGCTATCTCGTCGGCGTCGAGGCCGAAAGCTCGGGCATCGTCAAACACGGCTCGAAGATGATCCAGGCGGTCACCAACGCCGACGCGCCGAAGCTGACCCTCCAGATCGGCGGGTCGTTCGGCGCCGGCCATTACGGCATGTGCGGACGGGCCTTCGGCCCGCGCTTCCTCTTCTCCTGGCCGAACGCGCGCGTCGCGGTGATGGGCGGCGAGCAGGCGGCCAAAGTGATGGCGATCGTCGCCGAGGAGGCGGCGAACGCGCGGGGACTGCCGTTCGACGCGGAAAAGGCGAAGGCGCAGGGGGCGAAGATCGTCGCGAGCTACGACCGCCAGTCGACTGCGCTCTTCGCCACCGCGCGCCTTTGGGACGACGGCCTCATCGATCCGCGCGACAGCCGCGAAACGCTCGCCTTCTGCCTCGCCACGTGCGCCGAAGCGAGGGCGCGGACCCTTCGGCCCAATTCATTCGGCGTCGCGAGGTTCTGAACATGTCCGCGCTCCTCCGGGTCCATGAGGCTGGGCGCCGCCTCAGGTTGACCCTCGACGACCCCCGCCGGCAGAACGCCCTCTCGGCCGAAATGGTCGCCGCCATCGGCCATGCGCTCGACGCGGCCCCTCCCGGACTGGCCGCGGTCATCGTCGACGGCGCCGGCGGGGCGTTCAGCGCTGGCGCCGACCTGAAGTCGTTGTCCGAGGCTTTGGCGAAGCCGCCTCCTCCGGGCGAGACCGACCCCCTGCAGGCGCTCAACGCGGCGGGTGGTCGATTTCTCGCCCGCTTCGCCGCCCTGCCCTTCGTCACCATTGCGGTCGTCGACGGCGCGGCGGTCGGCGGCGGCATGGGCCTCGCCGCCGCGGCCGACATCGTCATCGCGAGCAGCCGCGCCCGCTTCGCGCTGACCGAGACGAGCCTCGGGCTGCCGCCCGCACAGATCGCGCCCTACCTCGTCCAGCGCCTCGGCGAGCGCATTGCTCTGCGCCTTGCGCTGACGGGCGCGCGCATCGACGGGCGGGAAGCCGAGGCGCTCGGCCTCGCCGACTTTTTCTGCGACGGAGAGGCCGAGCGCGAGGCGAAGCTCGAGTCGGTGCTCGAAGCCGTCGAGCGCTGCGCCCCGGGGGCGAATGCTGAAACCAAGCGTCTCTTCCGCGCCTGCCGCGCGCTGTCCGCGGACGCCTATGTCGAGACGGCCGCGAACAGCTTCGCCGACGCCTTGCGCGGCCCCGAAGGACGCGAGGGCCTGGCGGCTTTCGCGGAAAAACGCGCGCCGTCCTGGGCGAGACGATCTCCATGAGCCGGCGCTTCTCCTCGGTCCTCGTCGCCAATCGCGGCGAGATCGCCTGCCGAATTATCCGCGCCGCGCGCGCCGAAGGCCTCCGCACGGTCGCCGTCTTCAGCGACGCCGACGCGGAGGCGCTGCATGTGCGCTTGGCGGACAGCGCCGTCCGGATCGGCCCGGCTCCCTCTCAGGAATCCTACCTCTCGATCGACAACCTCATCGCCGCGGCGAAGGCGGGCGGCGCCGAGGCCGTTCACCCGGGCTACGGCTTCCTCGCCGAAAACGCCGGCTTCGCCGAGGCCTGCGCGTCCGCCGGCCTCGTCTTCGTCGGACCGCCGCCCGCGGCGATCCGCGCCATGGGCGACAAGGCCGCCGCCAAGGTTTTGATGGAGGCGGCGGGCGTCCCTTGCGTTCCCGGCTATCACGGCGACGAGCAAAGCCCAGCGCGGTTCGCCGAGGAAGCCGAGCGCATCGGCTACCCGGTGATCGTGAAGGCGAGCGCCGGCGGGGGCGGACGCGGCATGCGGATCGTCCGCGAACGGTCGGAGCTCGTGGCTGCGCTCAGCGCCGCGAGCGCCGAAGCCGAGGCCGCTTTCGGCGACGGTCGCCTCATCCTCGAGCGGGCGCTCGCCGGCGCACGCCACGTCGAGATCCAGGTGTTCGGCGACGAGCGGGGCAGCCTGGTCCATCTTTGCGAGCGCGACTGCTCGATCCAGCGCCGCCATCAGAAGCTGATCGAGGAAGCGCCATCGCCGGTGATGACGCCCGAGCTGCGCGCGTCGATGGGCGCAGCGGCGGTCAAGGCGGCCGAGGCGGTTTTTTATGTAGGAGCAGGAACAGTCGAGTTCCTTCTGGCGAGCGACGGATGGTTCTATTTCCTGGAGATGAACACCCGCATCCAGGTCGAGCATCCCGTGACCGAGTGCGTGACCGGCGTCGATTGCGTGCGGCTGCAGTTCCAGATCGCCGAGGGGCGGCCGCTGCCCTTCGACCAGTCAGACGTCGCGCTCCGCGGCCATGCGATCGAGGCCCGGCTCTACGCCGAGGATCCCGCCGCCGATTTCCTCCCCTCGACGGGACGGATCGCCGCCTGGAGGGCGCCGGAAGGGGACGGGGTGCGCGTCGACTGCGGCGTCGAAACGGGCGCGACGGTGTCGCCGTTCTACGATTCCCTCATCGCCAAAATCATCGCCTTCGGCGCAGACCGCGAGGAGGCGAGAACGCGGCTCGTCCGCGCCCTCGAGGCCACTTTCGTCGCGGGCGTGACGACCAACCGCGCCCTTCTCCTCGGCGCCCTGCGGCGGACGGATTTCGTCGAAGGAAAGGCGACAATCGATTTCATCCGTTCCGAATTGCTGAGCGCGTCGCGGCCAAGCCCGACGGCGATCGCGATCGCCGCGCTCCTGTTCGTCGAGCGCGGCGGGCCGGCCGCGCCGAGTGCGGGCTGGCGCGCGTCGCCCTTGCGCCTTGCGGTCGACGGAGTCGAATACCGGGCCTCCGCCCAGCGACAGGGCGGTGAATGGATCGTCGCCGTCGACGGCCAAACGCTGGCCATGCGGCTCGTGTCGCACACGGAATCCGAGATTCGCGTTTCGCGCGACGGAATTGTCCTCGGCGCCGCATACAGGCGCGACGCGCATGACCTGTGGCTCGACTTTGAAGGCGCCATTCGGCGCGTCGTCGACCGGACCTACGATCCGCCGCGGCTGAGCGACGAGCATGCGGACGGAGCGGTTCACTCCCCCGTCAGCGGCGTCGTCGTCGCAGTCGCGGCGAAAGCCGGGGACCGGGTCCGCCGGGGGCAGACGCTCGCAACGGTCGAAGCGATGAAAATGCAATATTCCATTCTCGCGCCGCTCGACGGTGTGATCGCCCAGGTGAACGCGGTCGCCGGACGGCAGGCGCGAGCGCGCGCGCTGCTGTTCGCCATCGAACCATGACGGAGAATGACATGGAGAAGGCCGTCGTAACCTGCGCGCTGACCGGGGTCCTCACCAACCCCGCCGAGTATCCCGCGCCGGTGACGCCCGAACAGATGGCGCGCGAGGCGAAGCGCGCATTCGACGAGGGCGCGAGCGTCGTCCATGTCCATTTCCGGCGGCAGGAGCCGAACCTTGGGCATTGGCCGTCGTGGGAGCCAAAAGTCGCCACCGAGATCGTCGCGGCGATCCGCGGCGCCTGCCCCGGAATCATCGTCAATCAGACGACCGGGGTAATCGGCGACGACATCACAGGCCCCTTGAAATGTTTGGCGGCGGTGCGGCCCGAGATCGCCGCGCTCAACGCCGGCTCGCTCAACTATCTCAAGACGCGCAGCGACCGGAGCTGGGCATGGCCGCCGGTCCTGTTCGACAATCCGGTCGACAAGATTCGCAAGTTTCTGGAATCGATGTGCGCCAAGGGGATCGAGCCCGAGTTCGAGTGTTTCGACCTCGGCATGGTGCGCACCGCATCGTCGATCGGACGCAACTGCGGCTACGACCAGCCGCCGAAATACAACCTTGTAATGGGCGTCGAATCCGGCATGCCCGCCGACCCGGAGCTCCTGCCGTATCTCCTGCGCTTCGTCGCCGTCGGCGCGCGCTGGAGCGTCACGGCGATCGGACGCAAGGAGATCTGGCCGCTGCATCGGCGCGCCGCCGAGCTCGGCGGCGACCTGCGCACCGGGCTCGAGGACACGATCTGGCTCCAAGACGGCTCGCGCGCCGCCTCGAACGGCGATCTCGTCAAGGAGCTAGCGACGATCGCCCGCGAAGCCGGACGCGCCATAGCCTCCCCCGAGGAGGCGCGCGTCGCCCTCCGCCTGTCGCCGCGACCCCAGGAGGCGCTTTCATGACCGCCCAACCGTTCGACGCCGTTCGACTGAGCCCTTTCTACAAATCCGAGCACGAGGCCTTCCGGCAGAGCCTGCGTCGCTTCGTCAAGCGCGAGGTCGAGCCTTACGCCAACGACTGGGACGAGGCCGGAGCATTCCCGCGCGAGCTCTATAGGAAGGCCGCCGAGGTCGGCTACATGGGGCTCGGCTTCCCCGAGCGTTATGGCGGGACCGAGGGCGACCGGTTCATGCGCATCATCGCCATGCAGGAGATCGCGCGCGCCGGCTGCGGCGGGGTCGCGGCGGGCCTCTTCAGCCACACGATCGGCGCGCCGCCGATCCTGCACCGCGGCTCGGAGGAGATGAAGGCCCGCGTGCTGCCGCAGATCCTATCCGGCGAGAAGATCTCCGCTCTCGCCATCACCGAGCCGAGCGGCGGCTCCGACGTCGCCAACCTCAAGACGACGGCGCGGCGCGACGGCGACCATTACGTCGTCAACGGCTCGAAGACCTTCATCACCTCCGGCATGCGGGCCGACTTCATCACCCTCGCAGCGCGCACCGGCGGGCCCGGCGCAAGCGGCGTCAGCCTCATCCTGATCGAGGGCGAGCCTGAGGGTCTGCAACGCACGCTTTTGAAGAAGATGGGCTGGTGGTGCTCCGACACCGCCACCCTCTATTTCGAAAACTGCCGCGTGTCGGCGAAGAACCTGATCGGCGAGGAGGGCCAAGGCTTTCGCGCCATCATGCTCAATTTCAACGACGAGCGGCTGCACGGCGCGGCCGGCGCGATCTCGGCCGCCCGCGTCTGTCTCGAGGAGGCGATCGGCTACGCCAAAGAGCGCGCAGCCTTCGGCAGGAAGATCATCGAGCACCAGGTGATCCGCCACAAGCTCGTCGACATGGCGATGCGGATCGAGGCGTCGCAGGCGATGCTCGAACTCATCACTTGGCGGCTCGAGCAGGGGGAGAACCCGGTGGCCGAAATCTGCATGCTGAAGAACCAGGCGACGACCACGCTCGCCTACTGCGCCTCGGAGGGTGTGCAGATCTTCGGCGGCGCCGGCTTCATGCGCGGCGTCAAGGTCGAGCGCATCTATCGCGAGGTCAAGGTCAACGCCATCGGCGCCGGAACCGAGGAAATCATGAAGGACCTCGCCAGCCGTCAAATGGGACTTTAGAGCGGGTTCCGATCGGCTGGAATTGTCCCTCACCATGATGGGGCTGGACGCCGACGACCCTCCATTTCATTCTTGGCTTCGACAGTCCAATGCAGACCAACCCTGGCGCTTCGAGCGTTCCGGCAAGATTGTCTTTTTTTGTTGACAATATTTCAGGAACTCCGTGTCAAGCTTGTTTTGTCGGCGCGCCTTGACGGCCCATCGTAGGCAAGGCCGGCATAGGGCGCGGACGCAGACACGATGCATTGTGGCCTTGGGCTACACGGAGACCCTTTCGGCTAAACAAAAAAATCTCGTTCGCCAAGTCGGCAGAAAATTATTTCCGCTCGGCGTCGCTCGTAACCCTTTGAAAAGCCTGGAATTGGACGAAGAAATCCAAGGAAATCCAAGGAAATCCAAGAGAATCCAAGCCGCTTTCCTTGGTTTTGTTGCTGTTCGGCTGGGAAACATTTGGTTTGGCTTGGGAAAAATTTGGTCGTGTAGCGCGTCACCTTCCGGAAAATGCGAACAGCTTTCAGCCCGCTCGAAACCGGCTTCGGTGGGCCATCGCAGCCGTCGGCTTCTTATGGCCGTGGTTCATCTCGCGATGAGGAGACCGGCGGCCATCTCATGCGCTTCGCGATTCACCCTGAGCCGCAAGCGGGAGTTCATCCGCTCGCTCGCCCGCTGCGAAAACCAGCGCCGCGACCCCGATCGCCGCCGACAGGGCGGACGCGGCGAAGACGGCGATCTTCGCGGCCTCGAAATCCGCTTCGCTTGAAAACGCCTGGCCGGCGATGAAGAGCGACATGGTGAAGCCGATGCCGGCCAGCGAGCCTGCGCCGAGAAGCTGCGCCCAGGAATATTCCCTCGGCTTGACGGCGAGCCCGAGCCGGACGGCGAGGAAGGAGGCCGCCGCGATGCCGAGCGGCTTGCCGAGGGCAAGGCCGACGACAATCGCCGCCATCAGTCTTTCCCGCCCGGCGAAGACGCCGGCGCTCACGGCGACGCCGGCATTGGCGAGGGCAAAAAGCGGCAAAACCAGATAGCTCGACCGTGCGCCCGCGTGGCGCAGTAGACGATCGGCGGGCGATTCGATCCGGTCGTGAATCGCGTCGAGCGCCCGCAAGGCGGGCGTCGACGGCCCGTGGCGCAAGACCTCGCCGCCGCGTACGGCCTCGGCGGAGACGATGACGTTGGCTTGGGTCATCAAGGCTTTGAGGTTCGGCGGAGGCCGGGTCGGGATGAAGAGCGCGAGGATCACCCCGGCGAGCGTCGGGTGAAGCCCGCTCGCCAGTATCGAGGCCCAGAGCGCGGCGCCGACTGCGACATAGGGCCCGACGACATAGACATGGGCGCGGTTCAGCAGCGCCAGCGCGCCGACGAGCGGGACAGCGGCGGCAAGATAGACGAGATGGAGCTCGCCGGAATAGAAGGCGGCGACCGCGGCGATCGCGCCGAGGTCGTCGACGATCGCCGCGGCGGTCAGAAACACGCGCAATTCGACCGGCACGCGCTCGCCGAGCATGACGATCAGCGCGACCGCGAAGGCGGTGTCGGTCGACATCGGCACTCCCCAGCCTCGCGCTAACGGCCCGGTGGGGAGGATCGCGAGGTAGAGGAGCGCAGGCGCGATCATGCCCCCCAGCGCCGCGGCGACCGGCAGGGCCGCCGAGCGCCACCCGGCCAATCGCCCGACGGTGAACTCGCGCTTGATCTCGAGCCCCACTACGAGGAAGAAGACGGTCAACAGCCCATCGTTGATCCACTCGAGCAGCGGCAATGAGAAGCTGAGACCGCCGAACGTCAGTCCCATTTTTTGCGCCCAGAAGCCGTCGAGCGCCGGGCCAAGCCCAACGTTGGTGAGCGCGATGGCGATGAGCGTCGCAAGCAGAAGCAGCAAGCCCGCCGATGGTCCCCAGCTCACGAAATCAAACGCCGCGGAGCGCACCCGATGCCCCAGCGTGCCATCGAGCGCATCGGAGAAGGCGCTTTCGTCCCAGGGTCCGTCGTAGCGGCGGGCGTTGATGAAGAAGGTCGGCGTGACGAGCGCTCCGCTCGCTTTGGCGCTGGCCTCGTCTGCGTCGACCCGTGCTTTCACAAGCAGGGCTGCCCTTTCATCGGGCGGCCCGTCCGGCACGCCGAGGTCGGCCGCCACCTCGTGCAAATCTTCCTCGGTCAAGACCTCCGAGCGGGTCATCAGCTTGAGATGCGCACGCCAAAAGCTCTCAGAATCCGGGGCGAGTTCGACCAGCTCGGCCGCGGGACGCGCGAGATCGTTTCCCGCGAGCGGCTTGTGGCGAAAGACGTAGCGCAGCCGCTCGCCGAACTGATCGCGAACTTCGGCGATCCGCTCGTTGGCGGCCCGGCAGTAGGGGCAGGCGTAGCTTCCGTATTCGACGAGAGTGATTGCGGCTTCCACCGGCCCGAGAATGTGGTCGAACGCGCTGTCTACCGGACGGTCGAGACGGTTGCCCCGCGGAACGTCAGCCATGGAAAGCCCTCGCTCCTTGATGAGCCGCTATCGAGGGCAGGCTCGTAGACGCGTGCGCCGGCTGGCGTCAAGCTCGACTGGGCCATCCCCTGCCCATCCCGAGCTCTCGAAGCGCCTTCGCCTTGCGCCCCGGCGGCGCGGTCCCGGCCGACTTCGGCGGCGCGGCCTTCTTATTGAACAGCCCGGCGAGCTTCTCCGTCATCTCCCCGCCGAGTTCCTCCGCGTCGACGATCGCCATCGCCCCGCGGTCTGATAAAATCGGATTTCGTCAGGTGGTCTCGAGCCGTCGGCATGAGGCCGCGCGACGATGTCAAGAAATTCGCTCTTTCGGCTGGTGGGAGGATCGGGGCCGTTTCCCCGCTGCATTTTCATGGGCGAAGGCTTCGAGCGCCGTGTGCTATGGAGACAACGGATTGGTGAGGTCCGCCGGACGGGTTCGCGGCGGCCGGTCGAGAGGAGCAGGAGCATGAAGCTTTTCAGGCATGGCGCGATCGGAGCCGAGCGGGCAGGCGCTCTGGACGCGCGCGGCGTCAAGCGCGACATCTCGCTCCTCGTTCCCGACATCACCCCGGATTGGGTCTCTCCGCAGAAGCTCGCGGCGATGGCGGCGATCGATCTCGAACAGATGCCGGTCGTGCCGGAAGGGACGCGGATCGGCGCGCCGGTCGGCGGCGCGCGCCAGTTCGTCGCCATCGGCCTCAACTATCGCCGGCACGCCGAAGAAGCAGGCATGGCGATCCCGAAGGATCCTGTCGTCTTTAACAAAGCGATCACCTGCATTCAGGGTCCCGACGACGACGTCGTCTGGCCCGAGGGCTCCGAGAAGATGGATTGGGAGGTGGAACTCGGCCTCGTCATCGGCGTCAAGGCGCAGCGGGTGACCCGGGAGAAGGCGCTCTCCCATATCGCCGGCTACTGTCTCGCTAACGACGTCTCGGAGCGCGAGTGGCAGGCCAATCGGAGCGGCCAGTGGGTCAAGGGCAAGAGCTTCGACACTTTCGGCCCGCTCGGGCCGTGGCTTGTGACCGCCGACGAGATCCCCGATCCGCAAGCGATCCCGCTGACGCTTTCCGTCAACGGCGCCGTCCGACAGAAGAGCAACACCGGCGACATGATTTTCCCCGTCGCCGAGATCGTCTCCCATCTCAGCCAGTTCATGACCTTGCTGCCGGGGGACGTGATCGTCACGGGCACGCCCGAAGGAGTTGGCCTCGGCATGAAGCCGCCGCAGTTCCTCAAGCGCGGCGACGTCGTCGAACTCGACGGCGGCGTTCTCGGCCATCAGCGGCAGCGGGTCGTCTGAGACCCTGTTTCAAAAGTCCACCCTCCTCGTCCTGAGTTGGCCACCCGCTGCGCCGTGCGCACGAAAGTTCCAGCCTTGTGACCTTCGTGCAATCTTCCTGTTCCTTGTGGTGAAAATCATAAACACCAAGAACGCGAAGGTCCCACCAAGGGCACGGGAGCACGACCGGAACTTTCGTGTAAGGGTCCCGCTCCATGCCGTCTTCAGTCTGGTGAGACATCACGAACTGCTTTGCTCATTGGCTGACCGCGTGCAGGGGCGCGGTGATCGTGCCCTTTGTCCACTCCCCCAGCGAGGTCGCCTGGTCTCCCAGAGTTTCGCGCGTATTCGGGTCGACGATCGCCACCGGCGCCGAAACCGCCAGCGTCGCGGCCTTGCCGAGCGTGCCGGCCGCGCTCTCCGCGACGCCGCCGATGCGTTCGCCGAGCGTCAACTTGGCGTCGGTGAGCGTCTGGCCCTCGGCGAGACGCTTTCCGATCGCCGCGACCACCCCGCTCTGCGCAAACTTGCTGTGGTTGGTCGGGTCGTCCCCCTTGATTGCGCTGAGGTCGATCACGTTGACCCGCGCCTTTTCGAGAATTGACTTGTACGGCTCCGCGTGCGGATCGATCTCGCCGAGACGAGGCTCGTTTCCGGCGATCAGGCTCGATGCAGCGAGCGCCCTGTCGTCCCTGGAGACGAACAGGGTCACGGGCGGGCTCTTGTCGGAGGCCTCGATCTCCGCGATCTGGCCGCGGAACACGTCGAAGTCGATGTCAGGCGAGGCCAGCATGATGTCCTTGATCTTCGGCGACATGCCGTGATCTCGGATCGCCATCTGCCGGATCGCCTCGACCGTGACGAAGTTGCCCATCGAATGCGCCAGGATGGAAATCTCTTTGACGTTGCGATTGTCCACCATCTTCTGCAACAATTTCTCGAGGGCGTCGCGCGAGTAGGTCGCGCTTTCCTTGTCGTAGACGTAGTCGAACAGCTTGCCGCGCGACGGCCAGGTGAACAGCACCGGCACGACCGGGGCGCCTGCGTCATGCGCGATCTGGGCGAACCGGTAGACCGCCTCCTCGAAGCGGGTGTTGTAGCCATGCACGAACAGGAGCACGTGCCGATCGGACGGCTTCAGGCTGAGCAGGCGAGTATTGAAGTCCGCTACCGCCTGATCAAGAGTTCAGCGGGTCGGCGCGCACGGTGACGAAGTCATGCGCCGGGTCGCCGGGCGGGTGGGACGGCCATTGCACTTCGCCGATCCGGCGCACGGAATTGGGCGGTATCGAGACGGCGATATCCGCGAAGGCCGGCGCCGCGGATCGCTCCCCGCCGAACATGACGCCGACAGGCTGGACAACCCTCAGGCGCGTCGTCGCCACCAGCATGTCGACCGTGCTCGCGCCCGCTGGCCGGGGCGCTGAATCCAAGACAAGGTTGCCGCTCGGCCGGCCGGCGCATGCCGCGAGAGCCAGCGCGAAAAGCGCGGCTGCGGCCGACTTGACAATCCTGTTCAACACAACGCCCCGAATTCCCGCACTTCCGGGTCCCGCCCGAGCGAAATGCGATCTTGCCTCTTGCCTGGCCGCTTCGACCGCCCGCACTCGGTCATAGCCCTAAAAGCAGCGCATGATCAAACAGGTGTACGGGCGCATCATTTCGCCCGGCCGCCCTCCTCCGCCCTCTCAACCGATGTCTTAAGCGCTCCCACGCCGCCTTCCGCCGCCCCGACGACCTGATCCGCCAGGCTTGCGTGGCCGTCGCTGAGCGTTTGCCCGGACGCCAGGCGCTTCCCAATAATCTGGACCAGTTCCGGGCTCTTGACGAACTTGTCGTGATTGACCGCGTCCGCGGACTTGATGTCGGTGAGATCGAACACGTTCACATGTTCCGCCGCCAGCTCGCTCCTGTAGGGCTCGGCTTTGGGGTCGATCGCGCCCAGCCGCGCGTCGCTGCCCCAGATCCAGCCCGACACGGCGAGAGCCTTGTCGTCCCGTGAAGCAAACAAAGTGAATTGCGGATGCGTTTCGCCCATGTCCGCGATGTCGCTTCTGAACACGTCGACGTCGACGTCGGGCGCCGCCAGCATCACATCGTCGATCTTCGCCGGAATGCGGCGGTCGCGGATCGCCATCTGCCGCAAGGTTTCGACGACAAGCCAGTTGCCCATCGAATGGGCGAGAATGTCGACCTCGCTAACCGACGGGTCGCGAACCAGCAGGTCGAGCAGGTGCTCGAACGCGTCGCGCGAAAGGTTCGCGCTTTCGCGATCGTACCCATAGGCCAGCAGGCTCCCGCGCGACGGCCAGGTGAACAGGATCGGCGTGACCTCCGCATCGGAATCGTGGACGAGCTGCGCGGCGCGGAAAACCGCGTCGCTGAAGCGATTGTTGTAGCCATGCACGAAGATCAGTACCCGGTGCTTGTTCCTCGCCGAGCCATGCGAGTCGAGCCAGCCGCGCGTCGCCTTGGCGTCGAGCCGGCTCACCCTGGTCGTCACGAAATCGGTCGCGGGATTGCCAGGCGAAGTCTTTGGCCACTGGATCTGTCCGGCCTCGCGCGCGCTCTCGGGTGGGATCGACACGACGATGTTGGCGAAGCTGAGCGCTTCCCCGCGCTCCCCCGAATAGAACTCGCCGGGGCTTGGGGCGACGCGACGCGTCGTGGCGACGAGCATGTCGACGGACGAAGCGCCGGGCGCGGTCGCGGAGACAGGCGCGAACAGGTTCTCCGGCACGCCGGCGCAAGACGCGAGCGCGAAGGCGAGCAGGGCGGCGCTAAAGCTCGATAAAAGGCGACAAAAACCGAGCATGCAGCTAAAATCGTTGTCCTTCATTGCTGGGCATGACTGGAATCGAACCCGCCGCAGGCCTATCGTCGGCCCAAGGACCATCACCCCGGGAGGATTTTTCATGACCGGAATCAGAGGACACATCAAGTCGGAGGGGCGGCCGGGGGAGCCCGGCGTCCATTCGCTGGACCATTTCCACTTCGTCGTGCCGGATCTGGCGGCGGCGGAGAGCTTCTATTCCGAATTCGGCCTCGCGGTCACGCAGACCGGCCAGGGGCTCGCGCTCGGCACGCGCGGCCGGCCTCACGCCTGGGGCACGATCGGCGAGGGGCCGCGAAAGAAGCACCAGTACATGTCGTTCGGCGTGTTCGAGGACGACATCGGCGCCTTCGCCAAGCGCCTGCAGGAGATGCGGATCGCGCGGCTGGACCCGCCGAAGGGGGTCGAGTCGAACGGCCTCTGGTTCCACGACCACGACGGAAACCTGGTCGAGATCGCGGTCGCCCCGAAGACCTCGCCGAGCGACAAGAGCGAGTGCGGCTTCGTCACCGTCGGGCCGGGCATGCAGGCGGCGCCGTTCCGGCGCGACGTCACGCGCACCTATCCCCGGCGCCTCGCCCATGTCCTCATGTTCACCCGCGACGTGCGCAAGGCGATCGATTTCTACACGCGCGTGCTCGGCATGCGGCTCTCCGACCATTCGGGCGACGGCATCGCCTTCCTTCACGGCGTCCACGGCAGCGATCATCACATGGTGGCGTTCGCGAAATCGAACGCGCCAGGCATCCACCACCTGAGCTGGGACGTCGGGAGCGTCGACGAGATCGGCGTCGGGGCGACGCATATGCTCGGAAAGGGCCACGGCAGGGGCTGGGGCCTCGGACGGCACGTGCTCGGATCGAACTATTTCCACTATGTCCGCGATCCTTGGGGCAGCTACAGCGAATATTCGGCGGGCATCGACTTCGTCCCCGCCGACTTCCACTGGGAAGCCGCCGACAACGCGCCGGAGGATTTTTCTACGTCTGGGGCCCCAATCCGCCCGAGGACTTCGTGGTGAACTACGAGGCGTAACGCTTTTTCACCCCCGCGAAAGCAGGGGTCCGGAAGCCGCTGCGACGAATTTGGATCCCGGCTTCCGCGGGGATGACAATGGAGAGAGCGAGACCCATGAGCCCACGCAAAGTCGTCGTCACCTGCGCCGTCACCGGCTCGATCCACACGCCATCGATGTCGCCGCATCTGCCGGTGACCGCGGCGGAGATCGCCGAAGCCGCGATCGGCGCCGCCGAGGCGGGCGCGGCGATCGTCCATCTGCATGCGCGCAACCCCGCCGACGGCCGCCCCGACCAGTCTCCGGAAGCCTTCGCGCCGTTCCTGAAGGTGATCAAGCAGCGCTCGAACTGTGTGGTCAACATCACCACTGGCGGGGCGCCGACCATGACCATCGACGAGCGGCTGAAGCCCGTCGCCCTGTTCAAGCCGGAGGTCGCCTCGCTCAACATGGGCTCGATGAATTTCGGCCTCTATCCGATGCTGGAGCGCTTCAAGGAATTCCGGCACGGCTGGGAGAGGCCCTATCTCGAGGCTTCGAAGGACCGGATCTTCAAGAACACCTTCGCCGACATCGAACGAATCCTGACCACTTGCGCCGACAACGGCACGCGGTTCGAGATCGAGTGCTACGACATCGGTCACCTCTATACGCTGGCCCATTTCGTAGACCGCGGACTCGTGAAGCCCCCGATCTTCGTCCAGAGCGTGTTCGGCATCCTGGGCGGGATCGGCGGGCATCCGGAGGACGTGATGCACATGCGGCGCACCGCCGACCGCCTGTTCGGGCGCGACTACCACTGGTCGGTGCTGGGCGCCGGCCGCAACCAGTTCGCCGTGGCGGCGCAGGCGCTCGCGCTCGGCGGCAACATTCGCGTCGGCCTCGAGGATTCGCTCTGGCTAGGCCCCGGCCGCCTGGCGAAATCGAACGCGGAACAGGTCGCCAAGGCGCGCCGGCTGATCGAAGAACTCGGGCTCGAGCTCGCAACCGCGGACGAGGCGCGGCAGATCCTCGCGCTGAAGGGCGGAGACAGAGTGGAGTTCTAAGACCGCCTATAAAAAGACCGGTCGCGGCGCCGTCTCGTCGCCCTTACGGATGAGGAACGTCGACGCCTTTGTCATGGTGTCGTCAACGTTTCGTTACGGCATAGTCGCCGAACTGTTATCGTTTCGTCCTATGGCCGTTAGGGCGCGCCTCTATGGATTCCCGGCTGACACCATAAACAGCGGGAGAATCCAATGAAAAAAAGACTGAAATTCCATATCTCGGCCGCAGCGCTGGCCCTGGCCGCGAGCGCCTATTGCGGTGCGACGTTCGGCGCGTCGCTGGACAAGCATGTGCTGTTGATCAGCATCGACGGCATGCACGCGCTCGATTTTGCGAATTGCTCCGGGGCGAGCGGCGGCCCGATCTCCTGCCCGAACCTGGCCGCGCTGGCGAGGACCGGCCTCACCTACACCCAGGCGTCCACCTCCAAGCCTTCCGACTCGTTTCCAGGTCTGACCGCGATTGCGACCGGCGGCAGCTCCAAGTCGACCGGCGCGTTCTACGACGTGAGCTACGATCGCGCGCTGTCTCCCCCCGCCAGAACGACGCCCTACGGCATTCCGGGCGGTCCAAACCTCTGCCCGAAAGTCATCGGCACGCAGGTTGGCTTCGACGAGGAAATCGACATCGACTACAAGCGTCTCGACGCAGGCGGCGGCATCGATAGCGCCTATCTGCCGCGCGATCCGCAGAACAGCTGCGTTCCGGTGTATCCGCACAATTTCATCAAAGTGAACACGATGTTCGAGGTGGTTCACGACGCCGGCGGCTACACCGCGTGGTCGGACAAACATCAGTCCTACGAGCTCGTGAAAGGCATGAGCGGCGCGGGCGTCGACGACTTCTACGCGCCCGAGATCAATTCGATCCCGGTCCCGCTGCCGCAGATCACCAGCATGTCGTGCAGTCCGCTGCCAGACCAGACCGCGGTCTCGAGCTCGAACGCCTGGACGGACAGTTTCCAGAACATCCAGTGCTACGACAGCCTCAAGGTCCAGGCCATCATCAACGAGATCGACGGCTTCGATCACACCCGCTCCGTGCGCACGGAAGTCCCCAACGTGCTCGGCATGAACTTCCAGGCGGTGAGCGTCGGTGAGAAGCTGGTCCAGGCGTCGACCTCGACCACCGGCGGATACACCGATTCAATCGGCACGCCGAGCGCGGCGCTGGCGAACGAAATCAAGTTCGTCGACGCCTCGATCGGCTCCATGGTCCAGGAGTTGACGAAGAAGAAGCTCATCGCCACGACGACGATCATCATCACCGCCAAGCACGGCCAGTCGCCCATCGATCCGAACCGGGTGCTGCGCATCCCCGCCGACAATTCCTCTGACGCACCGCCGTCAGCGGTCATCACGCCGCCCCCCGTCCAGGCGCTCGAAGACGACGTCTCCTTGTTGTGGCTCCCGAACCACACGGCCGGCGTCCCGGCCGCGCTCGCCCAGCTCGAGGCCAACGCGAAGAAGATCGGCGCCGACGGCGGCGAGTTCTACTCCGGCCCGAGCCTCGGATTGATGTTCAACATATCGGATTCGCGCACGCCCGACATCATCGTCGCGCCAAACGTCGGCGTCATCTACACGGGCGGCAAGAAAAAAATCGCCGAGCACGGCGGCTTCGCGCATGACGACACCAACGTCATGATGCTGGTCTCCAACCCCAGCTACAAGCCGCGCTCGATCAACACCATTGTCCAAACGGCGCAGGTGGCGCCGACGATCCTGCGTATCCTCGGCCTCAACCCCAACCAGCTCATCGCGGTCCGGAACGAGGGCACCCAGGTTCTTCCCGGGTTCTGAGCCGGGCGAGAAAACGCCGCAAATAAAGATAAGACGTTCAAGTCGTGTGGCGCCATGCCGCCGACCGTCCGCGAAGGATGGCCGGCGGTATTTTTTTGGCGCTTGCCCACTATTCCAAGAGAGGCGCGGCAGATCTCGCGGTGAAAGGCGGAGACACGTCCGAACGACGCGCGAAGGAGAGAAAGCGCCATCCGAAGTGGGTTCCGTCACATGCGCCGCGCGATCTCGAAGAACAGCAAGCCGCCAATCGCGATGCCCACCGGCCAGAGAATGAAGGGATAAAGGACTTCAGGCATCAGTCAGCTCCCATTGCTTCCGGAGACGAACACGTCGCTGGATTTTGCGGCGACGCGCGGAGAAAGCGCCGTCGCCGCGCCGAGTTGCGACCTTTCCTCACAGAGGCGTGCCAAGCCCGACGGTCATTCCCCGGCCGATCTGATCCAGCATCGCCTGGATGAAGTCGGGGGCGAGAAAGCGGGCGCAAGCCTGCCCGTCTGCGACGATCGCGAGCATCACGGATCCGCCGGAACTCGCCATGACAGCATGGTCGCCCGGAGGAAGGGTTCGCGAAACCGGCGGAAGCGCGACATAGAGCGCACGCACGAATTGGAACTGCTCCGGCGTGAGATCCGTCACCGTCGACACCGACCGGATTGAAGAGACAGGCACGCAATCGGGCGCTCGCTCATTCAGCCATTTGTCGAAAACGCCTGCGCCGACGTCTTCGGCGAACGCTGGAGCCGATGAGACGAGACAACCCGCAACGAGCGCAGCGGCAATGAAGGATTTCATGGCGTCCTCGTGATTTGGAAGGCGATGAGCACGTTAGCCGTGCAGCTCTGCGCGCTCCATTGAACGTGCGCATCGCGGTTCTGTCTATTTGGATGACGACCCCTATGCTTTGGTTGGTGCTGAGTGGAGGGGCCGCCGATCACTGCAGGCGGGTTCTGGATTTTTGCGGACTGGAGCCGTCACTGATAGATTGGAGGCGCTCAGACCCGCATACGAGCAGAAAGCCAAGGAGGGATACGCCATGCCGAAGTTTTTGTTCGAAGCACGCTACACCGCGGACGGCGCAAAGGGCCTCGAGAAGGAGGGCGGGACAAGCCGGCGCGAGGCAGTCAAGAAGCATTTGCAAGAAGTTGGCGGAACGCTCGAGTGCATGTATTTCGCGTTCGGCGATGTCGACGGGTATGTGATCGTCGACCTGCCCGACCAAGTGAGCGCGGCCGCGCTGGCGCTCGCCGTCAACAAGAGCGGCGCGATCTCCACGAAGACCGTCGTCCTGTTGACCCCGGAGGAACTCGACCAGGCGAGCAGGAAGGCCGTGCACTTCCGAGCGCCGGGGCAGTGATCGCAGGCTCAAGTTTATCGCCGCCGCCATCCGGATAGGCGACTTCGGGATCGGGTCTAACAACCGCAGCGACCATATATGTGGCCGTCGACTTGGTGTGCTGTCAGATCGGCAACAGCCTCTGAAAACCAGAGGCTTTCCGCAAGATATCGGAGAACGTGGCGGTTCAGTCGAAAATGCGGCGGGGCCGCTCGTGAGAGCGGCCCCTTTTCTGCGTGGCGTTCGCCCTGGCCGGGCCCTTGCCGAAACAGGTTCCGAAGCGCGGCAGGCCGCCCCGGTCCCTACCGGCCGGGGAAGCTGAACATGTCCATCATGTCGCCGATCGCCGGGCGATTGGTGGGCACATAGGAGTTGGAAGCGGTGTTGACCGGGTTCGGCAGATTGTCCCGGCTGCGCCCCGTGATTGTGGGAAGGACCCAGTTCGCCTCGATGAACTTCAAGGTCGAGACGTGATCGGTGTAGCTGTGGGTGATGTGGCCGCCCCTGCTGTACTTCGAGACGACGATCATCGGGGTCCGGGTGCCGTCGCCGAAGAAGTCGAGCTGCTGGACATAGCCGGAGTTGTAGGACCCGCCGCCTTCGTCGAAGGTGACGAAGATTGCGGTGTTATCCCAGAGCGCCGGGTTGCCCTTGACCGCATCGACGATCTTCTTAACGAAACCCTCGTACAGGTCCAGTTTCGACGACGCCGGATGGCCGTCGACGAGGCCGCTCGGCTTGACGTAGGAAACGGCCGGCAGATTGCCGCTCGCGATGCCGGCGTACAGATCCGTCGTGTCGCGCAGATGCGCTTTTCGCTCAGTCGGGTTGGTCATGATCTGCGTATTATACTGCGCCCAATTGCAGATATTGCAGTATTGTTGGGCGGGGTATGTCTTCCCGTAGGGGTCCGCGAGGTAGAGGTTGAACTGGTCTCCGAAGTAGGCCCATGAAATCTGGGCATCCGAGAGCAGGTTGCCGATGTCGCGCACGTTCGACGGCGGCACGGTGAACACGTAATTGTTCTTATTGGTGTCCGTGTAGGCGTTCTTGCCGTTGCCGAGATAGCCCGGATTATAATTGTTCACGAGGTAATAATGCCCAGGTTCGCAGTTGGGCTTGATGCTCGGCTTCTGGGCGTGAAGAAAGTCCCTGACGGCCGCGATGCCGGGCTCGGAGGGGTTCGAGCAATTGACATAGGAACCGCCGCCGTAGTTCGCGTTCGGCGGCGTCGCTGTCGGGCTGCCCGAGCCGTCGCCGTAGCCGTCCTGGGTGTAGAAGTTGTTGGTTCCCGGCATCGGGTTCGGGTTCTCGATTTCCGACAGAGCGGAGGAGAAACCGGGCAAAGGCGTTCCCGGCATGGTGGGGTCGACGGGGTTGTGCGGCGGGGCGGCGGGGTCGCCCGCTGCGTCGCTGAACCAGATCGCATCGCCGGAACCGAGCATGACGTGGTTGGCGCCGGTGCCGCCGAGGACCGCCTGATGGTAATTGTCGCTCATCGTGTAGTCGTCCGCGAGCGACTTCAGGTAGGGCGCGTCGCCGGTCTGGACATTGAAAAAGAACATCGCCGTCGAGCCCTCGCCAATATAGCCGGCGGGCTGCGCCTTGCCGTTGGAGCCGGCGGCGGTGGTGGACTCGACCCAAGGGAAGAGATCATCGAGGCAATAATCCCACGGGGCCGCGGCAGTCGCGTGAGCTCGGGAGCAATCGAGCTGTTGCGCCATCTGGAAGTAGCGATGCACGGGGCTTGCCGTGTAGGCGTCGTATGGCATGTACGGTTGATGTGTATTCTGGGTTATCTGGAAGGGGCCGGGCGGCAGATTGCTCGCGTCCTGGCCGTCGTACCAGACGCGCGCGTCGGGGGCGAGCGTGCTGGTGGTGTTGCCGCTGTCGGTCTGGCCGGTGCCGCCGGTGAGCAGATATCTGTAGTAATCGGACGCAAGACCGTTCTCGTAAGGCGTCACCTTCGCCACGTTGGCGGGCGTATTGCAATTCTTCACCGTTCCGTTGGCGAACCCGATCAGCTGGCAGCCGTAGGGCGTGTACGGGCCGCCGACCTGGAAGGGAGGCAGCGTCACATAAGGGGTCTTCGGCGGCGCCAGCTGGTAATAATGATAATCGTTGGCGCTGTACTGCAAGGCCTTCGAATAGTTCGGACCGGGCGCGCCGTCCGCATTGACGATTCCCTCCGACAGGAGGTTCCAAACCGTTTCGCCGGCCTTTGGCTGGTAGGTGGCGAAGACATTATCGAACGTGCGATTTTCGCCGATGATAATGATGACGTGCTTGATCGGCGTCTTGCTGGCTCCATCACGGCTGTTGGGTCCGAACGAGGCTTCGCTCGGCGCGCTTTGCGCCAGACTAGGCTGAGCGGCCACGAGAGCCAGTATCGACACGGTCACGACCGTTCCACTGCGCAGATGCTTCCCGAATGCCCACTTGCGCATCGTGATCCTCCGAGTTAAGTTAATGCCCGTCAAGTTTAACGGGCGAGTAATAAGCTAACGTGCGTCCGTGTCGACTGTCTTTCAAAATTATGACGCTCGCGCTTCTGTGCGCGACCCGGGACGAAGCCGACGTTTCAACTGCTCGCGGCGGCTCCGAGTAGTCTAAATTCTGTCCAACTCGGCCCTACGCGAAAATGCTGGCGCGACGGCTCTGTATCGTGGATAAGCAAGGGGGTCGGGCAGCAGGGGCGAGCGATAGCGATGGCGCATCGAAATGGGCGCAAGGGCGGTCGATGGGTTGTCGGGATGCGGAGTTTCGCCTCGGCGCTTGCGCTCGTTGTGCTGTGTCTCGCCTCAGCCGCGAGGGCCGACACGCTCGGCGCTGGGTTGAACGCCTATCATCGCCATGACTACGTCCGCGCGGCGCCGCTCTTGCTCGTGGAGGCCGAACGCGGCGTGCCGCTTGCGGAGACCTACCTCGGCTACATGTACCAGAACGGGCTTGGCGTGCCGCAGGACTACGTCGTCGCGGCAGGCTGGCTCAACCAGGCGGCCCAGCAGGGCGAGCCGACGGCGCAATTCATGCTCGGCCTCCTGTTCGACAAGGGCTACGGCGTGCCGCAGGACTGGCTTCAGGCCGAGGTCTGGCTCAATCTCGCCGCCTCCCACGCGAGCGGAAGAGAGCGAGACTACTGGGCGCGCGTTCGCGACGGCGTCGCTCAGAAGCTGACGCTCGACCAGCTCGCCGACGCTCGGGCGCGCGCCTTCGCCTGGAGGCCGATCATCGCCATCAGCAGATGATCGGCTTGTGTCAACGACCACAAGGACGCCGAGGCGTGTTGCAACGCTCAACTGCAATCGGAGAGGCCCGGGCGACGTTCGTTGGGCTTCGCTTTGAAGGCTGGGCCAGCCATCCGGGTTCGGCGCCCCTGCTCCTCACAAGGGCGCCGGCATTGCCTCAAGGACAGTTTCCATACGCCTGGCACAGCGCCACGATCGCGGCGCGGGGCACGAGGATGTCTGGGCCGCCGTTGAGTTTGCCAGTGTTCGGATTGACCACAGGGTCGCTGTTTTGTCGGCCTTTGGCGACCGCGCCGGCGACGCCAAACCATTGCTCGTCGCCCCAACCACCGGGAAACACGACATTGGCGGCGCCAGTATCGCAACTCGACGCGCCGCACGACGTGCAGGTGTCGTTGCCGCTGATGCTGTGAAAGTAGGTGTGGGGATTGGCCTTCCACCATTCATCGCGCCATTCGAACGCATAGCCGCCGGAGTTGAAATCGAGATCGGAAACCGGCGCGGCGTTGCGCGCCGCGTGTTCCTTGCTCACCTTCAAGAAACTGGCGATCCAATCCGCCTGAGCGGCGGCCAGCAAGTGTGTGCCGGGCTTGGCGAAGTCGCTCTGGGCAAAGAACGGCGCCAAGTTGGCCGGCATGGTGTAGGCGCCTGCCGGCAACTCCAGCGCGACGGTCGTTCCACTCTTGTACTCTGCTTCAGGACCGTCGCCGCCCGAGCCCGGCGGCGGCCCGAGTTGGGTCGGCTTCAGGCAAGCGGCGGGCGGCGGAGTTTTTTTCCAGACAAAGTTCTCCTCCACCCACTGCAGGGGATATGTCTTGTTCGGATCGGAGGACACGGTATGCGTGTCCGCCGGCACGCCAAATTCCCCGTACATCATCGGCTTCACGCACGGCAAGTTGGCGCCGAACTGCGTGCAGTTGGTGACGACGTTGTCGCCAAAGCCGGCGAACAGAGCCCCCGGCAGCGCCGGGTTGGTATAGGGATTGAAACCGTAGACATCGAGCTTGTAGACTTGCGGCCCGCGCTGATTGACATAAGGGCCGCTCGTGATCGTCCGGTTGTAGTCGGGCGTGTCGTGAAAGGTGAAAGCGGTGAGCTTGTCGGGCGCACTCGCCTTGACGATTGCGCCGAGGTCGTTCACCGCGTCCCAGAACTCCGAGGTCGGAGTCGTAGCCGCAGTGTCCACCTCGTTGCCAACCACAAACCCTATGACTGCGGGGTTATTTCCGTATTTTTTCGCGAGCCACTTGGCGGTGTAGCGGTAGAACTGCCTCAGTTCGTCCTTGCGTGTCTTCGACACGTTGGGATTGACCAGGTCGAGCGGCATGGAGATGCCGATCCAAGTGTAGATCGGATCGACGCCGTTGTTCCACAACAGATCGAGGAAATCGGCGTGCGTCGAATGCTGAAAGGCGTAAATGCCGTCGTTGCCGGGATAGCAGAACTGATTGTCGTTTTGGCTTGCCTTCTGCGCGGAGAAATTCAGCAGATTCCAGAACGCCGCCACATCTTTCGGGGCCTTCTGAGCGAATCCGGGCTCCCACTTCCACATGCCGTAGTTGCGGATCGAATTGACGCCCATGGCGCGGAGCGCCGGAATGTCCCGATTCCAAAGCGGCTTCCACGTGTTGACGCTGTTGGTGTAGAAGAAGTCGTTGAACGGCGCGAAGTCGGCCGATCCGCCAATCTGAGTCGGTTCGTAGTTGACGCCGTGGATGTAGAACTTCTTAGGCGTGGCCCCATCGATGCTGAGCTTGATTTCGAGCTTATTGACCGTCCATTTGGTGTGGCTGCCGTTGTACGGAATCGCCGGATCGGAGGGATAGGAGCCGTCCGCAAGCGGCGTCAGCGGCGGGTTGTTCACTGTCGGATCACAGCTCGGAAAGGCGCCATACGCCGAGCCCGAAGCCCCGAGCGCGATCGTCAGCGCCAGTGCGCTGCCCCCCAATCGAGCCCGCAAGGCCATTGTTTTATCGTGCGGAATTCTAGTCATTTGTTCCTCCCCCTCAAGCTGATTACTATATCAATTAGGCTCCGCCAAAAGCAATCGCTCATGCAACGGCGCTCTTAGCTTCCGCGACAGTAAAAGATCCCTCTTGTTCACGCTGTTCCCTTTTGCCGCATGTGTCAAGACGCAGCAGGCCCCGGGAATTGTCATATTTGAAATTGCGCCGGCGCGTTCTGCTATATTACGAAGAACTCGCGGGGGACGGCGAAGCTCTGCGCCGGTCTGACAGGTGCGTTTCCGTTTTCTTTTGGCTGAATCGACGCGGCTATCCACGGAAGCCTCTTGGGCGAATTTCACGCGCTCACAGCCTAACCCAACGACACCGCAAACTCGAAGAGCCTCTCCTCACAACGATTTAATTGCGTCACCAGCTTCGCCAGCGCGCCAGAAGCCAGCACAACCAGATCGCCGGCGCGAGGAACGCTCCGAACGGCAATTTGGCGAAGGGATCTGGAGCGCGGCGGGAGCGAACGCCTCGCGCCGTGACGAACCCGAGCGCGGTCAGCGCCGCGATTTCGACTGCGACCGGCAGGCTCGCCCAATCGAGCCAGATTCCCGCTACGCCCGCCAGTTTGACGTCGCCGAGACCAATCCCCTCTCTCGCGCGGGCCCGCCGGTAGAGGAAACGGAAGGCGAGAAAGAGCCCTGCCGAGACGGCGCAGCGGATCAGCGCGTCCAGAGCCGCCGTCGGCATGTCCTCCCACTGCTCGAAGGCGACATCGGCGAGGCCAAGCGCGGCGGCGAGCGCGCTGAGCTCGTCCGGGATGATGAGCAGCCGCAAATCGATTACGGCGACCGCCAGCATGATCAGCGCAAGACCGGCGCCTGCGAGCCCCGCGGTTCCGGGCGCGGCGTACAGGCTTCCGGCGACGGCGAAAAGGCCGGCCGCGCCGACGAGCGATCGCTTGAAGACCTCAGGCCCCGTCACGGGCCGGACGGGCCCGCCCCAAGCTGCGGCGCGAAACTCACTGCAGCGGCCGCCCGAGGACATTGAGCGCAGCCGGCGTCACGGCCTGCACCTTCCCGCCGCGCATCTTGGAGCGAAGCTCTTCGGCCACCATCGCCGCGTCCACTCCGTCCCGGATGATCTGCGGCCGTATGAAGATGATCAGTTCGGTGCGCAGATCAGATGTTCCCGTCGTACCGAACGCCGAGCCGACATAGGGAAGCTGGTTGAGCATCGGTATTCCCTGGCGGGATTTCTCCTGCTGGTCCTGAATCAACCCGGCGAGCAGCACGGTCTGTCCGCTGACGACCGAGATCTCGCTGGCGACCTTGCGGTCGGTTATCGTCGGCGTGAGGTTCGGATTGTTCGCGGTGCCCGGATCCTGCACCTCGCTGATCTCCTGGTCGATGTCGAGCAAAACCGAGCCGTTGGAGTTCACCCGCGGCTGCACGTGCAGGATGATGCCCGTGTTCTTGTAGTCGATCGTGTTGACGACGGCGTTGTTGGCGCTGAGCACGGTCGCGCTGCCGGTGCTGGTCGGAACCTGTTGGCCGACCTCGAGCGTCGCCTCGCCGTTGTCGACGACGACGAGCGACGGATTGGACAGGATCTTGACGTCGGTCAGGTTGTGCAGCGCGTTGATGACGACCCGCGGGGACAGGGCGTTGCCCATGACCACATTGAGGCCGCCTGTCAACGGCGGCCCGGCGCTGGTCCCGGAGCCGGTCGTGCCGGCGGTCGCATTCGAGACGGCGTTGTTGATGACGCTGGGAATTTGCCCGGTCAGCGTGTTGGTGAGGGCCCCGCTGTGGAGGTAGAATTGGACGCCGTAATTGAGCTGATCGTTCAACGTCACTTCCGCGATAGTAACATCGATCGCGACTTGCAGCCGCGGCCGATCGAGCTGATTGAGCGTTCGTTCGATGACCCTGTAATCGTCGGCGTTCGCGTAGATCAGCACAGAATTGTTGACTGTGTCGGCGGTTATCTTGACGTTGGGGAACTGCGGTCCCCCAGATCCGCCCTGGTTGAAGCCGAGGGAGCTGAGTTCGGCGTTGAGCGACGCCACGGCGGGTCCGCCTAATTGTCCGCCTGCTCCACGTGGATTTGCTCCTCCGGCGCCGGCCAGCTGAGGGGAATTGGAGTTCGGGGGGCTTCCGCCGGTGAGACGTTGCGTCGTCGTCATCGCTTTCGCGCCCGACGAGGGAGCGATCTCGTTGGTCGGCGCCTCTGCGCCGCCGCCGGCGACGAAAATCTGCGAAAGCATCGCCGCAATCTGCTTCGCCTCGCCATAACGCACCTTGTAAACCTTGACGCTCGCGCTCGACGCCGAGGGCTCGTCCAGTCTCTCGATCCATCGGGCCGCGCTCCGCAGCAGCTCGGGCTTCGAGGCGACGACGAGAATTGAGTTCAAACGCGACACGGCCTCAAACTTCACGAGGCCGTGGCCCAGTCCGGATTTGCCGGTATCCATGATCTTTTCGAGTTCGCCGACGACCGGCTCGGGCGTGCTGTTCTTGACCGGATACATGCCAACCGATTGTCCTCGCAGCCAATCGACGTCGAAGCTGCGAACGGTTTCGAGCGCCGCCTGACGCTCGCTGCCGGTGCCCAGCACGATGAGGATCCTGCCGCTTGGGTCGGTTCGAATGGCCCCTGGACGCGCGGCGAACCCTTCCATCAGTTTTGTCAGCGTCGCTCCGGAGACATACTGAACGGGGATGACTGTTATGCCGTATCCGGGCTCCACGCCTCCCGCGCCCTCCGCGCGATCGACCGCGCCCACGCCGCCGTCGTTGGCCGGCACGATTTTATAGCCCGACCCGTCGCGAACCATGTTCAGGTTGTTGGCGTGCAGCGCGCTCTCGAGCACGAACAGCATGTCCTTCTTGTCGATCGGCCGTCCCGTGGAAAGGGTGATCGAGCCCTGCGCATGCGGATCGACGACATAGCTGACCCCTAGGACGTCGCCGAGCACCGATTTGGCGACGTTCGCAATGGGAGTATCCTCAAAATTAAGCGTGTAGCCCCCGCCTCCCGCCTCGACCTCCGGGGAGCCGGGCGCGGGCGCCCCGGGCGCATTAGCCGGCGCCGGCGGGCCCGAGCCGAAGAATGAGAAGGGCTTGGGCAAGCCCGCGCCGCCAGTGTCGACCGTGCCTGTCTGCTGCGGGCGACGCGGCTGCAGATCGACAGACCGCATGATGTCGGCGGCGTTTTGCGGCTGGTCGGTGCGCTGCTCGAGATAGGTCGTGTTGCATCCCGCCAACGCGAGCATGATTGCCGCGAGAAGAACGCGCTGGCACACGACGCGAACGCTACAGAACCTTAAAGCCACCCTGTTACCATACACAATGGGCGATTCACCGGTTGAGTGAAAGGCGAAAAATCATTAAACTCGGCGCCTTGTCAAGAAGATGAATTTGGGGTCTGTCATTTATCATTTATAGAAGCCGCATGAAAGTTTCAAACAAAACCTCCGAAGTATTTGGTTCCTCCCCGGAGCCGTTGTTCGGCTTTGTCAGCTACCTGACGGAGCCCGTTGCCGATCAAGGCGCAAGCGGTAATTCCGACGCTCTACTGATTGATGTAGTAAATTGTAGATCAATCCGTTCTGTACGCGAAGCCTCTGGTTTATCTGGCGATGAATTCGCCGATAAGGTAGCGGAGTACTTCCGATATCCGCGGATTTCTCTGCCCGAGCTTATGGCTTGTTCTCCAGTTGTTGATCGTTTTGCGCGACGCTTCCTACGCGACGCGACGATGTTTCCCTTTGACCTCGGCAATGGACGCTTTGGTCTTGCGGTCGCCGACCCGACTGATATCGCCGCGCAACGAGGCGCGCAGATCGTGCTCAGCGGTTCGGTTTTGGTCTCGGTCGCGTCCTTCGAGGATATCACCGAAGTCTTGTCTGTGCGCCTCGGGCGCGAAGAGGAGGGGTCGGCGGAAGCGTCGGTCGACCATTCTTCCGGCGCCGCCGAGGAAAGCGTCGACAGTCTGCGCGACTTGGCCAGCGGCGCGCCAGTCGTCCGCGCTGTCAACGATCTGTTGGAAAAAGCGCTCGACCTGCGGGCAAGCGATATCCACGTCGAACCGATGCGCAACAGTCTCAATGTGCGCATGCGAGTCGACGGCTTGCTGAGAACAGTCCCGGCGCCGGCGCACGCGCTGCCGCAAGCGCTGATCTCTCGCATCAAGATCCTCGCCGGCCTCAACATCGCCGAGCGGCGGCTGCCGCAGGACGGAGCGGCGCGACTGGAGGTTGCGAGCCAGGACATCGACATCCGCGTCGCCACGATGCCGACCCAGCACGGCGAATCCGCGGTCATTCGATTGCTGCCGCGAGACCGCGGCCTGCTTGATCTGCCAAAGCTCGGGCTGCGCGCCCACGACGAGCGCAAGATCAAACGGCTCCTCGACCTGCCCCACGGCATGATCGTCATTACGGGACCTACGGGCAGCGGCAAAACAACGACGCTCGCGACGATGCTCTCGGTCCTCAACACGCCCTTCCGCAAGATTCTCACGATCGAGGATCCGGTTGAATATGAGATCGCGGGCGTCAATCAGTCGCAAGTCAAGCCGGCGATCGGCCTCACGTTCGCGACGGCGCTGCGGGCCTTCGTCCGTCAGGATCCGGACGTGATCATGGTCGGCGAAATCCGAGACGCCGAGACGGCCAACATCGCGATCCACGCAGCTTTGACCGGGCACCTCGTGCTGACAACCCTCCATACCGAAAGCGCGGTCGCCGCGGCGCCCCGCCTTCTTGATTTGGGCGTCGAGGGCTTCTTGCTTAAATCGACGCTGAGAGGAGTCATTGGGCAGCGGCTTGTGCGCTCGTTGTGCGATCGCTGCAAAACCCAGAAGCGCCTTACCGAAGCCGACTTTCTCGCCGACCCTCGATACGAGACTTGCGGGCTTTCCGTTGGGGAGGCGGTTTGGGAGCCGCGCGGTTGCGAGCGATGCGGCGGCGTCGGCTATCGCGGCCGAGTGGGGGTGTTCGAAGCGCTGGAGGTCGGGGGCGAGCTACGCCATCTCATCGGGTCGGGCGTGGATGCAAGCGCCCTCGACGAAGCGGGCCGACGCGATGGTCTCACAACAATGATGGAGGACGCGATCGCCAAGTGCCGACAGGGCGCCACCTCGGTCGCCGAAGTCCTACGAGTTACTACGGCGCGGTGACGCGATGCCGACATTCCAATATCGCGCTCTGACCCAGGTCGGCGAAGTCGTCAACGGCTCGCTGGACGCACCCAGCCTCGGGGAAGTCCACCGCCGCGTCGAACGCCTGGGACTTATCCCGATAGAGGCGGCCGCGGCCAGGAACGAGGGCGTCTCGGGCGGCTACGGCCTGTCATTCCTGTCGCTGTCGCGACCGCGGGCCGAGGAAGTGACGGTATTCACCGCCGATCTGGCTTTACTGCTGCGCACCGGCGCGCGCATCAACGACGCGCTGGAACTGCTTGCCGGCGACGCCGACATCGGCCGCATGCGCTCTACGGTCGCGAAGCTCGCGACTTCAATCCTCTCGGGAGAAAGCTTCGGCGAGGCGATCTCACGCCATCCCGACATCTTCCCGCCGATCTATGTCGCATTGGTTCGAGCCGGCGAGGCTTCCGGCGCGCTGCCGACAATCCTCGAGGCGCTGGCGCTGGAGCGTCAGCGCTCCGAGGCCTTGGCGCGACGGCTCACCGACACGCTGCGTTATCCCGCCTTCCTGCTGCTCGGGGCGGGCGGGGTGCTGCTGTTTTTCCTCCTGGTCGTGTTGCCCCAATTTGCCGGTGTGTTTCGGGATTTCAACGCCAAGCTGGACCCGATGCTGGTCACGTTCCTCGCGCTTTCAGACCTGCTGCGTTCGAACGGACAAGCGATTGCAGCGGCGCTGCTGGTCACACTCGTCGGCGGCTGGCTCGCACTGCGACAGCGCGCCGTGCGTGCGCCGCTCGTCGGCGCCATCACGCGCTTGCCGGTGGTTCGTCCGATCATGGATTCTCAACGTGCGAGCCTCTTCTGCCGCAATATGAGCCTGATGTTGTCCAACGGCGTCAGTCTTACGTCGGCCTTGCGGATTCTCGCCGACGCCATGGCCTCGACAGGCAGCTTCGTACGGTGGTCAAGTGTCGTCGACAAGGTTCGCCAGGGCGGGAAGCTCTCGGAGGCGCTGACGGCGACCGGCGCGTTGCCTCCCATGGCGATTCGCACTCTGCGCCTGGGGGAGGACTCGGGTCAGTTGCCCTTGCTGGCGGGACGAATCGCAGAATTCTATGAGGCCAAGCTGCGTCGAAGCCTGGACCGAGCCATCGGGATCGTCGGGCCGGTCGCGATCATAGTCATCAGTGTCATTGTCGGCGGACTTATTGTATCTGTCATGACCGCGCTGCTTTCGGTGAATCAGGTCGTCGGATAGGAGTTTGGCTATGAGCAATACCCATTCGTCTGCGAGGCTGGCTCGCCGGTTCGGGCCAACAAGGAGCCGCGAGGGCGAGGCAGGCTTCACCCTGGTCGAAATGCTTGTCGTCATCACGATCATCGGCCTCGTGATGGCGCTCGTCGGCCCGCGCGTCCTCGGCTATCTCAGCGAGTTGAAGGTGAAGACGGCCAAGATCCAGATCGAGAGTTTTGCGGCGGCGCTCGATCTCTATTACCTCGACAACGGCGCCTATCCGGCCGCGAACGAGGGGCTGACTGCGCTGGTCAAGCGTCCGTCATCGGCGCCCGCCTGGAACGGCCCCTATCTCAGGACGGGGTCGGTGCCCAATGATCCGTGGGGCCATCCCTACGTTTACAAGGTCCCTGGCGATCAGGCGCCCTACGAGATCGACTCCTACGGCTCAGGCGCGGTCGGCGACTCGCAGAACATGATCAAGAGCGCGTCCCGATAGGGTGACTTATGGATGAAGAGGCCGGCTTCACGCTGATCGAGGTCGTCTGCGTGCTGGCGATCATCGCGCTTCTCGCGGCGCTGGTTCTGCCGGCGATTCCGCGAGCCACTTCGCAGGAGCGCCTCGCCGGCTACGCGGTGGAGGTCGCCGCGCTCCTCAAAGGCGACCGGAACGCCGCGATGCGCAATCATCTGACAGTCGCGACGACGCTCGACGCCGACCGCCACACGGTGCGGTCCGGGGCGAGCGGCGACGTCGTCGAAATTCCGGCCGATGTGACTTTCGCCGCCCTGCTGGCGGAGCGGTGCGCGAATCGGCGGACCGGCTCGACGATAGATTTCTTTCCAGGCGGCGCCTCCTGCGGCGGCGCGATCGCCATCTCGCGGAATGGCGTCGGCTATCAGATCCGCGTCAACTGGCTGACGGGGGGCGTCGAAATTGTCGCGATCAAAGCCTGAACCGGGCGGAAGGGCTGGCTTTACTTTGCTTGAAGCGCTCGTGGCGCTGGCGGTGACCGGAGCCGGATTGGCGGCGATCGGCGCGCTCGCCAATTCCAGTTTGCGCGCTACTCTTTATACGGAGCGGCACCTGGCCGAGATCGAAACCACGCGCAAGATCATTACCGGCCTGCCGCCGCGCGGCTCGCTTCCCTTCGGCCGTCTCACCGGCTCCCTCGACGCCCATCAATGGCGCATCGATTCCACCCCCGCTTCGAGCGCCGCCGCGAGCAGCGGAACGCAATGGATCCCGCAGAGCATCGCGCTGTTGGTTCGGTCCCCGTCGGGCGCGATGATCGAGGTCGACACGATCCGTCTGCGCAAGCTGGGGGCGGCGAAATGAGGTCAACGCCCGAATCGCGCCATGCCGGCTTCTCGCTGATCGAGGCGACGGCGGCGGTCGCGCTGACCGCGACGATCGTCATGGCGCTTTCTTCGGTGACAGGGCAGTGGCTTCCCAACTGGCGGCGGGGATTCGTCGATCTGCAGCGCACGGATCTGCTGGGCGTCGGCCTCGAACGCGTTCTGGACGACGTATCTGCCGCCGAGTATGTGACTCCTTCGGCCAACGCGCCGGAGCCGCTATTCGAAGGCGAACTCCTCGACGGTGATTCTCGTACGATCGGCGATCGGCCCGAATTCCTATCCTCATCTCGAGATCGTGCGCCTGGCGCCGGGCAAAGACGATCGCGGCCCGGCGCTCACGCGAACCCGCGCCTCCTTCGCACCGGCCGCGCCGGGAGCGTCGGGTAAGTCCATCGCCTTCGGCGACGCTGTCGCTCTCATCCGCGCGCCATTCCACGTTTCGTTCGCCTATGCCGGAAAGGACCGCGTTTGGCGCGATAGCTGGAACAGCCAGCAGCGCTTGCCGGACGCCGTGCGGGTCACGGTGCGTGACGCCGCGAACCGTATCGCGACCTCGACCGCGGTTCCTATCAGGGTGACCGCGCAGGGCGTCCCCAAACTCGAAGCGCAAGCAAATTCCGCCAACACACCGGCGGCCGCGCCAACCCCCGCCCCACAAGCCGGCGCGCCGGAGCCACAGCAATGAGCGGCGCCGCGACGTCCGGAGCCGGGTTTGAAGAACGCGTCGATTTGGGATTCGTACTCGTCGCGGTGCTCTGGATTCTGGCGGCTTTGGCGACGCTCGCCTCGATCTACTCGGTATATGCGGTCAACACCGCCGATGGGTCGCATGTCGGGGACGATCGCGTGCAGGCGGAGGCTTCCATTCGGGCCGGGGTCGAGATGGCGGTCTTTCAGCAACTCGCAGTTGCGGAAAAAGCCAGGCCGTCGCACGGCGCCTTCAGGCTGCGCATCGGTCGCACCAATGTGGCGGTCGACTTCCGATCGGAGGCCGCACGGATCGACCTCAACGCGGCTCAGAAGGACCTGCTGGCCGGGCTGTTCGCGGCCGTCGGCGTCGACGCGAAGCGCGCGGGGACCTTCGCGGATCGCGTCATCGGCTGGCGCACCAAGGCCAACGCCAACGCCGCCTCCAATCCCAACGCCGCCTCTAATGCCGGCGCTGCCGACGCCGACGCCAACGCCAACGCCAACGCCGCCTCCGATGCCGGCGCGGCCGACGCCAACACTTCCTCCAACGCCGGCGCCGCCGCCGCCAACCCTTCCTCCAACGCCGGCGCCGCCGACCCCAACGCCGCGGCCAAAGAAGCGCAGCTCTACGTCGCACAGCACGTCCCTTACCCGCCGCGTCAGGCGCCGTTCGACAATGCGTTGGAGCTCAGCCTACTGCCCGGAGTTCCGGAGTCGGTGGTCGAGCGCGTCCTGCCTTTCGTCACGGTGTTCAGCGGTCAGCCGGCGATCGACGTCGCCAACGCGGACCCGACTGTTCTCTCCGCGCTGCCGGGCATGACGCCTGAGATCCTTGGCAAAGTTCTGAAGGCGCGCGCGAGAGGTCCAGGCGACGGACGAGCGCTGTTGGACCTGCTCGGTCCAGCGAAGAGCTACGCCAGCGCCGACAGTTCCAAGGCGGTCCGCGCCGCGATCGACGTTGAGTTCGACAACGGCAGGCGCGTTCATGCGGAAGTCGTGTTTCGTCTCAAGGACGGGGGAGACGAACCTTATGATCTTCTCTATTGGCAGGATGACTTCGATGGTCCGGTGCAATTCGGATAGGCGCGGCCGGTGAACTTTTCGGCTTTGATCGGCACCCGTTTGTCGTCCTGGATGGACCACGTGGCCGCCGGGCTCATCAGCCTCGGCCAGATGATGCGCCGCGGCAGAAGGATCGAGCTGATCGAGCAGGCCGACGGCGCGTTCCTGGCGGCCGAGTTGCGGAAGGGCGCCGCGGACCCTCTCGGAGAGGCGCCGTTGCGCCTCGAGCAGAACCGCTTTGCCGACCCGATATCCGAGCGAGTGCGGGCGCTGCTCGCGCGAAGCCAGGTCGATGTCATCCTCGCGCCCTCGCGCTTCGTCTTCCGGACGCTCGAGTTGCCACGCGGCGCCAGTCACTTCCTCGAAGGCGTCGTCCGCTCGCAGATCGACCGCCTGACGCCGTGGAGCGCCAGCGACGCGGTCTTTGGCTGGAGCGCGCCTGTGGACGCGAGCGCCGAACGGATCTCGATTGCAGTCGCGGCCACCTCGAGCGGGCTGGTCGCTCCAATCGCGGAGGCGCTGGTTTCGGCTCGGGTAAGTCAAATCCGCATGTCGACGCGGGCGGGAGACGATGGGACGCTCGTCATACCTGTTTTCGCACAACGATCGGACGGCGAAGACGGCTCTCGCCGCCTCCGCCACGGCCTTGTGATTGGCCTTGGCCTCTGCGGGCTCGCCTTCGCGGCCAGCCTATGCGCCTGGGTCGTCGTCGGCAGGGCGAACGATGCGCGTCTCGCAGACCTGCAGTTCCAGATCTCGGAGCGTCGCACGGCGATGCTCAATCGGCGCGACTCCGCTGCCGAGCAGGCCATCCAGGCGCTTCAGGCGAGGAGGCGTACGGCGCCTTCGGCCGTCATGACTCTCGAGGCCCTGGCGAAGACGCTGCCCGACGATACGCATCTGACGGAACTGCGCATTGAAGACGGTAAGGTTCAAATCGTCGGCCTGTCCGGCGACGCGCCAGCGCTGATCAGACTTATCGAGCAATCAAAGCGTTTCACACGAGCGACTTTCTTCGCCCCTACTGTCAGAGCGGCAAGCGGCGGCGAGACCTTTCACATCGAGGCTCACATCGAGCCATCATTCGCGGTGACGGATTGACGATGACATCCACCAGCGGGAACTTCCCCGGTCGCCTCGAAGCGGTGGCGGTTCTCGCCTATGTCGGCGTCGTAATCGCCCTCTTGGCTTCATCGATGTGGCTCGTTGGCGATCTGTGGAATGGGTCGGGGGAGATCGCGGCGGCGCAGGAGCGGCTCGACCAGTTGACCGAACATTCGCGGACCCGGCCGCCGTCGTCGCTCGCCTCGGACGCAAGCGTCAGCGGCTCGCCTTTTCTCGACGGGCGAACCATTACGGTCGCGGGCGCCGGCCTCGAGCAGCGGGTCGGCGCGGCGGTCGCGAAAGCCGGCGGCGCTCTCATTTCATCTCAGGTCGAACTCGACGGCCCCGAGAGCAAGAACGGTTTTGTGACTCTGATGGCCTCCGTGGAGGTCGAGCAGCCGGCGCTGCAGACGATTCTCTATGACATCGAGGCCGGAATGCCATATCTTTTCGTTGACAAACTTTCGATCCAATCGCCGGAGGACTTCGGCGAGCCGGAGAGCGGGCGAATGCGAATGGCGATGTCGGTGATAGGGCAATGGCGCCCGTCCCAATGACGAGACTGGCCCCGGCGTCTCTTGTTCTCGGCCTGGCCTTGGCGGCCAGCGCGCCGGCGGGCGCGCTCGACGATCGTGATGGACCGAAAACCGAGGTCGGCGCCGCTGTCGCCCCGTTCTCCAAAGGAGGCGGCGCTCCGGGCGCCGATGGCTCAGCTCAAACCGGCGGCGGGGTCAATCGCAGCGCTGCGAAGGATGGCAACCCGCTGTGGATGATTCCGCTGAGCGCGCTCAACGAGACCCGAGACCGTCCGCTCTTTTCCGTGTCGCGCCGTCCTCCGGCGCCGCTCGTTCAGGCCGCCGCTCCGCCGCCGGTGAAGGATCCCGCGCCACCCCCGCCGGCTCCGCCAGAGCGGCCCACCCTCGCGTTGATCGGAACGATCATCGGTCCCACGACGAACGAAGCCATGGTGAGGGATACCGCCACTCAAGCCGTTACCCGCATTCGGCAGGGGGAGGCCGCCTCCGGGTGGCTGTTGAAAACGGTCAAGCTGCGCTCGATCGTCGTCGAAAAAGGCGAGCAATCTGCGACCCTTGCCCTACCGGAACCGCTCGATGCGTCGAGTGAACAACTTTCGCCGAATCCGCTGGCGCTGGGCGACAGACGGAACAGGCACTGAGGTCGCGCCTCGGGCGATGTTCGACGCCACATTAATTTCCGGGCGCCTGTCGAATTGGGCGAAGTCGTCGACCTATTCGTCGTGATTCTTCGTGTCCTTCTAGTAGACATTCACCACAAGGGACACGAAGATTGATCACGAAGGACACGAGCAAGCACGCGAGCACGGGCCCACCGGAACGGCATTCGTTTCCTTCAAGGGGGCAAGGGCCAAACGCGACGAATGTAGGGCTGTTGTCTTCCTCGTGCAGCTGTTGAATAGTCCCCGCCGGCCGAAAAGGGCAACAACGCATCGCGAAAAATCCTCTCTCGCGGGCGGAATGCGAGGCCCGCCATTTGAGGGAGGGACGGTTTGGGGTCGGCGGTCGGGCCACTGGACTCGAACGACACGTTCGCCAAGCTCTTGCGGGCGCACGCCGTCGTGCGGGGCGCCCGTCCCGCGTTCCGGCACAAGGATCTCGGCCTCTGGCAGACGTGGACCTGGGCCCAGGTCTACGACGAGACGCGCGCGATAGCTGTCGGACTGGTCGCCCTCGGCCTCGCCCGGGGGGAGACCATCGCCATCCTCGGCGCCAACCGTCCAAAACTCTACTGGTCGATTACGGCGGCGCAGATGATCGGCGCCGTTCCCGTCCCCGTTTACGCCGATTCGGTGGCGGACGAGATCGCGGCGGTGCTCGATCACTCGGAGGCCGGAGTCATCGTCGCCCAGGACCAGGAGCAGGTCGACAAGATCCTGTCGATCCGCGCCCGCCTGCCGCGGCTTCGCCATCTGCTTTACGACGAGCCGCGCGGCCTCGACGACTACAGCGAGCCCGGCCTGCACGCACTCGCGGCGATCATGGCGAAAGGCCGCACCGCCCTCGCCGCCCCGGCCGCCGCGGCCGATCTCGACCGGCGCATCGACGCCGGCAAGGGCGCCGATCCCTCCGTCATCCTCTACACTTCCGGAACGACCGGCCGTTCCAAGGGCGTGGTCCTCAGCGGCGAGCGTTCGATCGCGGCGGCGCGCGACACCGTCGCTTTCGACTCGCTGACCGATCGCGACGAGGTGCTCGCCTACCTGCCTCTCGCCTGGGTCGGCGACCACTATCTGAATTACGCCCAAGGCTACGTGGCCGGCTTCTGCATGGCCTGCCCGGAGAGCGCCGACACCGCCGCCGACGACCTGCGCGAAATCGGCCCGACCTATCATTTCGCTCCGCCGCGCGTGTTCGAGGCGCTTCTGACGCGGGTGCAGATCCGCATGCAGGACGCCGGCGCGTTCAAGCGCTGGCTCTACCGGCGTTTCATGAATGCGGCCAAACGCTGGGGCGAGAAGATCGCCAATGGCGAGAGGGTGCCGTTCGGCGCACGGCTCGCCTACCGCCTCGGCGACCTTCTGATCTACGCGCCGCTGAAGAACGCGCTCGGCTTCTCCCGCGTCCGCGTCGCCTATACGGCGGGCGAGGCGATCGGCGCTGACCTCTTCGCGTTCTACCGGTCGATCGGACTCAATCTGAAGCAGCTATACGGCCAGACGGAGGCGTTTCTGTTCGTCACCGCCCAGGCCGACCGGGCGGTGCGATCGGACGCCGTCGGCCGGCCCGCGCCCAATGTCGAACTGCGCATCGCGCCCGACGGCGAGGTGCAGTTCAGGTCGCCCGGCATGTTCGTCGGCTATTTCCGCGAAGACGACAAGACGCGCGAGGCGATGACCGAGGACGGCTTCGTCAGGACCGGCGACGCCGGCTTCTTCGAACCCGACGGCCAGCTCAAGATCGTCGACCGCGCCAAGGACGTCGGACGGCTGAAGAACGGGCAAATGTTCGCGCCGAAATACATCGAGAACAAGCTAAAATTCTTCCCCAACATCCGCGAGGCGGTGGCGATCGGCGACGGGCGCGCGTTCGTCGCCGCCCTGATCAACATCGAACTCGCCTCGGTCGGCGACTGGGCGGAGCGGCATAACATTTCCTACGCCTCCTATCAGGATCTCGCCGCCAATTCCCGCGTCACTGCAATGATCGAAGAGCACGTCGACGCGGTCAACCGCGCGCTGAGCCTCGAGCCGGCCATGGCGGGGGCGCAGATCCGGCGATTCCTCATCCTGCCGAAGGAGCTCGACGCCGACGACGGCGAGCTCACCCGCACGCAGAAGGTTCGGCGACGCTTCATCGCCGAGCGCTACGCGCCGCTGATCGACGGTTTGTACGAGGGGGCGCGCGAGGCGTCGATCTCCGCTGAAGTCACCTACGAAGACGGCCGCAAGGGAAAGCTCGTCGGGACCGCCCGCATCGTCGACCTGCCGCCGTACCCGAAACCGACGAAGGCGCGCGCGGCATGAGCGGGGCGGGCGGCGACATTCTCCTTTCGGTCGAAAACGTCTCGCTCTCCTTCGGCGGCGTGCGGGCGATCTCGGACGTTTCGTTCGACATCCGGAAAGGCGAAATCCGCGCCATCATCGGGCCGAACGGGGCGGGCAAGACCTCGATGCTGAACGTGGTCAACGGCTTCTATCATCCGCAGAGGGGCCGCATCACCTATCGCGGCCGGGCGCGGGCGCGGATGAAGCCGCACGAGGCGGCCGAACACGGCATCGCCCGCACCTTCCAGAACGTCGCCCTGTTCAAGGGCATGACGACGCTCGACAACATCATGACCGGACGCAACCTCAAGATGAAGCGCGGGCTCGCCTGGCAGGCGCTGCGCTTCGGACCGGCGCTCAGCGAGGAGATCGAGCACCGCAAAGCCTGCGAGGAGATCATCGATTTCCTGCAGATCGAGCACATCCGAAAAGTCCCGGTCGGCGCCCTGCCCTACGGCCTGCAGAAGCGGGTCGAGCTCGGGCGGGCGCTCGCGATGGAGCCCGAGCTCCTGCTGCTCGACGAGCCGATGGCGGGGATGAACCTCGAGGAGAAGGAAGACATGAGCCGCTTCATCGTCGAGGCCAACCGCCTGAGGGGCGCGACCATCGCCCTCATCGAGCACGACATCTCGGTGGTGATGGATCTCTCGGACCGGGTCGTCGTCCTGCAATACGGCCGCAAGATCGCCGACGGCGTCCCCGCTGTCGTCAAGGCCGACCAGGCGGTCATCGACGCCTATCTCGGCGTGGGGCATTGAGCCGGATGGACCTCATGCACGCCATCTTCGTCGATCCATTCGAGCAGATGATCGCCGCGCCCGACCTTTTGGCGCAGACGATCTGGGAGGGCTTGGTCGGCGGCGTCCTCTACGCGCTGATCGCGCTGGGTTTCGTGCTGATCTACAAGGCCTCGGGCGTGTTCAATTTCGCGCAAGGCATCATGATGGTGTTCGCCGCCCTGACCCTTGTCGGGCTGCACGAGAAGGGCATCCCGGCAGGAATCGCCCTCCTCCTCACGATCGCCGTCATGTACGGGCTTGCGGTCGGCGTCGAGCGGCTGGTGCTCAGGCCCCTGGTCAACCAGCCTGACATCATCCTGCTGATGGCGACGTTCGGCGTCACCTATTTCCTCATCGGCTTCGGCGAGCTCGTGTTCGGCGGCAATCCGAAATCGATGATCGCCAAGGAGCTCTACCTGCCGGACGGCGCGATCGACCTGCACGTCCTCGGCGGCAAGGTCGAGTTGCAGAAGCTCGACATCGCCGCGGCGGCGATCGCCCTCGTCATGGTGGCGGGGCTCGCGGCGTTCTTCCAGAAGACCCGCGTCGGCCGTGCGCTGAGGGCGGTCGCGGACGACCATCAGGCGGCGCTGTCGGTCGGCATATCGCTGAACCAGATCTGGGTCATCGTCTGGTTCACCGCCGGCGTCGTGGCGCTGGCGACCGGGATCTTCTGGGGCGCGCGGTCGGACGTGTCCTTCGCGCTGCAGGTGATTTCCCTGAAAGCGCTGCCGGTGCTGATCCTCGGCGGCCTGACGTCGGTTCCCGGCGCGATCGTCGGAGGCCTGATCATCGGCGTCGGCGAGAAGCTCGGCGAATTCTACTGGGGGCCGCTCCTCGGCGGCGGAATCGAGAGCTGGCTCGCCTATTTCATCGCCCTCGTCTTCCTCCTGTTCCGTCCGCAGGGCCTGTTCGGGGAGAAGATCATTGAGCGGATCTGAGGGAATTCCTTCTCCCCGCCCGCGGGGAGAAGGTGGCGCGCAGCGCCGGATGAGGGGCTGACATGTTCTACCGCGAAGCCGGCCAGTACAAGACGACCTATGCGGCCGACATGGCGATCTTCCCGATCCGCCAGGACCGCTACGGCCTCATGCTGATTCTGTTCGTCGCCTTCGTCGTCATCCCGGCTTTCGGCGACCAGTTCCTCATCAACACGATGATGATCCCGTTCCTGATCCTGTCGCTGGCGGCCATCGGGCTCAACCTGCTCACCGGATATACGGGTCTTCTGTCGCTCGGCACCGGGGCCTTCATGGGCGTCGGCGCCTACGCCTGCTACAAGCTCGAGACTTATTTTCCCCAGGTGAACATTCTCGTCTGGATCGTCGTGAGCGGCTTCGTCTCGGCGCTCGTCGGCGTCGCCTTCGGCCTGCCGAGCCTGCGCATCAAGGGGTTCTACCTGGCGGTTGCGACGCTGGCGGCCCAGTTCTTTCTCGAATGGTGCTTCGCCCGCGCGCCCTGGCTGGTGAATGACAACGACTCGGGCGCCATCGAAGTGCCGACCGAGACCTTGTTCGGCGCGCCGGTCACCGGCCCGACCGCGACGCCGGTCACGCGCTACCTCGTCGTGCTGACGATCGTCGTCGCCATGGCCTGGATCGCCTCCAACATCGTGCACGGGCGGATCGGGCGCATGTGGATGGCGGTGCGCGACATGGACATCGCCGCCGAACTCATCGGCGTCAGGCTGCTGCGCGCGAAGCTGCTGGCCTTCGCGGTCTCGTCGTTCTACGTCGGGGTCGCCGGCGCGCTGATGGTGTTCCTCTGGCTCGGCGCGGCGGAGGCCGAGGCCTTCAACATCGATCTGTCGTTCCAGATCCTGTTCATCATCATCATCGGCGGCCTGGGCTCGATCGTCGGCGCCTTCTTCGGCGCGACGGTCATCCATCTCATGCCGATTGCGCTCCGAGCGCTGCCGGCGACGCTCGGCCTGTCGATCGAGGCGGCGCGGATCGACCAGTTGACCTTGATGGTCACGGGCATTTTGATAATCCTGTTCCTGATCGTGGAGCCGCACGGATTGGCGCGGCTGTGGCAAACCGCCAAGCAGAAGTTGCGCGTCTGGCCGTTCCCTTACTAGCGGGCGCGCAATGAAAAACCAGAAGGAGGAAACGCAAATGAAAAGCAACCTGTTGAAGAGCGCAGCGGGCGCTCTGGCCCTCGCCGTCACGCTGCCGGCTGCGGCCGCTTTCGCCGACGATTCGATCTACGTGCCGCTGTTCACCTACCGCACCGGCCCCTTTTCCAACTCGGGGACCCCGGTCGCCGACGGCATGCACGATTATCTCAACATGCTCAACGCGCGCGACGGCGGCATCGGCGGCGTCAAGCTCGTCGTCGACGAATGCGAGACCGGCTACGACACCAAGAGGGGTCTCGAGTGCTACGATTCGGTCAAGCCGAAGAATCCCGTCATCGTCAATCCGTGGTCGACCGGCATCACGCTGTCGCTCATCCCCAAGGCTACGGTCGACAAGATCCCGATCCTGTCGATGGGCTACGGCCTTTCGGCCTCGGCCAAGGGCGATGTCTTCCCCTGGGTTTTCAACCCGCCCGCCACCTACTGGGACGGCCTCACGGAAATCCTCAGATACGCCGGCGGCGGCTCGGTCGACGCGTTGAAGGGGAAGACGATCGGCTATCTCTATTTCGACGCCGGCTACGGCCGGGAGCCGATCCCGATGTTCAAGGACCTCGCCAGGGAAGTCGGCTTCACCCTCAAGCTCTACCCCGTCGCGCCGGCGAACATGCAGAACCAGTCGGCTCAATGGCTCGACATCCGACGCGACAAGCCCGACCTGGTCGTGATGTACGGGTGGGGCGCGATGAACCCGACCGCGATCAAGGAAGCGGTCAAGAATGAATTCCCGATGGACAAGTTCGTCTCGATCTGGTGGCCGAACGACGAAGACGCGGCCTCGGCCGGCGACGGGGCCAAGGGCTTCAAGGAGCTCAACTGGCACGGCACGGGGACGAACTACCCGGCCCTCGCCGACATCAAGAAGCTCGTCATCGACAAGGGTCAGAGCCAAACGCAGAAGGAGGAATTCGGCCAGGTTCTCTACGATCGCGGCGTCTACAATTCGGTGCTGATCGCCGAGGCGATCGCTCAAGCGCAGAAGATCACCGGCAAGAAGGTCGTGACCGGCGAGGACGTGCGGCGCGGCCTCGAGAATCTCAACCTCGACGCGGCCCGCTTCGAGGCGCTCGGCCTCGACGGCTTCGCCGGCCCGCTCAGGACGACCTGCGCCGACCACAACAGCCACTCCGCCACCTTCGTCCAGCAGTGGGACGGGGCGAAGTGGACGAAGGTCAGCGACCTCATCGGGCCGGACACGGGCAAGGTGCAGCCGCTGATCGACGAGGCCGCCAAGGCCTACGCCGAGAAGAACGCCGGCTGGCCCAAGCGCACCGAGCCCTGCGACAACAAGTGAGGCAATCCCTTCTCCCGCTTGCGGGAGAAGGTGGCCCGAAGGGCCGGATGAGGGGGCGCGAAGCGCCGGATGAGGGGGCGCGCCGCAAGGCGCGCCAAACGCAAGAGCCCAGTCTGAAGCATCGGCGCGGTAACCCCTCATTCGGCCGCGCTTCGCGCGTCCACCTTCCCCCTCAGGGGAAGGGCGCCGCCCAACTTTGAAGTCGCCATGCACACGCCTCCCGCCCCCTCCCCCATCCTCGACGTGCAGAACATCGAGGTCGTCTACAATTCCATCGCCCTCGTCCTGAAGGGGGTGTCGCTCAGCGTGCCGAAGGGCGGGATCGTCGCGCTGCTCGGGGCCAACGGGGCGGGCAAGACGACGACGCTGAAAGCAGTCTCGAACCTATTGCGGGCCGAGCGCGGCGAAGTCACCAAGGGCGCGATCCTGTTCGACGGGGAGCGGGTCGACCGCCTGTCGCCGAACGACCTCGTGCGCCGCGGCGCGATCCAGGTGATGGAGGGCCGCCACTGCTTCGGCCATCTGACGGTCGAGGAGAACCTCATGACCGGCGCCTTCACCCGTCGCGACGGACGGGCTGCCGTGCTGCGCGACCTCGACGCCGTTTATTCTTATTTTCCCCGCCTCAAGCAGCGGCGAGGCGCACAGGCGGGATATACGTCGGGCGGCGAGCAGCAGATGTGCGCGATCGGCCGGGCGATGATGTCGCGCCCGAAGCTCGTCCTGCTCGACGAGCCGTCGATGGGCCTCGCCCCGCAACTCGTGGAGGAGATTTTCGAGATCGTGCGGGGCCTGAACGAACGCGAAGGCGTGTCGTTCCTGCTCGCCGAGCAGAACACCAACATCGCGCTCAATTATGCGAGTTTCGGCTATATTCTCGAGACCGGCCGGGTCGTGCTCGACGGCGCGGCCGATGCGCTGAGAAGGAACGAGGACGTGCGCGAGTTCTATCTCGGCGTCGGCGGCGAGAACCGGCGCTCGTTCAAGCACGTCAAGACCTACAAGCGGCGCAAGCGCTGGCTGGCATGAGCGAGGACGACGATGGACGAGGACGCCCGCTTCGAGCGCCTGCGCGACCGGCTCGGCGCGCTGCACGGACTGAGCCACACGCTCGCCCGCCAGATCGGCGACGTCGACATCGGCGACCTCCGCGGCCCCGGCGACCTCGCGCTCGTCCCGGTCTTGCGCAAGTCCGCGCTTGCCGACATGCAGGCGGCAGAACCGCCGTTCGGCGGCCTCGCGGCGGCGCCGGTCGGCGCTTTCCCGCGCCTGTTCGCCTCTCCGGGCGGCCTTTACGAGCCCGAGTCCGCAGGAGGCGACCCTTGGGGCGCGGCGAAAGCCCTGTCCGCCGCGGGGGCGCGGTCAGGCGAGATCGTGGTCAACTGCTTTTCCTATCATCTGACGCCCGGCGGGCGGATTCTCGAGAGCGGCGCGATCGCGCTCGGCTGCCCCGTCATTCCGGCCGGGCCGGGAAACAGCGAGCAGCTCATCGCGGCGATCGCGCATTTGCGGCCGAGCGTTTATTGCGGCCCGCCGGATTTCCTGAAAATCGTGCTCGACAAGGCGCGCGCGGCGAACGCCGACGTCTCCTCGATCAGCAAGGCCCTGGTCTCGGGCGCGGCGCTGCCGCAAAGCCTGCGCGTTGAACTCGAGGCGGCGGGGATCAAGACGCGCCAGGCCTACGCCACCGCCGATCTCGGCATGATCGCCTGGGAGACCGACGACGAGAACGGCGCGCTGATGCCCGGCATGCTGGTTGACGACGACCTGATCGTCGAGATCGTGACGCCCGGAACCAACGATCCGGCCCCCGCCGGCAGGGTCGGCGAGGTCGTCGTCACAAGGCTCTCCGGCGACTATCCCCTGCTTCGCTTCGGCACGGGCGATCTCTCCGCCTGGGCGGCGCCGGGCCGCCTCACGGGCTGGATGGGCCGCGCCGATCAGTCGGCCAAGGTCAGGGGCCTGTTCGTCCACCCTCGTCAGATCGTCGAGATCGGCAAGCGCCACCCCGAGCTCGTCACGCTGCGCCTGACGGTGCGGCGCGAAGGCGAGCAGGATTTTATGACGCTGTTTGCCGAGGCCCCCTCGCCGAGCGAGGATCTGGAAACCGCCGTCGCCGCAACGCTGCAGGCTTTGACCAAGCTGCGGGGCGAGGTGGCGCTGGTTGCGCCGGGCTCGCTGCCGAATGACGGGAAAATCATATCGGATGAGCGGCCCGCTCCCTGAGCGGGTGCTGCACGTACATCAGGCCGTTGACGACCTCGCGCTGCGCGACTTGGCGCCGGTTGCCGCCGCGCTTGACCGGCGGAATCAGCGGCTCGACATGCGCCCATTCCGCGGCGGTAAAATCGCTCGGATAGCGCAGCCGACTCGGTCGTAGCGAGCGCGATTTTCGTTGGTTCGCATTGGCGACGCCCTTCAAGGGATTCAGGTCGCCTCTTGAATCATAAGCGATTCCAACGATTCGTTAACGTCCCGGAGCGGCTCACAGACTTTAAGCGCGCAATTCCAGGCGGCTGTTCACGATTGCATAGAACACTCCGCGCAAACTGAGACCCACGAACGGTAAAGATTTGTCGATCTGTGATGACGGTCACAGCTCGGGAGAGAACTTCATGATTTAAGCTTCGCTATCGAGAGACATCTGATGATGATCTTGAGTCTGGTGAGTATATCGGCGTTCACTAAACCCAATTTAGGGAGGATTTACGATGTCGAAGCTATCCATAAGCAAGGTTATAGCGAGCGGCGCATTGTTGAAAACCATCGCCGTAATCGCCGGAGCGACGCTCTCGCTGCCAACAGGCGCTTGGGCGCAGGACGCGGCGCCCAACCCGTTGCCGCCGCAAATCGACAAGTCATCGGCTCTGACCCAAAATAATCAGTCGGCCTACAGGTCCCACCCGCTGACGGTGACGAATGCGCAAGGCCATATGGCCCATGTTCTTCCAACGGTGCAGCGCGCCGCCGGAATTTACCAAATCCAGCCGACCACTCCAATTCCGCTTGCCTACGGCGGCGGCCCGGTCATGCCGTCGGTAGAAATCTACGCGATATACTGGGTCGGCGCCTTGCAGTCTGGCGGCAGCGCATCGTTGACGTCCCACTACATGTCGGTCGAGAGTGGTTTGGCGGCGGACTACGCGGGTCACACGCTTAGCTCCAACAATACACAATATTATATGACGTCGCCGACCAAATACATCACCGGCTTGAGCGCCAGGACCGGCTCGAGCCTTGCCGGCAAATACACTGATAAGAATCCCTATCCACCCTCGGGGTGCACAAACGGCTTTACGGGAACAAATTGCATCACGGATGCGCAATTACAAAACGAACTCGCCAACGTCATGAGCATCAAGGGTTGGACAGGCGGCCTGAACAAGATTTTCCTTGTCTTTACAGGTCAGGGTGAAGGTTCTTGTTTCGATTCAACGTCCACCGCGTGCTCATACACCTACTATTGCGCCTACCATACCGCCATGGGCAGCGGCGCCTCATCGGTAATATACGGAAATGAGCCTTACGCCGCGCCCAACGCATGCCAGGATGGCACGTCGCCGACCGGGGACCCGGCTGCGGATAGCGCGGCGTCGATCGCCGCCCATGAAGTCACGGAGGCGATTACTGATCCGCTCCCCGCGACCGGTTGGGTCGATTCGAGCGGCAATGAGATTGGAGACAAGTGCGCCTGGAACTATGGTGCGAACGGATGGGATAGCGGCAACGCGAATCAATTCTGGAACGGCCACTACTACGAATTGCAAATGATGTGGGACAACCACGTGAACGGCTGCGTCCAAGCCGGGCCGTAGGAGCAAAAAACGGGAGTCGCTTAATTCCCCCGGAATCCAAAATTCTGGCGGGTGGTCCGAGATGGATCGACCCGCCTTAGCGACAGCCGGACGGAGCGTCGCCTTCGCAAACAGCAAGCCTGGCCGACTTTTTCGGGGGATGCCCCGCGTCGAGAATTTGGCTATCGCGCGTCCGTGGACGCCGTATTGGTTTTCATTCTCGCGCGTCCTCCTGAAGGTCGACGACAGTCGATCTCAGCCCGCATCCAAGAGGTTGCCCGCCGGCTGTTTGATGTGCAGCTCGTAAACGGAAGCGCATTGGTTTCGGACTTTCAGTTGACGAAAAAACTCAGTTCGTTGCTCTTGCCGTTGCTGTTCTCGACGAAAACCCTATACTCGCCGGGTGGCGCAGTGGGAGCCTTGAAGACGAGCAACTGGCGCACTCCGCCTTGACAGTTTGGAGCTACAGTGCAGGAAACACCAAACCTCGACTTGACCATAACATGCGTGACAACCTGATTTCCGAAATGGATTGCGTTGTCGTTCGTGAAACCGAAACCCGTGACCGTGACTGGCGTCCCCGCCGGGCCTGATTGCGGTGATAGGGCGTAGATCCTCACCTGCATTCGCGCAGTCTCGGCGAACACGGACGGAGGCGTCGCATCCCGAAGCGGGGTCCAAGGCAGGACCTCCATTGCGGCGGCCCGCGACAGGCCGGCCGGGGAACCGAACGCGATCATGATCAATATGGAAACCCCTACTGAGCTGGTGCAAGCATCGTTTCGACGGTTCATACGCGCATGCAAAATATCCTCCTCCCAACGCAAATTTCGACAACGCACCATGGACAACGGATCTATCACGTTATTTTGTGACGGCGATGCGGGTTGTCGCGCTTATGATGACCGGCGGGTCAGCGGAGCCCCGCGGCTGTTCACAATCTCCTCGGCCGGCCTCTGTGCAGCTGAATGATCGCTGCCGTTTTATCCTTGTGATGGGCCCCAATCCGATTAGCGGGGCTCAAACGTCTCCGCGGCTTCGAATGAGAGCGAGCGCAGTCATTCGAACGCCCCGACATGCTCCTCGCGCAGCTGGCGCTTGAGAATCTTCCCGCTCGGGTTTTTCGGCAGGGCGTCGGCGAACACCACGCGCTTCGGCACCTTGAACGCGGCGAGCGCCTTGTGCGCGTGCTCGAGCACCTGCTTCTCGTCGAGCGCCGCGCCGGCCTTCGGCACGACGACCGCGACCACCGCCTCGACCCAGTGCGGGTGCGGAACGCCGATCACCGCGACTTCCGAGACGGCGCCCAGTCCGTAGATCGCCTCCTCGACCTCTCGGCTCGCGACATTCTCGCCGCCGCTCTTGATCATGTCCTTCTTGCGGTCGACGACGGTGATAAAACCCTCGGCGTCGACGGTCGCCAGATCGCCCGAGTGGAACCAGCCGCCGCGAAAGGCTTCCGCCGTCTTCTCCTCGTCCTTGTAATAGCCGGTCATTAGGTGCGGCGAGCGATGGACGATCTCGCCGACCTCGCCCGGCTTTATGTCGCGCATCCGGTCGTCGACCACGCGCGTCTCGACGTTCAGCACCGGCCGGCCGCACGAGCCCGGCTTGCGCAACTGATCGTCGGGCCCGAGCATGGTGGCGAGCGGGGCGATCTCGGTCTGACCGTAGAGGTTCCATAAGCGGACGTCCGGCATGCGGCGCGCCATTTCGCGCAAGACCTCGACCGGCATGATCGAGGCGCCGTAATAGCCCTTGCGCAGGCTCCCGAGGTCCGCGCCGTCGAAGGAGGGCGAGCGCAGCATGGAGATCCACACCGTCGGCGGCGCGAAGAACGACGTCGCCTGCTCGCGCTCGATGAGACTGAAGATGTTGTCGGGAACGGGCTTCGCGGTGACGATATTGACGCCGCCGGCGTAGATCGAGGGGCCGAGAAACACGTCGAGCTGGGCGCAATGGTAGAGCGGCAGGGCATGCACCGCGACGTCGTCGCCGGAAATCTCCGCGTCGACCATGCAGCTCACATATTGCCAGAGGATCGCGTCGTGGGTCAGCTGCACGCCCTTCGGCCGGGACTCGGTGCCGCTCGTATAGACGATCTGCGCCACGTCGAAGCTTTCCGGGCCCGCGCCGGGCGGCTCGCCGCCGGTCTCGATCAGCGCGTAGAAATTCGTCATACCCTCGGGCGGCGCGCTCTCCTCCTCGGACGGCAGCCACAAAAATTCGCTCACATGCGGGGCCAGCGCCGCGCCCTTCCGGGCGACCTCCGCCATGCCGCTGTTTGAGGCGAGCATGCGCGCGCCGGAGTGGTTGAGGATGAAGGCGACGTCGTCCGGCTGCAACATGAAATTGATCGGAACCAGGATCGCGCCGAGCCGCATCAGCGCGTAGCGCAGCGCGACGAAGCCGTGCGAATTGCGCGCGAGCACTGCGACCTTGTCGCCGCGCCCGATCCCGCGCGCGGCGAGGCCGGCGGCCAGCCTTTCGCTGACGGCGTGGAGGTCGCGGTAAGTCCAGCGCGTCTTGCCGCAGGCGAGCCCGAGCCGGCCGGGAACCCGCGCGGCGCTCCGCCGCAGCGTATCGGCGAGCGTCTGCCGCCGCAGGTCGGCGTCCATCATTCCTCCCTGATGTCCGCGAAAGCGTAGCGCGAGGGGCGGACGCTGTAAATCACGTCGCTGGCGTCTGTAGCGAGCCCCGCCATGCGCTTCGGGCGTTTCCAGGGCTGCGCGGACTGCGATTTACATAACGAGATAGATTTCGGTCCGAGGGAGAAAATTCCGCTTGTTAGCATCCCCGCAAAATGCCGAATTTCCAGGGAATTCCCGCGCTGCACGGTCCAGTGGGCAAGGCGAAAAAGCGTTGCCCAGATGCTCACATGATCATTACATGTGGCAGGCGATCGCTACCTTTCCGTCTTGTGCGGCTTCTGCCCCATCTTGCGACCGCGTTTGCCGCTCGTCGACGAGCGATCCTAAATAACCCCGCATTTGTTCTTGACGTGTTCATGATCTACGGCATAATGGGGGCAGATCGGACGGCAGCAGCGTCGGGATGGAAAGCGTGGTTGGCATGGAGGCGGCTTCGAATCTCACAGCATCCTGCAGTTTTACCGGCCTGGGGCGGGACGTGGCGGCAGCGGCTTTCCGCCTGAGCCCGCTTGCGCTGAGGAGGATTGACTTCGCCTCGCTTGGGCCGTCGAACCAGCCGCCGAACGGGTTCGACGGCGTGGCTTCGGTCGGCAGGCATGGAAGCGGGTTGACTGCCGGCGAAGCGCATCGGCGGACAGGCCGCGGACCAAGCGGAGGCGTCAGCACGAAGCGGAGGAGAAAACTATTGGAACTCCCAAGCTGTGAAGTTCGGCGACCCCCTCGCCCGCGAAGCGGGAGAGGGGATACGCGACAGCTTGGGAGTTCCAAAACAATTTGGATTCCGGCCTAACCCCTTGAGAACAGTCGATTCCTGGAAGGCTTTTGCTTGGATTCGGCTATCCCTGGCTTTGCTCCGGTTATCCCGAGCTTTGGCGGAACGTCCCGCGGCTTGGGCCGCGCGCCGCCAAAAGCCGCTCCAGGGCGAGCGCCGCCAATCGGGTGAATGCGGCTGCTCGCGAGGGATAAGCGACTACCGGGCGAAGCCGAGCGGGCGGACGCCCGCATCGCAGATCAGGAACCGTTCGTTGGGCATCCACCACACTTCGTCCGGCCGGAACCTGTCGATTGCGGCCCAGTCGAAGCCGCAGTGCTGGGAAGCAAGCCACACGATGCGGCCGGCGTGCTGCAGAGCCATCGGCTCGAAATGCGCGCCGGTGAAGGAATTGCCGATGATCATGACGGTCGGTCCGGGCCTGCCGGAAGTCTCGACGTAATCGCCGTAAGGGTCGGCCGTCAGCAGCGTCTTCTGTCCTTCAGGCAGGTTGAGCTCCTCGGCCTCCTCGGTCACGCTGTCCTGCACCCCGAGCAGCCGAGCGAGATCCCCGCCCCTGTGCGGCAAGGGGGAGGTGAGCGTAGTTGCGGGCTCGAGGCGCCATTCCGGACGGCCATCGGCTTCGACGACGGCGTCATAGGCCGCGAGCGCGCCGCGCGCTGTCCAGTGCGTGTCGTGGCGGAAATAGGCCGGTCCTGCGGCTTGCGCCTCGGCCATGACAGGCCGCAGGTCGACCGTCCTTACGCCCCGCGCCCTGAGCCCCTCGAGAAGGAGATCGTATTCGGTCCGCCTCCCATGGTTCTGCGCCCAGTCCGGCAGATCGTCCTGATAGACGGTCGCCGCGTTCGGCGGCGGGGCGACGAGGAAGCGGATTTTTCGCCGGGCGAGATCGTCCCGCATCGCCGCGATCAGGTCGACCGCGTCGGCCACCCGCTGGTCGCGCACGACCAGTCCCGCGCTCTGCCGCACCGCCTCCTCGCCGAGATAGAACATCCGCCCGTCGCGCCCGACGAGGACGGAATCGTCGCCGAAGCCGAGCATCGGCTTGGTCAAATCGGTGTGAGCGCGAATCAGGACCTGCCGCAGGCCGAAATGGTCCTTCAGATACGCGTCCATTTCGCCGGGAAGCGCGAGCCAGCCGGCGCCGTCGGCAGGAGCGCGCGGGCGGCGGCGCCAGTCTGCGCCCTTCCTTCAGGACCGCCGCCGGGCTGTCCGGGCGCACGAGGCCGATGACGAGCGGCGTCGCCAGGAGCAGAAAGGCCACAACGGCGAGATACCGGCGGCCGGCTGGCAGCATGACGCTCAGCGCCCGTCGTCGGCGCGGAAGGCCGCGATCATCGCAACGCTTCCCGCGAAGCGGACCGGGGACCGGCGTCGCAGATTAGGGCGCGTTCGACGGGGACCCACCAGACTTCCTCCGGATGAAACCTGTCGATCATTGTCCAGTCGAAGCCGCACCCGCTGTAAGAATAATGAACCCAGATCGCGCGTGAGACGTGCGGCGCCAGCATCGCCGGAAAGTAACTGGCGCTGAACGAATTGCCGAGCACCAGGATCGTCGGGCCGGGTTTGCCGGTCGTGAGGACATGCGCAGGGATCACATCCTGCGTCAGATTTTCGTCTTTTCCCAGCGCGGGGGGCGCAAAACGCTCGGCCGTCTCGGTGACGTCGTCCTGCTCTCCGATCAGGCGAGCGAGATCGCCGCCCGTGCGGACTTCCGCCGGCCCGAGCAAGGTCGCTGGATCGACGCGCCAATCGGGATGAGAGTCGGCCTCGACGATTGCATTGAACCCGGCGATCGCCCCGCGCGGCGTCCAGTGCGAATCGTGCAGGAGATAGGCGTTGGTTTCCGCCGAAGCCGCCCTGAGCGCCGGCCGCAAATCGACCGTCTTCACTCCGCGCGCCGCGAGGTCCTGGAGAAAGAGGTCGTATTCCGTCTCCCTGCCCCGGCTTTGCGCCCAGACCGGAAGATCGTCCTGATAGATTGACGAAGCGCTCGGAGGGACCGCGACCAGGAAAGCAATTCCGCGCCTTTCCAGCGTATCGCGCATGTCGGCGAGCAGCTTCGCCGAATCCGCGACCTTCCGGTCTCTCAGCACGATGCCGGCGCTCTGCCGCACCGCGTCGCCGCCGAGATAGAACATGCGCCCGTCTCGGCCGACCAGCACATCGGAGCCGCCGAAGCCGAGCATCGGCTTGGTCAGATCCTTGTGCAATTGAATCATCGTGTGCCGCAGGCCGAAGTGATCCTTCAGGTAGGCGTCGATCTGGCCGGGAAGAGCCGCCCAACCCGCGAGAGCGTCGGGCGGCGAGGGCATAGGGGCGAGCCTTCTTCCCTCCCTGAAGATGAGTTCGGGGCTGTCGGGGCGGACCATTCCCCAGAGCAGCGGCGTCGCGAGCATGATGAGACTCAGCGCGGCGAAATATCGGCGATAGCGCAACAGCATCGTCAGAACTTGAAGTAGAGGAACGGGCTGTAGGCGCCCGATGCGACGGTGACCATCGAAAAGATCAGCAGGGCGAAGGTCCAGCCCGCGTCGGCCGCCGCGCGCAGGGCGAGCGGCGCCGGCAGCCGCGGCAGCCAGCGCGGAAGAACCGCCAGCGCGCAGCCGATGACCAAAGTCGTTATGGCCCGGTCGTTGAGCGCGTCATGCATGTCGAAGCTGACGTCGCCCACTCCGTTTCCGCCGACGAGGCTCGCGTAATAGTCGAGCGCCGCCGAAAGATCGGCTGACCGGAAGAGCACCCAGCCGCCCATCACGGCGAGGAGCGCGTAGAGCCAGCGCGCCCACGCAGGAACGCGGGCGAGCCGCCGCTTCAGGCCGAGGCGTTCGACGACGAGAAAGGCGCCGTGCCAGAGGCCCCAGAGGACGAAGGTCCAGTTCGCCCCGTGCCACACGCCGCACAGAACGAACACCGTGATGAGATTGCGATAGGTCTGAAGGTCCGTGCCACGATTGCCGCCGAGCGGGATGTAGAGATAGTCACGCAGCCACGACGACAGCGACATGTGCCAGCGACGCCAGAATTCTGTGATCGTGAGGGAGGTGTAGGGCAGGAGAAAATTGCGTGGGAAGGTGAAACCGAGCACGACGCCGAGCCCGATCGCCATGTTCGAATAGCCGGCGAAATCGAAATAGATCTGGATCGTGTAGGCGAGGAGGCCGATCCAGGCCTCGGGCATGGTCCGGTGCGGGACGTGATCGAACGCCACCTGCGCCAGCGGCGCGACGACGTCGGCGATCAGAACCTTCTGCGCCAGCCCGATGATGAATATGCGTGCTCCGACAGAGGCGCGTCCGAACGTCTGCCGGCGCTTGTCGAGTTGTCGCGCGACAGTTTTGTATCGGACGATCGGGCCGGCGACGAGTTGCGGAAAGAGGGAAATGTAAAGGGCGACGTCGACGGGATCGCGGTTGGCGCGAAAGCGGCGGCGGTAGACGTCGATGATGTAGGACAGGCAGTGGAAGGTGAAGAACGATATGCCGAGCGGCAGCTCGATGTTCGTATGACCGAAATCGTAGCCCAGCGGCTTCAGGAGCGCGGCGAAATTGGCGGTAAAGAAGTTGGCATATTTGAAGACGCCCAGCACAAGGAGATTGCCCGCAACCGCGAGACCGAGCGCCCAACGGCGGCCCTTCCCCTCATTATGGTCGATGACGATCGCCGCGACATAGTTGAAGGCGATGGCGAAGAGCAGGATCAGCAGGAAGCGCGGCTCGCCCCAGGCGTAGAAAACGAGCGAGAACAAAAGCGTGACAATGTTCTTGCCGACGACGGTCGGGGTCAGGACGTAACAGGCGATGAAAATCGGCAAGAAATAGAAAAGGAAGGTGACGGATGAAAACACCATGCCTTAACACCCTTGGACCCTAGCTGTCGTCATTGAGAGGATATCTGGCGTTGTCATTTCCGGTCCCACTCTTCTGTTATTGATAGAAATTGGGTTTCTGCCGCTGATCCTATCGTCGCCGCTGTCGTCCCCGCCGGCGGACAAGTGCGGAGCCGAATTCATCGTCGTGCGTTAAGCCGGGCGCGAGAACGCAACAGGCGGATCCCTCAGCCGATTCATGTGCGGCTTGGGCGCGGTGTCGCGTGGGCGAAGGAGAATGAGTCTTAGAGAGCAACGATGGATACGATCCCCGTACATGAACCGTCATTCGCCTATGCGCTCATGTTCGTTTTCACGGCGCTGGTCGTAGCCATCGCCGCATTGTTCTACGGATAGCGTTGTGAATGCAAAGCATTTCAGTGCTCTCCACAGAAGCTGACCAACTCCGCGTTGCGCGCGCCCAAGGGAACGGCTCCCGAGGGCCATGCCATGCTCAGCTGGGCACGCCTATAGCTTCCCCTTCTCCAGCCGCAAAGAATCCACTTGCATGGCGAAAATGGGGAGACCGCGACCCGTCATCGCCAAGCGACATGCAGGGCGCCAAGTCCGTGAAAATGGTAGGCGTCACGATATTGCGGGTTTCCGGCCAGCTTCAGCCCCGGCAGGCGCGCGAACAGGATCGGCAGAGCGATCGCCATCTCTAGCCGCGCGAGCGGCGCCCCGACGCAGAAATGGATGCCAGCGCCGAAGGCGACGTGGGGATTGGGGGCCCGCGCGGCGTCGAACGCATCCGGATGGGCAAAGCGCACCGGATCGCGATTGGCGGCGCCGAGCAAAAGCCCGATCTTCTCGCCCTTCCTGAGGCTCACCCCGGCATATTCAACATCCTCGAGCACGTAGCGCGTGAAGAGATGGAGCGGCGGGTCGAGCCGCAGCAGCTCCTCGACGGTCGCTGCGCGCGACTCTTCACTCGCGAAGGCTTCGCGGGGATCGACGCCGAATTCGAGCATCGACTTCGCGCCGTTGCCGACGCCGTGCACGGTCGCCTCGTGACCGGCGTTCAGGAGCAGGATGCAGGTCGAGACGAGTTCGTCCTCGGTGAGCCTGCCGCCGTCGCTCTCCGCCAGCAAGAGCTGGCTGATGAGATCGTCGCGGAGGTCACCGCGGCGCATCCTCGCATAGCTGCGCATGAAGTGGGCGAATTCGCCCGCGGCCTCGGCGGCGCTCTCCTCTACGGCGCGTGTCGCACCGAACTGGTACATCGCCACCATCCGGTGCGACCAGTCGAGCATTCGGTGCCCGAGTTCGCCCGGGACGCCGATGAGGTCGGCGATGACAGCGACCGGGATCGGCGCAGCAAAGTCCTCGATGAGGTCGGCGCCGCCGCGCGCCTCGATCGCGTCGATCCGCTCGTGCGCCAGGGTTGCGATTCGCGGCCCGAGCTTCTCTACCTGGCGCGAGACGAAGGCCCGGTTGACGAGATTGCGGAGCCGCGTGTGCTCTGGCGGCTCAATTTCCAGGATCGAATGGCGCTCGAGCGCGTCGAACTCGGCGAGATGGGCTTTGGGCGCCGGCCAACCGAGTTCCTCCCGGCTCATGACGTGCAGGATCTGCCGGCCGAAACGGCGGTCCCGCAGCAAAGCCGAGACGTCGGCGTGGGCGCCGAAGCACCAGAAGCCGTAATCCTCCCAGAAGAAGACGGGCGCCTCGGCGCGGATCGCGGCGTAGGCGGGGTAAGGGTCGTTGAAGAAGGCCGGGTCGCGCGGATCGAGGCGGAGCCGGCGCTCCGCGGCGTCGATGGTCAGGTTCATGCGCGAAAGCTAGCCCAGCGGATAGGCAGCCTCAACGACATAGGGGCCGCCGCCAGAACCTTCGCGAGCCGAGAAGAGGACGAACCGCTCGGCCGTGAAGGCTTCAACTGCGAGCGACCCGCGCGAGGCGAGATAGTCGGCGACGGCGCGCGCGCCGACGCCGCGCAGGCGGGCGAGCGTCACATGCGGCATGAACTTGCGCGTCTCGGGCGGAAGGCCGATGCGCCTCAGACGTCGCTCCTGCTCGGCCTGCAGCTCCATCAGCGCGGGCTCCGCCTTGATCCGCGCGACGAGTTGGCGCGGCTTGTCGCCGCCGAACCAGCCTAGCCCGTCGAAATGGATCGGCGCGGCGGGGCGGCGAATCCCGTCGAGCGTCTCGGCGACATCGTGCGCTGTCCGCACGTCGACGTCGCCGACGAAGCGCAGCGTGACGTGATAGTCCTCGGGTTCGAGCCAACGCGCCCCGACCACGCCACCGCGCGCCAGGGCGATCTGGCCGACGACGTTCTTAGGCAGCTCCAACCCCGTGAACAGGCGAGGCATTGCGTCGCTCCGCGTGGCGCTTCGCTCGCAAAGATAGCCGCGCCGTCGGCTACGCGCTATCTTCGGCGGCAGAAAGCGAGAAAGGAGGGCCATGACGGGCATTGACGGCAAGGTCGTCGCGATCACCGGCGCGAGCAGCGGCATCGGCCGGGCGACTGCGCTCCTTTTGGCGGGAAGGGGCGGGAAGATCGCGTTGGGCGCGCGCCGCGAGGATCGGCTCGAGACGCTGGTTGAGAGGATTGCGGCTTCCGGCGGCGACGCCGTGCATACGCGCGTCGACGTCAGGCGACGCATCGATCTCGTCTCGTTCGTCGAAATGGCGTGCGAGCGGTATGGGCGCCTCGATGTCCTCATCAGCAACGCCGGCATAGCCCCGGCCTCCCGGTTCGACGACCTGCGCGTCGAGGACTGGGAGGACATGATCGACACCAACATCAAGGGCGTCCTCTACGGCATCGCCGCCGCCCTGCCGGTTTTCCGCCGACAGGGATCCGGGCATTTCGTCAACGTCATTTCGACGGCGGGCTTGAAAATTGTGCCTTCGCAGGGAGTCTACGCCGCGACCAAGAACGCCGTGCGCACCTTCTCCGAAGCGCTCCGTCAGGAAGCCGGTCCGACGCTGCGCGTAACGGGAGTGTCGCCCGGTTTCGTCCGTACGGAACTCGCCGACTCCATTACGGACCACGTAACGAAGGCAGCCATCCAAGACCGGATGGAGAGGATCGCGATTGCGCCCGAGGCGATCGCCCGAGCAATCGCCTTCGCCATCGAGCAACCTGCCGAAGTCGATGTCGGAGACATCGTCGTGCGGCCGACTGCGCAGGATTGAATTCGTTGCAGCCAACTGTGGAGGCCCTCGGAGGATCGTTCGGTGTGCTTGCGCGCATAACGGTCGGTGTCGCGGTCTTGGCCGCGTTGGCGCTGGGCGGGGCCTTCGTTGTCCGAGCGTCCTGGATCCGGGCCAAGATAGCGGCGCTTTCGTCGCCTCCTTCGGCGGACTTCGCGGACGCCGATCGCGAGCTGCCGCCCAAGGGCGAGAAGCCGCGCATCGTCCTGATTGGGGATTCCCGGATCGCCAGATGGCCGGCGTCCGCCTTCGTGGATCGCTTTGAAGTGGTCAACCGCGGCGTGGGCGGCGAAACCTCAGCACAAATGGCGCAGCGCTTCCTACGCGACGCCATCGAGCTGAAGCCTGACGTCATCGTGATTCAAAGCGGCGGCAATGACCTCGTCGCTGCGACATTCATGGACGACGCCGCCCGGCGCGCCATCATTCGTCAGACGGCCGAGACCCTGCTTCGTCTCGCGAAAGAGGGGGCGGCATCCGGCGCGGAAGTCTTGCTGACCAGCATCATTCCGGCCGCGCGGCCCGAGGTCCTGCGATTGCCGGTCTGGAACGAGTTCTCTGCGCGACGCGGTGGCCGAGGTGAACGGCGCCCTCAGGCGCTCCCATTTGCCGCAGCATGCGAGGCTCGTCGACCTGTCCGCCGAGCTAGCAGGCGGCGACGATCGGCTTCTGCCGGACGAATTCGGTCTCGACGCGGTCCACCTGAACCGGGCCGGGTACGATCGGCTCACGGAAGCGATTCTGCGGAACCTGCCCGCTAGCCCCGTTCCTTCGAGATGAACTGCCGGAAGCGCTCCGACGTCGCGCCGGAAAAGAGCGCGTCGGGTTCGCCCTCGGCCTCGACCAGCCCCTGATGCAAGAACATCACCCGGGTCGAGACGTCTCTCGCGAAGCCCATCTCGTGAGTGACGACCAGCATAGTGCGGCCCTCCTCGGCGAGCGCGCGCATGACGCGCAAGACCTCGCCCACGAGCTCCGGGTCGAGCGCCGAGGTCGGCTCGTCGAACAGCATCACCTTCGGCCGCATGGCGAGCGCGCGGGCGATCGCGGCGCGCTGCTGCTGCCCGCCGGACAAATGGGCGGGATAATAATTCCACTTATCGGCGATGCCGACCTTGGCGAGCAACGCCTTCGCTTCCTCGACACATTCGGCGCGCGGCCGCTTCTGCACATGGATGGGCGCTTCGATGAGGTTCTCGAGCACCGTCAGGTGCGACCACAGGTTGAAGCTCTGGAACACCATGCCGAGTTCCGAGCGGATCCGGTCGACCTGCCGGCGGTCTGCGGGCTCGGCCCGTCCGTCGCCGCGCCGGCGCATCTTGATGACTTCGCCGGCGACGGTCACCACGCCCTCGTCCGGCGTCTCGAGCAGATTGATGCAGCGCAGGAAGGTGCTCTTACCCGAGCCCGAGGACCCGAGGATGGAGATCACGTCGCCGTCGGCGGCCGTCACCGAGATGCCCTTCAGCACTTCGAGCCGGCCGAAGCGCTTGCGCATTCCGACGACTTCGAGGGCGGGCGTCTCGGCGGGCATGCTCGCTTCCCCTTCAGCTCGGACGCGCGCGCAGGTGCGGCGAGAGGCGCCGCTCGAGCCCCAGGAAAGCGGCGCCGATGGCGTAATTGACGACGAAGTAGATCGCTCCAGCCAGAAGAAGCGGCAGGTAGGTGACCAGCGTGTCGTTGCGGATTTTGAGCGCCACGCTCAACACGTCCCACAGCGTGATGAGCGAAACGAGCGCGGTCGCCTTCACCATCGAGATCATCTCGGTCGAATAGGCTGGAAGACCGTGGCGCAGCGCGATCGGAAAGATGATGCGCCGGAACAGGACCAGCCTCGACATGCCGCAGGCGCGCGCCGCCTCGACCTGCCCGTGCGGCACGGCGAGCAGCGCGCCGCGGAAGATTTCGGACTGATAGGCTGCGGTGCAGAGCGCCAGCGACAGCACCGCGCAGTCGAAGGCGCCGCGCAAAAAGAGCCAGAAGATGCTGGCGCGCACGGCCGGAAGCGACGCCAGGCCGTAGTAGACGATGAAGAGCTGGATCAGCAGCGGCGTGCCGCGGAAGACTGCGACATAGCCGCGCGCGAGCGCCTTGAGCGGCTTCGAGCCGCTGATGCGCATCCACGTCACGCCCGCGGCGATGATCGCGCCGAGGATCACCGACAGCGCCCAGACTTCGAGGGTCAGCGGCAGCGCGGCGAGCAGCTTGACGATGGTCGCGCCGATGAAGCTCCAGTCCATCGCGCTACCCCGCAACGCGGCGCATGCCGCGGGTCGCTCGCGCTTCCGCCGCATCGAACAGCCGGGTCGAGACGAGCGTCATCGCAAGATAGAGCGCCATCCCGCCGAGGTAGAAGGCGAACGGCTTGTGGGTCGACGCCGCGCCGACCTGGCTCACGCGCATCAGTTCCGTGAGCCCGGTGACCGAGATCAGCGAAGAATCCTTCAGCGCCACTTGCCACAGATTGCCGAGGCCCGGCAGCGCGAAGCGAAGCACCTGCGGCGCGATGATGCGCCGGAACATGAGCAGCCGGTCCATGCCGACGCTGACCGCCGCCTCCAGTTCGCCGCGCGCGATGGCCAGATAGGCGGCGCGAAACACTTCCGCCTGGTACGAACCGGAAATGACGCCGACTGCGAGCGCGCCGGCGAGGAACGAGGGGACCCCGACGAAGCCCTGGTACCCCACGAGGTTGGCGGCGCCGGTCAGCAGCGTCGACGACCCGAAATAGACCAAATAGACGATCAGCAGTTCGGGCAGGCCGCGAAACAGCGCCGCATAGGCTTCGCCCGCCGCGCCGGCGAGCCTGTGGCCCGAGAGCCGCGCCCACGCGACGAGCGCGCCGATTGCAGCGCCGATCAAGAGGCCGCAGGCGGAGACGAGCAGCGTCATCGCCGCCCCCTGGAGGAGGGCGAGGCCCCACCCGCCCGGGCCGAAGCCGAATATGCCGAAGGCGCCCACGTAACCCCCGCCCGATACGATTGCGCCGCTCCGAGCATCGGCCGGGAGCGGCGCGCGCTAGACTCTCAGGGCGTCGTGTCGATCTTAAACCACTTCATGCTGTATTTTTTGACCGAGCCGTCGGCGAAGGCCGCCGCGAGCGCCTTGTTGAACTTGGCCGTGAGATCGGCGTCCGACTTGCGAATTCCCATCCCCTCGCCGACGCCGAAGGGGCCGCCGGTGAATTCGGGCCCGACGATGGCGAAGTCCTTGGCGTCGGGTTTGGCGACCGCCGCGGCGACCGTCGGATAGTCGTCGAGCACCGCGTCGATGCGGCCGGACTTGAGGTCGAGGTCGCGATCGTCGGTCGTCTTGTACTCTTTGACCGTGGCGACGCTCTTCAAATACTTGTCGGCGAAATTCGCGTGGGTCGTCGAGACCTGAACGCCGACGGTCTTGCCCTTCAACGCCGCCTGGACCTGCTTGATCGCGGCCTCGCCGTCGGCCGGGTCTTTGTCGATGATTGAAGACCTTGCCGGAATCGGACAGCTTGGCGAGTGCGCTGTCCTTGGGCGCCATGAAGCCGGCCGGAGACGCGGCGTAGGGGTTCGAGAAGTCGATCTCCTTCTTGCGTTCGTCGGTGATCGACATTCCGTCCATGATGACGTCGAACTTGCCCGCCTTGAGGCCGGGGATCATGCCGTCCCAGTCCTGGGCGATGATCTTGCACTCGACGCCAGCACGCTTGCAGAGGTCGTTGGCGAGGTCGACCTCGAAGCCGACGATCTTGCCGCTCGAGTCGGTGAGGTTCCAAGGATCGTAGGCCCCCTCCATGCCGATCACGACGGTCTTCCAGTCCTTGGCGAAAGCCGTCGGCGCGACGGCCAGCGCGGCGACGAGCGATGCGCCAACGATGATGGCTTTCATGAATTTCGAGCCCATGTTTCCTCTCCCAACGCTTGCTTCCTTCCGGCGGCCCCTCGGACAAACTCGCGGCCTCCCGCGGAAACCTGAACGAATCATACAGGCGGCTCGGCCGATTGGGAATGCGAGTCAACGCCCAAATTCTGGGCCCTGGCGCCCAGGAAGCACCCCCCGCCTCTCTCCTGCAATTAGATGAGGCCCAATCCCGGGGGCTTGATCAGGGGCCGGCACGAGCCGCTGGATGAGGGCGGCCCGGACGAGGGCTAGAGCGCTTTCCGATCAATCCGAGACGCGGCCGTCGTTGCGAGCGAAGCGAAGCAATCCAGAGCCGCTGCGCAGCGGCTGGATTGCTTCGTCGCTTCGCTCCTCGCAATGACGGTCCAGCATGATCGGAAAGCGCTCTAAGCCACCGCCCGGATCGACGCCACCTTCTCCATGATCTCGTCGATCTGGTTCTCGCTGACGATGAGCGGCGGGGTCAGCTCGATCGTGTCGCCGGAGATGCGCAGCATGACGCCCTCGTCGTGGAACGCGTGCTCGAGCAGCCGCGCAAGGTCGGGCTGCCGGCGATCGGCGCGAGGTCGATCGCGCCGGTCAGGCCCACACAGCGAATGTCGACGACGTTCGGCAGGCCCTTGAGGCCCATGATCGCGTGGCGCCACTTGGCTTCGAGCGCCTTCGACCGCTCGAACAGCCCTTCGTCGCGATAGACGTCGAGCGTCGCGAGGCCGGCCGCGCTTGCGGGGGGCGACGACAGGTTTCTGCCGGAAGAGTTTCGTCTCGACGGCGTCGACTTGAACAAGGCCGGCTACGATCGGCTCACGGACGTGCTGTTGCGCAGTTTGCCCGCCGCCGCAGCGTCGAGATGAGCCGGGCGATATTGCACTTGCCGATCCCTGCCGCCGTAAGGGGTCCGC
>CAWGKV010000010.1:0-125211 GCA_963823165.1 uncultured Alphaproteobacteria bacterium | reverse complement strand
AGCGGCTCCCCATCCCGAGGCGCCTTTTTGCGATCGCAATAGGCGTCGAAGGATTTTTGGGTCAGGCGGAGAAAACATCCGGCGCGAGCGAGGCGGATGGCTCAGCCATGCGCAAGAGACTGGCCTTGCCGCCCCTTAACTAAGGGCGCGGGGCAGGCGACCGCGGTTTCAGCCGGCGCGTCGGCCTCATGGCGCTTTTCGCTGTCTTCAATTTGGCGGCGATCGTCGACTTCTTGGCGGCGATCGTCGACTTCGCGTCCTCTGCCGGCGCCGCAGCGGCGCTCGGCGCCTTCGCGCGAGTGGCTCCGGCCTTGGTCCCCGCGGGACTCGGCTTCTTCGGATGAGCCGGCGCGCGCGGCGCGCCTCGAGCACGCGCCGTTTTTTCCTCGAGGCTTTGCTTCGCCGGCGACTTCGCGGGCGGCGCGCCGGGCGCGGCGATGTCGATGCCAAAAAGCGCCGCGACGTCGTCGTCCGCCAGGACCCGTTCGCTCGCCGCCGTGCCCCGCGTGAACGGCAGGTCGACGCCGACGGTCGAGACGAGTTCGGCGCGATCGACCCCGCGCAGCGCGAAGAGCGCGTCGGGGTCGGTGTCGAGCCGCGCGCCGACGCCGTAGAGTGTCGCCGCCACGTGCTTGCACATGTCCGCCCAGTCCGGGCAGGAGCACGACATCTTGATCTCGCTGGGGGCGGGGAACAGGCCGTCTGCCTCGCGGCACACCCGCTCCATCACGTTCTTGGACAGCTTGCCCCGCAAGAGTTCGACCAGCGACCCGACCGAGCCGGCGCAATCCCGGCAGATCGCCATCCAGCGCGTCGGCGCGGCGACGGCGATGTCGACCCTCACCTTATAGATCTCCGAACCGCTGACGAGCGCCTCGACCTTGCCGCGCATAATCTGCAAGTCGATCACCGAGCCGTTGCGGACATAGGTTCGCCCGCGCGGCAGCCGGCTCTCGAAGTCCGAATAGCGCTCGAGATTGTCGCACCACGCCTTGCCCCAAAAGCTCTGCGTGATGTTGCGGCCGTCGATCGCCACCGGAGAAACGACGCGCCCCTTTTTCTTGAGCTTCTCCACCTCCTTTAACGCCCCGAGGCGGCGCTTCGCCACCGGCACATAGGGACGGAAGCCATAGAACCCCATCGCGTCATCCCTCCTTCGTCGCGGCGTCGAGGTCGAGCTTCACGAGCGCCATGATGTCCCGGTCGCTCATTTCCGTGAGGTTGATCTCGCCGCCGCCGGCCAGAACGTCCTGCGCCATTTGCCGCTTCGATTCGATGAGTACGTCGATTCGTTCTTCGATGGTGCCACGACAGACGAATTTGTGCACAAGAACGTTGCGCTTCTGCCCGATGCGGAACGCGCGGTCGGTCGCCTGGTTCTCGACCGCGGGGTTCCACCAGCGGTCGAAATGCACGACATGCGAGGCGGCGGTCAGGTTGAGCCCCGAGCCGCCGGCCTTCAACGACAGCACGAAAAAGGGGATGCCCTCGTCCTCCTGGAAAGCCTTGACGAGGTCCTTGCGCTTGCCGACCGCTGTGTCGCCGGTGAGCGCGAGCCCGGCGCGGCCGAACACGGAAGCCAGCAGGTCCCCGAGCGGCTCGACGATCTCCTTGAACTGGCTGAAGACGAGCATCTTCTCCTGACGGCTGGCGATCGTCTCGGCGATTTCCGTCAGTCGCGCGAACTTGCCGCTGTCCTTCTCGTTCCAGGCGCTCGCGCCGAGGCCCTGCGAGGCATGGTTGCAGATCTGCTTCAGCCGCATCAGCGTCGACAGCACCAATCCACGCCGCGCCATGTCCTCGGAGACCGTGCGCAGCCGCTCCTCGAATTCGGCCACCGCCGCCTGGTAGAGCGCCGCCTGTTTCCTGGAGAGACCGCAGAAAGCCTTGACCTCGGTCTTGTCCGGCAGGTCGGCGATGACGCTCCGATCGGTCTTCAGCCGGCGGAGGATGTAGGGCCCGACCAGTTTACGTAAGGGGGCGTAGGAGACGGGCTCCTTGGCGGAAAGGCGCTTGACGAAGTCGGCGAAAGCTTTCGACGTTCCGAGAAGCCCGGGGTTGAGAAAATCGAAGATCGACCAGAGGTCGCGCAGATTGTTCTCGATCGGCGTGCCGGTCAGCGCGATTCGGCTGTCGGCGATCAGCGCCTTGACGGCGTGGGTCTGCTTCGCGGCGGGGTTCTTGATCGCCTGCGCCTCGTCGAGGGCGACGAGCCGCCATCGCGTCTTGCCGATCCAGTCGAGCCGCAAAGCCGAGCCGTAGCTCGTAACGACGAGATCGGTCCCATGAAGCTCTTCGTCCGCCGGCGCCTTGAGCCGATCCGCGGGGGCAAACGACGGGTGCGCGACGAAAACCCTGAGCGACGGGGCGAAGCGCGCCGCCTCCGCCGCCCAGTTGGCGAGCAGGGAGGCCGGCGCGACGATGAGACTCGGGCGTCGTTCGCCCGGCTGCCGGCTGAGCCTCAAGACGAGGGCGAGCAGCTGGACGGTCTTGCCGAGCCCCATGTCGTCGGCGAGACAGGCGCCGAGGCCGAGATCGGCGAGGAAACCGAGCCAGCGCACGCCGACATCCTGATAGGGGCGCAGAGTGGCGTTCAGCGCCTCGCCCGGATCGGCGGCGGCGAGCGCTTCCGGCCGGCGGCATCCGGCGAGCGTCTCGGCGAGCCACGCGCCCGCCTTCACGCGCCCCCAGGACGCGTCGGCCGCGGGAACCTCGGCCGCGCCGCCGATCTCGGCGCCTGCCAGGAGCCGCATCGCCCGGCCGAAGGAGACGCCTTCCTTGCGGGCGAGCCGCTCGACCGCATCGAGCCTCTCGAGCGTCGCCTTGAGCCGCTCGTGATCGACCTCGACCCATTTGCCCCGTAGCAACGCGAGCCCGTCGGTCGAGGCGACGAGGAGCTCGACCTCCTCGGCCGTCAGAGTCTCGCCGTCGAGGCTCACTTCGACCTTGAAGTCGAGAAGCGACTGGGCGCCGAGAAGCGAGGGCGCCTTCGATCCGACCGTCGCCTCGACCGACGGACGGCTCGGCCTGTTCATGCGCCAGGAGGCCGGCATGCGAACGACGACGCCCGCACTCTCGAGCGTCTCGACGTCAGCCAGGAGCCGCATCGCCTCCCTCGGCGTCCAGCGCAGCGGATGGAAGATTTCGCCGGATTCGACGATCTCCTTCAGCCAGGCGCAGCTTTCGCTGGCGCGGTTGACCGGCTCCAGGAGCCTGAGGAGTTCGGTCTTCGCTCCGGCGCCGGCGTATTCGCGCAGGGCGTGTCCAAGCCCGAGATGGCGAAGGGCGCCCTGTGCGCCGAGGGTGGAGGCGTAGGTCGCCATAAAGGCGAACGGGCTGTCGGAGTCCTTGCGGTTTTCGGCTAGGTTGAAATGGACGCGCCCGACGAGCCGCCAGCGGCTGTCCCGGCTGAGGAGAAAGGCCTGGATCGTGAGGCCGCTTTCCGCGAGTTCGTCGTCGAGCGCGCGCTCGAGCGCGCGCCAGAGCGCGGCGAGACACTCCGAGTCCAGATATTCGCCCCCGCGCATAGGCGGCGCTTCCTCGAGGAGGGCGACGAGGTCATCCGCGGCGGGCTCGGAGACACGCGGCGCTCCGCCCGCGGCGGGCTCTCCGCAGGCGCAGACCGCCGCGACGAAGCGTATGGCGAAGGCCCGCCAAAAGCTCAGTTCCGGCGGCAGACGGCCTCCCGCCTCGGCGGACCCGAGTTGCAGCAGGCCGTGACCGCTCCCGCGGGCGAAGGCGGGCTCGAGCCGGCCGGCGACGCCGTCATCCAGCCCGGAATCCGCCACGATATGCTCGAGACGCAGCGCGCCGTGCGGCGTCAGGACGGGAACGGGCGTCTCGGGCATCGGCGCGATCGAATTGAGGGGGAATGAGGCGGCTCGATCTAGCACAAATGATGCGCGATGTCGGCTTGGGCGAGCCTCAGTCTGCCCTGGGGGACAGATGCTGCGCCATCCATCCTCGACTTCCTTCGTCCGGGGACGCAGTGGTCGTGGTCAAGCTGGACAGTCTCGGCCCAGTCATAAGCGGCCTTGAGGGCCTTCGAGCTAATCCCCGAGCCGGATGCCCGTGGATGCCTGTCCTGATTTAACAGCGCCCCCGCCTCTGCGGCATAGCCGGCCGATTTCAATCTGTTTTTGCTACGCCCTCGAGTAGCCCAGCCGGGCACAGCCCTTCGGTGATGCGCGAGTATTGGGCGTGGAAAGTCGGATCGTCGCTCCACTGGATGCCCACCGTGAAGCCGGGATAGACTTTCTGTAGTGCGCGCAAGCTGGCGCGCCGCCGGCTCGTCGCCCCGTCCACCGCAATGCCCAAACCACTTGCGACATAGGCCATCGAGGCACAGAAAGCCATGACGCGCGAGCGCTCTGGCTCGCGTCCGCGCTTACTTCCGCCAGGGCGATAGCGACGGTTGCTCCTTGCAAAGCGCCGACAGCGCAGGCAATCTCACCCCCGCCGAGGCTTCGATCTGGAGAATCTCGGCAGGCGGCCTCGCCGCGGCGCAGAGACCGCAGGACGCCGATGGGAGGAAATGCAATGCGCGGAAAGCGATCTCGGTTCCCTTTACGGCTTCGATGGATCGGCGCGGCGGCTCTCATTGGCTCGCTGGGGGTTTGCGATGCGTCGTTCGCCGCGCAGCCCGATTTCGGGCCGAACGTGTTCATTTTCGATCCAAGCATGCCGGTGAGTGTAATTCAGGGCCAAGTCGACAAGATAGCAAACCAGCAGGTCTCCAACCAGTTCGGAAGCCAACGCTACGCGCTGCTGTTCAAGCCGGGCGTATATGGTTCCCCCACGACGCCGCTTAACTTCCAGGTCGGCTACTACACGTCGGTCGCCGGTCTCGCGCGCTCGCCGGGCGACGTCGAAGTCAATGGGTCGATCGACGTCTACAATCAGTGCGACGGCGGCTATTGCGTCGCGCTCGACAACTTCTGGCGATCGATGTCCAATCTGTCGATCAATGTGAACACCCCCAGCGGCTGTTATGCCGGCGAGTTCTGGGCGGTCTCGCAGGCGGCGCCGATGCGCCGTGTGCTGGTCAACGGCGCCATGACTCTGATGGACTATTGCACCCCACCCTCCTATGCGAGCGGCGGCTTCATCGCCGACTCGACGTTCCAGGGCGGGACGGTGATCAACGGTTCGCAGCAGCAATGGTTCGTGCGCAACAGCGCGCTCGACGGCTGGACCAACGGCGTCTGGAACCAGGTGTTCTCCGGGGACACCGGCGCGCCCGCGCAATGTTTTCCCGCGCAGGCCTCATGCGGCGGCCCTTACACGACATTGACCGCGAGCCCCGTGACGCGCGAGGCGCCCTATCTCTATATCGACGGGAACGGCGCGTATAACGTCTTTGTCCCGGCGGTGCAGCGAAACACGATCGCGCCGACCTGGTCGGCGAATGAGGGGACACCTGGTTCTGCGCTCCCGATCAGCAAGTTCTTTATCGCGCGCCCATCCGACTCGGCCGATACGATCAACCGGGCGCTGGGGTCCGGGATGAACCTCGTCCTGACTCCCGGGGTTTACAATCTCGATCGCAGCATCGAAGTCACTCGCCCGGACACCGTGGTGCTCGGCCTCGGGTTCCCAACTCTGATCCCGCAGAATGGCGCGCCGGCGATGGAGGTCAATAGCGCGAAAGGCATCCTGATCTCGGGGATCATTATCGACGCTGGCCCGGTAAACTCTCCGGTTCTTCTCGCCTTCGGAACCGACAAGAGAAAGAGCGACAATGTCCCGTCGGATCCAGGCGGCCTCTACGACGTGTTCTTCCGCATCGGCGGCGCGGCTCCAGGCCGCGCGACGACCAGCCTCGTGGTCAACAACAACAACGTCATCCTCGACGACATCTGGGCTTGGCGCGCCGATCACGGCGCCGGCGTCGGCTGGACCAGCAACACAGCCGACACCGGGCTGATCGTCAACGGCGACAACGTGACGGCCTACGGATTGTTCGTGGAGCACTATCAGAAATACGAGGTGATCTGGAACGGCGACAATGGCGCGGACATCTTCTTCCAGAACGAGATGCCATACGACCCGCCGAGCCAAGCGGCGTGGATGGAGGCCCCGGGAGTCGACGGTTGGGCGGCATTCAAGGTCGCCAACAACGCAAAAAACTTCGCAGGCTATGGGATGGGCAGCTACAGCTTCTTCAACCAGGGCGTCGACATATTTGCCGCGAACGCATTTGAAGTCCCGCCGGCTTCGATGCCGTCTTCCGGCCTTAGCATGAACGATCTCTTGACGGTGTTCCTCAATGCGACTCAGGGGAAGGGCGGCATTTTGAACGTGATCGATAACACGGGCGGGTCGTCGACGGCAGCCAATCAGGATGTTCCAGTCACAGTCGTCCATTATCCATGATAGGAACTGAAGAAGGTTGTGAGACCTTCGGCGCCGTTCCGAATTGGGGTGGCTCCGGGAAGGGGATCGCCGAACTGAAGGCAGCCTGAGAACCTGCGGTGGCGGAGCGGAACGCCGTCATCGGCGTCCCGACCGCAAGGGCTACGGTGACAGGTGGTGCCCCAGGCGAAGCTGGTGCGATCCAGCCGGTGGAAGTCCAGTCAGAGTAAGCCGTGGCGCGCTCGATGAGCAACCGCGAAGGGTCGGCGCCTCGCTCACTTCGCGCCGGATCGCTTTTGCCCGAGCAGCGCCTTGACCCGCGCGGCCAGGTCTTCGAGCACGAACGGCTTGCGCATGTTCTCCATGCCGTCGACGAGGCGGATGTTGTCGAGCGCCTGTCCGGCGTAGCCGGTGATCAGACGAACCGGCAAGGAGGGCATGGCGTCCCGCGCCGCCTCTGCGAGCTGGCGGCCATTGACGCCCGGGAGGCCGACGGCAGATTGCGGCGTCCCGGGCGGCCGCGGGTCACGCTCGAATAGGCGAGACGGGCTTTGAATCGCGTGCTGACACCGCCGCCGCGCGCCGCTATAACGCCGCCCGAACGGGCGACGACGCGGCCCCAGGGGCTGGGGAACCGAAGCCCGAGCGCCGGCATTCCTCTAGCTGAAAGGGCCTTCATGTCCGGCTCGATGTTGAGCAGCGCCGCGCTCGATGAGCGCCGGCGGCGGATTTTGTTTCGCGCCTGGCGACGGGGCATGCGTGAGATGGATCTGGTGATGGGCCAGTTCGCCGACGCCAATCTTCCGGCGATGGGGGAGGCCGAGCTCGACGAGTTCGAGCGTCTCCTCAGCGCCCCCGACCCCCAGGTGCTTGCGTGGATCACCGGCGAGGAGAGAACGCCGCCCGAGTTCGACACCGCGCTGTTCGCGCGCCTGAGGGACGCGCCGCGCGAGGCTCTGGCGAAGGCCCGAGTGGCCCCGTGACCCCTCTTGCCTCGGCCGTCCGCCGCCTCGCCGAAGGCGGCGCCGTCACCCTTGCCCGCGCGCCGGAAGGCTTCGACGCCTTCGTCGTCGCCGATCTGACGCGCGCCCTCGCCAAGGCCGGCGAGAAGCGTTCCGTGACCCTCGTGTTCGTCGCCCGCGACAGCATCCGGGCCCAGACCTTCATCGATGCTCTCGGCTTCGCCGCACCCGAGATCGAGGCGCTTTTTCTGCCGTCGTGGGACTGCCAGCCCTACGATCGGGTGTCGCCGAACGCCGCGGTTTCCGCCGATCGGATGACCGCGCTGGCTCGGCTCGCGCGCTCGCGAGGGGCAGTCGAGCGGCCGCGCATCCTGGTCGGCTCGGTCAACGCGCTGACCCAGCGCGTCCCGCCGCTGAAATACGTCGCCTCCGCCGCCTTCTCCGCCGCGCCCGGCAACAGCGTCCGGATGGATGACCTCGCCCTCTGGCTGCAGACGAACGGCTACGCCCGCGCCAGCACGGTGCGCGAGGTCGGCGACTACGCGACGCGGGGCGGCATCCTCGATCTCTATCCGCCCGGCGCTCAGGCTCCGATCCGGCTCGACTTCTTCGGCGACACGCTGGAGTCGATCCGAACCTTCGACCCCGAGACGCAGCGCAGCGTCGGGCAATTGCGCTCGCTCGACCTCGTGCCGATGAGCGAAGCCCGGCTCACGACCGAAACCATCCGCCGCTTCCGCCAGGGCTACGCCGCCGAATTCGGAGCGCCGGCGCCAAACGACGAGCTCTACGCCGCCGTCAGCGAGGGCCGCCGCGCGATCGGCCTCGAGCATTGGCTGCCGCTTCTCTACGATGGCCTCGACACGCTGTTCGACTACGTCGGCCCGGCGCCCTTCGTGCTCGACGCGCGGGCCGAGGAGGCGGCGAGCCAGCGCCTCGCCCAGATCGCCGACTCCTATGCGGCGAGGCGAGCCGCCTATTCCCGGGACCCAGCCAAGGCCGACTATAAGCCGCTGCCGCCGGCCAAGCTCTACCTGGGCGAAGACGAATGGAAGGAGCGGCTCTCAGCCGCCCCCCTTGCGCGGCTGACCCCCTTCGAGGCGGGCGACAAGGCGGCGAACGTCGTCGACTGCGGCGGAAGGGTCGGACGCAATTTCGCTCCGGAGCGGCAGAACGAGAACGCCAACGTGTTCGACGCCGCCGTCGCCCACATCAGGGATCTCCGCGGACGCGGCCTGAACGTGATCGTCGCCGGCTGGAGCGACGGCTCGCGCGAAAGGCTGAGCCACGTGCTGGCCGAGCACGGCCTCAAGTCGTTCGAGCTCGTCTCATCGTACCATCAGGCGAAGACGGCGCGCGCCGGCGCGCTGCCGCTCGCGGTCATCGCGCTCGAGCAGGGCTTCGAGGCCCCGGATCTCGCCATCGTCGGCGAGCAGGACATTCTCGGTGACCGTCTCGTCAGGCAATCGAAGCGCCGGCGGCGGGCGCAGGACGTGCTGGCTGAGGCGAGCGCGCTGACGGCGGGCGACCTCGTCGTCCACGTCGACCACGGCGTCGGACGCTTCGTCGGCCTGCAGACCATCGAGGCTGCGGGCGAGCCGCACGACTGCCTCGAGATCCACTACGCCGGCGGCGACCGGCTGTTCCTGCCGGTCGAGAACCTCGAGCTGCTGTCGCGTTACGGCTCCGAGACGGGCGAGCTCGACAAGCTCGGCGGCGCCGGCTGGCAGTCCCGCAAGGCGCGGCTCAAGAAGCGCGTGCTCGAGATGGCGGGCGAGCTGGTTCGCGTCGCCGCCCAGCGCCTGACGCGCCCGGCCCCGCGCCTCATCCCGCCGGAAGGGCTTTACGACGAGTTCTGCGCCCGCTTTCCCTATGACGAGACGCAGGACCAGGCGAATGCGATCGAGGCGACGCTCGATGACCTGGCCTCCGGCCGGCCGATGGACCGGATCATCGTCGGCGACGTCGGCTTCGGCAAGACCGAGGTCGCGCTGCGCGCCGCCTTCGCCGCGGCGATCAACGACAAGCAGACCGCGATCGTCGTGCCGACGACCCTCCTCGCCCGGCAGCACGCGCGCGTCTTTCGCGAGCGCTTCGCTGGCTTGCCGGTGCGCATCGGCCGCCTGTCGCGGATGGTTCCTGCGGCCGAGCAGCGCGAGACGAAGAAGGGCATCGCCGAGGGTGGCGTCGACATCGTCATCGGCACGCACGCCGTGCTCGGCAAGACGGTGAACTTCAGGGACCTCGGCCTCGTCGTCGTCGACGAGGAGCAGCATTTCGGCGTCGCCCACAAGGAGCGGCTGAAGGACCTGAGGGCCGAGGTGCATATGCTGACCCTGTCCGCCACCCCGATCCCGCGGACGCTGCAGCTCGCCATGACGGGGGTGCGCGAAATGTCGATCATCGCCACCCCGCCGGTCGACCGGCTCGCGGTCAGAACCTTCGTCTCGCCGTTCGACGCGCTGATCGTGCGGGAGGCGCTGCTGCGCGAGCGCTATCGCGGCGGCCAGTCGTTCTACGTCTGCCCGCGCATCGAGGACCTCGAGGAGGCGGCCTCCTTCCTGCGTCAGAACGTGCCCGAGGCGAAGTTCGTCGTCGCGCACGGCCAGCTGGCGATGCGCGAGCTCGAGGACAAGATCGGCGCCTTCTACGACGGCAAGTACGACATTCTGCTGTCGACCGCGATCGTCGAATCCGGCCTCGACATCCCGCGCGCCAACACGCTGATCGTTCACCGCGCCGACATGTTCGGCCTCGGCCAGCTCTATCAGCTGCGCGGCCGGGTCGGGCGCTCGAAGAGTCCGCGCCTATGCGCTCTTCACCACGCCGGCCAAGGCGAAGATCACGCCGCAGGCCGAGAAGCGGCTTTCGGTGCTGCAGTCGCTCGACACGCTCGGCGCCGGCTTCCAGCTCGCGAGCCACGACCTCGACCTGCGCGGCGCCGGCAACCTGCTCGGCGAGGAGCAGTCCGGCCACATCAAGGAGGTCGGCTACGAGCTCTATCAGCAGATGGTGCGCGAGGCGGTCGAGCGCATCAAGTCGGGCGTCGAGGCGCCGCCCGAAGATATGTGGTCGCCGACCATCCAGCTCGGCGCGCCGGTGACGATTCCCGAAAGCTACATTCGCCGACCTGCCGACGCGGCTCACGCTCTACCGCCGCCTGTCGGCGCTGGAGGACGAGGCCGAGATCGACGCGATGGGGGCCGAGATCGTCGACCGCTTCGGCCCGCCGCCGCCCGAGGTCGGACCTGCTCTTGAAGCTCGTGCTGGTGAAGGCGCTCTGTCGCAGGGCGAACGTCGAAAAGCTCGACGCCGGCCCGAAGGGCGTGACCTTGGCCTTCCGCAACAATTCCTTCGCCAATCCGGCGTTGCTGGTGAAATGGGTTAGCGCCCAAGGCGAGCGCGCGCGCGTCCGTCCGGACGTGCGCATCGTCTTTGTGGAAGATTTCGAGCAGCTGGAGGACCGGCTCGCCGGGACGCTGAAGATCATGCGGGAGATCGCGAAGATCGCGGGGAAGAAGGGGTAGGCCGATTCCGGACTATAGGGGGTGAAACTTAGAGCGCCCGACATTCCAGCTACTTCGTCACGGGGTCTCTCGGGGGGGGAGCGATGGATGCTCGCGAGCTGTGTGGCAACCGATTCCGAATGGAGGGATTTCGAATTACACCAACGCCAGCGCCGTCAAAACGGTTGCGGCCCCAGCCTTCCGAAGCGGAGCCGTCGCAAACCCGACTCATTCACTCCGGCCAAAACCCTTCGTCCAACACCTCCTCGGCCATCCACGGACATGTGTCGGGGAGCGCCGTTCCTGCGAGCCCGGTCTCCGCGATCGCGTCCAGCCGAGCGCTGCGGTACGCGGAGGCGAGCGCCTGCGGGAGGAGAGGTTTGAGGCTCGGGTTGTCGTCGAGATGGTAGGCGAGGCGATTTCGTTGCGCACGAATGCTCGCTTTCCAACTCGGGCCGCGCTTGCCTGGTTGATAACGCCATTTGATAAGGTGCAGCAGGAGGACGTCCAATCGGCTGATCAGCTCGCGCTTTTCCGCTCTCCCCATGCTGTCGATTTCCTCGGCGATATGCTCGATGTCGGCTTGCCCTAGCTTTCCTGCGCGCAGCAGTTCGGCCTGCTGGCGGCTCCAGGCGTAGAAATCGCGATCGTAGAGCGGGCTCTTCGCGGACATGGCGGGACAATACAATGGCCGCCGAACACCGTCCAACAATCTGACTGCGGGCAGAGCCCCCGGCTTGTTTGTAGGCCATTCATATCGCCGGTGCGGTCTTGGCGCCGCATGGAAGGCCGACATACGATTGCGCTCGCGCCGGCGCCGGCGCCGGCGTCACCTTCGAGGGCAACGAATGGAAAAAATGCACTTCGCCCGCATGGACCAGGGAACCGACGCGGATTTTCAGGTGCTCAAGCACGTGCATGAGCAGACGCTGCGCAATCTGCCCGACCGCCTGTTCGGCCTCCTGCGCGACCTGGCCAGCGACACCGCCTACAATATCACCCGCTACGATCACTGCCTTCAGACAGCAACACGCGCGCTACGCGACGGCAAGGGCGAGGAATATGTCGCGGTCGCGCTCCTGCACGACGTCTGCGAGCCGCTGGGGCCATTCAACCACGGCGAGGTGATCGCGTCGATCCTTCGCCCGTTCGTCAGCCGCGACAACTGGTGGATGCTGACGCAGCACGGCCTGTTCCAGACCTATTTCTACGCCAGCCATCTCGGGCTCGACCCCGACGCACGCGACAAGTTCAAGTCGGACCCGGCCTATGAGCGGACGATCGAGTTCTGCGCCAAATACGACGAGGTCTCGTTCGATCCGGACTACAAAAGCGAACCCCTGTCGACCTTCGAGCCGATGGTCCGCCGGCTCCTGGCCAAGGCCTGGGTCCCTCCGTCCTGAAACGAAGCGTTTCGCCGGGCAGGGTCACCGGCGTCGAGCGGAGAGCGAAGACTGCCGCCGCTCACGCCTTCGGCGGAAGCCGGCGCACGAAGTCGAGCGCCCCTTCGATCAGGCGCGACCGCAGCGCGTCGTCGCCATAAGCCGCCGGCCCGGCGCGCACCCAGCCGCTCATGACGCGCCCACGCGAGATCATCGGCGCGATGTCGGGCAGGGCGAGCGCCCAGCCGTCGTTGCCCTTGCCGAGCCGGGCGAGCATGCCGTCGCCGCGCGCCCCAAGGAGGAGGTTGCCGTTCAGGAGCCAGGCCCATCCGCCGAACATCCCCTTCTCCGTCAGCGCCAGCTCTCGCGGCAGATTTCCGCGGATGAGCTCTTCGAGACCTGGATCGCGAGCCATGGATCAGCCGAAGCCGACCATAATGAGCTTGGCGCGACGGATGAGTCATTCGCATATCTCAGAGAACCATTTCCGAAGCCGAGGGTCAAAACTCGCTTTGACGCCGCTGTTGGCGAGCGGTCGGACCTGATCTGACTGATCATCGCCTCGTTGGCGGCGACGGCGCCGGGTTCCGCGCTGTTGGCGGCGGCATTGTGCTCAGAACTGGCGGGGCCGGCGCCTTCCTCGCCGCAGGAGGCGACGGCGCCTGTCCCAAATCGAAACGAAATCCGCTTGACGTCAGCGGCGCCGCATTTGCGGCCGCGGGGGCGGGACTCGCGCGGGCGAGCAGACTTGAGATGCGCCATGACCGACGTGATTGTCGAGATCGTAGACCGGCTGATTGCCGCCGAGGAAAATATGCTGGACAACGCCGATTACGACTGGCCGACGTCGCGCGCGGCGCTCGAGACAATCCTCGCCGACCTCGAGGCGCGATCGCTCGGCCACCCGGACCTCAAGCGGTTGCGCTGGTTCATCGCGATCAGCAATGAGGCGTGGAAAGCGCGCCCCCGGAATAAGCGCGGATAATCGCCTGCGCCGCCTGCGTTGTGGAAAGCGGACTTCCGGCCGGTTTCCGGCCGGGAGTCTTCTTGCTGAACATGGAAACCCATGATAGACTCGCCCATTAGACGCTGGCAGTTGGAAACGGTTGCGGGGAGGGCAGATCCGGGTGGACCTGCTCGGCGCGCGGGGCTGGGAGGGGCCGCTCAGCAAGGCAGAAGGTTGGCAGCCTTGCACGTCCTTGTTCTTCAACTTGAACGCTATTTTCGGCCGCCTTTAGGAGTTTCGCCGATCCCCGGCCGAGCGCAAAAGGAGTTTCCATGACGACAAGAGTTGCCGCCCTTTCGCTATCGGACGTCCTCGGCCTCGGCCGTCTCGCTGCGGACGCGGCGGAAGGCCTGACCGGCGTCGTCGAGCATATGCATGACAACATCCTCGACACGCCTGGCTTGGCCCCGTTTGGTCGGGGGCTCACCGGCGGCGTCACAAAACTTGTCTATCGCGGCGTCCGCGAGGCCTTCCGGCTGTCCGCCTCGGGCGTCGGCGCCGCCGCCGGGTTGGTCGCCGCCAAGCCGGACGATCGTCCTGTGTCGCGCGGGCGGGAAATCGCGCTTGCCGCGCTCAACGGCGTCGTTGGCGACCATCTCGCCGCGACCGGCAACCCGCTCGCGCTCACCATGCGCTTTCGCCGGGACGGACGGCCGCTCACCCTCGAGCGCCATGCGTTGGCCAAGGCGTTCCCCGGCGTCACGGGCAAGCTCGCCGTGCTCCTGCATGGACTCTGCATGAGCGATCTGCAATGGACGCGGCAGAACCACGATCATGGCGCGGCGCTCGCCCGCGACTTCGGCTACACCCCGGTCTATCTCTCCTACAATTCGGGCCTGCATGTCTCGGTCAACGGCCGCGCCTTCGCCAATGCGCTCGCCGCGCTGGTAGCCGAATGGCCGGTCGAAATTGAAGATTTCGTCATCGTCGGCCACAGCATGGGCGGCCTCGTCGCGCGCAGCGCCTGCCGATGCGCTGAGGAGGCGGGGTTCGGCTGGCGGAAGAGTCTGAAAAAACTCGTCTTTCTCGGGACGCCGCATCACGGGGCGCCGCTCGAGCGGATCGGCAATTGGGTCGATGTCGTTCTCGGCAGGATGCCCTACGCCGCGCCCTTCGGCCGTCTCGGCAAGGTCCGCAGCGCCGGCGTGACCGACCTGCGTTACGGGTACCTGATGGACGAGGATTGGCAGGGGCGCGACCGTTTCGCACACGAGCCAGCGGATCGGCGGCGCCTCGTTCCCTTGCCGAAAGGCGTCGCCTGCTTCGCGATCGCCGCCACGACCGCGGCTTCCCCTGGCGGCCTCAAGGAACGCCTGGTCGGCGACGGCCTGGTTCCCGTCGCAAGCGCGCTCGGCCGGCACAGGGATCCCGCTCGCACGCTCAAGTTTCCTGCCGAGCGGCAATGGGTCGCCTGCGAGACCGGACATCTTGACCTGCTCGCCCGTCGGGACGTTTACCAGCAGATGGCCGAGTGGCTGATCTGTCGCCATTCGAAACAGCCCAGCGTCGGATCCGCACCCGAGAACGGCAAGCCCTCGCAAGCCTGATTTCAAGTTCCGGAGGGACGGGCGAATTAAAACCGCCCGACATGGTAAAAGCACTCCCTCCGCCGTCATACTTTCGGTCCTCGGCGCGGGCATTGTGCGGGCGAAGTCCGAATGAGGAGCGACCAGGATGAAAGAGAACCCCAAGAAGCCGGGCGCAGCCAGCGAACAGCGCGAGGAGGAGGACCGGCGGCTCGACGAGGCGATCGAGGAATCGTTTCCCGCCAGCGATCCGCTTCCCACCACCGGAACCTCGGCCGGCGGGCCGGACGAGCATAAGGCGAAGACCCCGGCCGAGCGTCTGTCCGAGAAGAAGAGCGGCTGAGCGACGGGTGCGGCCGGGCGCAAGAGACGAGTTTTAAGAAGTCTTCGTCAACAGCTGATGCGCTGCCAGGTTCATTTCTCGTGCGTCCGCCCCGACCAATGGACTTCCCTGCGCCCGCAAAAATCCCCTGCGGTTTCTGTCTGTGCGTGAAAAACTTCCCTTCTCGCCCACGCAGGGAATTCGGCTTGCACGCACCTGCATTTCAACCTCGTTTCACCCCGCCTGGCTTTGCCCCCCGGCCGGTTTTTTCCGGGCAGACTCCCTGCGATGCACCGTCCACGGAACAAGTGGAAAAAGCGTTGCCGGTCATTGCATGTGACCGGTCGCTACCTTTCCGTCTTGCGCGGCCTCTGTCCCCCACCTTGCCACCGCGTTTGCCGCTCGTGGACGAGCGGCGCTAAAAGTAGCCCTTATTTGTTCTTGACATGTTCCGAAACCTCGTGGCATAAGGGGTTGATCGACCGCAACGGGGGCGGGATGGAAAGCGAGGTTGGCATGGAGGCGGCTTCGAATCTCACCGCAACCTGCAGCTCAACCGCCCCTGGGGGCGGGACGGGCGGCGGCGGCTTTCCGCCGAGCCCGCTTGCGCTGAGGAGGATTGACTTCGCCTCGCTCGGCGTCGAGCCCGCCGCCGAACGGGTTTGACGGCGTTGTCTTTGGTCGGCAGGCAAGGAAGCGAGTTGGCTGCCGGCGGAGCGCATCGGCGGACAGGCCGCGGACCAAGCGAAGGCGTCAGCGCGAAGCGGAGGAGAAAACAATTTGGATTCCCGCGTAACCCCTTGAGAACAGCCGTTTCCTGGAAGACTTTTGCTTGGATTCTGCTATCCCGGGCTTTGCTCCGGTGCTCCTGAGCTTTGGCGGAACGTACCGCGGCTTGGATTTTCAAGGGCCGACAGGGGGCTCGAGCGGAGAGGAAAGCCGCCGCGGCCAGCTCCGTCCAATCCGGGCCGACTTCGGGGGACGGAAGGCATTAAACAGATAATTAATGGTAAGTTAAGCCGGTTTTCTGTTTTTCCTTAACTGAAGTAGAGCAGGCAATTTCCCTGCCTGAGGCGCCCTTCTCGATTCGGGACTTCCGGAGCGCGAAGCCAAGCTGCGACTTTGCTGCTTATGCCGTCGGCACGATGACGAAAGGGCCGGCCGGCGCCTCGCCGTCGGCGGGCTCGGCGAGCGTGAGGCGCGTCACCATCGCGCCGCGCGGGCCCCGACGCATGTCGGCCAGCAGCATCTCGACCTCGGCCGGCGGCCCGGCGACCAGCGCCTCGACCGAGCCGTCGTCCCGGTTGCGCACCCAGCCGGACACGCCGAGCCGCAGCGCCGCGCGGCGCACGAAATGGCGGTAGCCGACGCCCTGGACCATGCCTTCGACGATGACGCGTCGGACCAGATTCGCATTATCCGGCATGGCGTCATTTTATCACGTCGCGCGCCGGGCGCCGACGGAACGCTCGCTCGGGAGGATTGCTCGGCGCGCGCCGCCCGTCTATAGGCAGGCGCGTTTTGCTTACGCCGATTGGTATCGGCGAGTGAGCCTCGGAGCAGCCATGATCAACGTCACATTTCCCGACGGCGCTGAGCGCGCCTACGAGCCCGGCGTCTCCAGTTACGACGTCGCCAAATCGATCTCCCCTTCTCTCGCCAAGCGCTCGGTCGCGGCGATCCGCGACGGCCAGCTCGTCGATCTCGCCGACGAGATCGATAAGGACGCGACGCTCGAGTTCGTCTCCCGCGACGATCCGCGCGCGCTCGAACTCATTCGCCACGACGCGGCGCATGTGCTGGCCGAAGCCGTCCAGTCGCTGTGGCCGGATGCCCAGGTGACCATAGGGCCGGTGATCGAAAACGGCTTCTACTACGACTTCTATCGGTCCGAGCCGTTCACGCCTGAAGATTTCCCGGCGATCGAGAAGCGCATGCGCGAGATCATCGCTCGCGACAGGCCCTTCACCAAGACCGTCGTGTCGCGCGACGAGGCGAAGAGCTTCTTCGAGAAGCGGGGCGAGGCGTTCAAGGTCGAGCTCATCGACGCCATTCCGCCAGGCGAGGATGTCAAGCTCTACAGCCAGGGAGAATGGACCGACCTCTGCCGCGGGCCGCACATGACCTCGACCGGCAAAGTGGGCGACGCCTTCAAGCTGATGAAGGTTGCCGGCGCCTACTGGCGAGGGGACTCGACGAAGCCCATGCTGTCGCGCATCTACGCCACCGCCTTCGCCGGGAAGGAAGAGCTCGACGCCTATTTGAAGCAGCTCGAGGAGGCCGAGCGGCGCGACCACCGCAAGCTCGCCCGCGAGATGGACCTGTTCCACTTCCAGGAGGAGGGACCGGGCTCGATCTTCTGGCACCCCAAGGGTTGGACGCTGTTCCAGACGCTCGTCGCCTACATGCGGCGGCGCCTCGCGGAAGACTATCTGGAGGTCAACGCGCCGCAAGTCCTCGACAAGCGGCTATGGGAAATTTCCGGCCACTGGGGCTGGTATCGCGAGAGCATGTTCATGGCGCGTCCCGCAGGCGAGGACGCGGAGACCGAGGACGAGCGCATCTATGCGATCAAGCCGATGAACTGCCCTGGCCACGTTCAAATCTTCAAGAACGGCCTGCGCAGCTATCGCGAGCTGCCCCTGCGCCTCGCCGAGTTCGGCGCCGTGAACCGCTACGAACCTTCGGGCGCGCTGCACGGCCTCATGCGCGTTCGCTCCTTCACCCAGGACGACGCCCATATCTTCTGCACCGAAGAGCAGCTGGCGGAGGAATGCCACAAGATCAATGAGCTGATCCTTTCCGTCTACAGCCACTTCGGCTTCGACAGGATCGTGGTCAAGCTATCGACGCGCCCCGACAAACGGGTCGGCACGGACGCCATGTGGGATCACGCAGAAGCGGTGATGAGCCGCGTCCTCGACGAGATCAGGGCGCGGCACGGCAATGTCGTCACGACGAGCCTCAATCCCGGCGAGGGCGCCTTCTACGGCCCGAAATTCGAATACGTGCTGCGGGACGCCATCGGCCGCGACTGGCAATGCGGGACGACCCAAGTCGATTTCAACCTGCCGGAACGGTTCGGCGCCTTCTACATCGCCGCCAACAGCGAGAAGACGACGCCGGTCATGATCCATCGGGCGATCTGCGGCTCCATGGAGCGCTTCATCGGAATTTTGCTCGAGCACTACGCCGGCCACCTGCCGCTGTGGCTCGCCCCGGTCCAGATCGTCGTCTGCACGATCACCAGCGAGGCCGACGATTTCGCATTGCGCTTCGCGGCCAAGGCCAAGAAAAGGGGGCTGAGGGTCGACACCGACCTTCGCAACGAGAAGATCAATTACAAGGTGCGCGAGCACTCGCTGGCGAAAGTCCCGGTCCTTATCGCCGTCGGCCGTAAGGAGGCGAGCGAGAACACGGTGTCGATTCGGCGTCTGGGGTCCAACGCCCAGACGTCCATGGGCGCCGATGAGGCGATCGAGGCGCTGGCCGCCGAGGCGCTGCCGCCGGATCTTCGGCAGGAGGAGGCGGTCTGACGGCGCCTTTGCCTTGAATTGGACCAACGCATGGACCGGGCGGCGCTGCTTTGTCTATGCGCTCGCGAAGGAACGGGATTGCTCGCTCCTATTCGTCGGGAAGGATTTCGCCGCAACGGATATTTCGATCGCCCTGCCAAAAAGCTGAGCCGCTTTGGCATCACAGGACGCGCTTCCGTTCGAAGCGGAAAAGCTCCATGATGTAAGCGGTTTCAAGGAGCGCCGATGGTGCAGAAGGAAAAGGTTCGTCATGCGCTTCGCTTCCGCTTTCGCGGGCGCGAAACCACGCTCGAAAAATTCTCGCCGCGCGCGACGGCGCTCGACTGGCTGCGCGAGGAGGCAGGGGCCAAAGGCACGAAAGAGGGCTGCGCGGAGGGCGACTGCGGCGCCTGCACGGTCGTTCTGGCCCGCAACCGCAACGGACGCCTGACCTACGACGCCGTCAACGCCTGCATTCTGCTGCTCGGCCAACTCGACGGCGCAGAGCTGATCACGATCGAAGACCTGGCGGATGGCGAGGCGCTGCATCCGGTGCAGCAGGCGATGGTCGACTGCCATGGGTCGCAGTGCGGCTTTTGCACGCCCGGAATCGTCATGAGCCTGTTCGCCGCCTACCACTCCGGCGCCCCTTCGACGAGAGCGAGCCTGTGCGATCAGCTCGCAGGCAATCTCTGCCGTTGCACGGGCTACCGGCCGATTCTCGATGCGGCGCTCGCCACCTGCAACGGAGCGCCCGACGACCGTTTCGCCGCGACGGCGCAGGCGCGGACGGAGGCGCTCACGCGACTGAACGACGACCTCGATCTCTTCGTCGGCGACGAGGCGTCCTTCTTCGCCGCCCCCGCCAGCCTGGACGGGCTCGCCGCACTCTATGCCCGGTTTCCCGATGCGACGCTGGTCGCCGGGGCGACCGACGTCGGCCTCTGGGTCACCAAGCAGTTGCGCGACCTGAAGCGCGTGATCTGGCTGGGCCGGACGGCGGGTCTCGATGATGTCGGCGAAACTATCGACGGCGCACTCTCGCTCGGCGCCAGCGTGACGCTCGCCGACGCCGCGCCGCTGCTCGCCGCGATCCATCCGGACCTCGGCGAGCTCATGCGCCGGTTCGGCTCGATCCAGGTGCGCACCAGCGGAACGGTCGGCGGAAATATCGCCAACGGATCGCCGATCGGCGATATCGCGCCGGCGCTCATTGCGCTTGGCGGCCGGGTTGTGCTGCGCAAGGGCTCGATCACGCGCGCGCTGCCGCTGGAGGACTTCTTCATCGCGTATGGCAAGCAGGACAGGGCCCCCGGAGAGTTCGTGCTGGCGGTCGAGGCGCCGCAGCTTGGCGAGACCCAGCGCTTCCGCGCCTTCAAGGTCTCGAAGCGCTTCGACGAGGATATCTCCGCCGTCATGCTGGCCGCGCGCGTCGAGATCGACGGTGCGCGGATCGCCGGCGCGCGCATTGCCTTCGGGGGCATGGCGGCGACGCCGAAGCGAGCCGGGAACGCGGAGAAGTCGCTGGTCGGCGTGAGCCTTCGGGATTCCTCGACATGGCGGCCGGCGCTCGCGGCTTTGTCATCCGATTTCACGCCGTTGACCGACCAGCGGGCGAGCGCCTCCTATCGCATGGCCGTCGCAACGAATCTCCTCGAAAAGGCGCTGATCGAGATCGGCGGCGCGAGGGGGCCGACCAGGATCGGAGAGCTTCATGCCGCTGAATGACGTCGCCGATCTCGCGCTGCCGCCGGCGGTCGTCCACAAGCCGCTGCCGCACGATTCCGCCCGCCTGCACGTGCAGGGGTCGGCGATCTATGTCGACGACCTTCGCGAGCCGGAGGGAACGCTGCACGTCGCTTTCGGCATGGCCGACAAGGCGCGCGGCTTGCTGAAGGGCCTCGATCTGGCGCCAAGTGCGCTCGGCCGAGGGCGTCGTCGCGGTGCTGACGGCGGCCGACATCCCGGGCAAAAACGACATCGCGCCGGCGTTCGCCGACGAGCCGCTGCTTGCCGATAAGGAGATTCTGTTCCACGGGCAGCCCTTGTTCGCCGTGGTGGCGCGAAGGCGCGACGAAGCCAGGCGAGCGGCCCGCCTCGCCAAGATCGACATCGAGGAGCAAACGCCGTCCCTCACGATCGCCGACGCGTTGAAGACGGGCGAGCGGGTGCTGGACGACTATGCCTTCGGTCGCGACGGCGCCGCCGCGGCGATCGACCAGGCGCCGCACAGGCTCGAAGGCCAGTTATCGATCGGCGGCCAGGAGCATTTCTACCTCGAGGGCCAAGCCTCGTTCGCCATCCCTGGAGAAGGCGACGAGATGACGGTGCACGCCTCGAGCCAGGATCCGACCGAGACGCAGCACATCGTGGCGCGCATCCTCGGCGTTCCGGACGCTTTCGTCACTGTCGAAACCCGACGCATGGGCGGCGGCTTCGGCGGCAAGGAAAGCCAGGCGTGCACGTGGGCCGCCATGGCCGCGCTCGCCGCGCGCGTGACCCGCAGGCCGTGCAAGGTCCGGCTCGATCGCGACGACGATTTCATTATGACCGGCAAGCGCCACGATTTCCGCGCCGATTGGCGCGTCGGCTTCGACGATCGGGGCGTCGTCGCCGGCTACGACGTCATGCTCAACGCCCGATGCGGCTGCTCGGCGGATCTGTCGCTCGGCGTCGTCGACCGGGCGATGTTTCACGCCGGCAACGGCTACTGGCTGCCGCATGTTTCGATCGCCTCCCGCCGGCTGAAGACCAACACGGTTTCCAATACGGCTTTCCGAGGCTTCGGGGGACCGCAAGGCATGCTCGCGATCGAGCGGGTCATGGACGCGATCGCCCGGGAACGCGGCCTCGATCCGCTCGACGTCCGGAAAGCCAATCTCTTGCGCCCGGGCTTCGACCGCACGCCTTACGGACAGGCCGTCGAGGATTTGGATACCCAGAGGCGGATCATCGAGGAGCTCGAGGAGACGAGCCGCTACCGCGATCGCCGCAGCCGCCATCGCCGACTTTCAACGCCACGAGCCCGCTCATCAAGCGCGGGATTGCGCTGACGCCGGTGATGTTCGGCATTTCGTTCACGCTCATTCGCCTCAACCAGGCCGGAGCGCTGGTGCACGTCTATTCCGACGGATCGATCCATCTCAATCACGGCGGCACGGAGATGGGGCAGGGGCTCTTCACCAAAGTCGCCCAGATCGTCGCCGAGGAATTCGGCGTGCCCCTCCACTTTGTGCGCATCACCGCGACCAACACCTCGAAGGTGCCCAACGCGTCCCCGACCGCCGCCTCCTCGGGGACCGATCTGAACGGCATGGCGGCCAAGATCGCCGCCGAGGCGATCAAGGAACGGATGGCCGCTTTCGCCGCCGAGCAATGGGGCGTCGCCGCCGATGCGGTCGAATTCCGCGACGGACGCGTGTTCGCCGGAAACGCCTCGATGAGCTTTGGCGAACTCGCCAAGGAATGCCGCGTGGCGCGGGTCCCGCTTTCGCACGCCGGCCATTACAAGACGCCGGGAATTCATTGGGACCGCGCCAAGGCGCAAGGCCGGCCGTTCTTTTACTTCGCCTACGGGGCGGCGTGCTCGGAGGTGGCGATCGATACGATGACCGGCGAGATGCGGGTCCTGCGCGCCGATCTCCTGCACGACGTCGGCGCCTCGATCAATCCGGCGCTCGACATCGGCCAGGTCGAGGGCGGGTTCATACAGGGCATGGGCTGGCTGACGACCGAGGAGCTCGTGTTCGACCCCAAGGGACGGCTCGCGACGCATGCGCCCGCGACCTACAAGATCCCGGTCGCGTCCGACGTTCCTCCCGTGTTCAACACGCGGCTTCATATGCGGCCCAATCCGACGGCGAGCGTCTACCGGTCGAAGGCGGTCGGCGAGCCGCCGCTGATGCTGGCGATCTCGGTCTATTCGGCGATCTTGGACGCCGTGCATGCGACGAACCGGAAGGGGCACCCGAAGCTCGAGGCGCCCTGCACGCCGGAGTCGATCCTCAATGCGGTCCGCTCGCTCGAGGGAGCATCCTGAGACGGCGCCATGCTGGCTTTCCGCCGCCTGATCGAAGCAATCGAGGCCGAAGGGTCGGCGGCGCTGGTGACGCTCGCCCGCGTCCAGGGTTCGAGCCCGCGCGAGGCCGGGGCGCGGATGGTCGTCAGGCCGTCGGGCGGGTTCCACGGCACGATCGGCGGCGGAGCGCTGGAGTGGGCGGCGCTCGAGGCGGCGCGCGCGGCGCTGAAGCAGGGCCGCGGTCCGGCGTTGCGCCGCTCGCTGGCGCTGGGGCCCGAGCTCGCGCAATGCTGCGGCGGCCGCGTCGAGTGGCGCATCGAAACTTTTGACCGCCGCGACGTCGGCGATCTCACGGCGCTGGCGGCGGCGGAGGGACCCGGACCGGCGACGGTCCGGGCGGCTATCGGGCGGGAGGGGAGGATCGAGCGTAGGCTTGATGGCGACCGGCGCGGAGACGGTCTCACCGAATCGCCGGCTGACGAGGACGGCTGGACCGAGCCGCTCGGCGAAAGCGCCCGCGCCGTCTATCTGTTCGGCGCGGGCCATGTCGGGCGGGCGCTTGCGCTCGCGCTTGCGCCCTTGCCTTTCGCGGTGCGCTGGGTCGACTCGCGCCGCGAGGCCTTTCCCGCTTACGCGCCGGCCAACGTGGCGCTGATCCACGCGCCCGAGCCGGCCGCCGAGCTCGCCAACGCGCCCGACGGGGCGCTGATTGTCGTGATGACCCATTCCCATGCGCTCGATCTCGAGATCGTCGCCGAGGCGCTGCGGTCAGAGCGGTTCGGCTACGTCGGCCTGATCGGGTCGGCGACGAAGCGGGCGCGGTTCCTGTCCCAGATGCGTGCGGCGGAACTCACGGACGCCGCACTCGCTGAGCTCGTCTGCCCGATCGGCCTGCCGGGCCTCGAGGGCAAGGATCCGGCGGTGATCGCCGCCTCGACCGCAGCCCAGCTCCTGATGGCGGGTGAGCGGCAAGCGAAGGATGAGGCTGCAGGATAGCTTATCTTTCAGCAGGTTGGGCAAAAATCCTCGATTCCGACGATCGCCGACGGAATTAGTCGCCAGGCGCCAGGTCTGGCAGGCAGTCAAGTGTTTCAATGAGATAGGCGTGAAAAACTGTCGCATTGTGGGCCAGTTCGCAACCGACAAATTGATTTTAAATATTAAGTTATGAATACAATATCTTAATATTGCTGGCAATTCTCATTGACGCAACAGGCAAGACCTCGACCTTCGCTGTCCGATGGAGCCGCAGACCTGCGCCGACCGTTTATGGGTCCGACAGCTGGCGACAGCCAGGCCGGGATCGGCCCGGTCGGAAGAGCGGACACGGAGGCGAGCATGAAAGCGACTTGGAGACCGCACGAGAAGCACGGCGAACTCACCGAGCGGAGCGACCTGCCCGACAGCGTGTTCGCCTTTCCGAAGGAGCGAAAGGAGCCGATGACCGACGCCCGTCACGTCAGAAACGCCATTGCCCGTTTCGACCAGGTCATCGACGTGCCGGACGAGGAGCGAGAACTGGCCTTCGCCAACATCAAGAAGGCGGCCGACCACTACGGCGTCGAAATGACCGAGACGGATTGGAGGCAGTTGGGCAAAACTCCCAGCACCGGCCGAACCGCGGAGGACCGCAGAGAGTCGGCGCGCGAGGCGGCGGCGACGCGCAAGAGGCGTGAGCAAGGAGAGCGGTAAGCCGGGTCGGCGTCCGCATTGCGGTCCACAAGACCGCCGACGTCATCATTGCCGCCTTCTGAATTAAACGCGGCTGCACGCTGCTGCACGAAGACCGCGATTTTGCGCTGATGGAGAAGCATCTCGGCATTATGGTCGCGTGAAGGTTTCGCGGCCTGAGCGGCTGGCGAGTCGGCATAATGAACGTCCCTGCCGCCCCTAGCGCAATCTCATTGTCCAAATAGAGTGCTGGCGCGCAGGCGCCTCTCCTCGCTCATTTGAGGCGGGTCAGCCGGATCGTGCTGTGATAAAGACCGTGATCACCGTAGCCCTCAAGCTCTCCGTACATTTCGTCAGCGCCGATCATTTGAAATCTGAATAACGACCCTGTGGAGAAATGAAGGCCCTCGTCACTGATTTTCCCGAGAATTGGTTTATAGGAGGCTGGGCCTTGGTTCGCCGTGAACTGATTAGGTCCGCTATACCCCAGATGGCCCAAGACTTCACCATTTTCATTAATTGATTCGATCAACAAAATTATGTGCCGGCCATGGCCATTCCATCGTTCGTCGCCACTTGACCAGGCGCCGAGATAGGACGCGAAATTGTCAGGAACTTCGACAGGCGGTTGGTGGAACTCAAGAATATTCGGCAACTCGACGCCGGTGCTGGCCGCGGCGGAGCGAATGGTCTCGTCGTTGGCGACTTGCACTCGACCTAAACGTTCGAACTTCTGCGATGGGGCGACCGGCGCGGCGGGCGCGGCCGCACGGGGCGAAGCGGTATTGCTGATCCGCGTGGCGGGCGCTCGGGAAGTCAGCGACCGCCAGGGTGGATCGAACAATAGGAGGCCCCCCACCAGGGCAAGGACGACGACAGCTACTGGTAGAACTTTTGGATTGGCGGGAAAGAATTTAGTCGTTGCACGGACGCGGACCGACGACGTCTGGGATGCGGGTTGCTTTGGTAGGCTCACCCTGGAAACATTCGCAACGTCAATGCGATAGGCCCTGACCGGGCGCGAAATGTTCTTCACCCGCTGATCGCCAATATCCTCGAGTTCTACGCCAAGGTCTTCCCTTACCTGATCTCGGATGGCGCCCGAGACGCATATCCCGTCGATCGGAGCGAGCCGCTCGAGACGAGCAGCAATATTGACGCCGTCTCCGGAAATGTCGTCGCCATCGATCACCACGTCGCCGAGATTAATTCCAATGCGAAGATGAAATCGCTCTTGTTCGTCTTTGATCGCTTCTTGCGAAATGTTGACACGCTGAATAGTGATGCCGCAGCCGAGCGAGGCGGTTGCGCTGGGGAAGACGGCCAAAAAGCCGTCGCCAGTGGTCTTGACGACGCGCCCGCCGTATTCGGCGACTTTGGGTGCGACGATCTGCTCTCTGAACGCCTGCAGGCGCCGGTAGGTGCGCGATTCGTCTCGCTCCATCAGCGAGCTGAATCCGGCGATGTCCGCCAGCATGATGGCGGCCAGCTTGCGTTCGATTTGCACGTGATCGACGTGCGTCATGTCGCTCAAGCCGTCGTTCGTCGTTTGGGGCCGCTCATTTATGGCGACCACAAACTCCTGTTTGTAGTACGCGCGGAAGTAGCCATTTGGCGATCGCGGCGTGCCCCTCCGCGTCCGGGTGTTCACCCGCCCAATGATCTCCCACTAGCGTGTCGACGCCGCGGAGCTGTATAACTTTCACACCGTGCTCCGAGCTGTATTTCTTGATCTGCGCTATATTCGAGGCCCTGCTGGAGGGATTGTTTCCGGGGAGAGTGTCATTGCTTCCCGGTTGAAGAATCAAAACTCTGGTGTTCGCTGAAAGCAAACTCGGAAGACGGCCGAGCATGCCGTCCGTCGTATCACCGGCAATACCGGCATTGAGGACTTCGGCCGAGCAGCCTCGGGCACGAAGCAGTCGCTCCAACTGAGCTGGGTAAGCCTGGTCCGTCGGGACTCCCGAGCCGCGTCTGCCGAAACCTTGTGTCGTGCTGGCGCCGAGCGCCACGATCTCCGCCGCGCTGGCCGTAGCCGACAAGAATGCGAGACAAAACGCGACAACCGTAGCGCAACTCCGCATTCGCACGTCTCCAGCAATCGCAGGGCCAAAAATCTTTCTCTTGAGCCACGCTCGGCTCAGGATTCCTTGATTAGAACCACTATCGAGACAGCGATGCAACGTTACATGCCAGCATCTCGGTGTTCTCGCCGTTCCTTCTAGATTAGGAGCTAATTTTTCGACCCCTGATTTATGATCTGCACTCGCCGATTAACCGCATTTTCCGGATCGTCAGGCCTGAGCAGCTTTCGCTTGCCATATCCAACCGCGACGAGGCGCTCAGGGGCGATGTCGTAGAAGAACATCAAGTGATCGCGGACGGCGTTAGCGCGGGCTTCGGACAACCTTTGGTTGTACTCGTCGCTCCCTTTGCCATCAGTGTGACCTGCTATGAGAAACGTGTAACCAGCGAGACGTTTATCCTGCAGCGCCGCACCGAGCCGCTTCAAAGTGAGCAGGCTCTCCGTTTCAAGCTTCGCGGAGTTGAAGGCAAAGTTGATCATTAGGTCGATAGAAGGAGCGGTGGATTCTTGCCCTGGAACAAGCTTAATTCCCTTCAATGATCTGAATTGAGCCGCCGTTCCAGGATCAAGCGCTTGAACAATGTCCTCAGTGGTCGGTGCGCCGAGCGGTGATTCCTGGGCGAGCACCGACGTGAATCCGACAACGACGCCAAAGAGTGCAACGAAAAACGCGGCTCCAATCCTCGTCATGGTGAGAGTTTCTCAGAGGTGACAATGGTGTCAATTCCAGCGTTGACGACTCGCTCATTGGCGGAGGGATCAGGCTTCGCGTAAAGCGCTTTGCGCAGGGCCGTCAAAAATTCGCGCTCGGTTTCTTGCACGGGACGCGGTTCAGAGAAAATAGGGCTGCGCCCCGCAAGCACGACAAGCATCTCACGGCCATAGGGCGGGGCCACTTTGAATTTCGGCCCGGGCGCGCCAAGCTCGCCTAAAACGATTTTTGTCGATGGCGGGTACGCTCTTAGCGTCATATTGTCCGGCTGGACAAGGTTTACAACAGAGCCATCCGCCTGAATGTACGCTGCATAGCAAAAAGCTCGGATAAGGCGGTGTCACCAGCGTAAATTTGAGATAGTTGCTCGTCTCGGTCGCGCCCGCTGCTTCTTCGCGTTTCTCGCCAACTCGTCCTGCGATCTCAATCTTAACCGATAGATGGTCCGGACTGGCAAGCGCCTTATCCAACGTCAGCAAAACCTCGCATTGCGGCCACGGCCGCACGGCGACTTCGACCGACGCATTTGCGCGCCGAGCCTGATCTGTAAGTTTTCCCAGATCGCTATCGGACCCGACAAAGCCGGTGAAGACTAAATTCCCGTTCCGCAGAATCTCTGTAACATGTCCGCATTCGAGCCCGGCTATTGGAACTGGCGTCACGGCGACTGGGCGTGGATTCGGTTTAGGCGGCGCGGGCGCGGGCGCCGGCGTTGGAGTCGGCGCGACTTGCCGAATGGGGCGCATGACATAAGCTTCGCGGACGTCGCCGGTGGAAAAGGCGTCGTAGTCGATCCAGCCGAATCCGCCGTCTGCCCAGTGAGTTCCCCAGGAATTGATTACCTTGAACGCCTGAAGCCGCTCATTGTACCCGACCACCGTCAGCGCATGCCATCCGGGGACACCGTCGTTATCAGTCGGGTGATAAATTTGGTTCCACTTGAGAGCGTGCAAAGCTTGTGTGTCTTTCACGCTGATGATTACCGGGTGGCCTTTCGCGAGCTCGCCCTTCACCTGATCAAGGGAGTGGTAATCGACCGCACGCCAATCAGCGATTGGGAAGTCCGTTGCATCGGCGCGTTGAATATCGGATGGCCTCCGGCATTGCCCCTCCCGGTACGGATAACTTCCGAGGGACAGCGCGCCATGTTTGAGGAGATTCAACGCATCCGGCATCGATGTTGCGACGAAGCAGTTTCCCGACTTCGCGACGATTGAGTTATAGATATAGGCAGGGCTCGGGATGTTCGTTGCGAATTGTAAATTGCGTCTCTCGACGGTATTCGCGTAATAGGCGCGCGCGGCGTACCCGACGGCCCAGGCCGTGCACGAAGCTTCCGCGCCTTGATCGCCCGGCGTCGGAAAATGCGAAGATAAGTCGAGGCTCTTATAGCGTTAGCTGTTGATATCTGGTAACGGGGAGTGGGGCTGGCTGTAGCGGAGGGATAAGCGATGGAGGCGGGTGAGTTCGCTGACTGGCTTTCCGGGATAGGGCGGTTGAGCGATGAGCAGATTGCGCTGGCGCTCACCGAGCTCGGGGCGATTGTGGGTCGGTCTGACGATGTCGGCTTGCGGCCGTCTCCCGAGGCTCGGCCCGAGGGGGAGTCGTCGACCGAAGAGGGCGAACGGCGCAAGGCGAGGATCGAGCGGGACGCATTGGCGACGATCGGCGAGCGCAAGGTCGAGCGCCTCGGCTGCGCACATTGCGGCGCCGATGAGATTGTCGGCTGGGGTCGGTCGCACGGCTTGCCGAGGTATCGCTGCAAGGCGTGCGGGCGCACCTTCAACGCCGCGACCGGGACGGGGATGGCCCGGCTGCGCAAGAAGGATCGCTGGCTCGACCAGGCGCAGGCGATGATCGACGGCGTCAGCCTCGCCAAGGCGGCCGAACGCTGCGGCGTCCATCCGACCACGGCCTATCGCTGGCGGCATCGGTTCCTGAGCGCTCCGGCGATCGACAAGCCGCAGACGTTGCAGGGAATTGTGGAAGCGGACGAAACCTTCATCCTCGAATCGTTCAAGGGCCGGCGCTCCGGTCTGGCGCGCAAGGCCCGCAAGCGCGGCGGCAAGGCGAGACATCCGGGCGCCTTTTCCGACAACATCCCCGTTCTCGTGGCCCGCGACCGTTCCGGCGCCACGACCGACGCCGTCCTGCCCGAGGACACGGCCGTATGCATCACCCAGGCGCTGGCGAGCGCCATGTCGCCGGCAAACCTGCTGGTCTGCGACGGCGGCCGGCCTCTGCGCGCTTTCGCCCGACGCGCCAAAATTCCCGTCCGCGTGGTTCCCGCCCCGGGAAAGCCGCTGCCCGGCGAGCCCGACATCCACATCAACAACGTCAATGCCTACCATTCGCGTCTCAAGGAGTGGATGCGCCGCTTCCACGGCGTCGCGACCCGCAACCTGCCCAACTATCTGGGCTGGCGCCGCGCTCTCGAAGCCTCCGCCGAACCAATCGATCCACAAGGCTGGATGCTCGCAGCCCTGGGCCAAGGAGCTCACCAACAGCTAACGCGATAAGAGCGTAAGTCGACCCGCTCGGGAAGATAGGCGCGATAAGTGGGAGTCTTGGGCAGCCGGGCGAATTCCTCCGGAGATAGCGGCAATAGCCCATTCCCGTGCGTCGCCAAATCTGAGTCCGCGCTAGCGGATCGAGTTGAAGAGAAGATCGCGAGACTGATCGCCATGCTTGCGGCTATGGCTACCCACCTTGGCATTTCCGATTTTCCTCAAGTCCTCACATTTTAAATTTCTCTTTACGCTCATTCGGCGGGGACGTGACAGTGACGTGACAATTACCCCTTTTCCTCCACCTGACTTTATCGTAAAAGTTTTCGAAATCAACACTTGCATCGTCAGGAGGGACGGCGATGTGGGGCGTGAGGTCGGCCACAATTCTTGGCGTAGGGAGGCGCATTTTCGCCGGCCTCACGCTGGCTCTTGGCCTTATCTTGGCCTCTCAGCCGTTCGCTCAGAGCGGTAGTACTATTGTCCTGAAGCCGGCCGAGGCGATCGGCGGGATCAAGCGCTTCGCCGTCGTCATTGGAAACGGCGCCTATCAGAACGTTCAGCAGCTGCGTAATCCCAAGAACGACGCCGCCGCCGTCGCCGCTAAGCTGCAGCGGCTCGGTTACACTGTCGTCTATGGCCATGACCTCGACCGTCGCGCCATGAACCAGGCGGTGGAGACGTTCCTCTCCATGATCGAGCCCGGCAGCGAGGCCCTCGTCTATTATTCCGGCCACGGCGTGGACCTCAACGGCTCGAATTACCTGCTGCCGACCGACATTCCGGTGCTGGAGCCTGACCAGGAGTGGATGCTGCGCGAAGAAGGAATGAACGTCACTGATCTGTTGCTAAACCTTCAGGAAAGGTCGGCGCGCGTCAATGTCGTGATCCTCGACGCCTGTTGCGATAATCCTTTCCGCGCGGTGAACGCCGCGGGCTTGACCCGGTCGCTGGGGGAGACGCGCGGCCTGGCGGCGGTTGAGCCGCCGCGCGGCAGCTTCATCATGTTCGCAGCCGGGGTCGGCGAGCAGGCGCTCGACAACCTTGGCTCGAACGACACAAACCCGAACGGACTGTTCACCCGCAAGCTCCTGGCGTTGATGGACCAGGACGGCTTGGAAATCCGTTCCCTCATGCTGCGGCTTCGCACGCAGGTTCAAGAGGCGGCGTTGCAGGTCGACGGACACATCCAGGTGCCCGGATATTATGATCAGCTTCTGGGCGAATTCTATTTCCGCCCGAAGCCGCTGCAGCCGGCTGAACAGACCGCATGCGAAATCTTGATCGACGATTTTGCCAGCAAGGAGGCGATCTTGGCCAAGGACGTCGACGCTGGCGTGCAGGTTTGCGCCCGGCCGTCGCCGATCATCCGGCCGATGCGAGACTAACGCGGCTGTTGCAGGCCGCGGAGGAGCAGCGCGCGTTCCAACAGGCCATGCGATCAATTGATCGAGGCCCTTCGGAAGCTTATCTGGTCCGCTATCCGGCCGGACGGTTCGCGACGGATGTGAAGGGACGCCTGGCAAGCCTTGGCCATTCTCCGACGCCCGGTCCTGTGCAGCCGGCGCCCCTTGGCCCCGTCGAGGGTCCGAAGCCCACAGTTGACCAGGCGGACATCGCCCGTGTTCTCCAGGCTGAGCTTAAGAGAGTCGGGTGCGATCCGGACTCTGTTGATGGGGTTTGGGGCGCATCGTCGGAGCGGGCCCTTGGCCAATTCAATCGACAGACGCACAGCTCCTTCGATGTGGATGTAGCCAGCCTGGAGGCTATAGAAGCGGTTCGCTCGAAAACCGAGCGAATTTGTCCGCCAACATGCGGTTCAGGAGAACGGCTTGCTGGAGACCAATGCGTTCGGCTAACCTGTCGCCATGGTCTACACCTGTCGGGGATCGGAACTTGTGTCGCTGATCTTCCTTCACAACAGCGGGCCGCCAGCAATCCCCGACCGCGCGCGGCCGCAGAATTTCCTCCACCAAATAAGGTTCGCAGGCGTCCTGCAGAGAGCGCTACTGGATCCGACTGCTTCACGTTCAACGGCGAGAGGTTTTGCAACTAGTCTTGGCGGCAGTCCTGAATCTGATCCCTGTCGAATATGAAGAGCACTTTAAGTCCAGCTGGTCACGATGACTTTAGATTGAGGAACGCTAAAGATGTATAGTGGAAAGCTTCATATTCTGACAACTTTGGCGTTTATGATCATTTGCGTAACTCACGGAGGAGCTGCCACTTATTCGCCTTTGTCTAATACGACGTACACGGTAACTTTTCATACTGATCCAGGCGATACGCAATTTCGGTTTTATATTGACGCTGGAGGAAGAATATTTGCATACTCCAATGATGGATCTACGTGCGGTTCGACCGGTTCATTTACAAAACTGAATGCCAGCAACCGGACGCAATACTCGTGTTATCTGGGACATGAATATGGCACGATGGTAGTTTCTTCTGCAGCCATGGCTAGACTGTCTGGGTCCACTATTACATATGAAGAACATAACGTTATCCGCTCAACTCGGACTTCGCCAATGTTGAGTACCTGGCGCATGGTTTTCAGCACGGACAGCGCTCGATGTGAGGCAATCTCCTATCAGGTCGACAAGCATTCCCTTCCCGCAGTTTCTTGTGAGGTCAGTGCTGGGCATCCATAGCTGTCCGACGACTGGCACGAATTGCTCAAGGACCCGTGACCGCCCGCGAAAATCATTTCGCAACTGTCCCACATGACGCCCTTAGGATTGGAACCTGTTCGTCTCCGTTCATTTCCGCTAGCTGCTTGGCCTCACAACCGTCTGCTCGCGGAAAGAAATGAAACGAAATCTCTCCTGCTTTAAAAGAACCGTACACCTTCCGCCAACGCGCCGAGGCAATAACGCCCGTCGCTCTAGTTGTTACAATGTAACCGGATCCCAGCGGTGTCAGAACTACGCAATATTTCGTTTTCACAGGTACAGTTTCTTCTAATTGCAACGAGGAATTGCATTTGGATCCGCCGTTTAGAGGAAGTTTGACTACCTTCCTCACCCAAGCTGAGGAGCTCGAAGCTGCTGAGAAGCTTGAAGGCAATGACACGGCTACCTCCTTGCCCATGAAGATCAGGAAAATATCCTCCTCTGGACCTTCGGTGTTCTCGCTCCACGAAATCTTGTAGGCTCGCAGTGGAGACGCCTGCGAGGAAACGAATTCTCCTGGAAAAGCGTAGACTAACACGGCCAACGCCAGAATCTGAGCACGCACGGAGGTTCTCGCTTCGACGGTGAGAGTCCCTCTTCAACTACAAGAAGATCAGGTTGTCGAGTCGCCGCGAGCGCGTGTTCTTCGGCGAGAACGACTACGCGCTTTATCGCGATCTCCTGGCATTACGGGGACATGATACGTATTACAAAATATTGCGGCCGGCAAACGAGGAGAGAGCCGCGTAAAGGCGGGCACAGCGATATGGAGAATTCGTATCATATGCGGGTGCGAGTCGCGCGGGCTGACAGCCTCGGCTAAAAGCCTACTAAAAGCGTATGAGCAACCGCGCCGAGCGCCGGCCGCATCGTCCCGAGGACCCCATTGACGCAAGCCTCCGCCAACCTCTTCGACCTCGTCGCCGCACGCGCCGCCCGCGAGCCCGGCAAGCCGGCGCTCGAGACGGGTGACGCCTTTGCGCTGACCTATGGCGGGCTGATCGAGCGGGCAGGGCAGGCGGCGAACGCGCTTGTCGCCCTTGGCGTCGAGCCGGGCGACCGGGTCGCGGCGCAGATCGACAAGTCGACCGACGGCATCGTGCTGGCGCTCGCCTGCCTTCGGGCGGGCGCGGCGCTGTTGCCCTTGAACACGGCCTATACGCTCGGGGAGTTGGAGTATTTCCTCGGCGACGCCGAGCCGGCCTTGACGCTGTGCCGCCCCGAAATGCTTCCCTCCCTTCGAGAGCTGGCGGACAAACTCGGCCTGCCTGACGGTCGGAGAGCCTCGGCGCCGCCCATGACGGAAACTTTGCGGAAAAAATCGCCGCCGCGCCGGCGGAGTTCGCAACGATTCCGCGGCGGCAAACGACCTGGCGGCGATCCTCTACACCTCCGGCACGACCGGCCGATCGAAAGGCGCGATGCTGACGCACGAGAACCTTTCGTCGAACGCGCTGACCCTCGTCGAAAGCTGGAGGTTCACCTCCGCCGACCGGCTCATCCACGCCCTGCCCATTTTCCACACCCACGGGCTCTTCGTGGCGGTCAATGTCGCGCTTCTGTCGGGCGCGACGATGATCTTCCACAACCGCTTCGACCCGGACGCGGTGATTGCGGCGATGCCGCGGGCGACGTCGCTGATGGGTGTGCCGACCTTCTACACGCGGCTCCTCGATCATCCCGGCCTGACGCGGGAGGCTCTGCGCCAACATGCGCCTGTTCGTTTCCGGTTCGGCCCCGCTGCTCGCCGAGACCCACGCCGCCTGGCGCGAGCGGACGGGCTTCGCCATTCTCGAGCGCTACGGCATGACCGAGACCAACATGATTACGTCGAACCCCTACGACGGGGAGCGTAGGGCCGGAACCGTCGGCTTTCCCTTGCCGGGGGTCAGCGTGCGCATCGCCGAGGCCGAGAGCGGCGCGCCCGTGCCGCCGGGCGGAATCGGCGTCATCGAGGTCAAGGGGCCGAACGTGTTCCGCGGCTACTGGCGGATGCCGGAGAAGACGGCGGCGGAGTTCCGCCCGGACGGCTATTTCATCACCGGCGATCTTGGGCAGGTCGATTCCGACGGCTACGTCCACATCGTCGGCCGCGCCAAGGATCTGGTCATTTCCGGCGGCTTCAACGTCTATCCGAAGGAGGTGGAGGACCATATCGACGCGATCGACGGCGTGCTCGAAAGCGCCGTCATCGGGGTTCCGCACCCCGATTTCGGCGAGGGGGTGACGGCGGTCGTCGTCCCCCGGCCCGGCGCCGCGGTCACCGAGGCCGATGATCCTGTCCGCGCTCGCCGGCCGGCTGGCGAAATTCAAGGCGCCGAAGCGGGTGGTCTTCGTCGAGGCGCTGCCGCGCAATGCGATGGGCAAGGTCCAGAAGGCGGCGCTGAGGGAGGCTTACAAGGACATTTATCGGGGGTGACGGCGGGACCATTCCTCCCCAGCTTGCTGGCGAAGGCGGCGCGTAGCGCCGGATGGGGTGGGGTTCGCTGCTTCGGCGCAAGTCGCATTGCACGACCTCATCGCAAACCGTCGACGAGCCAGTTCTGCTTTCCACACCCCATCCGGCCCTCCGGGCCACCTTCCCCACTTCGTGGAGAAGGGGACGGGCCGACCGCCGGTGGTAGTCGATGACCCGAATGGCCAAGCCCCGGCCATCGCACATCGGCCAATCTCCACTCTCCGTCAGGTGAAAAAGGTGAACTTCGCCGTGCTGAAGACCGATCTCTCCGACATCTACCGAGCGTACATTGCCTGTCTGAACAAGCAGGACTGGGCGAAGCTGGAGCAGTTCGTCGGCGATGAAGTGCGCCACAACGGGCGGCGGATCGGGCTGTCAGGTTATCGCGAGATGCTGGAGAGGGATTTTGATCAGATTCCCGATCTTTATTTCGACATTCAACTGCTGATTTCCGACCCGCCTTACATAGCGAGCCGGCTCCGCTTCGACTGTACGCCGAAGGCGAAGTTCCTTGGCCTTGACGTCAACGGGAAGAGAGTTTCGCTTTACCGAGAATGTATTCTACGAATATCGGGACAGGAAAATCGATCAAGTCTGGTCGGTCATCGATAAGGGGGCGATCGAAGCCCAGCTTTAGCTCAAGTCGCCGCTCGGTCCCTTTTCCCCGCCTGCGCCGGATCTTGCGCTCGCAGGCCGTCGAGCGACAAACTGCTCGTTGACGGACCGCGCCCAACGCAGGCCGCCATTGAGGGAGGACTATGCATGAAGATCGACGGGCAATGCCACTGCGGCGCGATTGCCTACTCGGCCGACGTGGACCCGGAGAAGGCCGCGATCTGCCATTGCACGGACTGCCAATGCTTCTCGGGCGCCCCGTTTCGCGCCAGCGTGCCCGCGCGGATCGATGACTTTCGCCTTCTGAGCGGCAGCCCGAAGATCTATGTGAAGATCGCAGACAGCGGCGCCCGGCGCGCCCAAGCCTTCTGTGGCGAATGCGGCGCGCCGATCTATGCGTCGGACGCGCACAGGCCGACGGTCCTCAACTTGCGCCTCGGCGGCATCACGCAGCGGGCCGAGATCGCGCCGCGCCGGCAGATATGGCGCTCCTCCGCCATGCCGTGGGCGCTCGACGTCCGGGAGCTGCCATCGTCGCCCGGGCAGTGAGGGCGGCGCGTCCAGCGCGCCGCCGCTCGGCAGAAGGACGAACGCCTTTCCCGCCTACCCGAGCCGGCCCGAGGCGTGGGCGAGGATCGTATAGACCTTGCCGGTGTTCGACAGCAGATAGGCGCGCCATTGCGACCCGTCGCGGTCGTTCTGGCTGACCTTCGCCAGAAGCTTCTCGAACTCCTGCACGTAGCGGGTCGCGGCGTCACGGAACTGCGGGTCGGTGCGGTGCCGGCGGCGGATCTCGTCGAAAGCCTGCTGCCCCGCCTCCGTGTAAAGGCGACGTGAAACGGCCGCGGCGTCGCCGCGACGCCAGCGGTCCCACATCTCGACCGCAGCGGCGTTGTCGATGAGGCCGGCGATGCCCTGCGTCAGAGCCTCCAACGACTCGTACCCGCGCGGCGCAGTCGCCGCGTCCGGCTCGTCGCGCGAAGCGGCCGCGAGCAGGCTCGACAGCCACCCGGGCTGCGATCGGTCCTTCGCTGCGCCCGGAGACGGCTGCCACGCAGGCGCGGGCGGAGCAATGGGAGCGGCCAGGTGCGTCGCCGGCCGCAGTTCCGCGGCAGCGACCGGCTCCATCTCCGGCGGCTGAAGCGGAGCGAGCGGCACGATGACCGGGTGGGTGGAGATTGCTTCGACCGTGCGGGTCGGGGCTTCGCGCTCAGCCGGCGCCTCGACGATGCGCACCGGCTCGGGCGCCCGGGCGACCGGCTGCTGTTCGTAGCGCGGCGGCCCGTTCACCGCCGCCGGGGCGGCGATGGCGACCGGCTCGGCGACGTCGTAAGCCGCACCGGAATCGGACACCAGCGCGGCCAGCTCCTTCAGCGCCCGGATCTGGTCCGACACGACGCGGCGCATCGCTTCGGCGGTCTCGCTCGTCTCCTGGGGCAGCTCCAGAACTCCGCGGCGCAGCTCCTGCCGCGTCTCGTCGAGCTCGCGCTGGACCTGGCTCGCCATTTCCTTCACATCGGCGACCGTCTTGCGGAACCGCTCGGCGGCCTGATCGAGCGTGCTGGAAAGCTGCGCGTTGGTCTGTTCGATGGCCGCCTGCAGTGTCTGCGCCGTGCGTTCGCGCTCCTTGGCGGCCGTGTCGCGGATGGTTTCGAACTGTCCGGCCACCGCCACCGAAGCGCCCCTGGCCGTCGAGGCCAGAGCCGCGCTGATTTCCTGCGCCCGCGCCTGCGCCCGGTTGAAGCTGTCTTCGACATTCGATGCGAACCGCGCCAGCGTCGCTTCGAAGGCCTCGCCACGACCGGAGAGATCGCCGACCAGCGCCTGGAGGCCGTCTCGCCGGCGTTCGAGCGCCGCGTCGAGCGACTGCTGCTGCGCCGCAAGCTCCTGCGCCACCTTCGCCAGCGCGTCGGCATTCCGGGACAGTTGCGAGGCGAGCACGCTCGCGTCGGCTTGCGTCGTCGAGCTGAGGCGGCCGAGCGTCGCGACCTGGGAGGCGATGCCGCCCAGGGCCCGCTGGAACTCCTCGACCCTCCCGGCCAACCCGGACTGGACGGAGGAGAGCCTTTCGCCGGCGGCCGCGACCGTCTGATCGATGGTCGCGCTCGTCTTGCCGAGATCGCCGATCACCAGCGTCAACTCGTTGCGGAGCCGATCGCCGGTCCCGACGAGCTTTCCGACGGAGGTCTCGGCGCTGTGGGCGACCGATTCCCGCAGCGAAGCGCCGGACAGCTCGACCTGCTCGGTCAGCCGCTTCAGCAAAGCCTCGATCGTGTCGCCCGAACGCTGCGCCGCGCCCTCGGCGACGGCGCCGAGCGCCTCGCTCGAATTGGCGACTTCCGTCCGCAAGGTCGTCAGTTCGTTGCGCAGTCGGTCGCCGGCCAAGGCGAGCGTTCCGACTGACGTTTCGGCGCTGCGCTCGACCGAGTCGCGCAACGAAGCGCCTGACAGCTCGACCTGTTCGGTCAAGCGTTTCAACAGCGCGTCGAGCGCCTCGCCCGAGCGCTGCGCCGCCTCTTCGGCCACGGTGCGAAGCGCCTCGCTGGAGGTGGCGACTTCCGCCCGCAACTGGCCCGACAGCGCGCTGAGCACGCGCACCGGATCGGCGGCGGTCCCGTTCACCGCGGCGACCAGCTCGTCCGTGCGCTGCGCCAAGAGCGCGGTCAGGCCCGTCATTTGCTGGTCGAGCGTCTGGACGGCGCGTTCGGCCGTCCCGACGATCTCCTTCGACGCGTTCTCGCCGCGCTCGCCCAAAGCGGCCGCCAATTCGGCCCCCTTGCCGTCGAAAAGGCTACGCAGCTGTTCCACCTGGGAGCTGATCGAAGCTGAAAGTTGCCCGCCGCGCTCGCCCAAAGCGGTCGTCAACTCGGCCCCCTTGCCGTCGATCAGACGGTGCAACTGTTCCACCTGGAAGCTGAACGAAGCTGAAAGTTGCCCGCCGCGCTCGCCCAAGGCGGAGGTCAGCTCGGCCCCCTTGCCGTCGATCAGACGATGCAACTGGTCCACCTGCGAGCTGAACGAAGCTGAAAGTTGCTCGCCGCGCTCGCCCAAGGCGGTCGTCAGCTCGGCCCCCTTGCCGTCGATCAGACGATGCAACTGGTCCACCTGGAAGCCGATCGAGGCAGCCAATTCGCCGCCGCGCTCGCCCAGGGCGGCCGCGAATTCGGCCCCCTTGCCGTCGATGAGGCGATCCAGTTCGTCGAGCTGGAAGCGGATCGAGGCTGACAGTTCGCCGCCTCGCGCCGCCCACTTCGAATTGGCTTCCGCCGCGGTTCTCGCCAGCGACTCGCTCATCAGCTGGATTCGTCCGGCGAGCCGTTGGTCGATCATCCCGGCGCTGCGGTCGGCGGCTTCCGCGAGGTCCATCATTCGCGCGTCGATGACTTGAGCGCTCTGATCGGCCGCATCGGCCAGGGCGGACAGGCGAGAGTCGAAGTCCTCCGCAGTCTGCTTCGCGCCCTCCGCCAACGTGGCCCGGTGGCGATCGAAAGCCGCGCCGATCGTCGCGCGGTGATTTTCGATGGCCGCGCCGAGCGCCGAAAGACGCGAGTCGAAGTCTTCCGCGCTCTGCTTCGCCGCCTGCGCCAACGAGGCTTCCTGGCGGTCGAAGACCGCGCCGATCGTGGCGCCGTGATGATCGAAGGCGGCGCCGAGCCGGTCGCGATGAGTCTCCAGCAGGGCGCCGACGCTTTGCGCATGCTCGCTCACCTTGTGCTCGAGCTCCGAGCGGCTCGCTTCGAACCGCTCGCTCACCTTCTGCAGCGGCGTGACGACGTCGTCCTTGAACCGCTCCACGCCGACGCCGAGGGAGCGCGAAACGTCTTCCACGCGCCCCGACAGCGTCGCGCCGATGTCCTGGGCCAGGGCCGAGACGGTCTGCGTCAGTTCTTCTGCGCGCTTTTGCAACGTCTCGCCGATCTCCGCCGACTTGGAGTCCATGCCCTGAACGATCTCGCGGCCGCCTTCGCCGAGCGCGCGCGCGACTTCGAGCGTGTTGCGCGCCAGCGTCTCCGACAGGGCCCGGCCGCGCTGAGCGAGACCCTCCTGGATGCGGGCGAGCAAGCCGTCGAGCGTGCCGGACACCTGGTTGAGCCTGGCCTCGGCGCGCTCGTCGATCGCCTGCAAGTGGGAATTGAACAGAGCCGCTGCCTCTTGGTTGCGGCGGCCGAGCCTTTCGTCGATGGCCCCGCCGCCGCTGACCAGCGTCTCCTCGATGGTGCGGAGCTTGGCTGATAGATCGCCGGCGAGCGCTTCCGATCGCTCGCCGATCTGGCGCATGAATTCGCGGCTGCGCCCGTCGATCGCCTGCAGGCGCGAGTTGAACAGAGCCGCCGCCTCTTCGTTGCGGCGGCCGAGACTCTCGTCGATGGCGCCGCCTCGGGTGGCGAGCGTCTCCTCGATCGCGCCAAGCTTGGCGGAAAGATTGTCGGCAAGCGCTTCCGATCGCTCGCCGATCTGGCGCACGAAGTCGCGGCTGCGCCCGTCGATCGCCTGCAGGCGGGCGTCGAACAAAGCGGCCGCCTCTTCGTTGCGGCGGCCGAGACTTTCGTCGATGGCGCCGCCTCGGCTGGCGAGCGTCTCCTCGATCGCGCGGAGCTTGGCGGAAAGATCATCGGAGAGCGCTTCCGATCGGTCGCCGATCTGGCGCACGAGGTCGCGGCCGCGCTCGTCGATTGCGCCCTCGAACCGCGACAGGCCGTCGCCGAGCGAAGCCTCGATCCGACGGGACTGAGACGCGAGCGCCTGATCGATCGCGTTGTAGTTGGCGGCCGACACGGTCTCGAACTGTCCGAGACGCTGAGCCGACTTCGCCGACAGCTCCTCGAGATGGTCGCCGAAGCGCTGCTCGAAATCCTCGCGCCGCGTTCGCAGGAGGGAGTCCAGCGCACCGAGACGGTCGCCCAGCCGGGCGTCGAGTTCGTTCGAGTGGGCGGCGATGCGGTCGACCACGCTGTGTCCGTTTCCGCCGACCAGGTTGTCGAGCGTCTCCAGTTGCCCGCGCATCCGCCCGGTCTGATCGGCGAGGGCCTCGACAAGGGACGCGCCGCGGTCGCCCAGGATGCTCTCGAAAGACGCGACCTGCGTGGTCATGGCCTCGTGAATGTTGGCCGCGCCGGCGGCGACCGCGGCCGCGGCGTCGCTCGCGAAAGCGACGAAGCGGCGGCCGACTTGCCCCGCTTCGGCGTCGAGCTTGGCGAGCGACTCGGTCGCCGCCTGCTCGATTTGCGACTGGGTGTTCGCCGCCTGGACAGACATCGCGCCGGCGATGCGGCGGGTGGAATTGTCGATAAGGGCTTCGACGGTGGCGTTCTGGTATTCGATCGCGCCGCGCAACTGCATCGCGCGGGAGTCGAACTGCTCGCTCCAGCGTTGGGCGGCGGCGTCGAGACTCGCCGAGGCGTCCGCCGCGCGATCGTGCAGCAGAGTCGACAGGCGTTCGCTCGAGCTTTCCAGGCCTTCGCGCAGCGCGTGGCCGCGGTCGATGACCGTCTCCTGCAGGCGCTCGGACGCGTCGTTGAGGCGGACGACCAGATCTCCGCCGTGAACGAGCACGGTGTCGGAAAGCCGGGCGCTGGCGGTGTCCAGCCGCTCGAGCAACGCTTCGGAGCGATCGCCGAAATCGCGGGCGAGCGCGTCGCCGGCCTCGCCGAGGCGGCCGGCGACCGAGTTGCCCTGGGCGCGAATGGCTTCGACCGTCCGGATTCGGCCGGAATCGATGCGGCCGACGATCTCCTGGGAGTGTTCGTCGAGGGCTGCGCGCATCATGAGCGATGTCTCGGCCAGACGGGTCGCGACGGAGTCGCCTTGCGAATGGACGGCCTCGGCCGCCTCGCCGAGCCGCTGAGCGAGGGCGTCGGCATGCAGGCGGAGCGTCTCGACCGCTTCGGCGCTGCTGGCGTCGATGCGACCGACGAACGCGTCGCCGTGCGCGCCGACCGCGCTGCTCGCGGAATCCGCAACCTGCGCCAGGCGGGACGCGACCGAATCGCCGTGCGTGCGAAGGGCCTCGAGCGCCTGCTCGCTGCTCGCGTTGATCCGGCCGACGACTTCGTTCGCGTGCGCGCCGAATGCGCCGGACAAGGCGAGAGACGAGGCGACGAATTGCGCCGTCGCCGCGCTTTCATGCTCCTTGATCGCGTCGGCGGCGCGGGCGCTGCTGGAGGCGATCCGGCCGATGACTTCGTCGGCGTGGGCGACGACGGCGCCGGAGACTGCGGTCGCAGCTTCGGCCAGCTGGGCAGCGACCCCGTCCCCGTGACCCCTGATCGCGTCGACGGCGCGCGCGCTGCTGGCGTTGATGCGTCCAACGATCTCCTCGGCATGATCGCTGACGGCGCCCGTCATGGCGCGCGACGTTTCGCCGAGGCGCGCAGCGACGCCGTCGCCATGCCAGCGTATCGCTTCGACCGCGTCGGCGCTGCTGGCGCTGATCCGTCCAATGATTTCGTCGGCGTGGGCGCCGACAGCGCCGGACATGGTTTGCGTCGCTTCGGCGAGCCGGGTCGCGACCCGGTCTCCCTGCCTTGAGATCGCGCCCGCCGCGCCGGCGCCGCTGGCGTTGATGCGTTCGACGATTTCGTCGGCCTGGGCGCCGACGGCGCCGGACATCCTCTCCGAGACCTCGGCGAGCCGGGTGGCGACACTGTCTCCGTGCCACGCGATTGCGTCCGCCGCCTCGGCCCCGCTGGACTTGATCCGTCCGACGATTTCATCGGCGTGGGCGCCGACGGCGCCGGACATGGTTTGCGACGCCTCGGCGAGCCGAGCCGCCACCCGGTCTCCGTGCCCCTCGATCGCGCCGACGGCGTCAGTGCTGCTGGCGTTGATCCGTCCGACGATTTCGTCGGCGTGGGCGCCGACGGCGCCGGACATGGTTTGCGTCGCTTCGGCGAGCCGGGCTGCGACCCGCTCGCCGTGCCCCTCGATCGCGCCGACGGCGTCGGTGCTGCTGGCGTTGATCCGTCCGACGATTTCGTCGGCGTGGGCGCCGGCGGCGTCGGACATGGTTTGCGACGCCTCGGCGAGCCGGTCGGCGACCCTGTCTCCGTGCCGCGTGATCGCGCCGACGGCCGCAGTGCTGCTGGCGCTGATCCGTCCGACGATCTCGTCGGCGTGGGCGCCGACGGCGCCGGACATGGTTTGCGTCGCCTCGGCGAGCCGGCCGGCGACCCTGTCTCCGTGCCGCGTTATCGCGCCGACGGCGTCGGTGCTGCTGGCGCTGATCCGTCCGACGATTTCGTCGGCGTGGGCGCCGACGGCGCCGGACATCGTTTGCGTCGCCTCGGCGAGCCGGTCGGTGACCCTGTCTCCGTGCCGCGTGATCGCGTCGACGGCGTCGGAGCTGCTGGCGTTGACGCGGCTGACGACCTCGTCGGCATGGGCGGCGACGGCGCTGGTCATCGTCTGCGACGCCTCGGCGAGCCTGGCGCTCACGCTGTCTCCGTGCCAGGCGATGGCGTCCACCGCTTCGGCGCTGCTGGAGTTGATGCGTCCGACGATTTCGTCGGCATGGGAGCCGAGCGCGCCCGACATGGCGCTCGACGATTCCTCGAGTTGGGCGGTGACGCTGTTTCCGTGTCCTCGGATGGCGCGCACAGCCTCGGAACTGCTGGCGCTGATGCGGCCGACGATCTCGTCGGCGTGGTCGCCGATGGCGCCCGACATCGTCTGGGACGCGTCGGCGAGCCGTGCGGCGACGCTGTCCCCGTGCCCCGTGATCGCGTTGACCGCGTCGGTCGTGCTGGCGGCGATCCGTTCGACGACGTCGTCGGCATGCGCGCCGACGGCGCTGCGAGCCTCGTCCGCGGCCTCGGCCAAACGGGCGACGACGCCGCCGCCGTGGACGCGAATCGCGTCGACGACTTCCGCGCTGCTCGCGCGCATGCGCCCGACGACGGCGTCGGCGTGCGCGACGACGGCGTCGGTCATCGCGACCGAAGCCTCCGCCAGGCGAGCCGCGGCCGCGTCGCTATGACTGCCGATGGCGTCCGTCGCTCGAGCGCTGGTCTCGCTGATGCGGCTGACGACGCCGTCCGCGTGGCCGCCGATCGCGTCGACGATTGAGGTCTGGGAGGCGTTGATGCGGGCGACGAGGTCTTCGCTGCGCGCGTCCATATTGGCGACCAGAACGTCGCCCGCTGCCTTGACCCGGGCGTCGACGTCGCCCACGCGGCCCAAAATATCCTCGGCGGCTTTTTGCCCTGTGTCGCCGAGCCGGATGGCGAGGCTCTCGCCGATTCCGGCGATCGAGACCGCGAGCTGGGTCCCCTCCGTGATGATGCGCTCGACCGTGGCCGAACTGCTTCGCCCCATTGCGGCCGCGATTTCCTCGGTCGACGCGCCCAGGGAAGCGGCGATCCGCTGCCCGGTCTCGGTCAATCGCTCGCTCAGATGGCCGCCGACGGTATCGAAGTCCTCGGAAATGCCGCTGCGCGCGTTGGCGATCGCGTCACGCACCCGCGCGCCGCTGGCGACGATCGCCTCCCGCTGGTCCGCCATTTCGGCGATGAGCGACCGGATTTTGCGCTCGTTGTCCGAATAGGACCGCTCGAGCGTGGAAACCTCCGACTTCACCCGCGTTTCGAGCTCGGCGGCGCGCGCCAGGGCGCGCTCGACGCCGTCCCCCATTGATGTCAATTCGCGTCGAATTGCCTGGGACAGGCTGACCATGTGTTCGCCCGCCATCGACTCGGGCTCGGCGAGGCGGACGGCGACCTGCGAGATCGCGCGGGCCGACTGGCGCAACTCGGCCAGCCGGCGGGCGAGCGCCGCGAATCCGATCATGAAGAAGATCGGGCCGAGCGCCGCCAGGGCGAGAAGCGGAGTTTCCGGGCGGAACAGGGTTTTAGCGAGCGGGGTCGAGGAAACGGTCGGCCACACGTTCAAGTAGCCGTAAAGCGCGCAAGCCACGAGCCACGCGAAGGAGCCGATCACCGCAAGAACGAACGGAGTTTGGCTCGGCGGGCGAGCGTTCATCGCCTGCAGGATCGCGCCGACCGTTTCGCGATCGTCGTTGGCCGGGGGCGTCGAGGGAATCGCCGGCTTGGGCTCGCCCTCGCTCATCGGCGGCGGCGTGAAGGGGCCGGGCCGCAACAGCGGCGTCGGCTCCGACGAAGCAGGGCTCGGCTTGAGAACCGGCTTGGCCGCAGCCGGTTTCGCCGAGGCGATCGGAGAAGCGGGCGTCGCCTTCTCCGCGGGCCCGACGGCGGGAGCGTCGTCCTCCGTCAGGTTCAGCGCGCTTTCGATCGCCGACATCGCCGCCGATATCGGGTCCGTCGCCGAATTCTGCTTTGCCATTATGTCCCGCCTCATCTGAGTGGCGTCGATCGCCTGGGGATCGACCAACGCGCCAACGCTTTCCAGCCGGCCTGGCTCGGAGGGCCGGCGGAAACGCACCATTAACCACGTCCGCAGTCTATCGTCATGGCTCCAACATGAAAACCGCGAGCCAGGAAGATCCTTCAAACGTCGTTAACGTTTTATTTACCATGCTTTTTCAACATGTTCCGCTAAATGAGAGCCGAAACATCCACGAGCCTTCGGGGCGGCGGCGTCGCTGCAGTCCCCTCAGGGTCGGGCCGCCGGCGAGGACCGCATGCTCGAAATTGCCCGCGCCCCGAACCCGGCGGAGACCGTATCGCGGGAATCCCCCGCGCTCGACGACCGCGATTCACCCCTGGACCTTGTCCACCTGGCCCGCCAGTGTCAAGGCGACCCCGGTTTGGAGGAGGAGCTGCTCGGTCTGTTCCGGCGCCTGGCGCCCTCGCTCGTCGCGCAAATGTCCGATCCGCAGATGCGGCTGGAGATGACGGCGGACGTCGCGCACAAGCTTCGCGGCTCCGCTCTGGCGATCGGCGCGGGACGGGTCGCCCGCGCGGCCGAGGCGATCGAGGTTTTGGCGCGCTCGGCGAGCCGCGCCAACAGCCCGGGCGAGGAGCCGACGGAGGAGGTCTCGCGCGCGCTAATGGCCTTGCAGGAGGCGGTGTCCGAGGCGGTCGCCCAGATCGACCGCCTTCTGGGCTGAATCCGACGCTTTGTCCCGAGCCGGATGGGGAGAAGGGGCGGACTGCGCAGGAGCGTCGGCGCCGAAGCAGGCATCGATCGAGGCGCGCCCGGAGAACATCTTCGTCATCCTGCGCCGTCCTGACGGTTTTCAGCAGCTTCGCCGTGGGCGGCTTCAGCCGCCGTTCGGACGGCGGCGCCCAGCCGCTCCTGGCGGATGCGGCCCCGAGCCCCGTGGTATAGCTTCGTCTCCAGGAGAAGCCTCCTCATTGCGGCGGCTCATGGGATGCGACGGCCGCCGCTCCCGCAATCGACAAGCGAAACGGGAAAGAGCCGATGAAGACCATCCTGACCTGCGCCGTCACCGGCAATCTGACCCGCCCCGAGCAGAATCCGCATCTGCCGATCACCCCCGAGGAGATCGCTGAGGCCTCGCTGGACGCCGCCGCCGCAGGCGCGGCGATCGTCCACATCCACGTCCGCCATCCCGACGGGCGGCCGTCGATGGAGCTTCAGCATTATCGCGAGGCCGTGCGCCTGATCCGGGCAAAAAACGACGCGCTGATCCTGAACCTGACGACCGGCCCAGGCGGCCGCTATCAGCCGAGCGACGACGACCCCGCCGTCGCCGGGCCGCGGACCAACTTTCTGCCGCCGCTCCGCCGCGTCGAGCACATCGCCGATCTCCGGCCCGACATCGCTACCCTCGACCTGAACACGATGACGTTCGGCGCCGAGGCCGTCATCAACACGCCCCGCAACGTCCGGATCATGGCCGAGGCCATCTACGATTCCGGCGCCAAGCCGGAAATCGAGCTGTTCGACAGCGGCGACATCGAGCTCATGCGCGACATGTTCACCGACCGCTCGCTCAAGACGCCGGCGATGGCGTCGCTGGTGCTGGGGGTGAAATACGGCTTTCCCGCCAACACCGAGACCATGCTGTTCGCCCGCAACCGCCTGCCCCCCGCGGTCGCCTGGACCGGCTTCGGGGTCGGACGCGCCGCCTTCCCGATGCTCGCGCAAGCCTATGTTCTCGGCGGAAACGTTCGGATCGGGATGGAAGACACGGTCTACGTCGAGCGCGGCCAGCTGACCTCGGGCAACGCCGAGCTGGTCGAGAAGGCGCATTGGCTGATCACAAAGCTCGGCGGCGAGGTCGCGTCCTGCGAGGAGGCGCGGGACCTGCTGGCTCTCAGTCCCCGACAGAGGGGATAGCGGCGCGGCCTGCCGGCTTGGCCCTGAGGCAGGCATTGAAGCGGGGCCGCAGGGGCAGGGGTCCGAAAGCCTCCAAGGGAGGGACGGCCTCCCGGACAGACGCGGGGACCGCCCGGGACGGCATGGTCTCCGCGCAGAGTCGTCACTGGATCGATGTCCCGACGGCGCTATAGGGCGGACTCAGGAGGCAGAAGGCTGGCGAGCGCCTGAAACACGCGCGGATCCGCGGTCTGCGTGAGTTTGAGGGCGTCGAGGTTGTGGAGAAGCTGAGCCGCGTTTCGCGCGCCCAGCGTCACCGACGACACCGCCGGATGTCTTGCACACCAGGCCAGCGACAGCTGGGCGGCGCTTGCGCCTACGGACCGCGCGACCTTGCCGATCTCCTCAACGAAGGCGTTGGCTTCCGGATTAAGAAGCTGACGCGTCAGCCATTCGTAACCTGAAATCGCAGCGCGCGTGCCTTCCCATTGTCCGCCTTTCGCATATTTTTCCGTGAGGAGGCCCGACGCGAGCGGGCTCCAGACAGTCAAACCGAGTCCTGTCTTCTGCGCCAGCGGCGCACAGCCGCCTTCGAAACGGGCCCGCCTGAAGAGATTGTATTCCGCCTGCTCGACCGCCGGTTTGCGGAGGCGGTAGCGCTCGGCGACGTCGAAGGCTTCTTGGATGCGCGCGATAGGCCATTCCGACGTGCCCCAGTGATGAGCCTTCCCCGCGCTGATGATGTCGGACATCGTCCAGACAACCTCCTCCACACTCGTGTCGTCGTCGAACCGATGGCAGTAAAGGATGTCAACATGCGTCGTGCGGAGCCGTTCTAGACAGCCTTCGACCGCATGCAGAAGGTATTTGCGCGTAAGCGTGCGCTGCATGTGCGGAGCGTCGCCAAGGCCCCAGAAAAGTTTCGTCGACAGTACGTACTCGGCTCGCCTCCAGCCAGAGCTTTCGATCGTGTTTCCGAGCATGAGCTCGGCGGCGCCGTGCCCGTAGGTCTCGGCTGTGTCGAAGAGGTTCACGCCCGCCTGCCGGGCCGCCGCTAACAAACCGGCGGCAGCCCCGGGATCGGCCTGCTCGGCGAAGGTGAGCCAAGTGCCAAGCGAGAACACGCTTACCCTCAAGCCTGTGCGGCCAAGCTGCCGATAGATCATCGCGCCGGCCTAAATGCGGAAAAAGAAGCCGGCGATGGAGAGGCGCACGTGAGCCCCGGCATTGGCGTCGACCCGCGCAATGCGATGTGAGCGGTCCGGACCGATCAGCGCAAGGCGGTTGGGCGTCGGCGTGATGGCTATTTCGATGCCGTTGCCGATTGCGCTCACGTCTCCCGACAGCCAGGGGTAAGGCTCCTCGGAAAACTCCGAAGTCTCCCCTTCCGGGACGACGATGAGCTCGCCGCCCCAGACGGGGCTCCAGCGCTCATGAAGAAAGAACGTGAAGGAGCCGGCGTAGCGATCGGCGTCGCGGTGCGGCGAGAGGGCGCTGCCGACCGGATAGACCCAAGGCGAGAGGAATATTGCGTCCCAGTCGCTGCCCTCCCTGCCCACGATCATCGGATAGTTTGCGCTGGCGCTACGCAAGCGATCGACCAAGGCATCGAGCGCCGATCGGGTCGGGTATTTGACTCCACGCCAGCGAAAGCGGTCCTTCGGGTCGTAGTACACACCTTCGCCACGAAGCGGCTGGCCGTCCCAAAGCCGCCACGGTTTGTCCCAGCCCGAAAAATGCACCGAGCGGTAATGGCCGTGCGCCGCGGCGGCGCGTATCTCGAGGAGAGAAGCCTTGTCGAGGCAGTCATCGAAGACCAGGAGACTTCTGTCGACAAGTGAAGGCGACATGGAGCTCTCTCAGCGCTGCCGGGGCCGGGTCAACCAGTCCCCCGGGAAAACGCCTTGGCGGCGGTCGTAGAGCCACTCCGCGCGGGCGCCGTCGGCGTAGACGTAATTGACGAAGATCTGGCCGAAAGTCTCGCCCTCGAAGGTGTCTCGCCAATGAGTCAATTGGTCGCCAAGGAAGATGACGGCGTCGCCGGAAGCTTGATGCACGGCGATGTCCGGCTCGAAGCGGAGCGGCGGCGGCGTCCCCCCGGACGAGCCGAGATGAATGCTGGCTGTGACTTGGCAGGCTTCCCGGTCCCGATGCGGCAGTAGCCGATCGCCCCTGCGGTAGATGCGCGCGTAGCCGTAAGTCGGCAGCAGCGGATGCCCAACACGCCGCCCGATCGGTTCGGCCATCAGCGCCATGAAAGCGTCGATTGTCGGATCTCCCCAGAAGCTGGCAGCGGTCGGGATATGATCGTCCTGTCGGCCCTCTCCACGCCAGACGCGCAGGAGCAGGATGTCGTAAAGCAGGCTCGCCATCAGCGGCTCGATGAAATGGGGCGCAACGATGTAGCCGTTCTGGAGAAAGTCCGCGCTCATTGCGCGCGCCCGGCAAGGCGACGGCGCCAGGCGCCACGCCAATGGGAGGACTGACCGTAGACGAATGCGTCATCGATGCCGAGGTCTCGTCTGAAGCGGAAGCCTTTTGCCTCAAGAAATTTTCGGATCGCGCCGCGGGCTGGAAGACAATTGTGTTCAACCGTAATGACGCGCACGCTGTATCTGTCGAAGGGAAAGGCCTTTAAAAGCGCGAGCTCGGAACCCTCCGTGTCGAGGCTCCAGTAGTCAATGACGCCAGGGGCGGCCCCCATCCGGAGGATGGACGCGATGGTCCGCCCGGCCTTGCGTGCGATTGGAAGGGGCCGATCAGGGCCCCCGAGCTCAGGCAAGATGTTCCTTAAGCGACGAAGCACGTCAGGGTCATAGCAGTCGACGATTCCGCCATAGACCCCTGCGGCCTCGAGGAAGTCGACCTCGCCTTCGGCGTCGGAGAGACAGCAGTTGAAGCAGGCGCAGGCGCGGGTCGCGGAGAGCTCGGCGAACATCGCATCGTTCGGTTCGACGCAAATTCCTCTCCAGCCAAACTCCTTCTCGAGCAGGAGGCTGTTGCTGCCGCGCGTTCCGCCTGACGCGCCGCTATCGAGAAAAAAACCGCCGCGTTTGCCGCGCAGCGTCTCGACCACGAACAGATCCTGTCCTTGATAAGAGTAGCTGAGCTGCGCGGTCGTCACTTGGGACATGATCGGCGCCGTCAACGGAACGCTCGCGATCGCCAAGGGCGCCGCCGCGCCTGCGGCGCAACGGGTGCGCGCCGGGAATTTTCGCGGTCGCCGAAGAGCAGGGTGATGTTGACGCGATGGTTCTCGTAACCGGGGTCGAAGTCCACCGCCTCCGTTTCGTGGAAGAGGTCGGAGTTGAAAATGATCGCGCGATTGGCGCGATAAGGGATGCGGATAGCCTTGGCGTTGCGCTCGGTGAGGTATTGCCGGATCGTCGCGACATCACGATTGTACCGCTCGAAACCCCAGTCCTCAGGCGCCTCTAGCGGGTAAACCACCATACCTCCGCACAGCGGATCACGGTTCGCGCCGTCGGGAGTGATCCAGATGTTCACATTGACTGCCGCGCAATCGGCGTGGACGGTGGAAAGGCCAGGCAGGCGTTCGGTGGATTTGAAGCCCCAAAGCTGCCGCAGCGGATTCTGACCGATGATCCCTGGAAACGCATCGCGGATCTCCTCAGCCAGTTGCATTAGTAGAGGCGAGGAGAAACCCGTGATGAGCAGAGAGCTGAGACGGCCGCTGGGATAGCGGTTGCCGGCCCAGACGGTCGAGTTGAGGCAGGACCGCCGAAGCTCCGCAAGAGCCTGGGAAGAGAGAAATTCGTCGATGACGATGAGTCCTATCCCCGACCGCGCATAGGCTAGCTCCGCTTCCGTTCGGCTCCAATGTCCCGACAAAGCCTGAGTAAGGCGCGGGGAACGGCGCACATGGTGAAAGCGGGCTGCCGCTCGGGCGACGGCGCGAGCGGCTGGAGAGGACCACGACATGCGTTCCTCAGGATGGAGGCGCTTAAAGATGTTGAGGGCGTTCTCATATGCCTCTGCGATCCCATCGCGGGCGCCGTGATAGGTGGAAGACGCGCAGAGATGCTTGTATTGCGCGAAGTCGTGCCGAGCCTTCGCGGCCGACAAGCCCGCCGAAAATCCGACAGGCCAAGCGTCCCACCCCGAGCCATCCTCGGCAATTCGATCGCGAATTAACTCGGCGAACAGTTCGGCGAGTTCGCCGCACTCGGTGAGGTCACGGTCCGTCATGGAGTTCTGTGATCTCGCGGACCGCGCGGGCGGCGCCGTCTTCGCCCATGGCAAGGAGACTGCGCAGCCTTTGCTTGCGAGAATCGAACTCGGAGAGCGGGGCGCGGTCGAGGTCCTGAGTTGGCAGCGGCATCGATCGCCGGGGCCCTAGTTCATCTGGTTAGCGCTCCGGTTTCATCAGTTGCCTTCGAGTCCGCTCACAGAAAGCGCGCCGCTGCGGCGCAGCTCGGTCGCGAACTGCACGAGCGCAGTCAGCGTCGCGTAGATGTCTCCTTGCAAGGCGCCCAGGCTATGCTCGGTGCCGGGCGAGCTCTGCTCGGTGCCGGGCGAGCTCTGTTCGGTCCCCTCGAAGACGCGCCCTGGCGTCTGGAAGACGCGCCCGGGACTCATTTCGGTTCCTCCGCCCGGGCTTCGCTCGGTGCCGGGCGAGCTCTGCTCGGTCCCCTCGAAGACGCGCCCTGGCGTCTGGAAGACGCGCCCGGGACTCGCTTCGGTACCTCCGCCCGGGCTTCGCTCGGTGCCGGGCGAGCTCTGCTCGGTCCCCTCGAAGACGCGCCCTGGCGTCTGGAAGACGCGCCCGGGACTCGCTTCGGTACCTCCGCCTGGGCTTCGCTCGGTGCCGGGCGAGCTCTGCTCAGTCCCCTCGAAGACGCGCCCTGGCGTCTGGAAGACGCGCCCGGGACTCGCTTCGGTACCTCCGCCCGGGCTTCGCTCGGTGCCGGGCGAGCTCTGCTCCGTCCCCTCGAAGACGCGCCCTGGCGTCTGGAAGACGCGCCCGGGACTCATTTCGGTTCCTCCGCCCGGACTTCGCTCGGTGCCAGGCGAGCTCTGCTCGGTCCCCTCGAAGACGCGCCCCGGCGTCTGGAAGACGCGCCCAGGGCTCATTTCGGTTCCTCCGCCTGGGCTGCGCTCGGTGCCGGGCGAGCTCTGCTCGGTACCGGCGGAGACTTGACCTAGTCTTCCCCCGAACGCCGACACAATGGCGCGCAGCGTCGTCAATCGGTTGGCAAGCGCCGGCTCCGGGGACGCCGCGATACGAACCAGCGCAAGAGTGACGACAGGGTCGCCGGCGTTTGCCGCGGCATGAGCCAAGTCGTGGGAGAAGTCGTCGAGGCTCTGACCCTGTAGAGCCGCCGCCGGCCCAGTCAACCAGTTTCTCGTGACGACGTTCGAGAACAGCGCATAAATCAGCTGGTTGGTGGCGTCCGTATCTGTCTCGACCTGGGGCCCATGCAAATATTCGGACAGTATCCGCGCCGGGTCGGTCACGAACTGGTCCCGGAGCAGATGATCCTCCGCCATCGCGCGGAAAAACGATTGCGCGCGCTTAGCTGTGCGATGCGACGCCAATCGATTTGCTGGATGCGAACTCGAGAAACCGGCTGATACGCCACGCGGGTTGCCAGTGGTCATGATCGTTTCCTCCCAAGAGTAAATCGTTCAAAACTTGGTTGCAGCTCAATGAAACGCTGTTACGCCATAATTAACACCCTTCTTGTCCGTTACGCTCCAATTTACTGTGTCAGTTTCCGCTCCATTTGGCTATGAAAGCGGTCATTGTCCGAATCTCTGCTTCGCGCATACATCGAACAACTCTATTTATAATTACGGTAGGAAAGAGTCCAAATTTAGGCAACTCGACCGCAAAGTGAATTTTTTTTTAAGCCCGCACGGTCGGCCGCGTGGCGCGCCTGGGGCACAGCGACGCCCTTTCGGCCTCGCGGCGCTTGCTCTATGAAGGCGCCGCCAGGCTCGGATCGCTCCGCAGCCAAAGCTAGGCTTTTCTCGGGGATGTCTTCGGCTCGATGACGAAAATAACCTATAACGACGCCTCGGGGCAGGCGCGCACGGTCGAGGCGCAGGTCGGGTCGACGGTGATGGAGACCGCGCTGCGCAATTCGATTCCGGGCATCGAGGCCGAGTGCGGGGGCGCCTGCGCCTGCGCCACCTGCCACGTCTATGTGGCGGAGGAATGGACCGAAAAGGTCGGCAAGCCGTCGCAGATGGAAGAGGACATGCTCGACTTCGCCTTCGAGGTGCGGCCGAGCTCCCGGCTCTCCTGCCAGATCAAGGTCAGCGAGGAGCTGGACGGCCTCGTCGTGACGACGCCGGCAAAGCAGGGATGAAGGCAGGGATGAAGGAATGAGCGAAGCCATCTCCACCGACGTCGCGATCGTCGGCGCCGGGCCGGTCGGCCTGTTCGCCGTGTTCGAGCTCGGCCTCCTCGACATGAAGTGCCATCTCGTCGACATTCTGTCGAAGCCGGGCGGCCAATGCGCAGAACTCTACCCGGAGAAGCCGATCTACGACATTCCCGGCTATCCGATCATCAACGGCCAGGAGCTGGTCGACAAGCTGATGACCCAGATCCATCCGTTCGGGGCGAAATTTCATCTCAGCGAAATGGTCGAGAGCCTGGAGGTGCTTGGAACGCCGGAGCGGCCCCAGTTCCGGATCGGCACGGACGGCGGCGCGGCGATCGAGGCGAAGGCGGTGTTCATCGCCGCCGGCGGCGGATCGTTCCAGCCGAAGAAGCCGCCGCTCGCCGGCCTCGACGCGTTCGAGAACACCAGCGTTTTCTATTCCGTGCGCAAGATGGAGCATTTCCGCGGCCGCCGCGTCGTCGTCGTCGGCGGCGGCGACTCGGCCTTGGACTGGGTCCTGAACCTTCATCCGGTCGCGAGCCGCATCACGCTCATCCACCGCCGCGACGCCTTTCGCGCCGCGCCGCACTCGGTCAACGCCATGCGGGCGCTGGTCAGCGCCGGCGCGATGGATTTCGTCCTCGGCCAGGTGACGGCGGTCAAGGGCGAGAACGGGCAGATCTCGGCTCTCACCGTCCGCCGGGAGAGCGGCGAGGTCTATGACCACGCCTGCGACGACATGCTGCCGTTCTTCGGCCTGACGATGAAGCTCGGGCCGGTCGCCGGCTGGGGCCTCAACCTGCACGAGAACCTCATTCCGACCGACACGGAGAAATTCGAGACGAGCACGCCCGGCATCTTCGCGGTCGGCGACATCAACACCTATCCCGGCAAGCTGAAGCTCATCCTCTGCGGCTTCCACGAGGCGGCGCTGGCCGCCCAGCGTGCGTTCCACTATGTCTATCCGGAGAAGAAGCTGACGTTCCAGTACACGACGTCGTCGACCAGCCTGCAGCGCAAGCTCGGCGTCAGCTGAGGCCCGCGCGCGCCGGGCACTGCTGGGCGACAGCGTTTGCCGCTCATGCACTATCGTTGCCGAAATTCACCTTATTTGTTCTTGACATGTTTTCTGACGTCATGGCATAAGGGAGTTGGTCGGACCGCAATGGGGGCAGGCATGGAAGCCGGGTTGGCTGCCGGCGGGGAGGGCCGCGGACCAAGCGGAGGCGTCAGCGCGAAGCGGACGGGAAAAATCGGGAAAAATAATGGAACTCCCAAGCCGTCGCGTATCCCCTCGCCCGCGAAGCGGGAGAGGACGGCGCGGCGAAGCCGCGCCAGGTGAGGGCGACGGGCAACCGACGAACCTTGCGGCCGCCAGCAACGCCCGCCGTTCGGCGTTCTCAACCCTCACCTGGCGCTTCGCGCCTGTCCTCTCCCGCTTCGCGGGCGAGGGGTCGCCGAACTTCACAGCTTGGGAGTTCCAAAATAATTTGGATTCCGGCATAACCCGTTGGAAAGAAACGATTCCTGGAAGACTTTTGCTTGGATTCTGCTATCCCCGGCTTTGCTCCGGCGCTCCCGGGCTTTGACGGAACGTCCCGCAGCTTGGATCTTCAGGGACCGCCAGTGGGCTCGAGCCGTGGGGAACGCCGCCGCGGCCAGTTCTTTCCAATCCGGGGCGGGAACGGAAGCGAATTAAACTAATGTGTTATGTACGATTGGTCACGCCGATTTCGGGTTATCGCTTAACCGAGCTATACCGGGGAATTCGGCCTGCGGCCTACCTGCCGCTCGCCTGCGCTCGCAGCTTCGGCGGGCGGCGGAACGGCCAGGCGACCAGGTGGGTCGCAGCCCAGCCGAAAATCGCCGCCAGGATCCCGACGACGGCGGCTTCGAAGGTCAACGGCGCGGCAGGCTCGTAAGCGTCGAGCGTGCGTCCGGCGATCCCGGGATCGAAGTCCTCGACCATCACCAAAAGGCGCATGAGCGGCCCCGCGGAGGTCATGGCCGCGAGCTGCTCCTGCAGCCGGTCCCTGCGCTCGATAATTCGCTCGATGTCCGCGCCGCGCCGGCGGGCGAGGGGATCGCCGTTGTCCTCGAGGCGTCTCACGCCCTCCGACGGCGTCAGATGCTGGCTCGCCGCCTCCGCGTCGAATTCGGCCACGATCGTTTTCAGCTCGTCGAGCGCGCCGCCGATGCGCTGGCGATATTGCTGAGCGAATTCCGGCCCCTGCGAGCCGATCAGGCCGGCGATCAAGGCGACCGCCAGGGCGAATCTGCGCGCCAGCATGGGCTGTCCTGTAAGATGGCCTGGGAGACAGAATAGAGGCGTCCGGCCGCCCCGTCACCCGCCCCGTCCGTCTCCGGTCCGACGGCTGGCTTCAAGAGTTGTCGACCTCGATCTTCGCCAAACGACGCGTGGGCCCCGGACAGGTTCCGCGAGCGCCCAACCGGCAAAGACGGCGAACCGCGGCGGCGCCGATCGCTCCGGCGCGACGTTTAGAGAGCGCGGGCTTTTTCGCTCGCCTTTCAGGGTATTTGGCATGCCGCGCTCCGCGTCCGCGAAAAGCTACAAGCTCGGAAGCCTCTATGGGTTGGCCACCGCGGTCCTGATGGCGACCCAGGAGCCGTTTTCCTTTCTCGCCGCCAGCCGTCTGACGACGCTGCAGTTCGTGTTCCTGACCCAGTTCGCCCTCATGGTCTCCATTCCGCTGCTGGCGCTGCCGCGGCGGGCGAGCCGACGCGACTTCGTCGCGCTGCTGGGGGACGTGTCGAATTACGGGAAACTGGCGGTCCTGTTTGCGGTCGGCCTCGCCGGCTTGCTGCTGTACAACTTCGGCCTCGGCAAGGCCAATCCGGTGATCATCTCGGCGATCGTCAACCTGTCGCCGTTCTGGGCCGCGCTGGTGGCGCTCTTGATATCGAAGGTCCCGTTCCCGGTTTCGCCGGCGGTGTTTTTCGGCTGTTTCCTGGTCGCGTTCATCGGCGCGGTGGCGGTCGCATGGAGCCAGACCGGCGCGAGCGGCAAGCCGACGATCAGCCTCCTGAACAACTTTCTGCAGGGCAGCTGGATCTATGCGATTCCGGTGCCGCTGTGCACCGCCCTGGGGGCGACGCTCATCGCCAGATGGTTCGGGCAATTCCAGGAATCCGCCGCGGTCGCCGCGAACTTCCTGGTCGCCAACGTCGTCCTCATCCCGGCGACAGTCATCATGATGTACAGCCGTTCGGAGCTGCACTTCTCTGACCACGTAACGGCGATCGTCCTCATGATCGTCGGGACGATTCTAGCCGCATCCGTCGGCCGCGTTCTGTATCAGATCGCCCTGACCGTCACCGGCGGCGACAACGGCTTCGTGTCGATGTTCTTCAACCTCGTCCCGGCGCTCACCGCTTTCATATCGCTGGCGATGTCGTTCTGGCTCGCCGCCCTGCACTTCGTCGTCGATCCGATCTTTTTCATTGGCCTCGGGTTGATCGTAGCGTCGCTGCTGTTCTTCTCGCTGAAGGCCTGGGGCCAACCCTCCTCCGCGCCCCTTCCCGCCGTTCCTTCTCTCCGCGCCCATGGGGAAGGTCAGGCCGACGGCTGAGCTTGCTTGCCGGTCCGGCCTGCGCATGCTTCCTGTCGGCGTTCATGTTAGGCCTTGGCCGCCATGCCCGCGATTGGGCAAAGAGGCCGCGAACGAGTTGCTTGCGACATGCCGCATTCCGCGCCCCCGAACTACAGGCTTGGAAGCTTCTATTCCGTGGTCACCGCCCTCCTGCTGGCGGTGCAGGAGCCTTTTTCCTTTCTCGCCGCGCGGCGCCTGACCACGGTGCAGTTCGTCTGCCTGACCCAGATTGCGCTCCTGATTTCCATTCCCCTGGTGACGGCCCGACCCGCGAGCCGCCGCGACTTCATCGCCTTGCTGCGTGAGCCGTCGAACTATCGAGGACTGGCGATCATCTTCGCAATCGGCATGACCGGCTTGCTGCTCTACAATTTCGGCCTCGGCCATTCGCATCCGGTCATCGTTTCGGCGATCTTGAACCTGTCGCCGTTCTGGGCGGCCATGGTGGCGCTGCTCATATCCCGGGTTCCGATTCCGGTCTCGCCGATCGTGTTTTTCGGGTGTTTCCTCGGCGCGTTCCTTGGCGCGATGGCGGTCGTGTGGAGCCAGATCCCCGAGTTCGCCCGACCGACGATGGGCGAACTGGCCGAAGGCCTCAAGCATGGCGGGTGGCTTTACGTCATTCCCGTGCCGATTTGCTCGGCGCTGGGTGGGACCCTGATGCACCGGTGGTTCGTGAAATACGAGGAGTTAGCCACGGTCGCGGCGAACTTTTTCGTCGCCAACGTCATCCTGATCCCGGCCACGGTCGTCATTCTCTACCGCCGCTCCGAACTGGCGTTCGACGCCCAGTTCGTCGCCGTCGCCCTCATGATCGCCGGCACGATCATCGCGGCGTCCTTCGGACGCATCCTGTATCAGGTCACCCTCACCGTGACGGGCGGCGACAACGGCTTCGCCACGATGTTCTGGAATCTCGTGCCGGCGCTGACAGCGTTGATATCGCTGGCCATGTCGAGATGGATTCCCGATCTCTATTTCGCCCCCGACCCCGTGTTCTTCTTCGGCCTGGCCCTGATCGCGGCGTGCCTCTTGATTTTTTCGCTGGCGTCATGGCGCCCGCAGCCGAGCCGCCAGGGCTGAAGCGTCGCCAGCATAAGCGCTGCGTTCGCCGCAAACAGCCACCCACTCCCTCAGACGCTGCTTCGGTTTCAGTCGGATCCTTTTTGAGCGCGCCGATCCAGAGGGTCGAAAGTCAGGGCCACGCAAGGCGCCGTCGCTAACGCTCGCGGCAGATCGGCGCGGTCGTCGATCATCAAATATCATTACGGAGATCATTCTTGAACGCTCGCATCATTCTGAGGTCCGCCGCTTTCCTCGCTCTGGGCGCGTTTGTCGCGGTGTCGTCATCCGCTTCGGCCGGAGGCGGCGGTCACGGCGCCAGCTCGGGGGGCGGTAACAGCGCCAGCTCGGGTGCCAGCTCGAGCGGCAGCTCTGGTTCCGGCCATTCGTCCTCCGGTCATACGTCTGGTCCTTCTTCCGGCGGTAGCCCCACCGGCGGTTCCGGCGGCGGCCCCACCGGCGGTTCCGGCGGCAGCCCCACCGGCGGTTCCGGCAGCGGGCCCACTGGGCGCTGAGACGAAGGCAACGCCCTTTTTCGCGCCAAAATGACCATTGGCGGCGCCGCAAGGCCCCGCCGGTTAGGCCCGAGCGCCGCCAACCGGTCCGCACCGCGCACGTTCGGCCGGACGCTCCTCGCCATCGATTGCCCTGAGTTCAGCGCGGGCGAATGCGCCGGAGGTGTCGGGCCAGCTTGCAGCCGGAATAACCGGGAAGCAGCGTTGCAGCTCGGACAGGCCCCCGAACTCTTCCTCTTACGAAGGGACCAAAAACGAAGGTAACGAAGGGACCAAAACGAAGGCTGGCCGCACTCGGACAAAGCCGTTACATGGATGCTCGATAAACCGTCCAGGCGGAGGCCCGACTTTCCAATGCGGATCCCGTTCAGGAGCTTCGCTGTCGGGCTTGCGCTCTCGACCGTCGCCGGAGCGGCCCAGGCGGACGTCATGGTCACCGGGACCGTCGACAATATGCGGATCGAGGCGCGTCGAGCTCCAATCATCGAAGTCATGGAGGCCCTGAAGAGACAATTTGGGATTGCCTACCGATACCGCGCCCGTCCCGACTGGACTGTCGACGGCACGTTCACAGGATCGCTGTTCTCAATCTTGCCTCGGCTTTTCCGGGACAGGGATTACGCTTTCCGGATCGAAGCCGATCATTCGATGACCTTTTTCTTTCCACCGCCGCCAGGGCCGCCGTCGGCCGCTGCGCCGATCGAGTTCGAACTCAAGTGCACCCGTCGGCTGCTGCACCGATCCGGCCGCCACCGGTCCAGGCCCTACCCAATCCGTCGGACGAGCAGGCGCGCCAACGTTGGTTGAATCCGCCCGACCCGCCGGACAATGAAGTCTCCGATCCATCTGACTAGGCGCCTCCGTAGCGGATGAACGCGGCTGCCAACTCTCATTGACGTAGACGGCGTTCGAGTATCAACAGGTGCTCTTAGCGTTAGGTAGCCCGCTGCCTCCATAGCAGCCAACCAGCGCCTGCGGCGCGCCATTATGGATGAAAATGAGGTACGCCCGGTGTCGCGGTATGCATAGGATGCATAACGCTGCAGCCAGCCATTCTATTTTCGTGGCAGTATCCCGGACCGGCAGGGCGCAACGGTGGAAAAGCCGCTGCAGCAGAAAGTTGAGAATCTGCCGAATTGCCGAAGGCCCCGATGCGGCCCGCGGACGCTAGGCCGCAGGAGTTCGACAGCGGGCCAGCCACCAAGGGCGTCTCCTGCAAGGCAAGCACAACAACCTTGCGGTGCTCTTTCTTGATATTCGCGTTGGGGTTGCGGAGCTGCGCCAAGCCGGAGGAAGCGAACCTTCGGTCACGCACAGTAGCAAACGTTCATCATGCACTACAGAGGCGACAGAGGCGAGAACTCGCTTGACCTCATCATCGGTATCTGTCAATAATTTTTTAGGTTTCCGCATTTTTGACCAATTGCAGCCTGCGGGATCTTACGGCGGGGTGGGTTTGCGCCGCGAAAATTATAAGGGACGGAAACTCTCCGACAGGTTGCGGACCGCATCAATCAGGGAACGGAATCGTGACACATTTGGAACAAGATCCGCGCCGAGTCGCGGCGTTGCGGGCGTGCGCGCTCGTCGGTGGAGCTTTGGGGCTTTCGTTGTTGGGCGCTGTCGGAGCCGCTGCGCCGGCGCTGGCGCAAAACGCTGGAGCCACCATGAGTGGCTTGGCCCAGACGGGAAGTATCGGCCCGGGGAAAGTGGTTGAATTATCCTCGAGCAACTTCTCCTATAATCCGAGCCCCGCTCAGATCGCGGCTCACGCACTGGTGCTGGCCGCCAAGTCGAAGCATCTGGCGCCGCCGCTCGGATCGCACACAACGGCGTTGCAAGTGGCAGCCCCCGGCGGCCCGCCGACCAGCGCCCTGGTTGAGCAAGCAGCCACCACCTTTACCGTTATTAAGTCAAGTTTGATCAATTCGACATGTTCGGGGTGCGCGCAGTCGACCGTCAATGAGCCGTCCGCCGCGAACAGCGGAAAAACCGTCATCGCGATTAGCAACTGGAACATCGCCTACACCCTGAACGGCGGTGCTGCAAGCATCGCCTGGGCGAATCAGGATCCCTACACGCTCTCGCCTGGGTACTGTTGCGATCAGAAGGTCGTCTACAACCCGGACCGCGACGTGTTCATCATGGAGCTTCTGGACTACGCCGGAGAGGGAGCGTCGACCAACGGTTTTACGCTGCATATCGCGCGTGGCTCGACGCCGACGTCCTGGTGCACTTACAAGTTCAACGGATCGAACTTCGGCGATGGGGCGACGGACACGCTGGACTACCCGAAGATCTCGGTCTCGAACAACAACGTGTACGTCACGTGGAACGATTACCCGCCGAATTCGGGGTTCAGGGCATCCCAGCTCGTTCGAATGCCGCTCGACTCCCTCGTTTCCTGCGGGAGGGTCAGCTACACCTACATAACGCGCACCACCGAGTTCACGCTCGCACTGGCAGAAGCGCCGAGCGCTCATGATCAGTTCTACTTTGTATCGAACTGGTTCCTTGACGGCACGGTCAATGGCTCGCACGAGCGTATCTTCTGGTGGCCCGACAACAGCGGAACCTTCTTCTGGAACACGATAGGGGTCAACGCATACAACTTCTCAATCGCCGCATGCGGCTCGCCGAACTGGTGCAGCCGACTGGATCCGAGGTACGAATCGGTTGTGATCACGCCCGCTGAATATCGGGCCCAAGCCAACTCGGCCTTCGCGGGCGACGATATTCTCGAGATCGCGAATCAAGCGGGTCCAAGCTCATTCAGCAACGGCAACAACTACATCGTGTACAACTACTTCAAGCTGCATTCGCTCGCCTACATCGGCAGCGACCAGACGTACAGCACGAGTGAAACCTTCGCCTACGCAGGATGCGCGGTGAACGAAAAAGGTTACGTCGGCTGCTCGATGTCGCAGGGATTGAATGCCCCTGGCGGATTGATCATCCTGCAGGACAACGTGAACCCGACCCAGCCATGGGGCTACGACTTCGTGGTGGGCGGCATCAGCGGGGCAAGCGCCTGGGGCGACTACACCGTAACCGAGCGCTGGCTCCCGAGTGGCGGACCCTTCCAGACGGTCCTCTGGAACGTGAGCGGCAGCACGGTCCAGCCGTACTACATCGTCTGGGGACGGGGAAACGACCGAAACGACTGGTTGCGTTGGAGGAGCAAGTGACCTTAGCGTAAGTCCCCTACAACGGCAGCCAAGTGGGGCCGGACCTTCCGGGGTCCGGCCCTGTATTGTTTGAGAGGCGGGCATGTTGAAGCTTTCGAGGAAGCCGCTCTCCCGGGAGCCGCCCGGCCTGACGGACCGCGTCTTTGCGGCCACTGCATCAATCCAGTTCTAGGGGTCGGCCGAGGGAACGGTCGGGGGGCCGCCGGTTCCTCGCACTTGCGGCTCAGTCGTGTGCCGCCGCAGCGGGGGCGCTGGGTGCAGTGGGGGCGGCGCCCGGTGCGCCCGTTCGCGAGCCGCGCGCTCGGCGCCCGTCAAAGGGTGGTTCCCGGACGGCATTTCTACCACTTTTCCGGGCCCAATGCTTCCGGTCTCGGCTTTCTCGCTCACGGCGCCTTCTGGAGCTCCAACTCCTTGGCCCACGCTTGCCGATTGAGACAGCGTGCCGAGGAGCGCAGCCGCGACCAGAATCGGGCTCGGGCCTCTCCCAAAGATTCCGAGCATGACATCGCTCTCCCTCGGTATAATATAGTTCGTTAGTTTGGCTCGCTGCAAGTCTGTCTCATCTTTCAATTTCTCTTGCCACCGTCGTCATTCTAGATCGCCCTCTCCGGCTTCTCCCGCCCGAGCGTGATCGTGAACATCCGTCCGGCGATCGCCGCGCCGAGGGCGGGCGTCACTTTCAGCGGCAGGCAGGAGTCGACCGCGCGCTCGGCGTCGTCGAGAAAATGCTTGCGGGCGTCGGCGTCGCCTTCGAGATGCGAATAGCTGATCCGCGGCTTGCCGAGGATCGAGCCGTCGCGCTTCGTCATGAAAACGATCGTCACCCGCGAGCCGGTCGCGACGAGCGGGGATCGGGAAAGACAGCCGACGAATTGGCGGCGAAGGTCGATCAGCGTGTTGGCCGGCGCTGCGTCCTGCGCGAACACGATCGCGGGAACGAGCGTCGCGAGGGCGGTCAAGGCCGCAAGAGGCCGGCGGATCATGCGCCCCGTCAATAGCACAGCCGAACTCGACGATCCCCCCAATGGCGCTCTATGGAGGCGCGCCGCGCGAGAACTCGACATGGCTGGCCCCGCCCGGGTTGGGGCGCTCCCCGGTCGTCATGGCCTTGGCGTAGCCGTAGACCATGACGAACGGGCTCGAGGGCGAGTCCCAATAGGTCGCCTCGCGGACCTTGACCCGCACGAGGGCGATGTCCGGATCGGTCGGGCCTTTCGGGAACCAGACCCGCATCGGTTCGCTCCACAGTTCTGTGGCCTTGCCGGAATCGCGTATGACTTCGCCTTCGCCCTCGACGCTGACGTAATTCTGTCGCGCCGGGTCGGAGTAGGTCAGCAGAACCTCGCCGGTCTCCTCGATGTCGCCGATCTTGCCGGAGGCCGCCGACGTGAAGAACCACAGTTCTCCATCGAATTGCTCCAGCCGCGCGACCATCGGGCGCGAATGAAGTTTCCCGCCTGGACTTGCCGGTCACCATTTGCGCGACCCGGATGTCCTTGATGAGATCGAACACCTTCCGGCGCGCCTCTTCGTCCTGACGATTTTCCATCGCATTGCTCCTCGAAGCCCGAGCGAGGAAACCTGCCCGACGGGAAGCAGTTCCGGCTGCAAGTCTAGCCGAAAAGCGCCCGACGGCGCGCGAGGCTCGCCGCCGGCCACACCGCGCTCCTGTCATAATAGGCGTCGAAGGCGGGAACGCCGTGGGGCAGGGCGACCCACGGCAGCTTTGAGCGCGTGTAGATGTGGACGTCCGGCGAAAGCGCGGACGGCTCATCCAGCGTCCCGACGCGCACGAAGCTCAGCGGCAGAAGACCGCCGTAATGGCTCCAGACCGCGATCTTGCAGACCGGGCACCGATGGATGACATGCGGCCGGCCGCTGTCGGTCGGGACCGGAACGGCCTCGGTCTCGCCCTCGAGCCTTTCGACGCGTTCGGTCTCGATCAGCGCGTTGATCACGAAGGCGCTGCCGGTCTGCCGCTGGCAGTCGCGGCAGTGGCAGCAGTGGACGAACATCGGCTTCGCCGCGAGCCGGTAGCGGATATGGCTGCAGGCGCAGCCGCCTTCGAATGTCGACATCGCCTTCTCCGCTTCCGAGCTGCCCTGATCGAGCCTCGGCCCTATCAAGCCCCCTCCACCATGTTTGCGCGGTCCCCGTCCCACATAGGAGTTTCCAGGCGGATTTAAGCCAGGACCGCAGCTCGTTGCGAAGGCTGGCCGGGAGCGGGACGTTTGAACCTTGTCCGGCGCCTTCCCGTCCGCTCCGCCCTCGCGAATGCGGCGCGGAACTCATCCCTTTATGAAAGCGAGCAGATCGGCGTTGATCGCCGCGGCTTCGGTCGTGATCATGCCGTGGGGAAAGCCGTGGTAGGTCTTCAGCGTCCCGTTCTTCAAAAGCTTCGCCGACAGCGGCCCTGAGTCCGCGTAGGGCACGATCTGGTCGTCGTCGCCGTGCATGACGAGGACCGGCACGCCGATGGCCTTCAGGTCCTCGGTGAAGTCCGTCTGGGAGAAGGCGACGATGCCGTCGTAATGCGCCTTGGCCCCGCCCATCATGCCCTGGCGCCACCAGTTCATGATCACGCCCTGCATGGGCTTCGCGCCCGGGCGGTTGAACCCGTAGAACGGACCGGCAGGCAGGTCGTAGTAGAATTGAGCGCGGTTGGCCGCCACCTGCGCCTGCAGTCCGTCGAACACCTCCTTTGGCAACCCGCCTGGATTGGCCGCGGTCCTCACCATGATCGGAGGCACCGCCGAGATGATCGCCGCCTTCGCCACCCGGCTCGCGCCGTGGCGCGCGATATAATGGACGACCTCCCCGCCGCCGGTCGAGTGGCCCACGTGCACCGCGTCTCGCAGGTTCAAATGTTGCGTCAACGCGGCCAGATCGTCGGCGTAGTGATCCATGTCGTGGCCGTCGGCGGTCTGCGTCGAGCGCCCGTGGCCTCGTCGGTCGTGAGCGATCACGCGAAAGCCCTGGCCCTGGAAGAACGTCATCTGCGGGTCCCAGTCGTCCGCCGACAAGGGCCACCCGTGGCTGAATACGATCGGCTGACCGCTTCCCCAATCCTTGTAGAAGATCTCGATTCCGTCACTCGTCGCAATCGTCGGCATATCGGATCTCTCCTCATCGGGCCTTTGGTTCGACGCTTCGGTTCTCGCCGTTCGCGGCAGGGCAGGAAAGCAAAATAAACTGCGAGGGGCGCGTATTCTTTGAATGGGCAAGCCGGATGGCCGATTGCGGCCCCGGTCTGGACGTGAGATTCTGCCCGAGACAGAGCCGTCGGAGTTCCGCCATGTCGGACCGGTCCGCAAAGCTTCGCAGGGCCTACGCGACGTCGATCACGCGAAGCGCCGGGATCGCCGATCCGCGCATCCGGGCCGCCTTCGCCGCCGTGCCGCGCGAGGATTTTTCCGGCCCGCCGCCATGGTATGTCTCCGGCGGCGGCTTCGGCGCGTCGAGCGAGACCGACCTCGCCCGGCTCTACGACGACGTCCTCGTGGCCATCGACGCTTCGCGCGGGATCAACAACGGCCAGCCTTCCCTGCATGCGATGAGCATCGAGGCGCTCGCGATCAAGGAGGGCGAAACAGTCGCGCAGATCGGCGCGGGGGCGGGCTATTACACGGCCATCCTAGCGCATCTCGTCGGACCCGCCGGCAAGGTGATCGCCTACGAGGTCGAGGCCGACATCGCCGAACAAGCGCGCAAAAATCTCGCCGGCTACCCGCAGGTCGAGGTGCGGGCCGAATCGGCGGCGGGGGAGGGCCTGCCGAAAGCCGACGCCATTTATGTCAACTGCGCAGCCTCCCACCCGTTGCGCGCCTGGCTCGACGCGCTGAACCCGAGCGGCCGGCTCCTCTTTCCGCTCCAGGCGGCGCATTCGAGCGGCGCCATGCTGCTCGTCACGCGGCCGAGGGAGGAGTCGAAGGCCTGGCCGGCAAGATTCCTCAGCCCCGTCGTGTTCATCGCCTGCGAAGGCGCGCAGGACGCCGAAATGGGCCGCAAGCTCGTCGAGGCTTTCCGCCGCGGCGGCAACCACGAGGTGCGCTGGCTGCGTTTCGACGCGACCCCGGCTGAAGGGGCCTGGCTGCAGGGCGACGGCTGGGGGCTGACGAAGAACGGTGGCGGGTAGCCGGCCGTGCTACATCGGCTGGAGAGCCTCGCCCGCTGTCGCTCAAAACAGGAACCGCCATGACCAAGACCGTCCTCATCACCGGCGCCACCTCGGGCATAGGGAAAGCGGCCGCGATCGCGTTCGCCGCCGCGGGCTGGCGCGTCGTTGCGACCGGCCGACGGGCCGACCGACTCGACGCGCTCCTGGACCTGCTGGGCCCCGACCGGCTTTATCCCGCCGAGTTCGACGTGCGCGACGAGGCGGCGCGTGACAAGGCGCTCGCCGCTCTTCCCGAGGGCTTTCGCAACATCGACCTCTTGATCAACAACGCCGGCCTCGCGCTCGGCAATCAGCCTGCCCAGAGGGCCGATCTCGCCCAATGGAAGACGATGATCGACACCAACGTGACGGCGCTCGCCTCGCTGACCCACAAGTTGCTGCCCGGCCTGATCGCCCGCCGCGGCGCAATCATCAACGTGTCCTCGGTGGCGGCGAATTATCCCTACCCCGGCGGGAACGCCTATGGCGGCACAAAAGCCTTCGTCGAACAGTTCTCGCTCGGACTGCGGTCCGACCTTCACGGGACCGGCGTTCGCGTCACCTCCATCGAGCCCGGCATGGTCGAGACCGAGTTCACCCTGGTGCGGACGGGCGGTGACAAGAAGGCGTCGGACGCGCTCTATCACGGCTTCTCGCCGCTGACGGGGGTGGATATAGCCGCCGCCATGCTGTGGGTGGCCGAGTTGCCGCCGCACGTCAACATCAACCGGCTCGAGGTGATGCCGGTCAACCAGTCCTTCGCTGGGTTCCAGGTGGCGCGCGCGACCTGAAGTCGCCCCTCATCCGGCGCTTTCCGCCGCTTTCTGCGCAGCCGGGAGAAGAGACCTCGTCCGCTACTTGCCCGCCCCTCCTTCTTTACCGGGGCTCGAGCCCGGCCGCATGCGATAGAACCGGCATCTCGAGATCGAGGTATTTGCCGGTTTTCTCATCTCCAGACGCGACCTTGCGGCCGTTTTTCGCCGCGCCGACGGCCCATTTCAGCAAAGTGAGCGCGTCATTGATGAGCTCGGTTGTCTTGGTCAGGCCGCAGTCCCGCATCAGCTCTTCGATCTCGGCGAGTTTGTTCGCAGATATATCGAGCTCGATCCGGATTTGATTGGCCATGACCGGCTTCAGGCTCGTCGCCCATCGTGGATGGCTCCGAATACAGAACAGTTTTCCATCGTGTATATCTGTCATCGAAACCTGGACCTCGATTTTGGCAAGCCCCGCATGCGATCCAGGCCGGTCCGCCCGGCCTCGCCGAGGCGCGCGCGCCTCGCAGTACCCAAGGAGTCGGTCGAGGGAAAGGAAGAAAAAAGCTCCTGCCGGCGTTAGGACAGGGGACCTCGATAGGCGAAACCCTGCTGCTTTTTCATTTTTTTGATGCGATGCCGCTGGTAGGCCTCGATCTCACGGAACAAGGGAACATTCCGGCTGAAGCTCAGGTGGGTTATCGAAACGAGGTGAACCCCTTCCGCCTCGCGGCCATCGATATCCAGGCTGCAAAGGACACCGCCAAAGTCGCCGGTATAAAGGACGTCGATGACATTGCATCGGCTGGGAATGGATGATCCCGGCTGTTGATCAGCCAATTTGCGAGCAAGTTGTGGTGGAATGATTGCCGGGATGGGCAATGACTCTTTCAGACCCACTATAAGCAGCTGTGTCTTCCATGGCTCGTCGAGCATCGGCAACTTTCAATTCAAAGACTCGCTTCGCAAGTCTCAACCCGAGAGAATCGAGGGCGCATGTCATTATAGCGCCCCAATTCAGCCGGAGCGCGCCGCATCCTTGGCCGAGTCCTGTTGCACACATTTTTTCTGCTTGGGCAGAAGCGTCAGCCAGCATCCGTCCGGCGATCCGATGATCTCAATCCGGCGTCACAGGATCTCGCCGCGCGCTCTCCTCCAACGCCTTGCGCCTGCCCCCCGGCAGGCCGTGCAGCCCCGCAAAATGCGCCTTCGCGCCGAGCGCTTCCTCGATGCGCAAAACTTCGTTCCATTTCGCCATGCGCTCTGAGCGGGCGAAGGAGCCGACCTTGAGCTGCCCGGCGCCCCAGCCGATGGCGAGATGGACGATGGAGACGTCCTCGGTTTCGCCCGAGCGTGCGGAGACGATCGTCCCGAACTCTTGGCGCAAGCCTTCGTCGAGCGCCGCCTTCGCCTTGGTGACCGTGCCCGCCTGATTGACCTTGATCAGGACTGCGTTTGTGCTCCTGTCGCGCGCCGCGTCGGCGACCCGCTGGGCGTTTGTCACGAGGAGGTCGTCGCCGATGATCTGGACCCGGTCTCCCACCGCCGCCATGAAGCGCCGAAAGCCTTCCGCATCATCCTCGGCGAACGGGTCCTCGATCGACAGGATCGGGTATCGAGCGCACCAGCCGAGCAGAAGTTCGGCGAGCGCGTCGCGGTCGAGCTCGCGCTTCTCGAGGCCGAGGCGGTAACGTCCGCCGCGGTAAAATTCCGAGGCGGCGATGTCGAGCGAGATGGCGACGTCGTCGCCCGGCTTGAGGCCGGCGCGTTCGATCGAAAACATCAGCGCGTCCAGCGCCTGCTCGTTGCTGTCGAACGCCGGCCAAAAGCCGCCCTCGTCGGCGACGCCCATGAGAACGCCGCGCTCGGCCATGATTTTGCCTGCGGCATGATAGACCTCGGCTGTGATCTCCAGCGCCTCCGCGAAGCTTTGGGCCCGCGACGCGACGATCATGAAATCCTGCACGTCGGTGCGCCGTCCGGCATGGGCGCCGCCGCCGAAAATCTGGATTTCCGGCAGCGGAATGAGCGCCGGCCCGTCGCCTGCCAGATAACGCCATAACGGCAGCCCGCGGCTCGTCGCCGCCGCGTGGAGAACCGCCAGCGACACCGCCGTCAGCGCGTTGCCGCCGAGCCGCGAGAGGTTCTGCGAACCGTCCAGCTGGACGAGCGTTTGGTCGATCGCCGCCTGGTCGAACGGATCGGCGCCGATGAGCGCGGGCGAAATTTCGGTCGCAATCCCTTCGAGGGCGCCGCGGACGTCGAGTCCGCCGAGCCGCGCCCCGCCGTCGCGCTTCTCCAAAACCTCATGGCTACCGCGCGACGCGCCCGCCGGCGCGATCGCACGCCCGGCCGCCCCGTCGCTCAGGGCGATTTCCGCCTCGACGGTCGGACGGCCACGCGAATCCCAAACTCTTCGCCCGCACACGAACCGGATGACGGGATCGCTCATGATGTGCGGCTCCAGGCGTCGGCGACTTCGTCGAGCGTTCGCGGCGCTCCCGCAATCAAGGGCGTCGCGCAGCGTCTGACCGCCTCGCGCTCGCTGTCGCGGGTCAGATATTCGACCGGAGACTTGCCGTCGACCCGGGCGAGGAACAAAGCCGGCAAAAGGCCGGCGGCGCGCGCCTCGAGGCCGGCCGCCTCCTCCCAGTCGGCGCCCGCCAGATATGCGCGGGCGAGCGCGGCGAAGGCGGCGAGATAGGGCGCCTTGCCGACGCCACGACGCGCCGCCTTCAACAGGAGATGATTGAGGCAGAAGGCGATGTCGAAGGCCGGATCGCCGAACCAGGCGCATTCGGCGTCGAGGAACACCGGCCCGTCGGGGCCGATCAGGATATTCTTCGGGCTGACGTCGCCGTGGACCAGCGCCCGCCTGGTCGAAAGCGTGGTTTCCGCCAACGCGTCCAGCCGGGCGGCGAGCCCGGGATGCGCTTTCGCCGTGGCGCGCAGGTAAGGCTCGATGCGGATCGCTTCGAACGTCGCGTCATGGGCGAAAGTCTGCCGCGCGTCCGGATCGGCGGCGCTCCTCGAATGGATCAGCGCGAGATCGCGCCCGACCGAGGCGGCGAATGTCTGGTCGACCCGCCCGTCGAGAAGCTGCGCTTTCCACAGCGGAAAGCGCTCGGGCGGGAGGTAATCCATGGCGAACAGGCCAGACCCGGAATCCTCGGCCAGCACGCACGGGACGGCGCGCGGGAGCCAGTGGGAGACCGCGCGGAAATAGGCCGCCTCCGCCGCGTTGCGCTCGACCGGCGCCTCCCACAAAGCGGCGACCCTGAGCCTCTTGAGCGCCCGTTTGACGCAGAAGCGCCGCGAGCCCGCCTCGACCAGACAGATGTCGGACGAGACGCCGCCGTTCAGGGGCTTAATTGTCAGCGTCTCGCCGGCTCGGACGAGGCCGAGACGCCGCAGCGAGTCCTCGAGTTCGTGGTTCCGCGCCGAGGCTTGGTTTTGCTCGGTCACTGATATGGCGCCGCTCCCGCAAATAAAGGGCGCTTTGTCATCCCCGCGGACGCGGAGATCAAGAGCAGCCCACGGAACAGATGTCCGCCGAGCCGCTTTGAGCCCAACGACTCTGGATGCCCGCGTGTGCGGGCATGACAAGGTCGGCAGTTAGGCTTAAACGGTCAGCCCAATGCGACAAGTATGCGCCTCCGAAGCAAGGAACAAGCTCGGGCGGTTGCTCGATCTCGTGGAACGGGGCGAGGAAGTGATGATCACCCGACACGGTAAGAAGGTCGCGCGATTGGCGCCCGCCCGCCAAACGCGCAGCCGCGAGCAAGCCCGCGCCGCCCTTCAACGCATTCGCCAACGCGCCGAAGCACGAAAACTCGGCCGCTTTGATTGGGCGGAATGGAAGACTTACCGGGACGAAGGCCGACTGTGAGTCGCGACGCTGGATCAGAAAATGCGCGCCCGCATGCGCGGGGCTGGGGCTGCGTCTCTTGCGATCCTGACCCGCATAGGCCGTGTGGCGCGCGCGAGCCGTGCGAGATCGCCCAGCCGGTCGACGCGCGGCTACGCGACCTTCGGGGCCAGTTTCTCGACCTTGATCGAGGCGGCGCGCGCACGGACTCCAGCTCCTGCTTGACGCCTGCCCCAGGGTAGGGGGGTTCTTCATAGCCGTCTCCGTCACCTCCTTCCCTTCCGTCTGCGGCGTCAATACGTTGCTCGGCCGCCCGAAAGGTCGAACACCGCCCCGGTCGAGAACGAGCATTCGCGGCTCGCGAGCCATGAGATCAGCGAGGCGGCCTCGTCCAGGGTGGCGAAGCGCTCCATGGGGATCTTCGAGCGCATATAGGCGATGAACTCCGGAGTGACCTGTTCGAGGATCGGCGTCTCGATCGTCGCGGGCGCGACCGCGTTGACGGTGACGCCGTCCTTGGCGAGCTCCTTGCCGAGCGACTTGGTGAGGCCGATGACCGCCGCCTTCGACGCGCTGTAGGCCGAGGCGTTTGGATTGCCCTCCTTGCCGGCGATCGAGGCGACGTTGACGATGCGGCCATAGCCGCGCGCCTTCATCGCGCGCGCGACGAAGCGGTTGCAATAGAAGAGGCCATTGACGTTGATGTCGAACACCCGCTTCCACTCGCCGATCGGATAGTCGATGAGCGTCGCGGTCGGCCCCGCGACGCCGGCGCTGCAGACGAGGGCGTCGATCCGGGCCCAGGCGGCGTCCGCCTCCTCGGCCGCGCGCTCGACCTCGTCGGGGTCGGTGACGTCGACCCGCCGCGCCCGCGTTTTGCCGCCGAGCTTCGCCGTCGCCGCGTCGAGGCGACGCTGGTCGATGTCCCACAGCAAAACCTCGCCGCCCTCGGCGACCATCCGCTCCGCGACGGCGAAGCCGATCCCCGACCCGCCCCCCGTGACGATGGCCGTCATCCCCTTGAATCGATCGTTGGCCATGTCGCGCTCCTTGCCGGTCGTATCTCGCTGGTGCGGCGGATGATATCGAAACCGCCGAGATTTTCTACGTTAGCACCGCGGGCCCTCCTGAAAAGGCCCATGGGCGTTGCGCCTGCGTGAGGAGGCTCGCGCCGGCGCCCGACCCCTGCCGCGCGCAGTCTTCGGGCTTGACCGCCGGCGCTTCCTGCTGAGAGGGTGGCGCCGGGCGATCCGCCAGCTCGAGGACGGCGCGCATGCGCGGACGATCGGATCGGACGAATTGGCTCGCCATCCTCGCGGCGATCGCGACGATGATCGTCAGCGGCTCGGCCCTCGCGTCGTCGTCGACGCTCGACGCGGTGAAGGCGAGGGGGTCGCTCATCTGCGGCGTCAACGAGGGCCTGCCGGGCTTTTCATTCGTCGACGAACGCGGCGCATGGAGCGGGTTCGACATCGATTTCTGCCGCGCCGTCGCGGCCGCCATTTTCGGCGGTCCGAACAAGGTCAAGCTCGTTCCGCTCTCCGCCGACGCCCGGTTCCAGGCGCTCGCCGACGGCAAGATCGACCTTTTGTCCCGCAACTCGACCTGGACGATGGGGCGGGAGACGGAGTTCGGGCTCGCTTTCGTCGGGATATCCTACTACGACGGTCAGGGGTTCATGGTCCCGCGGGCGCTGAAGGCCCATTCGGCGCTGGAGCTCGACGGCGCGACGGTCTGCGCGCAGAGCGGAACGACGACCATCGACAACCTCGCCGATTTCTTCGCCGCCAATCATATGGCGCTGCAAACGATGGCGACGTCGTCGACCGACAACTCGATCAGGAAATACGGCGCCGGCCAATGTTCGGTGCTGACCAGCGATCTGTCGCAGCTCTATGCCTTGCGCCTGCGCCTCGCGAAGCCGAGAGACCATGTGATCCTCGCCGACGTGATCTCGAAAGAGCCGCTCGGGCCGGTCGTGCGGCAGAACGACCTGAAATGGATCGAGGTCGTGCGGTGGGTCCTGTTCGCCATGCTCAACGGAGAGGAACTCGGCGTCAGCTCGAAGACGATCGGCCAGGCGCTCCAATCGCAGAAGCCCGAGGTGATGCGCCTCGTCGGAACGTCGGGAAATTTCGGCGCGCAGATCGGGCTGAGCAACGCCTGGGCGGCGAACGTCATCCGTTCGGTCGGCAATTACGGCGAAGTGTTCGAGCGCAACCTCGGGGCCAAATCGCCGCTCGCCATCCCCCGCGGGCTGAACCAGCTGTGGAGCGAAGGCGGCATCCAGTACGCCCCGCCGATCAGGTGAGGCGCTATCCCTCCGCCACGCCGGCGCGCCGCCGCTGGGCTACTCCACCGCCGCTGACGGCTTCTTCGCCACATGCGCCGCGACATAGGCGAGCGCCATATCGAAGGCGAGTTCCAGCGGCCGATTCGATTTGGCGCTGCGAGACAACAGGAGGCCGCCTTGCACGGCGGTCAGGACCGCAAGCGCGATGTCGCTCGGCTTGGCCTTCGGCGCGAACTCGCCGCGCTCCTGCATCCTGCCGAGCCCTTCCTCGATCCGACGACGCCAGGTCTCGAACCCGGCGCCGACGGCGGCCCGCGCGCGCTTCGCGCCCTGCGGCAATTGATAGACGAGCGCGCCGAGTGGGCAGCCGCGTTGGCGATTGAGCGCCAGCACGGCGTCGCGCCAGCGGCGCAAAGCCTCGAGCGAATCGAGGGCCTCGAGCAAAGGGGCGTGCTTTTCGAGAACCCGGCTGACCTGCAGGGCCGAAGCTTGACGCAAGAGCTCGTCCTTGTCGGCGAAGTAATGGTAGAGCTGCGATTTGCTCGCCCCGCTCGCGGCCATGACGTCCTCGAGGCTCGTCTCGCCGACGCCGCGCGTCCAGGTGAGATCGGCCGCCGCTGCGACGATGCGCTCGCGCGTGGCGGCCCCGCGCGCGGTAAGTTTACGCGCCGGTCCTCGTCTTTCCGACATACGGCTGTCGATACTCCAATTGGACTTGACAGTCCAATTCGCCGTTGCAAAACTTGGACCGTTCAGTCCAAAAAAGAGGAGCTGACGTGCCGCTTCTTCACAACGGCGATGTTTTCCCGCGCCTCGGCGTTCACAAGGCGGGCGGCAGGATGATCACTCTGCCGGACGATCTCAACGGATCGTTCGGCGTCATTCTGATTTATCGCGGCGCATGGTGTCCGTTCTGCAACGCCCAGCTTGCAGCCTTCCAGCGCCGCAGCGACAAGCTGGACGAGCTTGGCGTCAAGGTCGTCGCGTTCTCAGTCGACGGGGAGCCCGAGACGGAGGCGCTCGTCGGGAAACACGGACTTCGCTTTCCTGTCGGCTTCGGCGCGGACGCCGACGCCGTCGCCGCGGCGACGGGCGCCTTCGTCAACGACAATCCTCACTATCTGCAGTCGACCGGCTTCGTGGTCGATCCGAACGGGGCGATCGTGACGGCCGTCTATTCGTCCAGAGCCATCGGCCGGCTGGCGCCCGACGACGTCGCAGGCTTCGTATCCTGGCTCAAGTCCAAGGCGCGCGAGACCGCGCAGGCGCACCGAAGGGAGAGCCAATGATCCGCTTCTATTTCCACCCGACGCCGAACCCCGCCAAGGTCGCTCTCTTCCTTGAAGAGACGGGCTTGCCCTATGAGATTGCGCCCGTCGATACGGGCAAGGGCGAACAGCATCAGCCAGGCTTCCGCGCCATCAACCCGAACGGCAAGGTCCCGGCGATCGTGGACACCGACGGGCCCGGCGGCAAGGAGGCGCGGGTGTTCGATTCCACCGCGATCCTCATCTATCTCGCCGAGAAGACCGGCAAGCTCATGGGCGCGCCGGAGGACAAGCCCGAGCTCCTGTCGTGGCTCATGTTCATCGCCACCGGCCTCGGCCCGTTTTCGGGTCAGGCCGTGCATTTTCAACATGCTGCGCCGTCAGGCCTCGACTATGCGGTCAATCGCTACCGCCGCGAGGCCGAGCGGCATTACAAGGTGCTCAACGATCACCTCATGGGCCGCGCGTTCATCGTCGGCGACAGCTTCACCATCGCCGACATCTCGGCCTGGGGCTGGCTCACCCGCGCATCGCGGGTTATGAAGGGAGCGGACGATCCGCTCGCGGCATTACCGGAGCTCAAGCGCTGGTTTGCGGCGGTGGAGGCGCGGCCCGCGGTCGCGCGCGCAAAGGCGGTTGGGACAGATCATGCCTTCAAGAGCGTGGTCGACGAAGAGACGCGGCGGGCCCTCTTTCCCTCGAACTACCCGCCGGCCGCCTAGGCGGACCATCCGACATTTTGGAGGCAAGTCATCGCATGAACGACGCAGCCGAATACGTCCCGCCGAAGGTCTGGACTTGGGCGAAGCCCAGCGGTGGGCAGTTCGCAAACATCAACCGGCCGGTCGCTGGGCCGACGCACGACAAGGACCTCCCGGTCGGCCGCCACCCGCTCCAGCTCTATTCGCTGGCGACCCCGAACGGGGTCAAAGTGACGATCATGCTGGAAGAACTGCTGGCGGCAGGCCACGCCGGCGCCGAATACGACGCCTGGCTGATCGAGATCGGCAAGGGCGATCAGTTCGGCAGCGGCTTCGTCGCGATCAATCCCAACTCCAAGATCCCGGCCCTGGTCGATCGCAGCGGAGAAAAGCCGATCCGGGTTTTCGAATCGGGCGCAATCCTCATGTATCTGGCCGAGAAATTCGATGCCTTCCTGCCGAAAGAGGCCGCCGAGCGGGCGGAATGCCTGTCATGGCTCTTCTGGCAGATGGGAAGCGCGCCGTTTGTGGGCGGCGGCTTCGGCCATTTCTACGCTTATGCGCCGGTCAAGATGGAATATGCGATCGATCGCTATGCCATGGAGACGAAGCGGCAGCTCGACGTCCTCGACCGGCGGCTCGCCGAGACCGCGTATGTCGCGGGCGACGCCTATACGATCGCCGATATGGCCATCTTCCCCTGGTACGGCCAGCTCGTGAAGGGCTGGGCCTACAATGCGGCCGAGTTTTTGAGCGCGCAGGACTATAAGAACGTCCTGCGCTGGGCCGACTTGCTTCTGGAGCGACCGGCGGTGCGACGCGGGCGGATGGTCAACCGGACGTTTGGCGAGCCCTCCAGCCAGCTGCGCGAGCGCCACGACGCCAGCGACTTCGAGACGAGGACGGAGGACAAGCTGACGGCGGCGCCCGTGAACGACCCGTCATGATGTCTGAACGCCGGACGCGGCAATTGGGCGCGAGCCCTGAAAGATATTGCTCTTCCCTCCGCTGGCCACTGGGCGCACCGCGATTTCGCGGCGCCTGGTCATGAAAAGGGCAGGCCCCGAGGCGCGCCGGATGAGATTTCCGGGGCGAATGGTCCGGTGCCTATCAAACCTCATCCTGAGCTTGTCGAAGGACTCAGCTTGTCGAAGAGGCGACTCGTTTGGCGCCCTTCGAACCTCGTCCTGAGCTTGTCGAAGGACGCTCCCAGTTGTCGAGCGCATGCGCCGACAAGAAACGGGTTAAATATGCGCCTTGGCGGCGCATGGTTTCCATCCGAGGGAACGAGGCGATGAACCAAGACGCTCAGCATTATCACGTCTTCGATACCGCAGCCGGGTTCTGCGCCATCGCTTGGAGTGACCGCGGCGTCACGCGCTTTCTTCTGCCGATGGCGAGCGCCGAGTCGGTCGACCGGTTGATGCGGCGGCGCGCGAAGGACGCGAAGTCCGGGACCCCGCCGGCCGATGTCGCGGCCGTCGTCGCTGTGGCGAAGCGCTACTTCCTGGGTGAGGAAACGGACTTTCGCGGCGTCCGGCTCGACCTCGACGGCGAGGACGCTTTCTTCAGGCGGGTCTATGACGCCGCGCGCCGCGTCGGTTGGGGCCGCTCGACCACCTACGGAGCCTTGGCGCAGGAGGTCGGCGCCGGGCGCGAAGCCGCCCGCGATGTCGGCCAGGCGATGGCGACGAACCCGACGCCGCTCATCATTCCCTGCCACCGCGTGCTCGCGGCCGGCGGCAAGATCGGCGGCTTCTCCGCCCCCGGCGGCGCGAAGACGAAGAAAAGGATGCTCGAACTCGAGGGCGTGCGCGTGGGCCCGCCCGAGGCGGCGCAGCCGTCGTTCGATTTCTAAGGCCCGCGCGGCGGTGGCCCCCAAGGAAGCTTTGATGTGCGAAGGCCCCGCACGACATCAGACTGTGGCCAATGAGCGGCCGACTCATGCGAACCACAGTGGGGACTGAAAATGCTGGCCTGGTCTGCATCGCCGACGCGACCGCCTTGGTGACGCATGATCGCGATTTCTCGGCGCTTCGCAGATTGTGGACCCTTCGCTGATCCACGCCAGGCTGCGAGGCTGCGGCGGCCGCCGCGGCGAGCGTTGACGCCAGCCGGCTGGGCATCGGGGTTACTTGGCGTTCCGCGCGCGTCGCCCTCCCGGCGGCGCCCCGACGTCAACATTGTTGACGGCGACGGGCAGCCAGCGCAAAAATCCTGACTTGCGCCATCAACGGCCGGAGGGCGCGCAATCCGATGCGCCAAGCACCGCACAAGCGGGATTTGGCGCGGCATCGGGAGGAAACTCGGGCATGACCACGACGAGCTATTTGAACGTTTCGAGCGCCGCCGATCTCAGCGCCGACATCAAAGCGATCGATCTCGCCTCGCAGGCGGACGACGGCGACGGCACGCACTACACCATCACGCTGAAAGCCGGCGCGACCTTGACGGAAAGCGCAGACATTTCCGCGATCAACCTCGTGGGCAATGACACACTCACCCTCAACGGCCAGGGCGCTTTTCTCGACGGCGCCGGCGCCTATCGCGGCCTGTTCGCCTATTCGGGCAAGACGACCATCACGAATCTGACGATCGAGAACGCAGTGGCTCACGGCGGCGCCGGCGGCGCCGCGGCCGGGGGCTCCGACGGGGCCGGGGGCGGGGGCGGCGGCGCCGGAACTCGGTGGCGGCCTGTTCGTGGCGGACGATCCGGCCGACGGCGGCGTGCCGGCCCAGGTCACGCTCGACGACGTTTTCTTCGCCGGCGACTCCGCCGTCGGCGGCGGCGGCTGCGGCGGCGGCGGCGGCTACTTCGGCGGTGGCGGCGGCGGGCTCGGAGGCGGCGGCGGCGCCGGCAGCGAGGCGGGGGGGGGCGGCGGCGTCGGCTCGATCGGCTTAGGGGGCTCCGGCGGCGCGCGCGGCGCCGGCGCCGGACTTATCCCCGGCGCGCCGAGCGGCGGCAAAGGCGGAACCGGCTGGCCCAGCGGCGCGAGCGGCGGCGGGGGAGGAGGGGGATCAATTTCCTTTGGCGGCGGCGGCGTCGCCGGCGGGAACGGTTCGAGGAGGACGGGAGGCGCGGGCGGGTTTGGCGGCGGCGGCGGCATCGGGTTCCCAGGCATCCCCGGCCGCGGTGGTTTCGGCGGCGGCGGCGGCGAAGGCGGCACGTTCGGCTCGTCTGGAAACGGCGGCGCCGGCGGTTTCGGGGGCGGCGGCGGAGGCGGACCGAGTGGCGGCGGCGGCATCGGCGGCGGCGCGGCTGGCTCGAGGGGCGGCGGCGGCGGCGGCGGCGCGGCTGGCTCGAGGGGCGGCGGAGGCGGCGGGGCCTCGGGGCCGGTGGCGACATTTTCGTCATGGCCGGCGCCTCGCTCACTATCAAGGGCGGCGGCCTTTCGGGCGGAAGCGTCACGCCGGGCTCAGGTGAAAGCGGTGGCGGGAACGGGCAAGCCTTGGGCTCCGCGATTTTCCTGCAAGGAACCGAGACCATCACCTTCGCGCCGACCAAAGGGACGACTGAACGGGTCTTCGACGCCATCGCCGATCAGACCGGATCCGGCGGCACGGGCGCCAACGCCGGGGCGGGGAGTCTCACCCTCGACGGCGCCGGCACGCTCGACCCTGATTGCAGCCAACAAAGGACGACAATCAAGACGGGCGTCCTGGATGCTCCTGGAGCTCGCCAACGCCGAGGCCGCCGGCCGCGGCGCGATCCATTTCGCGTCAACCAGCGGCGAAATCGAATACGCCGCCGGCGCGCACCTCGCCAACAGGATCAGCGGCTTCCGCGGCTCAGACGAAATCGACTTCGCGCAGGTCGCTTTTGCTGCGGGCGACCATGCGGTCGACAATTCCGGAAAAGTCTCGATCGAGACGGCGGCGGGCAAGACCGTCGCGACGTTCAAGGTGAGCGGAACCTTTACGTCGGCCAATTTCAAGGTCAGCAAAGATGCGTCCGGCCACGTTCTGGTCACCTATGTCGCGCCTGCCGCGCCTGCCGACGGCTGGGCCGTGATCGGCAGCCCGGCCGACCTTCTCGGGGGCTACGCGCCGGAGTTCGCCGAGCCGTCCTGGATGCGGGTGAGCAACCTCTCTGGGTTCGATTCCTGGTCCGCGCTCGGGTCGAGCGCCGGGACCGACCCCGGCGTTTACGGCTTCCCCTACGAGCGTGACGGGAGCGTCGGTGGGATGAGTTATGCCGGGGCAGTCGGCCACGCCGGGTCTGGGTGCGGGTCGTCTGGGTCCGGGTCGTAATGCCGGTTAATTTTGGCGCCGCCCGATGACGAACGGCGGGGCCGATGACGCTGCGAGGTGGGGGCCGCCCTGCGACCAGTCCTCACCATTAGGCGCGAACAAAGGGGATCGGGAAAGTCAAGCTCTCCTTTTCCGCCGCGCGGTTGACGCGCTGCGCGCCAACGACGTCGCCGCCGCGATAGAGTTCTTGGGTCGGGCGGTCGAGCTCGACCCAAGGCGTCCGCAAGCAAACTTCCAGCTCGGCGTCGCGCTCCAGGCCGCGGGGCGGCACGCCGAGGCGCTCGCCTCTTTCGAGAAGGTCCAAGCCGCGCTGGCGGACGATGCGGCTCCCTTCCTGCACGCCTCCATCTCGCATCTGGCGCTCGGGGACAACCAGGCCGAGCTCGTCGCGGCGAGCGAAGCATGCTGGCGCGCCCCAAAACTCGCGGCGGCGCATTACGCCTATGGCCAAGCTTTTGCGGCGCTCGACGAGCCCGCGCGCGCCGAGCAGGCCTTCTCCGCGGCGATCCAATTGAAACCTCGCTGGGCTGACGCCTGGGTGAACTACGGCCTCGCGCGCTATCGCCAGGGCGCGATCGAGGACGCGAAGACCGCGATGAAGAAGGCGCTCGAAGCCGAGCCGGCGCATCCCCAGCGCTTTCCAATCTCGGCGCCTTCATGCGGATCACCGGCGAGGCGGAGGCGGCCGAGCGCCTTCTTCGCGAGGCCATGACGCGCGGATGAGGAGTGGGCGCATGTCGAACCGCTCATTCCCCCGGCGAGGCGGGGAGGGCGCAAACGCGAAACGAACATGCGAGAGGCGTTCAACGCCGTCATGTACGTGTTGAGCAGCGGATGCCAGTGGCGTTACCTTCCCAAGGATTTTCCTCCGCGCAGCACCGTCTATCGATACTTTTGCGATTGGGGCATTGATGGCGTGTTGGATCGCATCCATGACGCGCTCTACGAAAAGTGTCGCGAGCTGGCCGAACGCGAGGCCAGCCCGACCGCCGCCATCATCGACAGCCATCCCTCGACAAGCTCGGGATGAGGGCGTGAGAAGCGCAGAAAAAGGGGGGCCTCCATCGACCCGCACGGGTTCGATGCAGGAAAGAAAATCAACGGCAAGAAGCGTCACGTTCTCGTAGACACCCAAGGGCTGTTGATGCACGCGATCGTTCATTCCGCCGACGTTCAGGACCGCGACGGCGGCATTTTGCTGCTGTCGACGTTGCTTGGCCGGTTCCCCTATCTCGAAAAACTGTTCGCCGACGGCGCCTATCAAGGGCCGATCTTCGCCGATGCGCTGGCCAAAATCCTGTCTCAAGTCAAGATCGAGATCGTCAAACGATCCGACCAGGCCAAAGGCTTCGTCACGCTGCCCAAGCGTTGGATCGTCGAGCGATCCATCGCTTGGTTCAACCGCTGCCGGAGATTGGCCAAGGACTGGGAGAACCTCAACGTCACAGCCCTGATGTTCCTTCGTTTCGCGTCCATCCGCCTGATGTTGCGAAGGCTGTGCAATCCCTCGTAAACTTTTGAGTCAAACTCTGAGAGACGTAGCGCGGGCGACCAACCGCGATCCCGCGCCCATCTTCGTCGTCGGCATGCCTCGCTCGGGCACGACGCTCGTCGAACAGATTCTCGCGTCCCACCGCGACGTTTTCGGCGCCGGCGAGCGCATGGCGCTCGGCCAGGCCTTTGCCGTGCTCGGCGGTTCGCACGACAACGCCTCGTCGCTGCAGCGCATCGCCGCGCTGGACGGCGAGGCGCTCGACCAAGCGGCGACGCGCTATCTCTCGGCGCTGCACGCGCTGGCGCCGGAAGCCGAGCGCATCGTCGAGAAGCTGCCGGGCAATTTTCTCCATCTCGGCCTCGTCGGCCTCATGCTGCCTGCCGCGCGCATCATCCATTGCGTGCGCGATCCGCGCGACATCGGCCTCTCGATCTTCACCTTCCGCTTTCATGGGAGCCACGGCTATGCACACGACCTCGCCGATCTCGGCTGGTACATCAGCGAGCACGACCGGCTGATGGCGCACTGGAAGTCCGCCCTGCCGAACAGGATCCTGACGGTGAGACTGAACGACTGGGTCGCCGACTTCGACGCCACGCTGGCGCGCGTGCTCGGTCACCTCGAATTGCCGCCGGACGAAGCCTGCACGCGCTTCTATGAGTTCGAGAGCCGGGTCAGAACGGTGAGCCGGGCTCAGGTGCGCCAGCCGGTCAGCGCAAGGGGCCTCGGCCGCTGGAGGGCCTACGCGAACGAGCTCGAGCCGCTGATCGGCGAGCTCGAGCGAACCGGCAGCCTCGAACAATGGGAGAGGTAAAACCCTCTCCGTCCGAGGGCGCCGACTCCAGGATTGATCCCAGGTCACCGCCACTCGTGTCTGAAATGGCCTGTTTCGCCGTGAGACGTGGAGATCGGCGGTCTGGCGGGCAGTCCGCGTAGTGACGCGTCGTTCCAGGCGCGTCCCCCCCGCCATGCGCGACGTTAACCACGCCGGGAGAAAGGCCGCCAATGTCTTGACAAGTTTCTTGATGTTCATTACTTGTTCGCAGAGAGCGCCGCCTGGAAGAGAAGTCCGGAAGCCGTTCCGGCTGGCGCCGCTTCGGCCAGTCAGTCTTAGCGCGGGGCGCGACGGCTTGGCGGGAGAGAGGAACAGAAAGAATTTTGCCGGAAGGTCGCTGATCTACCCGTTCAGCAGAACAGGCGAAAAGGCGTTGCCCGGGACGCTCGTCATAATTACGGTAAAATTATGTGATAGGTGGTCAAGGGCGCCGCGATGGAAAGGGAGGTTGGCTTGGAGGCGCTGGCGAATCTCACGCAATCTGCAGCTGAACATAGACGCTGGTCGGCTGCCGGCTGAGCGCATCGGCCGGCAGGCCGGGGACGAAGCGGAGGCGACCAGCGCAAAGCAGACCGAAAACAAAAAACAATTTGGATTTCGGCCTAAGCGCTTGAAAAACCCCAATTCATGGAACACTTTTGCTTTGCTTCGGCTTTCCCCGGCTTTGCTCCGGCTTCCCAAACCTTTGGCGGAATGTTCCCTGGCTTGGATCGTCGTCCAAGTTGCGCCGGCTCTATCGCGCTCCGCCGCGCTCGAGGCGTTCGGAGCGGCCGTCGCGCGAGCTCCGTCCAGTCCGGGCTAACGGCCGCCTCGGCTCGTTCACAATCAGCAATCGGCAAAAAACGCAAATATTGCCAAAACGAGCGGCGCTCGCGCAATAATCGCGCAGAATTGTCAGAGGAACGCCCGTGCCGCACCCGCCGACAGAGGTCCTGACGACGCCGCGCCTGGCAGACCTCGGCCTGGCGCGGATCTTCAACGGCGCCGGGTTCTCGATCAGCCTCCTGCCGAATGGCGCGATTTTCGCCATCGAACACGCGGAAGCGGGCCGGACGATCATGATCAACCAGACATTGGCGTCGCCGATTACCGGTGGCATGGGGCGCCTCTATCTGCGCGCCGGCGGACCCGAGCCGGCGATCCTGCCGGTCATCGGTCCCGAGGCCAAACTGGCCGTCGGCGTTTCAGACGATCGCTTTGTCTGGCAGGGAGAGCAGGCCGGCGTGCGCCATCAGGTCACGCTCCGACTCGAGCCGCGCGCAAACCTTTGGCTGTGGCGGGTCGAGGCGATCAACCGGCGCGACAGCGGACTCACCTGCGACGCCGTGTTCATTCAGGATCTCGGGCTCGGGGATCGTGGCTTCCTGATGAACAACGAAGCCTACGCTTGCCAGTATCTCGATCATCACGTCGCCCGGCATCCGCGCCTGAAGCACGTTTTGATGACCCGGCAAAACCTGTCGCAGGGCGGGGCGCACCCGTGGGCCGCGCACGGCTGTCTCGAGGGCGCTGCGGCGTTTGCAACCGATTACCGCCAGCTGATGGGGCCCCCCCACCGTGACGCCGATCGGTTCGGCCTTCCGTTCGGGAAAAGCCTGCCTTCGACCCGCCTTCAATACGAGACGGGGTGCGCGGCCCTTCAGTCCGAGGTCGCGACGCTCGCGTCCGGCGCTGCAACGTCTTGGACGTTTTTTGGCTTCTACGTCCCCGATCATCCGGCGGCGTCGAGCGACGCCGACTTGCAGCTGGTCGACAGCGTCGAGGCCGCCGGCCAGAGTTGGGCACCGCCTGCAGTCGCGCTTTCCTTGCCGGCGCGCACCCTGCTGCACGATGCGCCGTCCGCCGTCGCCGACGACCTCGACGAGAACGCGATACGGAAGCGCTACCGCCGGCGCACGCATGTCGAACGGGTCGGCGGCCGGCTCCTGTCCTTTTTCACTCCGGGAAGAATCTATAGCCGTCATGTGGTCCTGCGCGACAAGGAGCGCATCGTCGCGCGCCGTCACGGCGCCCTCGTGCGCAGCGGCGAGGCGATGCTGCCCGACGAGACGATCTTGTGCGCGACCTGCTGGATGCACGGCGTTTTCGGTGCGCAGCTCACCATCGGCAACACGTCCTTTCACAAGCTGTGGTCCGTTTCGCGCGACCCCTACAACATCACCCGCGGCAGCGGATTGCGCATGCTCGTGGAAACCAAGGGCGGATGGCGGCTGTTGACCGTGCCGTCGGCGTTCGAGATGGGCCTCGGCGACTGCCGCTGGATCTATCGACTCGGCGAACGGACCATCACGGTCTCCGCGGCCATTTCGGGCGACGGGCCCGCCATGCAGTGGCGCGTGACGGTCGAAGGCGATCAATGCCGGCTCCTCGTATTCGGCCATCTCGCGCTCGGCGAGCAGGAATACGCTCATGCCGGTCGAATGCAGATCGACTCCCGTCGCAAGAGGTTCACTTTTCGGCCGGATCCAGACGGTCAATGGGCGAAGCGATATCCCGAGGCGGTCTATCATCTCGTGACGAGCACCCCGCAGCGAGTCGAACAGATCGGCGGGGACGAATTGCTTTACGCCGACGGAACGCGCCGGAGCGGCGGCTTCGCGGCGATCCGGACCCGCCCGACGAACGAATTCGTCTTCGCGGTCGTCGGCTCGATGACGGACGCCAAGCAAGCGCGCGCGCTGGCGGCGAAATACGCCAAGCCGGTCGACGAAGCGAGCATGCTGGCTCCATGCGATCGCTTCTGGCGCAAAGTCACGCGCGTCATTCGCGTCAGGAGCGCCGACCACGGAGCGGACGCCGAGGCTGTCGACGCCGTCTTCCCGTGGCTGGCGCACGACGCGATGGTGCATCTCACGGCGCCGCACGGTCTCGAACAATACGCGGGCGGCGCCTGGGGCGTCCGCGACGTCTGCCAGGGCCCGATGGAATTCCTTCTGTCGCTCGAGCATGACGAGCCGGCCAGGGCGGTCCTGCGCATCCTCTTCGCCCAGCAGTACGAAAACAGCGGCGACTGGCCGCAGTGGTTCATGCTCGAGCCATATTCCGACGTGCAGGGCAGGGAGTCGCACGGCGATATCATCGTCTGGCCGCTGAAGGCGCTCTGCGACTATGTCGAAGCGACGGGCGATTTCGCCTTTCTCGACGAGAACATCGCCTGGCGCCGGGAGGACAACCTCGAGAAGACGTCATCCGCCGACCCCGTTGCGGCCCATGTCGAAAAGCTGATCGCGACGGTCGGCCGGCGCTTCATTCCCGGCACAAGCCTGATCCGCTACGGACATGGCGACTGGAACGACTCCCTCCAGCCGGTCGAGCCGACAATGAGCGACTGGATGGCGAGCAGCTGGACCGTGGCGTTGCTCTACGAGCAGCTGCGCCGATACGCCGCGATCCTTCGGCGCGCCGCGCGCTCCTCGGAACGGGCGAAGGAGCTCGACTCCCTCGCCGCGGCGATGCGCAAGGACTTCAACCGTTTTCTGGTTCGCGACGGCATAGTGGCCGGCTATGGCGTATTCGGACCGGACGGCGCCCTGCCGGAGCTCATGCTGCATCCGCGCGACGAGCGGACAGGCCTCTCCTTCTCCCTGCTGCCCATGACGCAGGGGATCATCGGCGGGATCTTCACCAAAGAGCAGGCGCGGCGCCATCTCGGCCTCATCCGAAAGCATCTCCTTTATTCCGACGGCGCACGCCTCATGGAGAGGCCGATCGCCTATCGCGGCGGGCGCGAGACGATTTTTCGGCGGGCGGAATCGGCTGCGTTTTTCGGCCGCGAAATCGGGCTCATGTATGTGCATTCGCATCTGCGCTACGCCGAGGCGATGGCCGCGCTCGGCGAATCGCAGGCGCTTTGGGACGCGCTCATGGTGGTCAATCCCGTCGCCGTCACGGATCGGCTGGCGCATGCGTCGCTGCGGCAGCGCAACGCCTATTTCAGCAGCAGCGATGCGGCGTTCCATGACCGCTATCAGGCCAGCGCCGAGTGGGGGCTCGTCAAAGCCGGCAGGATCGCTGTCGACGGCGGATGGCGCATCTATTCGAGCGGTCCCGGCCTCGCCATGAATATGCTCATTCGACAAGTGTTTGGCGCGCGCCGGCATTTCAGCGAGCGGATTGTCAACCCCCTCCTGCCGGCGTCTCAGAATGGGCTGAGCCTCGCCTGGCCCAACAGGCCTGGCGTCGGCCCGCGGCGGCGGTGCGGCTGATCGGCCTCCATCGTCGGACGGAGACTTCGATGAACGTTCCGAGCAAAAAGCGGTGGAGCGTGACGGCGAGCAGCGGCGATCCCCGGCTCGCCGTCGACGATCGTTACGTGACGACGTGGGTGTCAAAACCGTCAAAGAGGCCGTGGCTGAAGATCGACCTCGGCGAGATCGCGACCCTGGGCGGACTCGAGGTCTATTGGGGCAAGCAGGCGCCCGGGGTTTATGGATTCAAGTCCTCGCAGGACGGCAAGCGATGGACGCATCTTTGTCGAACGCGCCACGGCGAAGGCGGACAAGATGTTTTCGCATTCTCTCCCGTCGCCGCGCGATTCGTGCGCTTTGCCTGCGGCGGCTCGCAATCGGAGCGTGGCCTCGAGATCGTCGAGATCAACATTTACGGCCCCGCCGACGCAGCCTCGGTCATCGAGGACGGGCGCATTGGGGCGCTCAGCCATTCCCCGGTCAAGCTGCCGGCGGGCGACAGCATCACGGTCGATTTCGGCTATTTCCGCTATCCTCTCGGGGCGTTGATCGAATGGGGAAAGACCTATGGGACGGTTTTTTCCGCGCATCTCTCCGACGACGGCGTGAATTTCCGGGAAATGGGCCGGATCGCCACCGGCAAGGGCGGCAGCGACAGCTTCTGGTGGCGCTCCACCACCAGCCGCTATTTCCGCCTGACGGTCCACGAGGCGAACTCGCCGGCGGGCGCGGTCGTCAATGAGCTCAAGCTGCGCATCCTGAACAAGGATCGCATGCCGATCGGCCAGCTCGAGCGAGCGGCGTCGGCCGGGCGCGCCGAGCTATACCCGCAATCGCTCCTCGGTCGGCAAGTCTACTGGACTGCGCTGGGGGAGCACGATCACGCCGAGGAAGCGCTGTTCGACGAATACGGCAATCTCGAGCCGCGGCGGGAATCCCCCCAGATGACCCCTGTGCTTCGCCTGGATGGCGCGCTGCACGGAGCGCCCGCCAGCCCTTCGATCAGCCAATCCCTCGTCGACGGCTCGTTGCCCATCCCCACCGTTTCGTGGTCTGCGCACGATATAGAGCTCCGGACCACGGCCTTCGCTCACGCCGGCGCGGCGCTGGCGGAGCACCGCATCGTCAACCGGAGCGCCACAAGCCGGAGCGGCGCGCTCGTGCTGGCGGTGCGCCCCGTCCAGATCAATCCTTACTGGCAACACGGCGGCCACGCCGCAATCAACGCCATCGCCGTCGAGCGCCGCGAGGTGCGAGTCAACGACCAACTCTTTGCTGCGTTTTCGGTCGACCCCGGCGCCGTAGCGGTCGCCGACTTCCACGACGGGGACGTGATCAAGCTCATCGAGAATGGGTCGCTGGATACCGCGCGGAGCCTTCGGTCCGGCTCGGGCCTCCTCAGCGCCGCCTGCGAATTCTCCTTTTCCCTCCCGCCGGGCGGGACCGCCGCTATCGTTGTCTCGTCGCCGATGAGGGACGACGTCGCGCCGCAGCCGGAGAACTCCTTCGACGCTCTGCTAGAGACGGTCGCGCAGGACTGGCGGAAGAGGGTCGGTCCGCGCAAGATCACCGTCGGCGACCCGGAAGTCAGCGACACGGTCGCGGCGCAGACGGCGTTCATCCTGGTCAATTCCACCCCGCTCGCCTTCAAGCCGGGCCCGCGCAATTACGACCGCACCTGGATTCGCGACGGCTCGGCGCAGGCTCTCGCGCTCCTTTGGGCCGGGCTGACCGAAGAAGCCAAGCGTTACGTCGTCTGGTACTCGAAGCGTATTTACGAGAACGGCATGGTCCCGCCCATCCTCAACGTGGACGGCACGGTCAACCGCGGTTACGGAAGCGATATCGAATTCGACGCGCAGGGTGAATTCGTCGGGATCGCCGCCGACGTCTATCGCATCAGCCGGGACTTGGCCTTCCTCGACGCCGTTTTCGAGGCCGTGGTCCGCGCGACGAAGTTCATCGAGGAGCTTTGCGCGCGGACCGACGCCACGAATGGCCCCGCCACGCCGTTCCACGGCCTCTTGGCTCCGTCGATCAGTCACGAGGGCTACAGCAACCCGTCCTACAGCTATTGGGACGATTATTTCGCCTTGAGCGCGTGGCGGAACTGCGAATATCTGGCGCTCGAGATCGGTGAGGGGAGCGTCGCTGCGCACGCCGCCGCGAAGGGCAGGGAGTTCGTCGCGAACCTCACCCGCTCCATTCGGATGACCGCCGCGCGGATGAAGACCGACCTCATTCCCGGCTCAGCCGATCGCAATGACGTCGATCCGACTTCGACCTCCATCGCCTTCGAGCCCTGCAGGGCCGAGGACGTCCTTCCGGCCGAGTTGATCGCGGCGACTTATGACCGGGCCGCCGCCCGCGTCAGGGCGATCTCCGCGCCCGATTTTCAGGGAAACTATACGCCGTACGAACTGCGCAACATCAACGCGTTTGTGGCTCTGGGGCGATACGACGACGCGTTCCGCCAGCTGTCGGCCGCGATGGACGGCCGCAGGCCTCGCGGCTGGCGGGGCTGGGCCGAGGTGGTCTGGAGCGATTCGCGTGCCCCCGATTACATCGGCGACATGCCCCACACCTGGATCGGAGCCGAGTTCGCCACCACGATTCGCCGAATGCTGCTGCGCGAGAACGGCGCCGTCCTCGAATTGCTTCGGGCGGTTCCGGACGCCTGGTGGGAGGGCGAGGGCATCGCGCTGCGCGACCTACCCACCGCCTTCGGCGCCGCCACCCTCAAGGCCCGGCGCGGTCAATCCCTGGCCGTGATCGAGCTGGCTTTGTCGGGTCCGGCGCCGGAACGAATCACCGTCCGGTATCCGGGGGCCAAGCAGGCTCGGGCGGATGGCAGGCCTTGCGCCATCCGGGGCGACGTCATCTCGGCCCCGAACCTGAGCCGGCTGGAGATCGACTACTGAGGCGACCTGAAGCTTATTCCGCAGAGAGAGCCTCGCGCGCGGACCTGGGCGGTTCACGGATTCCGTGTTCTTGGGCCGGCTTGAAGGTCAACCCGAGCGGATCGGTCACCAGATGCAGCCTGCGGTCGTAGATGCCGCTTTCGGGCAGGTCATGGCCGATATTGATGAGGCCGACGCCAGCGAGTTCGTTCGCCAGGAGCGCCCTGATTCGCGTGCGCGATTCCGGATCGAGAACGTCGAGCGCGTCGTTCACCACGACCCAAAGCGGCTTTTGCAGGATGACGCGGGCAAAGGCCAGGCGTTGCTTCTCGTCGTCGGTCAATTGCCGGTCCCATCGCTCCACCGTGTCGAGCAGGGGCCCGAGGCGTTCCAGTCCAACGTCGGCGAGCGCCTTGGCTATGGCCGCAGCTTCGTAGCCCTCAGCCGAGTGCGGATAAGCGACGGCGTCACGCAGAGCGCCGGTCGGGACGTACGCCCGGACCGGCATGAACATCATGGACCGGCGAGGCGGAAGCGCAATCCGGCCGCTGCCCCAGGGCCAAAGCCCGCCGATGGCGCGAAACATCAGGGCCTTTTGCTCGCCGTTGTCGCCCGTGATCAAAATGCGCTCGCCGGGATCGAGGTTTGCGTGCGTTTCGCTGAGCTTGACGCAGCCGGCGGGCGAGTGGACGTGAAGGTCGTCGATCCGGATCGACCGACCCTCGGCCTCCTCGAAGTCGATGCGGCTCGCAGTCCGACCGAGTTGATCCATCGTGACGATCGCTTTCCGGAACGCCGCCACGCGAAACAGCGTGGCGCGCCAGTCCGCGATGTTGGAGAAGTTGTCGACGAACCAGCGGAGCGAGGTCTGCACCTGATTGAACGCGCCGACGACCATCATGAGTTCGCCGAAGCTCATCCCACTCTGCAAGTAGGCCGGCGCCGCCACCAGGATCGGCGCGACGATGGTGAACCAGCCATAGCCGGCGGTGACCCACGTCAACCGCGTCACGGCGCCGACGATCCGCCGCGAGATTTGGAGAACGGCGTCGAATATCGCGCCGAGGCGCTGTCTCTCGTCGGCCTCGCCGCCGTACAGGGTTATGCCTTCCAACTCTTCGTTGACGCGCACGAGGCCGAAGCGAAAGTCAGCTTCCCGCGCGTAGTGCTCGGCGTTGAGACGAATCAGCGGCCGGCCGACGAGCCAGCTCAAAAACGAGCCGGCGCCGGCATAAAGAAGCGCGCACCACACGAGATAGCCCGGCGGGCCGAACTTGTAGCCTCCGATCGGCAGGAACGTGCCCCGCGACAACCCCCAGAGAACGCCGATGAACGACACCAGAAGCAGGCCGGACTGAAGCAGGCCAACGCCCAGGTTCGTCGAAAGCTCTGTCAGATGCTGTGCGTCGGCCTGGAGACGCTGGTCCGGATTGGCGCCGATGGGGCCCGAATTCGAAAGCCGAAAGGCGCGTCTGGGCTCGAGCCAGTCGTTCAACAGGTCGTTCACCAGGCCCTGTCGCAAGACCACCATCGACATCTGATTGAGCCACATCTGCGCGACGTTCAAAACGAGCAATATTCCGGCGAGCACGGCAAAGACGCCGAGTTGCTCGAAAAAGGCCGGCATGTCCTTGTCGGTCAGCGCGTTGTAGAATGGCCGGTTCCAGGCGTTGAGCCTGATCTGCATGTAGGCCGTAGCGGCCACCACCACGGTCAACGCAATGGCCAGCATGATGAGTTTGTTGCGCTGGCGTGAAGCCCAGAAAGCCGAGGTCATCTCCATCATCTCGGACCAGAGACTGGCGGGCGCCGCGCTGGCCGCGCGTTCGGCCCCATCGGGTGGTTTGCTGTGTTCCGCCATCGAATTCGATCCGTTCGCCCCAACCGCCATTCTCGCGGCCCCGACCGCTGTTCTCGCACTTTTCCGGGCGAAGCCGCCTGGGGCGGAAACCCGGGAGCCGAGGGTCTGGGGACCAGTGAATGGGACCCCTGCTTCCGCTGAGCCGAGGCGCGCGCAAAGCCGATGCGCGGTTGAAGGGGTCGCCGCCATTGACAGCGCAATTTTACCCGAAGCGCCGACCTATCTATAATCCTGCGCCATGAGGAAGGGTTGCTTCGAACAGCGATCTCACTGGATTCCGTGGGCCGCCGCCAGCCACCGCAAGCAATTCGCGATCATTCTGGGGCTGGGCGCGCTTCTGTATTGGCTGTGTCGGTTCCACCCGTCCTGGGCGCCCTTCTGGGCGCCGTGGGATTTCTCGTGGCCCGAATATCTGGCCTTCGCCCTGACGACCCTCTGGTTTTTTCGCGGCCTCGCGCGCACGCCGCTGGACGAGCGGCCATCCATGGCGCGGCGTATTGCCTTCTTTTCAGGCCTTATCCTTCTTTACACGGCGATGCAGACGCATTTCGACTACATGGCCCAGCACATGTTCTTCCTGAACCGGATTCAGCATGTCGTGATGCATCATATCGGCCCTTTCCTCGTTGCGCTCGGCTGCGCTGGGGAGACGATCAAACACGGCATGCCGCCGCGGGCGCGGCGAGTGACCGAAAGCCGCCCCGTCGCTTCGACGATCCATGTCCTGCAACAACCGGTCTTGGCGGTATTCCTGTTTGTCGGCCTGTTTTATTTCTGGCTTATTCCCCCGGTCCATTTTCGGGCGATGATCGATCCCCGTCTTTACGCTCTGATGAACGCGAGCATGGTTCTCGACGGGCTCCTGTTCTGGTCGCTGGCGCTCGACCCGCGGCCGCGGCCTCCGGCCCGCGTGTCCTTCGCCAGCCGCTTTGTGATCACAGTCATCGTCATGTTTCCGCAAATCCTGCTTGGCGCCCTGATCACCTTTTCGAAGCAGGACCTTTTTCCCTATTACGACCTCTGCGGCCGCCTGTTTCCGTCCCTCGACGCGCTCGCCGATCAGCAAATCGGCGGCATCGTGATATGGATTCCGCCGGCGATGATGAGCGTGATCGGCGCCCTGCTGGTGGTCAACGCGTTCAGGATCCAGGAAGAATCAAATGAGCTGGACCGTCAGGGCCTGTCCGCGAGGGCCCCGCTCGCCGAAAGCTAGGGCGGCCCTCAGCCGGATATTATTCCTTTGCAGCATTCTGGGCGGCGCTCTTGCGGCCGATGCGGCGGCCAACGCCTTCGAGCAGGGCTTTCGCATAAGCGATCCCTGGATGCGCTTCATCATGCCGTCGCGACCGGCGGCCGGATATTTCACCCTGTCCAACGAAACGGACGAGCCTCGCATGCTGGTCGGCGCGACCTCGCCCGCCTGCGGCACGCTGATGCTGCACGAGACCGTTCACGAGGGCGGCGTGGATGCAATGGCGATGGTCAAAAGCATCAGCGTCCCTGCCCACGGCAGCGTAACCTTTGCCCCCGGCGGCTACCATCTCATGTGCATGTCGCCTTCGCCGCAGATGATCCCCGGCCACTCCGTCGCCGTCACGCTCCGCTTCGCCAATGGCGGCGAAGCAACGGCGAGCTTTCCCGTGCGCAGCGCGGCCGGCCAATGAAGCGCTGATTACCCTCCAGCGAGGCCCGAACGCTAGATCGACCGCCAAAGCCGGGCGAGCAGACCCGGATGGTCCTTTTCGTCGATCAGCCGCTCGAGATCGGACGTGACGCCGGCGATGTCGACGTTCGAAACGATGAGAGGGGAAACGAGCAGCCGCGCGGCTCCCGACTTGTCGAACACATAGATGGCCGAGCTGTGCGTCACCTGGTAAGGCTCGTCCTTTGTTTTAGGCGTTACGGAGTATGCGACGCGATAGCGCCGCGCCAGCGCCGCAAGCTCGTCGGGCCCGCCGCGCAACCCCTCGATCTGCGGCGCGAAATTTTTCACGTAGTCCGCCAGCGCAGGTAGCGTGTCGCGATTTGGATCGACTGTGACGAAAAGCACGCGAACCTGGCGCGCCGCCGATCCGAGCCGGTCGAGTATTCGGCTGACGTTCGCGAGTGTGGTCGGACATACGTCCGGGCAGAACGTGTAGCCGAAATAGAGCATCACGACCTCGCCGCGGTAGTCCGCCTCGGTCACCCTTTTGCCGTCGGACGCCCGCGGCATGGCGAACTCAAGCGGCTGGGAACTGCCTGATATGTCCGTCGAACGCCATTTCGCGCCGTCGTCGCAGCCGGAGAGCAGAGCGATCGTAGCGACGGCGAACAGCGCGGCGGCAAGCGCCGAAAAGCACCGCCGCCCATAAGATTGCGCCATTGAACTAAGATTGCCTCATCGAAACCGGGGCGGCCGGCGTCAGGTTGGATTTAAACAGTTGCGCGTTCGCCAACCATTTTTGCTTTTCATGTTGCGGCATAAGAGAACATTCAGCAAAATACAGAATGCCCATTCTGCCGACAGGCATCCCGCTGTTGCTCACATCTTCATAAATCTTGGATATTTCCCTGCACGTTGACAGGCCGCGAAGTGATAGATTTGCCATGCTGTAATTGCTCTTTTCATATTGTCGTGCATATGCGTAACTCGATAGCAACGCTCCCATCAATGTTATCACCACCACATACCTTCGCATAAAACCGCTCCTGCCTTTCCTCTCCCGTCGACGGCTGTTCGAAGTGCGCCGCGATGAGCTCGGCGAAGACCGGCGACGTCGTGTCGCCCTGCGTTGCCGGGCGCACCACCGAGTGCTGGTCTTCTCTTCCTGTCGAGCAAGCGGCCTACATCGACGCGTTGGAGGAAATGTGGCGCTCAGGCCGCTAAAGGGAGCCGCGTTCGTGTCGCAAACTGGACAGGACCCGAGCGCTGCCGCTCGGCAAGACTAGCGGAGCCGCCATGGGCTGGCGGACGCGCAAGAGCGTTGCTGCTCGCGCCAGGCTCTCGCCTTCGGCGGCTGATAAGCAATCCGGCAATGGCCGGCGCAATAGGCGTGGCCCTTCGCCGCCTTGAGCCCGCAATAGGCGAAATCCTTGCTCGTCGGATCGCCCAGCGGCCATCGGCAGGTGAATTCGCGGATTTCCTCGAACCCGACGCGGCGCATCTGCCCGACCTCGGCCTCGGCGAAAGACCACGCCGCCTTCGTCTTCGGCGCAAGAGGCAGGGCGGGGGCGGAACTCGGCCGGGGAAATTGAGGATTGGACCGCGCGATCGTCGCCGATTGCACACGATGTGGGACCGCCTGCATTCCGCCGGGCGCCGCGCCCCCCGGACCGCCGTTGAGCTTGATCCCGATTCGATTCGCCTTGCCGATCACGGCGTTGCGGGAGGGCGCGCCGAGCGCTGCAGCGATGACGCTCGCGCTTCTTCCTTCGAGCGCCAGATTTTTCAGGATCTCGACCGCCTCCGCTGTCCATAGCATTTGCGCGCCCCCATTGGCTCAGGCTTGCGGCTTTGACGCCCGCAAGAAGGAATGATCTCGGCAGCCCCTATTCCGTTCGCAGACAATCTTTCGGACGCTGCAGCCGCCAAAGCTCGTTCGTCAACAACAATTATGTCATCGATTTAGTATGTTATGGCGAAAGAGCGGCACCACAACCGCCTATTTCGAACCGTCCGATTTGGCCGGCCTATACGGTATATTTGCCTCCTGCCGCGAATACGATTAGTGCCATTCCGAACCAAGGGGAGACGGTATGCTCGGGGGCAGTTCGGAATCGGCGAAATCCGCGAACACGCCGCCCTACACCTCGTATCGGACGTTCCAGACGTTCATTCAGGATCTCAGTGAGCAAGGCGTCCCGTCGCGCATCGACCGCAGCGTCTTGACGCGCTTCTCAGGCGTGGTCGGCAGTCAACTGATGTACGCGCTTCGCTTCCTTGGTCTCGTCGCAGACCAGGGGCGCCCGACCCAGCGTCTCACGGAGCTCGTGAACGCGCATGGCGGAGGGGATTGGCCTGAGAAGCTCCAGGAGCTCCTTCGGCGGGAATACCGTGCGATGTTCGAGATCGACCTCGAAACCGCTACCCCGTCCCACTTCAATGAGGCGTTCCGGAAGGCTTTTCCGGCTGCGGACGCGGTCGTCCAGAAGTGCGTGACGTTCTTTCTCTACGCCGCGAACGACGCGGGGGTGAAAATAAGCGCCCGCGTCCTGAAGGGGCGAAAGCCTCGCTCTTTGACGCCGCGCAAGAAACATTCGCCCAAGCCGGCGCGGCCGGCGGCCGCCGAAGCAGGGACATCCCAACCTCAACCGGTCGCGGCTCGGATCGAGGGCAAGAAACCGTCAGAGATCCTTCTCATGCACTTCGATCCGAACGAGATGGACGACGAACAGCAAACCGCCGTCTGGACCCTGCTGAAGTACTTCAAGTCGAGAGGGCTATGAGCCTGGCGGGGCCACGCGGCGCATTGGGTTTCACGCCTGCGCCGCCTCTTCCTGTGATCGGCGAATTGGGGCGAGCATCAGGAGCATCAGCCGGCGGCTTGACAAAGATTTGCCGCTGCGACCGAGGTGGGCGATGTCGGTCTCCAAGCAAACGACGCCTCTTATCTATTGGATCGAGCGCCTTTCGTCGATCAAATGCTGCGACCTTCATTTTCGCCGGGCGGGTCGGCTGACGCGCGGCTTCGCTGATCGCGTCCCTCCTCGGGATTGCGGCGTCGAGGCTGTTCAGCGTGCCGAAAGCGGCCGCCAGCGAGGGCCGGCCGAGGGCGACGGAGTGACGGTTCGTTGAACTCGGCAGATATTGTCTCCGGAGCGGCCATCGCCCTCTGGTGCCTGCAAAATCTCCTCTCGACCTACGCGGCGGCGGCCTATCGCCGCGGGCTGGCCCTGTCGGAAACCCCGGGCGTCCAGCCGAACGTAGCAGTGATCCTGCCGGTTCGCGGCGCAATGAACCTCGCCCGTCATCTCGAGCTGTTGCGGGCGCAGCAATATCGGCGTTACCGGGTCATCGCCAGCGTCGAAAGCATGAGCGATCCGGCGTTCGCAATCCTCGCTCACGCCTGCAGCGGTCCGGGGGCGCCGCTCGAAGTAGTCGTCGCCGGCCACGCCGGGGAGGGAGGGCAGAAGGTGTGGAACCAGCTCGCGGCGCTGACGCGGCTCGAGCCAGAAGACGAAGTCGTCGCTTTCATCGACGCCGACACCTTGCCGACGCCGGCGTGGTTGCTGCGTCTCGTCAACGCGCTCAATGCGGGCCGCCCGCTGGCCACCGGCTACCGCTGGATGATTCCCGTCGACGGCCGCTGGAGCTCGTGTTGCCTGGCCGCGGCCAACGACGCCATCGCCGCGTTTCCGCGCGGCTTCCTGCCGTTGACGATTGTCTGGGGCGGCAGCGTCGCTGCGAGCCGCGAGACGCTGGCGGCGATCCGCATCAAGGATTTCTGGCAGGGAGCGATCAGCGACGATTCGCAGATGGCGGAGGCGCTGCGGCAGGCCCGGCTCCGCTCGTACGCGCCGCGCCACGGCCTGCTCCTGACGCCGGTCTCCTGTTCCTGGCGCGAATTCTTTTCGTTCGGAGTGCGCCAGTATCGGTTGATCTGGATTCACAAACCGAAGATTTGGGCGGTCGCGGTCGCCTGCCTGTGGACGCCGCCGGTCTGGCTGGCGCTTTCGGCGCCGAGCCTCATAAAGGGCGCCGTCGGAGCCTGGCTGGGATTCGCGTTCATCGTCGCGCTCGGCGAGGTCCGCTGCCGCATTCGCCGGGACATTCAACGGTCGCTGTGGCCGGAGCTCGACCGGGCCCGCGACGGGCGGCGCTGGCTGGCGGAACGCTGGCTGCGCCCGGTCTGGTTCCTCATCCACGCGCTTTCCGCCGCCGCGGCGCCGCTATCGCGAACGATCGATTGGGCCGGCGTCCGCTATCGGGTGAACGGCCCGCAATCGGTGATCGTCGAGGGCCGCAAGGAGCGTTGCTGACATCGCTGAGTTTCGCGCCGTCATCGGCGCACAAACCCGGCCATTCCCTGCTACAAGGCGGCACGACGGCACGGTTTCGGTCAAGAGGCCTCCGGCGAGGCGGCTTCAGGCGCGGGAGATGACGTGGATCAAGTCGGGCGTAGCATTGTGGGCTAGACAGGGGCCTGTAACGAAGGCGCTTTCCATGCGGGCGCGTTTTTTCTTGGTCGACCGCCCGGAGCTGGTCCTCGGGCTTGCGGCGCTCGCGCTGCACCTCTGGGTCAACGGTTCATACGGCTATTTCCGCGACGAGCTCTATTTCATTGTCTGCGGCCGCCATCCGGCCTGGGGCTATACCGACCAGCCGCCTCTAACTCCGCTCATCGCCGTGGCCTCGGACGCCGCGTTCCACTCGCTGCGCGGCTTGCGGCTCGTGCCAGCGCTGGCCTGCGCAGCCGCGGTGGCGCTGACCGCACATGCGGCGCGGCTGCTCGGCGGCGGGCTTTACGCTCGCTGGCTCGCCGGCCTCGCGCTTCTCGCCGGCGGCGCGCTGCAGACCTTCGGCGTGCTGCTCTCGACGGATTCGCTCCAGGCGCTCGCCTGGCTGGCGATCGGCGTCTGCATCATCAAGGCCGAGCAGGACGACGAGCCGCGCTGGTGGCTGGCCGCCGGCGTGATCGCAGGCGTCGCGTTTCTCGCCAAATACACGGCCGCGCTCTACCTCGTATCGCTCGCCGCGGGGCTGCTTGCGACCCCTGAGCGCCGCCTGCTCGCGCGCTGGCATGCCTGGGCCGGCGTGCTGATCGCGCTCGCGATCGCCGCGCCGAACCTGATGTGGCAGGCGGCGAACGGCTGGCCTTTCGTCGCCCACACCGCCGTCCTGGCGGCGGAAAAGAACATCCCGCTCTCGCCCGGCGCGTTCCTTCTGCAGGAGGTCCTGACCGTCGGGCCAGCGTCCGCCCCAGTATGGATCACGGGGGTTTTGGCCTTCGCCGTCTGGCGGCGTTTCGCTCCCTGGCGCTGGGTCGCCGTCAGCTGGGTCGTGCTGGTCGCCGCGGCTGTCCTCGGGCGGGGCCGGCCGTACTATATTGCGCCGGCATATCCGCTGCTGATGGCGGGCGGCGGGGTGGCGCTCGAGGCCTGGCTGCCGCGGGTTGCGAAGCCGGCCTTGGCCGCACTGGTGCTCGCCGCCGCGGCGCTGACTGCGCCGATGTTTGTCCCGGTCCTGCCGGTCGAGGACTACATCGCCTACCAGCGGTCGAGCGGGATCAAGCCCAGCACCGGCGAGAAATTCCGCCTCGCCGACTTGCCGCAATATTACGCCGACATGTTCGGCTGGCCCGAGATGGCCGAAACGGTCGGCAAGGCCTACCGAGCGCTGCCGCCGGACGACAGGAAGCGCGCTGTCTTCTTCGCCTGGAACTACGGCGACGCCGCCGCAATCGACGTCTTCGGGGCGCCCTGGGGCCTGCCGCCGGCGATCAGCACCCACGAGAACTACTTTCTGTGGGGCCCGCGCGGCGCGGACGGCAGCGTCGTCCTGATCCTCGGCGGGACGCGCGAGGGGCTCCTCAAGATGTTCCGGACGGTCGAGCCGGTCGGGAAGTTCGAGCATCCGCTGGCCATGCCGGCAGAATCTGGCCAGACGCTCTGGCTCTGCCGCGACATGCTCGAGCCGATCGACGAGGTCTGGCCGCGGCTCAGACATTATGGGTAGGCCCTCGTCCGGCGGGAAGGCCGCGGCGAGGTTATGCTCGCCCCAGATCAGGAGTCGGGATTGAAATCGATCGTCGTCACCGGCGCGTCCACCGGCATCGGTTGGGGGTGCGTAAAAGTCCTCGTCGCCGGCGGATACCGGGTGTTCGGCAGCGTGCGAAGACAAGAGGACGCCGAGCGCCTGTCGAAAGAGTTCGGCGCGGCGTTCCGGCCATTGACCTTCGACGTGACCGACCGGACGGCGGTTTCCGGGGCGGCCGAAGAGGTCGGAGCGGCGATCGGACGGGAGACCCTCGCCGGTCTCGTCAACAACGCCGGCGTCGCCGTTCCGGGGCCGCTCATCTACCTGAAGATCGACGCCTTCGCCCGCCAGCTCGAAGTCAATCTCGCTGGGCCGCTCGTCGTGACGCAGGCCTTTGCGCCTCTTCTCGGCATCGATCGCTCGCGCGCCGGCCCGCCTGGGCGGATCGTCATGATCTCCTCAGTCGGAGGGCGAAACGCCCCGCCGTTCCTCGGCGCCTACAGCGCCTCCAAGTTCGGCCTGGAAGGCTTCTCCGAATCGCTCAGGCGCGAACTGATGCTGTTCGGCGTCGAGGTGGTCGTCGTCGCGCCGGGCCCCGTGGCGACGCCGATCTGGGAGAAAGGGGAGGGAGCGAGGGCGGAGTTCGCCGAAACGCCCTATGCTCCGGCGCTCGAGAGGCTGACGCGCTACACGCGATCCGTCGCACGGCATGGACTGCCGCCGGAAAGGATCGGGGAGACGGTGAAGACGGCGCTGACGGCGACGAGGCCGAAGACAAGGTACACGGTGGCGCCCGAGCCGATGCAGACCGCGCTGATGAGCATTTTGCCGAAGCGCTTTGTCGACAGGCTCATCGCGAGGAAGCTGGGGCTGACGCGTTCAGCCGGGATGTAGTCTTCGAGGCGGGACCATCAGGAACGAGAGGTCGTGGCTTCGGACTGACCACCACAACGCAGCGCTTTCTTCCTCTGCTGCGGAATACCCGCGCCTTGCCGCGCGCGAAATCCTCTCTGCTGACGCAGCATGAGCTTCCAGTCTGACGTTGGTCTGCGCCTGGAACTTTTCCCATTTTGACCAATCGCCGTTCGCCCTAAGGCGCGCTTTCTCCATCGCAATGTCGGCGCGAACCAATTCCCATTCTACCCGATCCAGTTTCTTGTCAGACATTTGAAATCCTATCCGTAAATACCCGCCGCGTCCGGACCCGCTTCCATTGTCGCGCCATAGATCCCCACCGGAGGAAGCGCCTTCCCTAATTCGTCGAACATCAGAAGGTTCCAGAGACGGCAAAAGCGTAAGGGTTGGCCCGTCGCAGCCGCGTCGCAGCGAATCGGGCGCGGTCTCCGTAGCCGCCCTCAGGAGCCGGGGCATCCGGGCGACCTTTCCCGCGACAGAGCCCGGCAAGGCGAGTAAAACCAGACGGTCGTGTTGGAGGTGAAAAAAATGTTCATGCCGGATTTCCTCGACGGTTTCGACCGTCTCGTCGCTTTCGACGCGGAGACGACTGGCAAGCGGACGCCGGACGCCAATTTCATCAAGAAGCAGCCTTTCGCCTGGAAACCGCCGGGTATCATCATCGAAGTCGGTTTTGTCGAAATGCTTCGCGCCGACGCAAGTTGGCGAAAGGCAAGAACGTGGCGGTCGTTGGTCAACCCGGACGCCCCGATCGATCCGGCCGCGGGCGCCGTTCACAAGATACGCCACGGCGATCTGAAAAACGCGCCGCGCTTCGTCGCCATCCTGCCCGAACTGAAAGACTTCATCGGCGAAGCGCCGATCGTCGCCCATGCCTACAAGAACGAGCGCGACTTCCTCAATTACGAATTCGCTCGCGCCAAGGCCATTGGGTGGGGCGAAAGCGCCTATGAGGAGGAGCGCTTTATATGCACACAAAGGTTGTTCGCTCAGCTTTTCCCCGGCGCCAGCAAATCGCTGACGTCGATGTGCGACCGCTTGGCGCTCGACGCCAGCGAGCGGGACGAGCGGCACGGCGCCTTGCTGGACGCCGATATGACCGCTGATGCGCTTGTCTTGCTGGAGCGCCAGTTGAAGGATGGGGGGAGCGTTGCGCCAAGGTCGTGGATGGCGGTTTGACGCCTCCATCCGGAGGTGAATGAGGCCGTCGCGGCGGCGCAGATTGAGGCGATTGAAAAATGGGGCATGCGCCGCCCGGATGGCTACGTTTAACGATGCCGGCTCTACGTTCCCTCGGCAGGCTCCGCCGGGCCACGTCTATGCCTCATGTGTCGCGTTGAATCACCGCTTGGCGGCGGCGCGGCGGATGGAGCCGACGCGTTTCTACACTTCTCCTCCAGGACTTTGGTTTCCTTCGCGCCACGCAAGGTCACGTCATTCAATGCGTTTGTCCCGACGAGAAGCGGTCCAGTGCTGGTCCACGACCCGTCGTCATTGCGCTTCCACTCTGCGCAACTGAGCACAAGCGACTTGCCGTGAACCTGGACAGTATCTTGCTTGGCGTCTTCCGCCGTCGCGGCGGCCTGCATTGCGATAGAGACCCATATCAGCGCTGTCACTCGAAGCATTAGGGTTGCCCCAGATCCAAAAGATCAGCTCAGCGTCAGCATGGAAGCACCGGGCGCCTGTGGAGTCGAGTTGGCGCTCGCGCTGCCTTGTCCCAGACCCGCGCAAGAGCGCGTCCCTTCCCTCAACGGGAGGGCAAAACAGCTCCTGTACAAACAGGAACGGGGGGAGACGAGGCATCCGCCCGCTGCGCCGGAAGCCCGGCGTCCGCCCATTTGCGACGCCCAGAGGCGGTCGCAATCGAGGCGATCGACAGCCCGCCCTCACATCCGAGTCAGCGTCGCAATGTAAAACCCGTCCGTGCCGGTCGCGCGGGGGCTCAGGCGAAAGCCGGGGCCGAACGGCGAGGCGTGCTCGGCCAGCGGCGTGAGGCCGGCGGCGCGGGCCTGGGCCGCGGCGTCGACCGGCAGCAGGTCGTCGTGGCGGGAAAGGAACTCCGCCACCCGATCCTCGTTCTCGGGCCTCAGCACCGAGCAGGTGACGTAAACGATGCGGCCTCCTCGCCTGACGAAGCGGAGCGCTGTCTCGAGAGTTTCGTCCTGTTCCTTCATCCGCTGCTCGAGCGCGCCGGGACGGATGCGCCACTTGGCGTCGGGGTTCCGCCGCCAGGCGCCCGAGCCGGTGCAGGGCGCGTCGATCATCACGAGGTCGCAGCGTCCGGCGAGGTCGGCGAGCACGTCTGTCTCGCCGCGCGGGGCGCGCACCTGGACGTTGCGCGCCCCGGAGCGGGCAAGGCGGTCGAAGATCGGGGCGAGCCTTCGCCCGTCGGCGTCGGTCGCATAAATCTGGCCGTGGTTGTCCATGGCGGCGGCAAGCGCCAGAGTCTTGCCGCCGGCCCCGGCGCAGAGATCGAGGACCTGCATGCCGGGCGTGGCTTCGGCGAGCAGCACGGCGAGCTGTGAGCCCTCGTCCTGCACCTCGACAAGACCCTTGACGTAAGCCGGCTCGGCCGCGAGCGCAGGGCCGCGACCGTCGGGCCGGATGGCGATGCGCAGCCCGACCGGCGAGAGCGGCGTCGGTTTCGGCGAAAGGTGAGCAAGCTGAGCCAGCGCCTTCTCCCGGCTCGTCTTCAGGAGATTCGCCCGCAGGTCGACTGGCGCGCGTTCGGCGAGCGCCAAACCTTCGGCGGCGGCCGCCGCGCCGAAGCTCGCCTCGAAATGGGCCATGAGCCATTCGGGGAAATCGCCTGCGACATGGGCCGGCGCGGCGGAAAGGTCGGCTGTCGCGAGGCGCTCGCGCTCGGCCTCGGTGAGTTTTTCAGGCGCGTGGCCCTCGCCGGTGAACAATGCGGCGACCGCGTCTGCGTCGAGGCCGCGCGTTTGCCTCAGGGCGCCGAGCATTTCGGCGCGCGGCGTCGCCTCGCCCATCAGCCAGGCGGAGGAGCTTTTCCGCCGCAAAGCGTCATAGACGAGGCTCGAGATCGCCGCGCGGTCGCCGGAGCCGGCGAAGCGATGGGAAAGGCCCCAGTCCTTCATCGCGTCGGCGGCCGGGCGGCGCCGGGTTTCGATGTCGGAGAGAACTTCGATCGCGGCGGCGACTCTTGCGGCGGGCGTCATGGGAGGTCGGCCTTCGAGCTCATGGGTTCCGCGGGCGCCCAAAGTGAGCGCCGGCGCCCCGGTAGCAGTCGGCCGACCCGCTGTCCAAGGCGCCGGAGCCGGCAGGCCTCAGGCGCCGAAGGCGTGGGCGGCAAGGCCGATCATTGTCACAAACGCGGCGAGGGAGACGATCTCGGCGAGGTCGAACAGGGTGAGAACGGCGATTTCACGCATGGCGGGGCTCCGGGGTTGGATGATCGCTACTTGATCATGTTATGTTCTTTTTGCGTTCGATTCAAGCCGGCTGCAACAGTCGGCTTGCGTCAGGCTGAACCGTGGTTAATGACGGTCAGTCCTTTGGTGTTTTTGATGGCTCAGCGGCCGAACCGCTGCAGCATCTCCCGCACCGCGTTCGGCTCCTCGAAACGCAGCGCGACCGGAAGGGTGACGACCGCCTTTGCCTGCCGCGCGGTCAGCCGCACGCGGTCCTTCTCCGTCGTTGCGAGCAGTGCGCCGCGCCGCGCCGCCTCCTCGGCCAGCGCCTCGATCTCGCGCGCGGTGTAGAGGTGATGATCCGGAAAGTCGCGCGTCGCAACCAGCCGCGCGCCGATGCGGCGCAGGGTAGCATAGAATTTTTCCGGCCGCGCGATGCCGGCGAATGCAACGACCTCGCGGCCGATCAAGCCAGCAGCGGCGATTGCGTCCGGCTCGAGACCGGCGCGCAGCACCGGCTTTCCGGGCGCCGCGGCCGAGATGGCGGTCGCGGCCGCCTCGTCGCCTCCGATCACGATCAGCGCCTGCACATGCGGCGCCTGCGCCTCGACCGGGGCGCGCAAGGGCCCGGCGGGAAGGCACAGGCCATTGCCGAAACGTTGCTCGCCGTCGACCACGGCGAATGACAGGTCCTTGACGAGCGCCGGATTCTGGAGTTCGTCGTCGAGAAGAAGGACCTGCGCCCCCGCTTCGACCGCCATCGTCGCGCTCCTCACGCGGTCCGCCCCGACCCAGCACGGCGCGATCCGGGCGAGCAGTAAAGGCTCGTCGCCGACCGTCCTTGCGTCATGGACGCTCGGGTCGACCCGGGTGGGTTCGATCCGCTTCGCGCCTCCGTAGCCGCGCGACAGAAACGCGACCCGCCGGCCGTCGTCGATTAGCATTCGGGCGAGCGCGATCGCCGCCGGCGTCTTGCCGGCGCCGCCGGCGACGAAATTGCCGACGCAGACGATCGGCGCGCCCGCTCTCGCGCCGGGCCGCGCCATCCGGCGGGCGGCGGCCGCGCCATAAAGCGCGCCAATCGGCTGAAGGACGCGAGCGAGGGGCGTCGGGCGGTCGGGACGCCAGAAGCCCGGGGTCCTCACCGCGCCGGACCGTCAAACGGCAGCAAGGGCGCCAGCGCCTTCATCGAACGTTCGACTGCGCCCGCCCGGCGCTCGACGGCGTCGGCCGCAGCGCGCGCCATCGCCCTGAGCCGCGCCGCATTGGTGAAAAGCGCGATCAGCGCATCGCCGAGATCCGCGGGGGCGGCGATTTCGAGCGCCCCGCACGTCTGGTCGAGCGCCGCGTAGACCTCCGAAAAATTGGCGACCGTCGGCCCGTGCAGGATCGCGCAGGCGAGCCGGGCGGGCTCGATCGGGTTTTGTCCTCCCCCGCCGGAAAAGGATTTGCCGACGAACACGACGCCGGCCAGTCGATAGAAAAGTCCGAGTTCGCCGATCGTGTCGCAGATATAGATTGCCGCGCCCGGTCCCGGGCGGTCGCCCCGCGAGCGCAGCGCGCAAACGAGCCCTTGCGTCTCGAGTTGCCGCAGGATCGACTCGCCCCGCTCGGGATGGCGCGGCGCGATCAGGGTCAGGGCGTCCGGAAAGACCCGCGCCAGGCGCTTGTGCGCCTCGGCCGCGATCGCCTCCTCGCCCTCGTGGGTCGAGGCGGCGATCCAAATCTGCCGGCCGGATGTCAGGCCTGAGAGCTCGGCCAGCTCGCGGCGATCGGCCGGCAGGGTCGGCGCGTCGAATTTGATGTCGCCGGCGACGAGGACGGCCTGCGCCCCGAGCGAAAGTAGCCGTTCGCCGTCGTCGTCGCTGCGCGCGAGGCAAAGATCGAAACGCCCAAGCAGCGCGCCGATGAAGCCCGGCGCCATTCGCCACCGCCTGAATGAGCGCTCGCTCATTCGCCCGTTGACCATGGCGAGCGGCAGAGCGGCGCGCTTGGCCTCGAAGATCATGTTCGGCCACAGCTCCGATTCCGCGACCAGGGCCGCGTCGGGACGCCAGTGACCAAGAAACCGACGCAGAAAAAACGGACTGTCGAGCGGGACATATTGATGGAGCGCGCCCGCCGGCAGGCGCTGGGCGAGCAGCGCGGCCGACGTGACCGTTCCAGTGGTGACGAGCGCGGTCGCGCCCGCTCGCGTGATGCGTTCGACGAAGGGTAGCAGGGAAACGGCCTCGCCGACGCTCGCGGCGTGCAGCCAGACGAGCTTCCCGCCGGGTCTGGAGAGCCCCGGCCTGCCGCGCCGCTCGGCGACGCGCCGCCCGTCCTCCTTGCCTCGCCCGAGCCTCATCGACAGAAACGGGCCGGCCAGGGGGGTCCCAAGCGCGGTGACGAGACGATAGGCGGTGAGCGACAGGGGCGTCGTCATGCCATTCTCAGATGCGCGCCCGGATCCGTCGCGCCGACCATGGCGTATCCCTGGCGATGCGCCTCGTCGAGCCCTTCCTGCACGGCGATACGAGCCCGTTCCAATGCCAAATCGTCTGCATCGGGAGGCACCCGGATCAAGTCGCCAGCCACTACGATTGCGCGGCTGAACGGCAACCCGAGCGTGGCCCGGTCCCAGCTGTTGAACTGTACGCGGTGGCTGAGGACGACGGCGGTCGGCACGATCGGGCGCCCCGAGAGCCTCGCCAGCGTGACGATCCCCATGCCGGCGACCCGGGCGCGCTTCGGCACGTCGGCGGTAAGCGCGACGGAAGAGCCCGATTCCAGCTGCCGCAGGAGTTCCCGAAAAGCGGGCGCGCCGCCCTTGTAATATTGCCGATCGACCGGGCCCCCAGATCCACGGATCGGCATGATGCCAAGACGCCGGGCGGCGATCGCCTGTGCGCCGGCGTCCTCATGGCGCGAAATGAGCACCGCGAGCCGATCCATCGTGACCGGTCGGGCGAGCGGCATCATCAGATGCTGTCCGTGCCACATCGCGGCGATCAGCGGCAGCTTGCCGTCGACGAAGGCGTCGAGATCCTCGGGAAGGGTCGTGAAGCGCCCCGTGGTCTCGACGAGGCGCAAATAGGTTGCGAGCAGGAAGCCGATCGCCTCCTGTGCGAACTCGGACCTGCCTATGCGTCTTGCCATGAACGCTCAGGCGGTCCTTGTCGGCGCGAGGTCCGGCTCGATCAGCCGATGCAGATGCACGACGTAATAGCGCGTCTGGGCGTTGTCGACCGTCTGCTGCGCCTTGGCGCGCCACGCCTGTTCAGCGCTCGCATAGTCGGGGAAGAGCCCCACGATGTCGATCTTGGAGACGTCGCGGAACTCGTGCGCCTCCAGCGACTTCAACTCGCCGCCGAACACGAGATGCAGACGCTGCGGCTTCTCCGCCGGCTGAGCCTGCGGGTCTTTGGACGCCATGGTCGCTTTCCTTCAGGAATGATTGCGCGGGCTTTGCCCTCGCGGCCGCGAAAACGCAAGTCGCAGGAGAACGCGCGCGTCGATTTCACGCTCCCGCCAAGGTCGCGGCGCGAAAGGCGGCTAGTAATCGCGGAGCGAGCGCGTCAGGCGTTGCGAGCAGGGGGCTGCGGCGAACACGTGGACGGTTGTAGGTAAGGCGTTCGCCCGTTGCATCGACGAGCCTCGCGCCGGCCTCCTCGAGCATGAGATCGGCGGCGGCGATGTCCCAATCATGGGAGTTTCCCGCCGCGACCGCGAAATGGATTGCGCCGCGGGCCGCCATGCATAGCCGATAGGCGAGCGAGGGGACGCGCGGCGCGATATCCAGTGTGGCTCCGAGCGTGGTTCCCATCGCCTGGAGGATCGGTTTCGGGCCGGCGGCGCTCAACCGCCTCGGATCGACAGGGAGCGAGACAGAGAGCGGCGCCCCATTAAGCTCGGCGCCGCCGCCGCGCGCCGCTGCATAGGTCTCTTCAAGCGCCGGCGCATGGACGACCGCCGCCACAGGGCGCCCTTCCGCCGCCAATGCGACCGAAACCGCCCATCGCGGATCGCCTGCGACGAAGGCGCGCGTGCCGTCGATCGGGTCGACGATGAGCAGCGTCCGCCGGCTGAGCCGGTCCGAGTTGTCAGCCGACTTTTCGGATAGCCAGCCTGCTTCGGGAATGGCCTCGCCGAGTTGCGCCTTCAGGAGAGCGTCGACGGCAAGGTCGGCCTCAGTCACCGGGGAGCCCCCAGCCTTCGTCTCAATTCGAGCCGAAGTCGCTGCGCCGTGGCGGAAAAAGCCGAGCGCCAGCATTCCGGCCTCGAGCGCTGCTTGGGCCAGACAATCACGCGCAGCGAGCGCGTTCTGATCCGCGTCGAGGCTCAAAGGGCATTATCCGAGGCGCGAGGGGATGAATCCGAGCGTGGCTTTAGCCCCGCCGCCGGGGTTTCGCAAATCGCCCGCGGCGACAAAGTCCCGGGTTCATTCCCGCGCTGGAAACGCAGCTGGGAATTCCGCATCCGATCGCTGGCGTCTCATTTCTTGTTTGGCCGCGCCGACAAGACCAGCGCCACGCCGAGCAGCGCCGCGGTCACGATCAATCTCCTCGGGGCGAGACTCGGCGCAGTCTTGGCCATAAGCGACACGAACTGCGGCAGCGCCCCTTCGGACGCCGGTTGCGGCCTCGGCCGCCTGAACGTGAGCGGCAGCAGCGCCAGGATCGCAAGAACAATCGCGATCGCCGCGCAGATCAGCGCGGCGGGGATCGGACCAAGCTCCGGCTGGATCCAGAAGAACAACGCGGCGAAGAGGCCGGCGACGGCGAAGAGGGCGAACAACCAACCGGCCAGCGCGAAGGCCGCCGGCGCCGCGAAGCGCTGCGCCGCGGCCATCGCCTGGGCCTCGGCAAAAGCAAAAAACTGGTTGATCATCGAAGTTTATCCGCTATCCGCGGGTCAGCAGCGCGAGGACCAGTCCCGCGGTGAACGCTATGCCGACGGCGGCCAGCGGATTCCTGCGGATGGATTCGCTCAGCTGCTCCCCGGCCTTGGCGAGGGGCTCGTTGTCGGCGAGGAGGTAGCGGCCCTCACGGTAGACCGCCGAGGCCGTATCGGCGGCCTTCGTTCGCAGCTGATCGAGGTCCGCGCCGGCGACGAATTCCTTGGCGCTGTCCATCGCGTGTTGGGCCTGCTTGGCGGCGGCGGACAGTGTCGAGGACGCCGTCGTCCTGCCGGAGTTGTCGTTCTGGTTCGTCATGAGCCCATCCGCCGGTTGCTCTTGCGCTTTCGCGACGCCATGGCGCGTTGATCATAAACTCGACTGCGCGTGTAAACCTGCCCTATTTCGCCATCCTCGACAAGACCAGCCGCAGAATCAGCGCCGAGGCTTCCGACGCGAACGTCGTAAGGGGCGGCCCGGATGACCCGCCCTGAGCTCCGCGATCCGGCGGCCGAAATCACTTCAGTGGCGGCGGCGGAGGCGGCAGCAACGTCACCGTCGTCACGCCTCCGGCGATGTTGAGCCCGGTCTGGCCTTCGATGGAGACCGGCTGCAACGAGAAGGAGCGCCCGGTTCCGCCGACCAGCACGTTTGCCCCCACACCCGCGCCGGCAGTCGCCTGCGCCCCGACGCCGGAATAGGTTCCCGATAACGCCCCGCGCGGTATTCCCGTCGACGGTGCGATCACGCCCCAGACGAGGCGCCCCTGGTTTACAGCCCCGAGCGCCACGCCGAACTCGTCAATGCGACCGAGATAGGGCTCCGGCGGCCCCCCGTTGGCTGGCGTGAACAGGCACGTCATCGTCTGCTTCTGCATCAGAATCATGCCGACGCCGGCGGAGACGTCGCATGAAAGCGTGCCCACCTGCGCGTTCGACTGAGCCGGCGCTGGAGTGACGGAGAACGCCATCATCGTCAGCGCCGCCGCCAGGAAAGCCGTTCCAGAAGCAACCATCCGAATCGTCATTTTGAGAACCTCGCAGCGGGCGCGATCTGCGCCCTGGAAGAAACTAGCGCATCAAATCCGCCGGGCAACGCCTAACATTGACGCATGTCAATCCAGCAACGCCAGGAAGCGGCCCGGTTCTCGCGCCTTCGGAGGAATCCCCTGCTTGAGCCAGAGGTCGGCCGCGGCGCGGCCCCCGCGGCGGAGCCGCTCGAGGAACTCCCAGTCGAGGTTCGCGGCGCTTTCGTCGGCCAGACCATCGAACTGCTCGTCGGCGGAAATCCGGCCAATTCGCAGGCGCCGCAGCTTTTCGGTGGCGCCGAGCACCTTTCCGTATTTGAGCGCCTCGAGCTCGGTGTTGAGCATGGCGTTGAACCGAATCTGGTCGAGCCGGGCGGCGATCTCGCGGGCTGACATCGGCGCCCGCTCCGACATCGACGGCGTGACCTGGACGATGAGGATGTGCGCCGATCGAGAGGCCCGTACGAGCGGAATGAGCGGCGGGTTGGCAGCGTAGCCGCCGTCCCAGTAGGCCTCGCCGTCGAGCTCGATCGTGTGATGAAGGAGCGGCAGGCAGGCGGAGGCGAGGACCGCGTCGACGGTCAGCTCGTGATTGGTGAGAATCCGCAGCCGCCCGTCGCGCACGCGGGTCGCGCCGAGCAGGAGCTTGATCTCCGAGCGTTCCCGCAGGCGCTCGAAGTCAATCTCCTCCGCGAGAGCGTCGCGCAGCGGATTCACGTTGAACGGATTGAACAGATAAGGGGACATCGATCGGACGAGGAGGTCGAATCCTGCTTCAACTGGCGTCTTCGGCAGAAGCGCGGCCGCCAGGCTGATGCGCTTCCAGAACCTCGAAAGACTGGCTCGAGCGCCTTCGCGGCCGCCGTCGATCATGCCTGAAGCGAGGAGGACGGCGTTGACCGCGCCTGCGCTCGAGCCGCTGACCGTGTCGAAATCAATATCAGCCTCTTCAAGCAGGCGGTCCAGCACGCCCCAGGTGAAAGCGCCGAACGAGCCGCCGCCCTGAAGCGCAAGAGAGAGTCCTTTCGGCGGCCAGTCGGCTTGGCGCGCCCACTTTCTTTGCTGCGCAAGCTTGAGAAAGCCGAGCGCTCGATCGATGACGGCCATGGGGCGCAATCCCTTCTCACTGGCGGGCGCATCCTCGGTAATGTGGCTGCGACATGCGACGGTTCTGAGTGCGGCGCAGCTTGTAGCCGGACCGCTCGCCGAGCACAAAATCGATGGAGGAGCCGCGGCCGCAACCAGCCAGCTGCGAAGGCGAAAGATTCAATCTCTCTTCGGTGTTTTGCCGGCCGACGACTTCGTAAGCGCCGCGTCCGCGGGGCGCGCCTGCGCGAGATGTCCGAGAGGGGTTGGCAATCGACCGCCGCCCCCGCTTGCGCAGGAGTCCAGCATTGCCTCCGCATACGCATGCCTGGAGAGCGCCATAGCCATTCGCTTGTCGATTTGTTCAAGGTGGCGATCGAGCAGCGCATCTATACCGCCCTCGCCGGAGCGGTCGGCTATCGCTTTCAGCTCCCCGGTGATTTGCTCCAAGATCGAGATTTCATGTTGCGCGTCAGCGAGTGCGTCCCGCAGCTCTTGCAATGCGCGCATCAAGCATGCCTCCAGAAACCAGATGGTAGGGTTGGACGTCATAGAGCATCGTTGCTACGGTCAATAGTTAAATACAAAACTGAGCGGCTCGCTTGTCATAAAAGCCGACTTATCGAGAGTCGCTGTCAGATCACCTTGACCACCTTGACAGCTTGCTGAACCCCAATTCAGGCCGCCTTGTGTCAACGGCTCATGGGCCGCGGGAATGGTTGGGGCGCCGGCTCGTGAAAGCTTATTAACCGGCGCTATGCCCGAGTCGTCGCAGCCCGTATTTGGATGAGCTACGCGCGCGCCGGCGCCTCCTGGGCCTCGCGCCCGTGCATCCGCCACGCCGTCAGGCTCAGGGCGACGACGGGAATGCCGATGGCCGCGGTCGCGAGGAAGAACCGCACATAGCCGAACTCGTCGACCATCACCCCCGACAGGCCGCCGACGAGCTTGCCGGGCAGGGCGTAGAGCGAGGAGAGGAGCGCGTATTGGCTCGCCGCGAACGCGGGCGAGACGAGCGACGACATGTAGGCGATCAGCGCTGCGCCGGCGAAGCCGGAGGCGAAGCTCTCGACGCTGACCGCGAGCGTCAGCAGCGGCAGGCTCGCGCCGTGCGCCGCGAGCAAAGCGAGCGACAGGTGCGACGACGACGCGGCGACGCCGCCGAGGATGAGCGAGGGCATGAGTCCGAGCCGAGCCACCGCCATGCCGCCGCCGAACGCGCCGGCAATGCCGATCCACACGCCGTAAAGTTTCGAGACGGTGGCGATGTCGGACTTGGTGAAGCCGAGGTCGATATAGAGCGGGTTGGCCATGACGCCGGAGACGAAATCCGGCAGGCGATAGATCGCCACCAGCACGAGGATCACGATCAGCGCCGGGCCGTAGCGGCGCAGAAGATCGCGGAGCGGCTCGATGAACGAAACGGCGAATGAAGCGCCGCGCCTGCCCCGCTCTTCCGCCGGCTTATCGAGCCGCGGCGACAAAAGGCAGCCGCCGATTCCGACCAGCGTCAGCCCCGCCATCGCCAGATAGGCCGAGCGCCAGCTGGCGAAATCGGCGATGTAGAGCGCGCCGGCCCCGGCGCACAGCATCGCCAGGCGATAGCCGAGCTGGTACGCCGCCGACATCATGCCCTGCCGCTCGATCGGCGCGGCGTCGATGCGCCAGCCGTCGATGGTGACGTCCTGGCTAGAGGCGGCGAAGGCCGTCAGGAACGCAAAGAGGACGTTCCAGCCGAGGCTTTTCGCCGGCGCGCCGAACGCGAGGCCGCACAGCCCCGCGGCGACGCCGAACTGGGCGATCAGCATCCAGCCGCGCCGGCGCCCGAGCCAGGCGCCGACCAGCGGCGGATCGTATTCGTCGATGATCGGGGCCCAGGCGAACTTGAAGGTGAAGGCGAGCGCTGCATAGCTCATGAGCCCGATCGCAGCGCGGCTGACCCCCGCCTCGCGCAGCCAGACCGATTGGGTCGAGAAGATCAAAAGGAACGGCAGCCCCGAGGAGAAGCCGAGCGCGAGCATCAGCGCGAGGCGCGGATCTCTCAAAATTTCGCGGAGCGGGGGTGATTTACGGGCCAATGTCATCGGTTACGGTAGCGGCTTTGCTCGACCGTGAAGCCAATCTTCACAGCATATGTCGCGCGGATCAATATGGCCTGCTCCATCCGTCGGGTCGGACGCTCCTCGGCCCCCACTTTGGTGGCTACCACATTCACCCGTTCAAAATCACCTGGACGCGCCCTTCCCGAACCCCTTCCCCAGTTGCTGGTTGGCGCAGAGTGGTCCTCGGCTTGGAAAAAGCCTGCTCGATCAGGTTCATGTCCGGGTTGTAGGCGGCAGATATACACCGCCCAGTGGGCAACGCTTTTTGGCCTGTCAACTGGACGGTGCAGACCAGCGAATTCGACCAGGACCACCGGCCATCCCAAGCCGCCGCTCACGTCGGCAGCGCGCGCTTCGCCAGCTCGATGAAATAGGCGACGCCGTGGGGGATGGCGGCGTCGTTGAAGTCGTATCTCGGATTGTGCAGCCCGGCCGTGTCGCCGTTGCCGACGAATATGTAGGCGCCCGGGACCTGGCGCAGGACGAAGGCGAAATCCTCCGCCCCCATGACGGGCCTCAGGTCGTCGCGGACGCGCTCGGGTCCCGCGACCGCGCGCATCGCTTCGAGCGCGAGCTCGGTCTCCGCCGGGTGGTTGACGGTCGGCGGGTAGGGCGCGCCGACCCTCCGGTCGAGGCGGGCCCGCATGCCCAGCGCCTCGGCGGTCGCCGCACAGATGCGCTCGAGCTCCGTCTCGATAGTCTTCGAAACGCCGTCGGAAAAGGTGCGGATGTTGCACTTCATCTCGACCTTGTCCGAAATGACGTTGAAGGCCTCGCCGCCGTGGATCGCGGTGATCGACACCACGGCGGGGTCGAGCGGGTCGACGACGCGCGATACGATGGTCTGGACCGCCGCCACGAGGTGAGCGGCGGCGACGATCGGATCGCGCGCCAAATGCGGGAACGCCGCGTGGCCGCCGACTCCTTCGACGGTGATGACGAAGGCCTCCGTCGCGGCCATGGCGGCGCCCCGCACGACCCCGAACTCGCCGATCGGAATTCCCGGCCAGTTGTGCACGGCGTAGGCGCCCTTGACCGGGAAGCGCTCGAGCATCCCGTCGTCGATCATAGCCTGCGCCCCCGCGCCGCCTTCCTCCGCCGGCTGGAAGCAGAAGACGAGCGTGCCGTCGAATTCGCGGTTTTCGGCGAGCCAGCGCGCCGCCCCGAGCAGCATGGTCGTGTGGCCGTCGTGACCACAGGCGTGCATCCGGCCCGGCGAGGTCGAGGAATATTCGGCGCCGCTCGCCTCGACGATCGGCAGGGCGTCCATGTCGGCCCGAAGCAGAATGCGCTTGTCCGCGTGCCGCGCAGCGCCTTTCGCGCCGTGCAGGACGCCGAGGACGCCGGTCTTGCCGACGCCTTCGACGATCTGGTCGAAGCCGAACCCCCGCAGGCGCTCAGCGACGACGCGCGACGTGCGCGGCACATCATACAGCAGCTCGGGGTGGCGGTGGAAGTCGCGCCGCCATTCGGTGAGCTCAGGGACCATGGCGGCGATCGAGTTCTTCAGCGGGGCGTTCATCTCTCGCGCCTCCTCATGCGACGGCGAAGAGCCGACGGTAGAAGGCGGACGCCGGTTCGGCAAGCCGTACGATCCTTATATATCCTGGAGGAGATTTGGGCGGGCGGCCCGCCCGGGGGGTCGCGGCCGCAGCGAAGGAGTTTTGCATGAGCGCGCCGGCGCCTGGAATTCTGAGCCTCGTTCCTTTCGTCAGCGTCGACCACATGATGCGGATCGTCTGGGAGATCGGGGTCGAGCGGATGATCTCCGAACTGGCCGCCTACATCGAAGAGGACTTCCGCCGCTGGGAATTGTTCGACAAGACGCCGCGGATCGCCGCCCATTCGGCCGAAGGGGTGATCGAACTGATGCCGACCAGCGACGGCGCCACCTATGGCTTCAAGTACGTCAACGGCCATCCGAAGAACGCCAACGAGGGGCGCCAGACCGTGACGGCCTTCGGCGTGCTGTCGCATGTCGACAGCGGCTATCCGATGCTGATCTCCGAGATGACGATCCTCACCGCGTTGCGCACCGCGGCCACCTCGGCGCTCGCCGCCAGAAGCCTCGCGCCGCCGGGAGCGCGCACGATGGGGATCATCGGAGCCGGCGCGCAGTGCGAATTCCAGGCGCTGGCGTTCAAGGCCCTATGCGGGATCGAGACGGTCCGGATCTACGATATCGACCCGGCTGCGACCCGCAAGGCGGTCGCGAACCTGACGGGGCAGGGGATCGGGGCGATCGCCTGCCGCACGAAGCAGGAGGCGATGCTCGGCGCCGAGATCGTGACCACCTGCACCGCCGACAAGCGCAACGCGACCATCCTGACCGACAACATGGTGGGCGCGGGGATCCATATCAACGCGATCGGCGGCGACTGCCCGGGCAAGACGGAACTCGCTCGCGACATCCTTCTCAGGTCGAATATTTTCGTCGAATACGCGCCGCAGACGCGCATCGAAGGGGAGATCCAGCAGCTCGACAAGGATTATCCGGTGACGGAGCTCTGGCAGGTGCTGACGGGGGCGGCGCCGGGGCGGCGCGACGCACGGCAGATCACCCTGTTCGACGGCGTGGGTTTCGCCATCGAGGACTTTTCCGCGCTCCGCTACATTCGCGACCAGCTCCCGCAGACGGGGCATTACGTCAATCTCGACCTGCTCGCCGACCCGGACGATCCGCGCGATCTGTTCGGGATGCTTTTGCGCGCCCGGCCCAAGGCCTCGCTCTGAGGCTCCGGGGCGCGTGCATGCGGATGCTGCGCGAGCTGCGGGGACGGCTCCTCAGGCGCAAAAAGCGAGATTGGGATAGCGGCGCGCCGCCGCCGCGCCAATGAGGATGATCGTATCCCCCGACTGCTCGCGCACGCGAATGCGGCAGCCGGGAAGGTCCAGGGTGTTGGCGATGCCGATGATTTTTGGCCACGCAGCCCTGGAGCTGTCGAGCGGAACCGACGTCTCGGCGGCAATGACGTCGTCACCCTGAAGCACTTCGAAGTCGTAATACGGCACCGGACGCCTCCCCCTCGCGGCGGACCCTCCAGTCGAGCACGCCGCTGTCAGCGAGCGCTCGTTCTCTTATACCAAAGTCTATACCGTAACTCCGGCTTGTCGGCTAGCGCGAATCGCACGCGACAGCGCGAATCGTACGCGAAGCGTCGGCGATGTTGGGCGTCGCGAATCGCCGTGACCCAGCTCCGATCCGATCGAAGCTCGGTCGCGGCGGCCGACGACCCCACGAGCGCCTTAGCCCCATCGTCAACCGCCGCGACGTCTGCCGCCCGCGCGTTGCCCAAGACTCCGCAACCGGCGAGATCGCCCGTATGCCGGATCGCGTGGCTTCGTTTTGATCTGGCTCAAAAACCGCTTCAACCTGCTTCAGGCCGGGGACGGGAGACCGACAGCCGGCGCAACTCGATCGCCGGGCAGCGGTTCATGACGACCATCACGCCTTTTTCGCGGGCGCGCCCGGCCGCCTCCTCGTTGATCACGCCCACCTGCATCCAGACCACTCGCGGCAGAGGGTCTAGCTGAAGGGCCTCGTCGACGACGCCTGCGGCGGCGGCGGACTTCCGGAATACGTCGACCATGTCGATCGGCCCGGGAACGTCGGCCATCCGGGCGCTGACCAGGCGGCCGCGGATCAGCGCGCCGGCGTGGCCTGGATTGACCGGAAAGGTCTCGAAGCCCCGGTCGATGAGGACGCCCAGAACCTCGTTGGACGGCCGCGTCGGATTGGGCGAGGCGCCGACGACGGCGATCCTGCGCACGGTCGTCAGAATGTCGCGGATCGCGTCGTCGCCGAGGCCATCGATATTGGGCATCAGGCGCCCCAATGCGGCTGCCGCTTTTCGAGGAAGGCGCCGATCCCTTCGACGGAGTCGGGCTCGGCGAGATTGTCGACCATCGCCTTGGCGGCGAGCGCATAGGCGACCGGGAGCGGCTGCTCGATCTGCTCGTAGAAGGCGCGCTTGCCGATGGCGAGAACCGGGCCGGAGCGGGCGGCGATCTCTCCCGCCAGAGCCCGGGCTTCCGCCAGCGCCCGGCCCGCGGGGACGACGCGGTTGACGAGCCCGAATCGCTCCGCCTCGGCGGCGCTGTAGAGCTTTCCGGTCAGCGCCATCTCCATGGCGCGCTTGCGCGACAAGGTCCGGCCGACCGCGACCAGCGGCGACGAGCAGAAGAGGCCGATGTTGACGCCTGGCAGGGCGAAGCGGGCGGCCTCGCCGGCGATCGCGAGGTCGCACGACGCGACGAGCTGGCACCCCGCCGCCGTGGCGACGCCTTCCACCGCCGCGACGACCGGCTTCGGCAAGGCGACGATCGCCTGCATGAGCGTGGCGCAGCGCGTCATGATCTGCTCGTAGAAGGCCCGGCCGCGATCCGGGTCGTTGCGGTGGGCCTGAATCTCCCTCAGGTCGTGGCCGGCGCTGAGCGCCGGCCCGTCGCCGGCCACCACCACGGCGCGCGCCTCGTTGTCCTTGGCGAGGTCGGCGAAGGCGATGATCAGCGTGTCGATCATCGCCAGGCTCAAGGCGTTGCGGTTCTGCGGCGCGGCGAGCGTCAGGGTGACGACGCCGGAATCATCCTGGCGGCGCAGGAGGGGCGGGGGGGCGGCGGAGGCGGAGGCAGGGTTCATGGGAACGGCGTCCTCGACGAGGGACCTCAAGATAAGGCGAGGGAAGGCTCGCGTCGATATCGAGGCATAGCCTTCGGTCGCGCCCTCCTGTCAAGCAAGAATATGCCAGGGGAACTCCCTTGTTTTCGATCAAGCTGGGACGCCGCCGAAACCGCTCGATGCGCCACAAACTGAGCCGAGAGTCGGAATTGTCGCCGACCCCAGCGGCGGCATTCGGCGAGCCCTTGCGACGGGTAGGGCGGCGTCTCGGCCGCGGGGGCGCGGGGCCGCGCGCTCATTCGCCACGCGCTCCGCTCGCCGTGCGCTGTCTGGCATGACGCGAACGATTTCAAGGTATTGAGTGTGAAAATCTGTCGCTGTTTCGCCGCCCGCTCTGTCCGCCGCTCCCCGTGCGCCGTCTGGCGCACCGCGAATGATTTCAAGACGTTGGGTGCGAAAATTTGTCGCTGTTTCGCCCTCGGCGGCTTCGTCGTAGGCGGAGGAGCCTAGCGACCGGCGGCGCAGGATTTTGTACAGGCTGGGTCGAATAGCCCGCCTTCCGCCTCGCGCCTCCTCCGCGGCTCGCCCTTGAGGGCGCGTCGTTGGGGATTTGGTTTCGTCGGCCATACGCAGTCTCACCGGGGCCGATCGCGCCGCAGGCTCGGAGGCTCGCCCTCCTCCCGAAAGCGACCACCAATGTAAATTATAGCGATCTTCTTCGATCTGTCAGTAGAGTTGAGGAAGGGCGCGGTTGCTTGGGCCTTGCGGCGTCGCCCCGTTTCCCTTCCCCGCTCATCAAACCGGACGTGCCCGATTAAGGCATCCGGCTTTCCGACTGATTTCATCGTAAGGCACACGGCGGCGGTCCAATTTGCACGCGGTAGAGACGCTGCACGCCGAGGTCCCCGAACACTTTCGTGTAAGGGAACCGTCGGACGCCGCGCCCTGGCTCCTTGTGCCGTCGAGCGAGGAAGTGCCGGACGCGGTCATGGACGTGATGATCGACGGCCCGATACGCCAGCAAGCGCGAGCCATAGCCGAAATACGCCGACCAACCGGTCAGAAGCCGGTTCAGTCGAGCGCGCACCTCGGGCCATGGCCCTTTCTCGCCGGGTCTCAGGAGATCGCCGATCTTGGCCTTGATCCGCAGAACGCTCTTCTTGGACGGGCTTGCGCCCGGATACCAATGGCCGTCTTTCCAGTCGCGGTGCGGGCCGAATGTGTAGCCGAGGAAATCGAAGCGCTCGTTCCGGGCGTCCCTCACCGAGGTTTTCGCCTCGTTGAGCGTCAGCCCGAGCTTCGTCATCGCCGCCTTCGTCCACGTCAAGGCCTCCTGCGCGCAGCCGCGGCTGAGGATGACGAAGTCGTCGGCGTACGCGACGACGTGAGCCCGGAACGCTTCGCCGCGTCCGGTGAGACGCCAATGCTTCAGGAAGCGGTTCATGTAGATGTTGGCGAGCAAGGGGCTCGCGACCCCGCCCTGAGGCGTGCCGCGCTTGCTGGTCTTGCCGCCGCTCATCCGCCGCGTCCCGTCGCCGTCCCGTTCCTCGACCGGGGCCTGCAACCACATCTTGATCAGATGCAGCACATGCCGGTCGACGACGCGGCGGGCCACCGATTTGAGGAGGTCCGCATGCGGGATCGTGTCGAAGTATTTCGACAGATCAGCGTCTACGACGTCGGTGTAGCCCCGGCGGATCAGCCGGTGCGTTTCCTTGACCGCATCGACCGCGCTGCGACGCGGGCGATAGCCATAGGCGTTGTCCTCGAAGTCCGCCTCGAAGATCGGCTCCAGCACGATCTTGACGGCGGTCTGAACCACCCGATCCCGGATCGTCGGGATGCCGAGGGGGCGTTCGCCGCCCCCCGGCTTCGGGATCGTCGCCCGCCGCACCGGATCGGCCCGATACGTCTTCGACACGAGTTCCTCGCGCAAGCCCGCCAGCCACGCCTCCACGCCCGACGCGTCAATCTGCTCGAAGGTCACCCCGTCCACCCCCGGCGCGCCCGCATTGGCGCAGGCCAGCGCAAAGGCGTGGGCCAGAATGTCCTCGCGGCAGATCTTGTCGTAGAGGATGTAGAAGCGGAAGGCGGGCTCCGCCTTCGCCTTGCAATAGAGCTTTCTCTGAAGGCTCCTGATCTTGTCGGGCGTTTCAAGACTCATCGCCAATCACCCCCTCCTCGCCGTCTTCGAAAGCGCATCAGAAGTCAGGGCCCTTTCCTCCGCCGGAATTACCCGGCCTCACAGGTCGTACGGCCCTGTCCGACTCCCGCACGGTCCGCTGCCAACACACAGCGTCGAAGCCGCGACCTCCGACCGCGCGGGTCTCCCCCGATTACCCGCATCACCCTTCCAACGTGCCGTTCCCATTACCCCGATGGATCGAACGGGTGCGTCTGTCGATTGCTTCCCCGTCCACCCGGCCTTCCCCGTTGTTCCGGCGGGTCGGCATCCATATCTTCACTTTCGAGGCCTGCTCAGGCTTTACTCACGTTACGGCCCGCTGGATCGCTCAACCGCCCAAAGGCGGCCTTTGTCACGAGGCTTCAGCCCGGCCAGTCGCCCAGCCAGACTGCTCGTCAGCTACCAGATCAATCGACAACTCTCTGGGCGGAATCTTCCTCCACTGGTGATACACGCCTTCGGAACGCGCGGAACAAAGATAGAACATAGTTAAAACAATTCCTTTTCAACCGGTTGCCTTGTCAGGCGCAGCCTGCGCGCCCGCTGCGGCGGCTAAGCCACTGGGGCGTCAGGCGTTTTCCGACCACCCCAGCCCCTGCCGCGTCCAGGCGACGCCGCCGTCGACGGCCAATGCATCGCCGACGACATAATCGCCGGCGCGCGAGGCGAGAAAGATCGCTGCGCCCGCCATGTCCTCGGGCGTCCCGATCCGGCGGGCGGGGATACCCCTGGCCAAGGCGTCGCCGTGATCGCGGGCGACCTTGTTCATGGTGGAGGCGAAGGCGCCCGGCGCGATCGCGGAAACGACGATGTGTTGCGGCGCCAGTTCGAGCGCGAGGCGCTTGGTCAGGTGGATCAGCCCGGCCTTCGAGGCGGCGTACGAGTAGGTCGGCTGCATGTTCACCGACAGTCCGTCGATCGAGGCGATGTTGATCACCTTGGCCGGTCGCGCCGGGCTGGCGGAGGCGCGTAGCGCGCCGAGCAGCGCCTGGACGAGGAAGAACGGAGCCTTCACATTGAGGTCCATCACCTTGTCCCAACCGCTCTCGGGAAAGCCTTCCATTTCCGCCCCCCAGGCGGCGCCCGCGTTGTTGACGAGAATGTCGAGCCTGCTCTCCCTCGCGAGGTAGAGACTGGCGAGGTTTTGCGCGCCCGAGGCGCCCGATGCGTCGGCCGGAATCGCGACGCATTCACCGAACGCCGAGAGACGCCTGGCCGTCTCGTCGCAGGCGGAAGCCTTGCGGGCGGAAATGTAGACTTTTGCGCCCGCTCTGACAAAACCCTCCGCGATCATCTCGCCGATGCCGCGCGAGCCGCCGGTGACCAGCGCGACGCGCCCTTCGAGAGAAAACAGGTCTTGCATGGGAAGACGGCCTCGCTGCCTTCAAAATGGATCGATCAGCACCCGTTGTGTGCCGGAGCGGCACACGAAGCGGTCATGGCTGTCGCCGGAGGATTGCCGAAAGCCTACTCGACCGCGCGCTTGCCGTAAATGGATTCGCTGAACTGTGCCGGGTTGATCGGAGACGCTGACACTCAGAGCCTTGCATCGCTGCGTCTTCCCCCGCCCGGCTTTTTCCGCTAGGCAGCGCCTCCTGCGAAAACTCTTGAAGCAAATGGCGGACTTGAACATGCATCGCTATCGCACGCACACCTGCGGCGGCCTCGGCCTCGGCCAGGACGGCGAAGCGGTCCGCCTGTCCGGCTGGTGCCACCGCATCCGCGACCACGGCGGCGTATTGTTCATCGATCTGCGCGACCATTACGGGATCACCCAATGCGTGGTCGATCCGGATTCGCCCGCCTTCCGGCAGGCCGAGAAGCTGCGCTCGGAATTCGTCGTCCGGGTCGACGGGACGGTGCGCAAGCGTCCTCCCGGCACCGAGAACCCCGAGATGGCGACGGGCCTCATTGAGGTCTATGTGCGCGAGATCGAGGTTTTGGGGCCGGCCGGCGACCTGCCGATGCCGGTGTTCAGCGACCAGCCGTACCCGGAAGAGATCAGGTTGAAGTATCGCTTCCTCGACCTGCGCCGCGAGAAGCTGCACAAAAACATCATGCTGCGCGGCCAAGTCGTTGACTCGCTTCGCTCCCACATGAAGGCGGGTGGGTTCTTCGAGTTCCAGACGCCGATTCTCACCGCCTCGAGCCCCGAGGGCGCCCGCGACTTCCTCGTGCCGTCGCGCCTGCATCCGGGAAAATTCTACGCGCTGCCGCAGGCCCCGCAGCAGTTCAAGCAGCTCGTCATGGTGGCGGGCTTCGACCGCTATTTCCAGATCGCCCCCTGTTTTCGCGACGAGGACGCGCGCGCCGACCGGTCGCCCGGAGAATTCTACCAGCTCGACATCGAGATGAGTTTCGTCACCCAGGAGGACGTGTTCGCCGCGGTCGAGCCGGTGCTGCGCGGCGTGTTCGAGGAGTTTTCCGGCGGCAAGCCGGTGACGCAAAAATTCCCGCTGATCCCCTACGCCCAGGCGATGCTCGAATACGGCGTCGACAAGCCGGATCTGCGCAATCCGATCAAGATCGCCGACGTGACGGAGGTGTTCGAGCGCGACGACGTGACCTTCAACGCCTTCAAGCAGGTGATCAAGGCGGGCGGGGTGGTGCGGGCGATCCCCGCGCCCGGGGCGGCGAAGCAGCCCCGCTCGTTCTTCGACAAGCTCAACGACTGGGCGAAGGGCGAGGGCGCGCCGGGCCTCGGCTACATCATTTTCGAGGGCGGGGGGGAGACGATGGCGGGCAGGGGGCCGATCGCCAAATTCCTGTCGCCGGAGGCGCAGATGGCGCTGGTCGAGAAGGCGAAACTCATGCCCGGCGACGCGGTGTTCTTCGCCTGCGACAAGGCGGACAAGGCGGCCAAGCTCGCCGGCGCGGCGCGCATCCGCATCGGCAACGACCTTGGCGTCAGCAAAAAGGACGTCTTCGAGTTCTGCTGGATCGTCGACTTCCCGATGTACGAGTGGAACGAGGAGGAGAAGAGGATCGACTTCTCGCACAACCCCTTTTCGATGCCGCAGGGCGGGCTCGAGGCGCTCGAGAGCCAGGACCCGCTCACCATCAAGGCCTTCCAGTACGACATCGTGTGCAACGGCGTCGAATTGTCGTCGGGGGCGATCCGCAACCATCGGCCCGACATCATGGTGAAGGCGTTCGAGATCGCGGGCTACGGCGAAGAGGTGCTGCTGGAGAAGTTCGGCGGCATGTACCGCGCCTTCCAATGCGGCGCGCCGCCGCACGGCGGCATCGCGCCGGGCGTCGACCGCATCGTCATGCTGCTCGCGGGCGAGGAGAATCTTCGCGAGGTGGTGCTGTTCCCGATGAACCAGCGCGCCGAAGACCTGATGATGGGCGCCCCGGCCCCGGTGACGCCGCGCCAGCTGCGCGAGCTCCACATCCGCCTCGCCCTTCCGGAGAAGTGAGGAAATCCCCTCGCTCGCGAAGCGGGAGAGGATGGCGCGAAGCGCCAGGTGAGGGTTAAGAACGCCGAGCGGCGGCCGTTGAGCGATGCCCGAAAGGGTCATCGTTTGCCCGTCCCCTCACCTGGCGCGGCTTCGCCGCGCCGTCCTCTCCCGCAAGGGGAGAGGGGGCGCAGGAGGAGAAGAGGATCGACTTCTCCCACAGCGACCATCAAGGCGTTCCAGTACGACATCGTGTGCAACGGCGTCGAACTGTCGTCGGGGGCGATCCGCAACTACCGGCCCGACATCATGGTGAAGGCCTTCGAGATCGCGGGCTATGGCGAGGAGGTGCTGCTGGAGAAATTCGGCAGCATGTACCGCGCCTTCCAGTGCGGCGCGCCGCCGCACGGCGGCATCGCGCCGGGCGTCGACCGCATCGTCATGCTGCTCGCCGGCGAGGAGAATCTCCGCGAGGTGGTTCTCTTCCCGATGAACCAGCGGGCGGAAGACCTGATGATGGGCGCGCCGGCCCCGGTGACGCCGCGGCAGCTGCGCGAGCTCCACATCCGCCTCGCCCTGCCGGAGAAGTGAGGAAATCCCCTCGCCCGCGAAGCGGGAGAGGACGGCGCGAAGCGCCAGGTGAGGGTTAAGAACGCCGAGCGGCGGCCGTTGAGGGATGCCCGAGAGGGTCATCGTTTGCCCGTCCCCTCACCTGGCGCGGCTTCGCCGCGCCGTCCTCTCCCGCAAGGGGAGAGGGGGCCCCGACATCATGGTGAAGGCCTTCGAGATCGCGGGCTATGGCGAGGAGGTGCTGCTGGAGAAATTCGGCAGCATGTACCGCGCCTTCCAGTGCGGCGCGCCGCCGCACGGCGGCATCGCGCCGGGCGTCGACCGCATCGTCATGCTGCTCGCCGGCGAGGAGAATCTCCGCGAGGTGGTTCTCTTCCCGATGAACCAGCGGGCCGAAGACCTGATGATGGGCGCGCCGGCCCCGGTGACGCCGCGGCAGCTGCGCGAGCTCCACATCCGCCTCGCCCTGCCGGAGAAGTGAGGAAATCCCCTCGCCCGCGAAGCGGGAGAGGCCCACGGTTTTTGGGGCGCGCTCCCTCTTGTTCGCGGAGCGCGCTCATGTTAGCCACGCGAGCAAAATCGGGGTATAGCGCAGCCCGGTAGCGCGGAAGTTTTGGGTACTTCAGGTCGCAGGTTCGAATCCTGCTGCCCCGACCATTAAGTTGTTGAATTCGTTGAGCGCCGTGGGGACGCGTGGGGATACATGTTCCCGTTTGCAGTTCGGGGGCTGTTCCGGGGTTGTTTTCGGAGCCTCGCGACTGGCGGACGCGGGCGGCCCCGGGCGGCCCTTCTCACTTCTCCCTCCTCGCCTTCTGCCGCGCCGCCGCGACGGCGGCGGGGGCCGCCTCGACCTTGCGGTCGTAGCGGGCGGTCATCGCCGGGGTGGCGTGGGTCGCGGCGCGCTGAACCTCTCCCCGGTCGGCCCCCGCCTCGAGCGCCTCGGTGACCGCGCCGGCGCGCGCGTCCATGTTCCAGACCGTACGCGGAATCCCCGCCTGGTCGGCGATCTCGCGGTACCACTTGCGGTAGGAGCGGACCCGGATCGGCTCGCCGTAGGCCTTGACGATCGCGCCGGTCCGCTCGTGCTGCGGGACCGCTTGGAGGAGCGGCCACAAGAGCTCGAGGCGGGTCAGGTCGTGGGCGATCTTCGCGCCGGTCTTGGAGGTCTTGAGGCGGAAGATCCCGCCCGGAATGTTCTCCCAGGTGTAGGAGCCGGTCCACGCCTCGCGGCCGGTCCCTTCGCCGGGCAGCCACTCGCCGATCACGTCCTTCTGCCGCAGCATGGTCTCGAACTGGGTGGCGACGCCGATCGCCATGGACAGGCCGCGCAAGTCGCCGCGCTTAAGCGCCGTGGCGATGAAGGCCTTGGCGTGCTCGACCGTCATCGCCGATTCGCGCGGCGGCGACTTTTCGAAGCGCAGCTTGGACAGACCCGCCGAGAACGCACAGCATTCGGAGAAGCCGAGCGCGCAGCCGAAATTGACCACCATCTTCAGGACGGCGACCGCGTCGTGGGCGCGCTTGATCCGCTCGCCGCGCCCGGCTTCTTGGGCGCCCCGCCATTGCGGTACCACGCCTTGACGTCGATCGGGGTCAGCTTTGCGACCGCGCGGGCGCCGACGGTCGCGCGGATCACTTTAAGGCTGTCGCCGTAGCCGAGCGCGGTTGCCCGGCGCACGGAGTGAATCGGGCTCTCGGGGTGGCGCTCGTAGGCGTCGCAGAGGCCGGCGACCGTTCCGTCGTAGTGGAAGCGCGGCGCTTCGCCATACTCGAGCCAGGCCTCGAGCCGCGCCGTGTAAGTCTCGCAAAGCGCTTCAATTTCCTCGGTCGTGGCGTCGTCGGGTAAAAGGATCGAGGGCTCGGGGTAGCCCTTGGCCTTCCTCGACAGGTTTTTGGCGCGCCAGTACAGCCGATCGGGCCGCCCTTGCGCTTGCTGGCCTCGAGGCCCGGCGTCGTGCTCCGTCTTCGCGTCATGGTCCCAAGTCCTCCTCCCCATCCGGCGCCGCAGCGCCCGGTTGATCTTTCGCCCGGCCTGCCGAGGCCCTCGCGCGTTGCCACCCAGCTTCTCACCTTTTCCCAGCAGCGCCCCTGGAAGAGGCGGTTGCGTTTGGGGAAGCCGCGCGCCTCGGCTGGGGCAGGAGCCGGGCGAAGGCCGAGCGGGAAAGATGCGGGGCGACAGCTTCACGAATCCCCTCGTCGTCCAGGTAAAGCGGGGTCATATCCCCTCATCGTCCAGGTAAAGCGAGGTCATTCCGGCTCTCTCATTTCGTCGAAACTGCGATGGGTGACCTTGAACTCGACGGGCGGCGCCCCCCGCAGGAACTCGGGCAGCCAACGCTTCGCGCGCGCGACGATCGCGGCCTCGTGGGCCAGGCCGTCGTGATCGCGCCAGGAATTGCTGGTCTCCATTGCGACCCCGCCCACGTCGGGGCGCGCAGCGCCAGTTTGCCGTTAGCGCGCGGAAGAACCCCAAATAGTCGAAGTTTTCGGCCGGCGGGCAATCATCGTCGGCCCGATGGGCGGGGCGGCGACGGCGCTGCTCCGCCCTCTCTCTCAGCGCCGCCTTGTCGTCCCTGCGCGTGCTGTCGCGCAGGTCGCCGGCCATGGCCACGGTCGCGCAAAAGGCGAAGTCGAGTTCGGCGTCGCTTGCGGCGGCCGCCAGAGCGAGGCGCTCGCGATAGGTGGCCGCCCCGGCGATCGCGAGCAGGAGGGGGTTTTTGCAGTTCCAGGGCCCGTGGTCGCGCACGATGCCGACCGGACTGGTGTGCGGCCCCGGACGGGCGCAAGCGGCGACGTGGGCCTCCTTGGCGAAGCGCAGATCGCCAGCGATCACGTCGGAGATCGTTTTGGTTTCGGCGATCTCGCAAATGCGGCGGGAGGCGACCGGCAGGGGGGCGTGGTCGTCGTCCCTCGGCGGGCTCGGAATGCGGGCTCCGGCAGCATGCGCCGCCGCCGCGGCGAAGGCGGCGTCGGAGAGGCCGAGGCGTCGCCCCAGTCGTGCTCTTCAGCGGAAATGGTCCCGTCCGCCGCCAGTGTCGAAGCGGCGGACGGGGAGCCGGCGAGGGGAGGCGCGCCGGCCTCGGCGGCGGCGAGGGGACTCTGATCGCTTGCCGCCGGAAAGTCGGTCTGGTTCTCCCTCTGGGGGAGGATAAGGGCGCGGACGACGAACAGGCCGTCGTCGTCGAGCATGACGGCGAAGCCGTACCGATGACGCTCGGACGGCTCACGGCGCGGAGCGCCGCGAGCCTCTTAATTCCGGCGCGCTCGTCGACGAGGCGTTGCCACGTCGACCAATCGAGCCCTTCAGCGCCGAGGCGGTCGCCGATCTCCTTGAGCCTTTCGATTTCCTCTGCGAGGAAGTCGGATTTTTCAAAGCAGACCGGGGGCCAAATCGGGGTCGACCAGCACGCCCCAGCCCTCCTCGCGGCGGATTGCATCGGCGCATCGCGCGAGCTTCTCGTTTTTCAGCCGCTCCAGGAGATCGGGGTCGGTCAGCATCGTCTCGTCGACGAACAGGTCCTGCGTCGCCAACGTGCCGCCGGCCGCCTCATAGGCCTCGACCGTCACGA
>CAWGKV010000009.1:0-56697 GCA_963823165.1 uncultured Alphaproteobacteria bacterium | reverse complement strand
AGTCTAGCGGCGAGTCCGACCGGGCGCTCCGATGAGGAGAACCCAGCGCCATCCGTGCGGTCCACCGATTGTGATGGAGAACCGCCCTTGTCCGCTGCGCTCGGGCCCGCCGACCGTTCAAGTCCGAGCGCGCGACCGACGGGGAAAGCCCTCAGCAACTGCGCGTCGCCGCGCGTAGAACCCCGGTCCGCCGATCGATGAGGGTTCCAATCGACCGGGACCTGTTCTAGACCGGCCGGAGGAGGAACCCATGGCCTATCGCATTCCCGGCGACCTGATCGCCAAGGAGAACGCCAAGCTCGCCCATGCGCAGGACGAGGATTTTGCCGCGCTCGGCCGGCGGCTCGAGCGCCGCGGCGTCGACATCGAGGCGGTCACCGCCAAGGCGGCCGCCTTCGCCGTCGCCGTTCCGACCTGGGGCGTCGGCACGGGCGGCACGCGCTTCGCGCGCTTCCCCGGCCCGGGCGAGCCGCGCGGCGTCTTCGACAAGCTCGAGGACTGCGCGACGATCCATCAGCTGACCCGCGCCACCCCGGCCTGCTCGCCCCACTTCCCGTGGGACAAGGTCGGCGATTATCGGCGAGCTCGCCGAGCGGGCGAAGGCGCTCGGCCTGGGCTTCGACGCCGTCAACTCGAACACCTTCCAGGACCAGCCCGGCCAAAAACTCTCCTACAAGTTCGGCTCGCTCACCCACAGCGACAAGGCGGTGCGCGACCAGGCGGTGGCGCACAACCTCGAATGCATCGAGATCGGCCAAAAACTCGGGTCGAAGGCGCTGACGGTCTGGATCGCCGATGGCTCGAACTTCCCGGGGCAGTCGAACCTCGCCCGCGTCTTCGACTGGTATCTCGAGTCCATGGGCGCGATCTACCGGCATCTGCCGGCCGACTGGCGGGTGTTCCTCGAGCACAAGCTCTACGAGCCGGCCTTCTATTCGACCGTCATTGGGGACTGGGGCTCGAGCCTGATGGCCGCCGAGGCGCTCGGTCCGAAGGCCTTTTGCCTGGTCGACCTTGGGCACCACGCGCCGAACGTCAACATCGAGCAGATCGTCGCGCGCCTCATCCGCGCCGGAAAGCTCGCCGGCTTCCATTTCAACGATTCGAAATACGGCGACGACGACCTCGACGCCGGCTCGATCGACCCGTTCCGCCTCTACCGGGTTTTCAACGAGCTGGTGGACGCCGCCGAGCGCGGCGCGCAAAACTTCGATCCCGCCTACATGCTCGATCAGTCGCACAACGTCACCGACCCGATCGAGAGCCTGATGGTCTCGGCGATGGAGGTGCAGCGGGCCTACGTCCAGGCCCTGCTGGTCGACAGGCCGGCCCTCGAGGCGGCTGAGAACGGCAACGACGTCATGGCGGCGCTCCGCATCTTCAAGGCAGGGTTCCTGACCGACGTCTCGCCGATCCTGGCCGAGGCGCGGCGGCGCGGCGGCGGCGCGATCGATCCGATCGCCGCCTACCGGACCTCGAACTATCGGGAGCACAAGGCGAAGGAGCGTCCGGCCGTCGCGGGCTCGTCGTCCGGGATCGTATGAGGCCTGCGGCTTGCCCGTGGCCGCAACCCTCTCCCGGCGCTGTTCAGCGCCCCGCCAGAGAGAGGAGGACCCCTCAGGGTCGTCCTCAGCTGTAATACATATCGAAGGATAGTTGAATTGGGAATGCGCCGCGACAGAATTTCACACTTAAAGGTTTCAAATCGTTAGCTGCGCGCCAAACGGCGCACGGCGGGCGCCAGAAGACGAGCCAAGCCTCCAACGCTGCCGTCTTACGCCGCCTTCGGCTTCAGCTCGACCTTGATCCAGCCGGGCTCGCGGCGGTCGAACGCTTCATAGGCCTCGATGGCGGACTGCATCGGCTCGACCTTGGTGAGGATTTTCACCGGGTCGATCGCGCCCGACAGGACGAGGTCGATGAGCGTCTTGTAGTAGCGCCGGTGGTTGCAGTTGCCCATCTTGACGGTCAAGTTCTTGTTCATCGCCTTGCCGATCGGAAAGACCCGGTCGGTCGGCGGGTAGACGCCGATGATCGAGAGCTGGCCGGCCTTGCACAGCGCTTCGACCGCCCATTCGAGCGCCTGCGCCGGCGCGTCGCCGGCGACCCACTGCTGGCCCCGCGTATTCGCCTGGGGCGCCGCCGACTTCCGGTCCGCCTCGCCCTGACGGCTGGAATCGCGGCTGGAGCCAGGCCCCTCGTGGGCGTGCTGCGCGTCGACGCCGACCGCGTCGATCGCGCGGTCCACGCCGACGCCGCCAGTGAGGTCGAGGATCGTCTGGACCGGATCCTCGCGCTCGAAGTTGATCACTTCCGCCCCTTGTCGGCGCGCCATGGCGAGCCTGTCGTCGACGCGGTCGACGGCGATGACCCGGGCGGCGCCCATCGCCGCGGCCGAGGCGATCGCGAATTGGCCGACCGGGCCGCAGCCGAACACCGCGACCGTGTGACCCTCCTCGATGTCGGCGAGATCCGCGCCGAACCAGCCGGTCGGAAAGATGTCGCTCATCAGGATCGCCTGATCGTCGGTGATCTCGTCCGGAATGCGGACCAGGTTGACGTTTGCCCAAGGCACGCGCGCCTTCTCCGCCTGAAGGCCGTCGTAGCCGCCCGCCGCCTCGGGGCCGCCGAAGAAAGCGGTCCCCGCTCGCTTTCCGCCGGGGTTGGCGTTGTCGCATTGGGCGAAATAGCCCTCGCGGCAGTAGCTGCAATAACCGCAGCCGATCGTCGAGGGAATGATGACGCGCTCGCCGACGGCGACGTTGCGCACCATCGGCCCGATCGATTCGACCACCCCGACCCCCTCGTGGCCGAGAACCCGTCCGGGCTTCACGCCGCTGAACGTGCCGCGAACGAAGTGAAGGTCGGTGCCGCAGATCGCCGACGACGTCAGGCGGACGATCGCGTCGGTCGGCTCTTTGATCTGCGGCGCCGGAACGTCTTCGAGCCGGATATCGCCGAGACCGTGAAACACGACGGCTTTCATGGAAAACCTCGTCGGTGGATGACGGCGGGAGGAAGCGGAAGGAAAAGACGACAAAGGGCCGCGCCGCTCTCGGTGGAGCGGCGAGCAGCACGGCCGTAGATACGCTTGGTGTCTTTTGTCTACTCCGCCGGCGTGGCGCGCGCGGCAGCCATTTCGTCGACCGGAACGCTGGTCGGAGCTTCGCGGCGGAGGAACCGCCGGAAGGCCATCCGCATGTCACGGAAGAGCCGCACCCAGGCGTTGGGCTTCTTGAAATGCGAAGCGAACTCGCGGTTCGTCTCCATCGGCACCCAGTACTCGCTGCGCCAGGTCTTGAACATCGACGCCAGCTCGTCGGTTTGCTCGGGCTTGACCGAGAGGCTCGCGCAGCCGCAGAGCGCATCGATCGTCACTCGTCCCATCTTGTCGAAATGAAAACGGTGACGGCTCGGCACGTGATGCAGCCAGCCGTGCTTCAACTCGAAGTCGTCCGGCTGGAAGCGAAGCGCCGAAATCATCGGCGAGACATCCAGGTAGCGCGCGGACGGTCCAGACGCGTATCGTAACTCGACGTTAGCCATAGGTTCCTCCTCCGCCTTGAAAACCCAGCCCACGTCTGAACGTCCTCGCGTCCGATCGTGTTCCTCGACGGGAGGCGCTCGAAGCTATTTCTTCTGACATGCGAGCTTGGCTTTTTTATGCGGCGGCGTTCGGCGTCGGGCGCTCGGCGCCCTCGCAATTGGGCCCGCAAAAATCGGCGCCTCTACGCGTCGTCCGGCTCGATCTCCGCCGCTCGCCGATAGCGCTCGGCCGCGTCGATCACGGCGACGGCGGCGAGAGCGAGCGGCCCGGAAGGCGGGCTCGCGTCTCCGGCGCCGGACTTTGCCGCGAGGCGGCCCTGAAGCCACGCGCGCGCCGCTTCGTCAGCCGCGCTCGCCCCCGGGGCGGCCGAGTCGAGCCGAGCCGCCGAAAGCTCAGCCACAAGCCCATGCGCGGCCATCAGCAGCGCCGCCATTTCGTCGAGTCCCTTCCTGGTCCCGGTCGGCTCGATGCTCATCCGGCCAGCCGAGTCCGAGAGCGCCGCCAGCGCTTCGATCATGTTCTTGCGCGCCAGCCGGTATTCCTGCGGGGAGGCGTCGGGCCTCAGCGCGACGTCGGCGAAGGCGGCGAGCCGCGCCTCGAGGCGGGTGGCGATGCCCGGCGCCTCCGAAAACTCCCAGTGCGGCCAGATGTAGCTGAAGAGGTGAGCGATCGCCGCCCCGATCAGGGTGTCGGCGAGGCGCGCCAGGACGGGGGCGGGCGCCGCAGGCTCGACGAGATGCAGCGACACCAGCGCGGTCACCGAGGCGCCGGCCGAGGCGAGCATGTAGTTCAGCCGGACAAAACTGTGGGTGACGGCGAGCGACAGTCCCTGCGCCGCAACCAGAGCGCCCGCCGGCAGCCAGGCGACCGCACCGGCGGCCAGGACGCAGCCGATCAAGGTGCCGACGACCCGGTCGTCCCGCCGCTGCCTGGTCAGCCCGTAATTCGCGCGCATGATCACCGAGATCGTCAGCAGGACCCAGTTGCCGTGCGCGGCGTCGCCGAGGAATTGGGCGACGATCGCTCCCGCCATCATCGCCAGCGCGAGCCGCAGGGAATAGCGCAGCACGGGCGAAGCCAAGGTAAAATGCGGCACAAGCGCGGCGAAGGAGTATGACCGCCGCGGAATGAAGGCCGCGAGGTCAACGCCGCCAATCGCCTTTTCGGCCGTCTTCTCGTCCGAGAGCGCTTTCTCCAGCCGGCGGATATGGCCGAGGGCGATGATCAGGCGGCGCGTGGAGGCGACCAGCGCGGCCACGGCCCGTCGGTCCGCGGCGCCTTGATCGAGCTTCGCCGCCTCGCGTTCCAGGGCGTCGATGGCGAGCTGATGGTCCGGAGGCAGTGTCGGCCTGTCCGTTGTCAGGATTTCCAAGCTCAAATGATCGAGATCGAGCGCGCCTACGCGCAGCGCCGCCCGGGTGTGCTTCAGCAGGGAAGCTGCCGCCGGCGTTTCGCGGATCAGCGCGACGTCGCATTGCGCCGCGACCAGCGCGTCGAAAGCGTCGAGCAGAATGCCGATCGTGGCGGCGAGGCGAAGGCTTTCGCCAGGCCGCGCTCGGTCGAGCAACAGCGAGCGGGCCGATTGCAATTGTTCCGCCAGCGCCGCCTGCTGGCGGATCGCCGCGCCATAGGCCGCCTCGAGATCCGCCTTGGGATCGAAGATCGCGGCGACCGCGCGCAGATAGGTGGACAATTCTCGGATCGATTCCGTCGCGACCAGACGTCGGGCGCTCGCGTCGGTGACCACGGTGGCGAGGAGCGCGAAGGCGATGTAGGCGAGGCCGCCGGCGGCGAACACCGCCTCGATCCGCATCGCGGTCGCGAACGTTTCCCTCGGGAACCCGAGCACGAACACCATCGGGATTATCGCCTGCATGCCGACGGCGATCGCCCAGCGTCCCATCCCGGTGATCATCCCGCCGGCGAAGGCGATCGCCCCGATCGTCAGGAGCGCCGCCGGCGGCCAGGGCAGGGCGAGCTGGGTTGCGGTCGTCGCGATGAGCGCCAGGGCGAAACCGAAGCCCATCGTGCGCGCCTTCTGTCGCCAGGGCGCGGGAAGGTCGGAGATGCTGGCGGAAATCGCGCCCAGCGTCGCCGGCTGCCCGGCGACGAAGCCGAGGATCGCGGTGGCGGCGAGGGCGACCGAGATGACCCCGACGCCGACGCTGGCGCCGTTGACGATGTGCTGGCCGACGAGCAGCCGCTTGAGGTCGGGCGGTCGCCAGCGTGGCACGGGAAAACGGCGTCAGGTGTGAGCGGCGCTCTTCAGCGCGTCGACGCCGCGCGCCGCGGTCGGGTTGAGACCGGCGCGCCCGGCTTCCGCGTAGGCGACGATTTCGCGGATCATCTTCGGCGTCCAGTAGCGCTTGAGATGCCTGACGACGCCCTCCGTCGCCTCGTTCTCGGGCATGGCGGCGTAAAAGTCGCCGATCATATTCGCCATGCGCACGAGTTTGTCGATCCTGTCCGTCGTCACGCCGCCAAACCTCCGCTTCGCTCGTCCGGATTCCTCACGAAGCTCAGCGCCTTGTCGGCCCGGGCGACGGCGATCAACGAGACGCCGTAGTCGTGCGCGCGCGAAAGCGCGAGCGAGGTGGGCGCGGAGACCGAGACCAGCGTACCCGCGCCGAAGATCGCCGCCTTCGCAACCATCTCGAACGAGCAGCGGCTGGTGATGACGAAGAACCCGCTGTCCGCCGCGACGCCGGCGCGTCTCAGCGCCCCGATCGCCTTGTCGAGCGCATTATGGCGGCCGACGTCTTCGCGGACCAGCACAATCCGCCCGTCGCGAGCGCACCACGCGGCGGCGTGCGCCGCGCGGGTCAGCGCGTTGAGCGGCTGCCGCTTCTCGAGCGCCGAGAGCGCCGAGCCGATCGCGGAAGGCTCGATCGGCGGCCGGCGGTCCACCGGGCGCTGCGGCGAGGGCATCTGCGACAGATCCTCGACGCCGCAGAGCCCGCAGCCGGTGCGCCCGCCGATGGCCCGCTTGCGCGCGAGATGCGCCTGCAGCTTCTCGCCGGTGAGCGTCACGCTCACGCGCCAGCCGTCGCCGGCCTCCTCGATCTCGATCCCGCGAATGTCGTCGGGGCCGCCGGCGACGCCCTCGGTCAACAGAAATCCGTGGGCGAAATCCTCGAGATCGCGCGGCGTCGCCATCATCACGGCGAAGGGCGCGCCGCCGATGACGACCTCGACCGGCGCCTCGACGGCCACCGGGCGCGTGAACGCCTGCCTGGCGATCCCGGAATCATAGGAGAAATCGCGCGCCTCGACCTCGATCGAGGCTGCGCCTTCATTCAGCGGCATCGGCCCGCGCCCTCGCGATGCGGCGCAGGCTGAAACCCTCTTCCATATCGTGGACCTGCCAGTCCGAAAGATGGTTGGTGCGCCGGACCTGCACCGCGGTCACCTTGTATTCCGGACAATTGGTCGCCCAGTCGGAATTCTCGGTGGTCACGACGTTGGCGCCGGTGACCGCGTGGTGGAAGGTCGTATAGACGACGCCCGGCTGCATGCGCTCGCTGACCCGGGCGCGCAGCGCGACCTCGCCGGAACGGCTCTGCATCGCGACAAGATCGCCGTCGACGACCCCGCGCTGCTCGGCGTCGAACGGGTGGATTTCCAGGACATCCTCTTCGTGCCAGAGCATGTTGGCGGTGCGCCGCGTCTGAGCCCCGACATTGTACTGCGACAGGATGCGCCCGGTGGTCAGGATCAGCGGGAAGCGCGGGCCGACGCGCTCCTCGGTAGGCACATACTCCGTCAGCATGAATCGACCCTTGCCGCGCACGAACCGGTCGACATGCATGACCGGCGTGCCCGTGGGCGCCTCCGAGTTGCAGGGCCACTGGATCGAGCCGAGCTCGTCGAGCCGGGCGTAGGACACGCCATGGAATGTCGGCGTCGTCAGCGCGATCTCGTCCATGATCTCGCTCGGATGACCGTAGGTCATCGGCACGCCCATCGCCTCGGCGAGCCCGATCGTCGTTTCCCAATCGGCCTTGCCGGCGAGCGGCTCGATCGCCTTGCGCACCCGGTTGATGCGCCGCTCGGCGTTGGTGAAGGTGCCATCCTTCTCCAGGAAGGACGAGCCGGGCAGGAAGACATGGGCGTAGCGCGCCGACTCGTTGAGGAACAGGTCCTGCACGACGACGCATTCCATCGCGCGGAGTCCGGCGACGATGTGCTTAGTGTCCGGATCCGACTGGGCGATGTCCTCGCCCTGCAGGTAGAGGCCTTTGAACGCGCCGTCGACCGCCTCGTCCATCATGTTCGGAATGCGCAAGCCCGGCTCGTCGCTGAGCTTGACGCCCCAGAGGCGCTCGAACACTTCCCTGGTCGCATCGTCGGAGACGTGGCGGTAGCCGGAGTACTCGTGCGGGAACGACCCCATGTCGCACGACCCCTGCACGTTGTTCTGGCCGCGGAGCGGGTTCACCCCGACCCCTTCCCGTCCGATGTTGCCGGTCGCCATGGCGAGATTGGCGATCGCCATCACCGCGGTCGACCCCTGAGCGTGTTCGGTGACGCCGAGGCCGTAGTATATCGCGGCATTGCCGCCGGTGGCATAGAGCCGGGCGGCCACGCGCAGCTCATTGGCGTCGATGCCGGTCGCCGCGGCCGTCGCTTCGGGCGAATGGCGCTCCTCGGCGACGAAGCGCGCCCAGGATTCGAAATTGTCCTTGTCGCAGCGCGCGGCGACGAAAGCCTCGTCGACCAGCCCTTCGGTGACGACGACATGCGCCATGGCGGTCAGGACGGCGACGTTCGTTCCCGGTTTCAGCGCGAGGTGATGGTCGGCCTCGATGTGGGGGCTCCTCACCAGATCGATGCGGCGCGGGTCGATCACGATGAGGCGGGCGCCCGCGCGCAGGCGCTTCTTGAGGCGCGAGGCGAAAACCGGATGCGCATCCGTCGGATTGGCGCCGATGACGATGACGACGTCGGAGTTCTCGACCGACTTGAAATCCTGCGTGCCGGCCGAAGTGCCGTAGGTGTTGGCGAGGCCGAAACCGGTCGGCGAGTGGCAGACGCGGGCGCAGGTGTCGACATTGTTGTTGCCGAAGCCCATGCGAACCAGCTTCTGGACGAGGAACACCTCCTCGTTGGTGCAGCGCGACGACGAGATCGCGCCGACCGAGTCCCGCCCGTACGTGGCCTGGATGCGCTTGAACTCGCTGGCGGCGCGCCGGAGCGCCTCGTCCCACGACACTTCGCGCCACGGGTCTTCGATCCGCTCGCGGATCATCGGCTTCAGGACGCGGTCCTGATGCGTGGCGTAGCCGTAGGCGAAGCGGCCCTTGACGCAGGAATGGCCCTCGTTGGCCTTGCCGGCCTTGTACGGGACCATGCGCAAGACTTCGTCGCCCTTGAGCTCCGCCTTGAACGAGCAGCCGACGCCGCAATAGGCGCAGGTCGTCACCACCGTCCGCTCCGGCGTCCCCATTTCGAGGACGGACTTCTCGATGAGCGAGCCCGTCGGACAGGCTTGCACGCACGCGCCGCACGAGACGCACTCGGACGACAGGAAATCGACCCCGCCAGGCGAGACGACCGAGTCGAAGCCGCGGCCGAGGATCGTCAGCGCGAAGGTGCCCTGCACCTCCTCGCAGGCGCGCACGCAGCGCGAGCAGACGATGCATTTCGCCGGGTCGAAGACGAAATAGGGATTGGACGCATCGATGCGGGCGTCGAGATGATTGGCGCCGTCGCGACCATATCGCGTGCCGGCGAGGCCGAGCCTTGCCGCTTGGGTCCACACTTCGTTCGCGCCGTCGGCGCCGCGCCCGGGCTCCGCGAGCGGATGGTCGGAGAGATAGAGCTCCATCACTCCGCGCCGCAGCCTTTCGAGCCGAGGCGTCTGCGTTTGGACGACCATGCCCTCCTCCGCCGGCGTCGTGCACGAGGCGGGGGTTCCCTTGCGGCCTTCGATCTCGACCAGGCACAGGCGACAGGAGCCGAAAGCTTCGAGACTGTCGGTCGCGCAGAGCTTCGGGACCGGATTGTCGACCAGCGCGGCGGCGGCCATCACCGATGTCCCCGGCGGCACGCTGACCTTGCGGCCGTCGATGGTCAGAGTGACCGTTGGAGCGCCGGCCCGGATCGGCGTGCCGACGTCGAGTTCTTGCATGAGCGCCATTGCGCAACTCCTATTCCGCCGCGGCGCGCGGAGGCGCCTTGGCGAAGTCTTCGCTGAAATGATCGAGGGCGCTGAGAACGGGCAGGGCCGTCAGCCCGCCGAGCGCGCAGAGCGAGCCGTCCGTCATCACCTCGCAAAGATCGCGCAAAAGTTCGACGTTCTTTTGGCGATCCCGCCCTGCGATGATCCTGTCGACCGTTTCGACGCCGCGGATCGAGCCGATGCGGCAGGGCGTGCATTTGCCGCAGCTTTCCTTGGCGCAGAAATGCAAGGCGAACCGGGCCTGGCGCGCCATGTCGACCGTGTCGTCGAACACGACCAGCCCGCCGTGGCCGAGCATGCCCTTCGCGGCGAGCATCGATTCGTAGTCGAGCGGCGTGTCGAGCAGGCTCTGGGGGAAATACGCGCCGAGCGGCCCCCCGACCTGGACCGCGCGAATCGGTCGGCCGGAGCGGGTTCCGCCGCCGAAGCCTTCCACCAGGTCGCGGATCGTCGCGCCGAACGGGAGTTCAATGAGTTCCCCGTAGCGGACATTCCCCGCGAGCTGGAAGGGCTGCGACCCGAGCGAGCGCCCGACGCCATAGTCCGCGTAGGCCTTCGCCCCATGCTCGAGGATCCACGGGACCGAGGCGAAGCTCAGCACATTGTTGATGACGGTCGGCTTGCCGAACAGGCCCGATATCGCCGGCAGCGGCGGCTTGGCGCGCACCTGTCCCCGCTTGCCCTCGAGGCTCTCCAGGAGCGACGTCTCCTCGCCGCAGATATAGGCGCCGGCCCCAAGCCTCGCCTCCATATCGAACGCATGGGAGGAGCCGAGCACAGACGGGCCCAGCATGCCGCCGGCGCGCGCCCGCTCGATGGCGCGGGAAAAGACGTCGAACGCATGCGGATACTCCGAGCGGATGTAGACGTAGCCCATCGTCGCGCCGACTGCGACTGCGGCGATCGCCATGCCTTCGATGAGCAGGAACGGGTCTCCCTCCATCAGCATCCGGTCGGCGAAGGTGCCGCTGTCGCCTTCGTCGGCGTTGCAGACGACGTATTTCCGGTCGGCCTGCGCGCGCGTGACGGTGCGCCATTTGATCCCGGTCGGAAAGCCGGCGCCGCCGCGTCCGCGCAGCCCGGAGGCCACGACCTCCTCGACCGTCGCCTCGGGACCCATGGTCAGCGCGCGGTTCAACCCGGCGAGTCCCCCGTGACGGGCGTAGTCGTCGAGCGAAAGCGGGTCGATCTCCCCGCAGCGGGCGAAAACAAGCCGCCGCTGCTTGGCGAGATAGGGGATTTGCTCGATCCGGCCGAGCGCCTTGGGATGGCCGCCGCCGGCCAGAAACGAGTTGTCGAAAAGCGATGCTACGTCGTCAGCGGCGACAGGCCCATAACCGAGACGGCCCTCCGGCGTCTCAACTTCAACGAGCGGCTCCAGCCAGAAAAGGCCGCGGGAGCCGGTGCGGACGATCGAAAGCTCGAAATTGCGGTCGCGCGCCTCCCGCGCCAGCGCCGCGGCCACGCCGTCCGCGCCGACGGAGAGCGCAGAGGAATCCGCAGGAACGAAGATGCGGACGTTCACTGGCTCCGTCCCTTCGCGCTCGCCACGATCGCGTCGAGCCGGTCTCGATCGAGCCGGCCGACCGGCTGGCCGTCGAGCAGCGCGGCAGGCGAAAGGGCGCAGTTGCCGAGGCAATAGACGGTCTCGACGTGGAGTCCGGCGCCTGCTTTCGGCTCGTCCGCCACAATCCCGTGCCGGCTCTCGAGATGGGCGACGAGATCCTCGCAGCCCATCGCCTGGCAGGATTCCGCCCGGCACATCTTCAGCTCCCGCCCGTCGACGGCGCTGCGCCGGAAGTCATGGTAGAAGCTGACCACGCCGAGCGCCTCGGCCCTGGAGATGTTGAGCGCGTCCGCCAGCAACGCGACCGCGTCGTCGGCGATATAGCCGAATTGATGCTGGAGATCGTGCAGGATAGGCAGCGCCGCTCCGGGCGTCGTACGTCTGCGGGCGATCAGTTCACGCGCGAGTTCAATGTCGAAAGCCGCCCTTGCGGGCATCACCGGTCCTCCCGATACGCGGCCAATGATGCGCCTGGCCGAATGTTCCCGCAAATTGAACGTTCTGAAGGTACGATAGAGGTCGTCTATCGTACCCGTGCTGGGATCCGACTCGGCGGCTCGATCTGGGCCGCGACGTCGGCCGGCCATTTCATCGCGAAGAGGTTGCGGGCGAGAGGCGACGGGGGCTCGCGGTCGCTCATCACGAGACCGATCGTGCGGCTGGTCGTCGGCTCCACGAGCTCGATCGCCCGCGTCCCCGGCGGAAGGCCGAAGAAGCGGAGAAGGTGGCGCGGCACGATCGCCGACCATTGGCCGGCGGCGACGTGAGACACGAGGTTGAAGATCGAATTCGTCTCCACCGCCGGATTGGGCTTCGCCCCGACCGAGCGGAATATGCCGTCGATGATGCGGCGGTTCTGCATGTCCGGCGTCAGCAGGCAGAGCGGCGCGGCCGCCGCTTCGATCCACCCGATCTGCGTCCGGCCCGCGAGCTCTCCGCCAGCCGGCGTGAGAAACATGTATTCCTCGACGCAGACCGGCTTCGCCTTCACCCGCTCGATCGGCTCCGCGTCGAGATAGGTCAGCCCCACGTCGAGTTCGAACTCCTCGATTCCCCGTTCGATTTCCTGGCTGTTCAGCGACAGCACGGCGACCGAGACGCCGGGAAACTTCGCGTAGAAAGGGCCGGTCAGCTGCGACACGATCGGCAGCGCGGTCGGGATCGCCCCGATCCGCAGCCGGCCGTTCAGGCCCTTGTCGATCTCGTCGAGGCCGCGCCGCAGATTCTCAGCTTCCGCCAGAATGCGGTGAGCGTGCTCGAGCACGAGCCGGCCCTGGGGAGTGAGGCCGACGAAGCGGTGGCCGCGCTCGACGATCGGCGCCCCGAGATCGTCCTCGAGCATCCTGATCGCCGCCGAGAGCGTCGGCTGCGTCACGTGGCAGGCCTGAGCTGCCCGCCCGAAGTGCTTTTCCCGGGCCAGGGCGGCCAGATATTCGAGCTGCCGCAACACCATGTCGTCCTCGCTGCCATATTCGTGGCGCACGGGAATGCCAGGGTCAATAGCGAACGCCTATTGCTCCCTGGTCGCGACGGCCGGGGCCGGCGACACCGATGAGGCTAGCACATGAAATCGGCCGGAGACGCGACGCCACCCGCTGGACCGAACCGGTCCGGTCCGACGCCCGGCGCCTTCCCGATCCGAGTCGCCTTGACGACCGCCGCCGCCGCCGTGCTGGCGCTTATCGCGGTGTGGCTGGCGTGGGGCCCGAAGGGGGCGAACCCATCGCTGGTAGGAGGCCCGTTCGCGCTCGAGGACGGCTCGGGCAAGACGGTCACCGACCAGACCTTCCGCGGCCGCCCGTTCCTCGTCTATTTCGGCTACACGCACTGCCCCGACACCTGCCCGACCGAGCTCGCCCACATTTCCGACGTTCTCGCAGCCATGGGCGACAAGGCGGTGCCAGCCCTGTTCATCACGGTGGACCCCGAGCGCGACACGCCGAAGGTGATGCAGGATTACGCCAGCAGTTTCGGTCCCCATGTGATCGGGCTGTCCGGCGCTCCGCAGGCGATCGGCGCGGTCGAGAAGACCTACCGGGTGTTCGCCCGCAAGGGGAAGGTCGAGTCCGACGGCGGCTATTCGATGGACCACAGCTCGGTCGTCTACCTGATGGACAAGACCGGGGGTTTCGTCGAGGCGCTCAACGTCGACCGGCCGCCGGAAGAGACGGCGAAGGAGCTCGAGCGCTATTTGTAAAAACGACCCCCCTCGCCCGCGAAGCGGGAGAGGACGGCGCGAAAGCGCCAGGTGAGGGCGAGGGGCAACCACGGACCTGGCGGCCGCCCATCAAGGGCCGCCGCTCGGCGTTCTTAGCCTGGCGCGGCTTCACCGCGCCGTCCTCTCCCCGGGTCACAGCCCGGGAATAGCGGTCGAGGAGATCGTCGCGTTTGCCCGCTCACGCGGCGTTTGCTAGAGCGCGTGCGAGAACCCTCCGCCGGCCGGCGCCGGCGGCCCCCTGAGACATTCGACCCATGAACAAATTCACCACCCTGACCGGAGTGGCCGCGCCCTTGCCGATCGACAATGTCGACACGGACATGATCATCCCGAAGCAATATCTGAAAACGATCAAGCGCACCGGGCTCGGCGCCGGCCTGTTCGCCGAAATGCGCTACCTTGACGACGGCTCGGAAAATCCGGATTTCGTCCTCAACAAGCCCGCCTACCGGAAGGCCGCGATCATCGTCGCGGGCGACAATTTCGGCTGCGGCTCGTCGCGCGAGCACGCGCCCTGGGCGCTCCTGGATTTCGGCATCCGCTGCGTCATTTCGACCGACTTCGCCGATATCTTCTACAACAATTGCTTCAAGAACGGCATCTTGCCGATCAAAGTCTCGCGCGACGACCTGGCGAAGCTGATGGACGACGCCGAGCGCGGCGCCAACGCCACCCTGACCGTCGACCTGCCGGCCCAGGAAATCCGCGGCCCCGACGGCGGCGTGGTCAGATTCGAGATCGACCCGTTCCGCAAGCAGCGCCTGGTCGAGGGCCTCGACGACATCGGCCTCACGATGATCGAGGAGCCGGCGATCGCGGGCTACGAAGGGAAAGCGGCGGCGGCCCGTCCGTGGCTCTGACCTCGCGGCCGCCCCGTCCCTCCGGGGCGCTCGCTCCAGGCTGCTGACGAGCGGCCTCCCGCCGGCGTCCCTGGATACGGCCGAATTAATTCCCTGTTACGGCCCGCAGCCGGCCGCCGCGTCGATGCAGGCGGCCGAGGCGGGGCTCGCTGCGGCGCCCGTCGCGCCCTTTCGTTCGGACGCGATTGTCATAGCCCGCCGCATTCCCGTAGTCTAAGGCGGAATGAGGGAGGAAACACACTCGGCTCGATGAACGGCGCGACGGTCTTTCTCATCGCGATCGGCTACGTCCTCATATTGTTCCTGATCGCCTGGTGGGGCGACCGGGCAGGACGGCGATTCGTCTCCGGCGGCCGGCGCTCGGTGGTCTATGCGCTGAGCCTCGCCGTCTACTGCACCTCCTGGACCTATTACGGCTCGGTCGGCCTCGCCTCCAGGCACGGCCTCGAGTTTCTGCCGATCTACATCGGTCCGATCCTGGTCATCGGCCTCGGCGCGCCGTTCGTCGGCCGCATCGCCAATCTGGCGCGAGCGCAAAACCTGACCACCGTCGCCGACTTTGTTTCGGCCCGTTACGGCAAGTCGCAGGCGGTCGCCGCCGCCGCCGCGCTGATCGCCCTCGTCGGCTCGGCCCCCTATGTCGCGCTGCAGCTGAGAGCCGCCTCGACCACCTTGCTGACGGTCGTCGATTCGCTCGACGAGTCGCGGCTCGCCCCGGACAAGCCCTCGTGGGTCTTCTCCCTGGCGATCGCGCTGGTGCTCGCCGCCTTCGCCATCGCCTTCGGCACGCGGCGGATCAATCCGAAGGAGCGTCAGAGCGGCCTCATCCTGGCGATCGCCGTCGAGTTGATCGTCAAGCTGGTGGCGTTCCTCGCGGTCGGCGCGTTCGTGGTCTGGGGGCTCAACGGCGGCATCGCCGACCTAACCGAGGCGGCGCAGTCGGACCCGAGGATCGCCGCGGTCATCCAGACGCCGCCGGATCCGGCGGTCTGGGGCGCGACCACGCTGCTTTCGGCGTTCGCGATCATTCTCCTGCCGCGCCAGTTTCACGTCACGGTGGTCGAGAACCACGAGCGGCGTGACCTGCGCACAGCGTCCTGGCTGTTCCCGGCCTATCTCGTGCTGATCAACCTGTTCGTCGCGCCGCTCGCCGTCGCAGGGTTGAAGATGTTCCCCGACGGGGCGGTCAACCGCGATCTGACGGTTCTGGCGCTGCCGCTCGCCGCAGGCGCGCGCGGGATCGCGCTCCTCACCATGATCGGCGGTCTCTCGGCCGCGACGGCCATGGTGGTGATGGACAGTCTCGCGCTGGCGATCACCATCTCCAACGACCTCGCCATGCCGCTCCTGCTGCGGCGGCCCGTCCCGCAGGAGCCCGGGGCCGAAGGCGACATCGGAGCGCTCGTCCTGTGGGTGCGCCGGCTCGCGATCCTCGGTGTGCTGGCGCTCGGCTTCGCCTACGAGCGGCTGGCCGGGGAGGCGGCGCTCGTTTCGATCGGGCTTCTGTCGTTCGCCGCCGTGGCGCAGATCGCTCCGGCCTTTCTCGGCGGCCTGTTCTGGCGGCGTGGCACCGCCCGCGGCGCGGTCGCCGGCATGACCGCCGGCTCGCTCGCCTGGATCTACCTTCTCCTCCTGCCGTCGATCGAGCCGCAACATGCGATCACGGCCTATATCGCGCATGGGCCGCTGGCGATCGCCTGGCTGAGCCCGGGCGCCCTTGTCGCGTTCGCGCCAAACAGGCTCGTCGGCGGCGTCGTCCTGTCGCTCGCGGCCAACATCGCCGCCTTCGTCGTCTTTTCGCTCAGCCGTCAACCGAGCGCGCTCGAGCGCACCCAGGCGAGCGCCTTCGCCGGCGTCGGCGGCAAGCCCCAGGCGTTCCGCCTGTGGCGCTCGTCGACGACCGCAGGAGAACTCGAGGCGGCGGTCGCGCGCTATCTCGGCGCCGCGCGTGGCCGCCGCGCCTTCGCGGCCTTCATGCGCGAGCGGGGGCTCGAATACGACCCGACGCAGGAGGCGAGCGCCCAGCTCATCCGCCATGCGGAATTCCTCCTGTCGCCGGCGATCGGCGCCTCCACCTCCCGGCAGGTGCTGTCGCTTCTGCTTCGGCCACGGGCGCTATCCGGCCATTCGGCTCTCAAGCTGATCGACGAGGCGTCCGCCGCGATCCAGTCGAGCCGAGACCAGCTGCAGCATGCGCTCGACCACGCGCGCCAGGGGGTCACGGTTTTCGACTCCAACCTGGCCCTGACCGCCTGGAACCGTGAATTCGTCGATCTGTTCGACCTGCCGCCGGCGATGCTGCGTCACGGCGTCGGCCTCGACGAGATCGTGCGCTTCAACGCCGCGCGCGGCGCCTACGGACCCGGAGACTCGGAGGATTTCGTCGCCGAACGGGTGGCCGCGCTTCTCTATGACGATCAGCCGACGAGACTGCGCCTGTTCTCCACCCACAGGGTGATCGAGATCCGGTCGGCGAGGCTGCCGGACGGGGGCATCGTCACCACCTATACCGACGTGACGCAGACGGTGCAGACCGAAGAGGCGCTGGAAGCGGCCAACGAGCTCCTGGAGCAGCGGGTCGACGAGCGCACCGCCGAGCTGCAGCGTCTCAACGCGGAACTCGCTCGCGCCAAGACGGTGGCGGAAGAAGCCAATCTCTCCAAGACGCGGTTTCTCGCCGCGGCGAGCCACGACATACTTCAGCCCCTCAACGCCGCCCGGCTCTACGCGAGTTCGCTCGCCGAGGCCTCGGCCCAGGCCGGAAGCATCGAGCGCGCCGACCTCGCCCGCAATGTCGATCTGTCGCTCGAGGCGGTCGAGGAGATTCTCGGCGCCCTTCTCGACATTTCGCGGCTCGACGCCGGCGCGACCCGGCCGGAAATCGGCGACGTGCCGGTCGCCGACCTGATGCGCATGCTGGAGGTCGAGTTCGCGCCGATGGCCCGAGCCAAAGAGCTGGAGTTGCGCTTCGTTCACACGAGGCTGGCGATCCGCAGCGACCGCCGTTTGATGCGGCGCCTGCTCCAGAACCTCGTCTCCAACGCGCTGAAATACACGTTGAAGGGCAAGGTGCTGGTGGGTTGCCGGCGCGCCGGCGCCGAGGTCAGGATCGAGGTCTGGGACACCGGCCTCGGCATACCGACAGACAGGCGGCGGGCGGTGTTCGAGGAGTTCCAGCGGCTCGACCAGGGCGCACGGGTCGCCAGAGGCCTCGGGCTGGGGCTGTCGATCGTCGAGCGTCTGGGACGCGTGCTGGGCCATCCGGTCGGGCTCAACTCGACCCCCGGCGCGGGCTCGGTTTTCTTCGTCACGGCGCCGCGCGGCGAGGCCCGCCCGACGGACCTCGTCGACGACGGCGCCCCGGCGCCGGCGCAGGCGGGCGAGCCGCTCACTGGCCTGAAGGTGCTGGCGATCGACAACGAGCCGCGGGTGCTCGAGGGCATGCGCGCTCTGATGGGCCGCTGGGGCTGCCTGGTCGCGACCGCCGACGGCCTCGCCGAGGCGCGCGCGGCGCTGATGAAATTCGGGACGCCCGACGTGGTCATCGCCGACTACCATCTCGACGAGGGCGACGGGATCGAGACGATCCGAATCCTGCGCGACGACCTCGGCTGCAGGTTTCCGGCCATCCTCGCCACCGCCGACCGCAGCCCGGAAGTGCGCGACCGCGCGGCCCGGGAGGACGTCGTCATCCTCAACAAGCCCCTGAAGCCGGCCCCGTTGAGGGCGCAGCTCACCCGCTATGTCGCCCTGCGCGAGCCGGCGGAATAGGGGCGGCGGCCGGACCCTGTGCAGAATTGGTCGCGCCTGCGCGATTTCAACAGCTTAGGCGCCAAAATCTGTCCCTTCGGCAGGGCCAGGCGGGGGACGCGTTAGGACTGACATTAGCAACATACTATATATATACGTATATTGCCGCTCGTGATACCGGATCAATTGCCGCGCCCAGCGAGCGCGGCCGCCGCCGCGGTTCCCCTCAGGATCAGAAGCGCAGGCCGGACCGCAGGACGAGGGTGGCGAAAAAATGAGCTCCGCATCGAGGGCGCGTTTGATCGTCTCCGCCTTGCGGAAGCCGTGCTGCTCGCCGTCGAACAGGAGATAGCCGACCGGAACGCCGCGATCCTTCAGGGCGGCGACCATCAGCTCCGTCTGGTTCGGCGGGACGACCTTGTCGTCGGCGCCCTGGAAGAAGATAACCGGCGCGGAGAGCCGGTCGGCGTGGTTGATCGGCGAGCGTTCCGCGTAGAGGCGTTCGTCCTGCGGATAGGGCCCGATGAGCCAATCGAGGTACCGCGACTCGAACTTGTGCGTGTCGCGCGCCAGCGCCGCAAGGTCGCTCACGCCGTAGTGGCTTGCCCCGGCGCTGAAGGTTTTTTCGCCCTCCGTCGTCAGGGCGCAGAGCGTCGTATAGCCGCCGGCGCTGCCGCCCGCGATCATCAGGCGGTCGGGGTCGGCCTTCCGGTTTTCAACCAGGTATTGTGCGCCATGAACGCAGTCGGCGACGTCCGCGACGCCCCACTGCCGCTCGAGCTTCAACCGGTAGGCGCGGCCGTAGCCCGTGCTGCCGCGGTAGTTCACGTCGAGCACGCCGACACCGCGGCTGGTCCAGTATTGAACTTCGAGCGAGAGCGTGCTCGAGGCCGACGACGTCGGGCCGCCATGGCTGAGGACGAGCGCCGGCGCCTTCTCGGCGGGCGGCGCGGCGAAGGCGGGGGAGAGCGGCGGGTAGTAGATCGCGTGCGCGGTCTCTCCCCCGCTGGTCGAGAACGCGATCGGCTCCGGCCGCGAGACATAGGACCGGACGCTGTCCTGCACGACGGACGAGCGGCGAATGATCCGGTTCGTCCCGTCGCTGAGATTCAGCTCGACCAGTGCGCGAGCTTCGGACGGCGTCCCGCCGAAGAAGACAGCGCGTCCCTTGCTGGCGCGAACCTGCGAGATGTCGGTGAACTCCGTCGGGATCGTATCAAGCCGCTTGGTCCGCAGGTCCAGTTGAGCGAGCTTCCAGACGCCGTCCTTGACGAAGCAGCAGATCAGGCGCTCCGCCGACTCGAACGCGTAAGCGGACATGCCAAACACCCACTGCGGCCGAGCGAATTCGGCGTCCATCGGCGCCATCGGCTCGATCTCGCCGTCTTTCTCGCGATAGAGGTTCCACCAGCCGCTCCGGTCGGAGACGAAAAAGAGATCGCCGTCCGGCGACCATTCCGGCTGGACAACGGATTCGTTCGGTCCGCCGGCGACGCGGCGCGCCTTTCCGATCGCGCCGTCGGGAAGGATCTCGCCGACCCACAGCTCAGTCGAGGCCCAGGGCATGTTGGGGTGATTCCAGGTGAGCCACGCAAGGCGGCCGAAATCCGGGCTGAGGCGCGGCGTCGAATAAAAATCGTTCCCCGAGACGAGGATCTTCGGCGCCTCCCTGCCCGCAAGATCGACTCCAACCAGCGCGTTGACCGCCTCGCCTTCGCCGGTGTGGTCTTCCCGGACGCAGATCATCCGGCCGCGGCGCCGGTCGATCACGCCGTCCGCGTAGCGCAGCGCGTCCGCCGGCCCCGACGCCGAAAGAGGCGTGATCGGGAGCGGCTGCTGGCCAAAATCCTGGCGGTAGAGCCGCTGATCGGCGAAATTCGAGAAGATGACTGCGCCCTCGTCGACCGCGAATGCGCCGCCGCCGTATTCGTGCGCGCGCGTGCGGACGTTGAAGCGATTCTCGTCGTCGGGCGTGACGGGCTCGGGCTCCCCGCCGCCGACGGACCGGTAGAGGAAGGTCCGTCCCTGCTTCTGCGGCTGCGACTCGGTCCAATGGATCGCGTCGCCGTCGAGCGCGATCTGGTCGAGCCTGATCGCCTCGGCCGCAATGAGATCGGAGGTGATGGGCGAGGCCCAGGAGCCATAGGGGCTGATGATCATGGGCTGTGTCTTCCTTGGGTTCCGCAAGAGATGATGTCTACTGCCAGTCCAAGAATCTATTATGCTTCAGCAAACGCTTTCCGAAGTATTTCGACTACCGGCGATAACCAATTTGGTTTCAATATCTGGAGCACTCGGAAAGAGTGATGCGAATGGAATGCGGGATCGGCATAGGGCGCATCTTGGCTCTGAATACGCGGCGCTATTACGAAAGCGCCATTGGCGGGCTCATGAATCCCCTTATTTTCACGGGACTCGAAAAAGCCTGAGTTTGGGAGTCCTCGCGGTGCCCGGATGGAGAATCAGCGGGCTGGGGGATCGATGCGAGCGCCGAAGGAGCGATTTGATTTCGTTCATCAATTCTTGAAACGAGTGTTCATCGAGGATTTGCACGCCAAGCGCGTGCTGTCTTTGGCCAATGGAACGCTCGGGGTGATGACCGGGGCGGCGCTCGCGGTTTCGTTGATCGGGCAGGCTCTCGCGCAGGCGCGTGGATTGTTCGCCAAGTCCGCGATCAAACAGGTTGACCGCTTGCTGAGCAACGCGGGCGTGGTTCCTTGGGATTTGTTCGCCTCGTGGGTTCGCGAGGTGGTGGGCGAGCGGCGCGAGATCGTCGTGGCGATGGACTGGACCGACTTCGACGCCGACAATCAGTCCACGCTCGCGCTGCACCTCGTCACCCGCCACGGAAGGGCCACCCCGCTCCTCTGGCTGACCGTCGACAAGGACGAATTGAAAAACCAGCGCAACGACTTCGAGGACCTGTGTCTGTCCCAGCTGAAGGCGCTCCTGCCCGAGGGCGTCGCCGTGACGATCCTCGCCGACCGCGGCTTCGGCGACGTCAAGCTATTCGAGTTCCTGGACAGCCTGGGCTTTCGATACGTCATCCGCTTTCGCGGCGACATCCATGTCAGCGCCGCCGACGGCGAAACGCGGTTGGCCGCCGACTGGGTCGGCAAAGGCGGACGGGCGCGCATGTTGCGCGACGCCGAAGTCACCGCCGCCCGCCAGAAGGTCGGCGCGGTCATTTGCGTGAAAGCTGTGGGCATGAAGGAGGCTTGGCATCTGGCCGCCAGCGACGCCTCGCTTTCTGCGCCCCAGATCATCAAGCTCTATTCCAAAAGATGGACCATCGAGCCCAGCTTCCGCGACAGCAAGGATCTGCGCTTCGGCATGGGCATGAGCGTGCTGAGGATCGACGATCCGCAACGTCGCGACCGCCTCCTGCTCCTCAACGCCTTCGCCATCCTGCTGCTGACGATTTTGGGCGCCGCCGGCGAGAGCCTCGGCATGGACCGCCAACTGCGGACCAGCACCGCCAAACGCCGCGTCCATTCCCTGTTTCGCCAAGGCTGCCTGCTCTACGACCTCATCCCCACCATGCCAGACAAACGCCTGCGGCCGCTCATCGAACGCTATCAAGAACTCCTACGTCAAAATCGCACCTTCTCCGAGGCCTTCGGCATCGCGTGAAAATGAGGGGATACATGAGATTGGCGGGTCGACCACACACCCGCAAAGCGTCCCGATAACGATGAACGTCGTTGAGCCCATCGTCTATCGCCTGCTGGCCAGATCGGTACTTGGCATCAAGAAGAAGCCATGAAACGACATGACCGCGCCTCCGCAGAACCAGTACATAGTCAGGAACGTTTGTGCCGCTGAGACTAGTAAACAATCCACCGTCGGGTGGCATACGAGCACGCGAAAACCATTGTTGATAGCGCACCTCCAGGGATAGCCCGTCAGGACCTCGATAGAGCCAAGCCGCCCCGTCAGGTGGTCGGCTTTCCCCCCATTCGCGCACAATTGTTTTTCCGACCTCGAGCTTCCAATCGGCTCCGAGATCCGACTCCAGCTGCTCCAGCAATCGGTACAACACAAAGAGCTCGAACAGGTCGTAGGTGTGTTTTAGAGCAGATTGGACTCCACCTACTGGGCCATAACCAAGGCGAGGTTCCAGCATCTTCCGCGCTGTATGAACCAACCCCGAAAAAACCGGATGATCTGCTAGCCATTGGTACGTCGTTTCACTTATCAGCTGAGGCGTGATATTTCTGAATAGCGGTCCCGCAATTGCTGTCTTCATTCGCTTGGCCGCTTCGTCCATTTCACGAGCAAGCGCTTCAGCGTGAGCTGAAATAATCGGGTCATGAAATGATTTGCCGGGCACCTTGCGGATCGTGTTTGCACTCGTTCCAAAGCGCAGACTCAGACGCAACAGAAGGTGCTTAACAAACCTCGATACGGGGTGGTCGTGGGTCAGAATAGAGAGAGGCTGATCGACAGCGGTAGTCGATTCGATCAGCGATCCGGCTCTCGTATCTCCCCTGATTGCCCCAAGAACGACAGGTCGACGTCCCAACCACCGCAAGGTGCCGAGGTCCACGCGGCGCGAATGTTCAAGCGGGCGGGCCGTTCGTATCCGTTTAGTCGAGCTCGGCGGGTCTTCTATGAACAGGGCTAGCAGTCTCTCGAATCGTGGCAATTGACTGGCGATCACCGCAGGATGAGCAATCGCCGGCGCGAGTTCTGTTTCCTCAACGGTGCGGAAGCCGGGAGATAGGCCCCAGACAAGTATTGGATTTTGTCGGGACAATTCGGAAAGCATCTCGTCAAACTCATATGCGCCGAGTTTCCCCTCATGAGGCCCGACCTCCAGATGAATCACGTGTTGGAGCAGACCATCGCGCAGTTCGACCCTGGTTCTTCCCGCCCAAGTGTAGATAGGAAGCTCAAACCGTGATTGAAATCCGCCTTGGATTTGTGAGAGCCCAGCAAATGGCAATTCCCGCCCTGCCATTCGGACAGACGGCAATGCCGACGTCCTAAGTTCAAGGACTATGACATCCCCTTCCGAACATGCCCACCCCTGCGGAGCCCGCGGCAAGAGGCTTATCCCGTTGTCCCAGGCTCATCTATATGTAGTGGATGCACTGGTTTGACGGATTGATTTTGGGCGGCATCGAGTGCTGGTGGCGCACGATCCTGTCGCATTCCGGTGGCTGTCTTGCGGCGGCGCGGCGTTCGCCTGATCGTTTGGCCACCCCTTCGAGGATTGTCTCGTTTGACGATGTCCCAGTAGCTCGCAGGCGCATGATGTGCGGCCAGCCCGAGCAAGGCTTCGAACGAAACATGCCGGTGGAAGCGACGATTGTAGCGAAAGACGAATTCATTGAGATAAGTGTCGACGTGCGTGCGGCGCAGGCCATGATACGTGCCCAGGCTCCATCGCTTCATCAATGAGAAGGCTCGGTGAATCCATGGCAGGACAACATGTCCCGCCATTTTGCCGGCGATGCGCGGATCGTGCCGGTAGTCGGTCAGTCCAGGATAGGAGGCGTGGCCGTCGGTGAGGAGCATGGCTCCACGCTTCACGTTGGCTCTCACGAAGGCCTCGACGAAGGCCTCGATCGACGCCGCGGAATTGCCGGCGATCATAGCGAGGCGTATTCGGCCGGAGCGCGTATCGAGGTATTTGGCGTGCTTGCGTCGCGGCTTCGGCTGATTGGTGTCGCGATCGATCACCTCGACGGCCCCGACGACGAGGATTTTACCGGCATTGCCGCGCTCGAAAAAGGCGTCGCCTTCGCGGAAGGGAATTTCCGCCTGATCGACTTCGACGACGCCCTCTAAGGGATCGCGATCCGGGTCGACCATCGACCGGCGCAATTTCTGCGTCAGCAGCCAGGCGGTCTTGTAAGTGACGCCGAGTTGATCCTCCAATTGCCGCGCCGACATGCCGTTCGAATGTGTCGCCATGAGATGCGCCGCCCAGAACCACGTCGTCAGCGGCAGCTTGGAACGATGCATCACCGTTCCTGCCGTGGCCGAGGTCTGTCGGCCGCAATCGAGGCATTCGTTTGTGTACGCCCGGCTCTTCAGCGCCGCCGCGCGCTGCTCGCCACAGCCGGGACAAACAAAACCCTTCGGCCAACGCCGCTCCGACAAAAAGGCGGCGCAACTCGCCTCGTCGGGAAACGTCTCTTGAAACTGCGAAAGCGATCGACCCTTGGCCATTGCGCGCCCCGTCGCGGTCGCCTCGAACAGCAACTCAACTGCGCCTGCATACCACATCTAGGGCCACCTGGGACAACGGGATAAGCCTCGTTAGTGTGACCGCATTTCTTAAGTCGTCTAGTATAAGGGCGAAGCCAAAGACCTTTCGAATAAAGGTTGGTGTTAGAACATCCGCCGCGCTCGCTCCATCAAGCAACAATTTTCCGGCAGCGGTTGCGCGGTAGGTCCCCCGCCTCGACAGAAAGGAGATTGAGGAACACCGCTTGCGAAATAACCATAGTGCCAGACGATTGATTTAGGTGCGGCGCAAGTTCGGCGATGTGCTCCGTTAGTTCGGCCTTCTCGGCCCCGTTTTCCGCCGCGCTTACGACGGACATCTGCAATTGCAGATTATCTGCAGTGTAGAACATTCCACGCCGCTGCATTATTGCGGGCAGGATTGTGAGTTTCGGAACATCCGTGGGACCTTTTACGCTATCCGAGACAGCCTCGTCCGCGCCAAGCTTTTTAGTATCGGTAGCGTCGATTAATTCCAAGATAAACCAAGCAAACTGATTGTAAGCTATTGCCTCGTCAAGATCTCTTTCTGTCCTAGCGCCTCTTGAATGCCATGTCTTATTAGGACGTTCTGCCCGATCATTCCGAGACCACCGTGCGATAGCTCGAGCCACTGCCGAACGCGCCCGGTACGCCACGTGTCCACCAGGCACACCACGTCATATGGTCGCAGAATGGCAAACACTCGGGCAAGTCGAGCGGATGGCCTTCGTTTGTTGTGGCGAGGGCTGACAATGGACAAGATTCGACTGAATTCAGAATCCAGGTGCTGGCCTCGGGCCCGAATATCTGCCGGAGCGGCCCAGACCTTGAGCGCCCAGAGTGCTTCGATGATTTCTGTGTCAGTGTATGCGCCAGTGACGGTGACGGAGCTGCCCGGACCGATCCCCGTCACGCCGGCTCGTTCCCAAAGCTCTTTCTGAAAGGAATTGGAACGGAATTCTGCTTCATCTACGTTTTGGCCCCATTTGACATCGTTTCGGTACAATTCTGCCCAATCGCTGTTTCGTGCTGGGAGGAACTCTTCTTTGTAGAGCTGCTTGATATCTTTCACGATTAGCACCAGCGCGGGATTGAGTTCACAACGAATATACTAATCGATCCCGGTTTGCTAGCGCTGTCGTCGGTCGTTGTTCACGTTGCAGTGGCAATGTACGAGCGGATCCGAGCGGATCTGCACGGGCACGACCGCGCCGTCTTTCCTTTGCGGCGCTTGCCGCCCCTGGCCTCTCAAGAGCGAGCGCGGGCGCTCCAAGCGGGTTTTTGCCGCCGAACGCAATTCCACTATAGGGGCGCGGCTCCAACCTGCGCGAGCCCCTCATGAACGCCGCCCGCCCCCCTTCGACGACATCCGCGCCCTCCTCCTGCAAATGCCGGGGCCGGACCAGGCGGCGGCAGCCGCGGCGCGCGAGCGGGAGGCTGAGCTCACCAAGCCGGCCGGGTCGCTCGGGCGGCTCGAGGAGATTTCGGCCTTCATGGCCGGCTGGCAGGCCTCGGCCCGGCCGCATGTCTTGAACCCGCTGGTCGCCGTCTTCGCCGGCAACCACGGCGTCGTCGCCCAGGGCGTTTCGGCTTATCCTCCGTCGGTGACGCAGGCGATGGTGGCGAATTTCACCTGCGGGCGGCGCCGCGATCAACCAGATCTGCAAGACCTTCGACATCTCGCTCAAGGTCTACGAACTCGCGCTCGAGCAGCCCACCGGCGACATCACCGAGACCGCCGCCATGGACGAGCGCACCTGCGCCGGCACGATCGCCTTCGGCATGGAGGCGCTGGCCTCCGAGCCTGACCTGCTTGTCGTCGGCGAAATGGGCATCGGCAACACGACGCCCGCGGCCGCGATTTACCACGCCCTCTTCGGCGGAGAGCCGGACGACTGGGTCGGGCGGGGCGCCGGCGTCGACGACGCCGGCCTCGAGCGCAAGGCGGAGGCGGTGCGCGCCGCGGTCGCCCGCCACAAGGATCATCTCGGCGACCCGCTCGAGGTTCTGGCGCGGCTCGGGGGCCGGGAGATCGCCGCCATGGCCGGGGCCATTCTCGCGGCGCGGCTGCGCCGCACGCCGGTGGTGCTCGACGGCTTCGTCGTCTCATCCGCGGCGGCGGTGCTGCACGCGCTCGATGCGACCGCGCTCGACCATTGCCTCGCCGGCCATGTCTCGGCGGAGCGTGCGCACCGCGAGGCCTTGAAGCGGCTCGGAAAGGCGCCGTTGCTCGATCTCGGCATGCGGCTCGGCGAGGGCTCGGGGGCGGCGCTGGCGGTTGCAATCGTCAAGGCCGCCGTCGCCTGCCACAACGGCATGGCGACGTTCGCGGAGGCAGGAATAGCCGGCAAGGAAGAATAATCAACGGAGAGGCTTTCGATGGACGAGCGGCTCTGGAGCGCAGTCGACGACTATTTTACCAACACCATCGTCAGGCAGGACGACGTCCTGGCGGCGGCGCTGGCCGCCAACGCTGCGGCCGGCCTGCCGCAGATCGACGTTTCGCCTCCGCACGGCAAATTGCTCCATTTGCTTGCCCGCATCGCCGGCGCGCGGAGAGCGCTCGAGATCGGAGCCCTCGGCGGCTATTCGACCATCTGGATCGCCCGGGCGCTGCCGGCGGACGGGCGGCTCGTGACCCTCGAAGCCTCCGAGACGCACGCGGCGGTTGCGCGACGCAACATCGCCCGGGCGGGCGTGAGCGACAAAGTCGAGCTGCGGGTCGCCCCGGCGCTCGAGTCTCTGCCGAAGATCGAGGCCGAGGGCCTTGCGCCCTTCGATTTCGTGTTCATCGACGCCGACAAGTCCAACAACGATAATTATCTCACCTGGGCGCTGCGGCTGTCGCGTCCCGGCACCATGATCGTCGTCGACAACGTGGTGAGGGAGGGCGCGATCGTGGACGGCCGGGCGACGGACCCGGGCGCGGCCGGGATTAAGCGCATGTTCGAACTGATGGCGCGGGAGCCCCGGCTTCAGGCGACGGCGATCCAGACCGTCGGCGCCAAGGGCTGGGACGGTTTTGCGCTGGCGGTGGTCGACTGAGGATGAACGGTTCTCCAGAACCAGGCGGTTGCGCCGCCGACTGCGCCCGACCTGCGCTGCGAGGCCGAGTTCGACGCTTTCCGCGTAACGTTAATCCTTCGCCTCTCCGATCAATGTCGCGATCCGTCTCAACGCCAACTCGTACCCCTGAGTCCCGCAGCCGACGATGATTCCGGAGGCGACGCCGGAGACGTACGAATGGTGGCGGAATTCCTCCCGCTTGTGCACATTGGAGATGTGCACCTCGATGATCGGCCCCTCGAAGGCGTTGAGCGCGTCGAGGATGGCGACCGAGGTGTGGGTGAATGCGGCGGGGTTGATGACGATGCCGGCGGCGCGCCCGCGGCATCCATGGATCCAGTCGATGATCTCGTATTCCCGGTTGCTCTGGCGGAACTCGATGTCGAGCTCGAGCTCGGCCGCGACGCGACGGCAGTCCGCCTCGACATCGGCGAGCGTCTCGCTTCCATAAATCTCGGGCTCACGCTTGCCGAGCAGGTTGAGGTTGGGGCCGTTCAGGACGGCGACGATCCGGCTCACGGCGATCTTTCCCTCAGAAATGCACCAGCACGACCATCGGCTCGCCGAGCAGCGGCGGGGGCGGCTCGGCTGTGGCGCCGGTCGCCGGCTTGAGTTCGACGCCGATGGTCGCGGCAGGGACTCCATGCCGCTGGAGCGCGGCAATCAAGGTCCGCGCTCGCGCCTCCTGCAGCCGCACCCGCCGCTCCAGGTTCAAGGGCGCCTCGAGAAGTGCGCCGATCTCGATCACGGTGTTGGTGCGCGGCGCGGCGCCGGCGACCGCGTCGGCGACCCTGAGCTCGCCATGTCCCGAAAGTTCCGTTCCTCGCCAGTCGCGGGCGGACAGATAGAAGGTCTTGAACTCCGGCGCTGCGCAGCCCGCGAGCGCGACGGCCGCGAGACAGGCGACAGAAACAAACGTCCGCATCGCGCCCCCGATGAGCAAAGGTTCAGCCGTGCCAGGCCGCGACCGTCTTCAGCGCCGAGAAGCCGTAGAGCGCCTCGAAACCCTTTTCGCGCCCATGGCCCGACTTGCCGACGCCGCCGAACGGCAGTTCGACCCCGCCGCCGGCGCCGTAATTGTTGATGAACACCTGCCCCGAGCGCAACGCTTTGGCGAGACGCATCTGTCGTCCCCCATCGGATGTCCACACCCCGGCGACGAGGCCGTAGCCTGTCCCGTTGGCGATCCGAACCGCCTCCTCCTCGTCGTCGAAGGCGATAGCGACCTGCACCGGGCCGAAAATCTCCTCCTGCGCCAGGCGGTGGCCCGGCTTCACGTCGGCAAACAGGGTCGGCCTCACGTAATGCCCGCCGGCCGGGGCGTCGGCGACGATCGTTCCTTGTGCGGCGAGGCTCAGGTCGGCGCCCTCGCGGATGAAGTTTTCGACGATTGTCTTCTGCCGGTCGGAAATGAGCGGACCGACGTCGAGGTCGGCGTCGGCCGGGCCGACCCTGAGCGCCCTGTAGCGCTCGGCCATGCGTTCGACGACCTCCCGGTAACGCGACACGCTCGACCAGGATGCGCGAAGCGGCCGAGCAGGTCTGGCCGGCGTTCTGGATGCCGGCGTTGACCAGGAAGGGCAGGGCCCGGTCGAGGTCGGCGTCGGCGAACACGATCTGCGGCGACTTGCCGCCGAGTTCGAGCGTGACGGGCGCGACGTGCCGCGCCGCCGCCGCCTGAACGAGCGCGCCGACCGAGACCGAGCCGGTGAAGGAGAGATGTCTTATCCCCGGATGCGACGAAAGCGCGGCGCCCGCTTCCTCGCCCAGGCCTGGCACGACATTGAGCGCGCCGGCGGGAAAGCCCGCCTCCCGCGCCAAATCGGCGAGCGCGAGCGAGGTGAGGCAGGCTTCCTCCGCCGGCTTCAGGATGCAGGCGTTGCCCATCGCCAGCGCCGCGCCGATGGTGCGGCCGGCGATCTGCATCGGATAATTCCACGGCACGATGTGGCCGGTGACGCCGTGCGGCTCGCGCAGAGTGTAAACGGTGTAGCCGTCGAGGTAGGGGATCGTCTCGCCCATGACCTTGTCGGCGGCGCCGCCGTAGAACTCCATGTAACGCGCCATCGCCAGCGCGTCGGCGCGCCCCTGCCGGATCGGTTTGCCGACGTCGAGGGCCTCCAGCCGGGCGAGCTCCTCGACGCGGGTCCTGACGAGATCGCCGAGCCGCGTCAGGAGGCGGCCGCGTTCGGTCGCGCTGAGCCGCCCCCAGTCCCCGGCGAGCGCGCCTTCGGCCGCGTCGACCGCGGCGTCGACATCGGCGGCCTGCCCGCGGGCAATCGCGCCGATCTCCGCGCCGCGAGAGGGATCCTCGAGCGGCAAAAGCTCGTTCGATTGCGCCCTCACCCAGCGCCCGTCGATGAAGCACTTGTCGATCTCGAACCAGGCGAGGCGGGCAGTCATCTATCCTCCCCTGCGGAGCGGGGGAGGGGGACCGCCCGAAGGGCGGTGGAGGGGGCGGACGCTTCGATCATCGCGATTGCCATTCGCATCACGGCGTCCGCCGTCTCGTCGAAATTCCGCGCCAGCTCGCTCGCCGGTATCCGGACGACAATTATGCCTTGCGCTTCGAGCCAGTCGTTTCGCCGCAGATCGCGCTCGGGCCTGTCGCCCAAGTCGTGCGCGATTCCGTCAACCTCAATGGCGAGGCGCGCTTTCGCGCAATAGAAATCGAGCACATAGGGCCCGATAGGGTGCTGACGGCGAAATGCCGGAATCCCGGGCGTGCGCGCCCGCAAGCGGCTCCAGAGGCGAACCTCGGGCGGAGAAAGCTGGCGCCGGAGCTGATGGGCGCGAGCATGGTTGAAGGCGCTCTCATCACAATATCCCTCGCGGCGGCCCCCTCCACCGCGCTTGCGCGCGGTCCCCCTCCCCCGCAAAGCGGGGGAGGATTCGTGCGCCTCATACCTCGCCCCACACTTCCTCCGCGATCTCGACGAGGCGGGCGAGTTTGATCCATTGATCGGCCTCCGAGAGGTCGTTGCCGTGCGCGGTCGAGGAGAAGCCGCACTGATGGCTCAGGCAGCATTGGTCGAGGAGCACATATTTCGTCGCCTCGTCGATGCGGCGCTTGACCTCGTCCTTCGGCTCGGCGGCGGCTTTCTTCGAGCTCATGAGGCCGAGCACGATTGCGGCGCTCTTCGGCGCGAAGCGCAGCGGGGCGAAATCGCCAGACCGTTCGTCGTCGTATTCGAGGAAGAAGCCGTCGATCTTCATCTCGTTGAGCAGGATTTCGGCGACCGGCTCGTAGCCGCCTTGCGCCACCCAGGCGCTCTTGAAATTGCCGCGGCAGAGATGGACGCAGACCGTCATGTCGGCCGGCCGGTCGCGGATCGAATCGTTGACCAGCCGGCAGTAGAGCCGGGTCAGCCCATCGGGATCGTCGCCGCGCTGCTTGGTGCGGGCGCGGATCTCCGGATCGCAGAGGTAAGCGAGGTTGGTGTCGTCGAACTGAAGGTAGCGGCAGCCGCGCGCGGCGAGATCGGCGACCTCGGCGCGGTAGGCCGCCGTCAAGTCGTCGTAGAAGTCCTCGAGGTTCGGATAGACTGCCTGGCTGATCGCCTCGCGGCCGCCGCGAAAATGCAGCATCGACGGCGCCGGGACGCAGACTTTCGGCGTCCGGGTCGCGACCGACTTCAGGAAATCGAAGTCCGGACCCTGGATCGGCCCGACCCAGCGGACCTTGCTGCCCACATGCATCGTCGGCGGTTTGAACCCTACCTGCGTGCCGTCGTTCTTGCGGAAGCTCGCGACATATTCGCCGTAATGGGTCTCGACGCCCTCCAGCCGTTCGAGGAAATCGATGTGGAAGTAGGTGCGCCGGAACTCGCCGTCGGTGACGCCCTTGAGGCCGACATTCTCCTGCGCGCGCACCACCTCGCGGATGCATTCGTCCTCGATGGCGTGCAGATCCTGCGCGGCGAGGCCGCCGTCAGTGAATGTCTCGCGCGCCTCTCTCAACCGCTGGGGGCGCAGGAAACTGCCGACGTGGTCGGCGCGGAACGGCGGACGGGGCATCAGCTCCTCCCTGAGGCGGTCTAAAAACGGCCCCGATCGTCTCACGGCGCGCGAGCCTTTGGCAACCCGGGCTCGATCAGCGCCGCTCTGCGAAGAAGGCCTTGAGCATCGCCGCCGCTTCGCTTTCCCGAATCCCGCCGTAGACTTCCGGCGCATGGTGACAGGTGGGCTGGCGGAAGAAGCACGGCCCATGGTCGACCGCGCCGCCCTTGCGATCGGGCGCGGCGTAGTAGAGCCGGCGGATGCGCGCGTGCGAGATCGCGCCGGCGCACATCGCGCAGGGCTCGAGGGTCACGTAAAGGTCGCAGCCGACCAGCCGCTCGGAGCCGACGGCGGCGGCCGCCTCTCGGATCGCGACCATCTCGGCGTGCGCCGTCGGATCGGCGCGTTCGCGGGCGCAATTGCCCGCGCGTGCGATGATTGCGCCGTCTCGGACGATGACGGCGCCGATCGGGGCCTCGCCGCGCGCCTCCGCCGCGCGCGCCTCGGCGAAGGCGAAACTCATCGGATCGTTCGCACCATCCTCCGCGTTCGACATGGATCCCTGGCCTCGCTCAGGATGCGTCCGCCTCGAGCGTTTTTCATTTGTCGCATTCGCGTCCTTGGGCTTAGGACAGGCGCTCGCTGCGAGCAATGCGAGCGTTGCGCGATTGGAACCGAGCCTTGGCATGAGCGACGAGACGACATCGGCCCGAGAGGTCCGGGAAGGCGAGCGCATCGCCAAGGTGATGGCGCGAGCGGGCCTCTGCTCGCGCCGCGACGCGGAGGCCTGGATCGCGGCCGGCCGGGTCGCCGTCAACGGCAAAGTGCTCGACAGCCCGGCCTACAACGTCAGCGCGGCAGACGACGTGCGCGTCGACGGCGAGCAGCTCACCCAGCGCGAGCGCACGCGGCTGTTTCTTTTCCACAAATCGCGGGGGCTCGTTACGACCGCGCGCGACCCGGAGGGACGCGCAACGATCTTCGATGCGCTGCCGCGGAATCTGCCACGCGTCGTCACGGTCGGCCGGCTAGACATCAACACTGAGGGCCTGCTGCTTCTGACCAACGACGGCGGCCTGGCGCGGGCCCTCGAGCTGCCGGCCACAGGCTGGCTGCGTCGCTACCGCGTGCGGGCGCACGGGCGCATCGATCAGGCGACGCTCGATTCTCTTGGCGACGGCGTGACCGTCGACGGCGTCGATTACGCGGGCATCGAGGCGAGGCTCGACCGCGAGCAGGGCTCGAACGTCTGGATCACCATGGGCCTGCGCGAGGGCAAGAACCGGGAGATCAAGAAGGTGCTCGAGCATCTTGGGCTTGCGGTCAACCGTCTGATCCGCGTTTCCTTCGGCCCGTTCGAGCTCGGCGACCTCATGGAAGGGGAAGTCGCGGAAGTGCGCACGCGCGTTTTGCGCGACCAGCTCGGCGCGAAGCTTGCAAGAGAAGCCGGCGCCGATTTCGAAGCCCCGATCATCGAACGCGCCCTTGCTGAACCCGCGCCAGGCGAAGAAAAGCCGCGAGGCAGGCCGGCAAGGCCCGAATTCTCGGGGCGCGAGCCGACAGGCGGCGGCCGCGGGGAGCCCGGGAGACGCATGGGGCGGGAAGCTCGGCCGCAGCGCAGTCCGGCGCCGTCCCAGCCGGAGCGCCGCCGCAAACATGTCTCTGCCCTGAGGGCCGAAATCGCCGCCGACGCGGCCGGCCCGCGCAAGCGCATCGAACGGAGCGCGACCCGCGACCGCAAGGGGCGGACGATTGCGGTCGAGCGAATTTCGCCCACGGGGGAAGAGGCGCGCAGGCGCGCCGCGGCCGTCACGCGCGGGCCCCGCAGGGCCGAAGGTTCGGCTGCCGCAGAGGGACGCGCGCGGCGCCACGAGCCGAAGCGCGAACTGGTTGAACGGGCGAGGCGGCCGGATTCCTTCGAGGTCAAGCGGTCGCGCGACGGCGAAGGACGCGAGCGGCCGCCGCGGCCCGAACATAAGGGGCGCGGCCAGCGGGCCGAGTTCAAGCCGCGAGGGCCGCGGAAGGAGACGCACGAGGGCCGGCGCGCGCGGGACGAGACCGGCCATCCGCACGGCGCGGCGCCGAAGCGCGGCGCGCCGCCGCGGCGAGCGGAACCCGCCGGGCCCGCCGCCGAACGGCGTCCCCCGCCCGGCGTCCGCGCACGAGGACGCAATTTCGACGGACCCCAGGGCGAGCGCGCGAGCGGCGCCGAGGGCCGGCGTCCGCGGCCACGACCGCCTTCAGGCGCGACGCCTCGGGGCAAGGGACCGTCCAAGGGCCCCGCGAGAGGCCCCGGCGGCGGATCGAGCAAACCGCCGCGAAAGTCTTGAGCGATGCGGATCGTAGGCGGCCGGCTGAAGGGCCGCGTTCTATCCTCGCCCGCTTCGCACGCCATCCGCCCGACGTCGGAGCGCCTCCGCGAGTTGATCTTCGACATCCTGGAGCATCGCTATCCGGGGAACGTGGAGGGCCGGCGCGTGGCCGACCTCTTCGCCGGATCCGGCGCGCTCGGGATCGAGGCGCTGTCACGTGGCGCGCGCTTCGCCCTGTTTGTCGACAGCGGGACGGAGGCGCGCGCGCTTCTGCGCGCCAACGTCGAGGCGCTGGGCCTCGGCGGCGTGACCAGAATTTGGCGGGCGGACGCGACCAAATTGGGCATGGCGCCGGCGGGCGGCCCGTTCGGACTGGCCTTTCTCGACCCTCCCTACGGACAGGACCTCGCCGGCGCGGCGCTCGCCTCGCTGGTCGACGGCGGCTGGCTCGAGCCGGACGCGCTCTGCGTGGTCGAGGAGGCGGCTAAGACCGCGATCGCGGCCAGCAACGGGCTCGCGCTCGTCGACGAGCGGACTTACGGCGACACGCGGATCGCCATCCTGACGCGCGACGGCTCGGACCGCCCCTCTCACGGATAGGGATTGACGTATCTGCCGATGATGCTCGAGGCGTCCTTCCGGTGTCCCTTCAGCTTCTCCTGCAGCTCAGGATAGGTCAGGCCCGGCGGCAGCGCCTTCGGGTCGAGATCGGTGGCGACGATCTGGAACAGGTAGTGATGCGGCGTCCCGGGCGGTGGGCAGGGGCCGCCGAAGGTGGAAAGCTTTTTGCCGCTCGTTCCGCCGACATATTTGTCGGAAGGTTTGCTGATTTCGCCCTCGGCGAAAGAGGTCACGTCAGGGGCGATTCCGTAGGCTACCCAGTGGACGAAGCCCGCCCCGTAGCCGGCGTCTGGATCGAAAACGATGAAGGCGAAGCTCTTCGTTCCCTCGGGCGGGTTCGCCCATGCGAGCTGAGGCGAGACGTTGTCGCCTTTGCAGTTCGGCCCGCGCGAGGGAATGTCGCCGACCTTCTTCGCCAGCATGTCGCCGTCCTTGAAGTCGGCGGAGGAGAGGGTGAACACGTCGGCCGCGGCGGCTGGCTCTGCGGCGGCCGCCAAAAAAGCCGCTGTGACAAGGAGAACCGTCGCTCGTTTGATGGCCATGGGGAGCGGCTCCGTCGTTGGCGGATCGATCATCCCGGTCCGCGCGGCGCGCTGTCAAGACCGGAGGCGCCGGCGGCCGCATTGTCAATTTAAGGGCTTTCGGCGAACGTGCGAAGTCTGCTGTACTGCCGCGGGGGGTTAGGGTGAAGATTGCAATCAGGCTTGCGCCGCTCATCGTGCTCACGCTTGCGGGCTGCGCAGAGAAACCCAGGGTCGATCAGATCGCCCAGCTGGCCATGATCGGGCTCTCGAATTGGGACATCCTGGTCTGCATGGGCGAACCGGTCCGGCGACGCTGGGTCGCCCAGGCGACCGAGATCTGGACCTATCCGATCGGCGTGACGACGACCGGCACCCCGCCATGGGCCGGGGGCCTCAACTTCGCCGCCTCGTCGTCCGGGGCCCCTTCCCTGCGACGTCAAGCTGGTGATGACGAACGCGCATGTCAGCCGGGTGGCCTACAGCCTGCCGGGCGAGGGCGCGCTTCCCACCGGGCGCCAGTGCTCCTTCGCGGTCCAGGCCTGCGCGCTGAGGCGCGAGCAGCTCTGAAGGCGCGACGGCAAAGGAAGGTCGTTCTCAAGCGCCCGCATTGGGCTTATGACGGGCAATCGACAGCGCGGTTAGCGCAGAGGACGTGAGGAAGCCTTAAGATGACGATCGTTCGTGGCGGCCTCATTCAGATGGGCCTCAAGGCGTCGACCCAGAAGTCGCCGCAGGAGATCGCCAAGGCGATGGTCGAGGCGCATATCCCGCTGATCGAAAAGGCGGGCGAGCAGGGGGTGCAGGTCCTGTGCTTCCAGGAGGTGTTCAACCAGCCCTATTTTTGCCCGAGCCAGGACGCGAAATGGTATGCGGCGGCCGAGCGCATCCCGGACGGGGCGACTGTCCAGCTCATGCAGGACTTCGCCAGGAAGTACAAAATGGTGATCGTCGTCCCGATCTACGAGGAGGCAATGACCGGGGTCTATTACAACGCCGCCGCTGTCATCGACGCGGACGGCGCCTATCTCGGCAAGTACCGCAAGACCCATATTCCGCACGTCGCCGGATTCTGGGAGAAATTCTTCTTCAAGCCCGGCGCGTCGAACTATCCGGTGTTCGAGACCCGCTATTGCAAGCTCGGCGTCTATATCTGCTACGACCGGCATTTCCCGGAAGGATGGCGGGCGCTGGCCTTGAACGGAGCCGAATATATCGTCAACCCTTCGGCGACCGTGGCGGGCCTCTCCGAATATCTTTGGAAGCTCGAGCAGCCCGCGGCGGCGGTGGCGAACGGCGTCTATATCGGCGCGATCAACCGGGTCGGAACCGAGGCGCCTTGGAACATCGGCGAGTTCTACGGGCAGAGCTATTTCGTCAATCCGCGCGGCCAGATCGAGGCCATCGCCGGCCGCGACAAGGACGAGCTCCTCTTCCACGACATGGATTTCGACAAGTTGCGCGAGGTGCGCAACCTCTGGCAGTTCTTCCGCGACCGCCGGCCGGAGACCTACGGGGCGCTCACCGAGCTCGGCTGACAAACGAGAACCGGCCCGCCCGGGCCCACGCCGGGCCGATGGGCGACCCGGCGGAGTTTCGCAGGGCGAGGATGAGGGTGACGTCAAAAGCCGACGGCGGCTTGTCTCCCGCCGCTCGGGCGAGGAAGCCGAAGATGAAGATGAAGAGCAGAACTGCTATCGCCAATAAGGAAATCAAGACGATCGCTCCTTGAATGGTGACCGGGGCAATTCCCGGGCGCCTCCTTCACCTGAGCAGCGATTCGCTCGATCATCTTGAAGCGTGCGCTCCTGCGAGTTGATCGGCGGCGCCCTCGGGTTGAGAGCGAGCTCGCACGATTCCTTCACCAACTCAAAATCCAGCTGACCGCAAAAACATTGACAAGTCAGGCTGCATACTGCATATGTTCTAAATGAGCGTTGGGGCCGGCCCGCAGCAGCCGCTCCGGCCGGCGCAGTTTTTTTATCAACCGGTCGGCGCGCCCGCCGGTTTGCCGGGAGCAGGAGCAAAAAGAATTTTTTCTTATCGAAATCGTCCATAACCCTTTGAAAAGCCCCGAATCGCACGAAGGAATCCAAGAAAATCCAAGAAAATCCAAGTCCGTTTTCTTGGTCCGGCTTGGACTGGCTTGGTTCCGCTTGGTTCGGCTTGGAAAAATTTGGGGCGGAAGCGTTCGTCCCCGGCGGCTGCGTGTCCTCGCTTGATGCCGGTTGCAAGTCCCTCGGCTTGTCAGAAAGGCAAAATTGGCGCAATTTTCCATGGGCTCCGCGTTCACCCGCGAATGTCGGTCAACAGGCCAGGTTGGCGAATGATTTGGCGTCAATCGGGGAGTGCGCGATCATGCACATAAAGCGTTTTGCGGCGACAGCCATTTTATTCATAGGCGCTTCGTCGCCAGTTCTGGCTGAGGATCAAAAGCAGGCAAACCCGCAGGAACACTACGTGCCGCCGTTAAACCTCCTGATGGTCGCGACGCAACTCAATCATTTCAAGTTGTGGTATGCTGGCGTAGTGCAAAACTGGCAACTCGCGAATTATGAATTGACGCAAATACGAACCAGTATTGATCGCGCGCGGGATCTCTATCCAAATAAAGTCGAATCAAACATGACAATGATAACGCCGGCGACAGATGAAGTCCAGAATGCGATCAAGGCGAAGGACAGGGTCAAATTTTCGAGAGCCTATAGTAAGCTGACGGCCGAATGCAACTCCTGTCACGAGGCGACCGGCTTTGGCTTTATAAAGATGAGAGATCCGACATTGTCGCCCCTCGAGACGTCGCCGTTCAGCGACGAGATTTTCTCAGGCCGCTGACTGTTGTCTATCGCTTCATGGCCGAACCCTCTCCCGAGGGGAGAGCGGGGAGTGCGCACGGCCCTCGTACGTGTAGGTCATTGGCCGCGGGCCATCAGCGTATGCGGCCTTGAGCTCGGCGATTGCGAAGCCGGCCTCACGAAGGAGGTCGTCGACTTTCCGGTCGAGATGACAGCCGCCCGCGAGACGCCGCCACGCCGGCGTAAGCCATTGCTGCCAGCGCGCGACGCCGGGCTCCGGCGACAGGCCGTGCTCCACGAAGAGTAGGGCGCCGCCCGGCTTCAGCACCCGCCGCATTTCGTCGAGCGCGGCGAGCGGATCGGGGATCGAGCAGAGCGTCCAGGTCATCACCAGCGTGTCGACGCTGGCGTCGCCGAGCGGGATCGCGGTCGCAGAGCCCTGCATGAGCTCGACGGGCGCATTGACCCGGTCCGCGCGGCGCCGGGCCATGGACAACAGGCGCGCGGAAGGGTCGAGGCCGACGATCCCGGTCACCTCTACGTCGTAGTGCGGAAGGTTTAGCCCGGAGCCGATTCCGACCTCGAGCACTCGGCCGCGCGCCGTCGGGATCAGCTTGCGGCGATAGTCTTCGATCTGCCGCTGACGCATCGTGAGATCGAGCAGCGGCGGGAGAATCCAGCGCTCGTAGAGGTTCATGGTGGGCTCTGCTGCTCCTGCGCCTTGAATTGGCTGAAGCGCGGCAGGAGCTTGTCCCAGTCGATTATGGGAGCGTCAAGTTCGAGGCCGTCGATGCAGGCGTAATTTCGTATCGTCTTGCCTTCGTACCGGCGTCGGCGCCATGATTGCGCGGCAACAGGCCGGCTGTCGGTCAGGAGAAAAACATGCGCAAAGCGATATTTGCTGGGGCGATCGGATTGTTCGGACTCGCCGCGCCGGTCCAGGCGATGCAGATCGCGCCGCTGCCGGCGGCGGCTCCCGATGTCACGCTCGTCGCGGGCGGCTGCGGCATCGGGTTTCATCGGGGACCCTACGGCGGCTGCCGCCCGAATGGTTATGGCTACGGCGGCGGCGTTGTCGTTGGCGCGCCAGGTTACCACTACGGCTATGGCTACCACCCGTACGGCTGGCATGGCGGCTATGGCTGGCACGGCGGCTATCACTATGGCTACCATGGCGGCGGCTACCACTACCATTACCACTACCGCTGACCAAAACGAGGCTTCGGTCACGCGGAATTGCGCCTGGCCTTCGACCGAGCACGCGGTCCCCTCAACCCCCGGCCCCTCTCCCGATGGAGAGGGGAGTTTCACCCGAGCCCGTGCCTCGCCCGGCTCTCCTGCTCCTGCGCCTTGAACTGGCTGAAGCGGGGAAGAAACTTGTCCCAGTCGATGATGTGGGCGTCGAGCTCGGGGCCATCGATGCAGGCGTGCTTGCGCACCATCTTGCCGTCGACGGTCACCGGCACCATGCAGGCGCCGCACATGCCGGTGGCGTCGACCATGATCGAATTCAAGCTCGCGACCGTCGGCACGCCGTAGGGTTTGGTCAGCTCGCTGACGGCGCGCATCATGAGCGGCGGGCCGATCGCGACGACCTCGGCGATCTTGCGGCCCTTGCCCTCCTGGTTCGCTCTGAGCAGCCATTCGAGCGGATGGGTGACGAAACCCTTGACGCCGAACGTGCCGTCGTTGCTGGCGTAGATCACCTCGAGCTCATGCGGGAACTCCTGCTGCAGCCGTTCGACGCGCTCGCCCTTGGCCGTCCAGAAGAGCGCGCCCGCGGTGCGGAAGCCGGCGATCAGGGTGACGTGGTTGCCGAGCGTGAGATGCGCCCGCATGATCGGGTAGACCGGAGGCAGGCCGAGGCCGCCGGCGCAGAACACGACGGTCTCACCGCCCTCGTAGCGATGCAGCTTGCTGGGTTGGCCCAGCGGTCCGGCGATGCCGGCAAAGGCCTCGCCGACCTCCATCGCGTTGATGCCGATGCTGCTCGCTCCGACCGCCTGGACGACGAGGTCGATCGTGCCGGCCTTCGCGTCCCAGTCGGCGAGGGTGAGTGGAATGAGCTCGCCTTTCGGCGTCGGCAGCAGGCGGACGAACTGCCCGGCCTGGGCGGCCTTGGCGATCAGCGGCGACTTCACTGTCATTTCGACGATGCCTTCGGCGAGATCCTTTTTCCTGAGGATGGTCTGCGGCGCCTGGCCGAGATCGGTGTAGCGCGAGGCGCGCTCGACGAGGTCTTCGATCTCGGCCTTCGAGAAGGGAATGTCGCCGACGATCTCGCGCGCCGCCGCCTGTCCGTCGCCGGCGGCGAGGACGGCCGTCGCGCCGCCGCGCGTCGCGTCGCCGCCCGAATAGACGCCGTCGAGCGAGGTTTTCTGCGAGCCGCCGCCGACGCTGATCGTCCCCCACTTGCTGGTCTTCAATTCAGGTTCGGAATCCTTGATGATCGGATTGGAAGCGTTGCCGAGCGCCATGATGACGAGATCGACCGGCATCGTCTCGGTCTTGCCGGTGACGACCGGCGCGCGCCGGCCCGAGGCGTCTGGCGGACCGAGCTCCATGACGTCGAGGATTGCGTGGCAGACGTGCGCCGATTTCTCGCTCGTGAATTCGCGCGGGGAGCGCAGCGCCATGAGCTCGATCTTTTCCTCGAGGGCGTGATGCAGCTCCTCGACGCGCGCCGGCATTTCGGCGCGGGTGCGGCGATAGACGATGGTGACAAGGCCGCCGAGGCGTTTTGCGGTGCGCGCGGCGTCCATGGCGGTGTTTCCGCCGCCGATGACGATAACCCGCTTGTCCTTCACCTCCGGCAGCGGCGTCTCGTAATCCTCGAGCCGCGCCTGCATCAGGTTGACGCGGGTCAGGAACTCGTTGGCCGACATGACGCCGAGCAGATGCTCGCCCGGCACGTTCATGAAGCGCGGCAGGCCGGCGCCGGTGCCGACGAAAATCTTCCAGAAGCCGGCGGCTTTCAGATCCTCGATGGTCGCCGTCTTGCCGACGACGAAATTGGTGATGAAGCGACCGCCGAGCAGTCTGATCTTGGCGACCACGTCGTCGATCAGCGAATTCGGCAGCCGAAATTCCGGGATGCCGTAGCGCAGCACGCCGCCGAGCTCGTGGAAGGCCTCGAAAATGGTGACCGGATAGCCCTCGGCCGCCAGTAGATAGGCATTGATAAGGCCGGCGGGGCCGGAGCCGATCACGGCGATCGGCGGCTTGGCCGCCTTCGCCCACGGACTGACGTAGCTCTTCCACTTCTGGGCTGCCCCGCCTCGATTCTTGAGCTTCTCGCGCTCGGGCAAGAACCATTCGAGCTGGCCTATCTCGAGCGGCCGGCCCGTCAGCGTGCAAACGCCCTGGCACTGCAGTTCCTGCGGGCAGACCCGTCCGGTGACGTCGGGCAGCGGGTTCAGGCCTTCGATGAGCTCGAGCGCCTGCTTGAACCGGCCCGTCCCCATGAGCTGCAGCATCTCCGGGATATGGATCTTGACAGGGCAGCCGCCCTTGGGCTCCTTGCCGGGCCTCGGCACGCCGAGCTCGCACGCCCGATCCTCGCACTGCTTGTCACGCAAGGTCTCGAGCCAGACGAAAAGGTCGACCTCACGGGCGCTGTAGCCGAGGTTCATGTAGCCGAGGTAGCCCTGGTTGACGAGCTCGAAGTCCCTCGCCCGCTCCTCGGGGGAGCGGATGTAGGGCGGAATGCCGTTCTGCCCGGGCCAGCCCTGCGACAGGCCCTTGAACATCGGGTAGCGGTCGGAGAGATGCGCGTCGATCGCGGCGATGAACTTGCGCTTGAACTTGAGCGGCACGTTCCAGATGAAGCGCAAGAGGATGGCGCTCGGGTCGTCTTCGCGCAGGAGGAGGCTCCATAGCGTCTTGGTGAAGGCGCGGCCGAGCGCGTCCTGCTTGAACTCCCAGACGATGGCCTGCATGCCGTCGTCGATGAACGTCTGCCGCAGCGACTGGGGGCTGCTCAGAAGCCGCCGGCGCAGGAGGCCGAGCTGCTTCTGGAAGACCTCGAAAGCCTCGGTGTGCTCGAGCTCCTCGATCTCGCCCTGGGTCGCCTCGAGCGCCTTGGCCGCTTGGCGATAGCGCTCGAGATCGTCGCGTTCGGCGCTGCGCGCCGCTGCATCAATGGACATGGATGATCTCCGAGTCACAATTCGCCGCGACCCGGGCCAGCTTCGCCATCAGCTCCGGCGTGACCTTGATCTTGGCGAGCGCGCCAGGAATGAGATGACCCACCTCCTTCGCGGCGCCGTCGACGACGATCCGGGTCTTTTCGAACAGTTCCGGGACCTCCTGGTAGCAGGTCTTGCAGTTGCTGCACTTGGCGACATCCGCGTCGGCGAGCTCCACCGGCGCCGCGCCGTTGCCCTTGGCAGGGGCGGCCGCCGGAGGCGCGGTCGATATGAGGCGCGTCATCGGCCCTGCGGATACGCCCGCGAAACCGGCCGAGACCGGCGCGCTTGACGATGCGGCCAATTCCGACATCGCTTTGGCGATCGAGTCGATCGAGGATTCGCGCGCCTCCGCCGCCTCGGCGTACTGCCGCTTCAGGGTCTCCACTTCGGCGTGATGGTCGGAGTCCATCTTCACGACGTCGAGGCCGGCGAGGAGTTGCAATGTGCGCCAGTTCTTGCGGCGCTCCTGGACCAGGTGGACGATGGTTTGTGAAACCTCTGCCTTGACGAGCTTCTTGTCCGGGTCGGTCGACCAGACGAACGGCGTCTTGCCCGCCCGGTCGGCCATGCTCAGGTCGATATACTCGTGGATCGGCAGGCCGACGGCGTCGGCGGCGAGGGGACGGAACTGCTTCCGGAACCGCCCTTCGCTCAGGGCGAAGTCGGCGGGCGTGAGCGGCGCCTCCATGAGCTTCGTCGCGCCGTCCTCGACATATTCGATCGTGTTCACCGTCCAGTCCTTGTCCGGGTCCGGATTGCCATCGAGCGAGAAGCGGCTGTGCAGATCGGATCCGCGGCGCGGATCGTGCACGAAGAGCGGGCTCATGCGGCTTTCCACCGCCAGACGCGCGTGGCGGCTGGCCTGCGGGTCGGCGATTCCCTGCTCGCCCTGGCAGGGCGTGTAGACGTCCAGCACCGCCGGAGAGTCGTTGTGGTTCAGGAACTCCACGACGTGCTTCAGGAAGTGCGCCTGCATCCCGGCAGAGCTTTGCACTACGAACACATTCGGGTGGAACGCGGCGATCAGCGCGAGCTCCTTGCGCTCCTCCTGCTTGCCGGCGTGAGCCGCTCCGAACCGGCTGAGGTCGGAGTCCTGGCCCGTGAGGCTCGCCGTGGACGCCTGTCCCCCGGTGTTCGAATAGGCGCCGGTGTTGAGAACGACGACCTTGATCGGCGTCGAGGTCGAGAGCACGCGCGACAATCCGCCGAAGCCGATGTCGTAGGTCGCGCCGTCGCCGCCCATGCTGATCACGGACGGCATGAGGCCCATCTCCTCGGGGGTGAAGTCGGCCCAACCGAACAGCCTGAAGAAGCGGTCGTGCGCCTCGGGGTCGTACTCGTCGGCGAGGTCGAGTTTTGCGATCCTGAGCGCGCGGATGTCGCCGCTCGCGTCGGCGCTCAGGCCCTCGAACACGCCTTTCGCGACTGCCGGCGTATCCTGGAACAGGCTGTTGACCCAGGGGTCGTTGTACGGGTTGAACGGGAAGGTCGAGGCGTAGACGCTGCTGCAGCCGGTCGCGTTGGCGATGACGGCGCTGGCCGGCCCATGCCCTCTCGGGCCGCTCTCCAGGAGATAGAGGCGCTTTTCCAAGGTGGCGATCGTCTCGGCGATGCGTTCGCGCCGCTCGGGGTCGTGCTCCGTGTTCTGGACCGTCGGCAGCTTGGCGGCGAGCCGTTCCATCAGGCTCTCCACCTCGCGCATGTGCTCCTTGCGGCGCTTGTCGTGGATGGCGTGATTGGCCCCGGTGACGAGGCGAATCGCGGTCACTTCGCCGCAGCCGCGGCAGGCGCCGTGCCCGCCGGTGGTGGCGTAATAGTTGTTGCGGTCGAGCATCAGGCGCTTCGTGTCGCCGTCCGGCGCGATCGCGCCTTCGAGGAAGCGGGCGGGGGTGTTGGGCGTGCGGCTGAGGAAATCGAAGCGCGCCTGCAGCGTCTCGAGCAGAGCCGCGTCCTGCTCGCGCTCGACAAGCGCGTGCGGCCCGCAGACGTCGACGCATTCGAGGCAGCCCGTGCACTTCCATGGGTCGATGGCGACGGAGAAGAGCCCGCCGCTGCCGGGTGTGGCCTTCTCCATCGCGTCGAAGAACGGCCGGGTCTTGGCGACCGGGAACACTGTCAGCGCGTTGGCCAGCCGGCCCAGATGGCCGCGCAGCACCGGGTTCTCGACGTCGAGGCCGGCGGCCGCCTCGGCCACGATCTCGTTCAGCGGCCTGGGCTCCTTCTCGCGCCGGTACATCTCGCGCACCCTGTCGGTGAGCGCATGCGCTTGCCCACGCAACGCCTCGCGCTGAGACTCGGCGACGTCGAGCTGGCGGATTGCGGTGACGATAAGGTCGTGGATGTCGTGCGCTGAGTTCGGTATCGCCGCATCGGGGCAGACGAGCGCGCATTCCATGCAGCCGGTGCAGAGATCGGCGATGAACTCCGGCACATTGCGCCGGAACAGGCCTTTGTCTTTCAAGGCCGCGCTTCCGGCCGGCAGGAACAGGCCGGCGCCCGGCATGACCGGCGCCTCGGCGATGGTTCCATCCCGGAAGGCCGAAGCCATCACGTCGTCAAAGTACTCCGCGTCGAGGAAGCCTGCGGGCGCCGGCGATCGGCCGGCGCGGCACATGGCGGCGGAAATCTCGACTGTTCGGCCGCTCGGCCGTCTGACGGCCTTTTCGGCCTGCGCGAATTCAGCGAGCCTCGTACCCGACCTCTTGCGTCGCCCGGAGTCCGTCCTGGATCACCGCCATGTTGCCTTCGACGACCGGGCCACCCTTGGCGCCGAACTTTTTGGCGATCTGCTGGCGGATCTTCTTGAGCACTGCCTCTTCCGAGGCGCCCTCGGTGATGCGGTCGAAATGGCCGCACACCGCGCCGATGAAGGCGATGCCCATCATCCGGACCTCGAGGTCCGGTGTCGGGGCGTGGCGCTTGGCGACGTCGAAGCCGTCGAGGATGAAGAAGCGAATCTTCTTGTCGCGGATCGTCTTGCGCGCCCGCTCCGGCAGTTCCTTCCAGACCTCGACCGGCGGGGAGCTCGACTGAAGAATGAACGTCCCGCCTTCCTTGAGGCCGCGCAGCGGATTGCTGTGGCTGAACACCTTATGGTCCGGCGAGACGACGAGTTCGACGTCTTCCAGCTCGGCGTTGGTGATGAGCACCGGTTCCGGGCTCAGCGTGATGTAGTAGTTGGTCGGCGCGCCGCTCTTTTCCGACCCGTATTTCGGCGCCGCCTTGGAATGAAGATCGAGCGCGCCGGCGAGGATGTCGGTGAGCAGCTTGCCGGTGGCGATGGTTCCGTAGCCGCCGACGGAATGGAAGCGGATACGGATCGCCGACTTCGGCAGGAGCTCCGGGTTTGGCTCGGTCTCGAGCGCCATCAGCTCCGTCTCGGGATAGGCCGCCCGCATCTTGTCCTGCAGCGCCGCGAGGCGGGGCGAGGGATTCTTGGCGAAGAACTGCGAGCCCAGATAGACGAACGGAGCGTTGACCGTCTCCATGTTCCTGAACGCGGCGACGAGATGGCGCGGCTGCAAGTCATGTGCGCCGAGGCCGAAGATCGCGGTCGTGACTTTCGGCGCCTTGTCCATCGGCGGTATGCCCGGATGACGGACGCCGTCGACGTTCTCGCGCGCCTTGAACAACGCCTGGGTGACCATGGTGGTGAGCGCGGTGACGTCCGAGCGCTCGAGCACGGTGACCGCCTTCCTGCCGGAAAGCGCCGCGACAACCTCGGCCTCGGGGAAGGGCTGCAGGAGCTTGATCGAGATCACACCAACCTTCTTGCCTTGCCCCCGCAAATGGGCGGCGACCGCCTGCGCATCATCGGTCACCGAGCCGAGGCCGATCATGACGGTCTCTGCATCCTCGCACATGAAGGTCTTGATCGGCGCGTAGGGGCGGCCCGTCAGGGCGGTGAACTCCTCCATCGCCTGACGCGCGATGCGCGGGACATCTCGGACGAAATGGGTGCGATGGTCGACCGAGCCGGCCTGGAAGTCCGGCTGGTTCTGCACACCGCCGGTCAGGCCCGGATTGTGGACGTCGACGAGGGCAGGCACGAGCTGGCGCGTGCCCTTCTCGTGGGCGTTGATCCACTGCCGGCGCCATTGGCCGCGCAGTTCTTCCGGGACGAACGCGAGCGTCCGCTCGATCAGCGCGCCTGCGCCGTCGCTCTCGACCGCCGCTTCGTTCTCGGCGAGGAAGGCCTTGAGCTTTTCGAGGCCGCCGGGAGCGAAATCGCCGACCTGGCGCGCGAGGTACTGACGCAGCTGGAAGACGCGTCCCTTGGCGCCGAACAGCATTTCCTGGGCCACCGTCGGGCATTTGATCCGGCCCGCCGCATCGCCGAGGAATTCGCGCAGGAGCTCCGGCTCCGGCATCATGGCCTCGGACAGCATGTGGCTGGTGGCGAAGCCGTCCATCGCGTTGACGACCGGGATCAGCGACAGGGCGCTCAGCCGGTAGGCGATCGCGGCGAGGTCGGCGGCTTCCTGCGGGTTGCTGCCGAACAGGATGGTGTAGCCAGAAGGAAGCAGCGCGTAGACGTCGTCGTGGCCCGCCATCACGTTGAGCGAATGCTTGGAGACGACGCGGGCGGCCACCTGCAACACGAAGCCGCCGACCTTCTTGCCGACGGTGACGTAATGCGATTCCATCCCATACAGGATCCCCTGGCTGGAGGATGCGTTGGAAACATACTTGCCGCCGGTGAGCGCGGCGCCGAGCGCCCCGCTCTGCGCGGAATGTTCGCCTTCCGGCTCGAAGAAGAACGGGTGCTTGCCCCAGACGTTGCAGCCGCCGTTGGCGCGAAACGCCTCATAGATTTCCGATATTTCGGTGGAGGGGGTGATCGGATAGCCGATGACCCCGCCGCATACGCGGCTCATCACCTCGGCGACGGCGCCGTTGCCATGAATGACGCTCGGGACGCCAGGATATCGTATTGTCATTTGTTCCCTCGAGAGCTGGGCGCGAGCCTTTAGGCGCGTCTCCGCGTCTTGTTCTTCAGGTTCGACGTCCTCTGTCGACCAAGGTCATCTAAACCCGATCCGAACCCGGCCACTTGATTTGTCTCAAGTCGCGCGCCCAGTTCCGGCTCGCGGATTTCCCCACCGACGTCCGAAAATCAGCTTGCGTTAGAAGGTCCACGCTGCCCGGCTGAACGGATGGAAAAAACCCGTCGGCGACGGCGAAGCCGAATCAGCTACGCGCAGTCGCGGAGTTAAGTGAGACGGTGAGACGGCGTTTGCCGGGAAGGTCGTAAGCGCTTATACCCGCGGCAGGGGAACTGGCGCTAACCGGTTGGTGTGAACGGAAAAGTCTTCCTGGCCCGCCCCTGTGGCCGACGTCGACTTTTGGCGGATAAACCAAGCCGGCGGCCTCGTCAGCGCGGTCGAAGGGACGCCTGTCAGGGTTTAGGTCGGGATGAGGCGGTCATGCGTCGGCGTCGGACGAATTCGCGCCGGAGGAGCGGGATTGGGTCATCAATGTGCGATCCTTGTGAGCGGGTCCGGAGCCGGACTCGGCGAGAGGATCAAGACCATGCAGGCGCCAGACGCCGGCGGAGCGCCTTTTCTCGAAACCCTGCTCAGCGAAGCAAGGCGGCGCGGCTTTGATGACTTCCTGCTGCTCGCTGGTGAGGCCGGCGAAACGGTCTCAGCCTTCCTCGCCGAGCGCGACATCGAAAGGCGCTTCGCCTGCCGCGTCGAATTGTCCGTCGGCTCGGCGGCGGGCTCGGTTCTGGTTCAGGCCTTGCCACGACTCCGAGAGGATTTTTTGCTCTTGAAGGGGGGCGCCTGGTTCGACTTCAACTGGCTCGATCTCTTCGTCCGGGCGCGGCGGGACGGCGCCGGCGTGGCCCTGGCGCTGCGCGACGGCGCGGAGCCCGACCGACATGAGACGGTCGAGCCCGACGGCAGCCTCGTTCGGGCAATCGGCCCCCGGGGCGGGAAACAACGCCAGGCCCTGGTCGGCGGCGGGGTCTATTACTTGACCCGTCGGGCCGTCGAAGCCTCGTGGGGTGCGTTGCTCGTCGAGAACGACATTCTGCCGAGCCTCGCTGCCCGCGGCGGGCTGCGCGGCTACCGCTACTCCGGATTCTTCATCGACATCGGCGCGCCGGCGAGCCTCGGCGCCGCAGTCGCGCGGAAACGCCGACGCCCAGCCGTATTCTTCGACCGCGACGGGGTCCTCAACGTCGACCACGGCTATATCCATGCGCCGCATCAGGTCGAGTGGGTTCGCGGCGCCAAGGCGGCGGTGAAGCTCCTGAACGACGCCGGCCTTTACGTGTTCGTCGTCACAAATCAGTCCGGCGTCGCCAGAGGGCTTTATGATGAAGACGCGATCGAGAGCCTCCACCGCTGGATGGCGAAGGAGCTAGCGGCCGAGGGCGCCGCCATCGACGACTGGCGATATTGTCCCTACCATCCGGATGGAAGCGTCGCCGCCTACCGCGCGTCCCACGCTTGGCGCAAGCCGGCTCCCGGCATGCTGTTCGATCTTCTTGCGGGCTGGCCCGTCGAATTGGAGCGAAGCTTCCTCGTCGGCGACAAAATTAGCGACGTCGAGGCCGCCAGGGCCGCCGGCATGCCAGGCTTTCTCTTCGAAGGCGGCGATCTCGCGGCCTTTGTGCAGGAGCGTTTAATTGAGGCGAAAACCTCCCGCGTCGCCGTCGGTAAGCAAGAGGCGAAGCTTTGATCCTGATGAACGATTCCCGCGCGTCGCCCGGCGCGGCCTCTTTGGAGACGATCGCCGCCCATGCCCAGGAATGGTTGTTCGAGGCGGCTGGACATCTGTGGCGCGCCGATCTCGACGGCGAGACGCCGCTCTTTCCCGAGCGCCTGTCGATCCACGGCGAAAAGGACGTCTGCCCGCATCGGCTGTTCGTGCAGGCCCGGCATGTCTTCTCCTATTGCGAACTCGGCCGGCTTGGCTGGCAGGGCCCATGGCGGGAGATGGTCCACGCCAACGTCGACTTTCTGGTCGCGCGCGGTCGCCGCGGGGACGGCTTCTACATCCATCGTTTCGACCACAAAGGCGACGCGTTCGATGGGCGCGCCGACCTCTACGATCAGGCGTTCATGCTGCTCGCGCTCGCCCACGCGGGGCGGGCGCTCGGGCGTGGGGAGCTGTTCGCCGTCGCCGAAGACCTCGCGGACGCGCTCGAGAAGGCATGGCGACATCCGCACGGCGGCTATTTCGAGGGGGAGATCGCTGTCTGCCCCCCCTACCGCCAGAATCCCCACATGCATCTGCTCGAATGTTTCATTGCGCTCCGCGATGCGACCGGCGCGGCGCGCTGGCGACGCGACGCGGATCGTCTCGCGCGCCTCTGCGCCCGGTCGTTCGTTCACCCCGAGACCGGGGCGCTGCTCGAATATTTCGACCATGAGCTTCAGCCGCTCGAGGGCGAGGAGGGGCGGGTGGTCGAGCCCGGCCACTGCTTCGAATGGGCGTGGCTGTTCGAGCGGCTGGCGGAATGGAATGCGTCCGAAGCGACGCTGGCCTCCGACCGCATGACGGCGTTCGCCCGCCGCCACGGCCTCGACCCGGTCCGAGGCGTGGCGATCAACGAAGTGACGACCGAGGGCTCGGTCCGCAACGCCGCCGCCCGCCTCTGGCCCCAGACCGAGCGGCTGAAGGCGGCCCTGGCGCGTCTTCGCCGCACGGGAGAAGACGACGAGCGGGCCGAAGCGGCGGCGGCCTACGCCGGCCTGCTCAAATACTTCGAAACGCCGAAGCGCGGCGCCTGGCGCGACAAGCTTTTGCCCGACGGATCGTGGGTGGAAGAGCCCGCGCCGGGCAGTTCCATGTACCATATCACCTGCGCGCTGGCCGAGCTGATCGAGACGAGCGGCCTTATGGAAAGGGGGTTGCGAGGCGAGCGCGGCGGCAGCCCGGCCACTGGCTCCAGGGCTCCCGATCCGCGAAACTCGAGTTTAGCGCCGGTTTAGGGACGCTGGTCAATGAAAACAGGGACTTGCGACCCCATTTAGGGTCGACCCCATAACGACAATAAACATTGTAAATAAGTAGATAAGGTATGACATCGACGTCGAATATCCTCGAATTGGGTTTCGCTCCGAATGCAGCCGAGACGAGCGCCGTGGCGATGCCGCCTGAAAGCGCGCGTGGTCAGGGGGTCGAAGAAGGGTTGAGCTTGTGACCGCAGCTGCGCTTGTCCACCGGGTCATTCGGCTACGCTCCAACCGGCGGAAGCCCGACGACGCAGTCTCGCTGGTCAGAATCGAGGTCGGCCAGGTCCGCCGCAACCTTCTCCTGCCGCATTCGGCCGGCCTCGACTATGTCGTCCTCCCGACCTCGGCGTCCGATGTGTCGATCGAGACCGAGGACTTTGCCGCCCAGAAGCTCGACCTTGCGACCTCGCTCTGGCTCCGGCTTCGCCTGGCGCTCTTGTTCAAGAAGAAGAAACGCCTCCGCTTCGAGGGGGTCTCGGTCTTTTCGGTCGGTCCGAAGCCGGAGCGCAAGCGGTTCACGACGTTCAACCAGGACATGGCCAAGATCGGCGCCCCGCTCGACGGCGATCTGATCAGCGCCCATCCCGAGCTGATCGGCGGATGGGCGGCGGAGCAGGCGAACGGCGGAGGCGAGCCTCGCCCTGCGGGCGCGAACGCGACCGCGATCGTCGGCCACATTTATTACGAAGAAACTTGGCCCGATCTCGCCGGGGTCCTTGCGCGCCTCACCATTCCGTTCGACCTCATCGTCACGACGGTTCCCGGCCGCGAGCGCCTGATCGGGGCGATCCGCCGGGACTTTCCCGCCGCCGACATCGAAGTGATGGAGAACCGCGGCCGCGACGTGCGGCCGTTCCTCGTCCTTCTGGAGCGGGGCCGGCTCGATCGCTATCGTTATGTCTGCAAGGTGCACGGCAAGAAGTCGAGCGACGGCGGGCGAAAATCCTACATGGGCTCGCTCTGGCGGAGGCGGCTCCTGTTCGACCTTCTCGCCGCGCCGGGCCTCGCCGCGTCGATCGTGAAGACGTTCGAAGAGGACCCGACGATCGGCATGATCGGCCCGCGCGCCTTTCGCATGCCGAGCAAGGACTATTCGGAGGAGCTGTCCTGGTCCGCCAACCGGGAGCGGGTGTTGGAGCTGGCGGGAAAGATGGGCGTTCCCGCGGAAAAATTTCGCCTGGATTTCTTCGGCGGAACGATGTTCTGGGTCCGCCCCGAGGCGCTCGCGCCGCTGCGCAGGCTGAAGCTCTCGGAGGCCTTCCCGGAAGAGCAGGGACTGCTCGACGGCGGCCTCGAGCATGCCGTCGAGCGCCTGTTCGGCGCGGCGGTGGCGGCGGCAGGCTACAGGCTTGAAGACTGCGACGGCTCTGCTACGGCGGAAGCGCGCAAGTCGGTGCGCTCTGGAGCGTCACCTGCGCGCGGCCGAAGCTGATCGGCGGTGGGGGAGGGCGGGGCCGTCGCGCGTCCGCTCCGCTAGTCAGGGCGATCTTTAGAAACGCATGGCGCGGCGCGCCATCGACCGCGCCCATCCATAAAAATGCGCCTGGCAGAGGGCGCGCATGATCGGCGCCGATCTGCGCATTCTTCGACGCGTGCGGCCATTCATGATCGGAGCGATCTCCTGCGCATCCGCCAATGATGCTTTCAGTCCAGCGGAATCGCGGCTCTTTGTCGATTTGATGAACTCGTTCAGGACAAGCCGCATGAAACGCGGGCCGATGATGTCCCGGGTCCAAAATACGCCGAATCCCGGGTCGTCGGGGTGGGCTGCGATCTGTTTCTTGAAATATGCCAACCGCGACCTCGCCATCGTAGGGCTGAAAGAGGTCGACGAGCTGTAGATGCGCCATTTCGTAACGACGTCTTTAAGATACACAGAGCGGTAGCCCGCCGAGAACATGCGGATGAACAGATCGTCGTCCTCGTACCCGATCAGGCCTTCGTCAAAAAAACCGACAGCTTCGATCGCCTCTTTCGAAACAAGGGATGCGCTCGGTAGCATGAACATGTCGTGCTCCAGACATTGCTGGAGCGTCGTCTTGGGCTGGGGCGTCGGGACGAGATCGAGCACATTGTGCGCAATCATACTGCCTTTTCTGTCTATTTGATCGAGGTTTCCATAAACGACAGCCAGTTTCCTGGTCTTTCCCTCGATGAAGGGTTCTTTGAGCCGTTCGATATGGTCCTCGTACCAAACGTCGTCCTGATCGAGGAAAGCGATGTGGGAACAGTGAGTATGATTTATCGCAAAATTTCGAGCCGAGGACTGCCCCCCGTTGGGTTTCCGAAGACGGGTGATCGGATGCGACTTGGACAAGCGCTCAACGATCTCGGGTCCATCGTCTTTGGAACCGTCATCGACAACGATAAGCTCGTCGACCGGGGCGGTTTGCGCAAAGACGCTCCGGATGGCTTCCTCGATAAATTTGGAGCCGTTGTAGAGCGGAATGACCGCCGCGACCGAGACATCGATCAAGCTGATATCCTCTTCACCGTTGGTCCTTCTCCTCTGGCGTCCAAACACCGTGGAATTTCTCCTTATGACGAAATCTCGGATCGCGTAAACCGAAAACCTAATTAGGCGACGACCGAAGTGCGGCTACTGCTATTCAGGAGAAACCGAAGATCGGGCCTCGACCGAATCCGATTTTGGCAGAGAGAGCTGAACTCGCGGCCAGCCCTGATGCTAGAGGCGGCTCGTCTTTTGTTTTCTTTCCGAGCAAGGATGGGCACGGTCCAGCGTCCAAATAGGTCGCGCGGCTAGACGGGGTGACCCCGCTGGCGACAGCGAGGCCCGAGCCGCCGAGGGTGACCCGGTTCGACCAAACGTCCTGTCATCATCCTTGGAGGGTGGGGATTTTTGGTGCGGCGTAATTGCAAGTGCCGGAGCAGTGACGAAGTGTTCTCCTTGCGTACCGGAGAATTCGTCTTACTTGAGGTTCGAGATGAAGCTTTCATGCTTTACAATGATGAAAAATAAATCTGCGCTTTTGGATCCGTTTCTTGATCAGGTGTCGAGCTTTTTTAATCATGCAGTCATCTTGGATCATTCTTCTACGGACACTAGCATTGACCGGGTACGTGCACGCCAAAATTCCAGCATAGAGATTTTCAAATTAAAAGCCAGCGGGTATCCGCAAAAAGAAGTCGCCAGCTATTTTGGGCATTACATCTTTGAACGAGTGCAACCGGATTTTATCTTCTTTTTAGACTGTGACGAATTTCTCCCATTCAACGATAAAGCTGAACTAACAGATTATTTGGCTGACAAAACTGAGTATGATTGCTTGCGTTATTATTGGCGCAATGTCTCACCTTATACGTTTGAGGGAAGCGATATTTTTTCTGGCAGAAGGTTCAAATGCGCTAGAACAACTTCGTCGATCTCAAAGATGGTAGTGAGTCACGCGCTGCACAAAAGAGATCCGGGATGGATCATTCAGCAGGGTTACCACGACGTCATCAGCTCGCAGGCGGAAACTCTCCGTATTTTCGATGTTCTGGATTGGGGGTTGTTTCATATACCGATACAAAGCCATACGCAGTTTTTATTCAAGCTGGCATCTGGATCCCAGCTTCTTAAAGCCGAGAAGAATTTACTGAAGAAGGGCCTGGGAACTCACTGGGTGGAATTGGCGCGACAGGTTCTTAATGGTGGAGTCACGGATGAGGAGCTCACCGCCATTGCGTTAGGCTATCCAGATAAAATGTTGGACGTCGATAAAAATAGTCAAGTCATTGACTTTACGTTTCCGTATATTCGATCGATGTATAATGAAACACATACTTATATTTGTGGTCAAATTCGAGGGTTAATGCGTGTTATGAATATCAATCCAACTGCCATGGAAGGAAGCTTTGCTGTGACGGACCTCAACGGTCAAATCGTTCTAACTGGCGGAGCTCATCCAAAGCGCGACGCCACTGAGTTCGCACGTTCGTCAGGAAAACCAACTATCGTATTTGACGGTTTTGGCGAGCAATATTCTGCGCTTGTTGAACCCCTATTTAATTTGCCGACGAAACTTCCTCCTACCGTCGCGTGGGCGGGGCATATCCCGTTTCTCTTTGTCCTTTTTCGCCTGGTTAGGCCAGAGAGTTATGTGGAACTTGGTGTCCACAATGGCACCAGCCTGATCGCAGCCTGCACCGCCGCATCTACGTATGGGCTGCGAACGATTGTCTCAGGGGTAGACAGTTGGCAAGGGGATGCTCACGCTGGGTTTTACGAGAGCGAGACTATTTACCAGGAGTTGAAGCGTTATCTGGACTTCGTGTTCCCAACCGCGAGGTTGGAGCGCTGCTTTTTCTCCGAGGCCCTTTCTCGATTTGCACCGGAATCGATCGATATCCTCCATATCGACGGGCTGCATACCTATGACGCTGTCAAGGAAGATTTCTCGACATGGTTTGACCGAGTTTCGCCCACGGGAATCATATTGTTTCACGATATTTCCGTTTGTGAGCAGGGCTTTGGTGTATATCGCTTGTGGAGTGAACTAAAAGACAAATTTACGACGTTGGAATTTCATCATTCCGCCGGTCTTGGCGTTGTCATTTTGGATCCTACAGATGCGAGGCTTGCCCCGCTGGTGGCTCTCTCCAGGCACCCGGCGAGTTGGCGCTTTTATCAGAGCCTTGTTGCTGATATTGCAAATACGTTGAAGGAACGCATGGCGAATTATTCAACGATTCCGGCAGTTTCGGCTGTTCCACGCGCAATTCCTGACAGCGTGGTCGCCTCCATTGAGCCGGCATCGACTGCACCAACTGACAGCGTGGTCGCGTCCATTGAACCGGCATCGACTGCACCGACTGATAGCGTTGTCGCGTCCATTGAACTGGCATCGAGTGCATTGATGACGCTTCACAAGAAACCAACTGGTTTAAAGAAGATAAAGCGCGAGGTATTGCGTGTACTTGAACGCTTGTAAGCAATTGCGAGTGGCAATTGTCGGCCATCACATCTATTTCGAGAATCATTTTCCCGAGGGGTGGCGCGACAACCCAAATATACTTTGTCTTAATGTGACCGAAGACGATTATTCTTGGTTGCTGATAACAAGAAACTTCAAACCAGAGATCACGTTATTTTTTCGCCCGGAACTATATCCGGAAAAATACTTGCGCCACATAAGCGGCATTCGCATTGCTATACTCTCAGAGCCACTACCGTCGATTGTGGATGGAAAGTTCCTTCTAACCGATGAGAGTGCGTTACGAGTGGAAGTATATCGTGGTATGTGTTGGGATGCCTACCATTGGTGCATTTATTATGATCCGGGAAAATCTGCTGCTGCCAGGGCTCTAGGTTTTCAGATTGACGAATTTCGACCTATGCCGATCGACACAGATGTTTTCCGTCCGAATTTGTCTCGGCGTTCACGAGAAATTGACGTTTGTTTCGTAGGAAAGGCAACGCCGCATCGTATCGAAGTACTTGACTTCCTCCGTTCAAGTCGCCTCCGCTTTCTTTGGATTGCACATGGGGTTTCGGGCAGAAAACTTGCGCGTGTCTTTCGTAATTCGCGTGTTGTCTTGAATGTTCATGCCGACGGAGCGAGCGCATACGAACCGCGTCTGTACCTTGCAGCTTCTTGCGGGTGCCGTGTTGTCACCGAACCACTATCATCCAAAGCAGTCGCGTTCGGACGCAGAATAATCGAAGAATTCAGACCTTTGGACGAGAAAGTTATCCGAGAGCACCTTGCTTTGGAAACAATGCAAACTTGGGGCGAGATCGACGATATTGAGCACAAAGAGCTCAGCACGTGGCGTATGATTAAAGATTTACACGGACGATTTCGAAGATTCCAATTGCATAGTCATGAAGGTAATTTCCAGCATTAGTTTTGTCGTTAATAGCGTTGACGACGCGCGCTTTGCTATATTCGAGCGTCAGCTGAGGAGAGCTCTCGACACTGAAGAATTAGATATTATTCGGATATCCGACGCGCGTTCCATGTCCGAAGGACTCAACCGCGGTGCCCAACTCGCGCGAGGAGAATGGCTTATTTTCTGTCACGATGACATTTGTATTCTCAGTAAGAATTCTATGAGCGTGTTGATGGACGCAACGACCAAGACCGATGTTCGGCCCGTGCGGGACGATACGGCTTACGTCCGGTAATTGGTACGATGCAGGTAGACCCTTCACGTTTGGCCATGTTGTAGCGCGCGATTTACACAGGCCCGGCAAATATGAACTTCAGCTTTTCGGCATTCCTCAGCAGTCCATACAGATTGGTGGACAAGCGCTGGATGGTCTCTGGATAGGTTGCCATCGTCGGCTGTTCGATGCCCTGAGGGGCTTCGACGAAGCTTCATACAAAGGTTTTGTCGGCTACGACATCGACTTTTCCTTTCGCGGCGTTGGCTGGCGCACGCGTAGGGATAACTTCAAATCTTACGTTGTTTCACGATTTACACGTGGGCGAATTTTCCCGCGGAAAATTGGCGGATTGGGAAACTGCTCAAGTTCAATTTCAGCAACACTTTGGACGATATCTGAATACTGAGGCTGGGGAGCGAACGCACACCACTATTCCGCTGGAAAATCAGTTTGAATCGCTCGATGTACTTACTTCACGACGTCACGAAACGCGATCAGTGGATCGCACAAGCTTGAGGCGACGCTGGCGGTTGCTCTCTTACAGTGCATTTTTCCAACGCCGATGAGTCAGGTTGTCGACTCGCGGAGGCGCGCTTCGACAAAATGGGGGGACAGAAGGGGTGCTAATGGCTGTGCGTTCCTCATGGCTTGCAGGGTGTCCGGATCAACTAGCGCCCGAGCCTTCTCATCGAGGGAGCCTCCCCCTTCAGCCAATTCCAAGTGTTGCGAAGTCCGACTTCAAATCCGGTCTTGCATTCCCATCCGAAGT
>CAWGKV010000008.1:0-41365 GCA_963823165.1 uncultured Alphaproteobacteria bacterium | reverse complement strand
AGTTGCTTGCCCTCAAGACCGAAGCGCGGAGCGGTTTGCCCATACACGCATTCCCTTGGCGCCGCGCGAGACGAAAAACGCACGGCTGTCACCCGTCTAGTCGATACCGATTGATAGCAATGGGGTCGAGTTCCACGCCAAGGCCCGGACGATCGGGAAGTTTGAGCAATCCTTGCGACAGCCGAATTGGCTCAAGAACGATTTCGTCGCGGAGCGGATTCTCGCCAATATCGTATTCGATCAGCGTTGGCTCGACAACGTTGCGGCTGTGCGGATACTCCGGAAGGCTTGCAACAAAATGACAGGCCGCCGCGAGTCCGACTGCCCCACCCCAGACATGCGGCGACAAGCGCAGATGGTTGAGGCGAGCGAGGAACGCGACTTCACGACCAACTCGCAAGCCACCGCAGAGCGACAAGTCCGGCTGCGCCACGTCAATGCCCTGGAGGTCAATTAGTCGCTTGAAGTCCCATGCACTATAGAGAGCCTCGCCAGCGGCAAGCGGCATGGGCGCTTCGCGCCGAAGAGCAGCGTAACCGTTGAAGTCCAGCGGCGTCAGCGGTTCCTCGTACCAGAAAACGCGATGGGCTGCGATTCGACGCATGCTGTCTAGGGCTTCATCGACGGTATAGTTGCCGTTGGCGTCAACGATCAGATCGATCTCCTCGCCCAGAGTCGCACGAGTTGCCGATACGCGCTCGGCGTCTGAAGCCGGGCTGATGCCGATCTTGATCTTTACTCGTCGCGCGTCGGTCTGCGCCAAGCGCTCGAGCTCGCGGGGGAAATCGCGGGCCGGGTTCTCGGTCAAATAGCCTCCAGAGACATACACCGGAACCTCACTTCGCGCCCGACCGCCGATCAAATCGGCGACAGGCAGGTTGTGCATCTTCCCGACTGCGTCGAGACAGGCCATATCGATACCGCTGAAGCACGCGGTCATCTGGTTCTGGACGCCAAAATGATAATGAGTGGCCATGATTTCGCTGACTACATGCTCGAAATCATGGACGCTTCTGCCGACGAAATATGAAAGGATCAGGTCGAAATAGGCGCGGGTGACCTTCGGCGGACCCCAAGCCTCGCCAATGCCTGAGACACCGTCATCCGTCACGAGTTTTACGATGCTGGTCTGGCGAGCCGCAGCAAGTCCACGCGCCATTCCATATCTCCGCCCCTCTGGCAAGTGATACACAAGCGGGATGAGCTCGAGCTGGGAAATCTTTGCCATTTCCATCCATCTGTGAACCAATGACAAACAACGGCAAACCAACAAGCGCGCCGTGTGACGTCGCGTGATAGCCGCTGGCTCGCCAGCGTCAATCAGTCCGTGAATTCGATATGCTTGTCGAAGACGATCACACCTTTTTCATTGCGCACGATGTTGTATCCGTGCAGGCCGTCGCCGAACTGGTCGAAGTTGTATTCGCCTTCCGCGCCCTTGTAGCCCCTGGTGGACAAGATCGCGTCTCGGATCTTGTTCGGGTCGGTTGAGCCGGCCTTGTTGATCGCGGCCGAGAGCACGCCGATCGCGTCATAGGTCCACGAGCTGAAAAGGTCGGGCGGCGCGTTCGAGACGGCGCCATACAGCTTGGCGAATTCCTTCGCCTCCGGGCTTGCGTCGATCGCGAAATCGGTAATGCCGTAGGTGCCCCAGAGCGCAGGACCGGCGAGTTTCACCGCCTCGGCGGTGACGGTCGTGGGCGATCCGACCCACGGGATTGTCACACCGAGCTGCCGCAACTGTCGCGCGAAGATCGCCTGATCGTTGGAGTAGGTGAAATAGGAGCCCATGATGTCGGCGCCGGACGATTTGATCGCGAGCACGACGGGCGTGAAATCCTGGCTCTGGTTGGGATAGCCCTGATTGATCGCGATCTTGGCTCCGAGTTTGTCGAGCGACGCCGACAAGGCCTTCGAGCCACCCATGCCGAACGCGTCGGTGGAATTGACGATCGCCCAGTTCTTCTTTCCCAGCGTCTCCACGCCGTAGGCGGCGATCACGCGTCCCGAGTAGGAATCGTTCGGACGGAAGCGGATCAGCCAAGGATTTCCCATCTTGGTCAGCGCTGGGTCGGTGCCGCCGAAGCAGACGGGTTTGCCCGTCTTCAGGATGTCGGGCGCCATCGCGTGAGTTTGTGTCGAGCGGATCGAGCCGAGGAAGGCGACGATGTCGGGCTGCGCGGCAAGCTTGGAGAAGGCGAGCACCGCGCCCGGATTGGTCGTCTGGTCGTCCTCGGTTATGAGCTCGACCTGTGTTCCCAAGACGCCGCCCGACTTGTTGACGCGATCGAGCGCGATCTTGGCGCCGATGAGCGCGTATTTCCCGCTGTCGGCGGCGGGGCCGGTGACCGGCAGGACCATGCCGATCTTGATCGTTGCCGCCTCGGCGCGAGCAACGCGCGACATCGCCGGCGCGGCGAGACTCGCCGCGAGCCCCAGGTTTATGGACCGTCTTGTGAGCCTCATGCGTTCCTCCCACTGCTATTGCGTTTTTCCGATTGGCTTCGGAGGACAATCGTCTGGATGGCCCCCGGTTTCAATTGAAACTCACATCGTCGCGCCGATCTGCCAGGGCGTGAACTCGGCTTCGCCATATCCGAGCTGTTCGGATTTGGTGCGGGCGCCAGACGCGACCGCCAGAACCATGTCGAAGATCTCCTTGCCCTTGTCCTCGATCGAAACCCCGTCGAGCACGTCGCCGCAATTGATATCCATATCGTCGACCATCCTCCGATACATTTCGGTGTTGGTCGCGAGTTTGACTGACGGCGTCGGCTTGCACCCGTAGGCGGAGCCGCGCCCCGTCGTGAACGCCAAAATGTTGGCGCCCCCGGCCACCTGCCCCGTCACGGAGACCGGATCGTACCCGGGCGTATCCATGAATACGAAGCCCTTGGAGACAACCGGCTCGGCGTACTTGTAGACCGCATTCAGCGGCGTCGTGCCGCCTTTGGCAGCCGCTCCGAGCGATTTCTCCAGGATCGTCGTCAAGCCGCCCGCCTTGTTCCCGGGCGAAGGATTGTTGTTCATCTCGCCTCCGTTGCGGGCGCAGTAGTCCTCCCACCAGCGAATTCTGTCGATCAGCTGACGCCCCACTTCAGGGGTGGCGGCACGACGGGTCAGCAGATGCTCGGCGCCGTAGATTTCGGGCGTTTCGGAGAGGATCGCCGTGCCGCCGTTGCGGACAAGAATATCCGCCGCTGCGCCAAGCGCGGGGTTGGCGGTTATGCCTGAGTAGCCGTCGGACCCGCCGCACTGCAGCGCCAGCGTCAGGGCGCTGGCCGGCGCGGGTTCTCGGCGCGCGCGGTCGAGCACCGGCAACATCTCGCGGAGCCGGTCGATGCCGGCTTCGATCGTCCTGCGCGTGCCGCCTGTCGCCTGGATCGTTAGGCTCTGAAAATCGTCGCCTTCGACGAGACCATATTCCTCTTTCATCCGGCCGATCTGAAACACCTCGCAGCCGAGCCCGAGCATCAGGGTCGCACCGACGTTGGGGTTGGCGGCGTACCCCCACTCGGTGCGCATCAGCGCCTCGAAACCCTCGCCTTTGGACGCCATGCCGCAACCGGTGCCATGCACCAGCGCAATAACGCCGTCGACGTTCGGGAAGTCGGCGAGCATCCCGGAGCGCTCGACCTCGCGCGCAATCAAACGCGCGGTGGTGGCGGAGCAATTCACCGACGTCAGAATCGCCAGATAATTGCGCGTGCCAATTTTGCCGTTTGGTCGACGGAATCCCTGGAACGTAGGCTGATCTTCGAGCGCCAAGATAAGCTCGGGGCGCGCGTCCTCGCCGAAATGGTAGTCGCGGGCGAACTCCTTCACGGCGCAATTGTGCTCATGCACCCACTCGCCGGGCGCGATTGGCCGCGAGGCGAAGCCGATGATCTGGCCAAACTTCCGGACCGGCGCGTCCGACGATATCGGAGTTGAGGCCATTTTGTGACCCCTCGGGATCCGTTCCCGCGCAGTGAGTCCAGGCAAGGGCGTCGCGCCAGCCGGGAATTCGTCGACAGCGATAACCACATTATCGGAAGCGTTGAGGCGCAAGGCACGAGGGGTTGTCATGGTTTCTTTCCGTTACGGCGAGAACATTTCCGGTCGCTGGCGCGCAACCGTTTCCAGGAGTTCGCCGGTTACGCCGAGGTGACGCTTCATTGCTTCGCTCGCCGCCTGGGCGTCCGCGCGTTCGACCGCCTCGACGACCGCTTCATGCTCGCGCAGCACTTCACGGATTCGGCCCGGTGGCGACATCAGCAGGCGTCGGACGCGCTCAAGATGAACCCGTAAATTGTCGAGGATCTCGCTCGCCCTGGCCATTCCCAGCCGGGCGGTCAAGATCTGATGGAAAGCGACATCGGTGGCGTAGAACCTCGCCCGGTCATCCGCCGCCACCGCGAATTTCGCCTCCTGCAAATTCGCCGCGAGCGCGACCTTGTCGGAGCGGCTCATCCGGCGCGCCGCCTCGGCCGCGATCTCGCCTTCCAAGGCGCTGCGAATAAACAAGCGTTCCCTAACGTCTTTGATCGAGATCCGGGAAACGAAGGATCCATGCTGCGGCTCGACGTCGACAAGCCGATCGTATGCGAGCCTACTTACCGCCGCCGAGACGGGAAAGCGCGACACTCCGAGCCTCTCGCAGATCATCGACTTATCGATTAGGCTGCCAGGCTCGAGCGCGCCGGTCAAAATCGCCTCTTTCAATTCGCCGTAAACAGCGTCCGCCTTTGAATGGGCGCCTTTGGCCACAGCTCCGCCCGTCTTATTGGGAAGCGTCGACTACGGCCTTCCCGGCTAACATGTTAGAGGCTAGAGAGGCGCCGGAGCTCCGTCAATGCCCATCGCGCCGCTTGGAGGAAAGATGACGCCGCTTGCGCTGTCCGAAGCGTTGACTCTGCCAGACGACGGGTTCGCCGGGGCCCTGGCCGGGCGGGTCTGGCGGCCCGACGTCGAAGGACCCTCGGTCGTCTCGGTCAGACCCAACGGCGTTTTCGACGTCAGCGCCGATTTCCCGACTATGCGCGACCTCTGCGAGCAGCCCTCTCCCGCGGAGGCCCTCCGACTCGCTCGAGGCCCGCGCCTCGGGACGATGTCCGAGATCCTTGCCGGGACCCCAAGGGAGAGGCGAGCCGAAGGGGAAGCATACCTGTTGGCTCCTATCGACCTCCAGGCGATCAAGGCGGCGGGCGTCACTTTCGCTCGGTCGCTGCTGGAGCGCGTCATCGAAGAGCGCGCGCGCGGAAACCCTGAGCAGGCTCGGGCCACGCGCGAAGCAATCGCCGCCGCGCTTGGCGCGGAACTCCGTGGCTTCAAGCCGGGGTCCCCAGCCGCGGTGCGGTTGAAGGAGGCGCTGATCAAGGCGGGCGCCTGGTCGCAATACCTCGAAGTCGGTATCGGTCCGGATGCAGAAGTCTTCACCAAAGGCCAGCCGATGTCTGCGGTAGGCTCGGGCGATGACGCCGGCTTTCACAGCGCCTCACACTGGAATAACCCAGAGCCGGAGGTTGCGCTTCTCGTCGCGTCGAGCGGGCTCATTGTCGGCGCAACCCTCGCGAACGACGTCAACCTGCGCGATTTCGAGGGGCGTTCGGCGCTTCTGTTGGGCAAGGCGAAGGATCAGAACGCGAGCTGCGCGATTGGCCCGTTCCTTCGATTTTTCGATGCGACCTTCACGCTCGACGACGTCCGCACGGCGACGATTTCCCTGAGAGTCGAAGGCGAGGACGGGTTTCTCCTCGAGAGCCGCTCGTCGATGGCGGAGATAAGTCGTGACCCCGTCGATCTCGTCGCCCAGACGCTCGGGCCGAGCCACGCCTATCCCGATGGGTTCGTCCTCCTGCTGGGCACGATGTTCGCCCCCGTTGCAGATCGCGGGGAACCCGGAATGGGCTTCACGCATAAGGCAAACGATATCGTCACGATCGGAACCGAAAAGCTCGGTCGGCTCGTCAATCGGATGAGACCTTGCGAGGATTGCGAGCGGTGGACGTTCGGGACCGGCGCGCTGATGCGCAATCTTGCGCGTCGGGGGTTGATTTGATGACGCCTGGCGGACAATGTCGGCGTCGAAATCGGGATGAATCATGAGCGCCCTGCACAAGAACCTCATCGCCGGCGAATGGGTGGAGGGCGTCGGCGTCTCCAGGAACATCAATCCCTCGGACACGAACGACATCGTCGGCGAATATGCGCAGGGCGACGCCGATCAGACGGCCGCTGCGATCAGGGCCGCCCACGCCGCTTTCCCGGCTTGGGCGCGCACGACGCCGCAGGAGCGCCACGATATTCTGTTGCGCGCTTCTGTGGAAGTCCTCGCCAGGCGGGACGAACTTGGGCGTCTCCTGGCTCGCGAAGAGGGCAAGACGCTGCCCGAGGCGTTGGGAGAGGTTGCGCGAGCCGGCCAGATCTTCGATTTCTTCGCGGGCGAGGCGCTGAGAATCCCTGGCGAAAAATTCGCTTCGGTGCGCCCTAATGTCGACATCGAGGCGACGCGCGAGCCTGTCGGGGTGGTCGGGATCATCTCGCCTTGGAATTTTCCGATCGCGATCCCGGCTTGGAAGATCGCGCCAGCGCTAGCCTACGGCAACACGGTCGTGTTCAAGCCGGCCGAACTCGTGCCCGGGTCGGCCCACGCTCTTGCAGAGATCCTCGTTCGCGCCGGCATCCCCAAAGGCGTTTTCAACCTCGTGATGGGGCGCGGTTCGATCGTCGGCCAGGCCATTCTTGACCACAAACAGGTCGACGCCGTCAGCTTCACGGGCTCGGTCGCGACGGGTCGGCGGGTCGCTGCCGCCTGCGCCGGCGCGATGCGGAAGTTTCAGCTTGAAATGGGCGGCAAGAACCCGATCGTCGTGCTGGCCGACGCCGATCTGCCGAATGCGGTCGAGTGCGCGGTGAACGGCGCCTATTTCTCCACCGGACAGCGCTGCACGGCCTCATCGCGCGTGATTGTCGAGGAGCCGGTCTACGCGCATTTCGCGGGCCTCCTTGCGGAGCGCATCCGTGCGCTCGTGGTCGATGACGCGCTGAAGGCAGGGACCAACATCGGGCCGGTGGTCGACCAAGGGCAGCTCGATCAGGACCTCTCATACATCGAGATCGGACGGAACGAGGGCGCGAGGCTCGCCCTCGGCGGGGAGCGGCTGAACCGCGCCACGCCCGGCTTCTACATGGCGCCGGCCCTTTTCGTCGACGCCGACAATTCTATGCGCATATCCCGCGAGGAGATCTTCGGCCCAGTCGCGACGATGATCCCGGCGCGCGATTACGAGCACGCTCTCGCGATCGCCAACGACACCGACTTCGGCCTGTGCGCCGGCATTTGCACCACCAGTCTCAAGCGCGCGTCGCATTTCAAACGCAACTCCGAAGCGGGCATGGTCATGGTCAACCTGCCGACCGCCGGCGTCGATTACCACGCGCCGTTCGGCGGGCGCAAAGGCTCGAGCCTCGGCGCGCGGGAGCAAGGCCGCTACGCCGTGGAGTTCTATACGACGGTGAAGACGGCCTACACGCTGGCGTAAGAACCGGCATCGGGGGCGATGCAAGACATGATCCTGATTTCCGGCGAGGCGCTGATCGACCTGATTCCCGACCCGGTCAAGCAGAACGGCTACGACGCTGTGCTCGGCGGTTCGCCCTACAACGTCGCGATCGGGCTCGCGCGGCTCGGCTCGAAAACCGCGTTCGTGTCGCGCATTTCAGCCGACGGCAACGGCGAAGCGCTGGCGGCCGGCCTCGCCGGCAACGGCGTCGATTTGGCCTTGGTTGTGCGCGACAAGCGGCCTTCGACCTTGGCCTTCGTCATGCGCGGAACGGCAAAGACCGGCTCGCGCTACTCGTTCTATCTCGATGCGACCTCCTTCGACGGACCGTGGCCGTTTCCGGCGATGTGGCCCAAAGACGCGCGCCACCTGCATGTTGGCTCCATTTCGGCGATCGACCCGCGGCATGGCGAACGCGTGGTCGAAGCGCTGAATGCCACGCGCCCGCACGCGACCGTAAGCTACGATCCCAACATCCGACCGTTGGTGACTCCTGATCGGGCGTCCGTCGCGGCGCTTGTCGAGCGGCAGGCCTCGCTCGCGAATGTGGTCAAGGCGAGCGAGGAAGACCTGCAATGGCTTTACCCGGACCGTCCCGTAGAGGACAGCCTTGCGGCATGGGCCGCGACGGGCCCTCGCTTTTGCGTCGCGACGCTCGGTGACCGGGGCGCCCTCGCGGTGCTCGACGGCGAGCGAATTAAAGTCCCCGCTCCGCACGTCGAGGTCGCCGATACGGTCGGCGCCGGCGACAGTTTCATGTCCGCTCTGCTTTCCGCCATGGATCATGATTCGGCGCTCGGCGCCGATGCGAAAGCGCCGGACCGCGCCGCTATCGAGGGATGGCTCAGGTTTGCCGCGGCCGCCTCGGCGATCACGTGCACCCGAAAGGGATCGGACCCGCCAACTCGGGCGGAGGTCGAGCTGGCGCTCCGACTTTAGGGCTTGATCCTTCGGAATGGCCGGTAGGAGTTCCCTTGGCGCTGTCAATTGCCTGGTTACACTTCAGTTAAGCGATAACCGGAAAATCGGCGCGATGAACTATCCAGAAGCACTCCGTTGAATCCCGCTTCCGTCCCCGAAGTGGCCTGCCCCGGATTGGACGGAACTGGCCGCGGCGGCTTTCCTCACGGCTCGAGTCCACTGGCGGCCCCTGAAGACAAAGCCGCGGGACGTTCCGCCAAAGCTCGGGAGCACCGGAGCAAAGCCGGGGATAGCCGGATCCAAGCAAAAGTCTTCCAGGAATCAGCTGTTCTCAAGAGGTTATGCCGGAATCCAAATTGTTTTCTCCTCCGCTTCGCGCTGACGCCTGCGCTTGGCCCACGGCCAGCCCGCCGGCAGCCAACCCGCTCCCCTACCTGCCGACCAAAGACAACGCCGTCAAGCCATTCGGCGGCTGGTTCGACGCCGAGCGAGGCGAAGTCGATCCTCATAAGCGCAAGCGGGCTCAGGCGGAGAACCGCTGCCGCCACGTCCTGCCCCAGAGCGGTCGATCTGCTGGTTGCTGAGAGATTCGAAGCCGCCTCCATGCCAAGCTGGCTTTCCATCCCGCCGACATTGCGGTCCCATAAACCCCCTTATGCCATGGGGTCCTGAAACATGTCAAGAACAAACAGGGGTTATTTTACCGCCGATCATCCACGCGGGGGCGAACGCGGTCGCAAGATGGGCAACGGCCGCGCAAGTCAGAAAGGTAGCCGCGTTTGGACTTTATGCGAAGACGTCGAGCGTTGCGGGGGCCGCGTGACCGGTCTAAAACGCTGGCGGACAAAAGCAGGACAAGGCTCATGGCAACGACTGAAGCTGCGGCCGTCAAACGCCGTTCGCGGCCGCTTTCGCCGCATCTCGGCATCTACAAGCCCACGATGACGATGGCGATGTCGTTCGCCCACCGCATCACCGGGGGAGGGCTGTATGTCGGCGTGTTGCTCCTCGCCTGGTTTCTGATCGCAGCTTCGACGGACGCCGCCGCCTTCGGCGTCTTCTCGGCGTTCATCGATTCGATCATCGGCCGTCTCGTTCTGTTCGGCTTCACCTGGGCGCTGTTCCACCACCTGATCGGCGGAATACGGCACTTCCTGTGGGACGCCGGCTACGGTTTGGACGCGCCGATGCGCGACCAGCTGGCGTGGGCGACGCTCATCGGCGGCTTTGTTCTGACGATCGTCGTTTGGGCGATCGGCTACGCGGTTAGATAGGGTTCGTCATGGCCAACGACTCGAACGGTTTGCGAACGCCCCTGGGGCAGGTGCGCTTTCTCGGCGCCGCGCACAACGGAACAGGCGAAGCCCGGCTCATGCACGTGACCTCGCTCGCGCTGATTCCGCTCAGTCTCTATTTCGTATGGCTTGTGCTCGAACTCCTGCATATGGACTACAACGGCGTCAGGGCGGAGCTGGCGCGGCCCATCCCGGCGATCCTGCTGCTGGCGTTCATTCTCTCGGGGATCGTGCACATGGAACTCGGCATGCGCTCAATCATTGTCGACTACCTTCACGGCCACAACCGCGCCTGGACGTTGGCCGCCAACACCTGTTTCTGCGCGTTGCTGGGGCTCGCCTGCGTCTACGCCGCGCTGCGCGCCGGCTTCACCTGAGACAACCCGAGACGGAAGATTTTCATGGCCACGAACGGCTCCCCAGCCCAAGGCGCGCCGGCGCTCGGCGGAAAAGCCTATCCGATCACCGACCACACCTTCGACGTCGTCGTCGTCGGAGCGGGCGGCTCCGGCCTCCGCGCGAGCGTCGGCTGCGCCCAGGCCGGCCTCAAGACGGCGTGCGTCTCAAAAGTGTTTCCCACCCGCTCGCATACCGTCGCGGCGCAGGGCGGCATCTCGGCCTCGCTCGGCAATATGGGACCGGACGACTGGCGCTGGCACATGTACGACACCGTCAAGGGCTCGGACTGGCTGGGGGATCAGGACGCGATCGAGTACCTCTGCCGCAACGCGCCGGCCGCGGTCTACGAGCTCGACCACTGGGGCGTGCCGTTCTCCCGCACCGAAGCGGGCAAGATCTACCAGCGCCCGTTCGGCGGCATGACGACCGATTTCGGCAAGGGAATCGCGCAGCGCACCTGCGCCGCCGCCGACCGCACCGGCCATGCGATTCTGCATACGCTCTACGGGCAGGCATTGAAGGCGCGATGCGAGTTCTTCATCGAATTTTTCGCCATCGACCTCATTCGCGATTCGGAGGGGGCGGTGAGAGGAGTCGTCTGCCTCAAGCTGGACGACGGCACGATCCACCAATTCCGCGGCCAGACGACAATCCTCGCCACCGGCGGCTATGGCCGGACCTATTTCTCGTGCACGTCGGCGCACACCTGCACCGGCGACGGCAACGCCATGGTGCTGCGCGCGGGTCTGCCGCTGCAGGACATGGAGTTCGTCCAGTTCCACCCGACCGGCATTTACGGCGCGGGCTGCCTGATCACCGAGGGCGCGCGCGGCGAGGGCGGCTATCTCGTCAATTCGGCCGGCGAGCGCTTCATGGAGCGCTACGCCCCCTCGGCCAAGGACCTCGCCTCGCGCGACGTCGTCAGCCGCTCCATGACCATCGAGATTCGCGAAGGGCGCGGCGTCGGCAAGAACAAGGACCACATCTTCCTGCACCTCGACCATCTCGATCCGAAGGTGCTGCACGAGCGCCTGCCCGGCATTTCCGACAGCGCGCGCATCTTCGCCGGCGTCGACGTGACCAAGGAGCCGATCCCGGTCCTGCCGACCGCCCACTATAACATGGGCGGCATACCGACGAACTATCACGGCGAGGTGCTGACGAAGGTGGGCGGCGACCCCGACGCGGTTGTCCCCGGTCTGATGGCGCTCGGCGAGGCGGCCTGCGTCTCGGTGCACGGGGCGAACCGTCTCGGATCGAATTCGCTGATCGATCTCGTCGTCTTCGGCCGCGCCGCCAGCCTGTGCGCCGCGGAAAAACTGAAGCCAGGTGACTCCCAGGCGGATCTCCCCAAGGACAGCGCCGAGTTCGCCCTCTCCCGCCTCGACCGGTTTCGCCACGCCAACGGCAAGACGCCGACGGCGATGCTCCGCCTCGCCATGCAGCGGGTGATGCAGGCGGACTGCGCGGTCTTCCGCACCGGAGAAACGCTCGCCGAGGGCAAGCAGAAGATCCATGCCGCCTGGCGGGCCGGCGCCGACATCGGCGTGACCGACCGGTCGCTCATCTGGAACTCCGACCTCATCGAGACGCTCGAATACGACAACCTGATCGTCCAGGCGGTCGTCACGATGGAGGGCGCGGGCAACCGGCTCGAGAGCCGCGGCGCGCACGCGCGCGAGGATTATCCGAAGCGCGACGACGTAAACTGGATGAAGCACACGCTGGCCTGGATCGACCCGGCGAAGCAGACGGTGAAGATCGACTACCGGCCGGTGCACGCCTACACGATGAGCAACGACATCGCCTACATCGAGCCGAAGGCGCGGGTGTACTAAGCATGGCCAAGGCTGATGTTCTGCGGTCAAGGACCACAACAGCGGGTGAACAGATGACGCAGATCGTCCTCGATCATATCGACGACGCGACTCTCGCAAGCCTGTCCGAGCTGGCGAGACTAAATCGCCTCTCACTAGAAGAACAAGCCGAAAGAATTCTCGCTGAGGCTTTGGACACGCGCGAACGGCGGCGGCGGCGGGTCGAGAGCGCGGCTAGCATTGCCGCGATGACCCCGAAGGAGGTCGCGCAGACTGATAGCGTCATCCTTCTTCGCGAGGATCGAGACCGGTGACGTTCGTCGTGGATGCGTCGGTCGCCGTGAAGTGGCTCGTAGATGAACTCGACGGTCAAGCGGCTCAAAATTTCCTCGATACCGATGAAAGGCTCGTAGCCCCCGACTTCCTCATCGTCGAAGCCGGAAATGTCCTCTGGAAGAAAATGCGGCGTGGTGAGTTCACGACGCAGCAGGCAATCGCGGGGGTTAGAGAACTGCCGACATACTTTGAGCAACTTGCCCGCTCGGCCCCTCTCGTGCCGCGCGCAGTTGCGATCGCCGCCCAAACCTCCCACCCCGTATACGACTGCCTTTACCTGGCCTGCGCCGAGCATTTTGAAGTCCCTCTCGTGACTGCCGACTCTCGCTTCGCTTCGACGGCGAAGATCAGCTTTTCGGGAGTGGAGGTCATCCCGCTGTCTCACCTCAATCACCCGCAACGTTGACATCTGGATAACGTCTTATGGTTCAACTCACCCTTCCGGAAAACTCGCGCGTCATGGCCGGAAAGACCTGGCCGAGGCCGGCCAACGCGAAGCGGGTGACCGAGTTTCGTATCTATCGTTGGAACCCGGACGACGACGCCAATCCACGCCTGGACACCTATTTCGTCGATCGCGACGACTGTGGACCGATGATCCTGGAAGCGCTCATCTGGATCAAATCCAAGATCGATTCGACATTGACGTTCCGCCGCTCCTGCCGAGAGGGCGTGTGCGGTTCCTGCGCCATGAACATCGACGGCCTCAACACGCTCGCCTGCACCAAGCACATCGACGACGTCGCAGCGCCGGTGACGATCTACCCCCTGCCCCATCAGGAGGTGATCAAGGACCTTGTGCCGGACCTGACGATCTTCTACGCCCAGCACGCCTCGATCGAGCCGTGGCTCAAGACGACGACGCCGGCGCCGGAGAAGGAATGGCTGCAGTCGCCGGAGGACCGCCTGAAGCTCGACGGACTCTACGAGTGCATCCTGTGCGCCTGCTGCTCGACTTCCTGCCCGAGCTACTGGTGGAACGGCGACCGCTACCTGGGCCCGGCGATCCTCCTCCAGGCCTATCGCTGGCTTGTCAACTCGCGCGACGAGGGCCAGGGCGAACGGCTCGATAATCTCGAGGACCCGTTCCGGCTCTACCGCTGCCACACGATCATGAACTGCGCCAAGACCTGCCCCAAGGGCCTGAACCCAGCCAAGGCGATCTCCCACATCAAGGGGATGATGGTCGAGCGCCGGATGGGGTGACGGCCCGGCGCCGCTTGTCGCAGCAACTCACGACGCACTTTGCGGGCTCCCCGGCAGGAGCCGTGGCTGTCGAGCGCGGAAACACTTCCTCCGCCAATTGCTGCAGCCGACAGCAACTGCGGCCGAGCGCGCTGCGAGATCCTGCCGCGCGATCAGCTCTGATGCATGTCCTCGCGCGGCGTCGGCGCGCCCAACGAGGTCAATGCGGCGACGACTGCCTCGACGTCGCCTTTCATCATCGCGATGGACATTGCCGCCGCGAGCCGCTTACGCGCGCTCGAAGCCGCGCCATCCAACTCGATGAGCCGAATACCCAGGCCCTTCGCTCGGCCCAGCAGACGGTCCAGCCCCCAGTAGCCATTGTCGAACCTTGGCATTCCATTTGCCCCCACCCCCGAAGCACCTCTATAGCAACTTGTTCGAGCTGGTTTAAGCCTAAACTGTGAGGGAGCGTTCTCATCCGACGAAAAGATGATGCCGGGACCATCGGAGCGGTCGCGAAACTCCGCGGCGCACCGCACCGGAGGCGCCAGAACCGCCGCCTTAGGTGTGCCCGCCACGTACAATTTACGATTGCATTATTCCCAGCAACTGGGCAGTCGTGTTGGGTCAGAACAGAGGAAAATTTCAGCAAACGGGTGAGGGCGGCAGGCCGCGCCCGAAAGCACGCCTGCTACAAGACCGACCAAAGGCTGGCGTTCGACAAACATCTGCGTAGCAAGGAGCAACGGGCGCTCGGAAAGGACGTCAGGCAAATCATTGCCGTGACCGGGACAGGCGTCGAGCCCGAGAGTAGCTGAAACCGTTCCTTCTTCTCCCGGACGCCGCTCGCTTCGCCGGCGCGGGTGAGAACGATTCGTCGCAAACGGTCCCTCGAACGCGGCTTTTGCGAGTCGCATCCTCGAGGCCTAAAGAAGGCCCAGCGACGCCTTCTCGATCAGTAGAGTTCGTCCCCGGCGAGGATCCGCCCCTGTTCGGTCAGAACGACCCAGGAGCCGCCTGTGCGCGCGATCGCCTCGACGCGCCCCGCGCCAGGAAGAAAATCGCCGGGCCGAACCGCCCGCTCGCCGTAGCGCCCTTCGACCACAGCTACGTCGTCTCGCGCCCCGACAACGATATAGCCGCGCAGGACAGGGCGGGGCCGGTCCCGGTCGATCGAGCCGGTCGTCTCCATCGAGACGTTGGGTCCCACTTTTGCCGGAGACTGCTTTTGCGGCGGTGGAGGCGAACTCGAAGGCGCGGCAATGGGCACGGCCGACGCGACGACCTTCTTCTCGAGCTTGTCGATGCGGGCCGCGAGCTCGGCCGCTTGCGCGCTCGTCTCCCGGTCGACCCGCTCATTGAGCTTGTCGACCTTGACGTTCTCGTCCCTGTCGAGCTTGTCCACGCGCTGGGCGAGTTGAGCGAGCGCGCCGCTGAGATCCTTTGAGGAGGCGACGTTCGAGCGGACCTCGCCGATTGAGCGCCGCAATTCGACCAACTCGTCATGCGATTTGGCGCTTTCGATCACGCCGAGGCGCGCGTTGAGGGCGTCGATTGTTTTCGCGAGCGCCTTGGTTTGGTCCGCCTGCTCGGCGAGCAGGCCCGCCTGAGACCGATGATCGCTCAACGCCCAGAAAGTCCCGCCGGCGATGACCATCGCCGCCGCTGCCGCCCCAGCCCAAGCGAGCCGAGACCGGCGAGGCGACGCCGGCGGCGTGGGCATCGGTTCGCGGACGGGTTCCGCCCGAAACTCTGGCGTGATCAGGAAAGGCACCGGCAGCCGGGATCGCGACCCAGACGGTCCTGCTACAGCCTGTGACCCAGCTTCAGTCGCCAGGAGTTCGCGCTTCACGCCCGCCTCGGACTGGTTCACTTCCGCAATTTCCCGCGCTTCGCGTTCGCTCATCGATGACATGGGGGTTGACGCAACGTTGGGCGGATTGTCGGGTCGAACAGTTAAGGAACCGTTGACAATATGTGACGCCAACGACTTTAGGAGAGAAGCCCGAAAGCGCTGGCCTTTGCGCTGCGGCGGTCGACGGCGAGCGCGACGCCTAAGCCTCGAGCGCTTCCAGAGACATCGATATCGAAGCTTCGAGACCTTCCGCCCGCCAGTTCCGCTGAATATCGACTTGAGCGGAAGCGATGAGCCTGTCGAAGAAAGTCGAGCCAAAGCCCTTGTGCCGCGGCGCGCCGGCGAGACTCGGACCTCCGTGCTCGCGCCAGACGATCGTGTAACACCCTTCGGCCATCGAGCAGGAGACGCTTACCCTCCCCGTCTCGCACGAAAGCGCCCCGTGTTTGACGGCGTTGGTCGCGAGCTCATGCACGATCAGCGCAAGCGTGCCGGCCGCCTGCAAGCCGAGAGAGGCGTCTTCTCCTTCGACCGCGATGGTCTCCCGGACATGCCCTTTGTATGGAGCGGTCAATATCCGGAGCAGGCCCTTGACGGTTTCGGAACCGGCAGAGGACGCAGGCGCGGCGCCGCGCGGAGAAATATAGCGGTGCGCGGCAGCGAGAGCATCGATGCGCGCCTGAAGCGCGCGCGCGAGCGGACGCATCTCGGGTTGGCCCCGGGCCGAAAGCTCCACCAACCCGGAGACGACTGCGAATATGTTCCTGATTCGGTGAGAAAGCTCGAGGGAGACCAGGTCGCGGCCGCTCTCCGTCCCATCGGGGTCCATTTCAATGGCCGTCAATGTGGGGGATTTCCAGGTTCGGTTCGCCATTGCCGCAGAACCATAGGCTGAGCGCGAGCATCGGTCTGCCCACAAGTGAACACAACTTGCTCCCATAAGCGTCGCCGATCCGGCCGCCCTCAGGAAGCAAAGATGCCAATGCTGAATTCGGGGGCCCCAGACGCTTCCGCCAACAATCTTCTTCGCGCCTTGCGGCCGGACGACTTTGCGCTTCTCAAGCCGTACCTCCGTCAGGTCTCCGTCCGCGCCGGTCAGGTTCTCTACGAGCCCGGCGACAACGTCTTCCACGTATACTTCCCCGTCGAACGAACCCTGCTCGCGTTCCGGGTCGTGCTCGACGACGGGCGCGCGGTGGAGACGGCGCTGGTCGGACGTGAAGGTGCGATGGCCGGCATCGTCAGCCAGGGCCGGCTGCCCTCCTATTCCCGGGCGGAAGTCCTGCATGAGGGGCCGCTCCTGCGCATGGACGTTGAGCAGCTCGAGGGCGCGAAGCTGAAATCGCTTTCGATCCGCAACCTGTTCGCCCGCTACGCCGACTGCCTGATGGCGCAGGTGTTCCAGTCGGTCGCGTGCAACGCGGCGCATTCGATCGAACAGCGGGCGGCCAAGTGGCTCGTCTCCGCGATGGAGAGGACCTCCGACGCCCGCGTGCCCCTGACCCAGGAACAGCTGGCGGACATGCTGGGCGTCGGCCGCAGCTATGTCAGCCGCGTGATCCAGTCGCTGAAAGCGCGCAAGCTCATCGACACCCATCGCGGCGGCCTCACCGTCGCCGACCCCGATGGATTGAGAGCGCTCGGCTGCGGCTGCCAGGCTTCGGTCCGCCGCCACTTCGAGGAAGTGCTGAAGGGCGTCTATCCGGACGAGCCGATCACGCTCCCCCTTGAGGTGGCCCGACCGCAGGCCCGCTCCGTTGCAGCGCGAGACAAGTGATGTCGTCGAACTGCGGCTTGCCGCGCGCGAATTCGCGCACCGCTTGCTCAACCCGCGCGACCCATTGCGCCGCGGTCGCGCCGTCGCCATGCGCCAGGAGATCGAGCAGACGCTTCTCGCCGAATTCGATTTCGTTTACGTCGCACGCCTCGGTGACGCCGTCGGTGTAGAGAAAAACGAGGTCGCCTTCGCGCAGCTGAGCGCGGCTCACCCTTATCTGCAGCTTGTCGAACAGGCCAACCGGAAGGCCGCCGTCCTGCAGCGTCTCGACCGCGCCGTCGGCGCGCCGCAGAAGCGCCGGAAGGTGCCCGCAGCTCGCGTATTCGACCTCGCCCGAACGCGGGTCGAAAGCTGCGTAGAGCAAGGTCGCAAACAGCTCGGCTGCGTTGTTGTGGACAAGATGGGCGTTTGCTTTCAAAATCGCGCCGGGCAGGTCGGGCGACTCGCGCAGATTGATGCGGATGAGCGTCTTGGTGATGCCCATGAAAAGCGCCGCCGGCACTCCCTTGCCGCAGACGTCGCCGACCCCGATGGCGACGCGACCGTCGGCGAGGCAGACGAGATCGAAGAAATCGCCGCCCACGTCGCGCGCGGGCGTCATCGCCGCTGACACGTCGATGCCGGTCTCGGCGACGAAACTGTCGATCTTGGGCAGGAGTGCGCGCTGGATGACCGCGGCGCCCGCCATTTCGTCGTCGCGCTGGCGGCGTAGGACGATCTGCTCGGCCATGCGCCCGAAGGTTTGCCCGAAGTCGGCGAGATCCGGCATCGGGTTGCGCAGCTCCTCGAGCAGAGCGGGGTCGAGTTCGTGGCGTTCGAGCGCGGCCAGCGCATGGGTGTAGAGGCTGATCGCGCCGTTGATCTTGCGCAGACGGTCGCCCATCCGGCCGATGACGTCGATGAGCAGCGAAGGCGTCGCGCGCCCGAATTCGGCAAGCGTGTCGTGTCCGATTTGCAGGGCGGTCACGGGCGTGCGCGCGCGGGCGGTAGCAGAGCGCGGCAGTCCCGCCAGCGAGCCGAGCTCTCCGACCAGCGCCGGCGCTTTCAGGGTCGAAACCGGTATTGCGCCGCGCACGCTGTCCGCGGTCACGGTCACTTCCCCCTCGAGAATCAGCATGGCGCAGTCGCTTGGCTCGCCCTGAACCATGAGGATCGCCTCCCGGTCGAAGAACCGGATGTCCGAGGCTTCGATCAGAAATGCAACATTGGCTTCGGAGAGGTCGCGGAACGCGCTGCTGGCGCGGATGGCGGCGACCAGCGCCGGAGTCACGTTCATTTTTCTCTTGACCAGCCTCAGCGGCTGGAGTTGGCGTCGAATTCGAGGACGAGCCGGTTGTGACCGTCGTCGCGCCGGTAGCTCATACGCCGGGAGAATTTCTTCAGCAAGCCGGTTCCGTAGCCGCCGATCTCGAAATCTTCGGTAGGGCTCGCGATCGGCCGAGCCGGAGCGACGGTGGGATCGTAAGGAGCGCCGTCGTCGACGAACTCGAGCCGCACGCCGTCCGGCTCGGCGCGAATCGAGATCGACGCGCGATTGGCGCGGCCATGCTTGACGGCGTTGAGGAAGAGCTCCTCGAGACACAGATTGATGGCGAACTCGGCGTCCGCGCCGAGACCGAGCGCGCGAGACTCCTTCCCGAGCCACGTTTCGGCGTCGATGGCCGCCGTGATCGTGCCGGGAAAGTCCCGCGAGCGCGTCTGTGGCTCAAGCCTGCTCATGCCTTCCTGTTTTCGAAGTCTGCGCGCCGCTCCTTGAGCACGGCCGCGGCCGAGGCGAAATCGGGGTAGAGACCGGCGATCTCGTTGAAGCCCGTCGACCGAAGCACCTTCGATACGTTTTCGTCCGCCCCGCAGACCGCCATGTCCGCCCCGCGGCGGATCAGCGCCTTGGCGCTCACCATCAGCGTGCGAACGCCGAGCGAAGCGATGAACGAAACCTTCGCCAGATCGACGATCAGGGACTGGGCGGTTTGCGCCAGCTCCTGAAAGCGCGGGTCCACGGCCTGGGCGCCTGCGATGTCGAAACGCCCATCGAGCGCGACGTGCGTCAACCCGTCCGCCATGTCAGTCACGTTCATTTCCATCCGCGCACCGTTCCCGACCGGTCTGTTGATTTAGAGGGAACGAGTAATCGCGCTTGATGACGGTTTGGCGACATGACCGGCGCGCCTACGGATGAGCGCCTTCGTCCAGCTCCGCCCGAACGCGACAGCCAGTCCTCACCCCGGACCGCTGGCGCTGCGGCAGGGCCGGCATGGCGACCTGCGCCGGCCGATCAGGCGGCGTCCTTTGCGTGCATGGCGTCGTAAAAGGTCCGCCATTGCGCGTCGAACAAGGCCGCGCCGAAGTCGAGGAAATCGCCTGACGCCTCCCGCATCAGTGAGAAGGGCGTAGGACGTCGCGCCCGGAGGCGCCCGGTCAGCGCATTCTCCTCGAAAGTGAATTGCGTCTTGAATTTCTGCGCGAGCATCCGCATGCCGATGTTGTCCGGCAGGCAGATGATCTCGATGGTCTCGACGCCGTGGTTGGTCGCGGCGCGCTGGATCCGTCGGAAAAGCTTCTCGCCGATGCCGCGACGCCGGTACTCGTTCTCGACCGAGAAAGCCGCCTCGGCGTGGATGTGCCTCCCAAACGGCGCCTGCTCGCTCCAGATCGCCTGATTCGACCGCAGTTCTCCTGCACCGCACAAATGGCCCTCGACGAACGCGCCATAGAGGAGATCGCCCTGCCCGAAACAATGCTCGGCGTAGCGCTCGAGGAAGTCGTCCGACATGCCTCCGCCGAAGCGCTCATGCCGGCTGCGGGCGTCCAGGCGCAGCAGATGGTCGCGAAACGCTTCCATGTCCGACGGCCAAAGCCGGCGAATCTCGACGTTCAAAGAAACCTTCTCGTTCATGGCGTCCTCGACCAATGGTCCTCGGTCCGTTCACTCCTCAACCATCATATTGTGCAATGCAACATAATTTGCAAGCCGCCTTAATTATTGGCCTCCTCTGTGGAGAACTGGAGCAGCGTCTTGCCCAGCGTCTGTCGCTTGGCGATCGCGTCGAACGCCTTCTCGTAGTCCTCGACCCTGTATTTTGCATGAATATGGACGCTCAGGCGGCCGCTTTCCGCCCATTCGAGAAGCCGAGACATATTGTCGCGGTTCGCCTCGGGCTCGCGATTGACGAATTCGCCCCAATAGACGCCTCGGATGTCGCAGCCCTTCAACAATGTCAGATTGAGCGGCGGACGCGGAATCTCGCCGGAAGCGAATCCGATCACCAGAAGGCGCCCCTTCCAGGCGAGGGAACGCAGCGCGGCCTCGGTCAGAGGGCCGCCGACCGGATCGTAGACCACGTCGGCGCCCTTGCCGCCGGTTATCGCCTTCAGTCGGGCCCGCAAGTCCTCGGTGGCGTAATTGATCGTCTCTGCCGCGCCGAAGCGACGGGCGAACGCGAGCTTTTCGTCCGACGAGGCGCAGGCGACCACGCGGGCGCCCATCACCGCGCCGATCTCGACCGCCGCGAGCCCGACCCCGCCCGACGCCCCGAGGACCACCAACGTCTCGCCGGGCTTCATCTCGGCGCGCTGCTCGAGCGCGTGCAGCGTCGTGCCATAGGCGACCGAAAGGCCGGCCGCCTTGTCGAGCGGCACGCCGTCGGGCACGCGCGCGAGCCGCTTGGCGGCGATCGCGATCTGCTCGCGCGCCGCGCCGTAGCCCGCCGCCCCCATCACCCGGTCGCCGACCGCAAACCCCTCGACGCCGGAGCCGAGGGCGGCGATACGGCCGGAAAACTCGCCCCCCGGCGAGAACGGAGGCTCGGGCTTCAGCTGGTATTTGCCCTCGATGATGAGCGTGTCGAAGAAGTTGAGCGCCGCATAGGCGACATCGACCACCGCTTCCCCTGGCCCGGCGAGCGGCGGCTCGACGTCCATCACCTTCAGGTTTTCCACCGGTCCAAGCGCCGGACAAATCAAGGCCTTCATCGCCGACTCCCAATTTTGCTCATTTTTCGTTAACCAGATGCAGCTTTACAGGGCCGGTTCTTCGGGGAAAAGCGCGAGGCCGGAATTTTGCCCCGATCCCTCGGCATGGGGAACGAAACGCAGGCTCTAGAGCGGGGCTCGAGGACTGATGTCGATGATTTTTCCTGCATTTTCCACGCACTGGCGAGCCGCCGCGGCTTGCCTCGCCGCCTTGGGGCTGGCCTCCGCCCTCGCCTCTGCGGAGGCCGCCACCAAGAAGACGGAGAAGAGCGAAGCCGCCAAGCCCAATCTCGTCGCCAGTTTCGGCGACTGGAACGTGTTCGTCAGCCAGACCGCCAAGGGGCGCATCTGCTATGTCCTCGCCCAGCCAAAGACGCGGGAGCCGGACGGGTTGAAGCGCGATCCCGGCTACGCGTTCATCTCCGACCGCCCCGCGGAGGGCGTACGCAACGAGGTCTCGTTCATCATGGGCTTCGACGTCGCGGGGGGGATGGAGGCGGAAGCGAAGGCCGAGGCCAAATCCGACTCGAAGCCCAGCGCAAAGCTGGCGACGAAGCGGTCGAAGGCCGAGGCGAAGGCGAAGGAGACCGCAGCGCCGCTCGCGACCGTCGGCGAGGAGAGCTTCGACCTCCTGCCCAAAGGCGCCGATCTCTGGGTGAAGAATGCGGCGCGCGAGAGCGCGCTCATCGCGGAGATGAAGAAGGGCGCGACGCTGGAGATCAAGGCCGCCTCTCTCAAGGGCAACGCGTCGACCGATGGCTACTCGCTCGCCGGCTTTTCGCAGGCTATGGACCGGCTGCAGAAGGAATGCCCGCCGAAGACGTAGGCGAGTTCCGCCCTCGCCCGCAATCCGCGGGCGCGTCCCGGGTAGGAAGGGGATAGGGTGCGAAGCGGCCAGGCGAGGGTCCGCCGCGAAGACCGGAGTCGGCCGGGCCGCCTTGAACGCCCCCATCCGGCGCTTCGCCCCACGCCCAGGTCTTCGCCCCGCTTGCGAGGAGAAGGTGGCGCGAAGCGCCGGATGAGGGGCGAAGCGGACCTCGGCCGTTTGGAGCAAGCCCCTCACCCCGGCCCTCTCCGCGCAATCCCCGGGTCAAGCCCGGGGAGGGCGAGGGGGACTCCCTTCTCCCCCCTTGCGGCTACAGGATTCGCACATCTCAAGGTCGCGGGGGGTTTTTCCCACTTCGCTGGAGAAGGGCGGATCGCCGTGGAACGCGGCGGGAAGGCCGCCGGCCTCCGGGGGAAGGAAACCGCAACGCCCGGGGAAGCAAAAGGAACCCCAGAGGAAGCAAAAGGAACGCCAGCGGAAGCCAGATCCGCTCGCGAATCGCGCCTTTTCAGGGACTTACACTCGACGCTGGCGGACTCTGCGGCCAGGCCGCCGCCTTGTCCGCGTCCCGCCTCTCCGCCATCGGCCGAGGCCGCGGCCGCCGCCCCCGCGGTGTCGAAGATGCGCCCCGGGCGCGCCTGACGGCCGATCGCATCCAGCCGCCGCTTCGATTGCGCCATTTGGTCGTCCATGGGGAACCTCGTATTTCCGCCGCCCGCGCGGCGGTTATTGTCTCCATAGCATAAAACAATGAAAGATGGAAGTTTTTGTTCGTGCTTTGTCTATGACTGCGCAATGTGGGGGCGGCGCGCCCACCGCTTTCACAGTTTGCCGGGGAATTTGGCGTGCGCCTCTGATGCACGGCGCTTTAGCCTCAGCGTCTGTCCGCCGCCGATCGAGCTCGCCCCCTGCTGCCGTGTCCGAGGTTCTATCCGCATCGCCGGGCAAAGGCGACATCGTCCGCTGGCTGTTCGAGACTGTGTCGCCGCAGACTATTGCCCCGCCGATGCTCGCGGCGCATTCCGCACGAAGAGGTCGCGAACTCCGTTTCTGTGACAAGTGTTCGCGACGGAGGCGAGCTGCAGATCGGCGCCGCAGCCCGGACGCCCGGCCGATTGCGCGGCGGAGAGGCTCGTCAGCATGCGATGAGCGGGACGCTCACCGCTTCGGCTCACTTCGGTCTGAGCTGCGCGCCGCTGGAGCGCAGCGGCACGACGTTCGTCGTGGCCGGCTGATTGGCCCCGGCGATCATTCTTGCGGCGACGCGGCTGAGCTCGGCGAGGTCCAAGGGCTTCCGCAACACGACGAAGTCCGCTCCGATGTCACGCGCGTTCGGGTTGAACCCGGTGACCAGAAGGACCGGCAGCTTGGGCTTGCGCTCGCGGACAATCTTGGCGAGCGCTACACCGTCGATGCTGTCCGCCATGACGATGTCGCTTATGACAAGGGCGAAGTCCTCGTGCTCGAGCGCCTTCAACGCAAGGTCAGCGTTAGCCGCGGTGCGCACCGCATAACCAAGTTGCCCGAGCATCGAGGCAGTCGCTTCCGCGACTTCGGGATTGTCCTCAACCAACAGAATGGACCCCTGGCCCGCCTGCTCGGAATCGAACGCTTGCTCCGTTGATCCGGCGTCCGCCTCGGCGCGCGGGAAATACATCGTGACCGTCGTTCCTCGCCCCAGTTCGCTTTCGATGGTGACTGTCCCTCTGGACTGGTGCACAAACCCATGCACCTGAGACAGCCCAAGCCCGCTGCCCTCGTGGATCTGCTTGGTCGTGAAGAACGGGTCGAACACCCTCGGCAGGACATCCGGGGCAATACCACAGCCGGTGTCCGAGACGCGCACGGCGACAAACTCACCAGAAAGTTCGGCCTTGGTGTCCGATGGCGTGAGAGCCACGTTCTCGGCGGTGAACGTGATGCGGCCCCCGTCCGGCATCGCGTCGCGCGAATTCAGCGTGAGATTGACGATCGCAAGCTCGAACTCCGAGGGGTCGACCTTGACTGCCCACACATCGGGCGGGAGCGCCGTCACAAGCGTGATCGAGCGGGCGATCGAGCTGTCCAGCATGGTCCGCAGCGAGTCGATGCGCTCGCCGACGTCGATGACGGACGGGTTGAAGCTTTGCCTCCGGGAGAACGTCAGGAGCTGCCGCGTCAAAGCGGCGCCCCGCCTGACGGCGGTGTCGATCGCGTCGATCGCGCGTTGCGTCTTCGGGTCATCGTCGGCTTTCTTCTTCAGGACCGACATGTGCCCCGTGACGATGCTGAGCAGATTGTTGAAGTCGTGCGCGACTCCGCCGGTCAACTGGCCGAGCGCGTCCATCTTCATCGCATGCGAGCGTTCCGCCTGCGCCTCCTGCAGCGCGACCTGAGCCTTGCGGCGCTCGGTAATGTCGCGGGTGATCTTGGCGAAGCCCATGAGCGCGCCGGTTTCGTCGTAGATCGGATCGATGACGACATTCGCCCAGAACATCGTCCCGTCCTTGCGCACCCGCCACGCCTCCGCCTCGAACCGGCGCTCGTTGGCGGCGGTGAAGAGGGCGCGCGCCGGTAAGCCTGCGGCGCGATCCCTTTCAGTGTAGAAGCGGGAAAAGTGCTGCCCGACAATCTCGTCGGCCGTGTAGCCTTTGATGCGCTGTGCGCCGGCGTTCCAGGTCGTGACGATGCCGTTCGGGTCGAGCATGAAGAGCGCGTAATCGGTCACGCCCATGACGAAGAGGCGAAGCTGGCGCTCGCTCTCCCGCAAGGCTTCTTGCGCCGTTCGGCGTTCGGTGTTGTCGCGCGTGACTTTCGCGAAGCCCTGAAGCTCGCCCGCCTCGTTGCGAATGGCGTCCACGACAACGCTTGCCCAGAAGCGGCTGCCGTCCTTCCGGACGCGCCAGCCTTCGCCTTCGTAATGTCCCTCCTGCGCCGCCGTTTCCAGAACGTGCGCCGGCAGGCCTCTTGTGCGGTCCTCGCGCGGATAAAAGATGGAGAAATGATGGCCGATGATCTCGCTCGACTTGTAACCCTTCAGGCGTTGAGCGCCAGTGTTCCAGTTGGTGACGACGCCGCTCGGGTCGAGCATGCAGATCGCGTAGTCGACGACCCCTTCCACCAGCAGCCGGAACCGCCGCTCCAACTCAAGGAGCGCCTCCTGCGCCATCATCTTTTCGGTGAAGTCGCGGTTGACGTTGGCGAAACCGATGGGACTGCCGTCTTGGTCGTTGACTACCTGAACGATGGCGTCGCACCAGAAGCGGCTCCCGTCTTTGCGCAGTCGCCAGCCTTCGCTCTCATGTCGGCCTGAGGCGCGCGCGATCTCGATGATCTTCTCGGGAAGTCGCTCCGCTCTGTCGGCGCTGCTGAAGAAGCGGGAGAAGTGCTGGCCGATGATGTCCGCCTGGTAATAGCCGTGGATCGTTCCAGCGCCGGCGTTCCAGGTCGTGATGAACCCGTCGAGGTCCATCATGAAAATGGCGTAGTCCGAAATAGCATCGAGCAAGAGCTCGAGCCGGGAACCCTCGGAGGGGCCCTGCGGGCTAAGGCCGGTCATCATGGCGTCCCCCTCCTGATTGAAAGGATTTAGCGTTCAGCTGATGTCTACCTCGCGACCGCCTGAAACCTCGATTATAGTGAGGGGCCGCTGTTCCTTCAATGAGGCCGGAGTGTGAGTATGGATCACCGCCTCGCCGAGCGCCCAATCCCCGACCGCATTGCCTGTGCCTGGCTGGCCACGGGTGAAGACCCCGAGGATAACCCATTTGGTTTCGCCCGAAGCGATGGGCTCGGCAAAGCTCAGGACGAGCTTCCCTATCTGGTCGAGCTGTGGGACGAAAAAAGACGGGTGGTCGAGCTGGTGCTTGCCGTCACTGCGCACGGCAGCATCGGCTACGCCGCTTATTACGCCGCCGTCCGCGAGTATCCAAACAGGTTTGTAACGCTCCGTCTCAACAACAGAACCATTGCGAGGTCCATGGAACCGAGGCAATAGCGCGGTCGGACGGTGACCGCGAAGTCATTGCGCCGGAGGTTTATGATGGAGACGATGGCGCGAAAGCAAGCTGCGCCGCGCAGGCATGAAGACCTTCCCTACGCAGTGGAATTGTGGCGGGCGGCGCCGGCCGTCGCCGTCGAGCGCGTTCTTGCCCGCGCCGCAAGCGCGCAGCTTGCTCAAGCGATTTTCGCCGCAGTCCAGAAGGAACATCCCGACCGGCGCATTACGGTGCGCAAGGGCAAAAGCATCGTCAACGATACAGCCGCGCCCGCTCATGAAAGCTGAGCTTTGGCGACTGTCGGTCGCGGCGACGCCGAGGGCTCCGATTCGCGCCAGCCATCGAGCTGTGGACGGTCCGCGCGTCCCTCCTTCTCCGCGTAGCGGGAGAAGGCTCACGCCAGGGGCTTCTTGGCGGCGAACAGGTAGTTCACGCTCAGGTCGTCCGACAGCCGCCAGGTTCGGCGCAGCGGGTCGTAGGCGACGCCCCGGCGCTCCATGACCTTTAGGCCCGCGGTGCGGGCGGCGAGGGAGAATTCCACCGGAGTGACGAACTGCTCCCAACGGTGGGTGCCAGGCTCGAGCCAGCGCAGCACGTATTCCGCCCCGACGATGGCGAGCGCGAAGCTCTTGAGCGTGCGGTTCAAGGTCGATGACAGAAAGAGGCCGCCGGGCTTGAGAAGCGAGGCGGCGACCGCGACAAACCGGGCCGGATCGAGGACATGCTCGACGACCTCCATCGCGCTGACGACGTCGAAGCGCCTCGGCTCGGCGGCAAGCTCTTCCAGGGTCGCGACGCGATAGGAGAGCCTTGCTCCGGTCTCCTCGGCGTGACGCCGGGCGACGCCGATCGCGCCCCGAGCGGGATCGATTCCCAGCACCTCTCCGCCGAGCCGCGCCAGGGGTTCGGAGAAAAGCCCGGCGCCGCAGCCGACGTCGAGGATTTCGAGGCCCGTCAACGGCGGGCCTGCCTCGGCCTCCCGTCGGAAATGACGGAGGGCGCAATCGCGCGCCCAGGCGACGCGGACAGGCGTCAGCCGATGCAGCTGCGCCATCGGACCATCGACGTCCCACCAGGTATCGCCGAGGGCGTCGAACCGCGCGACTTCCGCGGATATGACGCTCGCCGCAGGCTTGGCGCTCATGCAAACCTCTTACGGGCCAGGGCGTTGACCGGCTCTGTCGCCGCCTTTATACGCCGCCGCGTCCCGTCGCGCGAGCCGCGCGTTTCCCTGAATAGCCGAGGCCTGCGTGTCGCGTCTGGTGATGAAATTTGGCGGCACGTCCGTCGCCAACGTCGAGCGCATCCGGAACATCGCCCGCCACGTCAAGCGCGAATTCGACGCGGGGCACGAGGTCGCCGTCGTCGTCTCCGCCATGGCGGGCAAGACCAACGAGCTCGTCGCCTGGTGCAAGGAGGCGGGCTCGCATTTCGACAACGCGGAATACGACGCCGTCGTCGCGTCGGGCGAGCTCGTCAGCGCCGGTCTGCTCGCCCTCGTCCTCAAGGACATGGGAATGAAAGCGCGGTCCTGGCAAGGGTGGCAGATTCCGCTTCTCACCAACGACGCGCACGGGTCAGCGCGCGTCACGAAGGTCGACGGAACGGAGCTCGTCGAGCGCCTGAGGCAGAGTGAAATCGCGGTGGTGGCGGGCTTCCAGGGGCTGCACGCGCCGACCAACCGGGTGACGACGCTCGGGCGCGGCGGCTCGGATACGTCGGCGGTCGCGCTCGCGGCGGCGATCGGGGCCGATCGGTGCGACATCTACACCGACGTCGACGGCGTCTACACCACCGATCCGCGCGTCGTGCCGAAGGCGCGGCGGCTCGACAAGGTGTCGTTCGAGGAAATGCTCGAAATGGCGTCGCTCGGAGCCAAGGTTCTGCAGGTGCGCTCGGTCGAAGTGGCCATGGTGCACAATGTCAGGCTCTACGTGCGGTCGTCGTTCGACGATCCGGCGGACCCGAAGCTCGGCACGCTCATTTGCGACGAGGAGGATATTTTGGAGCAGCAGGTCATCACCGGAATCGCCTTCTCCCGCGACGAGGCGCAGATCACCTTGCGCGAGGTCGCCGACAAGCCCGGCGTCGCGGCGGCGATCTTCGGCCCGCTGGCGGATGCCAATATCAACGTCGACATGATCATCCAGGTCGCCTCCGAGGATTCGACGACGACCGACATCACCTTTACGGTTTCCGCCTCCGATTTCGGACGGGCGAAGGAGATCATCGAGGCGCGGCGCGACGCGATCGGCTATGCCCGGCTCAACGGCACGCAGGATGTGGTCAAAATCTCGGCGATCGGCGTCGGCATGCGCTCGCATTCGGGGGTGGCCGCCCGCGCCTTCAAGGCGCTCGCCGCCAAGGGCATCAACATCCGCGCGATCACCACTTCGGAGATCAAGTTTTCGATGCTGATCGACGAGCCCTACACCGAGCTCGCTGTGCGCACGCTGCATTCGCTCTACGGGCTCGACGCGTAGGGATAGCCCTTTTCGCAGGAAGAAGGCGGACGCGCTGAAAGCGCGGCCAACGAGGTCCGCCCAATCTGCTTCAATCCAGATAAGAGACGACGCCGGTATCGAGATCGTAGATCGCCGGGGCGATCTTGAGCTTGCCGGCGCCGGCGAGGCCGGCGAGGAGCGTGCTTGCCGCGGTCAGGCGTGCGGCGGTGCGCTTGGCGCTTTCCTTGGCGGCGTTGTTGACGAAATCGCCGGGCTCGTCCCGCACGGCGAGCGCCGCCGGCAGAATCGGATCGATCATCGGGCCGATGGCGCCGGGATAGGTCGCGTTCTTCGTCACGACGTCGCAGGCCGCTTTCACCGCACCGCAGCTCGTGTGGGCGAGGACGACGATGAGCGGAGACCCGAGCACGGCGGCGCCGTATTCGACCGTCCCCAATGTCGCGGTGTCGACGAGATTGCCGGCGTTGCGCGCGACGAAAAGCTCGCCGACGCCGTGACCGCCGAAGACCAGCTCGGGCGGCACGCGGCTGTCGGCGCAGCTGATGATCGAGGCCCAGGGCGCCTGATGGCCCGCGACCGCGCTTCGCTGCTTGGCGAGATCGACGGCGCAGAGTTGGGGGTTGCTCACATAGCGTTGGTTGCCGGTTTTCAGCGCGGCCAGCGCCTCGTCGGGCGAGAGCGCAGTCGGCGCTCCCCCGGCCGCGTCCGCCCGCCCCGACGCCGCGAGCCCCAACGCGACGAGGCCTGCCGCGCCCAACTTAAGGAGAGACCTTCGACCGATTCCGCCGCTTTCGCAATTGCCGCACATGACCGATTTCTCTCCCTATCGCGCGAACCCGCGCGGATTTGGTTGCGCCGCCGACAAGACTGCCGGCTTGCCGGGACGTTTGCCCACGCCGCCGGAAAGCGAAAGGTAACGCCGCTGTCCGCAATTCGCATGACGGCGGATCTTATCGCAATGCAGAGCCAAAGACGATGGCGCCGGCGCGCGCGGCGCTGGCGAAGCGCCGAGCGCCTGCCAAAGGCTTCCACGGCGTCGTTCAAGGGATGTTCAGGCTGCGCCGCGTCCTAATGCCCGCGACGCGCTGTCCCGCGTCTCGAAACGAAAGGAACTGGCGATGTTTCGAAGAATTGCTCTTGGACTGGCGCTTTCCTCGGCGGCTGCTTTGCCTCTCGCAAGCGCGGCCGAAGCGGCGGTCGCCGACGGCGTCGTCTCCGCGCGCATCCCGTCGGGCCAAATCGCGCCGGTGGAGCAGGCGCAGTACGTCTGGGGAGGCCAGCCCTATTGCTGGTACAACGGCTGGAATGGGCCCGGTTGGTATTGGTGCGGATACGGCTATCGCGCGGGCTTCGGCTGGGGCGGCGGCTACGGCTGGAACGGATGGCGCGGTGGTTGGGTCGGCCATCCCGGTTACGGCTGGCATGGCGGTTACTGGCACGGCGGCGGCTGGCATGGCGGCGGCTGGAACGGTGGGGGATGGCATGGCGGTGGATGGCACGGCGGCGGCGGCTGGCATGGCGGCGGCGGCGGCGGCGGCTGGCACGGCGGCGGAGTCCACGTTCGCTGAGCTTCTCCGGGCGCGCCGCTCGACTATCGAGCGGCGCGCCGGGAAGACCGTTTCCTCCAACCGCCAGGGCGTTTGCTCGAGCATAGGCGACGAAGGTTGCGCAATTTGCGGGGAAGGGACTTGGCGCGGTCCCCGCCCGCGATCTTAAAAGAAACACAATTTAAGACGAAAAGCGCCCATCGAGTTTTGGCCGATCGACTTGGCCGGAGCCGTATTGGAAACACCGCGGCAGGCCGACGACACTTCTCCTTGACATCGATACCAACCAACAGCGGACGCCTCTGATCGGGCTCCGTACGACCGCGCATGTTGCGCAAAAAGGAAAGACTATGCAGACCGGAACCGTTAAGTGGTTCAACGCCCAGAAGGGCTTTGGCTTCATTCAGCCGGACAACGGCGGCTCGGACGTGTTCGTCCACATCAGCGCCGTCGAGCGCGCTGGGATGAACAATCTGAACGAGGGTCAGAAGGTGAACTTCGACATCGTCGCAGACAAGCGCACGGGCAAGTCGAGCGCGGGCAACCTCAGCGTCGCCTGACCGATTTCGCGCGTCCCGCTCCTGCCGACCGCGGATGGACCGGCGGGGACGCGGAGGCGACATTTCGATCCAAAAGGAAGCCGCCGCGCCCGTCGCGGCGGCTTTTTTTCGTTCGGGGCTCTTCCCCGAGCTGCCGAGCCCCGTGCGGGTCTGGAGACTGCGCCGAAGAGTCTGGTAAGCATGCGCGCAATCGATCCGCCCGGAGGCGCGTTTGAAAGACCCCTATGAAGTCCTCGGCGTCCCCAAGACCGCGACGCCGGAGGAAATCCGCAAGGCCTACCGGCAGCTCGCCAAGAAGCTGCACCCGGACCTCAATCCCGGCGACAAGCGGGCCGAGGAGCAGTTCAAGGAGGTTTCGGCGGCGAACGACCTGCTGTCGGACCCGGAAAAGCGCCGCCGTTACGACGCCGGCGAGATCGACGCCTCGGGGGCCGAGAAGGCGCCGCCGCAGGGGCGATATTATCGCGAATATGCGGGCGGCGCCGGACATCCTTACGAGAGCGAGCACGGCTACGCCGACTTCGCCGAGTTGGACGACCTCTTCGCCGATCTCTTGCGCCGGGCCCGCGAGCAGGCGCGGCGCGCGCCCGGCGCCGACCTCCACTACGAGCTTCACGTCCCCTTCCTCGACGCGGTGAACGGCGCAACGAGGACAATCACCCTGCCGCATGGCGGAACGCTCGACGTCAATATCCCGGCCGGCGTCGAGGACGGCCAGGTCTTGCGCCTGCGCGGCAAAGGGGCGCCTTCGCCGGGAGAAGGCCCGCCGGGCGACGCGCTGGTGCAGATCGTGGTCGAGCCGCACCGCTACTTCACCCGCGAGGGCGACGACATCCGCATCGAGCTGCCGATCACCGTGAAGGAGGCCGCGCTCGGCGGGGAAGTGCGCACCCCGACGCCGACGGGGAGCGTCATGCTGCGCATCCCGAAAGGGGCCAACACGGGCGACACGCTCCGCCTCAGAGGCAAGGGGGTGAAGCGCCGGGGGAAGGCGGGCGACGAGATGGTGACGCTCAAGGTCGTGATGCCGAAACCGCCCGATGCAAAACTGGACGCCTTCCTCGAGGGTTGGACGCCGCCCGAAAGCTACGATCCCCGCAGGGAGATGTGAGTCATGATCACGGAGCACGAGTTTCTCGAGCGCACTCATCTCGACCGCGGCACCCTGGAGGTCTGGATCCGCGAATTGTGGATCTGCCCCGACTGCACGACGCCGGAGCGAAGTTTCACCGATATGGACCTCGCGCGCGCCAACCTCATCCACGACCTGAAACATAACATGGGCGTCAACGACGAGGGGCTCGACGTGATCCTGCACCTCATCGACCAGATGCACGGGTTGAGGCGGGCGCTCGCCGAGGCGCTGGCGTCGATGCACGAGCGGAAGAAAGGGTCGGGCCGGCTATAGCTTCGGCGCCAGGGCGCCGACCGCCAGGGATCGAGGGGCCGGGGCAACGCAAGTCGCGAGCTTAGGCAAAGCAAGAGGGTGACTGCGGCCGCGGGTGAAGGCGGCGAAGCGCCATGAATGACAGGATGGGCGCCCAGGGGCCTGGTGGGCGAGGACGGGCATGAACGGGCTAAGCGTTTCCGAACACGCTTCCGAGAGCGGCAGCTGGCGCATCGCGAGCCTCGCGCCAGCCGAGCATCTCGCGCCCTACGTCGATGCGCTTTACGCCTATGACGAGCGCGACACGGCGTTCAGGCGGCGGCGCGAGCTCCCCGACGGCTCGGCGGTGCTGGTCTTCAACCTGGGGAAGGATTTGCGCGTCGAGCACCCGGCAGGCGCGTTGTCCGCCTTCGGCGAGGGCCGGGGATTCTTCAGCGGCGCCAGCTCGACCTACGCCGTCACCGAAACCGACGGGTCGCAGACGGGAGCGCAAATCAAGTTCAGCTTGCTTGGCGCGCGGCTCTTCCTCCGGAGGCCGCTGGACGAGCTGGGCGATGCGCTCGTCGATCCGTCGCAGGCGTTCGGCCGCGACGCCGCCGAACTCGGACACCGTCTCGCCGACGCGCTTTCGCAGGAAGAGCGACTGCAGCTGCTTTCGCGAGCGGTGGAGCTGCGGCTTGGCTCGACAAAGGCGATCGCGCCGGAAATCGCCTTCGCGTTTCGCCGCCTCAGTCGGGCCGACGTTCGCATCGCCGCGATCGCCCGCGAGATCGGCATGAGCCGCGAGCGCTTCTCAAAGACGTTCCGCCGCGAGTTCGGGCTCACGCCGAAGACATTCGCTCGCGTCCGGCGCTTCGCCCGCGCCCTGCGGGAGAGAAAGCCATCGCTGGACGGCGCTGCGCTGGCGGCCCACTGCGGCTTCGTCGATCAGGCGCACATGATCCACGACTTCCGGGAATTCGCCGGAGCGACGCCGGCTCGGCTTTGGCGGCGCGAACTGCCCGACGCCGGAGGATTCGTCGACTGACCGGCGCGTAACATTTTTACAAGACCGCCGCTCGCCGCGCGCTTAAGAGCTCTATCGCTCAGCCGCCAGGAGGGAGACCGACCAATGTCGACGAGCCCCAGACCGCCTCAGATCATCCCCTATCTCTTCTATCGTGACGTGGACGCCGCGCTCGATTTCCTTTGCCGCGCCTTCGGCTTCAAGGAGGAGATGCGCACCGGCACGCCGAGCGGCGGCATGCATGGCGAAGCCTCGTTTCAGGGGCAGCTCGTCATGATGGGACAGGGAGCGCATGACCGCGGACTGACTTCCCCGCGGCAGGCGGGCGGGGCGACGATGGGCGTCTTCGTCTATCTCGACGACGTCGACGCGCACTACGAGACTGCAAAGGCGGCAGGGGTGGAGATCGTTCACCCGCCGAAGGACGTCGACTATGGGCGCACCTACTGGGCGATGGATCCCGAAGGGCATCCTTGGTTCTTCACCACGCCGCCGAAGGCGGGATGAACTGGCTGGGGACCAATCGCACGGCCTGGAATTGGTGAATTCAGGCGGGTGAGCGCCAAATTTTTCCAAGCCAATCCAAGCCAGACCAAGGAAAACCAAGAAAACCGGCTTGGATTTCCTTGGATTTTCTTGGATTCCTTCGTCCGATTCGAGATTTTTCAATGGGTTACGAGGCGCTCAAGCAAAAAAACCCCCAGCGACGGCTCAACGCCTATGGCGGGATTAGGGCAGCGCGTCCGCTTGCGCGCACTCCCGCCGCCAGTCCCTTCCATGTCGGCCTCGCTTTCGTGCCCCGCCCGTGACCGCGGCGCCTGAAAGCAAGGAGAGTGCCATGGGCGGCGAAAAATGTCAAGAACAAAGCAAGTACGCAAGGCGGCTACGACTAAAGCCTCACAGCCGGGTCCATCGCCCCCATTTGATGTCTAACCCGGGAGTTGAGAAACTGACGCCATGCCTCCGAAAAACCGCCAAGCGCTTGCCGATCGGGTGACGAAAGCTGCAGAGGCCGCGCTGGCGGCGCAGGGTTACGTCGCGCCTCTCGACGTTTTGCTCGGCGTCGGATGCCTCGACCCCGACGCGGTGAGACGCTGGCGGCATGGGCAGATCAGCTACCTCGAGCGCGCCGTCCAAGCCAACCTGTCGCGCATCTCCAAGGCCATGAAGCTGTTCCGGTCATGGGCGGCGAGGAAGGGGCTGCTGGCCAGCGAGACCGCCTATGTCAGGCGCGTGCCGGGCCGCCCGGCGTTGCGGTTCAGCAAGAGCGGGCATCCGACGATCGAGCGGCTGTACCGCACCCACTGGGTCTCGCCGGCGCTGTCGGAGCGCAAGCGCGGCGAGGGACAGGCGCCTGAACAGGAAAAATCCGCTCCGCCGTCAACAAGAGTGGAAAAGCCTGCGCAGCGGTGAGGCAGCTTCAATATCCTCTTGATTGCGCTGGCAAAATGATGATCTGATGCTCAATATATTCGTCCTTCAAGTTCCGAAGGCGTGTGTCCTAACCCGGTCATTGCGAGCAAACCGCCTTCACCATGGAAGACCGTGAACTGTCCCGGTAATCCGCGGAAGGACGCCGGCTTGAAACTCCTGGTCGTTCTGGCCGCGCTGCTGCTCGGCGCGATTTCCGCCGTCGCCGGCGAGCCGGCCCCGTTCTGCGCGGCGGCGAAACAGCCGGTCGGCTCCGACCCGCGACTGGCGGCGGAAGTCGCGGCGGCGTTCGGCAAGGCGGCGTTCAACGCGACAGGCGAAGACTGCCTCTATCCGCTGAAAGCGCTGCGCTACGCCAGCGCCGACGTCCTCATCGTCCAGGCCGGCGTGCCTGGCGAAGGCTGCCATGGCTGCGGCGCGCTCTTGTCGGCCTATGTGCTGCAGCGGGTCAACGGCGGCCTCAGGACGGTCGGTCGCTTTCCTGAATTCGCCAGCCTGGGGACGAACGGCGCCGTCGAAGACATTTCTCCGATCGAGATCGCCGGCGACGACGGCATGGCGATCGAGAGCGGCGGAACGTTCCAGGGCTATACTTCGACGGTCGTCGACTTCTACGCCTTCCGCGCCGGCCGGCTCATCGGCCTCACTCGGAGCTCGATCGTCATCGCCGCCGACAATTCCGGCGCCGAGACGGACCCGAAGAAGGCGATCGAGGTCACGGCGACGTGGTTCTTCGACCCCGCCGACAAGACGTCCCTCATCGTCGACTACAAGATCGAGGCGCACGGCGCATCCCGCGTCGAGCGCGCGATATGGCGGCTGCAGGGAACGTCGCTCGTCCTCTCCCGCGGCAGGATTCCGCCGGAAGTTGCGGCGGCGTCCGGGGGGTAGAGCAATTGTGGCCCTCACGCCCACCCCCACCCTCCCCCGGTTCGCGCGATGACCTCCAGCGCCTGCCCGCCTTGAACACCGCCGTCGCCCGTGTCCCCCTCGCCTCGTCGCCCACGTCCCCCCTCGCCCCGCTTGCGGGGAGAGGGCCGGGGTGAGGGGCTACGCTGAAGCTCGAGGCGGCCCGTCCCGCCTCCGAGCGCAGCGTCGCCCCTCATCCGGCGCTCCGCGCCGCCCCCGGGTCGTCGCCCGGGCGCAGGCTCTTCTCCCCGCGAGCGGGGAGCAGGGGCCTCGGCGGCCCCTCTCGAGTCTACGCCCTCCCCCACCCCCCCCCGGTTGGCGTGACGATCTCGATCGACTCGCCTGCTTGCACCTCCGTCTGCGCTGAGCCGGGCAAGATCTCGATCCTTCCATCGTTGCGGCGGATCGCGTTGCGGCCGAGCTCGCCGGGCTCGCCGCCCATGGTTCCCGGGTTGGCGACGGCGCGATGGCCGCTGAGGATTGCGACATGCATCGGGCGCAAGAAGCGGATGCGCCGGAGCACGCCGTCGCCAGCGTTCCATTGGCCTTTGCCGCCCGAGCCGCGGCGGATGTGCAAATCCTCGAGCGCCACCGGAAAGCGGCTCTCGAGCACCTCAGGGTCGGTCAGGCGGGAGTTCGTCATGTGCGTATGCACTGCGGCCGCGCCATTGAAGCCGGGGCCAGCGGGCGCGCCGGAGCAGATCGTCTCGTAGTACTGAACCGTGTCGTCGCCGAAGGTGAGATTGTTCATCGTGCCCTGGGCCGAACCCAGCGCACCGAGCGCGGCGAACAGCGTGTCGGTCACCGCCTGCGACACCTCCACGTTGCCCGCCACCACCGCCGCCGGATAGCGCGGCGAGAGCATCGAGCCTTCCGGCAGGATGACGCGGATGGGCCTGAGGCACCCGGCGTTCATCGGGATGTCGTCGTCGACCATGACGCGGAACACATAGAGCACCGCGGCGCGGGTCACAGGCTCGGGCGCGTTGAAATTGGAAGGCTGCTGCGGCGACGTGCCGGTGAAGTCGACCGTCGCCTGGCGTCCCTCCCGGTCGACGCGGATCCGAACCTTGATGACTGCGCCGGAATCGGAGACGGAGGAGGCCTCGCTGTCCGTCAGTCGGTCGATCACCCGGCGCACGCTCTCGTCGGCGTTGTCTTGCACGTGGCCCATATAGGCTTCGACCGTCGCCAGCGAGAACATGTCGACCATGCGCCCGAGCTCCTGCACGCCCTTCTCGTTGGCGGCGATCTGGGCTTTCAGGTCGTTGACGTTCTGCAGCGGATTCCTGGCCGGCCAGGGGCCGCTGCGGAGCAGTTCATAAAGCTCGCGCTCGCGGAATCTTCCGCGCTCGACGAGAAGGAAATTGTCGATATAGACGCCCTCCTCGTGGATCGTCGTGGCGAGCGGGCTCATCGAGCCCGGCGCGACGCCGCCGATGTCGGCGTGGTGGCCGCGCGAGGCGGTCCAAAACAAAATCGTCTCGCCCGCCTCGTCGAACACCGGCGTGCAGACGGTGACGTCGGGCAGATGGGTGCCGCCGTTGTAGGGGGCGTTGAGGGCGAAGACGTCGCCCGGGCGGATGCGGCCGGAATTCTCGCGGATGATCGTTTCCACGGAGCGGTCCATCGAGCCGAGATGCACCGGCATGTGCGGCGCGTTGGCGACGAGCTTTCCGTCGCGGTCGAACAAAGCGCAGGAGAAGTCGAGCCGCTCCTTGATGTTGACCGAATAGGCGGTGTTCTGCAGCGTGACGCCCATCTGCTCGGCGATCGACATGAAGAGGTTGTTGAAGATCTCGAGCATCACCGGATCGGCCTTGGCGCCGACCGCCTCGCGCTTCGGCAAAGGTTCGACCCGCTCGAGCAGGACGTGGTTCTTCGGCGTGATCGAGGCGCGCCAGCCCTGCTCGACGACGATCGTCTGGTGCGGCTCGATGACGAGGGCGGGGCCGTCGACCTGCGCCCCGATCGCAAGCTGCTCGCGCAGAAAAACGTTCGCCACGCGCCACGCGCCCTTGGAGAAGATTTTTGTCGCGCGCGCCGGCTGTAGCCGCGCGCGATGAGCGCGGCTGACGCGGACGGCGGCCGCGTCTACAGGGGAGCCGACGCGGTCGTCGCCCGCGTCTACAAGGGAGCTGGATTGTAGCCGCGCGCGCTGAGCGCGGCTGACGCGGTCGGCGCCCGCGTCTACAGGGGAGCTGGATTGTAGCCGCGCGCGCTGAGCGCGGCTGACGCGGCCAGCGGCCGCGTCACTAGGGGAGCCGACGCGGCCAGCGGCCGCGTCACCAAAGTGCGCCCCGCCGCCGACCGCCTCGGCCGACACCGCCTCGATGACGATCGCCTTCGCCCGGTCGACGAAGCCGAAGCGTCCCTTGTGCGCCTTCTCGAACGCCCGCCGCATCGCCAGCGTCGAGGCCAGCGCAACCTCGATCGTCGTGTCCGAGCCGGCGTAGCGCAGCTGCGCCCGGCGATGCGCCTTGATCTCCTGCCGCGCTACTCCCTGGGCCTCGACCTCCTTGACCGCCGAAGCGGCGAGCACGTCGGCGACCAGGCCGACGCGACGAAGCGCGCCATCGTCGAGCGGCTCGTCCGCCGCCTTGGCGCGCTGGGCGGCGATGTCGGCGAGGCCCATGCCGTAAGCAGAAAGCAGCGACGACAGCGGGTGGATCAGCACGGTCGAAACGCTGAGCGCGTCCGCCACGTCGCAGGCGTGCTGGCCGCCGGCGCCGCCGAAGCAGTTGAGGGCGTAGCGCGTCACGTCGTAACCGCGCGCAACGGAAATCGTCTTGATCGCCTCGGCCATCTTTGCGACGGCGATGGCGAGAAAGCCGTCCGCCACGGCCTCGGGACTCCGCCCGTCGCCGACCTCGCGCGCCAGTGCGGCGAATTTGTCCCGTACGATTTTCTCGTCCAGCGGCTGATCGCCGTTCGGCCCGAACACTTTCGGGAAGAAACTTGGGATGAGCTTGCCGGTCATCACGTTGGCGTCGGTGACGGTGAGCGGACCGCCGCGCCGGTATGAGGCCGGGCCGGGGTCGGCGCCGGCTGAATCCGGGCCGACGCGGAAACGCGCGCCGTCGAAATGCAGGATCGAGCCGCCGCCGGCGGCGACGGTGTGGATCTTCAGCATCGGCGCGCGCATGCGCACGCCCGCCACTTCCGTCTCGAAGGCGCGCTCGAACGCGCCGTCGGTATGGGCGACGTCGGTCGAGGTGCCGCCCATGTCGAAGCCGATGACGCGCTTGAAGCCCGCGCTCATGGCCGTGCGGGCCATCGCCACCACGCCGCCGGCGGGACCGGACAGGATGGCGTCCTTGCCGGCGAAGAGGCTTGCCGAGGTCAGGCCGCCCGACGACATCATGAACATGACTTTGGCGCCCGTCCGCTCGACATCGAGCGCGCGCGACACCTTTCCGACGTAGCGGGCGAGGATCGGCGAGAGATAGGCGTCGACCACCGTCGTGTCGCCGCGCGACACGAGCTTGATCAGCCCCGCACAGGCGTGGCTCTCGGACACCTGGGCGAAACCGAGAGCGCGGGCGATCGCGCCGACCGTGCGCTCGTGTTCCGGATAGCGAAAGGCGTGCATGAAGACGATCGCGACCGCTGCGAAGCCCTTTGCCTTCGCATGCGCCAGCGCCTCGCGCACCGCATGCGGATCGGGCGCGGCCTCGATCGTCCCATCGGCGAGCACGCGCTCGTCGACCTCGACGACCTCTGAATAGAGCTGCTCGGGCTTCTCGATGTTGCGGGCGAAAATTTTCGGCCGGGCCTGGTAGCCGATCTCGAGCGCGTCGCGAAAGCCGCGCGTCGTGACGAGCAAGGTGCGCTCGCCGCGCCGCTCGAGCAGGGCGTTGGTCGCGACCGTCGTGCCCATTTTGACGACTCTGATCGCGCCCGCCGGAATGGGGTCGCCCTCATGCAGGCCGAGAAGGCGGCGGATGCCCTCGACCGCGGCGTCCTCGTAGGCCGGGCTCTCCGACAGGAGTTTTTGCGCATGCAGGACGCCCGAGGGGTCGCTGCCGATCACATCGGTGAAGGTTCCGCCGCGGTCGATCCAGAAGTCCCAGCCGCTATGCGAGGTTACAGCCATTGCGCAACTCCGTGGCAGGCGCGCTCGTCCTTCGAGACGCGCCTTCGTCGCCCTTCGGGATGAGGGCGCCGATTCCGCGGTCCTCATCCTGAGTTGGCCACCGGCGGCGCCGATCCGAGGTGCACGAAAGTTCGAGCCTTTGTGACCTTCGTGTAATCTTCCTGTTCTTCGTGGTGAAAAGAATAAACACCAAGAACGCAAAGATCCCACGAAGGGCACAGGGAGCACGACTGGGACTCTCGTGTGTAAGGCGCCCGTCGCCCGAGGCAAAGGGCCTCGAATGATGCTCACCGGGAGTTACCCGTTCGCCCCTCTTTCCGTGGTGTGTTTGGACAGCGCACGAAAGGTCCTATGATGCGAGCAACCCGAAACGGAAGGACGACGCGATGGAAACCGTGAAGTTCGGCAAGACCGGCATGCAGGTGTCGAGAATCTGTCTCGGCTGCATGACCTACGGTTCGACCAAATGGCGCGAATGGGTGCTCGAGGAAGAAGCGTCCCGGCCGTTCATCCGCGAGGCGCTCGAGCGCGGGATCAACTTCTTCGACACCGCCGACGTCTATTCGCAAGGGGCGAGCGAGGAGATTCTCGGCCGAGCGATCAAGGAATACGCCAAACGCGAAGACGTCGTCATCGCGACCAAGGTGCATGGGCAAATGGGCGCGAGCGCCAACGCCAAGGGCCTGTCGCGCAAGCACATCATGGAGGCGATCGACGCGTCCTTGAAGCGGCTCGGCACGCACTACGTCGATCTCTACCAGATCCATCGCTTCGATCCCATGACGCCGATGGAGGAAACGATCGAGGCCCTGAACGACGTCGTGCGCGCCGGCAAGGCGCTCTATATCGGCGCCTCGTCGATGTATTCATGGCAGTTCGCCCGCATGATCGACATCGCGCGCGCCAAGGGCCAAGCCGAGTTCGTCTCGATGCAGAACTACTACAACCTCCTCTATCGCGAGGAGGAGCGCGAGATGATGCCGTTCTGCGCGTTCGACAAGATCGCGGTCATCCCGTGGTCGCCGCTGGCGCGCGGCTATCTCGCCGGGTCCGGCCTCGGCGAGAACGCGACCACGGTGCGCGGCCGCACCGACCCGTTCAGCGTGACGCTCGGCCTCGGCTCCGGCCGGGACGAGGCGATCCGCAAGCGGGTGGTCGAGACGGCGGAGAAGCTCGGGACCAAGCCCGCCGTGGTGGCGCTCGCCTGGGTGCTTTCGAAGCCCTGGGTCACCGCGCCGATCATCGGCGCCTCGAAGCCGCATCACCTCGCAGACGCGGTCGCCGCCGCCGAGCTCAAGCTCGACGCCCGCACAATCGCCAAACTCGAGGAGCCCTATCAGCCGAAAGCGGTGGCGGGGCATGCCTAAGTCCCCTCTCCGCGCTTGCGGGGAGAGGGCCGGGTGATGCGTAAATCCCCTCTCCCCGCCTGCGTAAATTCCCTTGCCCCGCCCGCCGGGAGAGGGCCTGGGTGATGCGTAAATCCCCCTCGCCCCGCCTGCGGGGAGAGGGCCGGGGTGAGGGGCCACGCCGAAAGGCAGCGGTCCGAGTCGCCCCTTATCCGGCGCTTCGCGCCACCCCCGGGTCGTCGCCCGGGGGCAGGCTCTTCTCCCCGCACGCGGGGCGAAGGGATTTAGGAGGCAACGATGACTGAAGCGGGCACGAAGGACCATCCAATCACGATAGAGTCGATCGGCGAGCGCGTTCGTGTGATCTGGCGCGGGCGAACGATCGCGGAAAGCATGCGGGCGCTGGAGCTCAGCGAAGCCGGCTACAAACCGGTCGCCTACATTCCGCGCGAGGATGTCGACATGAGCGCGCTCGAGCGCACCGACCGGGTCACGACCTGCCCCTACAAGGGCGAGGCGAACTACTTTTCCATTCGCGACGGCAGCGACCGCGACGACAACGCGGTCTGGACCTACGAGACGCCGAAGCCGGAAGTCGCCGAAATCGCGTCGCATCTGGCTTTCTATCCGAACCGGGTCGAGGTTCTGCGCGGTTGAGCCGTTCTCCCGCGTAGGGCGTCGAAGACGCCCTATGGATTGTGCGGGAGAAGG
>CAWGKV010000007.1:0-17721 GCA_963823165.1 uncultured Alphaproteobacteria bacterium | reverse complement strand
GCTTTGCGCATCGAGGCCGGCGCGCGGGTCGGCGGCATAGCCGACGAGCGCGAAGTCCTCGCCGAGGAAATCATCCAGGAGCGCGCGCCGTCCCTCGTAGGTGCGAACCTGCGGTTGCGGGATCGGCCGCCCCTCCGCCCCTTTCCGCCGTCGCCGCGGAAGCCCGAAGTAGGCGCCCTGCGGATAGGTCGGCGGCGGCTTGAACCGCGCCTCGCGGATATAGTCGCCGACCTTAGGCGTCTTCAAAAGCGTCTTGACGACGACGTTGCGGAGCTTCGCAAGGAGCGGATTTGCCAGCGAAACGAAGTCCTTCATCTGGACCGAGATGTCGATCATTTCCTTGGCGTGCGGCTTGCGCTCGCTCTCATAAGTGTCGATCAGTTTCGGATCGGCGCCGCGCAGCACGGCGTCGAGCTTCCACGCGAGATTGTGCGCGTCGCGGACGCCCGAGCTCATCCCCTGCCCCATGAACTGCGGCGTCATATGCGCCGCGTCGCCGGCGAGCAGCACGCGTCCATCCCGCCAGCGCTCGGCGACGAGCGCGTTGAACGTGTAGACGAGCCGCCGCAGCACCTCGACCTTGTCGACGTCGATATGGCGCGCGAGAAGCGAACGTACGGTCGCCGGATCTTCCATCTGCTCCTTGGTCTGTCCGGGCATCAGCAGGAACTCGAACCGGTGGTGGCCGTTCGGCTGCGGACACGAGACGGTCGGCGTCTTGGGATCACAATGGAAGTTGAAATAGGGCATGTGACGGAAGCAGTCCTCGCCCTCCTTCGCCTTGATGTCGACCACAAGCCACGGCTCGGGAAAGCTTTTTCCGGCCATCTTGATTCCGAGGCTGTTGCGGACGCCGCTGCGGCCGCCGTCGCAGGCGACGAGCCATTGCGCCCGGACGCGAGCGCTTTCGGAGAGCTTCGGCGCGGCGGCGGGCGGCTGCCCGTACCGCGAGCCGGCGCTCGCGGCGTGCTCGACGACGACCCCGTCTTCGTCCTGAACGAAATTGACGAGCTCGCGGCCGCGCATGACCGTCACGTTGGGGTAGCGGGCGAGCAATCGCTCCATCTTGGTTTCGAGATACGGCTGATAGAAGTAGTTGCTGACCGCCCAGCCGTAGGGACGGTCGGTGCGCCTGAGCTGGCTCAGAACCGATCCGTCTTCGAGCACCCATTGCACCGGCGTGTCGAGCAGCATGTCGGCTTCGACGTCGGCCGCGACACCCGCCGCCTGAAAGACTCGCATGCACTCGTCGTCGGTATAGACGGCGCGGGCGTTGCCGTAGAACTGCGGTTCGCGCTCGAGCGCGAGCACGCGCAGGCCGCGCCGGCCGAGCAGATGGGCGAGCGTCAGCCCGGTCGGGCCGAGCCCGACGATTGCGACGTCATAGAGGTCCTGATTCGTGTCCATAGGGCGTTTCCTTCGGAGAGGCTGTTCTTGTTCAGAAAGGCGAGTATTCGGTGCGCAACAGCGACGCGACGCCGTTGCGCATCTGCGCGAGTTTGTCGGCGAGCGTCTGGTCTTGAGGTTTGTGGCCCCAGACGCTAACGCCCTGGTGGGTGACCTGCGGCCAGGCCTCGGCTTCGCTGTCGCCCTCGGATGACCAGCCGAGTTCGAAGTAGAAGCCGGACGGGCTTACCGCGTAGAACGAGACGTCGCGATCGTTGGGGTGCTGTCCAACCGCCATCGCGATCTTGAAGCCCAAGGCGCGACAGCGGCGGTAGGCGGCGCCGATGTCGTCAAGCGTCGCCGCCTGCATTTCGAGATGCTGGATTTTCGTCGCAAACGGGTCGATCGCGATCCCTTTCGTCGCGGCGACGGCGATCGAGTGATGGCGCGGATTGACGCGGAGAAAGGTGAAATGAAGGTCGACGCCGGAGATGCGGTCCTCGATGTAGTCGGAGATCTTCGCGTCGAAGATTTCTCGCCAAAAGGCGATCATCGCCTCGGGCTTGCGTGTCGTGATGGCGACATGGCCAAGGCCCCGCTCGCCGGTCACGAAAGCGCTGACGAGCGTTTTCACGGGCGGCGCGACCTCGGGCTCAATGAACAATTCGAACGCCTGACGCTTGGGCCCGAGAAAGCGCCAGAACGTTGCGACACCGCGCAGCGCCGCTTCCTCACCCGCGACCTCCTCGACCGCGATCTTGCGTGCGGCGAGGCGCGCGAGAATCACCTTTAGCGCGGCGTCGTCCTCGACCTGCCAGCCGAGCGCAATGTCTTCCTTCGCGCTCATGCGCACGATCAGACGGCGGGCGTGCGCATCGGTCCGCAAAGCGAGGGTCGTCGGCGTCGCCTCGCCGATGGCCATCCCGATCCCCTCGGCGGCGAACCGTTTCCAATCGGCCAGCCGAGGTGAATCGACGATGACGTAGCCGAGTTGAACGGCGCCGTAGACCGACGGCGGCTGAGTTTGACTTGTCGTGGTGCTCATGAAGGCTCCGTTGAGTTTGGCGGCAGGCGGCGCCACCGATTTCACTGCGAGAGAAAGGCGATCGTCGCCGCGTTGAACTGGGCCGCGCGCTCCCACTGCACCCAGTGACCGGTACGGCTGAAGAGATAGAGGTCGCAGTTCGGCATCTTCTCTTGCAGAGAGCGGCCGCCGCTTGCCGGATTTACGCGATCCTCGGTTCCCCAAAGGACAAGTGTCGGCGTTTCCAGACTGCCGATGCGCGGATCAAGCGTAAGGTCCAATGCGCGCGCATTCGCCAGGTCCTTCGGACGCACGAGCGGCGGGTTCGCGACGACCTCGGGATCGACGCTCGCCGCGTAGCGCGTCGCGATCAGCGCGTCGGGCAGCGCCGCGCCGTCGAACACCAGGTCCTTGCGCAAGAACTGTTCGAATTTCTCGCGGGTAGGGCCTTCGCCGGAATAATAGTCGAGCAGGTGGAGAAGGCCTTCTGTCGGCGGCCGGCGGCTCGTGTCGATCCCGCCGGGCCCGAGCAGCACCAAGCGATCGGCGCGCTCGGGCGCCTCGAGCGCCAGCCGCAGCGCGCACGAGCCTCCTAGCGAATTGCCGAGGATATGGGCCCTCTCGACGCCGAGCGCATCGAGAAGGCCGAGCATCGTCCGTGCAAGCTCGCCAAACGGGTCCTTGTGGTCGAGGCCTTTGGACGACCGTCCGTAGCCCGGCATGTCGGGCGCGATCACGCGAAATCGGTCAGCCAGCGTCGGGATGTTGCGCGAAAAGTTGGACATTCCGCTCGCGCCGGGCCCTCCGCCGTGTAGCATGAGCAAAGGCGGGCCTTCGCCCAATTCCGTGACGAATATTTTTCGACCCGCAGCCTGAATCGTTCGGCCGCTCGCCGCCTCGGCGGACACAGTGGCTTCCATGCTCGTTTCCTCCCTGGACAAGGACGCGATCGCGTCCGACGGCGGCCGATATGACACTACTGGTCATTATGATGCAAGTGTCAGTTTGAAAAATATTTCGGACGTGCTATTGCCTACCTAAGGAGCCGAAAATGCTGGAATCGCCTATCGCCACCGATCACCGGCCGAGGGTCGCGGCCGAGCGGCGGGCGCGGATGCGACGCAAGCTCGTCGAAAGCGCCCTGCTGGTCTTCGCCGAGAAGGGCGTCGACGCTTCCGCGATCGAAGACGTCATTGCTGCCGCGGGGGTCTCGCGCGGCACCTTCTACAATTACTTTCGCACCAACGCCGAGCTGCTCGTCGCGGCCATCGAGGAGCTTGGCAACGAAGTCGTGGACCTCATCGAGTTGCGCGTGAAGTCGCTTCCTTCGCCGGCGGCGCGACTTTTCACTGGGCTACGCCAATACCTTGACGTTGCGCAACGATTTCCGCTGTTCGCGCAGTTCATCACGCGCGTTGGCCCGCAGTCGATCGGACCTGACAATCTCGTCTACAAATACATCCCCATCCACATCGAAGAGGCGATCAGGGCGGGCGAATTCGTCGATGCTCCTGTTGGTGTCGCGCTGGACATGGTGGTCGGCGCCGGGCTCATCGCCGTAACGCGGATTTCCGCGGATCGGACCAACGACGCCTATCTAAGGGCAATGTTGCTCGCCCTCGCGAGGTCGCTCGGGTTCGACCAAGGCCGCGCTGAAGCGATTCTGTTAGAGCCGGTCGCGCCGGTCGACCTTAACGCGGACTCGCTGTTGGTTCGAAGCAATGCGCGCTTTAGAAAGCAGAAGCGCCGAAAGCGCCGGTAGACAATCCCTCGGATCACGTCTGACCCAAAAGATCTGACGCGGGCGCCAGGCTGCTGATCGAGCGCTTGGACCCCTCACTTTTGTCAGGCGCCGCAACGCGCCGTGATGTGCCCGGGGAGGAGACGGTCCTGCGGGCCTGCGGGAGCGAAGAGCGTTCGAACGCCTATGCGAGATAGCCCGGCTTGAGCTCAAGCCGCGAAGCAAGGCCATCAAACGTGAGAATATTTTTGGTCGATATTCTCACAATTGATGGCTCTATTGGCGCGAAGGTCGATATTCTCACGCCAAGATGGCTCTCGCACCCCACCAGACAGCGCCTCTTCCTGCCCGTGGTTCCTCCTTAGCCCGCATTTCTCACAGCCCGACCGGCGAGGGGCCCGTCGTTCATCGGGTGGCGGCTGGTAAATCCTTGAACCGGAAAGAGGCGTTGTGACGGGAATTGCGGGAGTGCGGCGGCTGCCGCTGGATTGACGGCGCTATCTCAAGTTTATGTGGACTGTGCGCTGTCTGGTGTCAGATCGCCACTGCGGCGAGCCGGACGTGGGCGATCCTGAATTCGCGCTGGTTGGGGAAGGACGAGGCCATGGCGAGCTTGATGTGGCGAACCGATATTCGCACGAGGTCGCCGATCTTGAGCAGCTTGAGACGAATGGTTGCGCAATTGGCCTTGGCGAATTGCGTGTGCTTGAGGGCGATACGGCGCATGGCGCACAGGAGAATGTAGGCGAAGCCGGTAAACCACAGCCGCAGCTGATTGGCGCGCATGGTCGCCGTCGAGGTGCGGTCGGCGAACAAGTCAGCCTGGCATTCCTTGATCCGGTTCTCCATGCCGCCGCGGGCGCAATAGACCTTCTCGTAAAGACGCCGGGCGCCGGCGGGTTCAGCCCTTTATGATGGAGATATCGGAGAAATGAGCGAAGCGCCCAGCACATCGCCGTCCCAGACGCCGCGCTCCAATCCCGGGCGTGGCGCTCAATGTAGCGCGTGACGTCGTCCTGACCGATTCTGCTGAGGTCGCTGGCGCCGGCAGGGCACAGCTCACGCCGGAACAGGCGAACGAAAGGCAAATGGCGGACGATTGACTTCGTCGCCAGACCTCGTTCCTTCCGCAGATAGTGGCTGAACGCCTCGAAAATCTGCTCATTCGGCGTGCGCGGTAGCAGCGTCGCCGGCGCGATCGTGCCCGCCTCGCGAAGCACCAATAACAAACGCTTCAGCGCCGCCCGGTCGCCCGGTTGTATGGACTGCTTCCTAGATCGATGCTGAAGGTACCGATCCACCATCTCATGTATCCCCTCATTTTCACGCGATGCCGAAGGCCTCGGAGAAGGTGCGATTTTGACGTAGGAGTTCTTGATAGCGTTCGATGAGCGGCCGCAGGCGTTTGTCTGGCATGGTGGGGATGAGGTCGTAGAGCAGGCAGCCTTGGCGAAACAGGGAATGGACGCGGCGTTTGGCGGTGCTGGTCCGCAGTTGGCGGTCCATGCCGAGGCTCTCGCCGGCGGCGCCCAAAATCGTCAGCAGCAGGATGGCGAAGGCGTTGAGGAGCAGGAGGCGGTCGCGACGTTGCGGATCGTCGATCCTCAGCACGCTCATGCCCATGCCGAAGCGCAGATCCTTGCTGTCGCGGAAGCTGGGCTCGATGGTCCATCTTTTGGAATAGAGCTTGATGATCTGGGGCGCAGAAAGCGAGGCGTCGCTGGCGGCCAGATGCCAAGCCTCCTTCATGCCCACAGCTTTCACGCAAATGACCGCGCCGACCTTCTGGCGGGCGGCGGTGACTTCGGCGTCGCGCAACATGCGCGCCCGTCCGCCTTTGCCGACCCAGTCGGCGGCCAACCGCGTTTCGCCGTCGGCGGCGCTGACATGGATGTCGCCGCGAAAGCGGATGACGTATCGAAAGCCCAGGCTGTCCAGGAACTCGAATAGCTTGACGTCGCCGAAGCCGCGGTCGGCGAGGATCGTCACGGCGACGCCCTCGGGCAGGAGCGCCTTCAGCCGGGACAGGCACAGGTCCTCGAAGTCGTTGCGCTGGTTTTTCAATTCGTCCTTGTCGACGGTCAGCCAGAGGAGCGGGGTGGGGTGGCCCTTCCGTGGCGGGTGACGAGGTGCAGCGCGAGCGTGGACTGATTGTCGGCGTCGAAGTCGGTCCAGTCCATCGCCACGACGATCTCGCGCCGCTCGCCCACCACCTCGCGAACCCACGAGGCGAACAAATCCCAGGGAACCACGCCCGCGTTGCTCAGCAAGCGGTCAACCTGTTTGATCGCGGACTTGGCGAACAATCCACGCGCCTGCGCGAGAGCCTGCCCGATCAACGAAACCGCGAGCGCCGCCCCGGTCATCACCCCGAGCGTTCCATTGGCCAAAGACAGCACGCGCTTGGCGTGCAAATCCTCGATGAACACTCGTTTCAAGAATTGATGAACGAAATCAAATCGCTCCTTCGGCGCTCGCATCGATCCCCCAGCCCGCTGATTCTCCATCCGGGCACCGCGAGGACTCCCAAACTCAGGCTTTTTCGAGTCCCGTGAAAATAAGGGGATTCATGAGATCCACCATACCTTCATCGAGGTCCGTTAGCTTCAAGTCGCTGCTCGCAACCCAGCTCACGATATCGCCTAGCAAACTGAGGGATCGCCAAGTGCCTTGGCGACCGAGCCCGTCCGTGACGAGACGCGCCGCGTACGAGCTGCCCGTGGGGCCCACTCTTCATGCGCCGGAACAGCCGGCTCCTGCTCAAGTACTCTTCTGCAGTCACCTGACGCTCCAGGCGGCGCTCGGCTGGACGAACAGCCACCTCTTCGAAATCCGCGCCCGCGACGTCGGCCAGCCTTCTCCCGACTGGCCCGACGGACCGCTCGACGCGCGCAAGGGGACTCCAAACCCGCCAACCGAGGCGACCGCAAGCTGATCCTTCCTGCACGCCGCACATCGGGATTTGGGGCCCGTCAACGACACGGCTGCAGCACGGATGGGCTTGCCCGTCACCACCTCCGCGATTCGGATCGCCGAACGCGACAACTTCGCCGTGCTATCGCTCGCCTACTTCCTCAACCCTTTCACGGTAACTTCGCCACTCACCGCATTGAGATCGCCGTGGGCGCGTCGCAGCGCGCAAATAGCCGGCGTTCGCCGACGACTTGTCGAGCGGGACAATTGCCGATCGCTGCAGAATAAACGGGCCAAAGGGCATTGTCAGCCGACATGACTGAACGATGTTTGCGCCCTTGCCCTGCTCGATCCACACTCACCCCATGGCCGATGTCGCCGACTTGCCGTTGGCTCTTCCGCGCGACTTCCCGAATCCGGCTTGGCCTTCAGCGCTCAGGCCTCGACCGTCAGGACGATCTTGCCGATGTGGTCGGCCCGTTCCATCGCGCAGTGCGCATCCGCCGCCTCCGCAAGGGGAAAGGCGGCGGCGATCGCGGGGCGCACGGCCCCTCCTATCATAGGCCAGACGTCCCGCAGAAGGCGCTCCGCCACCGCCGCCTTGTCAGGCAGGTCGAGCGGCCGCAGGAGCGAGCCGGTGATCGAGATCCGCTTGGCCATGAGGGTTCGCAGCGGGACCGACAGTTGCTTCCCGCCGCCTGCTGAGATGTGGCCAATCCGACCACCCCGCGCCAGCATCTCCAGGTCGGCGGCAAGGTGAGCGCCAGCCGAGACGTCAAGGATGATATCGACACCCTGGCCGCCGGTTGCCGCCCTAACTTGTCTGGCCAGATCGGCATCCCTGTAGTCGAACGCGGCCTGCGCCCCGAAACCGAGTGCGGCGGCGCGCTTGCGCTCGCTCCCGCAAGTTGCGAACACCTCGTAGCCGATCGCGGTCAGCGCCTGGATCGCCAAGGAAGCGACGCCGCTTGTGCCGCCGTGGATCAGGATTCTTTCACCCGGCGTCAGGCGCATCACGTCGAAAAAATTGAACCAGGCGGTGAACAAAGCTTCCGGCAGCGCTGCCGCCTCGACAAGGCTAAGTGACTGCGGCGCAGGCAAGGCGAGGGGCGAGGCTGCGGCGACGTAATGTGCGTAGCCGCCGCCTTGGGTCAGCGCCGCCACACGCTCGCCAATCCGTGATTGCGGCACGCCGCTCCCGACTGCGACGATTACGCCCGCGACTTCTAGCCCCGGCACGGGATTCGGCTCATGTTCCGGCCCCGCCTGGCGCTGGTTGCAGTCGTGCCGGTTCACCCCGGCGGCTGCGACTTTGATGAGCACCTCACCCGGGCCGGGGACCGGAACCGGCAGGGTCCCGAGCCGTAGCACTTCCGGTCCGCCGGCCGCAGCGATGAGGACGGCCTCGTGTTGGTGCGGGACTCGGGCTTCAGACATCGCCAACTCTCCTAACTGACGACTCGACCACATGTCCGACGCAGGTCGCTCTAGTTGCTCCTGCGAACCAGCGGACAAGGACTGTCGCCGAGGGGCCGGAACGCCTGATCCGGCGGAACCGTCGCCACCAGTTTCACCAGGTCCCAGGGCCCCTTCGAATCCGCAGGCGTTTTCACCTGAACAAGGTACAGATCGTGCACCATCCGCTGATCGGCGCGGATCGCGCCCTTCGCCGCATAGGCGTCGGAGACCGGCGTCGCCTTCATCCGCGCCATGACCGTGGCGGCGTCATCCGAGTCGGTGTCCTTGACCGCCTGAAGGTAGTGCCGCACGGCGGAGTAGACCCCGGCCTGAATCTGGGAAGGCATGGCGTGCCGCCGTGCGAAGAACGCGTCCGACCATTTCCGCGCGGCCGGAGACTCATCTTCGAAGAAGCTGGTCAGCACAAGATCGCCCTGGGCGACGGGCAGACCCACAGCAGCGATATCGACGTTCATGAACGACATGGGGACGACCGTCATGCCCTGTGCCCCCAGACCAAACTCGACCGCCTGCTTCATGGCGGTCGCGTTGCCGCCTGCCGCGTTCAGCGCCAGCACCTTCGCGCCGGACGCCTGGGCCTGAAGCAGCAGAGCGCTGAAATCGGTGGTTGAGAGCGGCGTCTGGACGCCGCCGGCGACCTTGCCGCCGAGCTCAGTCAACCGGGCGCGTGCTGCGGCCTCGATGGCGTGGCCATAGGCGTAGTCGGCCGTAATGAAGAACCACGGCTCCTTGGTGCGCTGCCAAACCCCAGACACGACGGCGGTCGCGGTCGAGTAGGAATCATGCGTCCACTGCACGCTGGTCGGCGCGCAGGCGGAGCCGGTCAGTTGCTCGGCGCCAGCGCCGGAGATCAGAAACACCCGCTGTTTGGCGCGCGCCAGCTCCTGGATGGCGAGCGCGGTGCTCGAGCTGCCGCCATCCGCGACGGCCTGCACGTGGTCCCGATCGAACCACTCGCGGACGATCGACGAGGCCACGTCAGGCTTGTTCTGAGTATCGGCCTGCAAGATCACGATCGGCTTGCCGTCGATCGCGCCGCCGAACTCCTCGGCCGCCATCCGCGCCGCTTCGACCGACCCTGGGCCCATGGCTGTCGCGAACATACCGCTCACGTCGGTCACGACGCCGATGCGGATTGCGTCGCTCTTGATGTCGGCCTGCGCCGACGTCGCCCCCAAGAGGACGGCGAAGACCGCCGATAGTGGGAACGCTGACAGATGGACGGGATTGCTCATGAACGTTTCCTCCTTGCTTTGCTCTTCGAAAGGCGGCGCGCGCCCGGCGGCGTCATTCGCTGGCGATGACCGCGTCCAGCCACGGGCAGTTCGGGACGCTGACCGGCGCCCGCAGGCCCTTGGCGGCGGCTGCGAGGCGCATTTGGCGCAGGCGGGCGCGCGGCTCGGGCTCCATGTAAAGCCGCTCGTGTCCCCACAGGCTCGGCCCGTCGTGGGTCTCGTGTGCTTTCCAAGTCGCGGGATCGATGACGAGGCCGGCCCAGCCGTACTCGACAAAGAAGCCAGAAGGCGAGTGCGTATAGAAAGACGTCATGTGATCGTTGGTGTGACGCCCGAGCGTGTAGGCCACGCGCCCATCCTCGAGCTGCGCGAGATCGTAGCCCTGGCCGACATCGTCGAGTGCGCAAAGCTCCACCATGAAATGGTGCAACCCACGCTTCCCGGAGCCGACCATGGCGAAGCTGTGATGCCGCCCGTTGATGTGAAAGAAATAGAGCTTGTACGGCTTGAGGCCGTAGTCGCTGATGCGGAACCCGAGGAGGTCGCGGTAGAAGGGCAACAGCGGCTCGACGTCCTCGACGTTGAGCACGGCATGTCCCATCCCGAGCGGCCCCGTGCGGAATCCCGAGATCGGCCGACCTGGCCGGAAGGGGGCGTCGGCCACCGCCGGTCCGTGGAAGACCTCGAGCCGGTTGCCAGCGGGATCCTCGAACAGGATGAGATCGGCGACATGACGCTCATCGGCCAGGGAGCGGGGCGCGCGGCTGATTTCGACGCCGTGCGCGTCCAGCCGCGCCGCCAGAGAGTTCGAGCGCCGCCGCGTCGCGGGCCTCCCAGCCGAGGAAGCCGAGGCCTTCGCCCTCGCCGCCGGCAACGACCAGGCGCTGCTTGCGGTCGTCCATGCGAAAGGCCCGGACCGCGCCGCCGCGGTCGACCTGTTGCATGCCGAGCAGACGGGTCGCGTACGAATCCCATTCGTCGAGCCGCGCAGAGTGGATGCCGACATAGCCGAGCGCGGTCAGTCCCGCGGGCGATTCCATAGCGTTCTCTCCTCAAAGCTGTTCCTGATGCGGGTCATTCAGGCCGCTTCGGCAACGACCGGATTGCGCAACATGCCGATGCCGCTGATCTCCACCTCCGCGACGTCGCCCGGGCGCATGAAGAGCGGCGGTTCGCGCTTCCAGCCGACGCCGCCGCATGTCCCGGACACGATCACGTCGCCCGGCAGCAGCGGCAGGATGGTGGAGATGTAGGCGATCAGCTCCGGCACAGGCGTGATCATGAGATCGGTCGCAGTGTGCTGGACGACTTGTCCGTTCAGCCGCGTCTCGAGGGTGAGCCGCGACGGGTCCGGGATCTCGTCGGCGGTCACCAGCCAGGGACCGAAGCCGCCGGTGCCGGCGAAGCTCTTGCCCGCAAGGTACTGACTGGTGTGGCGCTGCCAGTCGCGGACGCTGCCCTCGTTGTAGCAGGAGTATCCCGCCACGTGCTCGAGCGCTTGCTTGGCCGGAATGTGACGGCCGCCCTTGCCGATCACCACCGCGAGCTCGCCTTCGTAGTCGAACTCGTCCGACACTTTGGGCTTCACCAGTGGTTGCAGATGGCCGACCTGGCTCCCGGCGAACCGCGCGAACAGCGCCGGCTTCTCGGTCACCGTTCGCCCCGTCTCTTCGACGTGGGCGCGGTAATTGAGGCCGACGCAGATGATCTTGTCGGGGTCGGGGATCACGGGCGCGAGTTCGAGTAACTCGAGCGGGAGATCGGGCGCGGCGTCGCGCGCGACGGCCCCCGCTTCGGCCAGGGCGTCCGCCGTCAGCAGCGCCCGCAACGTCGGCAAACGATCGCCGAGGCGCCGACCGAGGTCGATCACCCCGCCATCCTTCGCTGCGCCGTAGCTGGCGCGCCCTTCAGAGACGAAAGAGACAAGCTTCATTGGGATTCCTTCGATGTTCGCCGAATAGCGGCTGCTCAAATCGTGGCGGCCAGGGCATTCAGTTCCTGGACCGAGCGGGCGGCGCCGAGCACGTAACGGTCCGGCCGCACCATAACAGCCGGCACGTCAGCTGCCTGAAGCCAAGCCTGCTGCTCGGGCGCGTCATCGGCTACGACAATGACGTCCCGATCGGCGAGGCGTTCGAGAAGCTCCGCCGGCACGGCTGCGGCGAAGTCCGGCCGCATCAGGGCGGCGAACCGGTATCCCACCCGGTCGTCGAGCCTCGCGCCGTCCGCCAGGTGAGGTTGGGGCGCAATCTGGCGGGCAGGCCCGTTCCACCCGGCCGCAAGACCGGGCCCGAGTTTCGGCTTGATGGAGCTCATCTGCGCCGGCTCCCCGCCCTCAGTCACTGCGCCAGCAACGGCGGCCTCCATCGCCTTGGTGTTGATGAGCCCGCCCAGCCGCACCGCGAGTTCGATATATTCCCGTACATGCGGCGCGCGCTCCGTCTGGTAGGTGTTGAGCAAGGAGTTGTCGTTCCGGCCCTGCAGCACGCGCCCGAGCTTCCACGCGAGGTTGCCGGCGTCGCGCATGCCTGCGCACATGCCCTGTCCCAGGAACGGCGGCGTGAGGTGAGCTGAGTCCCCCGCGAGCAGAAGGCGCCCGCCGCGCCAGCGCGTCGCGATTGCGGAATGGAAGCAGTAGACGGCCACCCGTTCGAGCTCGACGTCGTCAGGCCCGACCCAGGGCTTCAAGAGCTCGAACACCTTTTCGGTCTGGCTGATCGCGGCGGCGTCCTCTCCGGGCAGCACCGCAATCTCCCACCGGCGACGATCGCCGGTGCCGCGCACATACGTGGCCGGGCGCTTGCTGTTGCAATATTGCACGCTCCAGTCGCCGAGGTCCGGGCGCGGCCGCTTCAGGATGGCGTCGACCACGAGCCAGGACTCGTGGAAACCGAGGTCCTCCATCGGTGCGCCGATCATGCGCCGCACCAGCGAGCGCGCACCGTCGCACCCTACGACGTAGCGCGCCCGGCATGTGGCGAGACGGCCGGTTGTGAGGTCCTCGTAGCGCACCGTGACCTCGTCCGGCTCATCGTCGATCGCGAAGACCTCGGTCCGAAAGCGAAGCGAGACCGACGGAAAGCGCGACAGCCCGTCGCGCAGCACGGACTCGAGCTCCGGCTGGTGAAAGCGGTAGCTCGCGTGCCAGGCTTGCGGCCCACGCTCCTGCGGACGCGGCCAATCGAGAAGCAAGCGTCCTGTGGCGCCGACGAACTTCATCCCCGGCGAGACGTGAACGAGCGGCTGCATCGCCTCGGCAAGTCCGACGGTCTGGAGCAGTCGCATGACCTCGTCGTCGAAGTGCACCGCACGCGGCAGATGGTAGATCGCCACCTCGCGCTCAAGCACCAGGGTTCTTACACCCTGCAGCCCGAGAAGGTTGGCAAGCATGGCGCCAACCGGCCCGCAGCCGATAATAGCGACTTCGACCTCATCCGTTCGCGCTTCCAGGGCATCGTCGGTAAACATGGCGTCTCCTCCTCAGGCGGGTTGGCCCACCTTTGGACAGCTCTTGCGCCCGGGCCGCGTCCAGCGCAAAGTGATCCTTCAATCTGTCCACTTGGCGGACATGACGCCATGCAGCCCAAGCCGATTCGGTCTTTCAGCCGCGGGCTCGCGGTGCTGTCGGCCCTCAACCTGCACGGCAGCGCCACTGCGCTTACGCTCGCTCGCCAGACCGGCGTGCCACGGGCTACCGTGTACCGGCTGCTGCAGACGATGCTGGACGATGGCTATATCGGCCGCGGCCCCGCCGACGACCGCTTCCATCTCCAACTGAAGGTGCGCGGCCTGTCGGAGGGCTTCGAGGATGAGCAATGGATCTCGATGATCGCCGGGCCGGCGCTCGTCGAGCTGACCCGGCGCATCTCGTGGCCGTGCGACGTCTGCGCGCTCAGAGGGCTCAAGATGGTCATCCATGAGACGACCCATCGCGTCGCCCCGCTGTCCGTCGACCGGAACATGGTCGGGGAGGAGTTGCCGATTCTCAGCAGCGCGTCGGGCCTGGCCTACATTTCCTTCTTGCCGAAGGAAGAGCAGCAAACGCTGCTCGGCCTCCTGGCCCGGTCCAGCGATCCGCGCGACGCCTTGGCGCGCGATCCTCCCCAGGCTTCACGCCTCCTCGAGGCCACCAGGCGACGCGGCTATGCCGTTCGGCAAGCCGGTGAGATCTGGCCGCACACCGGCGCGGTTGCGCTGCCGGTGCGAGTCGGACGACGGGTGCTCGGCAGCATCAACGTTGTCTGGATGGCGCGCGTCGTCAGCCCGAAGGAGGGCGTGAGCCGCTATCTCGAGCCGCTGCGCGAGACGCGGCGGCTCATCGAGCAGAAACTTGGGGAGGCAAGACGCAGATAAAGGCGTCGTAATGTCCACTACGCGGACAGATTGAATACGCTTCTCGCCTACTGAAGGGCGCCTTCCGTAAAGACCGCAGGACCCGCCGGGCAACGCCCCGGGGCCGTCATCCATGGAGGAAACGCCGAAATGCGCCAGCCACCGACGACAGCCTCGCCCTCCCGCAGCCTCAGCCGATCGCAGTGGCGCGTGGTTGCGCTCGCCAGCCTCGGAGGCTCGCTCGAGTTCTATGACTTCGTCATCTACGGCATCTTCGCCCAGTATATCGCGCGCCAGTTCTTTCCCGCCGACGATCCCACCGTCTCCCTGATCCTGTCCTTCTCGGTGCTGGCGCTTGGATTTCTCGCCCGGCCGGTGGGCGGGATCGTGCTGAGCGGGCTCGGCGACCGCTTCGGTCGCCGGCCCGTGTTCCTGGGATCGCTGTTCGCCACGACGGCCGCCACCATCCTGATCGGTCTCTTGCCGTCCTACGCCGCCTGGGGTCTGGCCGCGCCTCTGATGCTCGTGGCGCTGCGCCTGGTGCAAGGACTCTGTCTCGGCGGCGAATTGCCGGGCGCCTTGACCTACGCGGTCGAGACGGCTCCCCAACGCGCCGGTCTCGCCTGCGGCGTCATCATCCTTTGCGTCAACGGCGGCGTCCTGGTTGCGACGCTGGTCAATCTCGGCATTCAGTACGCGCTGCCGACGGCCGACGTCGCGGCCTACGGATGGCGGGCGGCGTTCCTGCTCGGCGGCTTCATCGGTTGTGTGAGCTACCTGATGCGCCGCTCCCTCGAGGAATCGCCCGAGTTCCTGCGCATGCGCTCCCATCCCGCGAGCCCGACTTCCGAGGTGCTGCGCGAGCATTGGAAGGCCGTGCTGACGGCGGCGGGGGTGGTCGCTGCAGTCGGCGGCTTCACCGGCATGCTGTATGGCTTCGTCCCGGCCTATCTGGTGCAGAAGCTGCACTACAGTCCGTCGCAGACCGCGCTTGCGATGATCACGGCGCTGCTCGTCAGCTCCGCCGGGCTGATCGTCGCAGGCTGGGCGGGAGACTATATGCCTCGCCCCCTGATCCTGCGGGTCGGGGCTGCGCTGCTGGCGGTGACGATCTTTCCGATCTGGTCGCTGATCGCCGAGGGGAGCGAGCATCTGGTCCTGCTCATGGGCCTCATGTCGCTGGCGTTCTCGATCGTCAGCGGCATCTGGCCGAGCATCGTCGCCACCCTTTTCCCCACTCGCGTCCGGTTCAGCGGCATCGCGCTCTCCTACAACCTGAGCATCACCATCCTCTCCGGCTTCGCGCCGCTGGCCGCATCGGCGATGATCGAACGGACCGGAATGCCGACCGTGCCAGCTGTCTACATCGCGGCCTGCGCCGTCCTAACCGTTTTCAGCAGCTTCGCCGTGGGCAGCTTCAGCCGGCGTTCGGACAGCAGCGCCCAGCCGATCCTGGCGGATGCGGCCCCGAGCCCGGTGGTATAGGTCAAAGAAAAGCCTCCTCATTGCGGCGGCTGGCGGGATGCGATGGCCCCCGCTCCCGCAATCAACAAGCGAAGCGGGAAAGAGCCGATGAAAACCATCCTGACCTGCGCCGTCACCGGCAACCTGACCCGCCCCGAGCAGAATCCGCATCTGCCGATCACCCCCGAGGAGATCGCGCAGTCCTCTCTGGACGCCGCCGCCGCAGGCGCGGCGATCGTCCACATTCACGTCCGCCATCCCGACGGGCGGCCGTCGATGGAGCTTCAGCATTATCGCGAGGCCGTGCGCCTGATCCGGGCGAAAAACGACGCGCTGATCCTCAACCTGACGACCGGGCCCGGCGGCCGCTATCAGCCGAGCGACGACGACCCCGCCGTCGCCGGTCCGCGAACCAATTTTCTGCCGCCGCTCCGCCGCGTCGAGCACATCGCCGATCTCAGGCCCGACATCGCGACCCTCGACCTGAACACGATGACGTTCGGCGTCGAGACCGTCATCAACACGCCCCGCAACGTCCGGATCATGGCCGAGGCCATCTACGATTCCGGCGCCAAGCCGGAAATCGAGCTGTTCGACAGCGGCGACATCGAGCTCATGCGCGACATGCTCGCCGACCGCTCGCTCAGGACGCCGGCGATGGCGTCGCTGGTGCTGGGGGTGAAATACGGCTTTCCCGCCAACACCGAGACCATGCTGTTCGCCCGCAACCGCCTGCCCCCGGCGGTCGCCTGGACCGGCTTCGGGGTCGGCCGCGCCGCCTTCCCGATGCTCGCGCAAGCCTATGTTCTGGGCGGAAACGTCCGGATCGGGATGGAGGACACGGTCTACGTCGACCGCGGCCGGCTGACCGCAAGCAACGCGGAGCTGGTCGAAAAGGCGCATTGGCTGATCACAAAGCTCGGTGGCGAGATCGCCACCTCTGGGGAGGCGCGGGACATGCTTGCGCTGAGCCGTTGACCGAGGGAATGGCCGCCCACCTATGGGACTGAATGTGCTCCGGCGGGTTCTTGCGTTTCGCGGCGACCATGGACTCCACGATTCCTCGACGCCTATCCGCGATCCGCTATGTCCGCTTTACGTCGACGCACGGAGTCGCTTCGCTCCAGGCCGCTGCGCGGGTGCGCCAGCGGAGAGGCCGGCGACAATTTGAGAAGCCAGTGAAGTCGAGATGACTGCATGGTCAGTGGAGAGCCCCGCCCTGAGAATCGAGGCGTTGTGAGCCTCACTCAGGATGGAACTCTCCATGGGTCCCGTCGCGGAGGTGGTGGGAATTGGGTTGGCGTAGTCTCCGGGTTGTTCGACCCAACTGATTCCGGCGTTGGCGCGCCGGAAGGGAGAGCACGCCATGATCAAGGATACCATGAAGGACGCAACTGTCGCCGCCGACCCTTTGCTTTTCGACGATTGGTTCGACGCGATCGAGGACGGGATTCGTTCTCGGATGCGCGGCTTCATCGAGACGATGCTGGAAGAGGAGCTTTCGGTGGCGCTGTCTCGCCCGCGCTATGGGCGAGGCAGACCGAACGGGGATGGGGAAGCGCCGGCGGTCATCGGCATCCGGCACGGGCATCGCAAGCGGGCTCTGACCGGGACCTTCGGGAGAACGGAGATATCCGTGCCGCGCGCCCGGTTGAGGGGCGCGGACGGCAGGACGAGCGAATGGAGGAGCGCCTCGCTTCGCCTCTACCAGCGCCGCACCCGGGCCGCCGATGCGCTGATTGCCGGGGCCGGCGCGATATTCTGCAAGATTGCCACCCAACCACCGCCGATGGCCGCATTGCTCTCGACAAGAGCACTCCTGCCGAAGAGACCGCCTAGCCGGCAGACTGTTGACTGATCCCGGCGTTGATCCAGGCACGCGTCTGCTCCAGGACTTCATCCGAGAGCGTGGGATCGTCGATCGCTCGGGCGAGGATCACTGCCCCCACCATCGCCGCCCAGCTTCCGATCGCTGCGCGGCGTCTATCTGCGGCATCCAACTCCGGGAGCGCCCTGGTGACACGGTCGATCTGCGATCGGAGGCCTTCGGTCATGGCCGAGCGTGCAGCCGGGGTCTGATGGCGGATGTCCGCGGCAAGGCCCGCTGTCGGACAACCACCGGCGGCATTGTCGCGATGCCGGGACGA
>CAWGKV010000006.1:0-79717 GCA_963823165.1 uncultured Alphaproteobacteria bacterium | reverse complement strand
GCCGCATTTCGATGGCGCTGTGCTCCCGGCGCGGTCCCATCATAGTCGACCAGGCGATCCAGAACTCGGAATCATAGAAGCCGTCCGAGAAGCGCAGCCGGCCCCAATCCTCGATGGTCTTGTCGTCGAGCGTCGATTCGCGACGAAGCATCAGCCAAAGTAGCTTGGCGCTGTCGCGGAGTCGGACCCCGAAGTGTCTCGATGACTTCGGCCTGTGGTGCTCGTCGAGAATCCGGGTCGTATCCTCGTAAGGAAAGCGCCAGTTGAATTCGTGAACGTCTTCGTCGAGGTTCTGGTTCGGATCGCTCACCGACGCGAAGTGTGAGAAGAGCTCGTACGAGCAGCGATATTCTCTCTCCAGAATCCGCGTCGCGGGCAGAACATAGGCGCGGCGTAGCCTCCCCGAATGGTTTTCCCACACAGAGTAAGCAGTCATCGCGCCGTCCAGGCGGGGCTCGGATTCGTAGACCGTGATGTCGCGCGGCTCGATGCCTGTGTCTCGGAGAAGGTAGACCGCCGCCGCGAGCGAGGCGATTCCCGAACCGACAAGATGGGCTTTCATTGCGCCCCCCATAGTTTGTCGACAGTGAACCTTCGTACCGCTCTTTCCCTCGAAGGGTCTTGATCTCGCGCAACTGGCCGGGGAAATCTTATCGACGATGGCCTCTGAAGCGGCGGCCCCGACGGGCATGCGTTTTTTTTCTGCTCCTCGAGTTGCTGCTGCGGTACGCTCACCTCTACTGACGTGACCCTCTTCCGTCGGCGCCGCATGCCTAGCGGACGAGTCGCCGACCTTCGAAGGGATCGGCTACAGAAACGCCACTCCGCCGTTCACCGCAATCGTTTGACAATGGCGGCCGAGACGGCTGGTGGACCGAGGGGCCGGCCATCCGGTCCAGGCTAGGGTTGCGCCCCGCAGGTGTAGCTGGCCGCTTCGCTGCGGTCGCCCTGGCCCAGGAAGCGGGCGGCGGCGGGGTACGGACACCACGGACGCTGCGCTTCGAGCCCCTTGGCCGGATCGTTGTCGAGATAGCGGGTCGCGACGATGAAGTCAGGCGCGGTTCCGTTTTCGACCCAGTGGGCCAGGGCCGCGACGACGTCGTGGGCCGGATCGCGGCTCGGCGACGGCAGGCCGAAGACGCCCCCGACGGCGTTGGGGCCGGGGCCGCCGCCGCAATGCTCCATGCCGGGCGCCAGGAACAACCGGTAGAAGGACCGCAGGTTCTGCAGGCCGCCCATCGCGTTGGCGACCGACTGGTAAGTGTCGACCGAGGCTTGCGGCGGAATCGCCGCATCGTTCCAGCCGTGATACTGGATGAGCTTGCCGCCGGCCGCCTTGAAAGCCGTGAGGTCCGGGTCGGTCGCGTCGAGCGCCTCGGCGGTCGTCTTGTCGGCCGCGGCGAGGTCGTCGCTGACGTTCTGGCCGTCGATGCGCCAATCCGGATTGTCGAACACCATATCGGCGAAATAGCCGGTCCCGAAGCCGTAGGCGAGCGACCCCGCCGTGCGCTTCGGCTCGGTTCCCGTGATCCACAGCGGCCACGCCCCCGGACCGGACTCTCCGCCGGGAGCGTAGCCCGGGAAGATCGATTTTCCGCTCGCATCCTCGGCGCCCGAATAGATCCTGCTCAGCGCTGCGACTTCGGGCTCGGACAGACACTCCTCCGATTGGCCCGCCTTGCAGGCGAGGCTCGAAGGGCCGAAGCGGCACTCGGCCGGATTGCCAAGATAGCCGTCCTCGCCATGGCAAGCCGCGAGGACCGCCTTCGTCACGATCGACAGCTTTTCCGGCGACAGCCAGGCGTTCGGCTGGTCGAGCGCCTGTTCGGACCAGACGGCGTTGGTCAGCAGTTTCGTCCAGTCGCTCGCCGGAGCGCCGGCGACGATGCCGTCGTAGTCCTGCGGGAACCGCTGCGCTTCCATCAGCGCCTCGCGTCCGCCGTCCGAGCAGCCGCTGAAATAGGCGTGCTCGGGCGCCTTGCCGTAATAGTCCGCGACGATCGCCTTCGAGGCCTCGGCGGTCAGATGGATCGCCCGCCAGCCGAAGTCGGCGATCTTCTCCGGATGACCGAGCGCCCAGTCCGCGTCCAGCGACCCCCCGGAATGGCCGGTGTCGGTTCCCGCCACCGCATAGCCGGCCTCGAGCGCCCAGGACATCGGCGCGTAGATCAGCGACCCGGCGAAGCCGCCGTTGCCGACGCCCTGGTATTTGCCGTTCCAGCCGCCTTCGGGCGGCAGCCAGACCTCGAATTTGATGTCGGAGTTGGCCGACGGCCTGATCGTTCCCTGCACGCGGCAGAACGGCGCGTCGACCGAAACCGGAGTCGGGGGATCCTTTCCTGCGACGCTGAAGGGCGGCGTGACGTCCGTCGCCGCCGAGATCGGTGGCGTCGCCGTAGGCCTTGCCGACGAGGCTTTCGCAATCCTGCGCCTGCGCGGCCCCGCCGCCCAATGCCAGCGCCGCGAAACTCGCTCCCGCAATCGCAAAACGTCGCCCCTCAGATCTCACAGTGGACATGGCGCCCTCCTCCTCGTTCAGACTTTACCTTTGATTGACACCGGCCTCGCCGGTCGGGGTCCCGTCGACAGTGAGCGGTTCGGATTGCGCCGTTTTTTGGAACGAGCCTGCTCGTTCGGCGACGGCGGCGGCGGCGAATCGGATTTTCAAAACCGATTTTGGACGCGCCCGGGCGCTGAAACAGACCGGCGGAGCCGCGAAATGCCCTTCGTCTTCTTTTCCGAAATGAGCTTTTTCAATGGGTTAGTTCTCGCCGTTCACCACCGCGAGGTCGACCTCTCAACGCGAGATCGCATCCGGAAGCATCGATTTCACTGCGCTCATTCCCGCTGCGCCGACCACGTCGCCGATGAACAGAATCCGCAACTAACCCTCCCGCGCCTGCTTGGCGCCGACGGTCTACCGCATCCCTGCCGGAGTCAGCCTGCCTTTCGACGGCGCCTCACAAGAGATCGCAATAGGGGAAGGGCGTTTCACGCGGCGGGTGAACCGGCGAGCGAAAGAAGGTCGTATTCACGCCGCGAACTTCCTCTCGCCGGCCACCCAGGTCTCGCTGACCTTGATGCCGGAGATGGCGTCCGGGCTCACCTTGTAGGGATCGCTCTCGAGGATCGTGAAGTCCGCCTCCTTGCCTTTCTCAAGTGAGCCCACGCGCTCGCCCTGCCCAAGCTGTCGGGCTGCGTCGATCGTGACGGCGCGGATCGCGTCGTCGAGCGAAATGGCCTGATCGGCGCCAGCCACCGAATTGTCGATGATGCAGCGGCGCGTCACCGCTGTGCTGATCAGAGCCAGCGGCCCCGGCGGCGAGCACGGGCCGTCGCTGTGCAACGTGAAAGGCAAGTTGGCTTTCACGCAGGCTGCCGCCGGGTCCATGAACGCAGCGCGTTCCGGGCCGAACAACTGGTCGCGATAGGCGGCGCCGTAGAAGCGCACGTGGTTCATCAGGAAGCTCGGCTGCACATTCAACGCCTTCATGCGCAAGATCTGGTCGGGGCGCGCCATCGTCGAGTGCTCGATGCGGTTGACGCCATAGTCGGTCGAGCCGGCATAGGCCGCTTCGATCGCGTCGAGGGCGATGTCGACTGTGTAATCGCCGTTGCAGTGGATCTGGACCGGCAAGCCGAAGGCCTTCACCTCGGCGACCATCCGTTTCATCTCGGCCGCGTTGAAGTTCGGCGAACCCTTGGAGGTTGAGTTCAGGTAGGGCTTGGTTTGCGCCCCGGTTTCGGTCTGGTTCGAGCCGTCGCCGACGATCTTGACGCCGTAGAGCGAGAACAGGGAATCGTCGACGGGCCCGCCTTTCCCGAGGCCGACTTTGCGCCAGGGCGCCAAGCCCCCCATGTCTTCGAACATGACACTCGCGCTCGTGCGGCAAGACAGGCTGTTCGAGAGCTTTGCAAACTGCGCGATCCAGTCCGAGCGGATCGTGCCCGGCTCGTGCAGCATCGTGTTGCCGACGGAGGCGGTGTGCCGGGTAAAGTCCGTGATCGCCTTGGCCGCGATGTCGGGCGTGATCTTGCCGAGGAAATGGACCGCGAATTTGAGCATCGCGGTTTCCTCGTAGACCATGCCGTTGAGCTTGCCGTCCGCACCCCGGCCGAAATGGCCGCCGCCCGGCAGTTCGCCGACATCCTCGCCGACGCCGGCGATTGTGAACGCCTGGCTGTTGACGCATGCATCGTGCAGATTGATATACCAGATGAAGATCGGGTGATCGGTCGAAATCGCATCGAGTTCGGCGCGGTTAAAATCACCGCCTTGCAGCAGATTGTCGAAATTGGCCCCGACGATCCACTGTCCCTTTGGCGTGCTCGCCGCCTCCTGCCTGAGATGCGCGACAAGGCCCTCGCGGGTCGGATATTTGGCGTAGCCGACGTCGTCCAGCAGTTCGTAGATCAACGAAGCCGCGATCGTGTGGAGGTGCGGGTCGATGAGCCCTGGGAGGAGCGTGCGGCCGGCGAGATCGATGACCTTCGTGTCGGTCGTTTTTAGGCCGATGAGCGCGCTCTCCTCGCCAACTGCCAGAATCTTCCCTCCCTTGACCGCGATTGCGGAGGCGACGGGCGCGCCCGGAAGCGGACGGATCGTCCCGCCCCGCAGAATGAGGTCGGCGCCTTCGTCCGCCGCGTAGGCCAAACCGGCGCCGACGCCAGTCAGCGCCGAGGCCGCGCCGACCGAATAGGCCATGAACGCGCGGCGGCTTGGCATCGCCATCGCCTTGCCGAGAAGCCCTGCTATCCCTTCGGAATAGAACTCGTCGCGCAGCAGAATCTGACTGAAACACCCACGGCACATATTTGGCGGCTCCTGAACCCAGCAGCGCGCGCTTGCGACGGCGCCCGCTTGCATGCTGCGAATAGAGGGCAAAGGACTCACAAAAGAGTGAACGCAATCGCGCGAGACGCAAAAAGCCCGGGTACATGGCCGCTTTGGGCTGCGACAAAGTTTCCTCTGACCCTTAGTTTTGGGGGTCGCGCTCGATGATCTTCGGGTCGACCTGCTCCCCGCGGCTGGAGCGTGCGAGCCAATCCGCCCACTCCGCCCAAACCTGAAGTTCAAACTGACCCACTACCTTCAGTTCTGACCAGGAAGCTTGCCAAGCGGGCGCGCTCTTCCTCACGCCGCCGCCGTCCAGATCGGCCAGCGTGCGGGCGAGCTTCAGCACCCGGTGATAGCCGCGCGCCGAAAGGCGAAGCCGCTCGGCGGCGTCGCAACTCGTCGCACACCCGATCTGCCTACGAGGCCAGCGGTGTAGCTTTGAGCAAACTATGCCGTCGCGGGGTCCGACGGTCGAAAGCGCCCGACCAGCCACAACATGATCAATAAACAAGCACCAGCCCCTAACGCCCGCGGGCTGGCACGAAACGGTTCGCGAAGGCCACGAAGAGAAAGCAAAGAGTACACCCTTCCGACGGCCGTTCCGATCGTTTCGCTGCGTTCCCGCAGTGAATCAATCTATAGGCGCCAGACTTGTAAATCGAGTAGCCGCCGAGCTCCACACCTGCCGGTTATTGACAAGGGCAATCGACATTGCGGGTCTTGGCGTGCCAGCTGCGCGTTATTTTGCTTTTTTCCAATTGACGCTTACAATTTGCATCGGTACCGCCCATGCTCTTTTGCATCGACCAGACAAGCTTCAAATATTGCTTGGCAATTATTGCCGAGCCGATCACAGATGGACCGGGACATATTTGCGAAAGCCAGAGAAACACTCATTACCACGAACGCCATGAAAAATATTGCTCTCATTTTGCGCCCCCTCCATTCTTCAGTATCTGTCTAGGTTGATGGCATGAAATCAAATATACCATTTCTTTGGGGGGGAAGGCACCTTGAGTATCGTGTGCATGCTATTTTCTTTAGGACGCGCCTGTCGGGAAGTCGTCAGTGGCAGTTCGATCTGGAATCCTGGCGCAACTGGGCCAAGCCAGCACGCCTCCATGGTGGCCCAGCTCTTGCCTTGTCGAGATGCAGCTCCGCCAGTATGAGCCAGTCCCCGATTGAACCCGGCTTCGCCATGCCTGTGCGGCGGCAGATGAAACCACGCGACTGTTCCGTCTCTCCGCGCGGCGATGGCGGGATGCCGCAGTCAGCCTGCCTTTCGTTGCAACTCGACATAGCGCCGCAAGACGGCGTTGATGCGCGTTTGGTAGCCGCGCCCCTGGGATTTGAACCAGCTCAAAATGTCGTCGTCGAGTTTCAGGCCGACCGGTTTCTTGACCGGTTGGCGAACTTCAGCGCGCGCCCATTCCTCGTCGCTCATCGGCGCGCCGTCAATGTCGTTCTCGGCGATGTTTTCAATCTCGGCCGCGCTCAAAGCGTCGAGGCGCGCGTAATCGGTCTCATCGCGGAGGGGCGTGAGGGTTTCGTCGGGATTGCGACGATAGAGTTTGCCGTGAACCAGCACGGTGCTCACAACCTCAGGGCGTTTCATAGCGTTTTTGCTCCCTCGCGTTGGCCTTGCGCGCCGAAATGATCCAGGTGACCGAGCCGCGAATCGTAAATGTGATGTGGAAGACCCGCGTTCCACATTTGGCCAACATATTGAACCGCTCCTCGCCATAGTCCTTGCGAAGGTCGCGGGCGACCTTTCTGCCCGGATCGAGAAAGGCGACTGTCATCGCAGCGAAATCAATTCGACGCTCCGCAAGCGTTTTGTCCCGCTTGTCCTGCGTCCAACCAAATTCCATCGGGCGACGCTAGTCGAAATATAGATAAATATCAAGATTCATGGCCGTTGCAAGGACGGTCGGTGCGCGATACAGGGTAATCGGGTAAAGGAAGTTGGTGACAAATGGCGAAAGTGCTGAATCCATGACGGCCCACGATTCGCATCAGAGGGCGAGCCATGGCCAAGGCGACAGTCGACTGCGCGGCGTTCGACGAAACCGTAGTTTTTCTGAGTCATTTCAGGCGATCTGAAGGATCACCGCCAGCAGGGGAAGGTGGACTACCCGCTGGAAGAGATCCTTCTCCTCTACATGGCGCAGAACCCGACCGATTGGCTCCCGGAAAGGCCTCCCTGCGGCTCAAGCGAAAGACCGCCGGATGGGACAACGACTTCCTCGCCAGCCTGATCACGCGGTAAAAAAGCTTCACCCGATTCCCCTGGTGACGCGATGCGCCATTCCCGCGCTCGCGTCGGACAGCCGCACCCTTCGGTGGCGCTATGGCTGTCGATCATGACGCTTTCCAATCCTGTTGATCCGGCTTCGCCCTACCCCTGCGGCAGCGGCCTCAGAGGCCTCTCTCGCTCACGCCGCCGCAGCGGCGCGGTCGGGCGCGCCGCGATAGGAGAGCGCTTCGGCGAGATGGGCGCGCTTGACCGCGCCGCCGCCGTCGAGATCGGCGAGCGTCCGGGCGAGCTTCAGCACCCGGTGATAGCCGCGCGCCGAAAGGCGAAGCCGCTCGGCGGCGTCGCGCAGCAGGCGCAAGCCCGAGTCGTCGGCCTCGGCGATCGTCTCGATGACGCTCGCGGGCGCGGCGGCGTTGCAGGACACGCTGTCGAGGCCGAGGGCGGCGAAGCGGGCGAGCTGAATGTTGCGCGCCGCCGCGACGCGGGCGGAAACCTCGGCCGAACCCTCGCGCGGCGGCGGCATCATGAGGTCTGCGGCCGAGACCGAAGGCACGTCGACGACGAGGTCGAAGCGGTCGATCAGCGGCCCGGACAGGCGGCCGAGATAGTTTGCGACGCAGCGCTCGTTCGGCGCGCGCTTGCAGGCGTAGCCCGGCTCGTTTGCGAGGCCGCAGCGGCAGGGGTTCATCGCCGCCACCAGTTGGAAGCGGGCCGGATAGACCACGCGATGATTGGCGCGCGCGATCGCGACCTCGCCCGTCTCGATCGGCTGGCGTAAGGAGTCGAGGACCTGCGGCAAAAACTCCGGCAGTTCGTCGAGGAAGAGGACGCCGTTGTGGGCCAGCGAGATCTCGCCGGGCTTGGCGTGGACGCCGCCGCCGACCAGCGCCGGCATCGACGCCGAGTGATGGGGCGCGCGGAACGGGCGCCGGTCGGTCAGCGCGCCGCCCGCGAGCGCGCCGGCGACCGAATGGATCATCGACACTTCGAGCAGCTCGCGCGGCGTCAGCGGCGGCAGAATCGACGGCAGACGCTGGGCGAGCATCGATTTTCCCGCCCCGGGCGCGCCGCTCATGAGCAGGTTGTGCCCTCCGGCCGCGGCGATCTCGAGCGCGCGCTTGGCGCTCTCCTGGCCCTTGATGTCGCGCAGGTCCGGCTGCGGCCCGCCCGGTGGTCGCATGGCGGGCTGGGGCCGCGACAGGGTCTGCGTCCCCTTGAAATGGTTGGCGAGCTGGATCAGCGAGCGGGGCGCGAGAATATCGAGATCGGCCGAGGCCCAAGCCGCCTCCGGCCCGCAAGCGGCTGGGCAAATGAGCCCCTTGCCCGCCGCGTTGGCGGCGATCGCGGCCGGCAGCACGCCGGCGACCGCGCTGATCGCCCCGTCGAGCGCCAGCTCGCCGATGACGGCAAACCCTTCGAGCGCGTCGTGCGGAACGGCGCCGATCGCCGCCATCACGCCGAGCGCGATCGGCAGGTCGTAATGGCTGCCTTCCTTCGGCAGGTCGGCCGGGGCGAGATTGACGGTGATGCGCTTGGCCGGCAGCGCCAGGCCCGAGGCGGTGAGCGCGGAGCGCACCCGCTCCTGCGACTCCCGCACCGCCTTGTCGCCGAGGCCGACGATGTTGAACACGACGGTCCCAGAGGCGACATGCACCTGCACGTCGACCGGCCGGGCCTCCACGCCCTCGAACGCCACCGTCGAAACGCGCGCCACCATCCTGCCGCCCCGGCTTGCCCATCATCTGAACATTTGCAGAACATTACAGTGAGCGCAAGAGGGAATGTGCGGTCCGCGGAGGAGGCGTCGGCCCGTTATGGCAAGCGAGGTCGACTACGGCCTCTCCTGCAACGCAGGCGAGGCGAGCTCCGGATACTCCGCCATCAGCTTCGCCAGCACCCCGTTGGTCCACCCGAATCCGATCTGCAACTGATATTCGCCGCCGCCGCCGCCCCCGCCCCCGCTCCCGCTCCCGTCCCCTTGCTCGACGTCGTACTTCTCGACCAAAACTCCGGCGGCTGCGTATCCGGAAGAATTCTTGCCGATCCAGCGCTCTGCGATTTCACGCGCCAGATCGCGCTCTCCGTAAGAATTCAAGCCTTCGATCGCCAGATATTGCAGCGGCGCCCAGCCGTTCGGCCGGTCCCATTGCTGGCCGGTCGCCGTCGTTGTCGTGCCCAAACCTCCAAGTTCGAGGAGGTGTTCGCGCAAGGAAGCCGCTTCGGCATGGGCCTCGCCCGGCGTCGCGACGCCGAAATAGAGCGGAACCGCCGCCGCCGCCGACAAAACGTCGCTCTGTCGCCCCTCCCGCCAAAGATAGTCGGCGAAGTAGCCCGCTTTCGCGTTCCACATCAGCCGCTGGATCGCCGCGCCGCGCTTCGCGGCCAGAGCAGCATACCGCTGGGCCTTGTCCGCATCGCCTTTCAGTCGAAAAGCCTTCGCAAGCGTCTGTTCGAGATGAAACATCAGGGCGTTGAGATCGACCGGCGCGATATCGGTCGTGTGGATCGACCAGAGATTTCTGCCGTCGGCGAGCCAGCGGGAGCTGAAGTCCCATCCGCTCTCCGCGCCGGCGCGCAGGTCGCGAAAGACCTCGGCGGCGCCCCGGTTGGTATGGCGAGCCGTCTCGACGTCCTGAGCATAGGATTCGTCGCGCGGCGTCGCGCGGTCGTCCCAATAGCGATTGAGCAAAGCCCCGTCGGGAAGGCGGAGAACATGACGGTAGGCCGAGCCGGGCGCGAGCCTGTCGGCGCCGTCCATCCAGTAGTCGTATTCAGCCTCGAGCTCCGGAAGGTATTTGACGAAAGTCGCATCGCCGTCATGCGCGGCGACGAGTTCGACCATGCAGGAGAAGAACGGCGGCTGGGAGCGGCTCAGATAATAGCTGCGGTTGCCGTTCGGCATGTGGCCGTACCGGTCGATCAGCGACGCGATGTTGTCGAGCATGTCGCGCGCGAGTTCGTCGCTGCCATCCTGCTCGAGTCCGAGCATGACGAAAAAACTGTCCCAGTAGTAGATCTCCCTGAACCGGCCGCCCGGCACGACGTAGGGTTTTGGCAAGGGCAGAAGCGACGAAAAGGGCTCGATCTGGTCGGGCTTGCGCTGCAACGCCTCCCATCCGTCGCGGATATAGGCGCGGAGGCCTTTGCCGGACTCGGGCTTGAAGACGTCGAATTGACGAGGCGGCTGGAAACGGCTGGCGACGAAAGCCTTGAGATCGAATCCCGGCAGGTTTTTTTGCCGGTCGTAGTCCGCCATCACCTCCGCCGGCGGCTCGCGAGGAACGGCGTCCGCAAACGTCTTCTGGTCGGGAAAGAGCTTCGCCAATTCCACGGCGCGATAGAGTTCGCCGAATTCGATCGAGGGCGGCTCGGGCCAGGCCGGCGATAAAGCGCCGGCGGGCTCGGCAACCGAAAGGAACAGAACGGCGAGCGTCGCGGCGAGAGGGGACCGGCGGTCGAATAAACGGATAGCGGTGTCTCCAGTGGTCAGATCAAACTATCGTCCATGCCGCCGTCGTTTCGGCCGGGAGCCCGGCGAAGACAAGACGTCCGAGGCATGGCCTTAGAGCCTGTTTCAAGAGCCAGCCGCCTTTGTCCTCGGCCGCCCGAAGCTGTGCCCCTTCGCGCAACCTTGGTGTTCTTCGATTTTAATCTTCCATGGCCTTTGCGACGGCGGCACGGGTGCATCGATGACGTCAAAGAGCTTTGTCGGGCCATCAGCCCAGCGCTTGGACGAGCGCCAGCGGCAAGTTGCAAAGGCGCTAGGAGAGCTTGCTCCTCCCCTTGACACGCCGCGGCGCTTTACGCGATTCTCATGTTCGAAGACGCAGGGTCAGGCCGCAATGGCGGCTTTGGACGCAGCTTGCGCCTCGTCCAGCGGAGCCGTCCGAAACGTCGGATGAACAAGGTCGTTCCCGATCCTAGCCAGCCCTATCGCAGCCTGATCGCCGCCTATAACGACGCGATCCGCAACAGCGATTTCAAGGCCAACATCGCCTTCCTGTTCGTCGAGTTCATGATGGGCCCGATCCTCTGGAACTACCAGCGCCTCCCGCCTTATCTGCCGGTCCAGCTCATCCTGATCCCCTTCCTGATCGTCTATTTCTGCTGCTTCATGGTGCTCCTTCCGCGCTTTCCCAAAGTCGGCCGCAAGAACTTCCTGGTTGCGCGCAACCTGGCGCCCGAGGATTTCGACCACGTCGCCGACACCGAGGACACGATCGATCAGCTGAAGCTGCGCTGCGCGGTGTTTTCGGACATCCTCTGGTGGAAGACGGCGTTCATCCGCACGGCCTTCCTTATATCGATCGTCTGCGTTTTTCTGACTCTACTCCTGCTCTTTTACGTCTGGGCTACGCCCGCGCCGCCGACCGGTTGAGAAGATGGCCAAGGACAAGGACGCGCAGTTGCGCAATCTCATCGCCGGCTACGGCGACTCGATTCGCCTCAGCGACATCAAGGCGATGATCGCGGTGCTGTTCGTGGCGATCATGATGGGCACTGTCCTCCAGTTCCGCGATTTCTATCCGTGGTATCTGAGCGTGCCGGCGCTCCTGACGCCCTTCATGTTCATCTTCCTGAACTTGCTGATCTCCGTCTATCCGCGGTTTCCGCGCGTCGGGCGCCAACGTTTCCCGATCTGGCGAGGTCCGAGTCCGGAGGATTTCGGCCACATCGGCGACGCCGAAGCCAACTCGGCGTCGCTGGCCGAGCTTTGCTCGCTTCTTTCGCGCATCCTCTGGTGGAAGAACATCACGCTGCAGACGGCTTACGTCCTGTCGATGGCCTGCTTCGTCGCGGCCGGGATTCTGCTGTTCATCGGACACCTCTGAGCGGGCCGCCTGTCTCCTCGACGCTGGGCGCCCTCGTCAGCGTCTCGCCGGGTCATGCAGGGCGCCTCCTTCGCGGTTTGGCGGGGGTAGCCAAACCCTTCGCGGATGAGATTGCAGTCAAGGGCAGTGCGATCCCTTCGCCTCCAAAAAAAGACGCCGAATTTTCTTGACACAGCGGCGAATGTTCACTAAGTGTTCGCTATGACGCAGCCCGGAGAGGGGGCGAGTGTCGGTATTGCAGGCGCTTAAGGCCGGCGTGCGTTGCGAAGGGGCTTGCCGGGAGCAGGCGGCGAGAAAAGTTTTCTGGGGATGGTCGCACGTAACCCATTGAAAAGGCCCGAATCGGACGAGGGAATCCAAGAAAAACCAAGAGAACCCAAGGAAATCCAAGGAAATCCAAGCCTGTTCTCTTGGTGTTGCTTGGTTATTTTTGGTTTGGCTTGGCCGGATTGCGCCATTGCAAAGACGGACCCGCAACAGCTGGTAAAGGGCGCGGCCGATCCGTCATGCGCCCGGCAGTTGCGCGTGAAGCGCCAGCCGTCAGTTCGCCTTCGCCGCCGCCAGGATCGGACCGGCGCCGGCGGCCTGGACGATGACCGCTTCCGCGAGGTTTTGCCCGCCGCCGCTCGGCAGGGGAAGGCTCTCCGCCGCCCCGCGCCAGTGGCCGAGAAGGATCATCTCGCGGACGACGTCCTTGTGGGGCAGAGTGCGGCCGGCGTTCTCGCCGCGCCTGACCGCGACCTCGATCGTGCGCGGATCGTAGCGGGCGAGCCAAACGTCGGCGCCTCCGGCCGGCGCGGCGCCCGCCCCAACCGCGACCGCGCCGCCGGCGAAATGAACGTCCGGGCCACCCGCGCCGCGTTCCCCCCGGCTGACCAGCCCGGCGAGTTCGGCCGGTTCGAGCCCGTCGCCCTCGACCCGGCCGTTGACGACGACCTCGGGCGTATAGACGCCGTCGCGGCCCATCGCGTGGGCGTAGGCGTATTGGCGCGCCGTCCAGGCGGGTTTGGAGAACGTGTCCTTCCAGCCGAGCCGGTCCCAGTAGTCGACGGCGAAGGAGAGCGCGAGCACGTCGGGCCGGCCGCTGATCGCCATCACATTGGCCGCGGCCGGCGGACAGGAGGAGCAGCCCTGGCTCTGGAACAGCTCGACTACGGTCGGATGCGCCGCGTCGGCTGCAAATGCGGTCGCCGGCAGGGCCACGAGGGTCATCAAAGCCGGGAGACTCGCGCGAAGCTTCAGCCGGATGGTCATGGACTCGCTCTCCGAAAAGCAGCGCTTGCCGCGCCTTCCAGCGGATGTTCGCTCCCGGCGCGCCTTTGTTACCGGTCGCACGGTTGTCCGCGATGCTATATGCGGTGCCGTCTCCACCGGCGGCTTACAAGCCCGTTTCCTCCCCTCATGGGCGTCGGCCGAACCATGGAGACCTCGTATCTCTTCGAAAAGCGCATGGCCCGCACCGCGTTCACCGCTCCCCGGCTACACATTTCCGCAGCGCTTTCCGAGGGCGCTGCGCTCCCGCTGTCGTCAGAGCAGGCCAACTATCTCGTCAACGTTCTCAGGCTGACCGAAGGCGCGCGGCTGCTCGTCTTCAACGGGCGAGACGGCGAATTCGCCGCTCTGCTCGCAGCCGTCGGGCGCAGAAACGTCTCTCTCGCCGTCGCAGCGCAAACGCGGCGGCCGGAGGCTCCGCCGGACCTCGATTTCCTGTTCGCGCCGCTGAAGCACGCCAGGCTCGACTACATGGCGCAGAAGGCTATCGAGATGGGCGCCGCGCGCCTGAGACCGATCGTCACCCGCCGCACCCAGGTGGCGCGGCTCAATCTGGAGCGGCTCGAGGCCAATGCGATCGAGGCGTGCGAGCAGTGCGGCGCGGTCTGGACGCCGGAGGTTCGGCCGCTCGAGCCGCTCGAGAGGGCCCTGGCGCAATGGCCGCCGCGGCGCCTGCTCGTCTTCTGCGACGAGGACGCGCCGCATGAGGACCCGCTGGCTGCGCTCGGCGAGGCCAAAGCCGATGCCGGCGTCGGCCTCGTCATCGGGCCCGAGGGCGGCTTCGACGAAGGCGAGCGGGCCGCCATCCTGGCCATGCCGCGGGTCCTGCGCCTGAGCCTCGGTCCACGCATCCTGCGCGCCGACACGGCGGCGGTCGCCGCGCTCGCGCTCGTCCAGGCGACGCTGGGAGACTGGAGGGCGCAGGCGCCGGAGGGTGGATAGACTATTTCGCCGCATGACGCGGCCATGTTGCCGCCACGATGTGGTTCCATCCGGGATGGGGGACAGAGACGGGACGACTCGCAATGCGGGGAAAGTTCGAATGGTCGGCGGGGGGCGCGGCTGCGCTGCTGGCGGCTCTTCTGACTGTTTGTCTGATCGCGCCGGCGGAAGCCGGTGGGCTCGCGCCTTCGGCCGAAGGCGGTGCGCGTTCTTCCAACACGCAATGCAGCCAAACGGCGGAAGGTTGCACGCGGATCCGCGGCCACATCCCGGCCGCGTCGGAAAGGGCCGGCGTCGAGACGATGGGCGACCGCTCCGCGAGTTTCGGATCGGCGCGTGCCCCGTTCGTGTCCGGCGTCGACGCCGCGGGCCAGGCCGCCGCCGATGTGGTCAACCGCCTCTTCTTACTGCAGGTGAGCCATGACGACAGCTCGCGCTGACGCAAGCCACGGCCGCTCTTAAGCGTTTCTATGAGCCTTCACGAGGCGCCTCACGGCCAAATGCGTCTAATCTCCCGAGCCGCCTGATCCGCGAGGAAGCGGTCGCCGTCGGCGATCTCGGTCTTGCCCGCTGTGCGCCGGAAATGACGAGCAAAAGAACGTGCGGCCGTTGATCAGGGACCCGGCGGGCCAGCTCCGCTCCGCGCAGCCTCGCGGCAGCTGGAGATCCGTCAACCAATCCGAAGACCCGGCTGGCTGGCGATTGTCAGAATCACGACCGCCGTACGCCGCTCACGCGCCTCCCGCCGTTGGCGATGCCCCCGCCTCGAATTCGCGGCGGAACAATGGCGCCGGCGAGAAGTTGGAGTGGCTTAAACAGCGCCCCAAAGGGACCGGGATGGGCGAGCGGGTGGGGGGACGGGATGATGGACATAGCTCGGTTCAACAACGCTGAACGCTCCGCCGCCGAACCGTCGAAGCCCAGATTTTTGCGAATCCTGGGGCCGGGGCTGATCACCGGCGCGTCGGACGACGATCCGAGCGGCATCGCGACCTACACGCAGACGGGCGCCCAGTTCGGCTACGGGATCGGGTGGACGTTGCTGTTTTCCTATCCGCTGATGGTCGCAATCCAGATCATCAGCGCCAGAATCGGACGAACGACGGGCGCGGGCATCGCTGGCAATCTGCGAAAATTCTATCCGAACTGGATCGTCTACTCGGGCGTGGCGCTGCTGCTGATCGCCAACACGATCAATCTGGGGGCGGACATCGGTGCGATGGCGGCCTCCATCCAGGTGATGTTCGGCGGCCCGCAGATTGCTTATGTGCTCGTGATCGGCGTCGTCTGCGCCGTCGCGCAGATTTTCCTGCCTTACGACCGTTATGTCGCTGTCCTGAAGTGGCTGACGCTGGCGCTGTTTGCCTATGTGGCGACCCTTTTCTTCGTCAAAATCGATTGGAGCGCGCTCGCTGTCGGATTGATCGCGCCCAAGATCTCGTTCAAGAGCAGCTACCTGACCGCCGTGGTCGCGATTCTCGGCACGACCATCAGCCCATACCTCTTCTTTTGGCAGTCCTCGCAGGAAGTCGAAGACACGAAGGCTGAGCCGAAGCGCAAGCCGTTGAAGCGCGCCCCGCGTCAGGCGCCCGACGCGCACAGCCGCATCGAACTCGACACCGTCGTCGGCATGGGATTTTCCAACTTGATCGCGCTCGCGATCATGGTGACGGCGGCGGCGACGCTCGCCGTCTCCGGCGTGACAGATGTTCAGACTGCGGCTGACGCCGCGCGCGCGCTGAAACCCTTGGCCGGCCCGTTCGCCGAAGCGCTGTTCGCCCTGGGCATCGTCGGGACGGGCCTCTTGGCGGTTCCCGTCCTGGCGGGATCGGCCGCTTACGCTGTCGGCGAAGCCTTCCGCTGGCCGACCGGTCTCGCGCGAGCGCCGAAGAAAGCCAAGGCCTTCTACGGCACGATCGCCGCGGCCACGCTGGCCGGCGTGGTTCTCAACTTCAGCCCGATCGATCCCATCCGGGCGCTTTACTGGAGCGCGGTCCTGAACGGCGTCGTCGCGGTCCCCATCATGGCGGTCATGATGCTGATGGCGTCGAATCCGAGTGTCATGGGCCAGTTCACGATCGAGCAGCCGCTCAAGGCGTTCGGCTGGCTGTCGACGGTGGTGATGGCGCTCGCCGCCGCCGGAATGATCGGCTTGAGTTTATGAGCCGATCGCCTCGCCTCACACCTTCGGCACGGCCATGCCGCGCTTGACCGCGTCGCGCTCGCCGACGGCTGTTAACCAGCGGTTGACCGAGGGCATCGTTTCGATAAGCGGCCCGAGCACGGGCTTGAGATAGGTCGTGCCGGCGTGCGTCCAGGGATAGCAGATAACGTCCGCAATCGAATAATTGGCGCCCGCCAGATAGGGGCTCTCCTGTAGCCGGCGGTCCATCACGTTTAGAAGCCGGCCGCACTCCTCGGTGAAGCGTTCGATCGCCAGCGCCGATTTCTCCGTCGAGCGGATGGCGAAGAAGCCGAGCTGGCCGAACATGGGCCCCATGCCGCCCATCTGCCAGTTGAGCCACGCGAGCGCCCTGTAGCGCTCCGGCCCCCGCTTAGCGAGGAGCTTGTCTGTCCTTTCCGCGAGATAGGTGAGGATCGCGCCGCTCTCGAACACCGCGAGCGGGCCGAACGGCTCGTCGTCGTCGACGATCGCCGGGATCTTGTTGTTGGGAGAGATTTTCAGGAACTCCGGGTCGAACTGCTCCTGCCTCCCGATGTCGATCGGGTGGACCCGGTAGGGCAGCCCCACTTCCTCGAGCATGATCGAGGCCTTGCGGCCATTCGGCGTCGTCCAGGTGTAGAGATCGATCATTCGAAAGCGCTCCCTTGTGATGGACAAGCACATTTTGTAGCCGCGGCCGATCGCGCGCCTCGCGGCGCTCACCGCGCGGCTTCCGTTCTTGTAGGCGGGGGCGCTGACCGCACCCGCCGCGCTATGGAGCGCGACTACAGCCATGCTCATTTAGGCCGCCGCCAGCGAAATTGCATGGGCCGATCCCGATTGCCGCCGGCCCGCCCATCCTTTAGGACGCCCTGCCCCGTATCAGGTTCCGCCCGATGTCCTCCGCGCCGCCAACGGTCAGAGCCTCTAGCGGCGCCAGCGCGATGCGGCGCGAGCTTGGCGCGACCTTCGCGCTGAGCTGGCCGCTCGTTCTTGCCAATCTGGCGATCAACGTCATGCCGGCGATCAACGCCGCCATGCTCGGCCGGCTGTCGCCGCACGCGCTGGCGGCCGGAGCGCTCGCCTTCAACCTCATGCAGCCGCTTCTCGTCCTCGGCCTCGGCGTCGTCGCGGCGCTCTCGCCGATCGCGGCGGCGAAAATCGGCGCCGGCGCCGACCGGGACGGCCTCAGGAGGGCGACGCATCAGGCGCTTCTTTCCGCCGTCCTGATCTCAGCCGTCGCATGGCTCGCGTTGTGGCGGACCCGGTCCATTCTCCTCGCGCTCGGCGAGCCGCCGGAGCTCGCCGAGGAGGCGGCCGCCTTCATGCGCGGGTTCCAGTGGGGGCTGATGCCGACTTTGATGTTTTTCGCCGGGCGCTCGGTGTTCGTCGCGCTCGAGCGTCCGCGGCCGACGCTCGTCGCCGGGCTCGCCGCGGCCGGGTTCAACGTCCTCGCCAATGCCGCGCTCATCTTCGGCAGGTTCGGCATGCCTGCGCTCGGCGTGTTTGGCTCCGGTCTCGCGACGGCTCTGTCGGAGACGCTGATGTTCGCGATCCTCGTCGTGGCTTCGCTGATCGACCCGCGCATGCGCGCGCTAAAACTCTTCGTCCTGCCCTGGTCGCCGGCGCGGCGCGAGCTCGCGGCTTTGTGGCGGCTCGGCCTGCCCATAGGCGCGACCATCGTCGCCGAGGTCGGAGTCTTCAACGCGGCGACGCTCGTCATGGGGCTTATCGGCCCTGTCGCCCTCGCAGGTCACGCAATCGCGCTGCAGATCGCCTCCCTCGCCTTCATGGTCCCGCTCGGCCTTGGACAGGCGGCGACGGTTCGGGTCGGCCTCGCCTTCGGCGCCCGCGACCCGATGCGCATCAGCCGCGCCGGGTGGTCGGCCTTCGGCTTCACCGCCGCCTTCGCGTCTATCTCCGCTGCGACGATGATCGCCGCGCCGCGTCTCCTGATTGCGCCGTTCATCGACGTCGCCGCCCCCGAGAACGCGCCGACGGTCGAGACCGCCGTCGCGCTGCTCAGGATCGCGGCGATCTTCCAGATTTTCGACGCGAGCCAGGCGACCCTCGCCAACATGCTGCGCGGCCTGCACGATTCGCGCTTGCCGCTCCTCATCGCGCTCGTCGGCTACTGGCTGGTGGGCGCGCCGATCGGGGTCGCGCTCGGCTTCGGCGCGTCGCTCGGCCCGGTCGGCGTGTGGATCGGGCTCGCCTCCGGCCTCGCGGCCGTCGCCGTCCTGCTGTTGTTCCGCTGGCTCGCCAAGGAGCGGCGAGGCTTTCCGCCGCCCGCGGCGAGAAAGGCGAGAAAGGCGCGGCCGTGAATGTTAAACTTCACCCGGTCATGCCCTTATCCCGGAAGTCGTTCACGTCACGACTTTGCGCCGCAGCCAGAAGAAGTAGAGCGCCAGGGCGCAGATCGCCCCCACTCCCATCACGAGGCCGATCGAAAGCGGCGACCCGTCGCGATAGAGCGCCGCGGCGACCATCCCGCCCACCGCGCCGAACAGCATCTGGATCGACTGCACGACCGCCGACGCGACCCCGGCGATCTCGGGCAGAGGGTGAATCGCCTCGTGCACGACGTTCGGAAAGACGAGGCCGAAGGTCGAGATATAGACCATGACTAGCGCCGCTGCCGGGAACGGCGAGCGTATCCCGGCGATGCTCACGGCGACTAGGGCGATCGCGACGCAGAGAAGCAGGGAGAGCGCGACGTCCAGCACTGTGCGCGGCTCGGCATGGCGGTTGAGGAGCCAGGTGTTGATGGTCGAACCGACGATCACTCCGGAGGCGGTGATGGCGAACAGGCCGGCGAACCCGGCCTTCGACACGCCGTAGCCCTGCATGAACAGCAGCGGCGACGTGTTCACATAGGCGAAGAGGCCGGCGAAAGCCGTCCCGCCGATCATGGAGAAGCCCGCGCACATCGGGTTCGTCAGCGCCCGTCGGTAGCCGGCGACGATGGCCGCGGGCCTGAGGCTGCGGCGCTTGTCGTGCGGATGGGATTCGCGGAAGCCGAACGAGGCGAGGAGTGCGACGGCGGCGCCCACTGCGACCAGAATGAAGAAGATGGCGCGCCAGTTTCCAAAGGCCAGGATGCCCGCGCCGAGCGTCGGAGCGATGAGCGGAGCCACGCTGAATACGAGCGAAACGGCGGCGAGTTGCAGCCGCGCCGTCCGGCCCTCGAACAAGTCGCGGATGATCGCGCGCGGCAGAATGCCGACCGCGCCAGCCCCAACGCCCTGCACGAGCCGGAAAGCAAGCAGCACGCCGATCGAGGGCGCGAGCGCGCAGCCCAAGGCGCAGAGCGTGAACAGAGAAATCCCTGCCAGCATCACCGGTTTGCGCCCGTAGCGGTCGGCGATCGGGCCGACCGCGATCGGAGCGGTCGAGAACCCGGCGATGAAGATCGCGATGACGGCCGCCGCCTCGGCGGGGCTGGCGCCGAACTCGGCCTGGACCGATGGCAGACCCGGCAGCGCCATGTCTATGGCGAGAGGCGGCAGGGCGGACAATCCCCCGAGAAAGAGGGTGAAGCCCAGCCCGCGAAGTTTCAGTCCCATCACGCCGGCAGGTGCTTCATGTCGGCGCCGTGCTGCGGCGCCTGCGCCTTCTCCAAGGCCACGAGCCCGCTACCCGTCATCGAATCGGGGATCGGAAAAGACGCCTTGCTCGCGCCCTCGGTGTCGACGATCTCGATGATGAGCGGCAGGTCCTGCGACAGGCGCAGGAATTTGGTCGCGTGCAGGTCATGGACTGAAGTTTCCGGTTGCTTCGTCGGCCCGACGTTGGAGGGCGCCTGAAGGCCAAGCGCAAGCGCCAGCGCAAACGAGTTCACGGCGCGTAGCGCTCGAGGCTCTGCTCGATGGCGCCGAAGATCGAGCGGCCTCCGGCGTCCTTCATCTCGATCCGCACGACGTCGCCGAATTTGAGATGAGGCGTCTTCGGCTTGCCCTCGAGGATGGTCTCGACGGCGCGCCGTTCGGCGATGCAGGCGTAGCCCACCCCGCCCTCGTCGATCGGGCGGGCCGGCTCGCCGTCCGCGCTCCTGTTCGACACCGTGCCCGAGCCGACGATCGCGCCCGCGCCGACGGGCCTCGTCCTCGCCGCGTGCGCGATCAGCGCCGGAAAGTCGAACGCCATGTCGACGCCAGCGTCGGGCCGGCCGAACGGCTTGCCGTTCAGGGTCACGAGCAGCGGCAGCTTCGCCTTGCCGCCGTCCCACGCCGGGCCGAGTTCGTCGGGCGTGGCCGCGACCGGCGAGAAGGCGGGCGACGGTTTCGACTGGAAGAAGCCGAATCCCTTCGCCGCTTCGCCGGGCGCAAGGTTGCGCAGAGAGACGTCGTTGACCAAGAGGACGAGCCGGATCGCCTCCGCCGCCTCCGCGCGCCCGCATCCGGCGGGCACGTCCCCGATGATGACCGCGACCTCCCCCTCGAAGTCGACGCCGAAGTCCTCGCTCGCCATTACGATCGACTCGCGCGGCGCAAGGAACGCGTCCGAACCGCCCTGGTAGATGAGCGGATCGGTCCGGAATGAGGCCGGAAGGGCGTCGCCGTGGGCGCGGCGGAGGAGCTCGACGTGGTTCACGAAGGCCGAGCCGTCCGCCCACTTATAGGCGCGGGGAAGCGGCGAAAGCGCCTCGTGCTCGCGAAACCGGAACGACGGCGCGGCGCCGATCTCGAGATCGCGCGCCAGCGCCCCCAGCTTCGGCGCGAGCCGGGGCCATTCGTCGAGCGCCGCCTGCAGCGTTGGGGCGATCGGCTGAGCAGGGCAATAGCGCGTCAGGTCGCGCGAGACGACCACGAGCACTCCGTCGCGGGCGCCGTTTCTCAGCGTGGCGAGCTTCATTGCGTATTCTGATTCCTGCGGCGCTTCTTCCGGGATTGTGCGCCGGAGCGCTGGGCCGCGCCAGTCCTAGCGCCGATTCTCGAGCCGGGCCATCAGATTCTCGGCGAGCGACATGCCGCCGATCGTCCCGAGCGTCCCGAGGATCCCGGCGGCGAGCGCGCTGCCGCGCACCCCGTCGGGAAGCGGGATCAAGGGGATGGAAAAGCCGAGGAGCGCGCCGGCCAGCGCCGTGAATACGACCGCGAGCGTCTGCGCGGCGACCCGAACGCCGCCGCCGCTATTCGCTGCGATGAGCGACGCGACAAGGGCGGCGAGCGCAAGCGCGATGAGCGGAAAGAAGATGGCGATGGCGACGAATCCTTTCACGGCGCCCGTCCGGCGTTTTCGCCGAATGTCGCGCGTTCGGCTCCCCGCGTCGTCCCTTACTACAATTGGCATTGGACAGCGCAATCCGACAGCGGCAAGTTACCGTCATCGACGCGTCCAGGCCCTGCGTTCGCGGCGAAGGACAGGGGGGAAGATTGACCGATATCGCGTCGTTGTGGCGCAGCGCAAGCGCACCGGCCGTGGCGGAACTGCTGTTCAGCGAGAATGGCGGAGCGAAAGCGCTGCAGATCGCGCGGCTCGAACTGATGAGGGCGCGGCGCGCGCGATCGCGGAAGCGGTTCGACTTCTGGACCGCCGTAGCGCAGCAGATGGAGGCTGCCCTCGCCTGCCCCGGCGGCGATCCAGGCGAAAGCAAAATCAAAGGCGCGCGGAGGAATTCGTAATCCTGCGGCGCGCGTGCCGACTCGCCAGCGCTACTTGTCGATGAACGCGATCGCCTGTTCGAGCGGAGCAGGCGACACTTTAAAGACGCCGGTGTATGGCATGCCGAGTTCGAAGATCAAGAAAATCGCAAAAGCGATCGACACCGCGCCGAACGCCAGCGCGGAATGGACGAGCGCGTTGGGCTGGGCGAACAAGCCGATGCCGAAGAACAGCGCCGCGGTCCAGAACACCAGGATCGCGATGAGCACCCAGGACACCGGCTTGCTCGCCACCTGCAACGACATCATCAGGCGCGATTGCTCGACCATGCCGGCATAGGTGTTCGCCGTCGCTAGAGCCGCTTTCTGCACGTCCGATTTCGGCTGGAGATTGGCCAGGAAGTCGCTCACCGCCTGAGCGTTGGCCAACGGCCCTGCGACGGTCAGCGCGCTCGGATCAACCTCCCCGCCGCCCCAGAACGTCTCGTAGCCTTTGACGATGCCGTCTTTGAGCCTGTCGCGCAGGGGCTTGGTCTCCGGCCCGTATTGCGCCAGCGCCTGGTCGAGCCGCAAGTTTTGTGCGGAAAAAGTCTCGAGCTCGGTTTTCTGGGTCGAGAAATAAGCGAAACTCACGCCGATGAGGGTGCCCAGCACGAGCGCCAGGAGGAGGCTGACGAGCCCGGAGACCTGACCGACGACGGCGCGCGCGCTGTCCGACTTGTGCTCGGGCGGCAGCCGTTGATGCAAGCCGAGTCCCAAAAAGGCGGCGGCCATGAAGACGACGAAGATGATGAAGCAGGTGAATATGACGCCCATGTCGGCGGCTTTCCTCGTTGCTGTCGCCTAGCTTTGCGCCCTGCGCAAGGTCTGCCTCAAATCGCCGAAGCTAGCAAGCGCGGCCGGAAGGCGGGCTATTGCCGAATCCCGCGTTCTATTTCCCGCGCGATCTGCATGTGCGCCTTCGCGGCGGGCCAGCGTGCGCGGCGCTTGGCCAACCGATGCGCCGCGATATCGGATTAGTCGCTTTTTGGCTTGACGCATGATCGGCCTCAACGTCTTGTCGGCTCAGCCATACGGAGGGGCGGACATGGGGGAGCAAGCAATGACCGGAAGAATGATTTCGTTTGCGGCGCTGATTCTGTCGGCGGCGCTGTGCGGCTGCGTGAGCGTGGGCGCGCCGGAAAGGGAGGGGCAGCTTTCGGCCGCGGGCTTCATGAGGCTTCAGGCGGACGCGCCGCAGAAGATGGCCAAGCTTCAGGCGCTGCCGCAGGATACGATCGTCTATGCGCCGCGAAAGCACGGCAACGCCTACATCTTCGCTGACGCTGCGGGCTGCGGCTGCGCCTTTGTCGGCAACGAGGCCGCCTATCAGCAGTATCAGCAGATTCGCGCGGCCAACAATATCGCCCAGATGCAGGAAACGACGGCGCTCCTTAATGCGGAAGCCGCGGCAGACTGGGGCGGCGCCTGGGGACCTGCCGTGCCGTATTGGTATTGATCCAAAGAGGGCATTAGGCGGTTGAGGCTTGAAGATTTGCTTTTGATGAAGCAAACGCGACGCGTGCGGCAGGCGCCGCCAGCTCGTCGGGGGGCCTATGAATCCGGAAAAGTTTGCCGCCGCTGTCGCTGTCGCCGTCTTCGCCGCCGGCTTGCTCGGCCTCGCCCTGCAACGCACGCTGCCCGAGAGGCACACGACCGGTCCTTCGCGCGACATGGTCGGCGCGGTCGTCGGGCTTCTGACGCTGCTTTGCGCGCTGGTCAGCGGCCTGCTAATCTGGACCGCATACGGCGTCTACGCGGGGCAGAACGCCGCGATCCAAAATCTCGCCGCAAAGGCCTTGCAACTCGATCTCGTGCTGGAGGACTACGGGCCGGACGCGATGCCGGAGCGACTGGCGCTGCGGGACCGCCTGGGGAAGACCATCGACCAGGTCTGGGGCACGCATGAGACCGACGCCAATTTCGCAGCGAACAACTTCGCCTCCGCGGTTGTTATCATGCGCGACCCTGCGAAGGCGCTCGCGCTCCTGCGGCCCGAAACGGACACGCAGAAGCAGGCGCTCGCCACGGCGACTTCGACGATGGACGCGATCGGCCAGGCGCGCCTCCAGATGTCCTTCGCTCTGTCCGCTCCCGTCTCCTATCCGCTCTTGCTAACCGTGGTCGGCTGGGTGGTCTGCCTCTTTTGCGGCTTCGGGCTGATGTCGAAAGTCAGCCCGATTCCCGTTGTCGCTCTCGCGGTGGGCGCGATAGCGATCGGTTCCGCCGTCCTGCTGATTCTGGATCTTTCCAACCCGTATTTGGGGGCGTTTCGCGTCTCGGCCGCGCCGCTCGAACAGGTGCTGGCCGTGATGGGCAAGGAGTGACCGTTCATCCCCTTGCACAGTGCCTTCGAAGAGCGCGGACGCGCGGCGACGGAGCAGCCACTTGATGAGCTTCGACACGAAAGGCAAGATCGGGGCGACGCTGCATCCAAAGCGACGGCGCTGCTACCGAGCGAGTAATCCGGCGCGTGCGACCCATAAATCCCTTCTCTCGAGCCGAACAAAGCAGCGCTATGAGCTCACAAAGTCCCCTCCCCAAAAGAGCCGAGGCGCAGCGGCACGATCCGCTCGCCGACATGATCTTCGTGCCCGGCGGAACCTTCCGGATGGGCTCGGACCGGCACTATACGGAAGAGGCGCCGGTCCATCGCGTGACCGTCGACGCGTTCTGGATCGACCGCGTGCCGGTGACGAACCGCCAGTTCCGCAAGTTCGTCAACGCCACCGACCATGTCACCTTCGCCGAGATCGCGCCCGACCCGAAGGACTATCCGGGCGCGCTGCCGCACATGCTGAAGGCCGGATCGCTGGTCTTCGCCCCTCCCAAGGGGCTGGTCGATCTGCGCGACTGGTCGCAATGGTGGCGGTTCAAGTTCGGCGCCGATTGGCGGAGGCCCTATGGGCCGCGGAGTTCGATCAGCGGGCTCGACGACCACCCGGTCGTGCATGTCGCCTATCGCGACGCTGAGGCCTACGCGCGCTGGGCGGGCAAGGAATTGCCGACCGAGGCCGAATGGGAGTTCGCGGCGCGCGGTGGTCTCGACGGCGCGGAATTCGCCTGGGGCGACGACCTCGCGCCTGCAGGAAAGCAGTTGGCCAACACCTGGCAGGGAGCGTTTCCGCACGAAAACCTTGCCTTGGACGGCTACGAGCGCACTTCGCCGGTCATGGCTTTCCAACCCAACGGCTATGGCGTTTACGACATGATCGGCAACGTCTGGGAGTGGACGGCGGATTTCTGGTCGACGCGCCACCCGGCCGACGCGGCCAAGGCCTGCTGTGTGCCGCAAAACCCGCGCGGCGGCCCGGAGGCTGACAGCTACGACGCTTGCCAGCCCCAGATTCGCATTGCGCGCAAGGTGCTGAAGGGCGGCTCGCATCTTTGCGCGCCCAACTATTGTCGCCGCTACCGCCCCGCCGCCCGCCACGCCGAGCCGGTCGATACGTCGACGAGCCATGTCGGCTTCCGTTGCGTGGTGAGAGGAAAAGGCCGCGCGTGAAGCGCCGCCCGATCGTCCTTTCATAGTGTGAACGCCTGTTGCTGGCGCTGCCTCCTTATGCTTTGCTGCGCGCGCCGATCGCGCGTCGCGCGTCGTTGGTCGCCTTGCCGGCCTCCAGTTGATCTGGCTCATCGGAGTGCGGGTGTCGACAATTCGGCATGGGCAAGTACCACGGGAAGTGGGGTTTCGAGGCCTTCACCAACGCCGGCGGCGTCCGCTACGAAAGCTCCGGATCGACTTGGGCATGCCTACCCGTCGCATTCGGAGCACACGCTCCAGCGCAAGATCGTGAACCGGCTGACGTCCTGAGGCGCGTCGGGCCTCGACGGCTTCTCCTGGGTTGTAGCCGACTCGCTCCCACTGGTCGTCAGGGACAAAATCTGACGCGTTGCCTCGATGGCGAGATACGCTTTAAATATACTGTAGATCGTCACCATTGGAAATTGCAGCCGTTGATCGGATCGGTTCTGGTATCCGCTTCGCGAGTGGCGAACACAATGTGCCAACCGAAGCTGGAGCAAGCTGATGAAGCCTGAAACATTCACTCGTGTCGCCGATCTCAGCGAACTCAAGACCTCAGGACCATTCGCCGTCTCGGCTAACGGTGTGGACATCGTCCTGGTTCGCACCGGCGCCGAATGGCGTGCGTTCCAGGGCCGCTGTCCCCACCAGGGCGCTCTGCTCGGCGAGGGAGAACTCGACGACGGCGTTCTGGTCTGCCGGAATCATCGCTGGCGCTTTTCGGCCAACTCCGGACAGCGCGAAGGCGGAGCGGAATGCTTGGCCGCCTGTCCTGTCGAAGTGCGCGACGGCAGCGTCCTCGTCGACGTCGCCGGCATCGAGCCGTCCTTGGCGCCTGTCGCCGCGATACGCACGCTCGATGACCTGCCCGGACCGAGGCCGTTGCCGTTGATCGGCAATCTGCACCAGCTCGATGCGACGAGGGGTCATCTCATCCTGGAGGGATGGGCGGCGCGATACGGCTCGACCTACCAGCTCCGGATGGGCAGGAAACGCGTCGTCGCCACGGCTGACCCGGCGTTGATCGAGCAGGCTATGCGTTCGCGACCTGGAGCGTTTCGCCGCAACGCCGACTTCGACCGCATTCTGTCGGAAGTGGGGCTCAAGGGCGTGTTCAACGCCGAAGGCGACGCATGGCGGTCGCAACGCAGGCTTGCCACCGCGGCCCTAGCCCAGCGCCACTTGCGTCAGCTTTACCCCAGCCTGCGAACCGTCGCCCGACGGCTGAAGTCACGCTGGCAAAAGTCGTCAGCCGGCGGCGAAACTCTCGACATCGTCGAGGATCTGAAGCGCTTCACGGTCGACGTCACCATGCTGATTGTTTTCGGCCACGACGCCAACACGGTCGAGCAGGCGGACGACGTGATCCAGCGCGAGATCGAGGTGATCTTCCCGGGCCTGAACCGGAGGACCTTCGCGTTTTTCCCGACCTGGCGCTACGTTCAAACGCCATCCGACCGGCGCTTCACCCGTGCTTTCGTCAAGCTCCGCGCTTGGCTCGACGGGATCTTGGACGAAACGCGAAGCCGATTGAAGGCAGACCCCGAGCGCGCGCAAAGACCGTCCAACTTCATCGAGGCGATGCTCACCGCGGTCGACGAGAACGGCTTGCCGTTCTCCGACGATGTCATCTGCTCCAATCTGGTGACGATGCTGGTCGCCGGCGAAGACACGACGACGTTCACCTTGGCCTGGGCGATTCACGAGCTTTGCGACAGCCCGCGATGGGCGGCGGAACTCCGAGCCGAGGCCGATGAGGTGATCGGCCCGATGGAGGTCGCCGCAGATGTCGACGCCGTCAACAGATTGCCGCGAGCCGACGCGGTGGCCAACGAGACAATGCGTCTGCGCACCGTCTCGCCGTGCATTGCGCTGGAAGCCAACGACGATGTGGCGCTTGGCGACATTCTTGTTCCGAAGGGAACGCTGGTTTTCAACTTGTCGCGGCCTGCGGCGCTTAGCGCCGAAAATTTCGCCGATCCGCTCGCTTTCCGGCCGGAGCGATGGCTGGATCCATCGGGCGTTCCGCACAACATCTCGACCTGCATGCCGTTCGGCTCGGGCCCGCGGATGTGCCCCGGCCGGTCGCTGGCTTTCCTCGAGATGAAGACCCTTTTGTCGATGCTCTATAAGACCTTCGTTGTGGAGCGCGTCGGGGCCCCGTCGGATGTTACGGAACGCTTTGGCTTCACCATGTCTCCTGCCGGGCTCAAGGTGCGCCTCCATTCCAGAGCCGAGACCGCAGCCTAAGCCGGCTTCCGGTCGTGTCTCAGCTGGAAATTTCCGTATTGGGTCTCGCTTTGCAGACTTCGGCCGCAGAAGCTCCTTGAGGAGAATCGTTGATTGACGGCGCGATCTCTGCGGTCATTTATTATCCCTGTCTCCCAATGCCTCGATTGGGATGACCCCCATGGCCACCGCTATTCCGACGGCGTGAGTCACGTTTTTACAGCCAAGCTTGCGACGCGCTGTATCCAAATGAGTCTTCACGGTGCCCAGGGTCAAATGCAGAATTTCGGCTACCTCTTGATGGGTCTTTCCTCTCGCCACCCACTTAAGGCATTGTTCCTCTCGGGCGGATAGATGGACGGGGGTCCTGTTCAATTTTCTGTCGGCGCCCGCAGCAGAATCGATGAGAGCGGATAATTGTTGCAAATTTGTCATGTTCGATGCTTTGAACGCCTCCCATTCCCCCTTGGGAAGGTTGCTGTTAAACGAAACCAAAGAACTGGTGTTCTGTCGTCGCAAAGGTATTGACAGCCCACTGCGGCCAACACCGTGTTGGATAGCGTCTTCAAAGAAATTCCGGACCGCCGGATTGTCTCTGTCGAGCGTGTCCCAATCAAATGTTGTAACCGCCACCACGCCGTATCTGATTACTGGATCGATATCTAAGTATTTCTTCAGAAAGTACCGGGTTTGCCACTCACTAGAGTAAGTACTTACCCCAGTCAACAAAGTCACATCCTCGCTCCTCTTAGAGGAAAACCGGAAGTGCGCGATGTGAGCCACGCCAATTTCTGACGCAATGGCCTTCAGGATGTCGGCCAAATCATCGGATTTGTAGCCGAGTATTTTGTCCGTGAGGAGAACCATCGCAGTACTAACGCTTGCTGTTTCCATTTGATGGTCGCAAGTGATCGCCCCAAGATACCGGAATACTTAAATATTGTTGCCGCCTTTGTAAAGGTGAGAATCCATCCGAACGCCTTCTCGCGCTGACTTCGAACCAACACCAATTCCCTTTTTCCGCATTTTCCGGGCGCCGCGAAGGCGCACTTGCCGGAACCCTCGCCGGCTGGCTTGCACCGCCGCGCGAGGGCGCGATATTCGCCCCCTCGCGCCGGCATCATGAAGACCCCGATCGCCGGCAACCCGGCCTTGAACCCTTACAGCCAGTTGCGGTCGCAGGCTACGCTGATATTCTCGCGCCTGAGGCAGGGGGAAGTTCAGATGCTCGACGATCGTACGACGCGCCGCGCGACGCTATTCGCCCTCGCCGCCGGCGCCGCGGCTGCTGTAAGCGCCTGCAACAGCACGCAGACGGTCGCCGTGCAGACGGCGGCGGCGCAGCCGGCCGCGCCGGGAATCCGCATCGGCGGCGTGCAGGTCGACACCACGCCGCTCCAGGCGCAGAGCGGCAATCCGACTGCGGCCTGGGCGCAGCAGGCGCTGCCCGGCTATCTCGCCCAGGTGCTCGCGTCGCGCATGGCGCCCGGCGACCCGAAAGCGGCGACGCTCGGTGTGCGGATCGACTCCATCTATCTCGGCGGCGGCGGCCCCGCAGACCCGGACCGGATGAGAGGGGCCGCGACGCTGAACGGGCGCGGGGTCAGACTGCTGGCGACCTCGACCTATTTTGCGAACCCGACCGATCAGGCGTTGCCGGAACAGGCGCTGCAAGGTCGAGTGCAGGCGCTCTCGCAGGCCTTCGCCTACCGGCTGCGGCGTAAGATGCATCTCTGACATCCGGCTTCCGGAGACGGCATAAATATCGCATTTAATCTGTGTAGAATAAAAATCCGTCACCCTTTCGGCCTTGGCCGCAAGGTCGTCGAGGGCGCAGCGGCTTGTGGCGGGACGTGAGCGGGCAAGGCCCGGGTTGTTGAGCGCGCGACCCGCGCCGGCTGGGACGGGTCCGCCGAACCCACGATCTCGGTCGAGCGTGGCCACGACCTTCATGAGCGGCGCATCGTTTTTAGTTCGCCACCGGCGTTGCCGACCCGCTGGGCATGAAACGACGGTCAAGCGCCGCGTGACAGGCAGTCAGTTTCTTTCTAGTTCGCCATCGGCCGCGGGCGGCCGACCCCCTGGAATGAAACGCATGCTACCCTGCTGAGCGTCGTCGGCGCAGAGGTCGGTTACTGTTTGGTGCCTTGAGCTCGTTTTCTAGTTGGACCGGGGACTTCGGAGCACCCCCTAGTGCAGCCACCGGCCGCAAGGCCGCGGAGCGCGCCCCCTAGAGTTCTCTAGACCAGAAGTCCCATGCCGACGACGCACTGTTTGCGGAGGTGAGGCATGGAAGTGCTCTATCCAAAATGCGCCGGACTGGACGTCCACAAAAAGACGGTCGTCGCCTGCGTTCGGATTCAGCAGGGTGCGGCGGTCGAGCAGGAAGCGCGGACGTTCGACACCACGACGTCCGGCTTGCTGGCCCTCTCGGCGTGGCTTTCGGACAAGGGATGCACGCTCGCGGCCATGGAAGCCACCGGCGTCTATTGGAAACCGGTCTGGCATATCCTCGCGGACGGCGAGTTCGAGCTGCTGCTGGCCAACGCCGCGCATGTGAAGAACGTGCCCGGCCGCAAGACCGACGTGAACGATGCGACCTGGCTCTCCGACCTGGCCGCCCACGGCCTGATCCGCGGCAGCTTCGTTCCGGATCGCCCGACCCAGGAGCTGCGGTCCCTGCTTCGCACCCGCAAGCAGCTGGTTCGCGAGCGCTCGTCCCATACCCAGCGGCTGCAGAAGACGCTGGAGGACGCCAACATCAAACTCGATTCCGTCATCTCCGACATTCTTGGCGTCAGCGGTCGGCGCATGATCGAGGCGATAATCGCCGGCCAGACCGACCCGGCCGTCTTGGCCGGCTTGGCCGACCGGCGGATCAAGGCAACGAAAGAAGAGCTTCGCGAGGCCCTGCGAGGCCGGCCGACGCGCTCACCATCGCTTCCTGCTTCAACTCCATCTCGATCAGGTCGACGCCCTCGACCGAGCGATCGCCCGGATCGACCAGGAGGTGGAGGCCGATCTCAACTCCTTTCGCGAGGCCACCCAAATCGTAAGGACCATCCCGGGCTTCGACGACCGCAGCGCCCAAAGCGTTCTTTCCGAGATCGGAATCGACATGAGCCGCTACCCCTCGGACGCCCATCTCCTCTCCTGGGCCTGCATGTGCCCGCGAAACGACGAGAGCGCCGGCAAGAGAAGGTCCACCCGAATGCGCAAGGGCTCACGCTGGTTGAAAGCAACGCTCTTCCCGTGCGCCTGGGCAGCCGTCAGAACCAAGGGCAGCTATTTCCAGGCCCAGTTCCACCGCATCAAGGCCCGCCGAGGCGCCAAGAAAGCCATCGGCGCCGTCGCCGCCTCCCTCCTGCGCACCATCTACCACATGCTCAAGGACGGGACGCTCTACCAGGACCTCGGCGCCGATCACTTCGACCGCCGACACAAGACCGCCTCCACCCGCCGCCTTGTCCAGCGCCTCCAGAACCTCGGGTTCGCCGTTCAGCTCACCCCCGTTCCCGCATGACCCGAGTCTAGTTTCCCCCTAGGCGGTTGGCGGAATAAAAGCGTTTCAGCGCCTTCCCGCCGCCAGCCGAACCATCGCGTCGAAGAACATCTTTCGGAAGCGCTCGGCGTCGACTGAGACGCCGACTTCGCTGTTGGCGAGCCGGGCCCAGTCGCCGCGCCAGTCGGCGATCGTGGCGCCGGTCGTGAGCCGCCCGGCGGTCTCGACGTCGACGGCGACCCGGCGGGTCGCGACGAGCGTCGGATCGAGGGCGACGGCGAGCGCCAGCGGGTCGTGCATGACAAGAATCCGTTTGCCACTCCGCTTCTCCATCCGGTCGAAATAGTGGCGCGAGGCGTCCTGGATGAAGCGCGTCAGGGCCGGGGCGAGCGGCTGTCCGGCCGAGCGGGTCTCGAGCGCGGCGAGGTCGCTCGGGTCGAAGGTCGTCTTGTGGGTGACATCGAGCCCGATCGCCGTCACGGGAGTTCCGCCTGGCCCGCCGAACGCCCGGAAGACGATGCGCGCGGCCTCGGGGTCGTGCCAGATGTTGAACTCAGCCGAGGGCGTGACGTTGCCCGGCTCGCGATAGGCGCCGCCCATGATGACGAATCGCTTGAGGAGGCGCGGCAGCTCGGGCTCGCGCATGACCGCGAGCGCGATGTTGGTCAGGGGGCCCGTCGCGACGAGGATGAGCCGCCCTGCATGCGCATGCGCGGCGCCGACGATGGCGTCGACGGCGTGAGCGCCGAGCGCGGACTGTGGCGGCTCCGGCAGGATCGCGTAGCCGAGGCCGGTCTCGCCGTGAACCGCTCTGGCGTCGGCTTCGAAGTTCGAGAGCGGCGTCGCGGACCCCGGCCACACGGGGATATCGCCCCGACCCGCCAGCGCGAGAACGGCGCGGGTGTTACGGGTCGCCGCCTCGAGGCTGACGTTGCCGACGACCGTCGACACGCCGATAAGATGCGCGTTCGGCTCGGCGCAGGCGTACAGCAGCGCGAGCGCGTCGTCGATTCCGGTGTCGACGTCAATCACCAGATACTCGGTTTGCTGCGACATAATGGGCATTCTTCAACGGATCGGCGGCGCGCCGAGTGATCCCGATCAATTCAGCCCAAGCATTTTGGCGCGGCCCTCGAACAGGCGTCAAATGGCCCTTCCGCTCCGCCAACGGAAATTTGCGACTGTGGTTCCCGCTGCGCCGCCGCGCAAGACGAACGCCCGCGCAGGGAGGAACGGTCCTATTGCCTTCGCGTTTGCGCCGGGTGAGCGCGAGCGGCTTCGCAAGTTTTGTCGTCGGCGGTTTTATCGTCATCCTGGCGGCTTGGCTCCCGCTGTTCCTGAGCGGGACCTTCGTCTCGCTTCCGATGATCGTCGTGGCTATCGGGCTTGTCTTCGGCGCCACCGGTTTTGCCAAAGATCCGATGTCCGCCTACAGCACGATCGCCGAGTTCTCGCTGCTCGTCGCGGTCCTCGGCGCAGGGCTGCGGATCGACAGGCGGTTTTCCTTCTCTGGTTGGGGAAGCGCGCGGGCGGCTCCTGTTCATCGTCCTGATCACGACCGTGGCGCTCGTCCAGGGCGTCGCGCCGGTCATCGCGCCGAGCATCGGCGCCCTGGTGCTGTTCGTCGCGCCCTGGCGGGCCGCGCTCGCGTCGATCGGCGCGGTCCTACTCGCCGCAGGCGCCGGCCTGTTCGCGGAATCGCAGCCGCGCGACATGCGCCGGAGCCTGAAGCCCGCCGCGATCCTCGCCGGCTACCGCCGCGCGCTGACGAGTCCCCTCTACGCCGGCTTCTCGCTAGTCAACGGCCTCGTGTTCGCCGGCATGCTCGCCTACATCAACACTCTCCGTTATTGTTCATCCAGGGCTACGGCGTGTCGAAGGCGGCCTTCGCCGGCCTGTTCGCCGTCGCCGCCTTCGGCTCCATGATCGGATCCGGCCTCAACAGCCTGCTTCTGCGCCGGCATGTGCGACCGAAGGCCGTGCTCGACATTGCGCTGACCGCCGCAGCCCTGGCGGCCCTCGGGCTGCTCGCAGTGAGCCTCACCGGCTTTGGCTCGTCCTTCGCCGTCGCCGGGATCGTGCTCGTCTACATCACGAGCTTCGGCCTCGTCTTTCCCAACGCGGCTCACGAGGCGGTGCATCCCTTGCCCGACATTGCAGGCGTGGCGTCGGCGATCCTGCTCAGCGGGCAGATGCTGCTGGGCGCGGCCGGCGGGGCGCTCGGGGCCTCGCTCCACCGCGACGGATCGCCGCTGTCGATCGGCGGGGTGATGACCGTGGCGGCGCTCGCCGCGGCGGCGCTCTACGTACTTTGGCTCAGGCCCAGCATCGAAGAATGACGCTTCCAACCACCAGGGCGTCCAGCGTGCGCCGCGTCGGAGCGGAACCCATACGAGAACCCGAGGAATTCCTCCTTGTAGATCGCGCTCAGCACCTCCTGCGCCGCCGTCTGGACGATCTTGTCTTCCAGGGCGGCGACCGCAAGGGGCCGCTGCTTGCCGTCCGCTTTCGGGATGAATCGCTGGCGGGAGGGAGGCGTATTATACGATACACGTTTGTGAGTCAGATCACAGAGATCGGCGTCGCGAACGGCGGGATGGGCGGAGGCCCGGCGTATTACATCCTCGCCAGCTCCGCCGCCGTCTGCGCGGCCAGGATCGCGTTGTTCTTGATCAGCGCGATGTTTGCTTCGAGGCTTCGGCCGCCGGTGAGTTCGACGACGCGCTTGAGCAGGAACGGCGTCGCCTCCTTCTTGTTGATGCCCTGTTGCTTCGCTTCCGCCACCGCGACAGCGATGCGCTCCTCGATCATCGCCTCCTCGAGCGCCTGATCCTCGGGCACCGGATTGGCGATCAGGAGGCCGCCGGGGCCGATCTCGCGCTGAAGGCGGATCATGCGTGCGAGGTCGTGCAGGCCGTCGCACCGGTGCTCGATTTTGAAGCCCGACGAACGGGCGTAGAAGGCGGGGAATACGTCGCAGCGATAGCCGACAATCGCCGCCCCCTGGGTCTCCAGGAATTCCAGCGTCTTCTCGATGTCGAGGATGGACTTGGCGCCGGCGCAGACGACGGCGACGCGGGTTCGCGACAGCTCGACCAGGTCGGCGGAGATGTCGAAAGTCTCCTCCGCGCCGCGGTGGACGCCGCCGATGCCGCCGGTGGCGAAGATTTCGATGCCCGCGAGCTCGGCCACGAACATCGTGGCGGCGACGGTCGTGCCTGCGGAGCCCCGCCGGGCGACGACGGGCGCGAGGTCGCGCCGCGACGCCTTGGCGACGCCGCCGGAAAGCTGGCCGAGGCTGTCGATTTCCTTGCGCTCGAGCCCGACCCGGAAGCGTCCGTCGAGCACCGCGATCGTCGCCGGGACGGCCCCGAACGAACGCACCGCGTCCTCGACGGCGCGCGCCGTTTCGACGTTGCGCGGGTACGGCATGCCGTGGGTGATGATGGTCGATTCGAGCGCGACCATCGGCTTCCTCTTCGCCCGCGCCTCGGCGACCTCGGGCGAGAAATCCATGAGATCGGCGGCGCTCATCTCGAATAAACTCCACATGGCCGCGATCGGCTCGAACAGCGATTATCGGGATTCGGCGGCGAAGGATCAATGGCGCTCGAGCCCGTTTGAAGTGTCGGAGGCGATTGGGCTAGCTTGGCCCGATCCGCGAGTCCGTTTGCTGGCGGCGGGGCAAGAGAAAATTGGAACCGGTGCGATGGAGGAAAAGCCCGAGCAGGCGCAGAAATCCGATCTCGTCGCTGCGGTGAGACGCGCTCGGGTCGAGAACGCCGAGCGGGCGCAGGCGATTGCGGAGCTGCGCGAAATCGAGATGGGGCGCCTTGCCCTGCTCGAAAGCGAGCTCAAACCCGTGGTGCGGCAGACGCCGCCGGACGTCGACATGTTCGATCTGATGCTCTCTCCCGGCGAGCGTCCGCGCCTCTTTCTCGACATGGTCGCCTTCATCGAAATGGGGCGAGACCGGCGAACCTACCGTTTCTTTCAGGACAGGGCGCACGGGCGGGTCCTGATCGCCGAGACCCAGCAGATCGAGCGGATCGTCGCCGCCGTGACCGATTATGTCGCCCGCCGGCTTATCGAGCGTAAGAAGGCGCTGGCTGTCGAATGCGGCGATCATGAGCCCGCAGTCTGGGCGGCCGCCCCGGCGGCGCCGTCCGCCGCCGCTCCCTCGCCGAAACCGCCCGAAGCCGAGCTTGGAGTCGCAGCCAAGGGGTCGTGGCGAGCCCGCCCGGGCGGAAAAAGGCTGGGGCGCACGGATAGCGGACGCTTTCGCCTTCCTCCTCATGACGCTGGGTTCGATCACGCTCATTTGTCTGCTGGCGCTCGGCGGTTACGCCGTTTGGGCAATCCGGCTGCGCGAACTCTGGGCGCATTGGTTCAGGCTCAGTTGGCCTTGATTCATCCGCCATCGCGCGTGACTATCCGGCCGGGAGTTTCACTGGGGCGCGCGAGCGTGGGGCGGCAGGCAAGCATGGACGGCTCCTTCTTTTCCGATCTCCTGGCGTCGATCGCCGAGCGCGGGCGATCGGTGCTCAAACTGACCGCATGGCCGCGCGACGCCGAGAACGGCGGGACGCTCGCCGAGATGTGCGGGGCGCTTCTGACCGGGCGCGGCGAAGCCTCCGGAATCGCGCTTGCGAGCGAGGTTCTGGCTCGATACCGCGACCTTTCCGACGCCGACAAAGGCGCCTTCTTCTGGGCGCTGGCCGACGGCTTCGGGCCGGACCGGCGTCGGCTCGAGGACGCGGTGGCGCGCTTCGGAGCGACTGGCGGCGGATCGGCGGCGAGCGAGATCCACTACGCCTCCGAGCCGCGCCGGCAGGAACTCTTCCGCCGTCTCAATCGCGCCCCGGGCGGCACCGCCGCTCTCGTTGCGATGCGCGCCGATCTTCTCGAGGCCGTCAGAGGCGATCGCGGCCTGGCGATCGTCGATCGCGATTTTCAGCACCTCTTCGACTCTTGGTTCAATCGCGGCTTTTTGGTGCTCCGCCGGATCGACTGGTCGTCGCCTGCCGCGATCCTCGAGAAGATCATTCGATACGAGGCGGTGCATGAAATCCGCGACTGGGACGAGCTCAGGCGGCGCATCGATCCATCGGACCGGCGCTGCTACGCCTTCTTCCATCCGGCGCTGGTCGACGAACCGCTGATTTTCGTCGAGGTCGCGCTGACGGTGGAGCCGCCGGCCGCAATCGCCCCGCTGCTCGCCGAGAAGCGGCCGCATGTCGGTCGGGACAAGGCGCGAGCGGCGACATTCTATTCGATCTCGAACTGCCAGCAGGGGCTCACGGGCGTCACCTTCGGCAATTTTCTCATCAAGCAGGTCGTCGAGGAGATTCGACGCGAGTTGCCCCGCATCGAGACCTTCGTCACGCTGTCGCCGATTCCGGGGCTGCGCGCCTGGGTCGAGGTCTGCGACGATCCGGCAGTCGAGCAGCTCGCAAAATCCGTGCGGGAGGCGGGGCAGGACGAGCGCTGGCAGGAGAAGCCAGAGAGCGCCGCTCGGCTGCGCGCGTCGCTCGAACCGCTCTCGGCATATTACTTTCTGAAAGCCAGGCGCGACGACGGCCGGATCATCGATCCCGTCGCTCGATTTCACCTCGGCAACGGCGCAAGGCTCGAGCGGATCAACTGGATGGGCGACCTCTCGCACAAGGGAATCGCAGAGTCCTACGGTCTCATGGTCAACTATCTCTATGATCTCGCCGAGATCGAGCGCAATCACGAGGCCTACGCCAATGAGCGCGCGGTCGTCGCCTCGAGCCTGGTGAAAAGGACCCTGCCGAGCGGCCGGTCGCGCCCGGCGGCGCAGGCGCTGCCGGCGCCGGGAGACTGAGCGGCGAGTCAAGCGGTTCTCTGTTTTCGAGAGGGAGATGGCGGTCGCCCGGGTAGAGAAGCGGGCGAAAGCGGCGTAGCCTGAGGCGTGAGGTCTTAAGCAGGGAGGAATGTCATGTACGCCGCAATCCGGCAGGTGAGGGTGAAGCCCGGCGCCGCCGACCAGCTCGCCGAGCGGATCAAGGGTGCGGTGCCCATCGTCAGCGGCGTGCCCGGTTTCATGGGCTACTACGTGGTCTACGCCGCCGACGACACGGTGACCGCGATCAGCATCTTCAACAAGGTTGAGGAGGCGGAGGAATCGAACCGCCGCGCGCTTGCCTGGATCGAGAAAAACCTCGCACCGTTCGTCGTCGGGCAGGCCACCGCGACGGCGGGACCCGTGATCGTCCACTCCGTGCCCTAGCCCCGCTCCCGAGCCGCGAAGCTGCCGGAGCCGGCCGGCTCAACCGGCGCTGTTGGATAGAGCCTGCGATCCTTCGACGGATGGCGACGCGACAGTCTCGGTGGAGCTGCGGAAGCGCCGCCACGCGGTTCCGATGTCGCGGAACAGGCTGACCCGTGCGCCCGGGCGCGGGAAATGGGAGGCCAACTCACGGTTCGTCTCCAGCGGGACCCGTAGTCCGCCCTCCCGGTTGGCAGGGAAGTCGTCCGCCTCACCAGAACCGCACCGCCTCGCCCGACGGCGGCGCCCCAAGCTCTCCCTCCCACATCACCCGACGACCGCGCACAATCGTCCCGACAGGCCAGCCGGTAACGCTCTTGCCGTCGTAGGGCGTCCAGCCGGCGCGCGACGCGATCCAGGAATTGCGGATCGTCTCGGACCGCTTCATGTCGACGATGGTGAAGTCGGCGTCGTAGCCGGCGGCGATGCGGCCCTTGCCGAGAATGCGGAAGATGCGCGCCGGTCCGGCGCTGGTCAGGTCGACCAAGCGCTGCAGGGTGAGCCGCCCGGCGTTGACATGGTCGAGCATGATGGGGACCAGCGTCTGCACCCCGGTCATGCCCGAGGGGCTTTCGGGATAAGGCTTCGCCTTCTCCTCGAGCGTGTGCGGCGCGTGATCGGATCCGATCACGTCGACGACGCCCTGCGTCAGGCCGCGCCAGATCCCCGTGCGATGCGCCGCCGACCGCACCGGCGGATTCATCTGCAGCCTCGTCCCGAGGCGCGGATAGTCGTCGGCGCTCAAGGTCAGGTGATGCGGCGTCGCCTCGCAGCTCGCGACGTCCTTTGCCTGCTTCAGGAACTCCATCTCCTCGCGCGTCGAGACGTGCAGCACGTGCACCTGCGCCCGCGCCTCCCGCGCGAGCCGCACCAGGCGCTCGGTCGACCGCAAAGCGGCGATCTCGTCGCGCCACATCGGGTGCGACGACGGATCGTTCGCGACGCGCAGCGGCTGTCTCTCGGTCAGGCGGGCTTCGTCCTCGCTGTGGAAGGCGGCGCGGCGGGTGATCCGCTTGAGGATCGCGAGCACGCCCTCGTCGTCGGCGACCAGCAGCCGACCGGTCGACGAGCCCATGAACACTTTGATCCCCGCCGCGCCCGGCAGCCGTTCGAGTTCGGGGATGGCGGAGACATTCTCGTGGGTTCCCCCGACCCAGAAGGCGAAGTCGCAATACATGCGGCCTCTGGCGCGCCGCATTTTGTCGGCGAGCGCCTCGGCGGTCGTCGTGGTCGGATCGGTGTTCGGCATCTCGAACACCGCGGTCACACCGCCGAGCACGGCGGAGCGCGAGCCGGTCTCGAGATCCTCCTTGTGGACGAGTCCCGGCTCGCGGAAATGCACCTGGCTGTCGATCACGCCGGGCAGGACATGCAAATCCTTGCAGTCGATGCGCTCGCCCGCCGCGGCCGCGGACAGGCCGCCGATCTCGGCGATCAGCCCGTTGCGGACCCCGACGTCACGTAAGCCCTCGCCGTCCTGGTTGACCACAGTTCCGTTGGCGAGAACGAGATCGAAGGCTTGCCGCATCGCTTTTCCTTGAACGGGAGCGCAAGCGGCCTAATTTACCAGGCTCGGCATAGCAAGCGCGACCGGAGGACAGCCATGGCCAAGAAGGCCGCCCATCTCGAGGACCGCGGCGTCATCGCGGTCGGCGGAGAAGACGCGGCGGGCTTTCTTCAAGGCCTGCTGACGAACGACGTCGAGCGGCTCGAAGAGAGCGAGGCCTGCTACGCCGGGCTTCTTTCGCCGCAAGGGAAGATCCTGTTCGACATGTTGGTCGTCCGCGCTCCCTCAGAGGCGGGCGCCCCGTTCCTCATCGACTGCGCGGCGGGGCAGGCGGCCGATCTCGCGCGACGGCTCGGATTCTACAAGCTCCGCGCCAAAGTGGCGGTCGCCGACGAGAGCGCGGAACGCGCCGTCGTCGCTTTCTGGGGCGAGAAAGCGCCGGACGAGCAGCCTGGTTCCGTGTTCTACGTCGATCCGCGCGATCTCCGTCTCGGCTGGCGGGCGATCATGCCGCGCAACTCGGCGCTTCAGATCGGCGACGAGCACGCCCCGACCTACGAGGCGCTGCGCATCGGGGCCGGCATCCCGAAGGGCGGCGTCGATTTCGTCTATGGCGACGCCTTCCCCCACGACGCCAATTTCGACCTTCTTCATGGGCTCGATTTCGACAAAGGGTGCTATGTCGGCCAGGAGGTCGTCTCGCGCATGAAGCACCGCGGAACGGCGCGCAAGCGGGTGGCGCGCGTAAAGATGCTGGCCGATCCGATGGCGCCGGGAACGCCGGTCCTCGACGGCGCGCTTGCGGTCGGCACGCTCGGGTCGTCGTGCGGGCGCGAGGCGCTGGCCATGCTGCGGCTCGACCGGGTCGAGGACGCGAAGGCGGCGGGGCGCGAACTGACCGCAGGCGGCGTCGGGCTCGCGCTCGCGGAATGAGGCCCGGCGTCGAACGCCGAAATCGCGGCCTCGGTTCAGCGGTAGACGAGCACCGGAATTGTCGAGTGGGTCAGGACCTTGACCGTCTCGCTGCCGAGCAGCAGCGCCGACACGCCTCGCCGTCCGTGCGAGGCCATCACGATCAGGTCGCAGCCTTTTGCGTGGGCGGCGTCGATGATGGCGCGGTAGGGCTGGTCGTGCACCTCGCGGATCGTGTCGCAGGGCACGCCTGCCGCGTCGGCCGCGATCCTCACCTGCTCGAGCGCCTGTTCGGCGATGCGGCGCGACTCCTCTTCGTATTCGTCCTCGCCGACCGAAACCAGAACCGCGTCCATGGAAGCGACGTGATAGGGCTCCGCCAGAGTGAGCGCCGTGACCTTCGCCCCGCACTCCTTGGCCAGTTGCACCCCGTAAAGCACCGCCTTGCGCGAAAGATCGGACCCGTCGGTGGGGATGAGAAGATGCTTGAACATGGCGCCCTCCTGCTGTCGGTTAAATTATGCGAATAGGGCCGTCAGCGCCACAGGCTGCGTCAACCCGTCGCGACCAGCGGAGACCTGGATTGTCCGAGCCTCGCTCGGAGTTGCGGCGCCGAAGGCGCGCCGCTACAGTTTCGCCTCCGACAGGATGTATTGTCCTTCGGCGTACACTGCACATCACCGTCATCGCCAAGGAGTTGTCCCATGAGTTTCTCTCTGCCAGATCTCCCTTACGCTTACGACGCGCTCGGCCCGTACATGTCGCGCGAAACGCTGGAATACCATCACGACAAGCATCACTTGGCTTACGTCAACAACGGCAACAACGCGCTCAAAGGCACCGAATGGGAGGGCAAGTCCCTCGAGGAGATCGTCAAGGGCTCGTTCGGCAAGAACGCAGCCGTATTCAATAATGCTGGCCAGCACTACAACCACATCCACTTCTGGAAGTGGATGAAGCCGAACGGCGGGGGCCACATCCCAAGCGAGGTCGAGAGGGCGCTCAAGGACTCGTTCGGATCGGTCGACAAAGCCAAGGAAGATCTTATCCAGGCCGGCGTGACCCAGTTCGGCTCCGGCTGGTGCTGGCTGACACTCAAGAACGGGAAGGTCGAGGCGACCAAGACGCCCAACGGGGAGAACCCTCTGGTCCACGGCGGCAAGCCGATCCTCGGCATCGACGTGTGGGAGCATTCCTACTACATCGACTACCGGAACCGCCGGCCGGACTACCTCAAGGCGGTCGTCGACCACCTCGTCAACTGGGAATACGTGGCCGAGCTCTTCGGCCAGAAGTGACCGGCGCTCTGTGAGCAAGCCCTCCGGCGTTCGCCGGAGGGCTTCAGTCGGTCAAATTGAATGTCTTGTCGGCGCAGACGTCGACGCCGGTCGAATCCATCGTCTGGCCGTCGTCGAACGCGCCGTGCAGATCGACCTCACAATTGTCGCCGCGGGGCATCAGGGCGTAAGCCTGCTTGCCGGGCTTGAGCGCGCCCAGAACCTTTTTCATCTTGGCGGCGCCGCTGACCGAGGCTCGCAGTTCGACGAGACTGGCCGGTCTCGAATTGGTGATCATCACTTTGATGGTGGGGAGGGGTTTCGGCGGTTGCTTCGCCGTCGTCGCTTTGGCCGCCTTCGCCATCCGCGCCGCCGCCGCGGAAGGAGCGGCGGCCTGCGCCTGCGCGTCCACGAGAGCCACGAGGCCGCACAAGGCGCCGGCCACAACCGCAGTCCAAGTCCATGCCATAAACGACGCCCCTCCAGTATAAGCGAGGAAATGGGGACTGATCGCGTCTGGGAAAAGTGGGCCGACGGCGCTGACGTGAAATTAATCGGTCCGGCGCTCGAACGCGCGGGCTGCCTCACATGTTCCGCACGGACGCCCCGCTCGATTCGCGATCGCGCCGCTGCCGGTCGGCCGTCCGCAGCATGGGGACGACGTCCTCGATCTTTTCCGCCACCAGGTAGCGGAGTTCGAAGCCGCGGCGAATGAAGCCGGCGCCGTGCATGTGAGCGAAAAGGGCGAGCAGCGGGCGCCAGAACCCGTTGATGTCGGCGACAAGGATCGGCTTGGCGTGGCGCTCAAGCTGCGCCCACGTCATCTGCTCGACCAGTTCCTCGAGCGTGCCGATCCCGCCCGGCAGAGCGATGAACGCGTCAGCCCGGTCGAACATCGCCTGCTTGCGCTCATGCATGTTCTCGACGATCAGCATCTCCTGCGCGGCGGTCAGGGCATGTTCTTTGCGGACGAGAAAATTGGGGATGATCCCGGTCACGTAGCCGCCGGCCGCGAGCGTTGAGCGCGCCAGTCGGCCCATGAGGCCGTCGCCGCCACCGCCGTAGACGAGGCCGATACCCTCGGCGGCCAGAATGCGCCCAAGGGCTTCGGCCGCTTCGCCGAAGCGGGCGTCGTTTCCTTCGCCCGACCCGCAATAGACGCAGACGCTTCGAATGGAGCTCATAAAAAAACCTCGCTTGTGCCTGCGATTTGCGCCGGCGCCCAGGCGCCGTCAAGGCGGACGCTCTCATTCCAGCCCGATCTCGCGCAGGATCTCCGCGCCGTGCTCGCCGAGCTTCGGCGAACGGCGGTCGAGCGAAAGCGCGCTTTCGCTCATGACGATCGGGCTGCGAACGCCGGGAATTCCTTCGGGATCGATACGCATGCGGCGCGCGACGAACTGGGGATCGGCAAAGAGGTCGGCGACGGTGTTGATCGGCCCGGCCGGGACGACGGCCTTATCCAGCGCGGCGAGCAATTCGCTGCGGCTCCTGAGACGTATCTTCGCAGTCAGCTCGCGCGTCAGTTCCGCCCGGTTGGCAACCCGCGCCGCGTTGGTCGAAAAGCGCGCGTCCGCGGCGAGCGCCTCGAGCCCGAGCGCGGCGCACAGCCGACCGAACTGGCCGTCGTTGCCGACCGCCACGATCACCCAGCCGTCGACGACCGGAAACGTCTGGTAGGGGGCGATGTTGGGATGGGCGTTGCCCATGCGGCGCGGGGAGACGCCGGAGGCGAGATAGTTCATCGCCTGATTGGCGAGCATCGCGCCCATCGTATCGAACAGCGAGAGGTCGATATGCTGGCCGCGGCCAGTGCGCCGCCGCTCGATCAGCGCCGCCTCGATCGCGATGACGCCGTAGAGCCCCGTGAACAGGTCGCAGACGGCGACGCCGACCTTCTGCGGCTCGCCGTCCGGCTCGCCGGTCACGTCCATGTAGCCCGACATGCCCTGGATGAGGAAATCGTAGCCGGCCCTCTCGGCGTAAGGGCCGGTCTGGCCGAAGCCGGTGACCGAGCAATAGACGAGCCGCGGGTTGAGCGACCGAAGGCTGTCGTAGTCGAGGCCGAATTTCTTCAGGCCGCCGACCTTGAAGTTCTCGATCAGCACGTCCGATCGCGCCGCGAGCCGCCGCACGATCTCCCGCCCGCGTTCGGTCCTGAAATCGGCGACGATCGAGCGCTTGCCACGGTTGCAGCCGTGGAAATAGGCCGCAGCGCGCTCCCCCTCGGTCTCGATAAACGGCGGCCCCCAGCCACGAGTGTCATCGCCCTCGGGGCTCTCGACCTTGACGACGTCCGCGCCGAGGTCGGCCAGCGTTTGCCCGATCCACGGGCCCGCCAGAATGCGGGCGAGTTCGACGACCTTGACCCCGGACAGCGGGCTCATGCCTTTAGAAAAACGCCTGCAGGCCGGTCTGCGCGCGCCCCAGGATCAGCGCGTGCACATCGTGCGTGCCCTCGTAGGTGTTGACCGTCTCGAGATTCGTCAGGTGGCGCATCACCTGATACTCGATCTGGATGCCGTTGCCGCCGTGCATGTCGCGGGCGAGCCGCGCGACTTCAAGCGCATCTCCGCAATTGTTGCGCTTCATCATCGAGATCATCTCGGGCGCCGCCCGGCCCTCGTCCATCAGCCGCCCGAGGCGCAGCGCGCCCTGCAGCCCGAGGGCGATCTTCGTCTGCATGTCGGCGAGTTTCTTCTGAAAGAGCTGGGTCGCGGCGAGCGGGCGCCCGAACTGCTTGCGCTCGAGACCGTACTGGCGCGCCCGCATCCAGCAGTCCTCCGCCGCCCCCATTGCGCCCCAGGCGATGCCGTAGCGGGCGCGGTTGAGGCAGCCGAAAGGCCCCTTGAGGCCGGAGACGTTCGGCAGGAGCGCCTCATCGGGCGCTTCCACCCCGTCGAGCACGATCTCGCCGGTGATCGAGGCGCGCAAGCTGAGCTTGCCCCCGATCTTGGGCGTCGAAAGCCCCTTCATGCCCTTCTCGAGAATGAATCCGCGGATTTCTCCGTCATGCGCCGCCGACTTCGCCCAAACGACGAACACGTCGGCGATCGGCGCATTACTGATCCAGGTTTTCGACCCGGTGAGGCGATAGCCCTCGGCGGTCTTTTCGGCCCGCGTCTTCATGCCGCCGGGGTCGGAGCCCGCGTCCGGCTCGGTCAGCCCAAAACAGCCGATGAGTTCTCCGCGAGCGAGGCCTGGCAAATATCTGCGCTTCTGCGCGTCGTCGCCGTAGGCAAAAATCGGATACATAACGAGCGAGCTCTGCACGCTCATCATCGAGCGGTAGCCCGAGTCGACGCGCTCGACCTCGCGCGCGACGAGGCCGTAGGCGACATATCCGGCGTTGGCGCAGTCAAATTCCTCCGGCAGGGTCAGGCCGAGGAGCCCCGCGTCGCCCATCAGGCGGAACAGTGTTGGGTCGGTCTTCTCCTCGAGATACGCGCGCTCTACGCGTGGCTTCAGCTCCTTGGCCGCGAACTCCCGGGCCGTATCGCGGATCAGGCGCTCGTCCTCGGTCAGCTGGCTTTCGAGGAGCAGCGGATCGTCCCACTGGAAGGGACCGAGGCTTGGACCATGGAAACCGGTCATTGTTCGTCTCTCGTTGGAACGTTTGCCGATCTTTATTCCGGCTTTCCAAGGGCGTCGAGGCGAACGCAAGTGGAAAGGACAGCCCGGCCAGCCTATCGTTGCTCAAAGGCAAGATTGGGAACGCGATGCAAAACGACCCCCTTTCGCACGGCCTGTGGGAAGCGACGGCTCCGCCGGCCCCGCCGACGCCGCAGATCGTGGGCGAGGCCAAGGCCGACGTCGCGGTGGTAGGCTGCGGCTACACCGGCCTTTCCGCCGCCCTAAGGCTGGCCGAGTCGGGCGCGAAGGTCGTGGCCCTGGAAGCGGTCGAAATCGGTTTCGGCGGGGCGGGCCGCAACGTCGGCCTCGTCAACGCGGGCATGTGGGTCCTGCCGAGCGAGATGCTGAAAGCATTAGGGGCGGACTACGGCGAACGGGCCCTGGCGCTGCTCGGAAACGCACCCGCCGCCGTCTGGGAGACCATCGAGAAATACGGGATCGACTGCAATCCGATCCGTCACGGGACGCTGCATTGCGCCGTCGGCCGCGCCGGGGTGGCCGAGATCGAGGAACGCGCGCGTCAATGGGGTGAGCGAGGCGCACCGGTGAGGGCGCTCGGCGCCGCTGAGGCCGCGGCCCGCATCGGCTCTGACGCCTATGCCGGCGCGCTGATCGACATGCGCGCGGGCACCATCCAGCCTTTGGCTTACGCGCGCGGCCTCGCGCGAGCGGCGATCGCCGCCGGGGCCGTCATCCATGCCGAGAGTCCCGTGCGCGCGGCGGAGCGGACTCGGGGACAATGGAAGCTGACAGCGGGCGAGGGAACGGTCATCGCGGATTGGGTCGCAGTGGCGACCGACGCCTACGGCGGCCCGCCGTGGCCCGAGGGGCGGCGCGAGCAGATCAGGCTGCCCTATTTCAATTTTGCTACGCCGCCGCTCGACGCCGATATTCAGGCCGCGATCCTCCCGGGTCGCGAGGGCTGCTGGGACACGCGGACGATACTAAGTTCCTTTCGTTTCGACCCCGCTGGGCGGCTGGTGTTCGGCAGCGTCGGGGCTTTGCGCGGCGCGGGCTTTGCAATCCATCGCGCCTGGGCGCGGCGCGCGCTGAAGAAGCTCTTTCCCTGCCTCGGACCGGTGCCGTTCGAGCATCAATGGTACGGCATGATCGGCATGACTACGGACTCCGTGCCGCGCTTCCATCGGCTCGCCGACAACGTCGTGACCTTTTGCGGCTACAACGGGCGAGGCATCGGCCCGGGCACGGAGTTCGGGCGCGTGCTCGCCGATCATATCCTCGGCCGAATCGCCGAGAAGGACCTGCCGCTGCCCGTCACCGCGCCCGACGCGCCGCCGCTGCCGGCGCTGCGGGAGGCCTATTATGAAGCCGGCGCCCAGATTGCTCACGCCGCTGGCGGATGGGTGTGACCAGCGTAACTGCGACGAAAGTCGCAGAGCCATATATTCACCACGTTCCCCCGCTAACGAAAGGCAAAGCTACGCGTTTCTCGACGCACGCTTCCGCACCGATAGCGGAAGCGACATTTCGCGTTTTCGCTCGACCAATTGCACTGCAGGAAGACTTTATGGCTACGGGAACCGTAAAATGGTTCAACGCGACAAAGGGGTTTGGCTTCATTCAACCTGACGACGGCGGCAAGGACGTGTTCGTCCACATCAGCGCCGTCGAACGGGCCGGCTTGCGGGAGCTCAACGAGGGCCAGAAGCTCGCGTACGACATCGTGCCCGACAAACGCACCGGCCGCTCGTCAGCGGGCAATCTCAAGGTCGCCTGAACTCAAAAAACGGATCATGCAGTCGAAGCCCCGGCAGCAGCCGGGGATTTCTGCAGCGAGGCGTCGGAGCTCGGCGCCCAGCGCTAGGCCGCTCGGCCCCGAGCCGGCGACGAGAATCTCCGTCTGGGAAGGCAGATCGATCATGGCGCCTCCCATAGGATGCATCGAAACCCTCCGGAAACGTGCATGACGCGCGCGTTTGTTCGTGCGCCCCGGCCGCAGGCTGCTTCGCCCGCGACGCAAAGCCTCGGCGACATGGCGCGACTTTGCGCTTATGGTGGCGCCGCACGGCAGGGAGGCCGCCATGGCGCGAGGGACAGAAGCAACATATCTCGGGCTCGACATCGGCACATCGTCGGTCAAGGCCCTGCTGATCGACGCCAATCAGCGCGTGGTCGCCGAGGCCTCCGCCCCGCTCGCTGTCGCGCGCCCCCACCCCCTGTGGAGCGAGCAGAACCCGGACGACTGGTTCGACGGAGTTGAGGCGACGGTCGCGGCGATCCGCCGTCAGGCGCCGACGGGCCTTGCGGCGCTCGCCGGCGTCGGCCTCTCCGGGCAGATGCACGGCGCGACCCTGCTCGACGGAAACGACAAGCCGCTCCGCCCCGCGATTCTCTGGAACGACGTCCGCTCCTTCGTCGAATGTCTGGAGCTCAAGCGCCGCGTCCCCGATGTGGAAAAACGCACCGGCAATCTGGTCATGCCGGGCTTCACGGCCCCGAAGATGCTGTGGGTCGCCGCGCACGAGCCGGAGATCGCGAAAGCCACGAGGCGCGTGCTCCTGCCGAAGGATTACGTCCGCCTGCGGCTTTCCGGCGAAGCGGTGTCGGAAATGTCCGACGCCTCGGGGACGTCATGGCTCGATGTCGGCAGGCGGCGCTGGGACGAGGATCTTCTCGCCGCGACTGGGCTGTCGCTGGCCGCCATGCCGCGGCTGGTCGAGGGATCGGAGGTCTCGGCGCATCTTTCGCCCGCGACCATGAAAGCCTGGGGCCTCGAAGGGCCGAGGATTCCGATCGCCGGCGGCGGCGGCGACAATGCGGCTTCCGCCATCGGCGTCGGCGCGACCGAACCGGGATCGGGCTTCGTCTCGCTCGGGACGTCGGGCGTCGTCTTCTCCGTCACCGACCGTTTCATAAGCCTTCCCGAACGGACCCTGCATGCCTTCTGCCATGCCCTCCCCGACCGCTGGCATGGCATGTCGGTGATGCTGTCGGCGGCCGCGGCCTTGTCGTGGATCGCGGGCGTCCTCGGACGGGAGCGCGACATCGGCGCCCTCGTCGCCGGCGCGGACGCCTTCGCCCGCTCGGAGAGCGCGGTCGCCTCTGCCCCCGTCTTCCTGCCCTACCTGAGTGGCGAGAGAACCCCTCACAACGACGCCGAGGCGACCGGCATGTTCGCCGGACTGCGCGCCAACCACGGCGCCGACGCGCTCGTCTTCGCGGTGATGGAGGGCGTCGCCTTCTCCTTCGCCGACGCAGTCGACGTGCTCGACGCCGCCGGCGCCCGGCCCGTTCGGCCCCTCCTCGTCGGCGGCGGAGCGCGCTCCGAGCTCTGGGGACAGATGATCGCCGACGTCACCGGCCTGACGATAGACCTCGCGCAGGGAGCCGAGGCGGGAGCGGCGCTCGGCGCGGCGCGGCTCGGCATGCTGGCGGCGGACGCGGGAGGCCTCGATAGCGTTTGCGCGCGCCCGCCGACCCAGCGCGCCTTCGAACCGGATGCGAAGAGAGCCGCAGTTTACGCACCGCGGCTCAGTCGCTACCGCGCGCTGTACAAGGCGGAGAAGGCAGTCCGCGTCGCCTGAGCGGACGCTCGCCTTTCGTCCCGTCCTCCGCCGCGTTCGCCGGCTTTTGGGAGGACGCCGCGATGGAACTCAGACGACATTCGTGTCGACGGTCTCGGCACAGCCCTGCGGATCCCGTGAGGTATCCCCGCGGACCACAGAATTGAACGAATTGCAAAAACTTGGGCCGGCGCTGTTTTATTATGCTTCTCAGGGGAACTTCCATCCCCATAGTGTTCGCGCGAATGTGATGGGAATTGCCGATGGCGGACGACGAACTCGACCTTCGAACCCTCTCCGACGACGAACTCGTCGAGCAGATGCACGACGACCTCTACGACGGCCTCAAGGAGGAGATCGAGGAGGGCGTGCAGATCCTTCTCGAGCGCGGATGGTCGCCCTACGACGTGTTGACCAAGGCGCTGGTCGAGGGGATGCGGATCGTCGGGATCGACTTCCGCGACGGCATCCTGTTCGTCCCGGAAGTGCTCATGTCGGCCAATGCGATGAAGGCCGGCATGGCGATCCTGAGGCCGCTGCTCGCGGCGACGGGAGCGCCGAAGATGGGCACGATGGTTATCGGCACCGTCAAGGGCGACATCCACGACATTGGCAAGAACCTCGTCTCCATGATGATGGAGGGCGCCGGCTTTGAGGTGTTCGACATCGGCATCAACAACAGCGTCGACAAATATCTCGAGGCGATCGAGCGGCATCAGCCGGAAATCCTCGGCATGTCGGCGCTCTTGACGACGACCATGCCCTACATGAAGGTCGTCATCGACACGCTGAAGGAAAAAGGCATCCGCAACGACCATATTGTGCTGGTCGGGGGAGCGCCGCTCAACGAAGCCTTCGCCGAAGCGATCGGCGCCGACGCCTATTGCCGCGACGCGGCGGTCGCGGTCGAGACCGCCAAAACACTGCTTGCCCGCCGGCAGGGGACAGCGCAGGCGGTCGCGCAGGCGTAACGGTTGAGACGCCCGGAGGCTCGCAATCCCATGGCTCTCGCGCCCGTAAGCCGGAAATTGTCACGCCCGCGCGAGCGGGGGTCCACAGAGCCGCCTCGGACGCTTGACGTCGGTGCTGCTTCGTCGCGACAAGCGACGGCGGCCCGCGATCTGGATCCCCGCGTTCGCGGGGATGACAAGCTCGATGTCGAAGCAAGCTATCCCCGCCGCAAAAATGGCCCCCGTAAGGTCCTGGTCATCGCCTGCGGCGCGCTGGCGCGCGAGGTGCTGGCCCTCAGGCTCGACTGGGTCGACCTGACCTGCCTCCCCGCGAGCCTGCACAACCGGCCGGAGCGGATTCCCGAGGCGATGAGGGCGAAGATCCGCGCCAATCGCGCTGCTTACGACGAGATCCTGTGCCTCTACGGCGATTGCGGCACCGGCGGCGGGCTCGATCGGGTCCTGGGCGAGGAAGGCGTCAAGCGGATCGCGGGCGCGCATTGCTACGCCTTCTACGCGGGCGAGGAGACGTTCGCCGCGCTCGCCGAGGAGGAACCCGGCACGTTCTACCTGACCGACTTCCTCGCCCGTCATTTCGACACGCTCGTCTTCAAGGGGCTCGGCCTCGACCGCTTCCCTCAATTGCGTGACGACTACTTCCACGCCTACCGTCGCGTCGTCCATCTCGCGCAGGTCGACGATCCGGAGACGACGGCTAAGGCCGAGGCGGCCGCGGCGAAGCTCGGCCTCCCTTATGAGCGGCGCTTCACCGGACTCGGCGGCCTAGAACGGTTCCTGCACGAACAGACGCAGGGCGACTCGACCGAAAGGACGCAGCCATGGCCAGCCTGATCACCGTCTACTGGCGCGACATCCCGAGCCAGGTCATCGTCAAATCGGGACGCCAAGCCGCCAAGCGCGAGCTGTCCAAGCGCTTCCTCCGCGCGATCGACCTCGCGGCGATGCACGCCAAGACGAAAGGGGCAGACGACTATCTCGCCAACTGGCGGCGCAGCCAGCCCGTCGCCTGCAGCGACGATCTCGAGAGCGAGGCCGAAACGGCTGCGGCCCGGCTCGAGGCGGAGTACGACACTCACCGACTCGCGGTCCTCGCCAGGCACGACGGGCGTGAAGCGCCGCCGTGACGCGGCTCGTCCCCTCCGCCTTCGAACCGCGCGGCAAGCCGCCGCCGCCGCAACGCAATCCTCGCGTGAGGCTGTGGAGCGTGCGCCATGCTGCGCTGATCGAGCGGGTCTACGCGCGTTTCGAGGCGGCCCTCAGGCGCGCGGCGCCCATCTTCGCCCGCATCGGCTACGATCGGCTCGAGCGGCCCGCCGCCGCGTTCGAAGCGGCCGTCAAGGGCTTCTTCTTCGACTGCCGCATGTGCGGCGACTGCGTCCTGTCCAAGACCGGCATGTCCTGCCCGATGAACTGCCCCAAGGCGATGCGCAATGGGCCTTGCGGCGGCGTCCGCGCTGACGGCAATTGCGAAGTCTATCCGAGGATGCCCTGCGTGTGGCTGAAAGCCTACGAGGGCAGCCTCGCCATGCGCGGCGGCGCCAGGATCGCCGAGATCCTGCCGCCACTCGATCATGCGCGAAAAGGGTCGTCGACCTGGCTGCGCCTGGCGCGCGAATCGGCGCCGGCATGAACGCCGGGCCCCATGCGCACGACCTCGGGGCCGATCCGTCCGCGCCGCTGATCGACCTCCCGGGCCATTCATCGCGCGGCCGGCTCGAACGGGTGCTGAGGCGGGGAGAATTCGCCGTCACCGCCGAACTGAGCCCGCCCGACTCGGCCGACGCCGACGAGGTGCGGGCGGCGGCGGAAGCCTTCGAAGGCTGGGTCGACGGCATCAACGCGACCGACGGCTCGGGCGCCCATTGCCACATGTCGAGCGTCGCCGTCTGCGCGATCCTCACGCGCATCGGCTATTCGCCGGTGTTGCAGATCTCCTGTCGCGACTCGAACCGCATCGCCATCCAGGGCGCGGTGCTCGGCGCGGCGGCGCTCGGGGTCGGCAACGTATTGTGCCTCACCGGCGATGGCGTGCAATGCGGCGACCACCCCGAGGCCAAACCCGTCTTCGATCTCGATTCGATCTCGCTGCTGACCGTCATCCGCGCGATGCGCGACGAGAGCCGGTTCCTGTCTGGCCGCAGGCTGACGGCGCCGCCGCGCGTCTTTCTCGGCGCGGCCGAAAACCCCTTCGCGCCGCCGATCGATTTCCGCGTGCTGAGGCTCGCGAAGAAGATCACCGCCGGCGCACAATTCGTGCAGACGCAATATTGCTTCGACCTCACGATGTTCCGCGCCTTCATGGCGCGCGCTCGCGATATGGGGCTCGACAAACGCTGCTTCATCTTGGCCGGCGTCGGTCCGCTCGCCTCGGCCAGGGCGGCCCGCTGGATGCGCGCCAGCGTTGCGGGGGTCCATATCCCGGACGCCGTCCTTGCGCGGCTCGAAGGCGCGGCCGACCAGAAGGCCGAGGGCAAGCGGATCTGCGTCGAGATGATCCAGGCTTTGCGCGAAGAGCCAGGGGTGGCCGGCGTCCATGTCATGGCCTACCGGCAGAGTCGGACGGTCGCCGAAATCGTCGCCGAATCCGGCGTGCTGAGCGGCCGAGCCCCCTGGCGGCGATCGTTCGTCCCGAACATGCAGCCGTTCGAGAGTTTGGAGGGGGGATGAGTTCAGGCCGTAATAGCCCCCTCGCCCCGCTTGCGGGGTGAGGGCTGGGGTGAGGGGCGAGGCGATTTGCCGCCGTGGCTTGCCGCCCGGCCCCTCATCCTAACCTTCTCCCCGCAAGCGGGGAGAAGGAACGAGGCGCGGCTTTCCTCTCGCGATGGACTTTTGTCCCCATGACCGACACCCTCGTCTCCTCCGCCTCCAAAGAAGTCGTCATCGGCTTCGAGCGCCGCTTCGTCATGATCGGCGAGCGGATCAACCCGACGGGCAGAAAGCAGCTCGCGGCTGAGATGGCGACGGGCGATTACAACCGGGTGGTCGCTGAGGCGATCGCCCAGGTCGAGGCGGGCGCGCAGATGCTCGACGTCAACGCCGGCATCCCGCTGGCCGACGAGCCGCGCATCCTCGCCGAATGCGTCAAGATCGTGCAGGAGACGGTCGACGTTCCGCTGTCGATCGACTCGTCGATCGTCGAGGCGCTCGAGGCCGGGCTCGCTGTCTACAAGGGCAAGCCGCTCGTCAATTCGGTCACCGGCGAGGACGAGCGGCTCGAGCGGGTGCTGCCGCTGGTGAAGAAATACCGCGCGGCCGTCATCGCCATCTCCAACGACGAGACGGGCATTTCCGAGGATCCGGACGTGCGTTACGCGGTCGCCAAGAAGATCGTCGAGCGCGCCATGGATCACGGGATCCGGCGCGAGGACGTCGTCGTCGATCCGCTGGTGATGCCGGTCGGCGCAATCAACGACGCCGGCGCCCGGCTGATGCATCTTCTGCGCCGCCTGCACGGCGAGCTCGGGGTCAACACCAGTTGCGGCGCCTCCAACTTCTCCTTCGGCCTGCCGAACAGGCGCGGGCTGGCGGCCTCGTTCCTGCCGATGATGATCGGCGCGGGCCTCACCTCGGCGATTATGAATCCGCTGCACGCCGAGGATATCCAGGCGATCCTAGCGGCCGACGTCGTGATGGGACACGACCCGAACTGCGGCGCCTGGATCCGCAAGTACCGCGAGCCGTCGGCGGGCGGCGAACCGGCCGGCGGCCGACGCGAGGGGCGGCGCCGAGGCAAGGCATGATGAAATTTCCGGATCAATTGCTCATCGATCGCCGAGCGCGTTCCCTCCCCCCTTGCGGGGGAGGGTTAGGGAGGGAGGTCGCGCCATACTTTCCGGCTGTTCTGTTCAATAGACCAAATCAAAAAGCGCGGCGTGACCCCCCATGCCGTTCCGCCCCCGCGAGGGGGGCGGGAGGCCCTTGGGGCGTCCCGAGCGCCTCGTCCGAAACCGAATCAGAGAATTTGCTTTGAGCGCCTATCGCGTCGTCTTCACGCCATCGGGCAAGCGGGGCGACTTCGCGGCCGGAACGAGCCTGCTCGCCGCGGCGCGCACGCTCGGCGTCGATCTCGATTCGGTTTGCGGCGGGCGCGGCATCTGCGGGCGCTGCCAGATCGAAGTCGCCCAGGGGCAGTTCGCCAAGCACGCGATCGCTTCGCGCGCCGAACACACGAGCGCCTGGAACGAGGTTGAACAGCGATACGCCGATAAGCGTGGAGCCCTCGCGGCCCGCCGCCGTCTTGGCTGCCAGGCAAAAGTCTGCGGCGACCTCGTCGTCGACGTGCCCGCGGAGAGCCAGGTCCACCGGCAGGTGGTGCGCAAGCGCGCCGAGGAGCATCCGATCGAAATCGATCCGGTCGTGCGGCTGCATTACGTCGAGGTCCGCGAGCCGAACCTGCGGGAGCCGTCGAGCGATTTCCGCCGCCTGCAGGAGGCGCTCGCCGGGCAATGGGGCGTCGTCGATGCGCAAGCGGACCTCGCCACGCTCAAGAACCTGCAGAAGAATCTCCGTTCGGGGGGATGGAAGGCGACCGCCGCTGTGCGCAAGGGCCGCGACATCGTCGCGATCTTCCCCGGCTTCGCCGAGCGCGCCTTCGGCGTCGCCATCGACGTCGGCTCGACCACCATCGCCGCCTATCTCTGCGACCTTGCGACCGGCGCGGTGGTCGCCTCGGTCGGCGCAATGAATCCGCAGATCCGCTTCGGCGAAGACCTGATGAGCCGCGTCTCCTATGTGATGATGAACCCTGGCGGCGACACGGAGCTCACCCGCGCGGTCCGCGAAGCGATGAACGCGCTGATCGGGGAAGCCGCGGCTCAGGCGGGAGTGGCGCGCAGCGAGATTGTCGAGGCGACGCTGGTCGGAAATCCGATCATGCATCATCTGGCGCTCGGGCTCGATCCGACCGAAATCGGCGGCGCGCCCTTCGCGCTGACGATCGACGGCGCCTACGATGCGCCGGCCCGGGAACTGGGTCTCGACGTCGCGCCGGGCGCTTTCGTCTATGCGTTGCCCTGCATCGCCGGGCACGTCGGCGCCGATACGGCGGGGGTCGTGCTGGCCGAGGGGCCCTATCTCGGAGACGAACTGAGGCTGATCGTCGACGTCGGCACCAACGCCGAAATCGTATTCGGCAACCGCGCGCGTCTGCTCGCCTGCTCCTCGCCGACCGGCCCGGCTTTCGAAGGCGCCCAGATTTCCTGCGGTCAGCGCGCGGCGCCCGGGGCGATTGAGCGCATCCGCATCGATCGGGTGACCCTTGAGCCGCGCTTCAAGGTGATCGGCTGCGACCTCTGGTCGGAGGAGCCGGGTTTCGCCGAAGCGACGGCAAACATCGGCGTCACCGGAGTTTGCGGCTCGGGGATCATCGAGGCTATCGCCGAGATGTACCTTTCCGGGATCATCTCGCAGGACGGCGTCATCGACGGGACGCTCGCCGCCCGCAATCCGCGCGTCGAGTTGGTCGGCCGCACCTTCGCCTATGTGCTGAACGATGGGCCGCCGAGGCTGCTCGTCTACCAGACGGACGTGCGTGCGATCCAGCTCGCCAAGGCCGCCCTCTACGCAGGCGCGAAGCTGGTCGTTGAGCGGCGAGGCGGCGAGGCGGCGGAGCGCATAACCCTTGCCGGCGCCTTCGGCGCCCAGATCGATCCCGTCTATGCGATGACGCTCGGCCTCATCCCCGACTGCGATCTCGCCAAGGTCGCGAGCGCCGGCAACGCCGCCGGAACCGGGGCGCGCATCGCGCTCCTGAACCTCGCCGCGCGGGCGGAGATCGAGCGCGTGGTGCGGCAAATCGAGAAGATCGAGACGGCGATCGAGCCGAACTTCCAGAACCTGTTCGTCGCGGCGATGGCGATCCCCAACAAGACGGACGCCTTCCCGAACCTCGCGCGCAAGATCGACCTCCCGGCGCCGCAGGAGCCCGTGAACGCAGCCGCGCGTCGCCGCAGACGCGCCGCGCCGGGGCGGGTCTAGCTAAGCTTAGCTAGTCTAAGGCGCGCCACGATCCGCTTTGAGACGGCGGCCGGCCGGCAGCTGCAGATCGACTTTGGCGGGCGCCCTTGTAGCCGCGCGCGATGAGCGCGGCTCGCGCGACCAGCGGTCGCGCTTACACGGGTCCACGCCGACGCCGCTGTAGCCGCACGCGATGAGCGCGGCTGGCGCGACCAGCGGTCGCGCCTACACGGGCCCCACGCCGACGCCGCTGTAGCCGCACGCGATGAGCGCGGCTCGCGCGACCAGCGGTCGCGCCTACACGGGCCCCACGCCGACGCCGCTGTAGCCGCGCGCGATGAGCGCGGCTGGCGCGACCAGCGGTCGCGCCTACACGGGCCCCCACCTCGGCGAGCCATTGTAGCCGCGGGACGACGCTCCAGAGCCGCTCGAGAGGGTATGTGTTGACATTTTCGCTGTGCTGTTCTTTATATGTTCTAAGGAGCCTGCTCAAGGAGGCCGTCGCTTGTTCCGTTCTGTCGAAGCCGCCGCTCGCGTTGGAGCGATCGAGGCGCGACGCGGCGGGTCCGGGCCGGAGGCGAGTCGTAGTAGCTCATGGTTGATCTTTGGACCGGCGCATCTCGATCAGCGGCGTCGCCGCATGACAGGGCCGAGCGCAAAGCGCGGAAACTCTCCACATCTGGCGTAAGCCGTTGAAAAAGCGAGAATCATGAACGGATCTGGCTTCCCCTGGCGTTCCTTTTGCTTCCCCCGGCGTTCCTTTGGCTTCCGCGGGGCGTGCGGTTTCCTTCCCCGGGGGACCGACGGCCTTCCTGCTGCGTTCCAGGACGTTCCGCTGGCTCGCGGACGGCGCCAAAGCTTACGGCGCTCCCCCGGCGAAAACCGGTCAGCGGCGCCATTCGCGGACCGGTTGCGACATCGCCGCCTTGAGGCCCATCATCGTCTTCAGATGATTGCGGTCCTTCATCGCCCTGCGCAGCAGGCCCCAGAGGCGCCGCGGCGTCAGGCGTGCGTCGACGAAGTCGCCGGGGAGATCCGGCCCCCACTGGTAGAGGCCGGCGCGATCCATCAGATGGTAGCCGGCCGGCACGGAGGCGTCGAACACATCGCCGTCGGCGTAGTGCTCGTGCTTCTGCCCCCAGGGATCGCGCCAGTAGTCGAAAATCTGGCTGCCGAGCAGGTGGCGCCCGACGCCCCAGGCATGGCGGTAGCGCCTCGCCATCAGAACCTGCTGGCCCATTTCGACCGCGTCGAGATCGACGACCTCGAACGCCACGTGGTCAACCTTCGACTCGAGCCCCGTGGCGACGAACACAGTGTGATGGTCCGTGGGGACGGAGCCGCGGTCGAGCCGCATGAAGGCGCCGACTGGCGCGCCGTCGGGCAGGCACATCACGTCCGACGGGATGAAGCCGAACGTGTCCATGTACCATCGCGCCGAAGCATTGAAGTTCGGCGTTTCGAGGACGAGATGGCCGAGCTTGGTCACCTGCGGCGGCTCGAGCGCGGGTCGCTGGGTGTCGTTGATCCGAACGATATTGTTCGGCGAATTGTGTTCGATGGTCGGCCGAAGCGGCGACGATTCGCGGCGCGCAAAGCCGTGCATGGCGTCTACTGCAAGACCTTCGGGATCGCGCAGGCGGACGACGGACCCACCGCCCGGAGCATCCGACTTTTCCATGGGCCGACCGAAGGCGTTCGACAGGATCTGGAGGTCCTCGTGCGTCGGTACCGAAAGTCCGAGGCCCAGGAACCGGGCGTTCGCGCCACGGGTGACGCGGTAAAAAAACGGCAGCGACCCAGCCCCGCGCAGGAACATGACGTCGCTGTCGCGCGATGCGACGACGAGGCCGAAGTCGCTGAGATAGCGCTCGGCGCGGTCGAGGTCGGGACGCTCGAAGTGAACGAACACGAGTTCGTTCGCCTTGACCAGCGGGGCGGAGCTGCGCGGCAGCTTGATCGCGCCCGGCCCGCCCTCGAATTTTGCAGCCTGGGACATGAGTGTTCTCCGATTCAATGTTGCAGGGCTTCCACGCGCTCGCGAGCCGGAGCGCGCGACGGCGAAAAGCGAGCGAGGACTTGCAGGTCGCCACTTCCGCGCAGTCGTTCGGCGATGAACCTGTCGGGCCGGACAAGGACGCCTTCGACAGCGTGGCGCTTCGCCCAGCCGGCGAAGTTTTGGTCGTCGCACTGCAGAGACAACGTCCGGGCGCTGCCGGCTCTTCCGTTGAGGCAGATGAAGCGCGCGTCGAGGGCGTCGAGGATCGAGCGGTCCCGCCCGGACATAGCGGAAGCGGGATCGACGCCGACGCCGAGCGCCACCCATTGGTGACAGGACAGAAACCGGTCGAGCGGCGTCCGTCCTTCTGCCGACAAGACCTCCGGCTGCGGCAGCATCTGGCCGATCAGCCTGTCCTTGCCGCTGGCGGTGAGCGCGCTGCGCGAGATGTGCGGCGGCGGGATGAGCCCGCCCTGGCGCACGAAGGTGCGGAAGTCGCTCGAGAGGTTAAGGCAGGCGAAGGCGGCGTCGCGCAGGCTCGCCATCGCTCGATTGGTGGGCATGATCACCGCGCCGAGTTGGCGCGACAGTTTGACCATCCCCCGGAGATGGTCCGCGCGTTCGGCTTCGTAGGTGTCGAGAATCTCCGCGGGCGCGTTCCCAGCAAGGACCGAGGCGAGTTTCCACGCCAGATTGGCGGCGTCCTTCATGCCGCCGTTCATGCCCTGGCCGGCAAAAGGCGGCATCAGGTGGGCTGCGTCGCCGGCGAGGAACATTCTGCCGTTGCGCCACCGATCGGCGACCCGCGCGTGAAAGGCGTAGACGGTCTTTCGTTCGATCTCGACGTCGGCCCAGGCGACGAAAGGCGCGAGGAGGGCGGCGACCTTATCGTCGCGCACCAGGTCGTCGGCGTCTTCGCCGGGCAATTGCATGAATTCCCAGCGGACGCGCGAGCCGACCGCCGGCAACTGCACCGATGGACGCTGCGGATCGCAACGGAAGGTGATCTTGTCGACGCCGTGGTTTTCGATCCTTGCGTCGACCACCAGCCAGCGCTGCATGTAGGTCGAGCCGAGCATGCGCACGCCGATCTTGTCGCGCATCGTGCTGGCGCCGCCATCGCATGCCACGACGAATTTCGCGCGCAACAGACGCTCGCCGTCGGGCGCCGCGACGCTGAGGGTGACGCCGGCCTCGTCCTGGATGAGATCGGTCACGTTATGGGCGAACGCAGTCTGAACCGTCTCGAACCGCCCCACGCCTGCGAGGAGCACGCGCTCGAAGGTCGGCTGGTAGAAGGTGCCGAGCGGCGAATGGCCAAAGGGGCTGCGCGGCGGCTCCATCTCCATGAGCGTGCGGCCGCGCTCGTTCACATAGACGACCTTCGGGTCCGGGATGAGCCCCGAGGCGATCGCGTCGAACAGCCCGACCTGAGAGAACAGACGCAAGGTCTCGGCGTCGTAGGCGATGGCGCGCGGCAGGCCGAGCAGCGTGGGGTTTCGCTCGAGCACGACGACCTCGACGCCGGCCGCGCCAAGCAGGTTGGCGATCATGAGCCCGACCGGACCGGCGCCGACGATGGCGACTTGGCAGTTCGATGGCAGGGCGAAATTTCCGCTTTGCTCCTTTAGCATTCTCGTTCCTCCCGAATCCGGCAAGGCCGGACAAACTTTGGTGTTGACCTTTTCAGTCATTTCGACTAATTAGTCAATATGAAAAACACGGCAATTTGAAAAAAGAGGGACCCCATGGCCAAGATCGACCTCGCCCGGCGCGCCGAAATCGGCCGTGACCGCCGCGCCAAGACGCGCGCGCAACTCATGCAGGCGGCGCGGGCGCTCTATGCGGAGCGGGCCGTGGAAGCGGTCACCATCGAGGATCTCGTCGGCGAGGCTGGCGTGGCGAAGGGCACGTTCTACGTGCATTTCGAGCACCTCACGGACCTGCAGGCGGCGATCGCCGACGAACTCGCTCAGGAGCTCGACGACCTCCTCCAGCCGTTCCGGCTACAACTGGCCGATCCCATCGAGCGCATCGCGGCCGGCTGCGCCGCATTCCTCCGCGAGGCGCTGCGCAACCCGTCCTGGGGCAGCCTCGCCGCACGCGCCGCCTGGGCGCTGCCGTCCGTGGCCGGCGCCGCTCGGGCCAACCTGCGCGAGGATTTGCGGCTGGCTGCGGCGAAGGGCCGCCTCGGCGCCGTCACGCAAGAGCTGGGCTTCGACATCGTGTCCGGCATCGTGCTTCAGGCGATGCGCGCGGCGGGCGAGCGTCGCCTGTCGCCTTCGGACGCGCCGGCCGCGATCGAGGCGATCCTGCGCGCGCTGGGCGTCGCCTCGAAGGAGGCGAACGCGATCGCCGAACGCGTTTTCGATGCGCCCGATTCGACAACCTCCCCAACGCTCGCGCTGAGCGCCGCTTCCATCAGAGAAGGATCCAATAGATCATGCCCACCAATCTCGTTCGCTTCGAAAAAGGCTCGGCCGCGCATTGGGGCGTCGTCCTGTCAAACGGAGTGGCGCCGCTCCTCGACGACTATCCGACCACTGCGGCCCTGATCGAGCGGGGCGAGGCCGACTGGCGCGAGGCGCGAAAACGTGAGCCGTCCCTCGCCCTCGATTCGGTAAAAATACTCACGCCGGTCACGGCGCCGTGCCGCGTATTCTGCCAGGGCGCGAACTACCGGCGGCACATGATCGAGTCGGGCATGGACCCGGACGCGAAAGCGTTCAACATGTTCTTCACCAAGACCGACGCCTCGATCACTTGCGCGATCGGCGCCGTGCAGCGACCGCCACATGTCGCGCTGCTCGACTACGAGATCGAGCTCGCGCTGGTGTTCCGGCGTCCGATCCGGGCGCCGCTCACGGTCACCGCCGCGTCGCTCAAGGACTATGTCTTCGCCGTCGTGATCGCCAACGATTTCAGCGCCCGCGATGTGCAATTGCCGCAGACGCAATTCTTCAAGGGCAAGAGCTATCGCGGCTTCTGTCCGATCGGGCCGTGGCTGACTATTCCGGAGCCGGACGAGTTCGGCGAACTCGACCGGCTGGATCTTCGCCTGTCGGTCAATGGCGTCACCCGCCAGAGCGACAGCACGGCCAACCTCGTGTTCAAGCCGGCCGAGACGATTACCGAGCTCACGACCTTCGCCGACATCGACGCGGGCGACGTGCTACTGACGGGCACTCCTTCCGGCTGCGCTCTACGAGTTCCGCGCCCGCCGATCCGGCGGATCGTCCAACTTCTGCCCGAGCGGCAATTCTGGAGGCTGTTCCTGAAGTCGCAGGGCCGCCGGAGGGAATATCTTCGACCGGGCGACCGGATCAACGCGACCATCCGCAGCCCGGACGGACGGTTCGATCTGGGGGAGCAGGTAATCCGCGTCGCCTGACGCGGCGAGGAGCGTCGCATCAATCACTCACCTTCCGCTCTCATCTAAATCCGGCATTGGCAAACTGCCTGCCCAGCGCTTATTCGCGGGACATGTCGGCGAACCTTGAAAACCAAGACCTTGCACAGGCGATGGCGCGGCTCGACGCGCTGACCGACTGGGAGCGTCGACCGCGCCGCCCGATGCGGGTCGGCCTCGCGCCGATGCAGGACCTTTCTGCGCGGCTCGGCGAGCCGCACAAAAGCTTCCGGTCGGTTCATGTGGCAGGCACCAAGGCCAAGGGGTCTGTTTCCGCGCTGATCGAGGCCGCATTGACCGGGGCAGGAACTCGAGTCGGCCGCTACGCCTCGCCGCATGTCGAGCGGGTGACGGAACGGGTGAGCCTGCGAGGCGCCGACGTCGACGGATCGACGTTGGCTGCGGCTCTCACACGCGCCCTCGACGCCTACGAGACGGCGCGCCGCGAAGGCACGGCGGCCAAGGATGCGACATGGTTCGACCTGCTGACGTCGGCGGCTTTCGGGATCTTTCGCGACGCCCGCGTCGAATGGGCCGTCGTCGAGGTCGGCCTGGGCGGACGGCTCGATTCAACGAATGTCGTCGCGGGCGAGATAGCCGTCGTGACCAACATCGGGCTCGAGCACACGGAAATCCTCGGCGACACGCGCGCGGCGATCGCCCGAGAGAAGGTGGGCGTCCTGAAGCCCGGCGCGGTTCTCGTGACGACGCTCGACCCCGACGACGAGGCCGGCCGCGTGCTTCAGGCCCGGGCGGATGAACTCCGCTGCCCGGTCGTCCGCGCGCTCGTCCAGCCCGGCGCGACCATCGAGGAGACGAACGTCGCGCTCGCCGGAACCGTCATCGATCAGCTCGGGCGAAGGGGCCTGCGCACCGCTTCCGGGGAGCCGGTCGGCGCCGGGCTGCTCGACCGCCGGGCGCGTGCAGCCGCCCGGCTGATCGGGCGGATGGAGCGTCACGTCATCGACGTCGGGTTGTCCCGCGTCCCGGTCGTGTTCGACGGAGCGCACGTGCCGTTCAATCTTGCCGCGGTGCTGCACGATCTGGCGCGAATCCCCGAGCTCGCCGGCTCAGGCGTCGCGGTCGTCGCCCTCGCTGCCGACAAAGACGCGGTTGGCTTCCTGACCGAATTGCAAAAGCGCGTGTCCTTGGTCGTGTTCGCCGAGTTGCCCTCGACAAACCGTGGCCGCCCCGCGGCCGAGCTGCATCGGCTGGCGCTGTCGCTTGGGTTGGCGAGCGAAGTCGAGCGGGACCCGAACCGGGCGCTCCGCCGCGGCCTCGCGCTCGCCCGCGACGCCAACTCGTGGCTGCTGGTGACGGGGTCGCTCTATCTGGTGGGGGCCCTGCGCGGCCCGGCGCTTGGGGAAAAGTGCTGAACCGGCGCCAAAGTGCTGAACCGGCGCCTACGCCGCCGGCCGACTGCGCCGGCGCGAGGCACAGCCTGAGTTGCCTCCTCCCGGGACGTGCGGCAATGTGACGACGAGTTGCACCGAAGTGGAAGAGATCGCATTGGCGAAAGCCCGGAAATCGAAGGAGCCGAAAAAGGACAAGTCTGGATCCGGCGAGCGGCTCGCGTCGCTGCTGGAGCAGATCGCGGGGGAAGGGCAGGGAGACGCAATCCTGGCTCGACTCGAGAATGAGCCGGTGGAACGGATCGCCGACGACATCGCGCGCTCCGCCGCCTTTGAGCGTCTCTACAAGCTCGTGCGAACCGGCAATGTCGGAGTCGACGGAGCAACGGACGAAAACCCAGGGCTGCTCGGGCTTCCGACGCTTCCGCCCGGTCTCACCTTCGACGAGCTGTTCCGCCAGTATTTCTGGCCGCAACTCGGCAAGCGGGCCGAAGGATTCGACGTTCTTTTCAAGACGGCCCAGTCGCTCGACCGGAGCGTTCTCGTCGTCGAGACTGGATGCCTGCGTGTGCCGGGGAACTGGGAAGGCGACGGGCAGAGCACGTTCATGTTCGATGCCTTGGTGCGAAGTTGCGGCGGGGCGCTATTTTCGATCGACGTCTCGAACGAAAGCGTCGACAGCGCGAGGCGGGTCTGCAGCTCGGCGACGCAGCTAATCGAAAACCATTCGGTTTCGGCCCTGCATGCTCTTGCGGGGATCGTCTCGAAGCAGATCGACCTCCTTTATCTGGATTCGTTCGATCTCGACCCGGAAAACCCATTGCCGAGCGCAATCCATCATGCGCTGGAGCTGACCGCCGTTCGCCCGCTGATCGGGCGTGGAACGGTCGTTTGCGTCGACGACTACGCAGTCGGCGAGACCGGCGGCAAAGGCATGATCGTCGACCGATTTTTGAGCAATATCCGAGCGCAGGTCCTGTACAGCGGGTATCAGAAAGTCTGGCGGCTTGTCTGACCGCGAGGATGTTTCAAAGAACGGCTCCGCCGGCTATCCCAGCCACCCCTGCAGGGCGATCCCCGCGAACAGGATGAGTCCTGCGTCGCGATTGGAGCGGAAGAGCCGCAAGGCCGTCGTGGGGTCCGCGCCCGCGACCATGTAGGTCTGCCAGCCGAGATGCGCAGCGTAGGCGAGCCAGCCGGCAAGCGCGATCGGACCGCCGCCGACGAGCACGATCGCCGCCAGCGCGAGAATGGCCGCCGCCGCATAGAAGAGGCCGACGCCGAATCGTGCGTTCGCGCCGAACAGGCGCGCGGTCGAGCGGATGCCGACGATGGCGTCGTCGCGCGCGTCCTGCATGGCGTAGATCGTGTCGTAGCCGATCGTCCAGCAAAAGGCCGAGGCGTAGAGCAGCAGGGGCGCGAGCGCCAGGCTGGCGAAGGTCGCGCTCCAGCCGACCAGCGCGCCCCAGGAGAAGGCGAGGCCGAGAACGGCCTGCGGCCACGACGTCACCCGCTTCATCAGCGGATAGATCGCGACGATCCCGAGCGACGCCAGGCCGAGCCAGATGGAGAAGGAATTGAAGCTGATCAGAACCGCGAGGCCGACGAGCGCCTGGGCGACGAGAAAGACGGCCGCCGCCCGGACGCTGACCCGTCCAGACGGCAGAGGCCGTCCACGGGTGCGCTCGACCCCGGCGTCGAGCCTGCGGTCGAGAATGTCGTTGTAGGTGCAGCCTGCGCCGCGCATCGCGATCGCGCCGATAAGGAACAGCGCGAGATGGGCGAGGTTCGGTCCGCGGTGGAGCGCAAGACCCGCCAACGCCGCCCCCTGCCAGCAGGGCGCGAGCAAGAGTTGCCAGCCGGCCGGCCGGTCGAGGCGGGCGAGTTGAACGAAGGGCAGCGCGAAATCGGGCGTGAGCCGCAGCACGATGCTCGCCGGCCGGGCGTCCGGCAGCAGCGAGCGCTTCGGCTGGAAAGTCAAAGCGGTCCGGCCGGCAGCGGCTGAGCCTGAGGGCCGCCGCTCTGCGCCGCCTGCTCCTTCATTTTCTTGATTTTCGCTGCGACCGTGCAGGCCTTGCCGTTGAAGGCGGCGTTCTTCTCGTGGCTCGCCTTGAGGCCGTTGATGGCGTCGTCGGGGAACGAGCACCAGTCCTTGTTCTTCTCCATATAGGCGATAATCGCCGACTCGGCTTTGAGCAGGCCGGACGACTTGAGGCAGAAGGCCTCCGGATCGAGCGGCTTGCCGTGCGACGCCTTGGCGAAGGCGTTGACCTTCTCGAGTTCGGCGTTGCGCGCCGCGGCGAGCTTCTGCATGTCCTGACCGCAATCCGCCCAGACCGGCCCGGCGAAGGCCGCCGCAAGCGCCAGCGCCAAGGCAATCCTTGTATGCGACACTGTCGAAAAACTCCGTCCGTATCCCGAATCCCAAGCGGTCCCGCCTGGATTTAGCGCGGAGAAAGCCCAAGATAAAGGCGAAAGCACGGCCGGCGCCCGACTTTCGCCCCGTCCCGCCTGGCGGGCTACACCCACTTCCGCGAGGCGTAATCCATCGCGTAGCTGTCCGGCTTGGCGGCGATCGCCGCCATGCCGACCAGCACCGCGTCGGAGCGCATGATGAGCCGGGTCGCGATCCGGTGCGCCAGGGCGTCGACCGGCGCCTTCGCCTCGAACGCCGCGCGGAACGCCGCGTCGTCGAGAAAATCGACCACCCGAGGCAGAACCCCGCCGGACAGCGTCACCCCGCCGGTCGCGACGAAGGTCACCGCCATGTCGCCGGCGAAGCGCCCCATGATCCGCCAGTAGCGCCTGACGCTCTCGGCCGCGTCGCCCTTCGGGTCGGCCAGCGCCGCGGCGGTGACCTCGGGCGGTTCGAGATGCGGATCGGGATGGCCCAGCACCATCATCCGCGCCCGGTGGACTCTCGCGAGCCCCGCTCCGTTGAGCACGCTCTCGCTCGTCACCCGTCCGTGCGCGCGTTCGAGATGGGGCCAGAGCGCGAATTCCTCCGGCGAGACCGGGCCGAAGTCGATATGGCAGGCCTCGGACGACACCGGCGTGAAGAGGCCCTCCGCCTCGACCAGCGCCGCGATCCCCAGGCCGGTGCCGGGCCCGAGAATCACATGCGGCCCCTTGCCGTCGAACGGGAGCGGGCCGATCTGGCGCGTCCAGTCGGCCGGGATCGCCGGCAGCGACAGGGCCTGCGCCTCGAAGTCGTTGAGCAGGAGACCCTGGGCGAGGCCGACGCGGCGAGCGGTTTCGGGCCCGTCCATCACCCAGGGCGCGTTGGTGAGCTTCAGCGTCCGCCCGACGACCGGCCCGGCGCCGCAGACGATCATCGAGCGCGGCCGGACCCCGAGCTTCGGCGCCGCGGCCTCGATCGCCTCCGGCAGGCCCGGATAATCGTCGGTGATGAGATGGACGATAGGCCCGAGCGGCTCCATGGGCTCGGCCTGAATGGAGAAGCGGACGTTGGTGCCGCCGGTGTCGCAGACGAGGACCGGGAAGGGAAAAACGATGGCGCTCATGGGGAGCATAAACGCAAATGCCGATGGGCAACGCAAGGGCCAGCGCGGGCGCGCAGAGCGGTGGAATCCGCTGCTACACTTCAGTTAGGCGATAACCCGAAAATTGGCGCAATGAATTATCCACGCTTCCGTCCCCCGAAGTCCATCGCCTACCCCCGGATCGGACGGAACTGGCCGCGGCGCGGCGGCGTTCCTCACGGCTCAAGCCCACTGGCCGCCCCTGAAGACCCAAGCCGCGGGACCTTCCGCCAAAGCCCGGGAGCACCGGAGCAAAGCCGGGGATAGCCGAATCCAAGCAAAAGTCTTCCAGGAATCGGCTGTTCTCAAGGGGTTACGCCGGAATCCAAATTGTTTTCTCCTCCGCTTCGCGCTGACGCCTCCGCTCGGCCCGCGGCCTGTCCGCGGAGGCTGTCCGCCGGCAGCCAAACCGCTTCCATGCCTGCCGACCGAAGACAACGCCGTCAAACCCGTTCGGCGGCTGGTTCGACGCCGAGCGAGGCGAAGTCGATCCTCCTCGCGCGCAAGCGGGCTCAGGCGGAAAACCGCTGCCGCCACATCCCCGCCCCAGGGCGGTCGAGCGCAGGTTGCTGTGATATTCGAAGGCGCCTCCATGCCAACCTCACTTTCCATCCCGCCGCCGTTGCGGTCCGCGCCCCCTGATGCCATAAGGATATAGAACATGTCAAGAACAAATAGGGGGTTCTTTAGCGACGATGGTCCACGAGCGGGAAACGGAATAGGGACGGCAACGCCGCCCATTTGCGGGAGTTGACAATGGCGGTTCTTCCGAACATAACAAGAACAATTCGGACGCCGCTTTTGGCCGCCACGGTGGCTCTCGCCGAGAGGCGCGCCGTCCACAGGAGATGTTCTCCGGAATGTCAGGGACGGAGCCGTCGTGTGCTTAGATCGGCATCTGCAGAATTGGTCGCGGGCATGAGCCAGTACACGTTTGTGGAGTTCTTCGCCGGCGGGGGCATGGCGCGCGCCGGGCTGGGTGAGGCTTGGCGCTGCCTGTTCGCCAACGACTTCGACGAAAGGAAAGTTTCGACCTACGAGGCCAATTGGGGCGCAGGCGACATCAAGCTCTGCGACGTCGCAGCGCTGACGCTTGCAGATTTGCCCGCCAAGCGCGTCGACCTCGCCTGGGCGTCCTTTCCCTGCCAGGACCTTTCGCTCGCCGGCGGCTATCGCGGCCTGGGCCGGGAGCGGGACAATGTTCGGACCCGTTCGGGGACTTTTTGGCCGTTCTGGAGCCTGATGCGCGGGCTGGCGCAAGCAGGGCGAGCGCCACGGACCATCGTTCTCGAAAATGTGCTCGGCTGTCTGACGTCGCACGGCGGCAAGGATTTCGCCGCCATCGCCGCGGCACTCTCGGATTCCGGATACAGGTTCGGGGCGGCGGTCATCAATGCGTCCCACTTCGTTCCGCAATCGCGTCCCCGCGTTTTCTTCATCGCCGTCAGCAAGACCGAAGCAATCCAAGAATCCCTCGTCGCCGACGGACCCGAGCCGGAATGGCATCCAGCCGCGCTTGTCGAAGCACATGCCGGCATGGCCCACAAGGCGAAGCCGAATTGGGTCTGGTGGGCGGTGGCCAAGCCCGCTCAGCGGACCCTGACATTTTCGGACGTCATCGAAGACGCTCCGACAGGGGTGAAGTGGCACACGCCGGCGCACACGAAATACCTCATAGAACTGATGGCGCCGCTGCATCGCCAGAAAGTGGCGCGCGCCATGGACTCGGGCCGTCGGACCGTGGGCTCAATCTACCGTCGCACCCGCCCCGATGAACATGGAGCAAAGCGCCAGCGCGCCGAAGTCCGCTTCGACGACATCGCCGGATGCCTTCGGACGCCCGCCGGCGGTTCCTCGCGCCAGACGATCCTCGTGGTGGAAGGAAAGAAAGTCCGCTCGCGACTCCTATCCCCCCGGGAAGCGGCGCGGCTGATGGGGCTCAGCGACAATTATCGACTGCCCCAACGCTACAACGAGGCGTACCACGTCTGCGGAGACGGCGTCTGCGCCCCTGTGGTCCGCCACCTGGCGGATCAACTCCTCGAGCCGCTCATCAAGGCGAACAGGGCCGGCGACGTGATCGCGGCAGAGTAGCGCATGGCGAGCAGCCCCAGGTCGCTGCGCTGTCAGTGTCACCCCCGCGAACGCGGGGGTCCAGATCACCGAAATGAGCCAGATGGACAAACATTCTCAACGCCAGCCAGCGTCTGCGTCAGACTTCTGGATCCCCGCTTTCGCGGGGATGACAACGAGCAGCTAGGCGACCATGGCGATCGACCTGGCGTTCCGTCGCAGAGCGGTGCGGAGCCTCACCAACGAGATCGGCTGCTATGTCCTTTGCGACCTCGATCAGGTCCCGATCTATGTCGGGCAGTCCGTGGACGGCATACGCTCGCGGGTGAACCGGCATCTGACGTCGGCAAGAAGCGACATCATCGCGAACAGGCAGGTCGACGTTTGGGAGATCGCCTGGGTTTGGGCCTACCCGGTCGCGAACAGAGCCGACATCAGCGCGATCGAGGACGCGCTTTTCCACGCGTTTCATTCAAAATCGGCTCTGATGAACGGCAAAACGCCGAGGCGGCCTTCGCATAGGATCGAAGTCCCCGAACTGTCGCAGCGGGTTCAGGTGATGGCGGACGCCGAGATCGGCGAGAAGAAGGACCCTGCCCTTCGCCTACCACGGCAGGCCGAGCATTACAGCCAGATTGTCGGCCACTTCCTGGCGGTCAAGAATTCAAAGGAGATCGCCGGCGCCATCCAGGCGCATTTCGAGCGTCTGCAAAAGTACCACCGCGAGCTCCTCGGTCTCGCAATCGAGGTCGAGGGCGACACCGGAGACGAATGACAGAATCGCCTCGCGTCGCGACTGCTCGTCGTCGCACGATGTCGGGTAAGGCGACACGGCCGGTTGGGCATCGCCGTTGGTGCGTTCGGTGGCGCCTCAGTTTGAGTTTCAGGTCCCGAAGCACGCGTTCCCGTTCGGCTCGAACGGCAGAATGGCGCAACTAGCGACCGTTCCTGCGGCCACGGCGGTGAGCAAGGTCAAATCCGAATTCCTTGCGAAATTCGATCTCGCTGCTGCACAGATCTTTTGGATCGCCGCACAGGTGACGGCGACAATGAAGGAAGCGCTCCGCGCCTCCAATGAGCGGGCAATTACGCGGACGTCTGACGAGCGCGGGCCCGGGCCATGGGCAGGCAACGCTTCACAACGCTGAATTTGCAACTTCCGCCGTTTTGAGAGACGTTCGAACCTTGGTTTCGGCCGTTGACGTTTCGACCTTCCTACGAACCGCTCTCGAGATTGGCCGCCTTGCCAACGCCGCCGCGCGTTCGACCGCGAAACCCGCAGAGGCCGCATGAACGAAACAGCCCAAATCCCAGCGCCCGAAATCCCTGACAAGGAGGAGCCGAAACCCGAGCGGGCGTCGGGAGGGGCCGTGGCCTCGGCCGTGATTGCGACGCTGGTCGTCGCCGGAATTGTTGGCCTGTCGATCTGGTATCTCGCAAGGCCCCAGCCGTTGATCATCCAGGGCGAAGCCGACGCCACCCGCGTCGACATCGCCGCGCGGATCGACGGGAGGGTCGGGCAGCGTCCTGTCGATCGGGGACAGAACGTCGTAGCGGGACAATTGCTCTTCGAAATCGACAACCCGGAACTCGTCGCCAAATGGCGCCAGGCACAGGCCGGGGTTGACGTCGCCAAGGCGCAACTCGCCAATATCCTCGCCGGGACGCGGGCCGAGACGATCGCCCAGCGCAAGGCGGAAGAGGAAGCGGCCGAGGCGAATTTCACCCTTGCCCAGCGCACCCACGACCGCATCAAGGAACTCGCCGGCTCCGGCAACGCGCCGTTGCAGCGCCTCGACGAGGTGACGAATTCGCTCGAAGTGGCGAAGAGGCAGCAGGACCAGGCCAAGCTTGCCTATGAGGAGGCCATCAATGGCGCGACCAAGGAAGAGCGCGCCATCGCTCAGACCAACGTCCTGAAGGCTCAGGCGAGCGTCGACACGATCAAGGCCCAGTTGGACGAACTCGTCGTCAAATCGCCGATCGTCGGGCAGGTCTACCAGGTCGGCGCCGAGATCGGGGAGTATGTCTCGCCTGGCGTCCCGCTTCTATCCCTGGTCGATCTCAGCGACGTCTGGCTGCGGTTCAACCTGCGCGAAGACCTCGTGCGCGGGCTCAAGGTCGGCGACCGGTTCACGATGCGCGCGCCCGCGCTCGGCGACCAGGAGATCCCCGCGGAGATCAAGCTCATCGCCACGCGCGGCGAATATGCCGGCTGGCGCGCGACGCGAGCGACCGGCGACTTCGATCTCAGAACCTTCGAGGTGCGCGCCTATCCCGTCACGCCGCTGCCGGCCCTGAGGCCGGGTATGAGCGTCTACGCCGAGTGGCCGACGGGCGAGCGGCGATGAAGGCGCCGGCGCGGCCGGGACTGCTGCGGGTCGCCACGCGCGAGCTGCGCTGGATGCGGCGCGACGAGGTCGCGCTCCTGCTGTCGATCGTCGTTCCGCTGATCGCCTTCGCCGTCCTGACCTTGACCTTCAGCAACGCGGTCATCCGCAATCTCAGGGTCACGATCGTCGACGCCGATCGCTCGGCGACTTCGCTCATCTACATCCAGGCGATCGGCTCGGCCCCCGGCGTCAGCGTCGCCGAGCGTTCGGGGGACATGACGAGCGCGATGCGGGCGATCCGCTCCGGGGAGGCGATCGCCGCCGTCTACATCCCCGAGAATTTCGAACGCGATCTCCTGGCCGGCCATCGCCCCCAGATCGTGACGCTCTACAACCGGCAATATTTCACGCCCGGCAACAACGCCAATTCCACGATCTCGAATGCGATCGCCGCGGCCACAGCCTCGCTGCCGCGGGGCGGGGACGGCGGCGGCTACCGGCCCGGCGCCCTTGTTTCCGAGCAATACGTTCTCTCGAACCCGGCTTTGAACTACGCCCAATTCCTGCTGCGCGCGATCCTGCCGACCGTTCTGCACGTCGTCGTGGCGCTGGCCGCGGGCTACGCCGTCGGCTCGGAGTTCTCGCGCCGGAGCAAGCGGGCATGGTTGCGTGCGGCGGGCGGGCGTCCGCTGGTCGCGCTGATCGGCAAGCTGATGCCGCTGTTCGGTCTCTTCGTCATCATGGAGGTCGTCGTCGCCATCATTCTGCACGCCTTGTACGGCGTCTCGTTTCGCGGCGATCCCATCATGGTCGCGGCGGCCGCATGCCTGCATCTTCTCGGCTATCTCGGGCTCGGGGCGCTCCTGGTTCTGCTGACGCAGAACCTGGGCTCGGGCCTGAGCCTGATCGCCATCTTCTGCAACCCGGCCTTCGGCTTCGCCGGCGTCGGATTTCCGATCGTCGCGATGAACGGCTTCGCCCGCGCCTGGGGCGCGATCCTGCCGCTGCGCTGGTATCTTGAGGTCCTGTTCGATCAGGCTGCGCGCGGCGTCCCGCCTGCGGATTCGGTCAGGCCGTTCATGGTTCTGGGCGGACTCGCCTGCGTCTATTTTTCCCTGGCCTGGCTGCGGCTCCGCGCCATCGCCCATACGCCGAGCCCGCGCCCGGAGCTCTCGATTCCGCCCGTGCAATTCGGGCGGGGAGTTGCCGTCGCCTTTCGCAACGAGGCGATTCGCATCCTCTCCGATCGATCCGTGCTCAGCCTGATCGTGCTCGCGCCGATCCTCTATGGCGCCCTCTACCCGCAGCCCTATCTCGGCGAGGTTCTCCGGAGCCTTCCGATTGCGGTGGTCGACCAGGACCACACCGAGCTCAGCCGGGATTTTGTCCAGGCCCTCAACGCCGACCAGTCGCTCGCCGTCACGGCCCGGGCGAATACGTTGGGGGACGCGCAGAGGGCGCTGGACAGGCATGACGTCTATGCGATCGTCGCCATTCCCAAGGACACCGAGCGGCAGATGCTGCGGGGCGAGCAGGCGCGCATCGCCGCCTACGTCGACGCCGCCTATCTCCTGCTCTACAGCCAGACCCTGCAGGGCATCTCGGAGGCTGCGGCGACCGCGTCCGCCGACGTCGCGCTTCGCGGCGCGCGCACGGACGGCAGTCTCGCTTATGCGGCGCTGGTGCGAAGTTCTCCCGTCGAGTCCGTGTCCGAACCACTGTTCAATCCGACCGGCGGCTATGCGGCCTATGTCGTGCCGGCGGCCTTCGTGCTGATCCTGCAGCAGACGCTGCTGCTTGGCGTGGCGTCGATCGGAGGCGCGGCGTTCGAGCGAGCCGGACGCGTGAGCCGTCAGCTGCGGGCGGGGGCGCGCGCCGTCTTCGGCCAGGCGCTCGCCCATCTTTTTTTCGCGATTCCCACCCTCGCGCTCTACCTGATCGTCCTGCCGCGCGTCTACGGATTTTCGACGCTCGGGCGCCTCGAGGACCTCGTCCTACTCGCCGTTCCGTTCGTCCTGTCGGTCAGTTTCCTGGCGCAGTTCGTCGGCGCGTGGTTCGAGCGCCGGGAGACGGCAGTGCTGCTGCTCGTCGCGGTCAGCCTGCCGCTCTTCTTCCTGGTCGGCGTGTCGTGGCCGGTCGAGGCCATCCCGGACTTCATTCGCGCCGGCAGCCGCGTCTTCCCCAGCACCGCCGCCATCGACGCGCTCATTCGCATCAACCAGATGGGCGCGAGCATCTTCGAGGTGAGGCGCGACTGGATCACGTTGTGGATTCTGACCATCGTCTACGGCCTCATGGCCGTCGCGGCGAGCCTGATCGCCAATCGCAACGAGGCCAAGTCATGAACAGGTGGAGTTGCGCGCTGGCGGTCCTTGTCGCCGTCGGCGCCATCGGCGCGCGTTGCGGTCGGCTTCCGTTACGAGGTCCAGCACAATCCCAAACCGCCGCTCGTCGGCGTCGTGCACGAGACGGAAATCCGCATCGCTCCGGAGATCTCGGCTCGGCTCAAATCCCTCGCCGTGACGCCCGGGCAGGCGGTGCGCAAGGGCGAGACGTTGGCGGAACTGTCGAGCCCCGAGATCGCCGCGTCGCTCGAGGAGGCGAAAGCGAACGCGGAATCCGCGCGCGCCAATCTCGCCAATGTCGCGGCCGGCGTGCGTCAGGAAGAGATCGACGAGGCGGCGCAGCGCGCGGCGGTCGCGGCCTCCAATCTCGCGCTCGCCAAGGCGCAGTTCGCGCGGGTCTCGACGCTCGCGGCGAAGAACTTCGCCAGCCGGCAGCAGTACGACGAGGACGCGGCCGCGCTCGCCGAGGCGGACGCGCATCTCAACCTCGCTCAAGCCGCATTGGCCGAGAGCAAGGCGGGACCGACCAGGGAGCAACTCGACATCGCTGCAAGCGAGGTTCGCCTCGCGCTGGCCACGATCAACGACGTCGCGGCCCGTCTCGCCAAGACGACGCTGACGGCGCCGGCCGACGGCGTCGCGCGCCTGCTCGTCGCCGAGCCGGGCGAGGCGATCGTTCCCGGCCAGCCCGTGCTGACTCTGGGCGTAGGCGGCGATCGCTGGTTCAGCTTCACCATTCGCGAAGACCGCTTCGACGGGCTGACGATCGGCTCGAAGCTGACCCTTCAGACGGCGGCCGGCGCCCGCGTGCAAGCCAAGGTCACCGAACTCCGGCCGCTCGGGGAATTCGCGGTCTGGCGTGCGGCGCGCGCCGTCGGCGATCACGACCTCAACAACTTCCTGCTGCGCGCCGACCCGATCGGTCCGACGCCCAAGCTGGAACCTGGCATGACCGTCTGGATCGACGAGGGGGCGAAGGCGTCGGCCAACGGCTCCTGAGGCCGGCGGAAACACGATGCCGATGTTCAATCGAGTGAAATCTTAGACCCCGGCCGCCGCCTGCTTTGAGCGAACGAGTTCAACTCCATCAGACCGGATCGACGTCCGCTCAGGGCGGACCTTTGCCGTTCCCGGGCGATTTTGGAAGGCAGGTGTCCCGCCCAATCCTGCCTTCCATGCCGTCTCAAGTGACAGGTCGATCACGCGAGTGCTTGCCGCGAAAGCCTCGGATTGTGCATTTTGTCGCGATCTACACCATCAGCGCATTCTTGCATCGCGGACGGCCAGCCTCGACCTTAATGCGGATCGCGACCGCTCGCGCTTCACCGACGGATCGGCGATCGACTACGAAGAGCAGCGTGTGTAGCGGCGCTTCATCGCGACGTGAGCAGTCGCCGCTACCAACGCTCGCCGGGTTTGAGTTCATCGCCGAAGACGTAGCGAGCCATGATGGTTCGCTTGCGACTTTGAGGTGAATGATTCTCGATCTTCGAAGAAAGCGTAGCCGGAGAGTCCGGCCCTATCGCGGCTCGTTGGTCGATAGACAGAGGCTTGGCCCTGACGTCGTCGCGAGAGACCACAATCTTGTCTCTTCGTTTTGCCTTTGCGCTCAACGCCAGACCGCCAGAGTCTCGGCCAACTTGACTTTGCGCGGTTGTCACGACGCTTGACGAAACGCCTGCCCCTTCATCTGATTTCACGCTGAGCGTTTGAAGTGCCTTAGTCGACAATCTCTCAGCCAACGGCGCCTTCTCGTCAGACAAGAATCTCGAGTTCCGTGGCAACCTCGATGTTTGATCCTTGCCTTTCAACTTCCGCACCGACGGTCGCTTTGGCGCCCGCGAAGGCGGCTCAGACTCTGCTGTTGTCAGTTCTTTCGGGTGGCAGCCGCGCCGGTTCCTCTACCCGACGCCAGAGAAACAAGACGATGAGAAGCGGCAGATAGAGAAGGGCATTCGTGGCGAATGCGGCGACCGCCCCTACCGACGCGACAATGATGCCGCCGATCGCGGGCCCGAAGCTGCGGGCAATGTTGTAACTGATGCCATTGAGCGCGACGGCCGAGGGCAACGCTTCCGCCGGCACTTGGTCGCTGACGGACGCCTGCCACACCGGCCCGAACAATGCCATTCCCGCTGCCAATGACGAAGCAAGCGACGAGCAGGAGGGCAGGCGTCACGAAGCCTAACCATGCCAGAACCGAGAGCGAAATTGCGCCCGCCAACGCGATCGATAGAGCGACAAGTCCGACAATCCGGCCGATCAAACATATCCGCGATTGCGCCCGCGGGCGTCGAAACTAACGCGAGCGGCAGCATCAACGACGTCTGGACCAGCGCCACCATATCGGCCGATGAAGAGATTTGCGTCATCGTCCATGCGGCGCCGACGCCCAGGACCAAGATGCCGAGGTTGGATAGCACGCTTCCGGTCCAGATGCGTCGGAACACCGCATGGCGCAAAGGCGAGAAAATGCAGGGGACGGACGGCGCGCGCTTATTCGCCGTGATGCGCATCATACCGGCCAATTTTGCGACAGAAGCTCAAATGAATTCGCCATTCGCTCGAGTCTAGGGGCCGGCAGACTATTCCTCTCCGCGCAAGATACCGAGGACATGACCGGACCTGGGACGTGAGATAGATCGAAGATAGCCCTTGATCAGCCCGCACTGCCGCGAAATTGTGCCGCCCTCTCACTCGCTGAGCGAATTGAGATCGACTTCGCCGAACTGCGCCAGGATCACCGCGTCCAGAAACTCGCCTGTCGCCGGATTGCCGGTGCGAGAGAACGCCAGGGCGCCCGCATGTTCGAGCGCGAGCGCGCGAGCCCGGCGTTCGGCGACGAGTGGACTCATGACCTCCCGAGCTTCGCCGGGCGTCAAGTCGCCTTTCGCGTCCCGATCGAACGCGACGACGACATGATAGGTCACAGGCAATTTCAGGCCGGCTTCAAGTTTTCCGCCGAGGATTTCCCGGTGCGCTTGTCGGCGACGACCTCATAGGCGATCTTCTGCCCTTCATTCAGGTCACGCATGCCGGCCCGTTCGACCGCGCTGATATGGACGAACACATCGGGGCCGCCGCCATCGGGCTGAATGAACCCGAACCCTTTCGTCGCATTGAACCATTTCACTGTGCCCGTCGCCATGGCGCGCTCCTCTCGAATTGTCCAACGAGCCTAACCGAGCCGACATTCATTGCAAGGCGCAGCCATAGGCGATCGGCGCTGGAGCTGTTGTCGCGCGGCGGGAGGCCCCGCGCATATCAGGCAATGACGCAATAGTGACATCGCGCCGGGGCCATGCCATGGACGCCCCATATCAAATCGGTAGGAACTGCTGCAATGAACACAACCGAACTCATCGCAAAGATCGCTGAGGCGCATGGCGTAAGCAAAGCGCAAGCCAAGTCCATCGTCGAGGACATCTTCAAGGACATCGTGGACGCTGCAGCGAGCGGCGCGGAGGTGTCGCTATCGGGGTTTGGAAAGTTCAAGGTCAAGGCGACGCCAGAGCGCGAAGGGCGCAATCCGGCTAATGGCGAAAAGATCAAGATTGCGGCGTCAAGGAAGCTCACCTTCTCGTCTGCCAAAACGGTCAAAGACGTCCTGAACGGCTGAGCCGAACGAGCGCCAAGCGGGAAGAGTTGGAGCAGGCCCGGGTCGGACAATTCGAGCGGAAATTGGCTGTTGCTGGAGTGGGCGGAGCATTGAAACCCGAAGCTGGCTTCGAAAAGTGTAATCTGCGGGCATTCCGGGCGGATTTCGGCGGGCGAGCCCGATGGCGCGGGCTCCAATCGGCAGAGCCGCGGGCGATATTGTCCCAGTGGGCGAGCATGAGATCGGGATTCTCTCAATCGGGTAGGCGGAAGCGCCCCGTCGGAATGGTCTTTTCGAGCTGATGAAGTCGACTTCGAAAACGCGCGGGAAGTCAGTCGTGCAGCGACTTCTCGCCGTTGCGGCCGCAGGCCATAAAATGCTCTTGGTGCTCTCCGCGATCTGGATCGCCTTCTTCGCACTCTGGGTCAGGATCGAGCGGAATCCGCGGACTCCGCGCTCTCCGCTGCTATTGACGGCGCCTGGCGTGAGCCTCAGAATCGCGCTCGTGACGCCTATCGCCATCCCTACGAATTGTTGACGTTCTGGGGTCTGAAGCCGGGTATGACGGTTGTTGAAGTCGATCCGGGCGTCAGGGGATGGTGGACCGAGATTCTCGCGCCCTACGCCCGCACAACAGGAGGCGCATACATTGCGGCCCTGCCTGATCGCGCCCAGTCCGGCGCCGCAGCGGAAAGTCCCGATGCCGCGCACGCCGCCTTTTGGAAGGGCGTCGCGGACAAGTCCGTCTTCGGCGAGGTCAAAGCGTATGACTTCGGCCCACAGCATCCGGACTCCATTCCTGCCGCATCGGTCGACCTCATTCTGGTGGCGCGGGCCTTCCACAACTGGGCGCGCCAAGGGGACGCGACCCATGCCTATCTGCGCGCCTTTTTCACGATGCTGAAGCCGGGCGGCATTCTCGCCGTCGAACAGCACCGTGCGCCCGAGGGTGCGGACCCGCGCGCCGGAACCGGTTACGTCCCGGAATCCTACGTCATCGAGGAGGCCCGTAAGGTGGGGTTCGTCCTCGAGGCGAAGTCCGAGATCAACGCCAACCCAAAGGACACCAGAGACCATCCTTTCGGCGTTTGGACGTTGCCCCCGACGCGTCGCAGCGCGCCAGCAGGGCAGCCAGATGACCCGAACTTTGACCACGCAAAATATGATGCGGTCGGCGAGTCCGACCGGATGACTCTCAGGTTTCGCAAGCCGAATTGAGAGTCGATCATATGAGGCTGGGGGACTTGCAGGATTCGCCGACGAGTTGACCTTTCTCCAAGTTGTGAACCGGCGCCACGAGCTGACCCGCTCGAGACAACAGTTTCTACGGCTTTTTGTGCCGATCGGCGTTGGGACCCCACGCCGAATTCCAATCAAAGTCGTGTCGCGAAAAAAGCGGTTCACCCGGGGCATGATGAAGCGATATGAGCTTTGGCGCGCGCATGCGGCGCGCCGCCCCCGCGGAACGTGTCGGCATCCTGAAGTCGGTCGCCTGCGATCAGGCCCGGAGCTGGTATCCTCGACGCCGCTTGCGATCGAGCCATTTCTCGAGCTCGATCTGCGCGACCCGCCGGGACGGGTGCAGGTCGATCCGCTGACGCCCCGCGCTCCCGATGCGACCCCAGCGCCGCACGAGCGCCAGATCCTCGAAGAGCGTCGGTTCGATCGACAGGACATAAAATCGAGCCATGTTCTTGGCGCGGTCGACACGTTCGAGCACGAGAACCTGAAGAAGGGTCGGATTGTCCGCGTCCGGGGCCATCGACCAATAGCTAAGACGCAAGAACCCCCTCGCGTCCAACGAATGATCGGAATCGATTGCATCGCTCCGATTCAGAATTCGAATCGATTGCAAATTGGCGTGGGCTCCGAACGCGGATCGGCGTTGTACCCCCTGACTTCATTGATCCGAGGGCGTCGATCTCTGCGGACGATTCACGCGCCGCGCTTGTCCGCGACGAAAAGCCGCCTGGAAATTCGCGCCGCCGCCCGCTTCTTTGGCTTCTCGCGTAGCCGGGGCGAAAAGGCGATGACCGATCGAAAGGTGCTTGCGCTCGCGTCGCCCGCGCTGCGGCGCGACGTCGCCTGTCCCACGCTCTTTCGGCAGGCGAAGCGCGTCAACAAGCATCGCGTGTCCCAGAAGACCATCGAGCGCCTTATCAGCGAAGGTCTCCTCCGCTGGGGCAACGCCAGTCGAACATTCGTGGTCCTGACCGAACGGGGACGAGCCCTGAACGGGAATTAGTTCTTCGCGCCGTCGCCGCGTTCACTCGGCTCATCGCAGAGAGCGAAGAGCCAGAGGAAATGAACGAGAGGACAAGGCGCGCCTACCGCTATCGCCGCCGCCGACGCAAGGGTCCGTCGCAGGCTCCCGCGCGTTCCGCGCGCCCTTGCGTCGCGGGCGCCTCGCGGTGCGGCCGGTCGGTGAACGAAGGAAGGCATGGAGAGGCCTGAGAGGGCCGCCCTGCGCCAATCAGGAGACAATCCGATGAAGGACCCTCAGCGAGAGGTTGAAGAACTGCGCGCCGGCGTCAACTGCGCGACCGTGCTCGAGAGGGCGAGCCCGCCGTGGCTCGTCGGCGAGAAGGAAAGCTCGCGGCGGCGCCTCAAATATCGCCGCGGCACCGCGACTGTTTCAACTGCGCGCCAACGAGAGTCATAGCTGCCGGTCCGTTGGCGGCAGCTGGGCGTCGAACCCCTCGACATGGGCCATATTTCTTGTTCGCGCCGTCGCCGCTGAGCCTTCGCGTGAGAAGCGAAGGAGAAAGGGATGGCTACCGCTAGCGCCGGCCGCGCCGCCAAGGGTGCGTCGCAGGCTCCCGCGCGTTCCGCGCGCCCTTGCACCGCCTCGCGGTCGGCGGGCGGGGCAGGGGCGAAGACAGGCCCAAGGCCATTGACCCAGCTCCTGCGCTCAAACGCGAGGAGCGGACATGACGGTACACGACCCTGAAATTGAGGAACTGCGCGACAAGGTGCATTGCGCCGTGGTGCTGGAGCGAACGCCGCCGCCGTGGAAACTGGATCGGAAGGAGAGCACGAGACTTAGCCTGAAGTACCGGCGAGGCAAAGGTGAAATCCTGATCGTCAGCCACGCCGGACGCGGGTGGTGGGATCCGACCAGCGACGCCAAAGGCGACGTCTTTGGACTGGTGCAGAGGCCGAGCCAGGCCTCACCTTGGCCATGTCCGCAAGCGCCTGCGCGAATTCGCCGGCCTGCCGCCGAGCTTCCCGCCAGTCGACAGCGTAGGAGGCCGCAAAGACCCTGACAGACCCGTCGCCGAACGCTGGGCCGAGCGAAAGGCGGTGTGGCCCAATTCTCCGACCTGGCGCTATCTCGCACGCGAGCGCCGGCTCCCCTCTGCGATCATCGAAGCCGCCTCGGCTGCCGGCGTTCTGCGGGAGGGGCCCGGCGGCAGCGCCTGGTACCCCCATTTCGATGGTCACGGCGTTGTCGCCCATGTTGATATGCGCGGACCGACCTACAAAGGTTCGCTGACAGGCGGAGCCAAATCGCTCTTCCGCCTGCCCCCGAAGGGTCCGCCTCTTCAGAGGCTGGTTCTCGCCGAGGCCGCGATCGACGCGCTGAGCGTCGCGGCCATCGAGAGCCTGCGCAGGGACACGCTCTATGCCGCGACGGGCGGAGGCATGGGCCCAGGCACGATCGCGGCGCTCGAGGAGCTGCTCGCCAGTATCGCGATGCTCGCCGGCGCGCTTCTCTGTAGCGCTGCGGACGCCAATGGACCGGGCGACCGCTTCGCGGACCGCCACCGATCGCTTGGCGAAAAATTCAGG
>CAWGKV010000005.1:0-221389 GCA_963823165.1 uncultured Alphaproteobacteria bacterium | reverse complement strand
TCTTGGTGCGCTCGACGGCCCGCTCGATGAAGCGATCGTAGATCGACTCCTGAACCAGCGCCCTGCTGGGGCAGGTGCAGACTTCGCCCTGGTTCAGGGCGAACATGGTGAAGCCTTCGAGACACTTGTCGAAGTAATCGTCGTCGGCGTCCATCACGTCGGCGAAGAAGATGTTCGGCGACTTGCCGCCCAGCTCCAGCGTGACCGGGATGAGGTTGTCGGACGCATATTGCATGATCAGGCGGCCGGTGGTCGTCTCGCCAGTGAAGGCGATCTTCGCGATGCGCCTGCTCTGGGCGAGCGGCTTGCCCGCCTCGACGCCGAAGCCGTTGACGATATTGAGGACGCCGGCCGGAAGGAGGTCGGCGATGAGCTCGGCCACGATCAGGATGCCGAGCGGCGTCTGCTCGGCGGGCTTCAGCACGACGCAGTTGCCCGCGGCGATCGCCGGCGCGAGCTTCCATACCGCCATCAGCATCGGGAAGTTCCAGGGAATAATCTGGCCGACGACGCCGAGCGGCTCATGGAAATGATAGGCGACGGTGTCGTGATCGATCTCCGAGAGAGAGCCCTCCTGGGCGCGCAGTGCGCCAGCGAAATAGCGCCAATGGTCGATGCAAAGCGGCAGGTCGGCGTAAGTCGTCTCGCGGATCGGCTTGCCGTTGTCGAGGGTTTCGACCAGCGCCAGAAGCTCGAGGTTGGCCTCCAACTTGTCGGCGATGCGGTTGAGGATCAGCGCCCGGTCGGCGGCCGGGGTCTTGCCCCAGGCGTCCTTGGCCTTGTGGGCGGCGTCGAGCGCGAGCTCGACATCGGCGCCCGATGAGCGGGGAACCGAGCACAGACGCTTCCCCGTCACCGGGCTCGGGTTGTCGAAATAGCGGCCCTCGACCGGGGCGACCCACTTGCCGCCGATGAAATTGTCGTAGCGGTCGCGGATCAGCCCGCGCGCCGCAATCTTGTCAATCGCTGCCTGATACATCGGTTTCCTCCGTCGAACGCGTCGCCTTCCGGCCTGAAATCAAGCCAGGTCAAGGCCGCGTCGTCGTCATATCTTCCGAGGAAATGCCGCGCCGGCAACGGTACTTTCGGGCGCCGATACTTTCGGAGGAAGCCCAGGACGCGGACGGAGTTGGTCATGGCGAAAGAACCAGCTCTCGAGCGCCCGCTTTTCTAAGCTCGTCCTCGGAGCCGGTCAGCGTGATCGACTTCGCGTTGTTCCAGAGCGGAACGAGGTCGCGGTAATGGGGGGAGAAGATGTGGCCGGACTCGCCCGTGGTGATCATGAAGCGGGATTTTTCCGGATCGGCGAGGTCGTAAAGGCCGCGGAATCCGGCTCCTTGCGTGCGGGCGAACGGCTCCGCCCGCGGTGTTTCGAATCCGCCGCCGCGATCGAGGGTGTAAAAGCCTCCGCTCGACGGGATGCTGAGGTCGCTGATCCGGTCGAGCAGCGGCACATGGCTGTAGACCTTGTGTTGCAGCAGGCTCACGTGCTCGGCGCCCCAGCGCCACTGGCTCATGTCCGCGCCGTCGCGCTTGACGAGCAGCGCGAGGCCCTCGTCGAGAGCGCGCCCGAGCGCCTTACGACACTCGGGGTCCGGCTTGCCCGGAGCGTCGCACCACGACGGGTGCTCGCGCATTAGAGAGACGAGGGTGGAGGCCGCAAAGGGATCTTCCGCCTCCATCTTCAGCCCGGTCTTCTCCTCGAGCAGGATCCGGTGCAAGGAGCCCAGGAACGCGGTGAAGATCAGCGGCTCGGGGCGATCCTCGTCCATCACCGCGTTCCAGCTCGCCAGGATCGCCTGAGCCTGCCGCGCCCGCTCGTCCGTCGGCGCGATCATTGCGATGAACGGCTGCAATTCCTTCGCCGCGAGCGACAGGTGGTCGGCCTGCATGGCCTCCGAGGTGGCCAGGCTGTGCTTGCCGATCGTGTCGAAGAATTGCTGGATGCGGCGGGCGCGGAAATTTTCCTCCCAGTCCTGGCCGAAGGTCGGCTGGTGGTCGTCCTCGACATCGGCGTTGTTGGCGTTGAACGCGAAGCCGGCCTGCGGGTTGTGGAGCTGCGGCAACTGCTCGAACGGGACGACGCCGATCCAGTCGAAGGCGCCGGACGCGCCGTCGACCGGCGCGAGGCCGTCACCCGACTTGCGCAACGGCACGAGGCCGGCGCTGAAGAAGCCGATGTCGCCGGAAACGTCGGCGTAGACGATGTTCTGCGTTGGCGTCTGATAGACGCGCATCGCATCGAGGAACCCGCTCCAGTCGCCCACGACGTTGAGGCGCATGACCGCTTCCCCTGTCGTGTCGCGCTCGCCAAGCCCGGTGAAGGCGAGCACAACGGCCTTGCCCGAGCCGGCGAGTTCGCCGAGGTTTTTGCTGACGTCCGACAGGACGGGTCCGTGGCGGGTCGTCCGAATGGTCAGCTTGACGTCCGGCGCGTCCCTGACGCGGATCGTCTCCTCGCGCGTCTCGAACGGCTTCGGCCCGTCCGGCGTGAGGTACTTCGACGGGTCGGACGGATCGACGGTCTCGACGAAGAGGTCCTGCGTGTCGGTGTCCGCGGTGGTGAAGCCCCACGCGATTCTGTCGTTCTGACCGAGGAGGACGCCTGGCGTCCCCGGCACGGAGCCGCCCTTGACCGACCCCTCCGGCGTGACGATGCGCACGAGATACCAGAGGATCGGCGCTTCGAGTCCGAGGTGCGGATCATTGGCGAGGATCGGCTTTCCTGTCACGGTGCGCGACCCCGAGACGACCCATTCGTTCGAGGCGCCGCGGCCTATTCCGGTCAGCGCGCCGATCTCGTCCTCGACGCTCTGGCCCTGCGCATGGGTCCGGTTGAGCGCCGGCAGCGTGCTGATCGGATCGCCCGGCTTCACCCCCGGAAACATCCACTTCGCCTGCTCCGGCCCGAGTTTTTCGCGGAGACGGGCGCGCAGCGCCTCGATCTCGTAATTGTGCGACAGCTGAAGCGCCATCACCTTGCCAAAGACCAGGGAGTTGGCCGGCTTCCAAGGCTCCGGAGCGTCTCCAACGATGAGGAACTCGGGCGGCAGCGCGTTCTTGTGGGCTTCCAGGAAGGCGTTTACGCCGTCGGCGTAGGCCTCAAGGCGCTTTTGCGCCCAAGGCGAGAGGGCGGCGAAACTGCTTTCGGCCTTGCGGTAGAGACCGAGGGTTCGGATGAATTTGTCGACGTCGAGCCGATCGGCGCCGAAGACCTCGGCGAGGCGGCCTTGTCCGACGCGGCGCTGCAACTCCATCTGGAAGAGCCGTTCGCTCGCGTGCACGTAGCCGAGGGCGCGCGCGGCGTCGTCCATCGAGGCGGCGAAGATGTGCGGCACGCCGTAGCCGTCGCGCCAGACATGGACTTCCGCCGACAGCCCCGGCAGCTTCGCCGAGCCGGAATAGGCCGGCATGGCCCGCCAGAACAGGTAGGCGCCGGCGAGCGCCGCGACCGCCGCGAGCGCGACGACCAGGCGGATCGCTCCCCAGACCAGCCGCCTCGCCATCCAACCTCCGCCGACAGAGCGCTGGACAGTGAACCCGCTTCCGTCCCCGGAGTCCACCGCCTGGCGCCGGCTGGACGGAGCTCGCCCCGGCGGCGTTGCTTACGCCTCGAGAACGACAACCCCCAGACAATCCAAGACAGAGGCCATTCCGTCAAAGTCCGGGATAACCGGAGCAAAAGCCGAGGATAGCCGCAGCCAAACAAAAGTCTTCCCGGAATCCTAGCTTTTCAATAACTTAGGCCGGAATCCAAATTGTTTCCCAACTCCCGAGCCGCGGTCGCTTTCGCGGCATGCCCCCTCCACCACGCTGCGCGTGGTCCCCCTCCCCCGTTCCGCTAACGCTTCACAGGGGAGGATATGGCCGGCGCCGCGCTATCCTCCCCCGCTTGCGGGGGAGGGGGACCGCCCGAAGGGCGGTGGAGGGGGCGGCGCCCAGCCTGCTCGAGAGTTTCATTGTTTCCCGACTGGCTTGCGCCTTCGCCTGCCGCCTCGTCCGCGGCGTGGCCGCCGACGCTGGCCGGCGGCAGCCGGGCCGGGTCCATGCTCGCCGCCTTTGCGGCCTTCCTGGCCTTTTCGGCATGGACGCGGGCGATGAGGCGGTCCATCTTGGCGATCAGTCTTTCGCGCGCCTTGTCGTCGTAGACGACGACGGCCGCCAAGGGCTTCTGATACCGGTCGAGCCGGTCGAGAAGCTTGAGATAGGGCGAGATCGCCCCGACGTCGCCCTCGGCGAGCGCGCCGGCGGCGAGTCTCAGCGCCGGCTCGAGGCGCGCCAGTTGCAGCATCGCGTGGTCCGGGACGCTGTCCAAGGTTCGCTTTTGCAGGGCTTCGCTGACGATCTGGCTGATGCGTTTGCTCGACAGTCCCTCCGCCTGGGCGATCTCGGCATAGGGCCAGCCCTCGCGCAGCCGGGCGAAAATGCGCTGCCGCCGCAACATTCGCTCCTTCTCGCTCAGAAACCGCCTGGGAACGGAAACCCTCTCCTGAACCATTTCGCCTCTCTTTTGTCGCCGTCGGGCGTTGTTGAAAGAACCGGGCGCATGGGCGCCCTGCGCCAAAAGCCGAAAGACCGACGCCGTCAGACCGGTTCGCCGGCTTCGACGCCTTGGGGGTCTGCGTCCTTGTCCGCCTCCCCGCCGTACAGCCGCTCGTGCACCTGGTTGAGCTTGTCCATCAATCTCTTGCGGGCGCCGTCGTCCTCCTCCGCGTATTCGCTGGCGATCGCCCGCCAGCGGTCGGCCTGGTCCAGCGCCTTCAAGAAAGGCGCAATGGCTTTGATGTCGCCGTTGAGGATCGCCGACTCGGCCGCCTGCAGCGCCGGCGTCAGGCGCGCCAGCTGCAGTTTGGCGTGGTCGGCGCCGTTCTCGACCGGCCGCTTGCTGAGGACCTCGCGAACGATCTGCCGGATGCGCTCGGCGCTCAGCCCCTCCTCGCGCGCGATCTCGTCATAGGCCCAGCCCTCGCGGCGCCGGGCCAGGACGCGCGCTCGCCGCAAGATCCTCGCATAGGCCTCGCGACGCCGCTTGACGGTTGGCTCCTTACTTTCATCCATGCTTGCCTCGCTTTGCCGCGTGTTTGGCGGAGTTGGTCTGCGAAAAATGTCCGCCATGCGGATTTTTATCGTGGCATTATGTTCGCTGTTTGTTCTTTTGGCAAGAGAAATTTCGCTTTGGCCTTGCCGGAGGCGCCGACGACGCTTCCGGCAAGGCTGATCGGGTCGCGTCTAACTTTGAAATTCGGGTTCGGACGGAAAGCGCCGAAAAGAGTTGTCCCGGGAAGGACCAGAGTGTGGGCGAAAACCGGCATTCCGGTGCGCGCACGAAACAGGGTTCTCCGCCCGGAGCGAGCACCGGTCGCGGTGCCGGCAGAACATTGCGACATGCGCTTTGAGCCGGCGCTGGGGATATCCCCTCTAATGATGCGAATTCTGGATGAAACGCTTGACAGGGCCGCTTCTCATTAGCACGTGCTCACGCGAGCTTAGTGAGTTAGGTGAGATAAATGAGATACAACATGGTGCAGCCGGGCTTTGAGCCCGTCTTGTCTGGGGCAATCAACGGAAAGACGGCCTTCGCCGCCATGGTGAAGTCGATCGATCAAGAACCGCCCTCCCCCGCGGCGCTCTACCTTGATTTTGCGCATGTCGGCGTCGCGACCGCCAGCTACCTGCGTGAATCCGTGTTCGCCCTGAAAGCCTACCTAAGAAACATCGGTTCCAAGTATTATCCTGTCACGGCAAACGCGAATGACGCAGTCTATGACGAGTTGTTAACGATCGCGAATGCCAGGAACGACGCGATCATCAGTTGCAGCCTGAGTGTACAAGGCGCCGTTTCCGACATTTCGCTGATCGGCCAACTGGACCCTAAGCAGCAGATGACTTTCGAGTTGGTGAACAAGCTAAAAAACGCCGATGCCGGCCGCTTAATGCAGCAATACGGAGAAGAAGAGCAAATCACCAGCACGACGGCCTGGAACAACCGCTTGGCAGGCCTTGCCGCGCGCGGCCTCATTCGTGAGTTCACACGCGGTCGTGCCAAATACTACCGTCCGGTGTTGGAGGTGAGCGGTTAATGGGCACCGAATTCCTCAATCGTACCAAGAAGACGATCGCCAAGCGCATCGATACGCAACGTGCTGCTCTGGCGACGCCCTGGCTCTTCACGACCGAGCCGGGCGATCGCCCGCGCACTTACGTTGCTACGATCGTTGCCGGCGCCAACGTGGCGAACGGCGAATCCCTAATTGCCGAAGTTCGCAACGGCTCCGTGAAGATGCGCCGAGGCAATGATGTCGTCGTCTCCCTGGACAACCCGCCGAACGAAGTCGTCGTAGGCATTGAGAGCTCGGGCGGCGTCGCGAACGGGATCGTGCGGCGCGTTCATAAGCTCTCCGGAAAGGCTGACGTGACGCTGTGCTGAACGTGAAACGAGAAGACCCGCGCAGCAACGATGTCATCCGGCGCACGCTAACCGACGATCCCGGGGTCAACGTGATGTCGCTCGGCTGCCCATCCTGCGCGCACTTCGCGGAATGCGGCGGGCTGCATGTCGAAGCGCATCTCCTAGATTGCCTGTCGCTATGTTGCGGAGAGCCCGGAAGATGCTCCCGCGTCTGCCCTAATAAGCCGGAGGCGTTCGTAGCCCAAAGCCGCGAGGTCGTCGGCTTCAATTTCGACAATACGCCCCGAGCCCCCGCGCGACCGTCAAACCTCGGCAGCGACATCGCCGAGTTGATTTATCACGGCAGCAGCCGTCAAGCGGTGTTGCATGTCCGAACGATCGCCTTGAGGCTGGCCGACGTGGTTGACTATCGCCGCAAGCGCGTTCGGTTTGCCACCCGCCACGAAATGTGTGCGGCCTTCCGGATCGACTCTGCCTGCAACATCATCTTGACCGGCGTCGATCACGACGCTCGCATCGAGCCGTGGTGGTCGCTCGGTGAAGCCCGCATCACGATCATTCGCTCGCTAGTTCGCCTCGGCATCGCCCTTGTAGCCACGCCGAACTTCAGCCTGCTGCTGGATAATCCGCGCCCGGACGACCTACACGCGATGAAGCGGATCGCCATCACATTCACGGAATTCCTGCAGGAAGGCCTCGCTTGCGCGCTGCATCCGAATGGCCGGACAATCCGGGACTTCGAGCGGTGGGCGTCATTCGTCGCGAAGCGCCCCGAGGTGTCGACGCTGGCTTATGAATTCATCACGGGGTCGGGCCGATCCGCGCGACGCCAATTCCATCTCGACCGCTTGATCGATATCGCCAAGGCCGCAGGTCGTCCCCTCGATATCGTCGTACGCGGGGACCCGCAGGTCATCCCATCTTTGCGCGCTCATTATCGCGAGATAATCTACATCGACACGACGGCTTTCATGAAAACGCACAAGCGCCGCATAGCCGAGCGCTTGGCAAATAACGCGCTCGATTGGAACCGCGCCTATACCGAGCCCAGCGCCAACCTCGATCTCATCCTACGAACGAATGTCGAGGAGCAAAGGGCCTTTCTTCTGGCCAAGTATTTTGGTTAGTATTCAGCATGCCGAGCAGCGTGAGGTCCATCATCGAAGCCCTGACGTTCGACCTCGTTGATGACATCTGTCTTGGTCTTCAGGACGGTACGCTCACGCTGGCGCAGGCTCCTCCCTCGTTCGCGCAGTCACTCGGACCGCTCTTCGAGCTGATACAGACATTGGGCAACGGCTACTGCGGCGAGATATTGCCCGGCATCTATAAGTGTCTCGAAGCAGCAAGAGTGCAAAACCGTTCGAGCTGGTTTTACGTGCATGACAACCAGGGCTTCATTCAAGTGAAGCGATTGAACGACGATCGGCTGGCATGGAATGACTTCTCGATACGAGCGTCGCGTGCGGCGCAAGCGGCCGGCTTCACGAAAGACGATGCTTGGCAGCTGACGGCCGCGATCGGCGAAATCTACGGCAACGTCGTCGATCACAGCGAGCGCATCGATTCCGGATACGTCGCGTATGCGACCAACGGGAAGACTTTCGAATTCGTGGTTGGCGATAGCGGGATCGGCGTCTTGAGCAGCCTACACAAGAATCCCGCCTACGCCAATATCGCCAACTCCGGAACGGCGCTCGAATACGCGTTGAGCGAGGGAGTATCCAGGTTGCAGGAACCGGGACACGGCTTCGGCTTTAAGCCGATCTTGGTGGGCCTGGCGAACATCAGTACTCGCGTACGCTTTCGATCCGGCGACTATGGTCGTGAACTTCAACGCAGCGCCGATGGCACGATTCCGGCAACCACCACGCAGCTCGCAAGGATAAAGGGCCTCTTCTGCTCGGTTTTATGCACAGCCTCAGCAGAGAGACTATGACAAGAGCAACGTGGCTTTGCGTTACCGGCCGACTTTCCGATTCCTCCCCTCCTCGTCAACATTGCCGATGGCGCACTCGAGGACCCCTATTGGTCCAAGGGTGCACCGGAAGCCTATGCCGGCATGATCGGCTCGTAAATGCGGCAACGCTCCTGCCATCTACGATCTACAACCTGACTAAATCCGGAGTTTACGGTGACAGTTTCTTCAATCACCCATTGCCATCTCATGTATCCCCTCATTTTCACGCGATGCCGAAGGCCTCGGAGAAGGTGCGATTTTGACGTAGGAGTTCTTGATAGCGTTCGATGAGCGGCCGCAGGCGTTTGTCTGGCATGGTGGGGATGAGGTCGTAGAGCAGGCAGCCTTGGCGAAACAGGGAATGGACGCGGCGTTTGGCGGTGCTGGTCCGCAGTTGGCGGTCCATGCCGAGGCTCTCGCCGGCGGCGCCCAAAATCGTCAGCAGCAGGATGGCGAAGGCGTTGAGGAGCAGGAGGCGGTCGCGACGTTGCGGATCGTCGATCCTCAGCACGCTCATGCCCATGCCGAAGCGCAGATCCTTGCTGTCGCGGAAGCTGGGCTCGATGGTCCATCTTTTGGAATAGAGCTTGATGATCTGGGGCGCAGAAAGCGAGGCGTCGCTGGCGGCCAGATGCCAAGCCTCCTTCATGCCCACAGCTTTCACGCAAATGACCGCGCCGACCTTCTGGCGGGCGGCGGTGACTTCGGCGTCGCGCAACATGCGCGCCCGTCCGCCTTTGCCGACCCAGTCGGCGGCCAACCGCGTTTCGCCGTCGGCGGCGCTGACATGGATGTCGCCGCGAAAGCGGATGACGTATCGAAAGCCCAGGCTGTCCAGGAACTCGAATAGCTTGACGTCGCCGAAGCCGCGGTCGGCGAGGATCGTCACGGCGACGCCCTCGGGCAGGAGCGCCTTCAGCCGGGACAGGCACAGGTCCTCGAAGTCGTTGCGCTGGTTTTTCAATTCGTCCTTGTCGACGGTCAGCCAGAGGAGCGGGGTGGCCCTTCCGTGGCGGGTGACGAGGTGCAGCGCGAGCGTGGACTGATTGTCGGCGTCGAAGTCGGTCCAGTCCATCGCCACGACGATCTCCCGCCGCTCGCCCACCACCTCGCGAACCCACGAGGCGAACAAATCCCAGGGGACCACGCCCGCGTTGCTCAGCAAGCGGTCAACCTGTTTGATCGCGGACTTGGCGAACAATCCACGCGCCTGCGCGAGCGCCTGCCCGATCAAGGAAACCGCGAGCGCCGCCCCGGTCATCACCCCGAGCGTTCCATTGGCCAAAGACAGCACGCGCTTGGCGTGCAAATCCTCGATGAACACTCGTTTCAAGAATTGATGAACGAAATCAAATCGCTCCTTCGGCGCTCGCATCGATCCCCCAGCCCGCTGATTCTCCATCCGGGCACCGCGAGGACTCCCAAACTCAGGCTTTTTCGAGTCCCGTGAAAATAAGGGGATTCATGAGCGGCCAACGATCTACGCGGCGCTCGGTATTACGGTGACGCTCGTATTACGTGACGGTTTACTAAATACCTATTCTGCGAGATGCTGCGGGGCGCCCGCAACCTGGAGCTACGGAATGGCTCGCATCGCCCGCTTCGTCGTCCCCGGCCTTCTCCATCACCTCACATAAGCGCGGCAACCGGCGCGAGCCGGTGTTCTTCGGCGACGACGATTACGAGCTCTACCGCGATCTCCTGGCGAGCCAGTGCCGCAAGCACGGCGTCGCATGCTGGGCCACCTGCCTTATGCCGAACCAGTTGCATCTCATCCTCGTGCCGGACCGCGAGGAAGCGCTCGCGCGGGCCCTTGTAGCCGCGGTCGATGACCGCGGCCGGCGCGCTCAGCGAGCGCGCCTACAAACGCGCGCCTGCGGGTGACCGGGCATCTCTTCCAGTCGCGTTTCGGCTCGGCGGTGATGATGAAGACCACCTTGTCGCGGCGGCGCGCACTGTCGCTCTGAACCCGGTCCGCGCGCGGCTTGTCGCCCGCGCGCAAGACTGGCGCTGGTCGAGCGTAAACGCACACCTTTGAGTGGCGCGACGACGGGTTCGTCTGCCGTCGCGCCGCCGATCGAGCGGAGCGGGGACGTTTCGCCGACTGGATCGATACGCCGGCCGCGCCCGATTCGCTCTCCGCCTTGCGCGCGGCCGACTCCATTGGTCGACCGCTCGGCTCTCGCGCCTTCCTCGACCGGCTCGCCATCGCGACCGGCCGCGACCCCGAAGCGGCGGGGGCCGAAGCCGAAGAATGTGCGGGTTGAGTAAACTGTCACCGAAATCTATGAAATTTTGGCCCCTCGCAAGACGCGCGGCAACGCGCTATCTTACCCGACATGACGACGCTGGACATTACCCGACTGACCCCGAAAGAACGCCTCGACCTGATCAGCGAGCTTTGGGACAGCCTCGCGCCCGAGGACGTGCGCTTGACGCCCGCGCAGGACGCCGAGCTTGCGCGGCGCGTCGCGACCTTCGAGGCCGACGCGAAGGCTGCCGTTCCGTGGTCGGAGATCGACGCCGAGCTGGACAGGCGGACGCGATGAATGCGCGTGCGTCCGTAACCCCGGGACCGTCACCGTAACCCCGGGACGAGGGCGGATGGGGTCATTGTTTGCTTGGCGGAGCGGAGCGCGATGGGAATTTGAAGTCAAGGATGCGCGAAGCGCACCGCCTCCGGCGGCGACCCCTGCGGGGTCGTCCTTGAGTTCAAATTCCCATCGCGCATAATCGCCTCCAAGCAATCAATGACCGATCGCCGCCGGCGCGGCGGGCGCCCCGGGGCGAACGGGAAAGGGGAAATATGCATGTCTCCCGGTAAAGCCGCGGCTTCGGGCGACCGCAAGCGCCTGTGCAACAACCCGCTGATAGCGCCAACCCAAAGAGGCATTCGAATGTTGAAACTCGAACGCTTGCAAAGGGACTCATCCGGCAATTTTCGACTTTCCAATCGCCACATCGTCGCGTTGTGCGATTTATCGAGCCGGGTTGGTCTGCAAGGCCGCTCTGAAGTCGGTCAAGGCGGCCGACGCTCGATTGTCACTTCGAAAATCCGGATCGATCTTACGGCCCACCCTGACGCGATCGTTGAATGCGCCGATGTGGGGCTGGCCTTGATGGACGAAGGTTACGTGACTGTTTCCCGCGAAGTCCAGGAGGCTCTCGCCGAGTGGCTCGATACGAAAGCCTTCCCATTCGGGTGAATAAGAACCGCATCGGCCCCGAGCCGTGCGTCGTCGGCCGCGAGGACGGGGGCGAAGCGGCGGCAGCGGCGCCTGGTAGGCCACCCATCGAGCCGCGAAAGCCCCCGGATCAAGCCCGGGGGTTATGCAGGGACGTCGACGCCGTGATCACAGCGGAAGGCGAAACGGGGATGCGCGTCAACGCGAGCGCATATCCGGGTCCTGCGTGGTCGAAGACCCTGGCATATGCGCAAGCTCCTCGACCGGAAACCGGGAGACCTCGACCTTCGGTCTCCCGAATCCGAAGACGATTTTCTTTCCGTCTGGCGCTGGGCCACGATCGCCGACGCATTTGCTCCCATTTTGGGAGCATGCTATGCTGCAACATGCGAATCATCGCCCGACGCACCTTGCGCGATTTCGTGGACAGCCGCGCAGGGAGCAAGGATCAACCCGCTCTCAAGGCTGCGCTCGACGCCTGGTTTGACGAAGTTCACAAGGCGCAGTGGGCCAACGCAGCCGAGGTCAAGAGGCTATACCGAACGGCGAGCGTCGTGACCGCCGAGCGGGTGGTCTTCAACATCAAGGGCAACGACTATCGTCTGGTCGCGGCGATCGACTTCGAGAAGGGCATCATCTGGATCAAGTGGATCGGATCGCATGCGGATTACGACCGGATCGACGTTAAAGAGGTGAAACATGGCGGTTGAAGTCAATCCAATCCGATCGGAGGCCGACCATGAGGCGGCCTTGGCCGAGATCGGGCGCCTCTGGGGCGCGAAGGCGGGGACGCAGGAGGGCGACCGCCTTGATGTGCTGGCCACGCTGCTCGACGCCTACGAAAACGAACACCACCCAATCGATCCGCCAGATCCCATCGAGGCGATCAAGTTTCGCATGGAGCAGCAGGGCCTCACGCGCCGCGACCTGGAGGCGATCCTCGGCACCCGCGCCCGCGTCGCCGAAGTGTTGAACCGGAAGCGCGATCTTTCGATCGGCATGATCAGGCGGCTGCACGACCGACTGGGGATTTCCGCGGAAGTCTTGATCCGCCCGGTGCGGAAGAGCGCCGCTTGAAAATACGGCAACCGGCGCGAGCGGGTGTTCTTCGGAGACGAACTCTACCGCGACCTCCTCGCGAGCCAATGCCGCAAGCACGGCGTCGCATGCTGGGCCTACCTGCCTGATGCCGAACCATGTGCATCTTATCCTCGTACCGGACCGCGCGGAGCCGCTCGCGCGGGCGCTCCTGTAGCCGCGGTCGATGACCGCGGCCGGCGCGCTCAGCGAGCGCGCCTACAAACGCACGGCTCGGGGTGACCGGGCATCTCTTCCAGTCGCGTTTCGGCTCGGCGGTGATGGACGAAGACCACCTCGTTGCGGCGGCGCGCACCCTCATCCGGCCGGCTTCGCCGGCCACCTTCTCCCACAGGGAGAAGGGGAACCCCGGTCCGCGCATGGGCTCGTCGCCCGCGCGCGCAGGATTGGCGCTGGTCGAGCGTGCGCGCCCATCTTGAGCGGCGCGACGACCGGCTCGTCACCGTCGCGCCCCTGATCGAGTGGAGCGCCGGACGGCTCGCCGACTGGATCGAGACGCCGGCTGCGCCTGAGGCGCTCTCGGCGCTCAAGCGCGGCCGAAACGATCGGCCGACCGTTCGGCTCTCGCGCCTTCCTCGACCGGCTCGCCCTCGCGACCAGCCGCGACCCCCGGCCGAAGCGGCGGGGGGCGAAGCCGAGGGAAATGGGGTTGAGCAAAGCGTCAGGGGAATTCGGAATTCGACCGGAATTCCGTCTTCATCGAGGTCCGCTGCGGTTCTCCGATTTCCATTTGTTGTGGGTTTATATCAGGACTGGTATAAGGCGCGGATGGCGGGACGCGCTCTGAAGCCGATGGTATTTCTGGGCGACGCCCTGGATCGGCTTCGAGCTTTCCCCGAGGGAGCGCGGAAGGAAGCGGGAGTTCAACTGCATAAGGTTCAGCAAGGGCTGGCGCCAAGCGACTGGAAGCCGATGCGGACCGTCGGACCAGGAGTTGTCGAAATTCGCATTCGTGACGAAGCGGGCGCGCCTTTCGTGTGATCTACTTCGCCAAGCGCGACGATGCCGTTTACGTTTTGCACGCGTTTCAGAAGAAGACCCAGCGGACCACGAAGCACGAATTGGACCTCGCCACGACGCGGCTCAAACAGATTTGACGAGCAAGGAGCATGGATGATGGAGCGCCAGACTTTCGCAAATGTGTGGGACGCGCTTGAGGACACGCAAACGGAGGCGGCGAGCATGACGATGCGGTCGAATTCTGCTCATCGCGGTCGAACAGCAGGTGCGCCGCTGGAACGTCACGCAGACGGAGGCCGCCCGCAGGCTGGGGGTGACCCAGCCCCGATTGAACGATCTCCTGCGCGGGCGGATCCAGAACTTCAGCCTCGAGGCGCTCGTCGATCTCGCAACGAAAGCCGGACTGAGCGTGCAACTGAACATCGCGGCTTGACCCTCTTGCTCCCAGTGCGGAAGCGGGGTGTTACGGTGGTATATAGCATCGCCCGCGCCCTGGCTCCCGGTCCGCCGCATCACGTCACGCAGCGCGTCTTCTTCGAGCAGGGCGACTATGCTCTCTATCGCGACTGGCTCGGCGAATCCTGCCCCCGCTTCGGCTTCGAGGCGGGGCCTATGCCAGACGCCGAACCAGGTTCATCTCATCCTCACGCAGGACGGCGAAGGATTGGCGCTGGCGCTGGGGGGCGCCGGCTCTACGCCGGCTTCGTCAACGCCCGCGTACGCCAGACCGGCCATCTCTTTCCGTCGCGATTCGGCTCATCAAGCGCTAGCCTTGCTTCTCTTGCAGGCGCTCGCATCCGCCGCCTAGACGTGTTAAAGTTGTCCTATGCCAACGAAAACGCTCGACCAAGCTGTTGCAAAAGCGAAGCTTTTGCCCGCGGCGGATCAGCGGCGCATCGCGGAGCAACTCGATCGGTACGTCGATGAGCTCGCTTCGCTTCGGGAGAAGCTCGATCAGGGCGTTCGGTCCCTCGATGCCGGACGCGGCAGGGAGCTCGATGTCGAGTCCCTGATCGCCCGCGCAAACGCCGAACATGGCGGACGATAATTTTCGCGTCGTTTGGTCTCCCGAGTCCGAAGACGACCTTCTTTCGATTTGGCGCTGGGGCGCCTCGCGATTCTCCCCCGCGATTGCTGACGGGCATCTCCGCGACATCCATCGCGCTGCGATGCGCCTGGCGGCTTCGCCGCTCATGGGACGCGAGCGCGACGACCTCAGGGCCGGCATCCGAGAAATTGTCGTCTATCCGACCGTGCTGTTTTACCGCGTTTCTCACGACCGGGTCGAAGTCGTGCGGGTGGTCGACGGGCGCCGGGATCTCGCAGCGCTCTTCGAGCGCGAGTAGAAACGACCGAAGGAGGCGCTGACACCACGCCTGAACAGGCCGATCGTTCCAAGCCCGCGATCGTCCGGCGAGCGCCCCGAATTGCCGGCCCGCTTACAAGAACTCCTGCACCTCCTCGATCGACGTCTCGCCGGTCGGGCGGTCGTAGACGATCTCCCCGCGCGCCATCGCCACCACGCGGCCGCAGCACTGGAACACGTGGTACATATTATGGCTGATGAAGATGCCGGTGACGCCCTGGCTCTTCAGCGCCCTGATGAAGCCGATCACCTTGTTGGTTTCCTTGACCGACAGATGGTTGGTCGGCTCGTCGAGGACGAGGAGTTTCGACTTGAAGTGCATCGCGCGCGCGATCGCCACGCCCTGCTGCTGCCCTCCCGACAGCTCGCCGACCAGCGCGTCGGGCGAGCGCAGATGCAGGTCGACGTCGGCGATCGCCTTGACGCTCTCGCGCCGCATGCGCGACTGGTCCATGAACCCGAAGCCGAAGATCGATGCGGCCAGCGGCTCCCGGCCGATGAACAGATTGCGGGCGATCGACATGGTGGGGACCATGGAGTTCGTCTGGTAGATGGTTTCGATGCCGAGCTTCATCGCCTCCTTCGGCGTGCGGATGTCGACCCGCTTGCCGTCGACGAAGATCTCGCCCTGGTCCGGAGGGTGGACCCCGGAGATGATCTTGATGAGCGTCGACTTGCCGGCGCCGTTGTCGCCGACCAGACCGACCACCTCGCCGCGCTTGATCGCGAGGCTCACGCCTTTGAGCGCGTGGACGCCGGCGTACCACTTGTGCAGGCGGCGGCATTCGATGATCGGGTCCGCGCTCGTCGCGCCATCGGCGCAGGCGGCGGCTGCGGCGCCGGCTTCCGTCACGCCCTGCTCTCCAGCTTGATGCTGCGGGCCGTGCGGCCGAGCCAGGAGTTGCCGATCACCGCCAGGATCGTCAGCGCGCCGACTGCGAACTTGAACCAGTTGGCGTCCACCTGAGACATCACGAGGCCGTTGTCGATAATTCGGATGAGCAGCGCCCCGACGATGCCGCCGAGCACCGTCCCGACCCCGCCCGCCAGCGCCGTTCCTCCCATGACCGCCGCAGCGACGGCTTGCAGCTCGAGGCCGTCGCCGATGGAGGGCAACGGCGAATGCAGCCGAAACACCTGCATGATCCCGCCAAAGCCGGCGAGCACCGAACAGAGAACGAAGCAGAAAAGCTTCACCCGCCGCGCCGGCACTCCCATTGCGCTGGCGCCATCCAGATTGCCGCCGGTGGCGCGGATCCAGTTGCCCAGATTGGACCGCGACATCATCGCCGAGGCGGCGATCGAGATGACCAGAAACCAGATGAACGAGCCGCGGAACAGGCCGCCGGGTCCGACGAACCGGGTGAAGACATCCGTCGCCAGATCGTCCGGCAGAAGCGGCGGAAATCCGCCTGAAATCACCACCGTGAGCGAGCGCACGATGAAAAGCATGCCCAGGGTGGTGATGAAGCTCGGGATGGCAAAATTGAGGGTGATGAATCCGTTGACGAAGCCGATCGCCGCGGCGACGAGAAGCCCGATGACGATCGCCAAGGCGAGCGGAACGCCGGCGATGATGAGCAGCGAGGCGGCCATCGGCGCGAGCGCGAAGGTCGAGCCGACCGAGAGGTCGAACTCGCCGCAGATCATCAGGATCGTCACGCCGACCGAAACAAGCCCGACCTCCGGCAACAACCCGAAAATTCCGCGCAGATTGTCCGGGGACAGGAAAGCCCCGCCGGACCGCAGTTCGAAGACGACGGCGAGAAGAACCAGCAGCGCGGCGCCCGCCAACTCCGGCTTCTCGAGGTAGATGCGAAACAGGTTTCTCAAAGTCGAAGCGTCTCCGCAACGCCGGCTTAAGCTCCGGCCGGGCAAGTCCGGCCGGAGCTTCTTCCTGACGCTGGTCTAGCGAAGGCCTTGCTTCGCCAGCCCCATCAGCGAGTCCGCCGCCTCGGGCGTGAACACCGCCTCGCCCGTGTCGATGTCGGCGGGCGCCAACCCAACCTTCTTTTGGAGATATACTTGCATCACGGGCAGAAACCCCTGCTCGTAGGGCTGCTGATCGATTTCGACTTGGATATAGCCGGCCTTCATCTGCTCGATCACCTGGGGCGCGAGGTCGAAGCCGCCGAGCAGGATCTTGCCCGGCGGAATGCCGCGATCCTTCAGCGTGCGCGCGACGTTCGAGTGCCAGAGCCCGGTGTCGATGTAGGCGTTGAGGTCGGGGTGAGCGCTGAGGTAGGCGCCGACGCGGTCCGCGACGACCGCGCCCTCCGGACTGACGTCCAGCCGGTCGATGACGATCTGGCGATCCGGATTGGCCTTCTTGAACGCCTCCAAGCCGTTCATGATGCCCTTGGCGCGGTTCTCCGACCAGTTCTGCCCGGGGGAATTGACGCCGACGAGCACACGGATCGGTCCCTCTTTCGGAAGCAGCGCCGCCATCCGCTTGCCGAGCGTCGTGCCGGCCGGAACGAAATTCTGGCCGACGAACGCCTCGCGAAGATCGACCTCCGGGCCTTCGGTGGCGTCGACATTGGAGGCGATGACGATCACGCCCTTGGCCTTGGCGTCCTTCAAATTGCCGACGAAGGCGTTGTTGTCGACAAGCGTCGTAATCAGCGCGTCGGGCTTGCGCGCCAACGCCGCCTGCTGGTTCGCCACCTCCTGGTCGACGGACCCCTCTGTCTGGGTGAAGATCATCTGGCAATTCGCCTGCACCTTCGCGCAGGCGTCATCGAAGCCCTTCTTCACCGCCTGCCAGAACGGGTTGGACGCCGACGAGTGGTGCGTAAAGACGATCGTCAGCGGCTCGGCCGGGGCCGCGCCCGCGAGGCCGACCCCGAGACACAGGGCGCTCGCCGTCATCAGAAGCTTTTTCACATTATCCTCCCTTTCATGAAGTCGGCTTTCCGCCGTTCTCAGGTTTCCTTAGACGTTCTGACCGTCGCTGTGAACCTGTCGGCCAGATCGGGCGCGAGCTCCATCCCGAGTCCGGGGCCGGGCGGAACCGTGATGAAGCCGTCGCGAACGTCTGGAAGCGCCGTGACGAGATCGCGGTACCAGGTCTTGTAATAGGCGCGGACGCTCTCCTGGATGAGGGCGTTCGGCGCGTTGAGCGAAAGGTGCGTCGAGGCGCAGAGCACCACCGGCCCGGTGCAATCGTGCGGCGCGACCGGCAGATGCCAGGCTTCCGCCATCGCCGCGATCTTTCGCGCCTCCGACAGTCCGCCGCACCAGGAGAGATCCAGCATGATGACGCCGGCCGCGCCCGTCTCGAGAAGGTCGCGGAAGGCCCAGCGGCCGCCGAGCGTCTCCGAGGCGCAGATCGGCGCGGGCGAGACCTGGGCGTAACGCTTGAGGCTCGCGAGGCTGTCCATCTTGATCGGATCCTCGTGCCACTTGGTGCCGAACGGGGTCAGCGCCTTGGCGATGCGCATGGCGGGCAGGAGCTGCCACAAAGAATGGAACTCGACCATGATCTCCATGCGGTCGCCCACCGACGAGCGGATTTGTTCGAACGGCTTCAGCGCCGCTTTCAGGTCGGCGGATGATATATCGACGCCGCCGGTCGCCTCGGCCGCCGGGTCGAACGGCCAGATCTTCATCGCCGTAATCCCCTCCGACAGAAGGTCGAGCGCGAGCTCGTCGGCGCGATGCAGGAAGCCGTTGAGATCGTCGTAGTCCTTATGGCCGCCCGACAGTCCCCAGTTCGCCGTGCTCTGGCCGGCGTCGCGGCGCATGTAGGCGGAGCCGGCGCAAGTGTTGTAGGTGCGGATCTTTCCGCGCGAGAAGCCGCCGAGGAGCTGGGCGATCGGCTGGCCGGTGAATTTGCCGAACAGGTCCCAAAGGGCGATGTCGAGCGCCGAATTGCCGCGCGTCTCCGCGCCGGTCGAGCGGAATCCGAGATAGCCGTTCAAGTCCCTGGCGATGCGATCGATCTGCAGCGGATCGCGGCCGATCAATTTCGGCGCGACGACCTCGTGGACGTAGGCCTCCACCGTCTCGGGGGCAAAAAAAGTCTCGCCGAGGCCGGTGAGCCCCTCGGACGTGTGGACGCGCAGCCACAGCAGATTGCCGAACTCCGCGAGTCGGATCGTTTCGAGCGCGGTGATTTTCATGGGCATCGGCCCTCCCTTCGGAACGAGAGGATAGCGCCGGCGGCGACGGCCGGGGAGTCATGCCGGAGGCCTCGCCGGCTGACTCACCGGGCAGTTTGGAAAGCGCGGCGAAGGGCTGATGGGCCGGTCAAACAGGCTGGATCCGCTCGGACCCCTCACCCCTGCCCCTCTCCCAGCGGGCGAGGGGTTTCGCCGCCGTCCGCCACGCGGCTGCTCACGGCTCGAGCCCGCCGTTGAACTCCCTCACCGCGTCGATCATCGCGATCATGTTTTCGACCGGCGTGCCGGCCTGGACGTTGTGGATGGCGTCGAACACGAAGCCGCCGCCCTCGGAGAAGATCTCGCAGCGCTTCAGCACCTCGGCCCGCACCTCGGCCGGCGCGCCGAAAGGCAAAGTCTTCTGGGTGTCGACGCCGCCGCCCCAGAATACGAGCCGCCCCTGGTACTTCTCCTTCAGCATTTTTGGATCCATGCCCTTCGCGGAGCACTGGACCGGATTGATGATGTCGATGCCGGCGTCGATCATCGATTCGAAGAACCGCTCCGACGAGCCGCAGGAATGCTTGAACGTCTTCCAGCTGGTGTTCTTGTGGATCCAGCCGCAGAGGTCGGCATAGTGCGGCTTCCACAAAGAGTTCGAACGTCCTGACCGAGCAGAAGCTCGACGTCTGCGTGCCGAAGTCCGTGCCGCAGAGAAAGATCACGTCGATCGCCTCGCCGACCCGGGCGTGGATCCTTTCGAGGTTGGCGATGCCGACCTCGACCTGCCGTTCGAAGATCTTGTGCACGACCTCCGGATGGCTCGCCGTCAGCATGTACCATTCCGCCACGTCCCGCACGCCCTTGGGGTCGGTGAGGTCGGGGCCGGGGACGAAGGCGATGTCGCCGAGCGCGGTGTTCACCAGCGAGGCGAAGACCGCATATTCGCCGTCATTCACGGCGCGCGCGTCCTCCTCGATTCCATCGAGCTCGGCCTCGGTCAGCGGCTTGTACTGCTCCGTGTTGTCCTGGGGGTTGAGATGGTCGAGGTCGATCGGCTTCTGCCGGATGACCGAATCGAAGAAGAACCCGTCCTTCGGCATGTGCCCGCTCGGCGGCGCGCTCGTGTCACCCTTGGGATAGATCAGCGCGCCGCCCTTCTCCGGCTCGACGCTGACGCGGAACCCCTCCGGCACGAGCACCTCGAGCCCATTGAAGGTCCAAGACTTCCAGTCGCGGTTCTCGAAGCCGAACATGTTGGTGCGGCTGAGCAGCGGCGTGACGTCGATGCCGATCGCGTCCTTGAGGTCGTCCTCGATCAGGCCGAGCATCTGGTAAGGCTCGATGACCTTCACCGGCCGCTTCTCGAGGCCGTAATAGTCCCTGAGCTCGGCGACGCAGCTCACATGCATGCCGGTGACCGCCGATCCGCCGAAGTCCATCGGCACGCGGTCGGGCGTGCGATGGTTGATCGCGTCGATGACCCGCTTCCGTTTCGAGCTGATCTTCTTGGCGCTCGATCCGATTCTTTCCATGGCGTTCATCGGTCTGCTCCCTTTGGCTCTTCCGCCCGCGTTTTCCGTCACGCGAGCCCGTAACCGGCCTTGTCGTACAGATGTCCGTATTGCGGCTCGAGCTCGGCCTGGAGCTCGCGCCAGTCGGACGGCAGCGCCTGCAGCGCCTCGTCGATGCGCTCGAGCCACTGCGCCTCCTTGCGGGGAAGCGCCAGCCGGCCCTCGCGTCTGCCCCTGTCGAGAAGCGCGACCGCGGCCTTACCGGCGGCGACCGTCCGGTCGTAAGGGTCCGTCTTCGCCACGATGGCGCCGGCGATCTCGATCGTCGCCGCCGGCGACAGCACGGCCGCCTGCGGGCTCAGCCATTCGTCGGAGAAGACCAGAATGTCGCGCAGCGTCTTCGCCTCACCCTTGAGCGCAGCCGCATTCATCAGCCGACAGTCGTATTCCAGCAGTTCCGCGAAGGCCTCGGGCGCGTTGCCCGACAAAAGCCGCACGTTCTGCACCAACTCGTTGCTCCACAGGTCGCACATCGCGCTCGCGATGTTGCCGACCGCGCTGAAATGCGCGCAAGCCGCCGACTTGCCCTCCATCGAGATCGGCACGCCGGCGATCGCCTTCATGATCGGACCTTCGTAGGCGCAGTCCTTCGACGGGCCCAATGCGCCCTGCTCGAACGCCGAGAGCGCGCGCGCCGCGCTCATCGCGCGCACGACCGCGGCCAAAACCTCGGGCAGCATTTTCTGGCCGGCGAGTTGCATGGCGGTGTTGGCGAAACCGCAGGCCGAGTCGCCGCCGGGGACGACGCCCGGATGGTCCCCGCAGATCTCGCGGATTCGCGCCCAGAGGAAGGCCATGTCGCGCGGGCTGAGCACGCCGAGCGCGAAGGCGATCGCCGGAATGTCGGCGACGACCAGCGCCTTGTCGTGCACCTCCTTGCCGCCGACCGATTCGATCGAGAGGATGTCGGCGCCGCTTTCGGCGCTGAGCTCGAACGAACGGAACAGGGTCTCGCAAGGCTCCCCGTGGCGCATCAGCGGCGGCTTCGCCTTCTCGCGGATGTCGGTCGGGGTCACGCGCAACGCCGAGCGCAGGCCGCTTTTCTCGTGCGCTTCAACGAGGCGCGCCTTGAGGATTCGCGTGAGCTCGGCGCCCCACTCGGGCCGCTCGGTCATCGCCGGCAAATGTTCGAACTCGAGCACCAGCCCCGGCGCTTTCAGCCGGAGCGCCCGCGCAACGACCTGCCGCCCGATCTCCTCGTAATGGGCGCGGACTTCCGGCCAGGTCGCCTCTGTCAGCTCCATCGTCGGAAGGGTGAAATTGACTTCCGGAAAAACCTTGCCGGCGCCGATTTCGAGGCCGAGGCCGCAGCGCACGGGGTGGGGCGCGACCCCGAAGAGCAGGTCGTCGGCATCGTCGATCGCCAGCCTCGCGAAGACGAGCGGCTTGAACGCCGCGCCCATGTCAGTTCGAAAGCCCCACCTGCCTGCGCGCCAGCGCCACCGCGTCGGTCGCAGACGCGCCATAGCCATCGGCGCCGATCTCCGTCGCGTATCTCTCGCTCAAAGGCGCGCCGCCGACCAAAATCTTGACGGAGCGGCGCAACCCCGCATCCTCGATGGCCTTGATGGTCGACTTCATGCCGGTCATCGTCACGGTCAACAGCGCAGACAGGCACACGATCTGCGGATGGTGCTTATGGATCGCCTCAACGAATTTTTCCGGCGTCACGTCCGCGCCGAGGTCGATCACCTTGAAGCCCGCGCCCTCCAGCATCGAGATGACGAGATTCTTGCCGATGTCGTGCAGGTCGCCCTTGACCGCGCCCGCGACCACGATCCCGGCCGGCTTCGCGCCCGCCGCCGCGAGCAGAGGACGCAGCGGCCCCATCGCCGCCTTCATCGCCCGTCCGGCCAGCATCAGTTCGGGGACGAAGTACTCCTCCTCCTGGAAGAGCTTGCCGACCTCGTCCATCGCCGGGATCATCGTCTGGGAAATGAGCGCCATCGGCTCGGCGCCGGCCTCGAGCTCCTCCTCGACGATCGATTGCGCGGCTTGCGCCTTGCCGTCCACGATCGCGTCGAACAGCTTTTGCAACACCGCCATGGTCCTCCCCCTTCGCCGCTGGGATATCTCGATACCAGTTGCTAGCACTCGAGCGGTCGGCGAGGCTTGATCTCGGTCAAACGGATCTCCCCTCTCCCCTTGCGGGAGAGGGGTCGGGGGTGAGGGGCCCGCGCGACAGCGCCACGAGCCAGCGCGGCCTGCGGCGCGACCCCTCATCCGGCGCTTCGCGCCACCCCTCGACGGGCTCGGGGCAGGCTCTTCTCCCGCAAGGGGAGAAGGGGGGTGCGTCAAAGCGTCGCCCAGGCGGAACTCAGGGCGTCGCGCAGCGCGTTGAAGACGCCGCGGCGACGCTCCAGGATTCGCGTCAGGCCAGGCTCGGGTTCGATGCGGCTGGTGACCCGGGTCATCGCGGCGACGGCGGCGTCGAGGTCGGGATAGAGCTTTACGCCGACGGCGGCGACGATCGCGGCGCCGAGCGCGCCGAGCTCGGTGACGGACGAGAGTTCGAGCGGCATATCGATCGCAGCGGCGAAGATTTCGAGCCACGGCCGACTGCGGGCCGCGCCGCCGGCGAAGCGCGCGGCGCGCGGCCGCTCACGGCCCATGAGCAGATGATCGATATGGCCGCGGTGCTCGAACGCCACGCCCTCGTACACCGCGCGGACCATTTCCGGCAGGCCTTGCCAGGACGCGAGACCGATGAAGCACGCCCTCGCCTCGGGCTGCTCGAGCCGGCCGTTGAGGTAGGGCAGGAAATACGGCACGGCGCCGTCAGCCCGCGCGCGGAGAACCTCGGCGTTGCAGAAATCGAACAGCGCATCGCGGCTCCGGCGGCCCATGTCGGCGCGGCCGAGGACGGAGTCGACGAACCATTCGAAAGCGCTGGCCGACGTCGGGCCGGCGTCGGTCAGGACGAATTCGCTCGGCCTCGGCCCGGCGATGACCGCGGCCACGGACCCGTCGGTCGGAGGCGTCCGGGTGGCGAGCTGGTTGAGGCCCCAGGTGCCGGCGATGACGCTGATCAGGCTCTCGTCGGTCGCGCCGAGGCCGAGCGCCATCGCCGGGCCGTCGGCATAACCGGCCGAGACCGGCGTTCCGGCCTTGAGCCCGGTCTCGGCCGCGGCCCTTTTGGTGACGGCGCCGGCGATGGTCAGCGGCTCGACCCCTTCGCCGAACAGTCGTGCATGGCGCCCGAGCCTGAAGGGATCGAGCGCGGCCGGCGCCCAGCGGCGAAGGCGCTGATCGACGAGGCTCGCCGACGACATGTCGCTGATTTCGAGGCCGATCTCGCCCGTCAGCCGGAAGCGGAGATAGTCCTTGCAGAAGAGCGCACGGTCGGCGCGCGCCAGCGCCTCCGGCTCATGCTCCTCGAGCCAGGCGATCAGCGGCAGGGGCTTGCCGGCGAACTGGCTGTTGAAGGTCAGCGACATCGCGGCGGCCTCGGCCCCCTCGGCCCGCCAGCGCTTGACGATCGCTTGCGCGCGCTGGTCCGGCGACAGGATGGCGTTGCGGACCGGCCTGCCGTCGCGGTCGATGAGAAAAAGGCCGTTGCCGAAGCCGGTGAGTCCGACGGCGACGATCGCCGACGGCTCGACGCCCGACGCGGCGAGAACCTTGCGCGCCACGTCGCAAACCGCGGCCCACATCGCCTCGGGATCGCGTTCGAGGCATCCGGGAGCGGGATGCAGGGGCGGCATTCCCACCGCGGCGGCCGCGCGCTCGACGCCGCGCTCGTCGTAGAGCGCCGCCTTGACGGCGGTGCCGCCTGCGTCAAAGGCGATGACGTGGCGCTCGAACATGGATCACGCTCCTTGCGCCACATAGCTGCACTTGGAGGCCAGCCGCGTCCGCCGGCGCCTTCCTGTCCAGGTGGCGCGCCCAACAGGATGAAACTCGGTACTCATATACCATTGTCGTTTTCCTGATTCTACTCGTTAGACGAGCTAAATGACAGAAGTAGCTGAAGGACTGTAAGCAATATCCGCCGTTAACTGTTGTGTGACGCCGATCACATCACATGGTCGGAAGGTGTGGTACGGCCTATTCAGGCGATCTGGTTTGTCCAATAGTGCATGTAGGAAATGCGCATGGGCAGGGATCGTGCTTGGTAAGTATTGTGACAAGGGACGTTTGTGATGGTTTGTTAGGATATGTAGGAGGGCAACCATGATTTCATTTCTTGGCATAGTTGCGGATCTTTTTCCGGAGATCATCAAGCAGTTGGGAGGGCCGCTTCATGAGCAGTCGGCATCCCTCCAGGATCAAGTCGTCGAGGCGATAAAAAAAGCGACGAATATACAGGATCCCCAGACCGTAGATCCGCAGGTCGTAAAGACGACGCTTCAGAACATTCAGCCCGCAGCCAAAGAACAGCTGCAGAAGGATCTCCAAGAAATCGCGTTGGAGGAGCTGAAAGAACGGGACCGCGCCAACGAGCAAGCCCAGCGGGTTGAACTGGAGCGGTTTCGCATGGACGCTGAGGAGCGCGAGCGGATTCGGGAGCAGGAATTCCAGCAGCAAATGCTCGATTTCCAGGACCGGCAGGTCGCGCGTTCGACGCAGATGCAGCTGGCGGAAGAGCACAGCCCGCTCGCGTGGATTGCGCCCATCCTCGCGTTCGTTCTTGTCGGCATGATCTGGTACCTGCTGCACGCCATCCTGACCGCACGCGAGCAGGTCATTAACCGGGATGTTTTCAATCTCGTTCTGGGCGCTCTGATCACCGCCTTCACGACCGTCGTGGCCTATTATTTCGGTTCATCGCTAGGGTCGAGTAGAAAAGACGACGCTCTCCACAGCGGTCGGCTTACGACCAACCCGAAGATGACCAAACCTGAGACCGGCGATCAGGGCGACGATGAGGCGCCGGCGTCGACCCCTTCGCCATCGCCCACGCCGGGCAAAACCTCGGGCTCGTCTACTCGCACGTCGAAACCCACCCCGATTCCGACAGGCGTCTATGGCCTGTTTCGGCAAAAGGCGCCGGGGATCATGCGCGATCTTATTCGCGATCTCGGTCTTTCCTCGACTCAGGCCGCCGGCATTCTCGGCAATATCGGGTGGGAATGCGGGGGATTTAAGCAACTTCAGGAGCAGAATCCGGTGATGGGCGGCCGCGGGGGTTTGGGATGGTGCCAATGGACGGCAAGCCGGCGTATCGACTTCGAGAAATGGTTGGCGCAGAAGGGCGACGTTAATTATCAAGACGACGACGCTAATTACGGCTTTTTGCTAAAGGAGTTGCGCACCACCCAATCGCCAAGCGTCAGCGCGATACGTCGAGCGGGCGACATCGAGACCGCGACCGGCGAGTTCATGCGCGTCTTCGAGAGGCCAGCGGCGCGCTACGCGCATCTAGAGAACCGTATTGGCCTCGCGAAGCTGGCTCTTCAGGAATATGGGAGGACGTTCCATGTCTAGCGAATTCAATCACAAGCGGCGGTACTCCAGGTATTTCATGGCTCCGCTGTGGATCGCGCTTGCGCTTTGCGCCGTCGTTTCTGCTTTTCTTCTGGGCAGTTACCTCATAGCCGACGACTGGGCAAAACAGGACAAGGATACGCTGACCGACTCGCCGCTGGAGCGAGCGGCTGAGGGCGTGAAGCACGACCGCATCGAATTTTCCGTCTATCGTAATCTGTTGCACGCCGCGCTTACGCAACAGGATTCCAGGCCCGCCGCATTAGACAGCATTCGCAACGTACTCGGCTATGGCGGCGCCTTCGCGCAAGATCTCAAGGCGGACCTCAAGGCCATGGCTCCACAGGTGGTCATGGTCACCACGACGAACCAGGCCGGGGTTTCCGCCGCAGATTCCCTCGCTGATGATTTGAAGGCGATTGGGATGGCGGTCGCGACCCGGCAGAAGTTGGAGCCGGGGCAAATCAACGGGACCAAGGTCTCCTGCTATAGCGCCGACACCTGCAAGGACGCGAAGTCACTTGTCAGCCTTTTGCGCGCCAGGGGTTTTGACGTTGGCGACCCGGATGCCTCGAGCCGCGCGGAGGACAATTCGGCGGATGGGGCGGAGATCATGTATAACGCCAAGGTGATCCGTGTCGCGCTCATGGACCCGAAGCGGAGCCAGTTAGCAGCCTCGACGTCGCCGGCGTCCGCGCAGACGCCGTCGCGCCCCAGGAAGGCCGCGCACCGGACCGTGAAAAAACCAGTCCAGACGGCCAATCGATAAGAGTTGGGACGGCCGGAGGACGGTAGGCCCAACGCTCCTTGGCCAAAATGAACAGCAAGGGCCTGAGGCCGAACAAGTCCTCGAAGGTGCAGACCGGCAACGGACGGTGATCGTTTTGCAATTGCCGTCCGGGAGAACGGCCTTCGTGTTCGCTTCGCGACTATTCGCTGATGCCGAGCACAGATTGCTCGCTCTTAAGATCGAACAAGTAGACGCGATCGGGGGCGAAGACCGCGTGCACCCTCTGGCCTTCCTTGAGCCGGACTTTGCCCGCCAGCAGGACGTTGAGCCGGCGGCCCGACGCCATCTTCGCCCGCACGAGCGTCGTGTGGCCGAGAGGTTCGACCGTATCGACGGCGCCCGCGATGCTGAACGCGGCGGCGCCGGCCGGATTGTCGGAGAAGACGATGTGCTCCGGGCGGACGCCGACCGTGATCTCCGGCGTGGAAGCGCGGGCGACGGCCTGCCGCGCGGCGCCGTTCATCGTCAGCGTGGTCTGCTCCTCCGGCAGAACGATCCGGTCGCCCTCGACGCGCCCGGACAAAAGGTTCATCGGCGGACTGCCGATGAAACTCGCGACATAGACATTGGCGGGGCGTTCGTACAGTTCGGTCGGGCTTCCGATCTGCTGGATCCGGCCGTCGCGCATCACCACGATGCGGTCGCCCATGCTCAGCGCTTCGACCTGGTCGTGCGTGACATAGAACGTCGTCACGTCGAGCCGCTCCTGCAGCTTGATGATTTCCGCGCGCATCTCCATCCGCAGGGCCGCATCCAGATTCGACAGCGGCTCGTCCATCAGGAAGACGCGCGGCTCCCGCACGATCGCGCGGCCGAGCGCCACGCGCTGCCGCTGACCGCCCGAAAGCTCCTTCGGCCTTCGCTGCAAGGTTGCCTCGATGCCCAGCAGTTGCGCGGTTTTGTGGACGCGCTGCTCGATTTCCGGCTTTGGAACCTTTCTCAACCTCATGCCGAACGCGATGTTCGAGAACACGTTGAGATGGGGGAAGAGCGCGTAGTTCTGAAAGACCATCGCCACGTCGCGATCACGCGGCAGCTCGTCGCTCACGTCCTTGCCGTCGAACAAAACTTCTCCCTCGGAGGCGACCTCGAGCCCGGCAATGATGCGCATCGTCGTGGTCTTGCCGCAGCCGGACGGGCCCACGAACACGATGAACTCGCCGTCGGCCGCGTCGAGCGAGAAGTCCTCCACCGCGACGACGTCGCCGAATCGCTTCGAGACGTGACGGAGCTCCACCCTTGCCATTCGAATCTCCTCGGAGGGACGCCAAAGGCCGACGGTCGCCGCGCCGCCTCCCTGCTCCGCTTTTTTCCAATTGATGCACGGGACCTGCGACCGTGTCCACGCGGAGAAGGCCATTGCGCCCGCGTGGAACCGACACATTGACCCCGCCGGCGACCCAAGTATAGCCTGACATGCCAGCCGGTTCTGCTGAAAGGGGTTCTGAGCCTCCAATTTTCTCAAACGAAGTTCGCCGCTCGACGAGCCGACGCAATGTCGGCCGCTGGGCGCTGGGATTCGCCGGCAAAAATCGGGGGCTCAAGGGTAAAATTCACGGGCTCAAGAAAAGTGTTCGGCGGCCTGGTCGACGCCGTCGTCGCATGCAGAGGAGGAAGGAATGGCCAATCGTTACGATCACGACAAATTCAAGGACGCGGTGCGCGATTACATCGACGGCCGGATCAGCCGTCGGCAATTCATCGTGCGCGGAGCCCAGTTCGGTCTCTCCGCGGCGGTGCTCGCAAAGCTGACCCAGCCGGCGCGCGCCGCCGCCAACCTGATCCCATCGGATCCGGCGGCGCCTTACGAATTGCCGATCACCAAGGAACGGGTCGAGTTCCTCAAGACCAAGCCCTACAAGGGGACCACCATCAACGTGATGGCGCTGAAGGCGACGGTGGGCGACGGCCTCAAATATCACGTGCCGCACTGGGAGGAGGAGACCGGCGGCAAGGTGAACGTCGCCGAGGTGCCGATCGAGACGCTGCACACCCAGATCTTTTCCGATCTCTCCAGCGGGCTCGGCAGGTATGACGCCTACATGACGGGATGCTGGTTTTACGGCGACTTCTTTGTTCCGAAGGACCCCTATATCGTCCCTGTCGATAAATTCATTGGAGATCCGAAGCATTCCTATTGGGATCCAGACCAGTGGATCCCCGCGATGCGCAAGCTCTACTCATGGAACGACAAGGTCTACGGTATCCTGTTCGACGGCGACGCCCAGGCGCTGTACTACCGCAAGGACGCCTTCACCAAGAAGGAGAACCAGGACAAGTTCAAGGCGAAATACAATTACGACCTTCCCGTTCCGCCGCATACGATGAAGGAATACCACGACGTCGCGAACTTCTTCACCGGATGGGACTGGAACGGAGACGGCCAGAACGACTGGGGTATTTCTCTGCACGCCAAAGTCAATGAGCAGGGCTTCTTCCATTTCCTGACGCTGTCCGGGCCGTACGTCGTCTCGCCAGACAACAAGTACTACTTCTTCCATCCCGACACGATGAAGCCGCTGATCAACTCCGAGGGCCACCTGCGGGCGCTCGAGGACTATGTGAAGTTCCTCGCCGACGGCCCGAGGGAGGAGATCAGTTGGACACTCGGCCAGGGTTGGGACCTGTTCCTGTCCGGGCACTCGGCGACGGAGCCGACCTGGGGCGATCTGCCGACGCTGGCGCAGGATCCGAAGACCTCGAAGGTTCAGGGAAAGATGGGCGCGGCGCCGATCCCGGGCACGACGGAAGCGTTCAACCCGATCACCGGCCAATGGAAGAAGTACGACCTCAACCAGGTGGGCAACACCAATGGCGGCACTTGGCACCTCGTGATCTCGCGTCTGTCGAAGAAGCAGGAAGCTGTCTACGATTTTGCGGCCTTCATGGCGAACAAGAAGAACGCCCTGTTCAACTGCACGACGGGCTGGACCGGCGTCCAGCCGGGCATGAAGTACGAATACTTCCCGCCGGTCGGCGACGGCAACATCGAGGAGTGGACGCAAGCCAATCCGCCCTGGAACAAGGACGACGTCATCGAATATCTCAGCGCCTACTACAAGGTCCTCGCCGCGCCGGTTACCCAGGAATACCTGCGCATCCCAGGCACGGCGGAGTACTGGCATGAGCTTGACGTCAACGTCTCGGCGGTGCTCGGCGGCCAGATGAAGCCGAAGGACGCGCTCGACGCCACCGCGGCGTCGTGGGAAAAGATCACCGATCGCTACGGGCGCGACAAGCAGAAGGCGCTGTACCAGGCCTCCTTCGCTTGAGCGTGTGAGAAGGGGTCCGCGGCTCCGCCGCGGGCTCTCCTGGTCTTTGCGACTGGGGCGTTAGCATCCAGCAGTCATGGGGCGCGACGCCCGGCTTGATTTTGGACGAACGAGGACGAGATGGCGACGGTGGTCGGGACTCGACGCGCGGCGACGGCGCTCCGGGTGCAACGCCTGGAAACCGGCGGATGGTTCAAATACGCGCTGCTTCTGCCTGCGGTGATCTGGGTCGTCGCCTTCACCTTCTTCCCCCTGATCTCGGTCATTCACTACAGCTTCGCCAATTATGTGATGGGCGAGGGGATCACCGGGTACGTCGGGTTCGACAATTACGTGAACGTTCTCACCTCCGCGGACTTCTGGCACAGCATTTGGGTCACCTTGATTTACGTGGTGGTGGCCGTGCCGGTCGAGCTCGTCCTCGGCTTTCTTGCGGCGTGGCTGGTCAACCTGGGGGCTCCGGGCACACGGGCGTTCCGCACGATCATCGGCTCGCCGCTATTCACCCTCGAGGTGGCGATCGGCTATCTCGGCGTGACGTTCTTCACCGACCAGGGCGGCCTCATCCAGGCGCCGCTCACCGCGATCGGCGTTCATATCCCGTGGATGTCGACCGCTTACGGCGGCATCGCCGCCGCCATCCTCCTCGACATCTGGCGATGGACCTCGTTCATCTTCATCATCGTGCTCGCGGGCCTCGCCGGCATCCCGAGCGACCTCTATGACGCGGCGGTGCTGGACGCGAAGAGCCATTGGCAAGTGATGTGGCATCTCGCGATCCCGCTCGCCTGGCCGGTGATCACCATCGCGGTGCTTTTGCGCACCGTCGAATGCCTGAAAGTCTTCGCGATCCCGTACGCACTGACCTCTGGAGGCCCTGGCACGAGCACCCAGCCGTTCAGCGCCATGGATTATCTGACGACCATCCAGTTCTTCGACTTCGGCAAGGGCTCCGCGATGGGGATCATATTCCTGATCATGGTCTCCTTCGTGATCACGCTGTTCTTCAAGCAGATGCGCAAGAGTCTGGCGTAGGAGGCCGCGCGCCATGATCAACATCCTCTGGACGCGAGCCGGCGTTGGGTCCCGCATTCTCATCTATGTTCTGCTGGTTGCGGCGGCCGTGTTCACCCTCGTTCCATTCCTTTGGGCGGCGGTCAATTCGGTCAAGACGCTCACCCAGACGTTCGAGCTCGGCGCCTTCATTCCTTTCCTGCAGTTCGAGCCGTCTCTCGGAGCGTGGCGGGAGGTGCTCGCCGACCCGCAGACCGAAAACGCCTTCATCAGCAGTTGTGTGGTGAGCGCCGGGACGACCGTCTTCTCGCTGATTCTTGGCGTTCCGGCAGCCTATGCGCTGGCGCGCTACGAGTTTCCTGTCCGCTCGAACGACATCGCGCTCTGGTTCCTTTCACAGCGCGTTCTGCCGCCGGCGGTGGTGCTGGTGCCCTTCTACCTTCTGCTGGTCTACCTTCACCTGATCGACACCTGGCTCGGCCTCATTCTCTGCTATTCGGCCTTCAATCTCGCCTTCGTCGTCGTGATCATGCGCGACATCTTCCGCGATGTGAGCACCGAGATCGAGGACGCGGCCAAGGTCGAGGGCGCGACGCCCTGGCAGATATTCTGGATGATCGCGCTGCCGCTGTCGCTCGACGGCCTCGTCGTGTCTTCGGTGCTCGTCTTCGCCTTCAGCTGGAACGAGGCCTTGTTCGCCTCGGCTCTCACCTCGCAGCAGGCGGCGACCTTCTCCGAGCTGGTTCTCGCCTCGCGATCGACGCGCGGCGTCGATTTCAACACCGCGGCGGTCAATACGCTGATCGGCATCATCCCGCCGGTGATTTTCTATTTCTTCGTCCAACGCTACCTGGCGCGCGGACTGACGTTCGGCGCGGTCAAAGGGTAGCCCGAGCAAACGCGCGCCGCGATCCACATGTCCTCATCCTGAGCTTGTCGAAGGAAGCTTGTCGAAGGATGCCCGCACTGGAGCGTCCTTCGACAAGCTCAGGACGAGGTCGGAGCTGCTTTCTGTTGCGGGACGAGATAAAGGTCCTCGTTTCCAGGATTCTGCCGCGCGCATGATCGACAATGTGCCGCGAGCGGGCTCGGCGCGACGGTCACGCGGCTCCATGCGGTGTTCCGTAGGAGCTTGCCGGCGCAAGGCTGAATTTCAAGAGGCGCGAGGAGCGGCGGGGATCGGAACCCTTCGGCTTTTCAAGCGCGGCTACGGCGCCGCCGCGTAGGCCTTGATGATCTGCCGCGCGGCGCGGGCCCCTTCCTCGGCGGCTCCCTCCATGTAGCCTTGAAAATTGATCGAGCAGTGTTCGCCGGCGAAATAGCAGTTTTTCTGGCGAACCCGTTCGTACCCCGCGAATAGCGTGTACTGTCCGACCAGCCAGCATGCGTAGCTCCCGAAAAGGTTGGGATCGGTCCACGGCGTGCTCAGGGTCGCGAGCCCGTTCCAGTATCGGCTGACGCCCGGCCAGACGTTTTCGAGCTGCGACAGAAGTTCGAGGGCATATTTCCTGACATACGGGTCGGTCGCGGCGGTGGCGTAGGGCGAAGCGGCCCCGGTGAACGAGGCTCCGTTGCTCCCGCCCATATAGGCCGTGAGAACGCCGGTCAGGCCGGGGAGGCCTCGCGACGAGTCCCATGCGTTCTGGAAGAACAAATCCGTGTAAATGTTGCCGTCGCTCGTCCCCCAGCTTCCCGTGGAGTTCCAGTAGCGTTTGTCGAATTGCAGCGACAGCTTGGTGTTCGTGCCATACCCGAGTTCCTGGATTGCAGTTTGCTTGAGCTGGTCGAACCCCGCCGAGGCATAGTCCAGCTTTCGCAGCACGCTGAAGGGAAGCGTCAGGATCACGACATCGGCTTCCGCCGTCTTCAAACCGGCCGAGGTGTTGAACATGAGATCGTAGCTTCCGTCGCCCGCCCATCGGATGCTGGTCAGTGTCGACCGGGTGATCACGCTGTCGTGAGGCAGGCTCGCAGCGATCGCTTCCGGCAGGAGCTGGTTGCCGCCGAGGATGCTGTATCGTTGGTCGGACGGCCCATATATCTGCCATGGCCCAGACTTCGGTTGATAGCCGAGCAGGTAGACGAGATTCAGGCTGCTTTGCAGCGGCGTGTCGAGCCCGTATTCCTGGTTGTAGGCGCTGTCGAGATAGCGTCCCATCTGCGATTTATGGCCGCCGGGAACGTATTTTTCGATCCAGTCGTAAACGCTCAGATGGTCGAGGTCGTAGCCCGTCTGCGTATAGGAGTTGTAGACGGTGGAGGGCGCCGCAGCGAGTTGTTGTTGGAGGATGGCGTTCACCGGGGCGAAATCCCGATCCGCGTGTCCCTGGGCGTAATATTTTCCGTCGAAATAGAGAGTGTCGCTGCTGCCCACCGGCTGCGCGGCGATCTCGTCGACGACGGTAAGGCCAAACCTGCTCGCCAAGCCCAGCATGGTTTTCTGACCGGAGTCGATGAACTCTCCGCACCATTCGCTCTTCTGCTCATTCCGCCATGTCGTCGCATCCGAGTGCATGCGGCCCCCGATGCGGCTTGACGATTCGTAGATCGTCGAACCGAAGCCGGCGTCCCGAAGGGTGAGAGCCGCATTGAGCCCGGCGATGCCGGCTCCGACGATGATGATCTTCGGCTTTTTTGCGCCGTTCGGCGCATCCGCTTGCGCGAGCCTGATCCGAGAAACGAGCGCGGCGCCGGCTGTCGCCCCGACGCCCTGAAGGAACCGGCGGCGGTCTCGGAAAGCCGCGGCCCGTTCCTCCCGCAGCGCGGATAGGGCAATGCTGCGCCAGGAAGCTTCGGCATGGTCGCGAGCGAGGCCTTGAAGCGCTTGCATCAAGCGGGAACGGGCCATGTCCAATCCTTACTTGTCGCTCAGGACCGCTTTACGGGGCCAAATGTCACCGCGCCCCGCATCCCCTTCGAGTCCGTCGGATCGGCGTTCCCGAGCACCTTTTGCTTTGAACCGAGGCTGAAGACAAGAGCGCCGCCCGAAGCGCGTGAAGAACAAATACCTCTTTCAAACCGCCCAACACCAAAAAGATCAATTGCGTCTCCAAAACAGGCAAAATTACAATCGCTGGCCGGCCATACGGCTGGCGTCAAGCGAGAGAGGGGTCATTCATGAAAAAGCTGCATCATGTATTTTTAAGCATCGTATCCGCGGCTGCTATTTTGTCGACCCAAGCGGGCGCGACGGAAGTCAACGGCACCCTGAAGCTGACTCTCACCGGAACGCTCAGAGTTGCCGGCACGGGATACACGGTGGCAAATTGTAAAGCCTATGCCGTCCTGATTCCAACGACGGACAGCAGCGTTACGCTGGGCGCAGCAGGGCTCCTGTCCTGGCTGTACAGCGGCGTTCAGTCGGCCAACGCGCACGCGGGCTTTGACTATTCGACGGCTGGATCCTCGGTAACCGGAATCAAGCCTGTTCCAGGGTCGACCGCTGGAACTGTGACCGCCTTCACTTGTGCGCTAGCCGTGCCGTACACCTTCACCAACCCGATCGGCGGACAGAGCATGGCGGTGATGTATGAGGTGACGGCTACCGATGGCAGTTCTTGCGCTACTGGGTATTGTCCTTTTCCCCCAACCTACCCGGGAGGCCATACGCGTCAGATCATGCAGATCGCTGTGCCGCCCGCAGATCCGGGCTCGATCGTTCTTTCGGCAAAAGTGAAGTTGTAATCGCTTCCTGGCGGCTTCGGTTGAAAACGCCGAGGCCGCACTCGTGAAAAGACTGGCGAGCTGCGACGGGGTACTTCCCCCCAGCCTACGGATGCGCGCGCAAGGGCGTCGCCGGCCGGGCGCTCGACTCGAACGCTGCCTCGACCAGCGCCATGGTCGTCCAGGCGTCCTCGACCGAGGCGACGAGCTCCTTGTCCTCGCCGGCGACAAAACGCTGCAGGTTCGCCATGCGTCCGACGAACGCGTCGGCGAACCACCCGCCGTGCAGCGGGACAGCAATCCAGTCCTTTTCGCCCTTCGCCATGATCGTCAGCTCGTCCGGCTCGCCGCGCGGATAGTCAAGGAGCACGCCCATTTTCGCGTGCGCCGCCCCTTCCGTTCCCTCGAAACGGAACTCCGCCACCTGGTGTTTTCTGCCGAAGGAATGGTTGTGGTTGACCGACACCGCGCTCCTCACCTCGTCGCCGTAGTCGAGAATGGCGGCGGTGCGGGTCTGCGCCATTTCCGACGAGGGGTGGCCGATGGTCTTGGCGTGCACGCCGCCCGGATCGCCGAGAAAGCTGCGAATGAGGTCGAGATAGTGGATCGAGTGAACAGCGATTTCTATGCGCGGCATGTCCCTCAGGAAGGCGAACAGATTCCAGGGCGTGTGGATCGACACGCGGACCTCGACGTCGATGAGCCGCCCGATGAGGCCCCGGTCGATCGCGTCCCTGACCGCAAGCATCATCGGCGAGAAGCGAAGCTGGAAGTTGACCGCGCCCTTGAGTTTGCGCTCGCGGCAGAGCTTCAGGATCTTCGTCGCCGCGTCGAGGTCGGACCCCATCGGCTTCTGGATCAGGACGCCCGCGCCGGCCGGCACGCGCTCGAGCACGGACAAATGCGCGGCCGGCGGCGTCGCAAGGTCGAAGATCGCTTCGTCCGTCCCGAGCGCCTCGTCGAGCGAATCGAAAACTCTTACGCCGAACGTCTCGCCGATCATCTTCGCCCGCTCGGCGTTGAGGTCGAAGACGCCGGCGATCGGAAATCCGCCCTTCCTATAGGCGGGGAAATGCGCGTCGACGACGATCGAGCCTGCGCCGATGGTGACGATCGGTCGCGGCCGCGAAGGGGCCGGCCATGTTTGACGGAGGGAGGAGGGGTCGAAGGTCACGGGCTCGAGCCTAGGCCCTCAGCAAGGCGACGCGCTTCATGGACTCCTCCGCAAGGCGTTATGTGCGCAGCCGAGCACCGCGCAAGGCGAACGACGCCGTCCGCCTCGCCATGTTCAAACTTAACGTTTGCCATCAATCGCGGCAAGCTAGGCTTCGCCGCCGGTCGACGCGGCTTAGCCCTAACGCTCCAAGCCGGTCGAAGTGTCGAAAAAGGGCGGTGTCCGGCCGTTCAAAATATGATTGCCAGGAACGGGAGAAGCAGGATGGACGAGAATGGAATTCGCGAGGCGCTCAATCGCCACTGGGCCGCCTCGGACGCAAATGACTTTGATGTCGAGCACGACATTTACCGGGAGGACGCAGTGCTCGAGTACCCGCAATCGGGCGAGCGCATCAGGGGCCGGCGCAACATCCAAGCCTCTCGCGTCGCCCAGCCGAACCGCAAGCGCTTCACGGTGCGCCGAATGCTCGGCGGGGGCGACCTTTGGGTCACCGAGTTCATTCTCGCGTATGACGGCCAGCCGTCCTATTCGGTGAGCGTCATGGAGTTCCTGGATGGCAAGGTGGCCCGCGAGACCCAATACTTTGCCGACCCGTTCGAGCCCGGCCCCTCGCGAGCGCATCTGGTTGAGCGGATGGAATGAAACCGCCGCGATGGCAGGGCTCCCGCGCGTGCTGGAGCGGGCGGAGCTGCCTGTCGATACCGCCGAGCTCGCTCGCTTTCTCATCGGCAAAACGCTCATGCGGGCGCTGGCCGAAGGCGTGGCGGGAGGCCGCATCGTCGAGACCGAGGCCTATGGCGTCGGCGACCCCGCGGGTCACGCCTATCGCGGCGTCACCCCGCGCAATCGGGCGCTTTTCCTCGAGCGCGGGCACGCCTACGTCTATCTGGCCTATGGCGTCTCGTTCATGCTGAACGTCTCGAGCGAGACGTCCGGCGTGGGCGCGGGCGTCTTGATCAGGGCGATCCAGCCGACCATTGGCGTCGCGATCATGGAGGGAAATCGCGGCGCCGAGCGTGTGCGAGACTTGGCGCGGGGCCCGGGACGGCTGTGCGAAGCCTTGGGGATTGATCGCCGGCTGGACGGGATCGACCTTTGTCATGCCGGCCCGCTGTGGCTCGGATTTGATGGTTCGGCGTCCGGCGATATCGGGCAGAGCAAACGGATCGGCATTACGCGAGCAGCAGACAGCCTGCTGCGGTTCTACCTTCGGGGCAATGGGTTCGTCAGCGGTCCGCAGGCGCTCAATCGATGAGAGGAAGGAAGACCTGTCCCGCGGCTTATCCGGCGGCCGGCGTCGGAGAAAGGAGTGCCTGCGTGGCAAGCCGGCGGCCTTGCGCGCAGCCGCTCGCTTCACTATCCCTCCGATCAAGGCTAAGCCTACGCGCGGCCCCCAAAAAATCAACTCGCGGGAGGAAAAGGTGGAATTCATGCATGCGCCCAATCGGCGCCAGCTCCTGCTCGGCGGGGCGGCGCTCGCGCTCGCTTCGCGCGCCCGCGGCCAAGCGACCCGCCCGCTCAAGATCGGCGTTCTGAACGACATGTCGAGCGTCTATTCGGACTATCAGGGCATCGGCTCGGTGGTCGCGGCGCAGCTCGCGGTCGACGATTTTTCCAAAAAGCTCGGCGTGCCGGTGGAGATCATCTCCGCCGACCATCAGAACAAGCCCGACGTCGGGGCGGCGATCGCGCGGCGCTGGTTCGACACGGAGAACGTCGACGTGATCATGGACCTGCCGAACTCTTCGGTCGCGCTCGCGGTCATTGCGGTGGCCGAGGAGAAGAACAAGGCGGTGATCGGCTCGGGCGCCGGCTCGGCCGCGATGACCGGGCCGAAATGCTCGAAGAATTTTGTCCATTGGACCTACGACACCTATTCCTCGGGCACAGCGCTCGGGAAGGCGTTGACCGAGGCCGGCAGGAAGACGTGGTTCTTCGTCACCGCGGACTATGTCTTCGGCAAGGACCTCGAAGCCAGTTGCGCCGCCGCGGTCGCGGCCTCGGGCGGCAAGGTTCTGGGCTCGGTGCGGCACCCGCTCAACACCCCGGATTTCTCGTCGTTTCTCCTGCAAGCGCAGGGCTCCGGCGCGGACGTCGTCGCCTTCGCCAATGGCGGCGGCGATACCAACGGCTGCTTCAAGCAGGCCCATGAATTCGGGCTGGCGCCTAAGCAGACCCTCGCTGGGTTCACGCTCAATATCACCAACATCCCGGCGCTCGGGCTCGACATCGCGCAGGGCGCGCTCTTTCCCACCGCGTTTTTTTGGGACGCGAACGAGGGAACGCGCGCCTTCAGCAAACGCTTCCTCGCCGCCCATCCGAAGAAGCTGATGCCCAACGACATGCAGGCAGGCATGTACGGGGCGACCGAGCACCTGCTCAAGGCGATGTCTCAGATCAAGAGCGCCGCCGACGGGGTCAAGCTCGTCGACGCGATGAAGGCCATCCCGACCGACGATCCGATTTTCGGCAAGGGCTATATTCGCGTCGACGGCCGGGCGATGCACCCGATCTATCTCTATCGGGTGAAGACGCCGGCGGAATCGAAATACGATTGGGACTATTTCGAGCTCGTGTCGACGATCAAGCCGGAAGACGCCTTCCGCCCGCTCGATAAGGGCGGCTGCCCGTTCGTGAAGGCGTGACGGCGTCAAAGAGGCCCGTCTTTCGACGGCCGCTCGCCTCCGCAGTTTGGCGTTGCCCCACCGAGCGGCGCGAGGGGGCCCGCTGCGTGGAGAAGTTTCCGGCGCTCGCTTACACGAAAGTTCGAGTCGTGCTCTCTCTGCGCCCTTGGTGGGATCTTTGCGTTCTTCGTGTTTATTCTTTTCACCACAAAGAACGCGAAGAACACACGAAGGTCACGTGGGCTGCGACTTTCGTGCGCAGTGGATCAGCGTAGCCGGCGGCCAACTCAGGAGCGCGCAGCACCGAACGCCGTCACCCGGTCGCCGCCGCGACGAAGGACCGCGCGGACCGGCATCTCTTCCTCCGGTCCGCCTTCTAGCGCCGCGGCGAGCGCCCGGAGCTTGGCTTCGCCCTCGATGTGCAGCGCGATCGCCTTGGCGCGAAGGATCACCCGTCCGGTCAGCGTCAGCCGCGGCTCGTAGGCGCCGACCGCCTCGACCGGCGCGACGAGCTGTCTTGCGCCTGGATCCATGACCTCGGCGAGGCCGTCGGCGCCCGGAAGCCATGACGCCGTGTGGCCATCCTCGCCCATGCCGAGCACGACGACGTCGGCGGGAAGCGGCAGGCAGGCGACGCGCGCGCTCGCGGCGACCAGCTCCTGGCTTTCGGTGAGCCGGGCGTCGGCGAGCGGCGTGAATCGCGCGACCATGGCGTGATTGCGCAGGAGGCGGTCTCGGACGAGGCGCGCGTTCAGGCGTGGGCTTTCCTCACCGACGCGCCGCTCGTCGGCGAGCGTGACCTCGACCCGCGTCCAGTCGAGCGGCATGCGCGAAAGCGCGTCGAAGAAGCGCGCGGGCGTCTTGCCGCCCGACACGACGAGCAGCGCCGCGCCTTGCTCCGCGATTCCCCCGCGCAACCGTTCGGCCGTCCATTCGGCCAATTCGAAGGCGAGATCCTCGCCGTCGGCGAAGTCGCGTCGCTGGAAGTCACTCGCCATCCTGATATTCCTCGTTCCACGTCCGTCCGTCGCGCTCGATCAACGCGACCGAGGCGTTGGGTCCCCATGTGCCGGCGGCGTAGGGCCGCGGCGGCTCCTGCGACTGGGTCCAGGCGTCCCGGATCGGGTCGATGAACTTCCACGCGGCCTCGACCTCGTCGCGTCGCATGAAGAGGGCGGCGTTGCCGCGGATCGCGTCCATCAGCAGACGCTCGTAGGCGTCCGCCGAGGCCATGCCGAAGGCTTTGGCGAAACTCAGGTCGAGAGGGAGGTGCACAAGGCGCGTTTCGCCGGATCCGGGCTCCTTGACCATGATCCACAGCTTGATCCCCTCGTCCGGCTGCACCCGGATGACCAGACGGTTCGCCGGGATGGCGTCCGAAGGCATGTCGAAGATGACGTGCGGCACGCGCCGGAAGCCGACGACGATCTCGGAGAAGCGCTGCGGCAGCCGTTTGCCGGTGCGCAGGTAGAACGGGACGCCCGCCCAGCGCCAGTTGGCGACGCCGAGCTTGAGCGCGACGAAGGTTTCGGTGTCGCTGTGATGCTTGCCGATATCGTGCAGGTAGCCGGGAACCGGGCCTCCGTCGGCGAAGCCGGCGCGATACTGCCCGCGCACGGTGAGCGCCGCGGCGTTGGTCTCGTCGATCGGCTGCAGCGCCTTCAGCACTTTCACCTTCTCGTCGCGCAGCGAGTCCGCGTCGAGCGAGTTCGGAGGCTCCATCGCGACCAGGCAGAGGAGCTGCATCATGTGGTTCTGCACCATGTCGCAGATCGCGCCGGACTGGTCGTAATATTCGCCGCGCCCTTCGACGCCGAGCGTTTCAGCCACTGTGATCTGCACATGGTCGATGTGGGCGCTGTTCCACAGCGGCTCGAGCAGAATGTTGGCGAAGCGCAGGGCCATCAGGTTCTGCACCGACTCCTTGCCGAGGTAGTGGTCGATGCGGAAGATGCAGCCCTCGGGAAACACCGATCCGATCTCGTCGTTGATGACCGCGGCGCTCGCGCCGTCCCGTCCGATCGGCTTCTCCACGATGATTCGGGAACGGGCCGTCTTCAGTCCCTCCTCGCCGATGCGCTTCGCCAGCGGGCAGAACAGGTCGGGGCCCGTCGCGAGATAGAAGGCGCGAATGCGCTCGTCCGGACCCAGCAGCGTATTGAGATCGCTCCAGCCGGACTCGCTCGTGGCGTCGGCGGAAATGTAGTCCAGGCGAGAGAGGAAACGCTCCAAGGCCGGACCGGCGTCGTCGTCGACGGCTTTGAACTTCACCAGGGCGTCCTTCACGCTCGCGCGGAAGTCGCCGCGCTCCATATGGCGGCGCGACACCCCGATGATCCGGGTGGGTTCGGTGAACTGGTCGCTGCGCTCGCGGTGGAACAGCGCAGGATACAGCTTGCGGAAGGCCAGGTCGCCGGTGCCGCCGAAGACGACGAGATCGAACGGCTCAACCTTGACGTTGCGTGCAGCCATGACGCCTCTCAATGGATTCGACCGCAGGCGGTCGTCGTTGCGCGGCGGATTTTCATTGCGAGGTCCGGCGCCGATCGGATCGATAGGCCTCGCCGCCGACAGGTTCAACCCGCCTGGGTGGCCGCGTCCTTGAAAAGAACCTCCCGGTCGCGGGCGAAATTCTTGATCAGCGGCAAGGCGGCGGCGCCGATCGCGCGAGCGTCGGCCCCGACGGAGCCGGGCGCGATCTCGACCTCGCTCAGGCCGCGCCGGTCGAGGCTTCGGAAAATATCGGACATGCGGGCGGTCAGCCGGTTGCGCACCGTCGGCGGCATCGCGCCGTCGATGACGATCGCCTCGAAATCGACGACGGAGATCGCCGCAACCGAGGCATAGGCCAGCGCCGAAGCCACTTCCTCGATCCAGGCCTCGAGATGAGACCCGAAGTCAGCCCATGCGTCGGGCGTCGCCCAGATCGACGACGCGTTGATCCCTGCCCGCTCGAGACGGCGTTCGAGCTGGTAGATGGACGCGCAGGCGATGAGCTGTGGAGCGAGGCCGCCTTCGCTTTTCGCCATCACCGGCATCGAGCCGAGCGCGCCGGCATTGCCCGTCCGACCAAGCCGCAGGGAGCCGTCGAGCACCAGGCCGCCGCCGATGAACGCGCCGACGAAGAAATAGAGGAAATCGCGATATCGCCAACCCTTTCCGAAGAAAAACTCGGCGGCGCAGGCCGCCGACGCGTCGTTGCACAGCACCACCGGGCAGGGACTGACCTTGGCGATCTCCCTTTCGCCGTCGAAGTCGCGCCATGCGGCCATGGCGCCGGCGGGGGCGCCGATTTCCGCTTCCCATGTCCATAGCTGGAACGGCGAGGCGACGCCGAGTCCGGCGATTCGACGCCGTTGCGCGTCTTCCAGCCCGTCGAGGAGCGGCGGCAGGGAGGAGCGAACGAAATCGAGCGCCATCTCCGGGGTGGGATAGGCGAAGGTGCGGTGCGCGCGCCGCCGGACGGCGCCGCGAAAATCGATCAACACCAGGTCGCAGCTGCGCCGGCCGATCTTGAGCCCCAGCGCATAGGCGCCCTCGGGCTCGAGCGACATCGGAACGGTCGGCTGTCCGACCCGGCCGCGCAGCGGGGCCTCGCGCTTCAACAGCCCGTCCGCCTGCAGCCGGTTCATGATCGCCGAGGTCGATTGCACCGATAGTCCCGTCAGTCTCGCCACCTCGATTTTCGACAGCGGCCCGAAGCGCCGCACGAGAGTAAGCAAAAGCCGTTCGTTGTAGGCGCGGACGCCTGCCTGATCGGCGCCGCTCGCGATGCCGCCGAAGGACGGCGGCAAATGCGAGGACCTCGTCTCGGCGCGGCCCTCGAACCCGCGACCCGAGTACGCGAGCGAACCGTTGCGCGCCGCCTTCATTCCTCCGCCTTTCGATTGTCTTTTTGTTTGCTGGCCATCTCAGCTTTAGCGGAATGCGGTCGCCTGTCAAGAATAAATCAAATGGATATAATTATGTTGACTCTTGCTGGAAACTCTGGCCCAATGGCATGACGACGACGCGAGACGGGTCGCAGAGCCCAATCGCAAGTCGTGTTGCGCCTTGCGGCCGCAATCCGGCCGCCGCTCAAACCTGTAAAGGGAGGAAGACTGTGTCCAAGATTTCCGGATTTTTTGCGACCGCCGCCGTCGCCGCGTTGACGGTCGCGCTGTCGCCCGCGCCGTCCTACGCCGACGGGCCGATCGTCGGCCTCATCACCAAGACCAACACCAACCCGTTTTTCGTCAAGATGAAGCAGGGCTTCGAGGCGAAGGCCAAGGAGCTCGGCCTCACGCCGCAGGCCTATGCCGGCAAGTTCGACGGCGACAACGACGGAGAGGTCAACGCCATCGAGCAGCTTCAGGCCGCCGGCGCCAAGGGCGTCCTGCTGGTGCCGAGCGACTCGACTGCGATCGTGCCGACGGTCGAGAAGGCCCGCAAGGCCGGCCTCCTCGTCATCACCCTCGACACGCCACTCGATCCGATCACCGCGGCCGACGCCAACTTCGCCACCGACAACTTCAAGGCCGGCGAACTCATCGGCGAATGGGCGAAAGAGACGCTCGGCGACAAGGCCAAGACCGCCAAGATCGCCACGCTCGACCTCGCGCCCAACGAGCCGAGCGTCGACTATCTGCGCCACAACGGCTTCCTCACCGGCTTCGGCATCAAGGTCAAGGATCCCAAGCACTATTCCATGAGCGACAGCCCGCAGATCGTCGGCTCCGACGTGACGCAGGGCTCGACCGAGGGCGGCCGCAAGGCGATGGAGAACATCCTGCAGAAGGCCGATCACATCGACCTCGTCTATGCGATCAACGAGCCCGCCGCCTACGGCGGTTACGCGGCTCTCAAGGCCGCCGGCAGGGAAAAGGGCGTGCTGATCGTCGCGGTCGACGGCGGCTGCCAGGGCGTCAAGTGGGTCAAGGACGGCATCATCGGCGCGACCTCCCAGCAGTATCCGCTGCTAATGGCCTCCGACGGCGTCGAAGCGATCGCCGAGTACATCAAGTCCGGCAAGAAGCCGGCCAGCAAGGACACCGGCGAGCAGCTCGTCACCGATCATCCCGTCTCGGGCGTTCCCTCGATCAATGTCGACGAGGGCCTGAAGAAGTGCTGGGGTTGATTTCGGACCGCGTTAGGTTCTTAATCAGCTAAAGAATTGGAGTTGGCGCTCGTGGTCCATCCGCGAGCGCCGAGTTCATAAGAACCCGTCACCGGGGAAACGAGCGAGGAAGCCATGAGCGAAGCTTCGCGGCCCACTCCGCAGGAGTTCGAGAAGGTCCTGACCGGGGCATCCGTAACGGTCGCCTCCTTCGAGGAAGAGAAGCTCACATTCCTCCAGCGCCTTCAGCGCTTCCTGCATTCCTACCCGACGACGGTTCCGTTCGTCGTGCTGGCGCTCGGCCTGCTGCTCGGCGTCGCGGTCAATCCGTCGCGCTTCACCGCGGCCAGCAACGTCTCGACCATTTTGACCCAGGTGATGGTCACCGGCATCCTCGGGATCGGTCAGACCCTGGTTATCCTAACCGCCGGCATCGATCTATCGGTCGGCGTCATCATGGTCATTTCTTCCGTCGTGATGGGGCGCCTGGCGGTCATCGACGGCGTTCCCACGATCCTCGCCTTCCCGCTCGGCCTCGTCTGCGGCTCGGCCTTCGGCCTCCTCAACGGCGCGCTCGTCACGCGGCTGAGGATGCCCCCCTTCATCGTCACGCTCGGCACGCTCAGCATCATCGGCGCCCTCAACACCTTCTATTCGCAGAGCGAAACCATCGGCATGCAGGACATCGACGAGAAGTCGCCGTTCCTCAACATGATGGGCAACACCTGGGCGATCGGTGGCGCGCAGATCATGTGGGGCACGTTCCTCATGCTCGTCGTCGCCGCCGTCGTCTGGTACGTTCTCAACCGCACGGCCTATGGGCGGCACGTTTATGCGACGGGCGACGATCCGGAGTCTGCCCGGCTCGCCGGCATCGACACCGACCGGGTTCTGCTCAGCGTTTATATTGCGGCCGGCCTCATCGCCGCCATCGCCGGCTGGGCGTTGATCGGCCGTGTGGGCGCGATCAGCCCGACGGCGGGCGAGAACATGAACCTCAACAGCATCACCGCGGTGGTGATCGGGGGCACGAGCCTCTTTGGCGGCCGCGGCTCGATCGTCGGCACCGTCGTGGGCGCGTTGATCGTCGGCGTGTTCCGGTCGGCCGTGTCGCTCGCCGGCCTCGACGTGCTCTGGCAGGAGTTCGCCATCGGCGTGCTGATCATCATCGCGGTCGCGCTCGACCAGTGGATCAGGAGGGTCTCCAAGTGAGCGTCGAACCCATCCTCACCTGCCGCAGGCTCGTCAAGCGCTATGGCCGCGTCACGGCGCTCGACCACGCCGACTTCGATCTTTATCCGAACGAGATCCTCGCGGTCATCGGCGACAACGGCGCGGGCAAGTCGAGCTTGATCAAGGCGATCTGTGGCGCCGTGATCCCCGACTCCGGCGAAATCCGCCTCGGTGGCGAGGTGGTGCATTTCACCTCGCCAATCGCCGCGCGCGAGGCGGGCATCGAGACCGTGTACCAGACCCTCGCGCTGTCGCCGGCGCTCTCGATCGCCGACAACATGTTTTTAGGGCGGGAACCGCGCATGCCCGGCGTGCTCGGAACCTGGTTCCGCGCGACCGATAAGACGCGGATGCAGAAGTTCGCGCGTGAGAAGCTCAACGAACTCGGGCTGATGACGATCCAGAACATCAACCAGCCGGTCGAGACTCTGTCCGGCGGCCAGCGTCAGGGTGTCGCGGTCGCGCGCGCGGCGGCTTTCGCGACGAAGCTCGTCATCATGGACGAGCCGACCGCCGCGCTCGGCGTGAAGGAGTCGCGCCGCGTGCTCGAGCTCATCCTCGACGTGAAGAAGCGCGGGCTGCCGATCATCCTCATCTCGCACAACATGCCGCACGTGTTCGAGGTCGCCGACCGCATCCACATCCACCGGCTCGGGCGGCGGCTGACCGTCGTCGATCCGAAGAAGGTCACGATGTCGGACGCCGTCGCGATGATGACCGGCGCCATGGCCCCACCCGTGGACGCGCTCGCCGCGTAGCCGTCTCGCTCAGCCCGTTGTCGTCGAGCGCGTCTTCGCCTAATAGCTCATGCTCCGTCCGTCCTGCGACTGTGGGCGCAGGCATGGATCGACGGGGGAAAGCCGCATGAATACGAAGTCGGCGGCGGCGTTCCTGTTCGACATGGATGGTACGCTGATCGATTCCAGCCGGCCGATGGAGCGTATCTGGGGCCGCTGGGCGCGACGGCACGGACTGGACTTCGCCGCATTGCTTCCGACGATCCACGGCGTGCGCGCGGTCGACACGGTGCGGCGACTGGCGATTCCCGGTCTCGATCCATTGGTCGAGGCCAAAATCATCGAGCGCGAGGAGGTGGAGGACGTCGACGGCGTCACGCCGATCGCCGGCGCGGTCGCGTTCCTGGCCGCGCTGCCGCCTGAACGCTGGATGGTCGTCACTTCGGCGCCGAGAGCCCTTGCGCGGGCGCGCCTCGGCGCAGCCGGAATTCCGGTCCCGCCCGATCTGGTCACCGGCGAAGACGTCGCGGTGGGCAAGCCCGCTCCGGATTGCTATCTCCTCGGCGCGAAACGGCTCGGGTTCGCGGCGGCGGACTGCATTGTGTTCGAGGACGCCGCCGCGGGCATCGAGTTGGCGATGGCGGCAGGGGCCGAGCTTGTGGTGATTGCGTCGGCGCAGGCGCATCAGACCCAAGCCCATCAGCCGTTGTCCGGGCGACTCACCGTCAGCGACTACGACGAGCTGGAGCTGACCGTCGGGGGCGACCGACTGCACATCCGGCCGCGTTTTGTCGGAGCGCGCGAAGTGACATCGACCAGACGTCGATCGCCTTGACGCGCCTCGCGCCGCGGCGTCGCCTCGCGGCTCGTCTCTCGCCCCGCCTTCAAGCGGCGCCGGCGCCGGCCGAGACCGTGCGCATCCTGGTCGCCGCGCTGACCGCGACCAGCGCCACGATATTCGCAGCGAGCGCGATGATGCCGACGTTGAGGTCGCGGATCGCCTCCGGCAGGGCGGGGAACATCGAGCCGACGGTCGCGTGCGTGAAGCTGAGGACCGCGGCGACCGCCGCGCCGACCAGGATCCCGGCGAAAGCGCCGGCCGGAGTCGCCGGATTGCGCGGCATCAGGCTCGCGATCAGAGCGGGAAAGAACTGGGTGACGAAGCTGTAGCCGACAAGCAGCATCGCCACGATCGTCGCGTTGCCGGTCAGGGTGAAATAGACGGCGACCAGCATCACCACGGGCACGAGCCACTTGGCGAGGGCCACAGTCTGATCGTTCGTCGCTCCCGGCCGCGCGAGGCCGACCAGGTTCTTGGCGAACAGCATTGCCGCGGTCATCGCGATCAGCGAGCCGGGGACCAGCGCGGTGAAGACGCCGGCCGCGCCGATCACGCCGACCACCGCCGGCGAGAATTCCCGCGTCGCGAGCTTGAACAGCGCGAGATTGGTGTCCGCGCCCTTCAAGCCCGGCACTTGCAGGACCGCGGCGAAGCCGACGAAGAACACGAACAGGAGGACGAGCTGGTAGATCGGCAGGACGATCGCGTTGCGCCGGAAGACGCGCGCGTCCTTCGCCGCGTAGCAGGCGGCGAAGGAGTGCGGCCACATGAAGAAGCCGATGGCGGTCAAGAGCACGGTGGAGACGAACCAGGCGACGCTCTGCCCGCTTGCCGCGAAGACCAGGAAGCCGGGCTTGGCGGCGGCGATCTTTTCGAACATCGGGCCGATGCCGCCATAGAGGTGCACCGGCAGATAGATGCCGAGGAAGAGCACCACGGCGAGGATCAGGATGTCCTTGACCACCGACGTATAGGCCGAGCCGCGGATGCCGGACGTCATGATATAAACCGTGACGATCGCGGCGCCGATCCAGATCGCCGCGTCCCTCGGGATGGCGCCGTAGCTCGCCGCAGTCACGATGATGCCGAGGCCGGTCAGCTGCAGCACGAGATAGGGGATCAGCGCCACGAGAGCGACGACCGACACCAGGACGCCGAGCGCCGGGCTCCCATACTTGCGGACGAAAAAATCCGGCTGCGAGTGCAGGCCCTCGCGCCTCGCGTAGGTCCAGATGACGGGCAGGAGGAAATAGGCGATCACGTAGGCGAGCGAGCCGTAGGCCAGGATGTAATAGACCGGAGCTCCCTGCCCGTAGGAGAAGCCGGAGGCGCCGAGAAAGGTGAAGGTCGTGTAGATCTCGCCGGCGAGCAACAGGAAGACGAAGATCCAGCCGAAGCCGCGGCCCCCCACCGCCCACTGCTCGAGGTCCATGGGCCGCCCGGCGCGGGCGGCGAGGCCCAGAGCCAAGGCGGCGAGCGCCGCGAGCGCGATCAGGGCCAACGCCGCAGTCATGGCGCGCCTTCGCGGTTCGCCGGATCGATCCAATAGACGACGGCCATGATGATCGCCGTCAGCACCACCCAGACCGAGATCCAGCCGAGCGGGAAAGGCATCCCGAGGATGAACGGTTTTACCTCGTTATGCAAAGCCGGACCGGCCAGCATGCCGATGAACGGAATGATGGCCAGCCAGTGGATGAGTTTCATCGGGGCTCTCCAACCTGGGGGGCTCGCGGATCGAGGGCTCGCCGAGAGCCCGTCTCAAAAGTCACTTACCTCATCCTGAGGCGGCCTTTGCGGAGCAAAGCGCCTCGAAAGATGCTGCAGAGGGCGCCCGCGCCGCCGGCGTCTTCCTTTCGGGCGCTTCGGGACGAGGGCGACGGCTTCAGAAGCATGCTTTCAGGGAGCATACCCAGCGCCCTCGCGCAAGCCGCTCCGCTGGATCTTGTTGACCAGTTTGCCACATGCTGGCGGGCGCCCAGGTCGCGCGATCTCGATCCCGGCGCGTCCCGCAACATTGGGGAAGGTGTGGGACGCGAAGCTTCTCGTCTTGATCTTCCGGCAGTCGCCGGGCGCTCTTTCTTCGCAATTCGCGCCGCGTTACCGTCCAAGTCCGCGATGGACGAACAAGAAGATCGAAAACGATCGCCGCGAAGCGCGGCGGTGCGAGACCTGACAAAATAGACGAACTGACGGAGGAACAACCATGCGCCAGATGTTGATCGCTGCGGGATGCCTGATGGCCGGCATGCCTCTCGGGTGGATCGCCGCCAATTCGGCGGGTTCGCCCGCCAGAGGCAAGGAGCCCAGATTTCCCCAGCTGACCCTGGAACAGCTCAACGACCAGCAGCGTTCGGTCGGCGAGAAGATCGTGAAGATCTCGAGCGTAGGGCTCGGCGGTCCCTATAATCCGATGCTGCGCAGCCCGGTTTATGCACAACGCATGTACGATCTGCTTGACTATCTGCGCTGGCGCACGTCCGTGCCGACCAAGCTCAACGAGATGGCCATCCTCATCGTCGCTCGGCAATGGCGCTCGCAGGTGGAATGGTTCGCCCACGCGCCGCTGGCCAAGAAAGCGGGCCTCGCCGATTCGATCATCGCCGATTTGAAGGCCAGCAGGCAACCCGCCGGCATGGGCCCAGACGAAGAGGTCGTCTACGACTTCGTTACCAACTTGACGACCAAGCATTCGGTATCCGACGCGCTGTTCGATCGCGCGAGGAGGCTTCTCGGCGAACAGCAGGTTGTCGACCTGACGGGGGTCGCCGGAACCTATGTCGGCGTCGCCATGATCCTGGCGATGGCCGAAGAAGGCCTGCCCGCCGGCAAAGAGCCGCCTTTCGAGGATGGCGAACCGTGAGCGACAGAGTCAACAAAGAGGACCGGAGAGCGACCATGCCATCCCCACGACCGATGTGGATTTCTTCGCGGCGGCGCGGCGATTCTGGCGCGCCGAGCGATCGCCCTGCCCGACGGTGTCGCGGCCGGTCAGGGGCGGCCTGAAACCGAGGATCGCGATCGACCAGGCCCATTCTCAGGAACTGCCGCGAGGCTGCCGCCCACGACATGACGGGGCGGATCGAGATGCCGGATGTCCGCTCACGCGCTAGCAATCATTCAAAGCCTTATTCTGATCGGCGCAGCCAACGCCGCCCCGGTCCTGGCGGCATGGGCGCTGAGAGGGCGACCCGCCCGTCCGGTCGATGCGGGGCTCGTCTTGCGCGACGGCCATCCTCTCCTCGGTCGTTCCAAAACCTGGCGCGGCGTCGCGTCGGCAATCGTTCTTGCCATATGCGTGGCGTTCCTGACCGGTTTGCCGTGGGCGCTCGGCGCGCTGGCCGCGGCGTGCGCAATGGCCGGCGACGGCCTTTCTTCGTTCTTAAAACGACGGTTCGGGCTCGAACCGAGCAGCATGACACTCGGTGTCGACCACATCCCTGAGTCGCTGTTTCCGGCGCTCGCCTGTGCGGTCTATCTTCCGCTCCGTCCTGTCGACATCCTCACGATCGTATTGGTGTCCTGCGTCGGAGGGCTGGCGGCGTCACGGCTGTTTTTTGCCGTCGGCCTGAAGGACCGCCCCTATTGACGCTCGCGCTCCAGGCGGTGCAGGGTTATCTCCGGCCGACTGTTGAAGCGCACCGGAACCACCGAGGACCCTGTCCCCACCGAAGTATAGCCCGCCATTTCCCCATGTCGCCATGCGCCAGCGGCAAAGGCGCGCGGCAGATCGGCTTCGAGCAAGATGGGAACGCCGCCGGGCAGGCAGATCTGCCCGCCATGCGTGTGCCCGCTCAGCATTAGATCGAATCCGGCGTGGGCGGCCTGCCGGTAGATTTCCGGAGTGTGGGAGAGGAGGACGGAGACGCAACCTTGGGGAATCTCCGCCGCCGCTTTTTCGATGTTGTCGGCCCGGAAGAAATGCGCGTCGTCGACCCCCGCGAGATAGATCGAGGCCTTCCCGCGCTCTATGACAACGCACTCGTTGAGAAGAACCCGGACGCCGAGCGCTTCCAGGTCGGGAACCATGGTGATCGAATCGTGATTGCCGAGCACCGCATAGACGTCCCCATGCAGCGATTCGCACAGGCGCGCAACGGCTTCGAGACAGGGCGTGCAATCGCCGTGGGTGCGCCCGCGATAGTCGCCCGTCAGCACGCAGAGATCATAATCGAGGCCATGCGCAAGTTCGGCGGCGCGGCGCATCGCGGCGGCGCACAGGTCCGCATGCAGGTCGCTCAGATGCAGGATGGTGAAGCCGTCGAAGGCGCTCGGCAGTTTTGCGAGGCGCACGACGTTATGTCGCAGCTCCACCTTGCCTGCGTTCGCCAGGCCGAGCCGGTAGGTCCCGCTAACGCGAAGCGTCAGCTCGATCATCATCTGCATCACGGGCATGTTCTCGAGGTGCAGGAAGCTGAGCCCCTGGCCAAACGCCTGCGCTTCGTGCTCGCGCTCCATGCCGAGGCGGAGTTTGGCGTGCAAGGAGCCGAGTTGGGTTTCGAGACGACGCAGTTTTTCGTCGGGATCGAGTAGGCGACAGGCAGTCACGTCGTCTGCTCCCGCGGGCCAGGGGCGCTGTCTCGCCGATACGGGTCGGCGCCGTTGCGTCTGCCGGGTCCGGCAATCGGCAGGACGATGCCCTCACGCTCTTGACGCAGATCAGGCGGCGACGTCAACTGCGTCTTCCGGCGCCGGCATTCCCGCCCCTCTCGCGCGTCCGAACTCCATGCGCGCGTCGCTGGTATTCTTGTAGGCGCGGCCGCTGGCCGCGCCAGCCGCGCTCGCCGCGCGCGGCTACAGCGCCTCAGAACGCGCTCTTGACGACCCCTCCGTCGACCCGCAACGCGGCGCCCGTCGTCGCCGATGCGAGCGGGCTCGCGAGATACGCCACGAGATTGGCGACCTCCTCGGGCGAGGCGAACCGCTTGATCAGCGAGGTCGGCCGCACCTTGGCGAAGAATTCCTTCTCGAACGCCTCGAACGACACGCCCTCGGAGCTGGCGAGAGATTCGACGAATTCGTTGACGCCCCGGGACCGGGTCGGGCCAGGAAGGACGCTGTTGACCGTGATTCCGGTTCCGGCGACGGCTTCCGCGAGGCCGCGGGAGACGGCGAGCTGCGCCGTCTTGGTCATGCCGTAGTGGATCATCTCCGCCGGGATCTGCACCGCGCTTTCGCTGGAGATGAAGATGATGCGGCCCCAGTCGGCGCGCCGCATCCCCGGCAGATAAAGGCGGGCGAGCCGCACGCCGCTCAGCACGTTCGCCTCGAAGAATCGGACCCAGTCGGCGTCGGGTATGTCCTCGAACGGCTTCGGCTCGAAGATGCCGAGATTGTTCACGAGAATCTCGACGTCGGGCCAGGCGCGGGCGAGGTCTCCCGCCGCGCTCGCGAGCGTCAGATCGCCGGCGAAGCCGAGCGCCTCGCCGCCCGTGTCCGATCGAATCTGCCCGACCGCGCCGTCGACAGCCGCCTGCGTGCGGCCGTTGACGATCACCCGGGCGCCTTCGCCGGCCAACGCGGAAGCGATCGCGAAGCCGATCCCGGCGGTGCTTCCGCTGACCAGCGCGAGCTTGCCTTTCAGTCCCAGATCCATGGGCGCCTCTCCATCGATCGCGTTCGCTAGCCCTTCACCGCCTTCGTCATCGCCTCCTGCTCGGGCGGCGAGGGTTTTCCGAAGAATTCGGGATCGGTGTCCTTGCCGCCGAGCGCGCCGAAGGCATGCGCGCCGTTGGCGTCGAACAGCACGACGAATTTGTGCCCCGCGCAGTCCGTCGGCTTGCAGACGAAGGACAGCTTGTAGTCCTTGCCGTCGACGGTCAGGTCGCTGATCTGCCCCGACAGGCCGTCGAAATCCTTGTTGAACCGCACGAGCCAGTCGGGCGTCGGCTGGACGAGCCTCATCAGCCTGTCCCATGACGCGTGATAGGCGGTCCGGCCGTGCAGCACGTCGAACAAAAATTCGGTCTCGGCGCCGTGGGCGGCGCCGGCCAGGATCACGAGAGCGAGGGAGAGGCTGAAGCGCATTGTCTTTTCGAGCGTCTGTAGGGAAACCAAGGTACGGGGCCACGCAGACGACGGGCTAGAACGCCTTGAAGGTGATGATCGTGCGCGTGTCGACGATGCCCGGAATCGTCTGCACCTTGTGGCCGACGAAATGGCCGATGTCGACGTCTTTCTCGACGTAGAATTTGGCGAGAATGTCGAAGTCTCCCGCGATCGAGTAGATTTCCGAAGCGATTTCCGCCTCCGCCAGCGCGTTCGCCACCTCGTAGGTGCGGCCGAGCGCGCATTTGATCTCGACGAAAAAGGTCTGCATCGGATCACGGCCCCTCCTTGCCGTTCTCTTGTGCAACGACTTCGACGTCACGGTCCATACCCGATCGCACCTCGAAGTCCGACTGATAGGTCTTGGCGTCGTGCCGCGCGACGACGGCGTATTCGCCCTCCGCCAGGACGATCGACGGAAAGGCGCCGATCAGCTCGCGAATGACGTCGCCGCCCGGCGTGAGCACGGTGAAGGTCGTGTTGGCGAGCGCCTCCCCGCCCGGCTTGTTGACGAGCTTGAGCGTCAGCGTCGCGCAACGGTGGCGCAGGGTGACGTCGACGAGCTTGCCGGACACCACCCTGATGTCGGCGTTGACGATCGAGTTGGTGGGCAGCGTCGTCTGCGGCGCGGGGGCGGCGGACTTGCCGGTGCTCGGCGTCGCGGCGGAAGCCAGGAAGCGCCCGCCGATCGGGTCGAGATAGGTGGACACGACATGGTAGTTTCCTTCCGGCAGGCCGATCACGTCCCCGGCCTTCGCCTTGGCGTAGACGAGCTTGCCCTGCGGATTGCGTCCTTCCGGCACGTAAATGGACAGAGAAAGCCGGGAGGGGTCGATCGGCGCCTCGGCGACTGTGCCCCCGATCCTCAAGCCGCCGGCGGACAACGTCAGCCTTTCGGTGCGAACGGCGGGCGTGAGCGTCACCCGCTTCGTCGCGCTCGCGAGGCCGAAGGCGACGTGGACGACGTAGTCGCCGGGGGCGAGAGTCAGCGTCGGCTGGGCCAGACTGGACTCGACGATGAGCGCATGAGAGCCGTCCGCGTCGGGATGAGCGTCGAAAACACGCCAGCGAAGTCCTCCGGTCAAGGGATTGGGCGCGCCGTTCAGGATCGCCGAGAGGTTGAGCGTCGCCTGCCCTTCGGGACTCGCCTGGTCGGCGCCGGCGGCCGGCCCCATCATCGCGAGGGCGACAAGGCCAATCAACCCCGCTAGAATTTGCCGGACCGCTTTCATTCCGCTCCGTTCGGCCGATTTCTCCTCTCGCCGCCCCCGGCGGCGCCGCGCCCGCCCGCGCGACAGGCGCCTCGTGCCGCCGCAATAAGGCGGATCGAAGGCGGTTTACAGCTCTGCCCGGTTGCGCCAAGCAGCGCAACCCACCAAGGACAAGACCGATGAACGACACGATCGCCCTCCTGAAGCGCCGCCGTTCGGCCCCGCCCGCCATCATGACCGGCCCCGGGCCGGGCCGCGAGGAACTGACCACCCTTCTGACGGTCGCTTCTCGGGTGCCTGATCACGGTAAGCTCGCCCCCTGGCGCTTTGTCGTGTTCGAAGGCCGGGGGCGGGAGCGCGTCGGGCGCATCGCGCTCGACATCCGCCTCGAGGACAAGCCGGATCTCGATCAGGCGGCCCGCGCGGAGGAGATGCGCCGCTTCGCCCGCGCGCCGCTCGTCGTCGGCGTCGTCTCCCGCGCCGCGCCGCACGCCAAGATACCGGAATGGGAGCAGGTCCTCTCGGCCGGCGCGGTCTGCATGAACCTGATCGTCGCGGCGCGCGCCCTCGGCTTCTCGGCGACCTGGCTCACCGAATGGCCCGCCTACGACGCCCGCTTCCGCGCCGCGATCGGCCTCGCCGAGCAGGAGAAAATCGCCGGGTTCATCTACATCGGCAAAGCGGTTTCGGTCGAGGACCGTCCGCGTCCGCCATTGGCGGACATCGTCACCGTGTTTCCGGAGTGAGGCGCCGATGTTCTATGAGACCGGCAAACGCGACAGGACGAAGCTGCCGCACGATCCGTTCAAGGCGATCGTCGCCCCGCGTCCGATCGGCTGGATTTCGACGCGCGCGCTCGACGGGCGGATCAATCTCGCCCCCTACAGTTTCTTCAACGGCTTTTGCAGCGCGCCGCCCATCGTCGGCTTCTCCAGCGAGGGCTGGAAGGATTCCGCCACCTTCGCCCGGGAGAGCGGCGAGTTCGTCGCCAATCTGGCGACCGGCGACCTGCGCCATCCGATGAACACGACTTCGGCGACGTGGCCGCGCGGCGACAACGAATTTCTTCACGCAGGGCTGACGATGGCCGAATGCCGCCTCGTCGCCCCTCCCCGCGTCGCCGAAAGCCCGGCTGCGCTCGAATGCAAGGTGGTCGAGGTGGTCGAGATCCGGACGCGGAGCGGCGGATGGAGCGGCAGCGTGCTGACCCTCGGCGAGGTCGTCGCGGTGCACATCGACGACGCTTATGTCCGCGACGGCCGTTTCGACACCGCGCGCGCCCATCCGCTCGCCCGCTGCGGCTATCAGGACTACGCGCTCGTCGAATTGGTGTTTCCGCTTGCGCGGCCGAAGGGCGGCGGCGACGTGTAAAGGGGTCCGGAGGCCCAGCCGGCTGACTCACGAGGCCGTCTTCAAAGCGGCGCGGCCGATGGGCGCGCCCCGGCCGATCCGTCAGGCGAATCCGCTGGTATACTTCGGGATAACCTGAAAAACGGGGCGTTATTTGTACATAAACTGTTAGTTTAACACGTATTGGACGGAACTGGCTGTGGCGGCCTCCCTAACGGCGATCCCTGAAGACGGTCCAAAGCCGCGGGACCTTCCGCCAAAGCCCGGGATAACCGGAGCAAAGCCCGGGATAACCGGAGCAAAGCCCAGGATAACCGGAGCAAAGGAAAAGTCTTCCAGGAATCGGCTGTTCTCAAGGGGTTACGCCGGAATCCAAATTGTTTTCTCCTCCGCTTCGCGCTGACGCCTCCGCTGGGTCCGCGGCTGCCCGCCGATGCGCTCCGCCGGCCAGCCATCCCGCTTCCATGCCTGCCGACCGAAGACAACGCCGTCGAACCCGTTCGGCGGCGGGTTCGACACCGAACGAGGCGAAGTCAATCCTCCTCGGCGCAAGCGGGCTCAGGCGGAAAGCCGCTGCCGCCACGTCGCGTCCCAGGCCGGTCGAGCTGCAGGTTGCTGTGAGATTCGACGCCGCCTCCATGCCAACCTCGCTTTCCATCCCGACGCCGTTGCGCTCCGATCAACCCCTTATGCCACGAGTTTACGAACAAATCAAGAACAAAAGGGATATCTCGTTGCGATTGCCCAAGAGCGGCAAACGCGGTCGCAAGACCGGGCCAGAGGCCGGTCAAGACGGAAAGGCAGCGACCGCCTGTCACATGTCATGATCAGGTGGGCATCTGGGCAAGGCTATTTTGCCTCGTCCGCTGGACGGTGCGCACCACCGGCAAAAACAGCGGAGATTCGCGGAACGGACTGTCTCCGCCGCTGCCTCTCCAGCTAAAAATTGCCAGATGTTGAGCGAAAATAGCCGCAAGCGGAACAGCGGAAAAATTCCCCCGGACAGCCGATTTCGGGTGCAAAAGAGCGGAGAGCCTTTCCCAAGAGGCGCCCCGCGGGCCGGATTCTTTGCCCCTGAAAAGCGCATCGTCCAAACGGTGTTCCCGCTTCAGCGGCCGAACGGCGGCGATGTCTGATCTGGCGATGTCTGGTCGGGCGTCGTGGCCGCCAAGACGCCCGCAGCCTTCAGGCGTCCGCGCGCCGCCGCCATGATCCCAGCGACGACGGCTTCGTCCTTCTTGGGATCGAGGTCGCAGCCGGACCAGTCGACCACCCGAATGTCCCGGAGAGCCGGCTGTTTCCGCTCGGCGTGACTGTAGGTCTCCTCGATCACGTCGAGAACCCGGAGCAGGTTCTTCGGCGCGTAGACTTCGCTCTTGTCTCCGGCTTCGATGCGCGCTCCGAGGCGCTCGAGGGCGGAGACATGCACCATTTCGCCGATCGGTTCGGCATGCCGGTCGTAGCTGACCGCCTGTTCGAACGCAGCAAGCGCGGTCACTGGATAGTTCGATATGGCGCGGTAGGAGAAGGGCTCTATCCGGTAGAGCCCCACGCGCGGTTCGTGCTGCCGCGCGCCAGCCCATTGCGCGTCGGTCGCTGGCCACGCCTTCGGATCGAGCGGAAAGTCGTCGAAGTGGCGCCCGACGCGCTTCAGCATCCAGTCCAGCGCGATGTCGTCGAGCGCCTTGATTTTCTTGGGCCCCCGATCCTCCTCCACAATCCATCCGCCGCCGATGTCTCCGTGCGAGCCGGGAAACCAGACCTGTTCGGTTTTGCTGTCGAAGCGCTTGAATTTGGGCTTCCGCCAGATCGCAGCCTGGAACGGGGCCCGATGCTCGTCGATCGCGAGGGCGTGCAGGTTGACTTTGGTGATCGAGGAGAGGTCGACGTCGTGAAACGCATAGGCGTCCCTGTTCACCCGGTCGAATAAGGAAAAGGGAATGCCGAGCGCGCCAACCGTGTCGAACACCCCGACGCAATCAATTTGCAGCTTGTCCCGCTCATGGACGAGCGGCTCCAGCTGAACGAAGACGCCGGGCAGGCGTTGGCTGGGCGCGGTGCGATAGTAGCGCCAGGCGAGGACCTCGTTTTCGGCGGTGCAGGTTTCTCGCCTCAACAGTCCGGCGGCCGAGACGTATCCGACCAGCGATCGGGCGGTGAAGGCGCCGCGCGAAAAGCCGAAAACAAAGATCTGATTCCCGGGTTCATACCAGTACGAGAGAAATTTGTAGGCGCCGCGCACGTTGTCGTCGAGGCCTTCGCCGAAAATGCCGCCGGTGTACCTGTCCAGGCCGCCGGTCCCCACGCCGCGTTCGTAGAAGACGTAGTTCTTGCGGTCTCCACCCGCAACGAAGCTATGCACGAGCTTGGTCGGCCCCGACGAGACGTGCTCCGTCTTGTGGTGTTCCGTGCTGCGTTCGCCGGGCGCCAGGCTCCTGACGAGAACCTGCTCCAGCCTGACGATATTCGTGTCGATCTTTCCGAAATCCTGATCGTCCCAGGTTCCGTCGAGCAAGAGGATCAGCCGCTTTGGGCTCATGGGCGCGCGCTCCGTCGCTGCTTCGTTTATTTTCCGTTTCATCCAGTCGGAAAGGCAGGAACCGGCGGACGCCGTCCCTACGGTCGTCGCCCCCGGTGGAACGTCTGCAAACGACGTAGACCGGACATTCGAGAATTGATCCACCCAATTCGCGTTGACCGTGCTCAGAAGCCCTTGCCAAAACCATCAGAACATAAAGACGCTTCGGATTCGCGCTTGGCTCTTGCGCTGCCGAAGTTCACTAAAGTTATGTTTTTATACCTAGACCTCTGAGGGGCGCGCTTGTGAATTGCCGCGTGCGCCCTTGAGTCCGCCGCCGTCTTCAGCTCTGGAACGTTTTCAGCAACGCGTCGATATCGATTGTCGCCACGGTCGAGAATGTGTCCGACACGGCGTAGGGCAGGACGATCCGAGGGCCCTGGCGCATCGCTCCACAGGTGTAGACGACATTGGGCACGTACCCTTCGCGTTCGGACGGTTCGGGGCGAACGAACGGTTCTGGCGACCGCCCGAGAACCCGGGACGGATCGGACTTGTCGAGAAGCACCGCGCCGATCGCATACTTTCGAACCGGGCCAACGCCGTGCGTGAGCACGAGCCAACCCTCGTCAAGCTCGATCGGAGCGCCGCAGTTTCCGATCTGGACGAACTCCCAGGGAAACTTTGGCTGGAGGATGGGCGTGCCCCCGTTCCACGAGAGGAGGTCGCCTGAGTAGATCAGGTAGAGATTCTCGTTGTCTTGTCGCCCGATCATCGCGTAGCGGCCGTCGATCTTGCGGGGAAAAAGCCCCATTCCCTTGTTGCCTACGGCGGAGCCTCTTAGCGGTGTCATCCGGAAGGACCGGAAGTCACTCGTTTCGATAAGCTCGGAGCGGATCGCTGCGCCACTATACGCAGTGTAAGTCGCGTAATAGATGCGCTGCCCTTCATCTTCGAAGGCTACGAACCGGGCGTCCTCAATGCCATTCGCCTGGGACAGAGTGATCGGGAAGATCACCCTCTCGCTGATGTCCTCCTCGTACTTGAAGTGGACGTCGACGATGTCGCCGACCGGACCCGCGACCCGGTTCACCACCTGCGGCACGGACGCCAGGCGCGTCGTCGGATCGACGGTCACGCTTCCGTCCGAAATCAATCGAGCCCGCCCGGAATGTAAGCGAGCTGATGTGCCCCTCTCCGACGGCGCGGACGCTCAGGACGAACCGACATCCTCCGGCAGGCGCTGCGGTCTGGTCGGGATGCAGCACGATGCTCGGATTGAAGAGGGCTGACGCCTCGAAGGAGTATTCATGCATGAAGTAGGCGCCGACCAGCTGACGCTGAGAGCGCGAGAAATCGGCATGGCCGGAGAAGGCGTCTTCCATTTCTGCCGCACGCGCTTCGAACCTTGCCAAGAGGTTGCGGTGCCGGCCTTCGAAATTCTGCAGTACGTCGTCCAGGACGCTCGCAGTGGTCTCCGCATCCATCGCGAGCACCCGGTCCACGATGTGGTCGGCCCGCTTCTTGTCTGTCGGGTTGAGATCCCGTGGCTCGGTCGCCGGCCGGAACGGTCGAACCACCACCCGAGCCGGATCCGGCCGCAGATGGAGCGGCTGGCGGTTAAAGAAGGTGGCTGCTGACACGGCTGTGCTCTTCGGTTGGGCTGCAACAACGAACGTCATGCGCCCTGCGCCCGAAACGGCAACAACACCGGTTGTCGATCCGTCATGCGGGCCATATGTCGCATCTCGGCGAGGCCGAGCAGATACGAAACCGCAAATTCACCGCCGCGGTTCTCGTTCGGGCGGTCCCGATGCAGGCCGTCGCGACAGCTTCCGGTCTCGACGTCGACCAGCGGCAACGACAAATCGTTGCGGCCGGTGAACCAGGCGAAAGCGCGCGCCGCCTCTGCCCGCCATTCAGATGCGCCGTCGGCGCGCCAGGCTACGAGGCATGCGGAGATTGCCGCCGCCGCTTCGAGCGGTTGCTGGTCGAAGGCAGCCGGCGGCGCCCGGTGCTTCCCGAAGGTGTCGGAGCCGACAGGGCGAAAGAAGCCAGCGGGCGCCGTCTGCATTTTCATCAGCCATCGGAGAGTGCGCAGGCCCGCTTCGACCTGACCCAGTTCGCCCGTCGACACCCCGGTAATGATCAGCGCCTGGGACAGCCGGGCATTATCATAGGCAAGGCCCGTCTCGAACCATACCCAGTTGGGCGTCTCTACGGATCCAAGGAGCGACATCAACCTCCTCGACAAGACCCGACGCGACCGCCTTGCGTCCTCGTCGGATCGGGCCACGTCGCAATACGCCTCCAGTCCCAGTAGCGCAAAGGCCCAGGCGCGGGGCGACGAAAAGCCCTCGACAGCCCGGAACGAATCTCTGAACAACCCAGCGGCCCAGCGCCGACGCGACGGACTCACGTCCGAGCGGGAGCACTCTCCCAGCGACCAGACCGCTCGGCCGTGGCTGTCTTCCGAACCGACTTCCTCCAGCCAGCGCCTATCGAAACTCATGAAGTTCCGAAAGCGCTTCGCGTCGCTGTTCCAGGAATGTTGGATGAAGGACGCGAAACGGCTCGTGAGCGCATCGCTTAGCGGCTCTTCGCCTGGAGCGCCCAGAGCGCACGCGACGAGCAAAGCGCGTGCGTTGTCATCCACGCAATAGCCATGGGCCCTGTCCGGCACGCAGTGCACGGCATGCTGAAAAAGGCCGGTATCGTCGCACATCGACAGGAGGTGTTGAGTCCGCAGGTCCGGTAGCGTGAATTTCCCGCGCTGCGATGCGCAGCGGTCATGCAGTTTCAGAACCCTGAGCTTCTGGTCGCCCAGGGCCCGGTCGAACGCCGCGACGTAGCGCTGCGCAGTACGTTCCCAGGTCATCGACCGGCTGCTGGCAAACGCCCGCTTACGCATGGCGTTGCGCCTGACATCGTCCGTCAGGAGCCCGGCAATCTCTGTCGCGATGGCCTGTGCGTCGGCGAAGGGTACAAGGATTCCTCGGCCATCCGTCAGAAGCTCGGCTGCATGCCAGTACGGCGTCGAGACGACCGCTTTGCCGAGGCCGAAGCTATAGGCCAGCGTGCCAGACGTCATCTGCGCCTGGTCCAAATAGGGCGTGACGTAGATGTCGCACATCGAGATGAAGCCGAGCAGCGTGGTCTGGTCGACGAACTGGTCGAGGAAGACGACGTGGTCGTGCACGCCGAGGTTACGCGCGCGCAAAACGAGGCTCTCGCGATAGGCCTCGCCCCTCTCGCGCACAAGGTTGGGATGCGTCGCGCCGAGGACGACATACACGGCGTCAGGTCGGCTACGCAGAACCGACGGCATCGCGTCGATAACGTATTCGATCCCCTTGTTCGGGGAAAGGAGGCCGAAGGTGAGGATGACAGATCGGCCAGCAAAGCCAAGGCATGCCTTGGCCCCTTCCGGCTCCGCGAACGCAATATCCGGGACGCCGTGCGGAATCACGTCGATCTTCTGGGCGGGTACATGGTAGACCCTTTGCAGCAGATCGCGTCCCTTCTCGGCCATGACCACTAGCCGCGACGAGACTTCGACGATCCGGTCCATCACGGCCCTTTGGACGCGCGAGGGTTGCGACAAGACAGTGTGCAGCGTCGTGACCACTGGCATGTTCAGCCGGTTGAGAAGCGTGAGAACGTGGTCACCGGCTTCGCCGCCGAAGATGCCGAACTCATGCTGGAGCGAAACCATGTCGTACTGGCCGTCGTTCAGAACATCTGCCGCGCGGGCGTACTCCTCGATAGTCTGGTCGCTAAGCTCGAGGCGGACCACTGCCGGATAGTCGTAGGCTTGGCCGTTGTCGGTCATCGCGACGATGCAGGTTTCCAGGTCGGGGTGCACAGATGCGACGGCGTTTCTCAGATCGGTCGTGAAAGTCGCGATGCCACAACGGCGCGGCAGGGAGTTTCCGACGAAGGCAATGCGCTTGGTCACGGTCGGACCTCCGGGGATGTCGGGTGCGGACGCTGTGACATCGTCGAAAACACCGCGGCCGACGCCGAGGAGACTCCGCTGATACGGGATCGGATTCCGCGGGCCGGGCGAAGCATCATCACGTCCGGCTGCGCCGCCTCGTAGGCGACGAGAGCCTGCGCGCCGGCGGCTCCGGCTTGCAAGGTTGTCGCTTCCCTCTCGAGAAAGACCGCCTCGCCTGCGAACGTGTTCATAAGTCCGATCCGGGCATAGCCGCTTAGGATGAGCAGCCAGGTCTCGTGCGGCGCCCCGATCATCCACTTCGAGCGCGGAGGAGCATCGATCTTCTCGAGGATGAAGTAGGGGGAGGTGACGAGAAGCGTTCGTCCTGGTCCCAGAGCCCTCGGGAGGGGACCAGCCGGCGCCACCCCGGCATTGGCGACCGCAATGGCCTGCTCAACATGCAGATCCCTGCAGCGTCCATAATCGAAGAGACGGAAGGTCGTGTCGCTGCGCTGTTGGATCTCGGCGATCACGAGGCCGGCCCCGACGGCGTGGATGGAGCCGGCCGGAACATCGACAACATCGCCGCACGAGACATCCCGCCAAGCGATCCGCTCGGCGATTGACCCGTCCGCAATGGCGTCGCGCAGCTGTTCCGACGTCAGCCGCCGGTCGAGCCCGAGAGCAATGCGGCCGCCGGGTTCCGCGGACATGATGTACCACGCCTCCGACTTGCCGCGCACTTCGCCGATCGATTGTGCGAAGGCGTCTCCCGGATGCACTTGGACCGACAGCGGCTCCCGCGTGAAGAGTAACTTCAGGAGCAGCGATGGCTTGTGAGCCGCGGAATCGGCGCGTTCGTACCAGATTTCGCCGATCCTGCCGTGCGTTCCTGCGGCCTCGCTCCACGGCCGAAGATCGGTGCGGCCCCAAGGCTTCTCTACGGCTCGCGTCGAGGTATGTTCGATCGTCATGGACGTCTCCCCGGTCGCACTGCACGAGGCGGGTCGATACGATTCCCAGCTTGGGCAAAGTCCAGACAGATGGAGATCGCTCGCGTAGAGACGCGTCTCATGCCGCGACGCGATCGGCTTCGAGGGCCGCGGCGAGTTCGTCCGGGTTTACGAGAAACATCTCAGTCGGACCGCCCGGCGCGGACAACGCCGGAACTTGCAGCATTGTCGCTACTCGCCTGAACGCGAGAAAGGAAAGGCTGGGTATGTCTTCCTCGTCGTAAACGACGCGATAGGTCCCCGCCGGCAACGGGCGATCCACCTCCGACAAAGCGAACGCTTTGGAAAATGTTAGCGCCGTCTCTGTGTTCCGCGTCGTCATTCCATCGCCTCAGCGTTTGATCCTTGGCGTGCTCGGCGGCCGAGGACGGAGCCTTCAGGCCGAAAGGCTCGGTTGGCGCAGCGACTGCCGACTCGCGGAGCACATCCGTCACTGTTCTGCTTGTATATAGGTAAGAAAAAATGCGATATAAGAGTGGAGAGCAGGTACTTTTCGCAATATGGCAAAATTTATCGATGACTTTTTCGAGGATGAGATTTGTTCAAGATCTAATATTTTCAAAAAAGAGGCGCTACAAATCACTGACGCTGTCGGCATCGCGTTGGCGAACGACGAGCGTTTATTCCGTTTTTTCATTTCGAATACGAGCCCCAGGCGTCCATAACTGACGACGCCGACGCACTCGCAACCTAGGTTCGGCGGATGATTCCACTCTCGGTCCATCATCGGACCGCCTATCGGTATCGGCGGCCGGTCGATCTCTGGCCGCATCGGTTGATGCTCTGCCCGCGCGAGAGCCGAGAACTGCAGGTGATTTCGTGCGTTATGACCGTTTCGCCGACGGCCCAAATCACATGGGCGCATGACGTTTTCGGCAATGCCGTGGCGACCGCCGTGTTTCAAGGCGCGAGCGACAGTCTCGTCATCGACAGCGTGGTGGAGCTTCGCCTCGAGGCATCGGCGTGGCCGATCTTCAACATCGCAGCTTCTGCAATCGTCTATCCCTTTCGCTATTCGGACGACGAATGGACGGACCTTGGCTCGCTAACCGCACAGCAATATCCCGACCCGGACGGACGCCTGGCGACCTGGGCGCAGTCGTTCGTCCGCGGCGATCAGACGGATACGCTAGCCCTGCTCAAGGACCTCTGCGCCGGGGTGTCGGGATGGATTCGCTACCAGAGCCGGGACGACGAAGGCACGCAGTCGCCGGTGCAGACTTTGGATCGCGGCTGGGGCTCTTGCCGGGACTTCGCCGTGCTGTTCGTCGAAGCGGCGCGCGGTCTGGGCTTCGGCGCAAGGTTGGTCTCAGGCTATCTTTTCAATCCTGATCAGATGCTCGTGGGATCGACGGACGGCGGATCAACGCACGCCTGGGCCGAAGTTTTCATATCGGGAGCCGGGTGGATCAGCTTCGATCCGACCAACCGCAGCGTCGGCGGCGCGAACCTTATTCCTGTCGCTGTCGCGCGCGACATTCGGCAAGCCGCGCCGGTCTCCGGAACCTATGCGGGAAACAGCGACTCTCTCGAGGGGATGTCGGTGGAGGTCCTCGTGACCTCAAGCGCCGCGCCCGCACGGCGTCAGGAATTGGAACAGTCGTCGATCGCGCAGCTCGGCGTCGGCCACCAACCCCTCGGCGGATGACCGGTCTTTGCGCACTCCCGCCGTCGCAAAGGAGCTGGCGTTTGAGCCGTCGGCGCGGCCAGTCGAATGGGAGGGCTGTGGTCCAAGATCCGGTCCAGTATTGAAATCACTTGTTTCAATTCGGGGTGAATTGATCATATTCCAGATGGCTTGGCGACCATCATCCGCCCGACGAGGTGATCGAAGTAGGACGGAAAGCGCGCGGTCGGCAGACAACCCTCCGTTGACCGAAGCGGACCGCCGTGGCGGCCATTCGTCGCCGCCCTCAATGCCCGACGCCCGCGAGCTCGCCCGTGATGACTCGCTCGACCTCCGCCACCGACGTCCGCTTCGGGTCGATGTCGTCGGCGACGATTTTTCCGCGGCGCATCACGACGATGCGGTCGACCACCTGGAACACGTGGTGGATGTTGTGGGCGATGAAGATGCACGAATGGCCGGAATCGCGGGCGGCGCGGACGAAGCGCAGCACGCCCTGCGTCTCCGCGACCCCGAGGTTGTTGGTCGGCTCGTCGAGGATGATGAGGTCGCTGTCGAAATGCATCGCGCGGGCGATCGCCACCGCCTGGCGCTCGCCGCCCGACAGCGAGGCGATCGGGGTCGAGGCGGGGATCGCCTTGCCGATGCCGACCCGCTTCAGGAGATCGCCGGCCACCCGCTCCATCAGCTCCGCGTCCATCCGGTTGAGGAAGCGCGGGCCTTTGATCGGCTCGCGGCCGAGAAAGAGGTTGCGGGCGATGGAGAGCTGCGTCACCAGCGCAGAATCCTGGTAGATCGTCTCGATGCCCGCGGCGATCGCGTCGGTGGTGCTGCGCATCTCGATCCGCTTGCCGCGCACGTAAATCTCGCCGCTGGTGGCGTGCAACGCGCCCGACAGAACCTTGATCAGGGTCGATTTTCCCGCCCCGTTATCTCCGAGCAGCCCGACGATCTCCTGGCGGGCGACTTTGAAGGTGACGTCGTCCAGCGCCTGGACGCGGCCGAAGAACTTGTCGATGTGCTCCATGCGGACGAGGTCTTCCGCCATCTTATGTCCCCGCCTGATGCCGCCGCTCGAGCCAGGAATGCAGCGCCATCATGCCGAGGATGATCGCGCCGATGAAGATGTTGTAGGCGAGGCCGGGCACGCCGATCAGCACGATGCCGTTGCGCATCACCCGCAGGATGAGGATGCCGAGCACCGTACCCAGAATCGTGCCGCGCCCGCCGGTCAGCGCCGTGCCGCCGATGACGACCATGGCGATCACCTCGAGCTCGTAGCCCGTGCCGCTGTTCGGATTGGCCGCCGAGGTGCGGATCGAACTGATGATCCCGGCGAAGGCCGACATCACCGCGGTCAGGACGAAGAGGGCCACCTTGACCCTGTTCACATCGACGCCGCGCGCCCGCGCGGCGACCGCATTACCCCCCGTCGCCTGGATCCAGTTGCCGTATTTCGATTGCGTCAGCACGTAGCCGAGAACGATCGCGGCGGCGACGAACCAGAAGAGGGAGGCATAGACGCGAAAGGACCCGACGTAAAATTCGCCAACCAGCAGGCTCGCAAGCCATTGGCCGCCGGCGCTCCAGGTGCGCTGGGGAAAGCCGTTGGTCACGAACAGCGCCGTGCCGCGCACCACGAGCAGCATGCCGAGGGTGACGAGGAAGGAAGGGATCTTGAGCCGCGTGACGAAGAGGCCGTTCACGAGGCCGATCAGCGCCGCGACGACGAGGCTGATCGCGAAGGCGACGGCGAGCGACGTCAGGCCGGCGTTGAACAGCGTCCACATCAGCACGGGCGCGAAGCCGAACAGCGAACCGACCGACAGGTCGAATTCCCCGGCCGTCATCAGGAGCGTCATAGCGAGCGCGATGAGCCCGAGCTCGACGGTGAAGGTCAGCGTGTTGGAGATGTTGAGGAGCGATAGGAACTCGGGATTGACCGCGGTGAAGACCGCGAGCTCGACCACGAGCAGCACGAATGGGCCGAATTCGGGGGCCGAGAACGCCCGGCGGAAAACGGAGTCCTTCCGCAAAACAAGCTGGCCGTCGGATTCGAGGGAGCGAGACAAGGGACCTACTTTGATTGAAGGAATGAGACTTGATCCGGCTGACCGGGGACCGGAGCCCCCGATTTCGTCCTTCGAGGCCGCTTCGCGGCGCCTCAGGACGATGGCATGCGTATGCAGGGCGGTAGAAATCCCCCTTCGAGGCCGTTTCGCGGCGCCTTACACGAAAGTCCCAGTCGCGCTCGCCGCGCCCTTCGTGGGACCTTTGCGTTCTTCGTGTTTCTTCTTTTCGACACGAAGAACAGGAAGGTTCACGAAGGTCACAAGGGCTGGAGCTTTCGTGCGCAGCGGGTGGGCGCCGCCGGCAGCCAACTCAGGACGAGGTCAGGCGTGCGGCGCAGGAGAAATCCTCATCCTGAGGAGCGCCGGAGGCGCGTCTCGAAGGACGAGGGTTTCGGTTCACGCGCGACCGCTACTTGCCCGACATGATCTTGTCGTAGATCGGCGCGCGGTCCTTGCCGTAGAGCGTACCGACTGTGATGTTGAATCCGGGCGGGATGCCTGACGTCGCCATGTTGGCGACCGACAACGCCAAATAGCTCGTCGCCAGCGGGTCTTGCCATTCGGCGGCGTTGACGTAGCCCTCCATCACCTCGGCCGTCGTGTCGCGCGAGTTGCCCCAGCCGACGACCGGAATGTCGCCGGGCTTCACCCCGACCTGGTCGAACACCCGCTTGATCGAGCCGGTGACGAGGTCGCCGAGGCCGATGATCGCCTTGATCTTCTTGCGGTTGGCGGTGAGGTAGTCGCTCATCCGCGAGATGACGGTCGCCTGGTCGAGCGTATTGTCGGTGACTTCCCAGGTGATATTGAGCGGCTTGAACACAGTTGCGATCGCCTTTTCCTCTTCGACGCCGTAGCTCGCGCCTGGAACCTCGACCGGCATCCAGACGAAATCGCCCGACTTCACCAGCTGATGGTCGACGAGATATTGCGCCCAGCCCTTGCCGACGACGGCGAGGTCGCCACCGACATAGGCGTTGAAGTTCACTTTCGCGTCCGGCGTATTGAAATTAATGACCGGGATTCCGGCGCTGCGCGCTTCGTTGACCACCTGCACGAGGCTGCCGGGGTCGGGGCTCGTGGTGACGATCGCGTCGGCCTTGGCGGCGATTGCGGCGCGGATCGCTTCCTGCTGCGAGGGGACATCGCCGTTGGAGAACGAGGTCTTGACGGTCTGGCCGGTGTCCTTCGCCCACGTGTTCGCCCCGGCGAGGAAATAGGTCCAGACCGGGTCGGCGGGGCTGCCATGCGAAATCCAGTAGAAAGTCTTGGCCTCGGCCGCCATCGGCAGCGCGAGCGCGACCAGCGCGAGCCATAGCAAACGCGTGAGCGTCTTGAACATGAACGTCTTCCTCCCGAACGCGGCCGGACCGGAAGACGCCGGCCGGTCGCTTTGCGGAACGTCGCACAACGCCCGGAGGCAAGCAAGGCGCGCCGGCCGCAGAAGCGTCTGAGTTGAATTTCTGGTTTCACCTTTGCTGCCCTTCCAGACGGGCCGATGAACGGGCGGATTGAGCACAAAAACGGTCCCCGACGACATGACGTACGTGGTCGAATCGCGCTCACTCCGCTCAATTGCTTTTGCGTGTCGCGCAGTCGATAGTCCGAGCGTGTTCGATTTGATCAGTGTCGGCGGATTTAAGGCCGAAATTGGGGGATTGGATTTCTACAGAAATGGTTCCTCTTTGCCCGGTCACCGGTCAACCGGCGATCCGGCAGGTGCAGTGGGTATCGACCCGCTTGCTCATCGATCTCTGGCGCATTGTGTTTGGCGCCGATGCGCGCGGCAGCCTGGCGGGAATCGATCGCATTGGCCTGTGGGAGTCGCCCACTGGCCTCTATTTCTTCGATCCGCCGCTCGAAGGCGACCACAAATTCTATGCGCAGTTCTACGGGCGTCTGAAGCGATGGCGCCTTTTCTCGGACAAAACGGTGCGCGAGGAGTTCCTGATCGCAAGCAAACATATTCCATCTGGCGCGCGTGTCCTTGACGTCGGCTGCGGCCATGGCAGTTTCCGCCAATGCGTGCCCCAGGCTGACTATACCGGTCTCGACCCCAACGTTGGCGCGGACGTTGCGATGGTGGGCGTTCGCGCCGAGACGCTCGCGCAGCATCTTGTGCAGCATGCGGCCTCCTACGATGCGGTGTGCTGTTTTCAGGTCGTCGAACACGTGCGCGATCCGAAGGCCCAGTTCGCCGAAATCGTCCAGGCGGCGAAACCTGGCGGCCTTATTTGCATTGGGGTTCCCCAGGTCCCATCGGCGATGACCCGTATTCCCAATTTTCTGCTTAACGCCCCGCCGCACCATCTGACTTGGTGGACGAAGGCAGCGCTTTCCGAGCTGGCGTCGAGCGCCGGCGCGGTGGTTGAAAGCGTTGAAAGTACCCCTTGGGGACCGGGAGATTCTGCGGTCTACTGGATCGAGCGTTGTTCGCCGATCAAGTGCTCTGACGTTTATTTTCGCGCGGCGCTTAAGTGGCACGCCGCCACCTTGATCGGGCATGTGCTCGGGATTCTCGTCTTCATGCTGTTGGGCGCGCCAAGAACGACGGTCGACGAAGGCGCTGGATTGCTCATGATCGCGCGGAGGCCGGCGGCAAGGCAATCCTTTGCGGCGACGGCTGCATCACCCGGCGAAGCCGTTTTAAGAGGCGCGCCCTCCGTCTAAAATCGAAATTTCAAACTGCGACACCACTCGGCCGTCAGAGTCAGGACGAGCCTTCATTGCCGCCCTCGCCCGCGGTCGGATCGGCGAAGACGACTCCACCCTCGTGCGCTTTGAACCCTTTCCGGCTTTGCGGTTTTACGAACAGGGCGATCACCTCGGGGTGCTTTTCACGAATACGCGCCTCCACCTCCTGCACCGCCGTCTCGATCTCGGGCGTGCGCAATTCGTCGTCGAATTCGAGGCTGAGCGCGACAAGCACCTGATCGGGGGCGAGCTGGCTGGCGACGACGCCGTTCGCGCCCTCGATTCCGTCCTGGCGCTCGGAGAGCGAGATGATCGACGACGCCAGCCGACGTGAAGCCTGTTCGCCGACCAGGAGGCCCTTGCTCTCCCTGACCAGGAGCCAGCCGACGACGGCGACAATCAATCCGATCAGCACCGAGGCGGCGCCGTCCGCGAGGCCGATGCTGAAGTGAGTCGCGACGAATGTCCCCGCCGCGGTGACCACGACGCCGAGAAGTTCGGCGGTGTCCTGCGCGAGGACAATGAAGTTCGGCGGGTCCTTGCTCGCCTTCATCGCCTGCCAGTAGCCGAGTTCGCCTTTCGCCTTCCGGAACGACCTCAGGGCGAAGATCCAGGACACTGCGCTGAAGACCGCATCGGCGCCGAGCACCAGATAAATCACCAGAGGAGAGTGGATGGCCGAGGGGCTAAAAATGTGCTCGACGCCCTCGTAGACCGAGAAGCCCGCGCCCAGCGTGAAGAACAGAAGCGCGACGACGAAGCTCCAGAAATAGAGTTCGCGCCCGTGCCCCAGGGGATGGCTTTTGTCGGGGTCGCGCTGCGCGCGCTTGATGCCGTAAAGCATCATGCCGCCGCTGCCGACGCTGACCAGGGATTGGATGCCCGAGGCGGCGATGGACGCGCTGCCGGTGAAGAGTGCGGCGGCGAACTTGGCCACCGCCACGCCAGCGTCGGCGGCGAGCCCGACCCACACGACCGTCGTCGAAGACCGCTCTGCCATGCGATGAGCCTGCTGGACCCGCTAACCAAGCGGCCACCAGGTCGATTGGTTCCTGCTCTTATTCACCTACACACGCGTCTCCCGGCGGCCGCGTCAATAAGTTCGGGAAGGGGCTGGAACAACCGTCCAGCTGTCGAATTAAGCCGTGCAACGACCAAGGAGACGTTCCATGGCGAATCCGTCCGACAAGGGCGTGCGCGGACCCGCCGGTCCCCTCGCCGACCCCCTCAAGACCGAGGCTCCCGCGATTGGCTCGCCCACCGGGGCGCCTTCTGCGACCCCGTCCGGCCCCAGCGCCAGGCCCACCTCCTCCTCCCCATCGGGGTCCGGCGGGGGCCAGACCTCGCCGGTGACGTCTTCACCCGCAGAGAACTCGGGTCGGTCACGCTCTTCCCAAAGCGCTCCGTCCCAAAGCGGCGCGTCGGCGTCGCAGAGCGCCGCCAATCTCGGCGCGGGGCTGAAAGATGCGGCGCAAAACGCCGCCCAGGCCATCGGTCAGCAGGCTGGCGCGTCGCTGCGCGAAGGGCTGAAGGACACGGCGCAAAGCGCTGCCGACGCCGCCCGCCGGCAGGCCGGCGCTTCTCTCCGCGATGGACTGCAGGACACGGCCCAAACCGCCGCCGACGCCGTCCGCCAGCAAGCGTCGAAGTTCGCCGACGACGTCGGCCACGAACTCAACAAGACGGGCGAGGCGCAGATCGCTCGCGGCGTCGAGGCCATCCGAACCGTGGCGCGCGCCATCGACAGCGCCGCCGACGAGCTCGAGAGTCAGTCGCCGAAGGTCGCGAGCACGGTGCATGAGGCCGCGCGGCGCGTCGATAGCCTTTCGGACAATCTCTCCAATCGAAACGTCAACGAGCTGATCGACTCCGCCTCCAGGCTCGCGCGCGCCCGGCCCGCGCTGTTCTTCGGCGGATCGATCGCCGCCGGCTTCGCCCTCGCCCGCTTCCTGAAGAGCAGCGCCGGGCGCCGCCCGGGCGCCGGCTACGACCCATACCAGCGCTAGGACAAAACCATGCCGCTAAGAGAAACAACGCGCCCCATCGTCTCCGTGGTGACGCAAGTCGCCTCGGATCTCGCCTATCTGGTCCAGACCGAGTTCCGGCTGGCGCGGGCGGAAATGGGCGAGAAACTGTCGGCCGCATCGAACGCGGGCGTGTACCTCGGGCTGGGCGCGGTGATCGCGCTCGCCGGGCTGATCGTCCTTCTGTTCGACATCGCCCGCTGGATCACGGTCGCCGGCCTCGCCTCCGAATGGAGCCTGCTGATCGTCGCAGGGGTGACGCTGGCGATCGGCGCCGTGCTGGCGATGGCCGGCGTCTCGAAGATCAGGAACTCCGCGCTCGTGCCGACGCGCACGCTCGAGCAGGTGCGGGAGGATTACGTCGTAGCAAGGGAGCACGTGCGATGACAGCGCAGCAGGACCGGCGTCTCGACAGCCGCGCACCTCCGGCCCAGGCCGAACGGGAGGCCGAACTGGCCCGCCGTCGGGTCGAGGAACGGCGTTACCAAAGCGGCCACGTCACCGCAGGGGAGTACGAGCGGGAGGCCGAGCTGACCCGCCGCCGGCTCGCCGACCACCTCGACGAACTGAGCGAGCGGCTGACGCCGGGACAGGTGTTCGACGAGGTGCTGAGCTATTCCCGGGTCGGCGGCGGCACCTTCTTTCGCGCCTTCACCAACGCCATGCGCGAGAACCCGCTGCCGAGCCTGCTGATCGGCGCCGGCTGCATGATGTTCCTGTCGGAAAAAATGGGCATCAGGCCGGGAAACGGCGCGAGGCCCGGGAGACCGATGACGGCGACCGCTGAGGATCCTTACGGATACGGCGCTGCGCGGGGACCTTCGCATGCGGACATCGCCGCCCGCATGTCGGAGGCGTCCGACCGCGTGCCCGGCGTCTCCGGCAATGGGGCTGACGCGGCCGGCCGGGTCTCGGGCGCGGCGAGCCGCATGACCGGAGCGGCCGCGTCGAGCGCGCGCTCGGCCGCGGCCTCGGTCCAGTCGGGCATCAGCGGCGCGGCCGAATCCGCCAGCCGCCAGACCTCGGACGCCGCCGCCGCGGTCGCCGACACGGTGAGGCAGACGTCTGCGGCGGTCGGCGACAGCGCCGCGGGCGCGGCCGACGCGGTCCGCGGAACCGCCCGCGACGTGCGCGACCACGCTTCCGCCGCCGCGGAGCAGGTGCGCCGCGGGGCGCAGAGCATGGCGGGCGCGGTGCGCGACACCGCCGTATCGGCGACCGGCGCCCTGGCGGACACGGCTTCGTCGATGAGCGGCGCGCTCGCGGATACGGCGGCTTCGATGAGCGGCGTCATCGCCGATAGGGCTTCGTCGATGAGCGGCGTCATCGCCGATTCTGCCGAGCGCACGCGGCGCCAAGCGGCGGAGGCGGTCAGGCAAGGCCGCGACGGCGCCGCCTCCCTGGTCAGCGATCAGCCCCTGCTCGCAGCGGCGATCGGGGTCGCGATCGGGGCCGCGCTCGCGAGCCTCCTGCCGCCGACCGAAACGGAAGACGAGTTGATGGGCGAAGCGAGCGACCAGATGAAGGGAACGGCGGGCCAGGTCGGCTCGGACGCGCTCGAAGGCGCAAAGACCGTGGCGAGCAAGGTGGCGGACAGCGCGCAGACGGCGGCGCGGGAAGCCGCGAGGGAAGCAGGCTTCTCTCCGAGCGCCGTGGCGGAGGCCGCACGCCATATCGGCGAGGGCGTCCGCGAAGGCGCGCAGGGGGCGCAAGGCGCCGTCGGCGACGCCGCGCGCAAGGTCGGCGAGGGCGTCCAGCGCGGCGCGCAAAGCGCCATGAAGGAGCCGATAACCGGCACGGGCCCTCAGGAGGGCTCCCCGGGGTGGAGCCGAAGCTGATCGACGGCGGACCTCCGGGCGAATCGAGATCCGGGCGACGCGAGGAGGTCCAGGGCGCGATGAGCTGCGAGCAAGCACACGGCGAGCCGCACGGGGCGGCGCGCGCCCGCGAGCAGGGCCGCGGCCGCCACGCGGTCGCGCCGTGGCGCATCCCTTGGAGCGGCTGGAAGGACATCCTCTGGCGGACCTACCAGAAGATCAACGATAACCGCCTGATGGCGGTGGCGGCGGGCGTCGTCTTCTACAGCCTGCTCGCCCTATTCCCGGCCATCTCGGCGTTCGTGTCGCTGTACGGGCTGTTCGCCAACCCCTCGACGATCGACTCGAGCCTGTCGCAGCTGCAAGGCGTCCTGCCCGGCGGCGCGGTCGAGCTCCTGCACGAGGAGCTGAGGCGGCTGATCGCCAACAAGGGCGCGAACCTCAGCTTCGGCTTCATCGTCAGCCTCCTCTTTGCGCTGTGGAGCGCCGACGCCGGCATGCGGTCGATCATCGACGCGCTCAACGTCGCCTATGGCGAGAAGGAAAAGCGGAGTTTCGTCCGGCTGATCCTGGTCTCGCTGCTCTACACCCTCATCGCCATGGCCGCGCTGGCGCTGTCGATCGGTGCGGTGGTCGTCGCGCCGATCGTGCTCAACACGATGGGGCTGGGCGGCGTCGCCGCCACCCTGATCAGCGTAGCGCGCTGGCCCGTGCTGCTGATTCTGGTCGTAGTCGGGCTGGCGGCGGCCTATCGCTACCTGCCGTGCCGGCGGGAGCCTCGCTGGGAATGGCTTTCCGTCGGCAGCGTCACGGCTGCGATCGCCTGGCTCGTCGGCTCGCTTCTCTTCTCCTGGTACATCTCCAATTTCGGCAATTACAACGTGACCTACGGCTCGCTAGGCGCCGCCGTCGGCATGATGATGTGGATGTGGATCTCGATCCTTGTCGTGCTCATCGGCGCGCAGCTGAACGCCGAGATCGAGCACCAGACGGCGCGCGACTCGACGACCAACGCGCGCGAAAAGCCGCTCGGCGAGCGCGGCGCGGTCATGGCGGACAGCATCGGACGCAAGCAGGATTAGCGCGGTCAAAAGGCCGTCGTCTTCCGCCGTCAGCAACAGCCTGGCGTCCACTGGAAGGCGGACGCGGCAAGCTAACCGTTCGGCAGGCGCTTCCGTTGACCTTGCCCATCGTTGGGATACGATCGGGCAGCTTCTGCGCCAGCTTTCGGGCCCCTTCGAATGCCGTCCCCGATCCGATGAGCATCTGGTCGACCAACAACGCGCTGCGGAAGTGGCGATCCTATGTGCTGGTCGTCGTCGGCGCCTATGTCCTGACGCTGGCCTTCGGGACGCTGGTCGCCCCGCTGCACGGCAATCTGGACAATCTCGTTTTCGATCAGTACCAGCGCTGGCGGCCGAGGCCGTACAATTTCGACCAGCCCGTCCGCATCGTCGACATTGACGACGAATCCCTCCATCTCATCGGTCGATGGCCATGGCCGCGGCAAACGATGGGGGACCTCGTCGACAAGCTGGTCAAAGCCGACGTCGCCGCGATCGGCTTCGACGTCCTGTTTTCCGAGAAGGATCGGCCGAGCGGAAACCTGAATGCCTGCGCCCGGGGCGCCGTCCACAGCGCCGACGCGGTTTCGCGTTGCGAGGAGAGCGCCGACGGCGACGTGGCCTTCGCGCACGCGATCGCGGATCGGCCCGTTGTCCTCGGCGTCTACCTGACGCCGACCCACAACGGTTCGCAGGCGAGCCTCGCGACGAAAGCGGGCTTTTCCTTCGTCGGCGACCCGCCGATGCCCTTCCTCAACCAAGAGCAGGGAGCGCTTGTCCCGATTCCCGAACTCGCGGCCGCCGCTAGCGGCCTTGGCTTTCTCAACTGGCTGCCCGACGACGACCGGGTCGTTCGCCGCGTGCCGCTCTTGTTCGACATCAACGGGCAGGTCGAGCCGAGTCTGGCGATGGAGGCGCTGCGCGTCGCCCAGGGCGCGTCGGGCTACATTGTGAAATCAACGACCGCCTTCGGCGCCACCGCGGGCAAGAGCGCGGGCGTCGAGGCGATCAAGGTCGGTGACGTGGTGGTTCCGGTTCAGGCCGACGGAGAACTGCGCGTCTGGTTCGCCAAGTCCGACCCCCGCCGCTCGTTCCCGGCGTGGAAAGTCCTCCAGCCGGACGCCGATCTCTCCGATCTCGCCGGGAAAATCGTGTTCGTCGGCGCGAGCGCCTCCCTGCTCGGGGACATCGTAGCGACTCCGCTTGATCCGAATACGCCGGGGGTCGAGGCGCATGCGCAGCTCATCGAACAGATCCTCTCCGGCGTCACGTTGGATCGGCCCAACTGGGCCTTCGGGGCGGAGCTGTTCGCCGGCGCCGTGGCGTCGCTTGCGTTGGCCGCGGTCCTGCCGTTCGTTCCCATCTATTGGGCCGCGATATTCGGCGCGGCCGTCGCCGGCGCCCTCTCCTATCTCGGCTGGTTCTTCTTCACGCAGCACGGGGTTCTCTTCGACCCGGTCATGCCCGCCCTCTCGTCCGGCTTCGTGTTCCTCGCCGGCGTCGGCCAGCTTTACAGTCAAAAGCGCCAGCAGGTGAGCGAGATCCGCGGGGCGTTCGGGCGATATGTCTCGCCGGCCGTCGTCGCGCGCCTCGCCGAGCATCCGGAGCAGCTCCAGCTCGGCGGGCAACAGCGTGAGCTGACCGTGATGTTCTGCGACATCCGGTCGTTCACCACGCTGTCGGAGGGCTTCACGGCGGTTGAGCTTTCGACGTTCCTCAACGAGTATCTGTCGCCGCTGACCGACATCATCTTGCGGGAAGAGGGAACCGTCGACAAATACATGGGCGACGCCATCATGGCCTTCTGGAACGCCCCGCTCGACGATCCGGCCCACGGGATCCACGGAGTGCGCGCCGCCCTGGAGATGCGCGAGACGCTGGCCCGGCTCAACGGGGAATGGAAAGAGCGGGCCGGGAAGGCGGGCCGCGCCTTCCGCGAGGTCAGGTTCGGCATCGGCCTCAACACCGGCGAATGCAGCGTCGGCAACATGGGGTCCGTGCAGCGGTTCGACTACTCGGCGCTCGGCGACGAGGTCAACATCGCCTCGCGGCTCGAAGGATCGTCCAAGCAATTCGGCGTCGACGTCGTCGCCAGCGCCGCCACGCGGGACCAAGCGCTTGAATTTGCCTGGCTCGAGATCGACCACGTCAAGCTGAAGAACAAGACGCGGTCGGTCGCCCTATTCGCCCTGGCGGGCGACCCGGCTTATGCCCAGGGCGGCGAGTTCCAGCATCTTCTCGCCCTGCACGACGACATTCTGAAGGCGTATCGGGCGCGCAACTTCCGCGCCGCAAAGCAAATGGCGTCCGACGCGGCCCAGCTCGCTCCCGCCGAGGTCGCCGGGCTTTATCAGTACTATCAGAGGCGGTTCGCTTTGCTCGCGGAACAGGAGCTGCCCGAGAACTGGGCGCCGATGATTGCGCTCGACGAGAAATGACGGCCTTTCGGCCGGGCGCGTCAGAACAGGTATCGAAGGCGCACGCCGTAGTGGGGCGCTAAGCTCGAACCGCGTCTCCCTGAATGTCTCGGACTGCACAACCAAACAAGTTGACAAAAACCGCGCTTAGGTTGAGATTGACGTACAGGAGGGTGGGGATGTCACGTATCGCGATCGGAGTATCCATTGCAGTCGCATTGGTTGCGTGTCCGGTTGCGGCTTCTGCATCCGTGGTTACGTTTACCGACGACGTCTTCAACCGGGCCGACTATAACACGATGTCGCTATACGCCTCTGGCATGGACGTCATTCCTGTCTTCCAATGCGGGTTATGCGGCAATCCCGGCTCCTCATTGTGGGTCGCTGGAATCAGCACCACGGAACACGGCGCTTCATCAACTGCGTTCATCAATAAGAACTTCGCCTACAACCCCGTCGCCGCCGGCGCGGTTGCATCGATTTCGGTGTCGGTCGACAAGGATCTGAGCACCTTAGACCGGCTAGTGGGGTTCGGCGACACGTTTTATCCGACGATCGTGCAGGGCGGCAACGTATACATGGCGACGATTCGGGGCCCATTGCTGACCGGCACAAGCACGGGTTACAATACCTTGGCAGCATCGAACCTGACCGCCGTGGACTTCGAGGAATATGATTCTGCTACGAACAGCTTCGTGGCGGGCAACAACCCGAATTTCAGCGGCGGGCCGATGGAGTTTGGCCTGAGTCAGCTCTTTACGCTAAATTCGGCGCTCGGTGATTTGTTGTCGGCGTACTACGACAACCTGACGATCTCGCTGAACACCACGCTCACGGTTCCTCCCACCATCACCCCCCCTCCCATCCTCACCCCGCCTCCCGTCCTCACCCCCCCTCCCATCCCTCCCCCAGTTTCCGTCCCCGAGGCTTCCACCTGGGCCATGATGCTGGTCGGCTTCGCTGGGCTCGGCTTCGCCGGGTATCTCAAGGTCCGCCGAACGGCCTCGATCGCTTGACCGATAGATAAAGGCCCCGGAGAGGGGGAGCACGCTTCCGGGCGGCATTTTATACCCGCTCTCTGTTTGCGGCGGCGTTCGTTATTGACTTCAGCGAGTTCAAGCGAAGTTCCGAGAGGGAACTTGCGATAGCATGTTATGCGTGCAAAATTGTTTGTGAAGCAGGTCCGGGCTTCGATAGCAGTATAGGCATTTTCAAATGTTCACGCGGCGTCACCGAGTTGGCGAGAGCGTTTCGGCATTGGTCGTTGGAACCGATTGGAACGGACGCCGTGGGCGTTTGGCCGCGAGCCTAGTCGCGGCGGCGGCATTCTTTCATGGCGGAATATCCTGCTCCGCCGAGCTGAGCATTGGCGGGGCCGAGACAGTATTCAATCAGGTTAAGGGCAAGCTCGCGTCGCGAGCCGAGTTCCTGATCGCTCAGGGCGACAGCGTGTACCGAGATGAGGACGTTCGAACCAACGAGGACAGCTCGGCAAAACTGGTTCTTCGCGACAATACGGCGCTGTCGATCGGCCCGTTGTCTTCCGTCAAGCTGGATCGTTTCGTGTACGCAGGCGAAGGTCGCGGTGGCGCGATCGCAGTGAATGTTATTAAAGGCGCCCTCGTTTTCGCGACCGGCAACGCCAACAAAAATTCGTATCAGATCACGACGCCGACGGCGGCAATTGGCGTGCGCGGTACGATTTTCAAGGTCAGGGCGACGGCATCCAGGACCATCGTCGAGTTGGAGGAAGGCGCTGTCGTCGTCTGCATGCGCGCCTCAAGCCGCCGCTGTGTCGTCTTGGATCATCCCGGCGCACAAGTTTCGGTGACAGTGGCGCAAATCGCCGTCACGGACAGCCCCGGCTCGCCGGGCACTGGCAGTGGTGGTGGCCACGGCGGTGGCGGCGGCGGGGGCGGCGGCGGGGGCGGTGGGGGCGGCGGCGGCGGTGGGGGCGCCGGCGGTGGCGGCGGTGGGGGCGGCGGCAGCGGCGGGGGCTGAGCCGGCAAGATACGCGACCAGCCGTTGGTGCCGGCGTCGCCCGTCCCGTGTTGATAGCTCGGAGCAAGGCGTCGGCCGGAAAGCGACGCTTCGCCATGGTCCTCAACAAGTGCTAGCTTTTCGTCCCTCGACGCATTGACTTAAGATCGTCCGGGGTATCGACGTCGAGTGACACATCGGAAGCGGTGGCGATCTCGGCGACGGCGCCGGGGTCGAGGGCGGCAAGGAGACCTCGCGCCCCTTCATCGCCGGCGAGCCGCATCGCCTGATCGAACAGGCTCCGGGCGAGCAGAACCGGATTGCCGCGCCGGCCGTCGCGATAAGGCGCGACTGCCCGCAAGGCCGGCCGCGCCTCGAAAGCGTCGATCAGCTCGTCGATGAGGCTCGGGACGACGTTCGGCATGTCGCCGAGCAGAACGACGGCGCCGTCGGCCTCGTCCGGCGTCGCGGCGAGGCCGGTCCTCAGCGATGAGGCGATTCCGGTCTCGAACTCCGGATTGAACGCGAAGGTCGCTGGCAATCCGGCCAGAGCGACCTCGACCGCGCTTCTGGCGTGGCCGACGACGACAATGACGGGCCTTGCGCGGGAACCGAGCGCCGCCTCGACTGCGCGCCGGATCATCGGCCCGCCCTCGAGCTTCGCCACCAGCTTCGTTTCCTCCGCGCCGCCGCCGGCGCGAAAACGGGAAGACCGCCCGGCCGCGAGCACGACGGCGGCGATCCTACTCATGCGGCTCGCGCGGCTGCGGCCGCGAAGCAATCTCCATCAACAGCCCGCCGACGCCCATGGCGCGGATGTCGGCGCCGGAAATCGGCGTCCCGGCGATCAGACGCTGCAGCACCCAGTCGAAGCCGTTTTCCTTCGGCGACCGCGCGCACCCCGGCGCCCCGATGATTGGCAGGCCCTCGCGCGCCGCGAGCAGCAGAAGATTGCCTGGATCGACGGGCATGCCGAACCGTTCGATCCGCCCGCCGAAGGCCTCGATCGCCGCCGGGATGACGTCGCGCCGGTCGGTGATCGCCGAGGCGCCGAAGACGATGACGAGGTCGGCGGTCTTCGCGGCCCGCTCGAGCCCGCCGACGAGTGGGCCGACCTCGTGCGCCGTCGTCTCGTGGCCGACGACATGCGCGCCGGTCGGGGCGAGTCGCGCCTCGAGCGCCCGCAAAGTCTTGGCGACGACGCTTTCCTTGAGGCCCGGCAGCAGGGTCGAGACGACGGCGACGCGCAGCGGCCGGAACGGCGCGACCGAAACGCCGGGCGCGTCCCCGAGCGCGGCGAGTGCGGCCTGGAGCGTCGCCTCTTTCGTCGAGAACGGAATGATCTTGACCGTCGCCACCATATCGCCGTCCTCTACCGCCCGATGAGCGGGCAGGGTGGCGACGGTGATCGCTTCGTCGATCGCATTGAGCCGGTTGATCGCTGCGCCGTCGATGACCGCGAGCCCCGCCGCCTCGGCGAACAGGTTGACTCGTCCGGTGAACGGCGGCGCGCCTCGGACATGCCGCCCCGCCAACCGCTTCGCGAGGCGCAGGGCCGCCTCGTCCTCGCCGATGTCGCCGTCCTCGAGGCGGGCCGCAAGCACCCCCGTCACGCCGGCCTCTTGAAGCTGGCGCCGCCGTTCGGGCGTCACCACGTCGCCCTTCTTCAGCGCGATCCCGTTGATCCGCACGGCGTGGGCGAGAATGGCCGCGTCGGCCTCGGCGACGGGCACGGGGCCGAACTTCATCCGGCGGCGCCTTCCGAGCGAAGCGGCTTTTTGCGCAGCGCGGCGACGATCTCGCCGATGATAGAAACCGCGATTTCGGCCGGGCTGACGGCGCCGATGTCGAGACCGATCGGCGCGTGAATGCGCGCGAGCGCCGCCTCGTCGAAGCCTTGCGCGCGCATCCGCTCGACCCTCCTGGCCTGCGTCTTCTTCGATCCGAGCGCGCCGATGTAGAAGCAGTCGCTCCTCAGCGCGATCATCAGCGCCGGGTCGTCGATTTTCGGATCGTGGGTCAACAGGCAGATCGCCGTGTAGCGGTCGGGCGGCGCGGCTTTGAGAGGCTCGTCCGGCCATTCCGCGATGACCGGCGTATCGGGGAACCGTTCGGGTGTGGCGAAGGCGGTGCGGGGATCGATGATGCTCACGTCGAGGCCGGCGATGCGGGCCATCGGCGCGAGCGCCTGGGATATGTGAACCGCGCCGATCAGGGTGAGGCGCGGCGACGGCGCCTGGACGGTCAGGAAATAGTCGACGCCCTCGACCGCGATCGCGCCGCTCTTGCCCATGCGCAGGGCAGACTCGAGCTCGGGGCCGAGCGGATCCGCGTCGATCGCCGCCGCTTCGACGAAACGCTGGTCGCCGTCGGCGAGGCGCGTGACCATGACGCCGGCGCGCCGGCTGCGCCGCGCCGCATTCATCGTCTTGAGGACGTCGAGCCGCATCAGTTCAGCTTCTCGACATAGACCTTGATGCGGCCCCCACAGGAGAGCCCGACGCGCCAGGCGGTCTCGTCGGCCACTCCGAACTCGAGCATGCGCGACGCGCCGCTCGCGATCACCTCCGCCGCCTCCTCGACCACGGCGCCTTCGACACAGCCGCCGGAGACCGAGCCGAGGAAATTGCCTTCGCTGTCGATGACGAGGTGCGAGCCGACCGGACGCGGCGCCGAACCCCAGGTCTCGACGACCGTGGCGATCGCGACCTCGCGTCCCGATTCGCGCCACGCTTCCGCGGCGGCCAAAACGTCTTCTTCCCTGGTCAGCATGTCAAAACCGCCTTTTCCCCGTTGTAGGCGCGGGCGTTGACCGCGCGCGGGTGCAAAGCAAAATGGCCGCTGGCCATCTGTTCCGCAAGCCCGGCTCACGCGGCCGAGGGTTTGAGCCAGGCCTTCGGGTTACTCGCGCCGTCGGGGCCGCCGGACAGGGCCCGACAGAGATCGGCCATGCTTGCCAGATTGTGGATCGGACGGAACGAGTCGACATGCGGCAGCATCGCGCGCACCCCCTGCGCCTTGGCCGAGAAGCCGTCGAAGCGCAAAAGCGGATTGACCCAGATGAGCCGCCGGCTCGATCTGCGCAGGCGCTCCATCTCAGCCGCCAGATGCTCGACCCCCTCCCTCTCGAGGCCATCGGTGAACAGGAGCGCGATCGCCCCTTGGCCGAGAACGCGCCGCGACCAATCGCGGTTGAACCTGGCGAGCGCATCGCTGATCCGCGTGCCGCCCGACCAGTCGACGGCGAGCGAGGCGCATTGAGCGAGCGCCTCGTCCGGGTCGCGCGACCGCATGGCGCGCGTGACGTTGGTGAGCCTCGTTCCGAAAAGGAAGGTCGAGACTCGGCGCGTGTCGCCGAGCGCGTGCAGGAAATGCAGGAACAAGCGGGTGTACTCGCTCATCGACCCCGAAATGTCGCAGAGCGCCACCACCGGAGGCGGACGCTCGACCGCGCGGCGGAATTCCAGATCGATCAGGCCGCCTGGCTGGAGCGAGCGTCGGAAGCTGCGCCGGGCGTCGATGCGAACGCGCCGCGCGGCGGGCGCGAAGCGCCGGGTGCGGCGGCGGTCGTCGGGCATGACCAGCGCCTTGATCTGCCTGCGCGCCTCCTCGATCTCGGCCGCGCTCATTTGAGCGAAGTCTTTCGACCGCAATATCTCCTTCTCGGACATCGTGAAGCGGGCGTCGAGATCGAGCGACGGGACGGCCTTCGGCTCCTCGCGCGGCGACTTGAACAACGCGTCCGCGACCCGGCTCGCGCCAGCTTCCGCGGGCCTGGATTGTCGCTGGCTCGGCGCCTGCGGCGACAACATCGCGATCAGCTTTTCGAGGAGACCCTTGCGCTTCCAGAAGATGGCGAACGCCTGATCGAACAGCAGGCTGTGCTCATGCTTCTTGACGAACACCGCGTGCAGCGTGGCGTAGAAGTCCTCGCGCGCGCCGAAACCGGCCGCCTCGACCGCCGCGAGCGCGTCGAGCACCGCGCCCGGACCAAGCGGCACCCCCGCTTCACGGAGCGCGCGAGCGAAATAGACGATGTTCTCAGCCAAAGCGCCGCCGCCGGGCTCGGACTCCAAAACCGCGGTCATCGCGACCGGGTCCGCTCGTTACTGCGGGCAGCCAAACGCCTGCTCCGCCCGCAGGATCGTCGCGGCGTTTGGCGAAGAGAGAGAAACTCGCAGTTCGGATCGCTGGTCAAGTCGCTGAGCTGGAAAAGGCGGGTGTTCGTGCAGCCGTACGCGTCGTAGCACTCCGCCCTCTCCGCGCCATTTAGCAGAACGAGAGCGGCGCCTGCCGCGAATGTCTTGCGCAATATTCAACAACGTCCCTCCCATGCCGCTACTGCTTGTCCGAATGCCCCTTCCGGTTTTCACGGGCGAAATAGGCCTTCATCGGCGAGAAATAGAAATCGCGCCAGCCGCCGTTCTCGTAATCCGTCTGGCCGTCGGGCACGCCGCTATGGGTTAGGGTCAACCGCGTTCCGGTCCTTGTCGGCTCGAGGTCGACGGCGATCGTCGAGTCGGGATCGCAGTTTTCGAATTCGCTGGTCCGCCAGGACTGGACGATGCGCTTGGCCGGCGCGAGCTCGAGCGTCTTGCCGGTGATGTAGCCGTCCCAGGCGGCGTAAGCCTCGCCGACCCCTTTGCCGATCGTCGCCGGCGCGCCGGTCATCGCGCCATGGCATGCGCTGTCGAGCCACGCGTCGTAGACCGCCTCGGGCGAGGCGGGCAAAGTGCAAGACAACTTGAAGTCGTAGGTCATGAGCGCCCTCCCGAGGCCAGCTTGCTTTGTCACCCCCGCGATCCCCGCTTTCGCGGGGACGACGGGTTGCTGCTGCCGGCGGACGACCCGTTCTCTGTGCCGGCATCCGCGACTATCCGTGCTCCATGCGGCGCAACTCGGCGCGGGTTTCCTCGATCAGCGCGTGCGCCTTGGCGCCTTCGATCTTGGCGATGTCGTCCTGATATTTGAGCAGCACGCCGAGGGTGTCGGAAACCTGCGCGGGGTCGAGCGCGACGGCGTCGAGTTCGGTCAGCGCGGCGGCCCAGTCGAGGGTCTCCGCCACGCCGGGCGACTTGAACAGATCCTGCCTGCGCAGGCGCTGGACGAAGGCGACCAGTTCGTGCGTCAGCCGCTCCGGCGCGTGCGGCGCCTTGGCGCGCACGATCGCCATCTCGCGCGCCGCATCCGGGTAGCCGACCCAGTGATAGAGGCAGCGCCGTTTCAGCGCGTCGTGGATCTCGCGCGTGCGGTTCGAGGTGATGACGACGATCGGCGTCTCCGGCGCCTTGATGACGCCGAGCTCCGGAATCGTCACCTGGAAGTCGGACAGGATCTCCAAGAGGAAGGCCTCGAACGCCTCGTCGGCCCGGTCGATCTCGTCGATCAGGAGCACCGGCGCGCCGCTGACGCTCGGCTCCATCGCCTGCATGAGCGGCCGCTTGATGAGATAGCGTTCGGAAAACACGTCGTGCTCGATGCGGTCCTTGTCGTGTTCTCCCGCCGCTTCGGAGAGGCGGATCGCCATCATCTGCGCCGGGTAGTTCCACTCGTAGACGGCGGTCGCGACGTCGAGACCCTCGTAGCATTGCAAGCGGATCAGCCTGCGGCCGAGCGAGGAAGCCAGCACCTTGGCGATCTCGGTCTTGCCGACGCCGGCCTCCCCTTCGAGAAACAGCGGCCGGCCCAGTCTCAAGGCCAGGAACAGGACGGTCGCGAGCGACCGGTCCGCCACATAGGACGCGTCGCGGAGCAGCGCGAGCGTATCGTCGATCGAGGCCGGGAGCGCCGGCGGCTGGGAAGGCATCGGGACTCCCGCTTGGAACATCGGCCTATTCATCGGCCCGACAGCCGATGAGATCAAGGGCGCCGCCCAGGCAATCGCCGCCGCCGCGGTGATGAATTGGACGGGCCCACGTGCGACCGCCCTGTTGAGCGGCAGCCGAGTTCCGCTGGCAACAGGGGCAAAAACAGCGGATTCTGATTTTTCAGCCGCTCGAATTGAAACATCATCACGATATTGGAATGAATTCTCAGACGCTTGCAAGAGACGTCCGCTATCAGTCGAACAGCGGAAAAACTCTCATTATCAGCGGAAAGAGCCTCTGGATCAGCGGAAATTGCGCGCCGCGGTCGAATGCCGCTGCGCGCCCCAAATGCATGAGGCCCGCAGGTCGTGGCGCTCAGGCCGCAGCAGCGCCTGTGGGCGCCATGATGGCGTTGTCGGCGAGAATGATGCGGTTGCGGCCGGCGGCCTTCGCCAGGTATAGCGCTTGATCGGCGGCAGAATAAAGCTGGTCGAACCCAGCGCTCTCGGCCACCGCGACGCCGGCCGAAATCGTAACCCGCACCGCCAAGCCCTTCGACATGATCGGCGTCGACGCAATCGCATCGCGGACTGCGCTCAGCCGCTCCATCAGGTCCTCGACCGTCAATCCGGAGCACAAAAGGGCGAATTCCTCGCCCCCAACTCGGGCGAGCAGGCCAAGGCCCGACAATTCATTGGCCATTCGGCGAGCGACCGTTCGGATGACATCATCGCCGACCAAATGGCCATAGGAGTCGTTCACGAACTTGAAACGGTCGATGTCCGCGATCACCAGGGCGAAAACCGAGCGGCAAAAGGTCGGCGCGGCGTCCATCAGCGCCCGGCGGTTGAGCAGCCCGGTCAGCTGATCGGTTCGGGCGAGCTCTTCTGCCGCCCTTTTGGCCCGATAGAGCTCGAGATGCGCCCGTCCGATCAACCGGGAGATCGGAAAGGCGAGGACGAACGCCAATATGGCCGTGATCGTCCAAGAGCGCAGGCAGGTTCGGACGTCGACAAAGAAAACCAGCTGATTGACGACGTCGACGGTGAGGGCAAGAGCGAGGCAGGCCAATGTAACCGATGCGACGAAGCGACGAAGCTCGCGCTCGCTGGTCAGACATGGGTGCACGATCCGCGATAAAAACGTCATCTGACGGCTTTTGCTCCGCGGGCGACTTCCTTCGGCGACGATCGTCCCGCACAATCTGAAAGCGGCAGCTAATCGGAGCCTCCCGCGGCATGAATTTCAGCCGACTTGCTGAGCAAAGGTTTGACGAAACAATTAAATAGCGTGCATATTGGACGGGCGCGGCAAGCTCATTCTTCAATTTGTTTGTCGCATTTTCGTCGCCCGGTCCGGTCCTCATGGAAGGCAGCTGAGGATCGGCGCCGGGTCGTCCCCGGCGGGCTGCTTTCCCCCGCTTGTCGCGCCGTTTTGCGATTCACCGAGCATCGCTGAGCGCCTATAGTGCGACGATGAAATACAACGAAGATCTTTACCAGTGGACGATCGAGCAAGGGCGCGCTCTCCGCGACCGGGCGACGAACGCCCTCGACTACGACAACCTGGCGGAGGAAATCGAGTCCCTGGGACGCAGCGATAAGCGGGAGATCGAATCCCGGCTGGAGAATCTACTTGTCCACCTGCTCAAGTGGCGCTGCCAACCGGAGTGGCGCAGCCCTTCGTGGGAAGCCTCGATCGATGAGGCGCGGCGGCGGATCCAGCGCATCATCAAGGACAGCCCGTCGCTGCACTCGTATCCGGGGGAAGTTTTGGGCGAGGCGTATCGCTATGCGATCCGCAACAAAGCCATTCGTGCGCTCGAGCTTCTTCAACTCCCCGAGGACTGCCCCTGGACGATCGAACAGGCGCTGGGCGATTGGGCGCCCGACTGACCGGCCTCGATCTCGATCAGCCGCAGGATCACATCGGAGTAGTCCTCGCCGGGCCTGCGCATGGCCCTCATGCGGTCGACGATGGCCGCCTCGACCTGGATGAAGCATTTGCCTCGGTCGCGCTGCATGGGCCACCGAGCCGAGCCTTTCGGCAGGGTCGAGGCGATGGCGTCATAGGCGCCCTCGGTAAGGACGAGGCGAATCATGTCAGGATCGGACTTGATCCGGCCAAGCGGTAATTTCAGGGCTGAAGCCGAGCGTTTCTGTGCCGAAGGCGGCGCGACAATCCGCCTCAAGGCCCGGCGCATGGATAAAAACCGACCCGCGGTTCCGGTGGACCCGCGGTTCGCGGTCCCGGCGACAGTGCACTCGAGGTTAGCCGTTGCGGCGGCACGGCAACGGCGAACGCGCCTACCTCGCAGCTCGAATTAAACGAGCAGAGGGCAGTACAGAAGTCCCTCTTCGGTCTAGCAGGGAACTATGGTGCAACGCGTTGGCATACCGAGCCTTGGCGATTTTTCGGTGGGAGCGGCCGAAAAGTAAGCAATTTCCTAATCTTTGCCATCCTCCTGCCGCGGCGGGACGCCGTCGACCCGGTCGCGCGAGCGGCGAGACCCGCGGGCGCCCGCCAGGGACGCCCGCCCGATCCGATCGGCCTCAGCCAGCCACCGCGACCGCGCGCCGCGCCATCACCCCGATGAGATGGGCGCGGTACTCGGCGTCGGCGTGGATGTCGGAGTTGAGGCCGCTCGCCGGAACCGAGACGCCGTCGAGCGCCGAGGGCGAGAAGTTGGCCTTCAGCGCCGTCTCGAACGCCTGCGCCCGAAAGACGCCGTTCTCGCCCGCGCCGGTCACCGCGACGCGCACGCCGCCGGCGGTCTTGGCGACGAAGACGCCGACCAGTGCGTAGCGCGAGGCCTGGTTGGCGAATTTCATGTAGCCGGCCTTCTGCGGGATCGGGAAGCTCACCTGGGTGATGAGTTCGCCGGGCTCGAGCGCAGTCTCGAACAGTCCGGTGAAATAGTCCTCAGCGGCGATCCGGCGCTTGCTGGTGACGATTGTCGCGCCGAGCGCGAGCACGGCGGCCGGATAGTCGGCGGCCGGGTCGTTGTTGGCGAGCGAGCCGCCGACCGTGCCGCGGTTGCGGACATGCGGGTCGCCGATTCCTCCGGCGAGCACAGCGAGCGCGGGAATGGCGGCCTTGACCACCGGGCTGCGGGCGACTTCGACGTGGCGGGTCATCGCGCCGACCACGATGTCGTCGCCCTGCCGGGCGAGGCCGCTGAGCTCCGGCACGTCCTTCAGTTCGACGAGGGAGGAAGGCTGGGCGAGGCGCTGTTTCATCGTCGGAATGAGCGTCATGCCGCCGGCGAGCGCCTTGGCGTCCGCCTTTTCGAGGTCGGCGAGCGCGCCGGAAAGACTGTGCGGGCGATGGTATTCAAAGGCGTACATCGAAGGAATCTCCGAATGGGTGGGTCGGGGAGGCGGCTCATACGCCGCCTCCGGCTCTGTTCATTCCGCGGCGAGTTTCTCCGCGAACTTCGATTTCCGTGCGGCCCGCCAGACGACTTGCGGGGTCGCCGGCATGGCGACGTCCTCGTGGCCCAGCGCGTCGGTGATCGCGTTGATCACCGCCGGCGGCGAGGCGATCGCGCCCGCCTCTCCGCAGCCCTTGATGCCGAGCGGGTTGGAGGGACAGGGGGTTTCGGTCGAGTCGACGGTGTAGGACGGCACGTCGTCGGCGCGCGGCATGCAATAGTCCATGAAGCTCGCCGTGAGCAGTTGCCCGTCGCCGTCGTAGTGGGCGCATTCGAGCAGCGCCTGGCCGATGCCCTGGGCGATGCCGCCGTGGACCTGACCTGCGACGACCATCGGATTGATCTGCTTGCCAAAGTCGTCGACCGCGGTCCAGCGGTCGATCGTCACGATCCCGGTCTGCGGATCGATCTCGAGCTCGCAGATGTGCACGCCGGCCGGGAAGGTGAAGCTGGTCGGGTCCCAGAAGGCGCTTTCCTTGAGGCCCGGCTCAATCTCCTGGCCGTCGAACTTGTGCGCGGTGTAGGCGTTCAACGCGACAGAGCCGAAGTCGATCGACTTGTCGGTGCCTTTGACGGTGAACTTGCCTTCCTTGAACTCGATGTCCCCTTCCGAGGCCTCGAGCACATGGCCGGCGATCTTCTTCGCCTTGGCTTCGACCTTGTCGAGCGCCTTGGAAATCGCCGCCATGCCGACCGCGCCCGAGCGCGAGCCATAGGTCCCCATGCCGAACTGGACCTTGTCCGTGTCGCCATGGATGACCGAGATGTTCTCGATCGGGATGCCGAGACGCGAAGAGACGAGCTGGGCGAAAGTCGTCTCATGGCTCTGGCCGTGGCTGTGCGAGCCCGTCAGGACTTCGACGGTGCCGATCGGATTGACCCGGATTTCGGCCGATTCCCAGCCTCCGACGCCTCCGCCCATCGAGGCGATCGCGCGCGATGGCCCAAGCCCGCAAGCCTCGATATAGGCCGAGACGCCGACGCCGCGCAGCTTGCCCTTGGCGGCCGAGGCCGCTTTGCGCGCGCCGACGCCCTTGTAGTCCGCAAGCGCCATCGCCTTGTCGAGCGCCGCCGCATAGTCTCCAACGTCATAGGCCATGACGACCGGCGTCTGATGGGGAAACGTCGTGACGAAGTTCATCCGCCGGAACTCGGCCGGGTCGCGCCCGGTCTCGCGCGCAGCGACCTCGACCAGACGCTCCACGACGAAAGTCGCCTCCGGGCGACCAGCCCCGCGATAGGCGTCGACCGGCGCAGTCGTGGTGTAGACCCCGTCGACTTCGGCGTAGATGTTGGGAATGGCGTACTGACCCGACAGCAGCGGCGCGTACAGGAAGGTCGGCACCATCGATCCGAACGTAGAGAGATAGCTGCCGAGGTTCGCGGTGGTGTGCACGCGCAAGCCAATGATCTTGCCGCTCGAGTCGACCGCCAGTTCGGCATGCGTGATGTGATCGCGGCCATGCGCGTCGGATATGAACGCCTCCGTGCGATCCGAGGTCCATTTGACCGGCCGATCGATCTTTTTGGCCGCCCATGCGCACACCGTTTCCTCGGCGTAGATGAAGATCTTGGAGCCGAAGCCGCCGCCGACGTCGGGGGCGATGACCCGAAACTTGTGCTCCGGCGCGAGCCCGATGAACGCGGACAGGACGAGCCTCGCGACATGCGGGTTCTGGCTCGTCGTGTAGAGCGTGATCGTGTCGGTTCCCGAATCGTAATCGCCGATCGCGGCGCGCGGCTCCATGGGGTTCGGGATCAGCCGGTTGTTGACGAAATCCAGTTTCGTCACATGCGCCGCGGAGGCGAACGCGGCCTCGGTCGCCGGCTTGTCGCCGAGGTGCCAGTTGTAGACCGTGTTGTTCGGCGCGCCGTCGTGGACGAGTGGCTGGCCCGGATTTGCCGCCTTCGCGGGGTCGACCACGGCCGGCAGCTCGGTGTAGTCCACCTCGATCTTCTCGGCCGCATCGCGCGCCTGAGCATAGGTGTCGGCAATGACGACGGCGACGTGGTCGCCGACATAGCGCACCTTGCCCTGCGCGAGAACGGGATGCGCGCCGGCCTTCATCGGCGAGCCGTCCTTGGAAAAAATCATCACGCCGCAGATGAGGCCGCCGACTTTGTCGGCCGCGATGTCGTCGCCGGTGAAGATCGCGACGACGCCCGGCGACTTCATCGCCTCTGACGCGTCGATCTTGTCGATCTTTGCGTGGGCGTGCGGCGAGCGCAGGAAATAGGCGTAGGCCTGGCCTGGGCGGTTGATGTCGTCGACGTAATGGCCCTTGCCGGTGATGAAGCGGATGTCTTCCGTGCGTTTGACGGCGTCGCCGACGGCGGTCACGCTCATGATCTCACTCTCCCTTGGAACGGCTGACTTATTCTGCGGCCCTGGATGTCGTCATCGCGGCCATTTCGCGCGCCCCCTGGGCGACCGCCTTGACGATGTTGTGGTAGCCGGTGCAGCGGCAGATGTTGCCCTCGAGCCCGTGCCGGATCGCCGCCTCGTCGAGGTCCGGCCCCTCGCGATTGACGAGGTCGATCGCCGCCATGATCATGCCCGGCGTGCAGAAGCCGCATTGCAGCCCGTGATTATCCTGAAAGGCCTGCTGCATCGGATGAAGCTTGCCGTTCTGCGCCAGCCCCTCAATCGTCGTGACGTTCGCGCCGTCGCAGCTCGCCGCCAGCGCCGTGCAGGACTTGACCGCCTCGCCGTCGACATGGACGACGCAGGCGCCGCACTGCGAGGTGTCGCATCCGACATGCGTGCCGGTCAGGCGAAGATTATCGCGCAGGAACTGCGCGAGCAGCGTTCTCGGATCGACCTCGGCCGACACGCGCCGGCCGTTTACCGTCATAGAGACATCAACCATTCCCATATCCTCCTGAACCACGACTTCTTTATTGGCGGCGAAGCTTGCAGGGATGCGGCCGGCGCGCCTGCGCCGGCGGAGAGCGCCGGCTCAGGCTTGAGCGTCGGGCCCGGCTCGGCGGGGGCGACGGCAGGCGGTCGATGCGAGGCGGCGCGCGCCGCGGCCGCGTCCGCGAAACAAGCGAAGAATTTGTCGGCCATGCCCTTGGCGACGCCGTCGATCAGGCGCGACCCAAGCTGAGCCATCTTGCCGCCGACATGCGCCTCGACGTCGTATCGCAGGAGAGTGGCGCCGTCTTCGGCGTCGGCGAGCGACACTTTCGCCCCGCCCTTGGCGAAGCCGGCGACGCCGCCCTCGCCCTCGCCAGAGATGGTGTAGCCGACTTCGGGGACGATGTCGGAGAGTTCAACCTTGCCTTTGAACGTCGCGGCGACCGGGCCGATCTTGGTCTTGACCACCGCGGCGAAGCCGTTTTCGCCGGTCCGCTCCAGCGACTGGCAGCCGGGAATGCAGGCCTTGAGGACCGCCGGATCGTTGAGCAGCGTCCAAACTTCCGCCCGGCCGGCCGGAAGCGTCGCTTCCCCCGTCATTGTCATCGCCATGAACGTTCCCTCGCGCGGCGGGCGGATCGGCGCCGTTTCTCGCGCCCGTGAAGGCGCTTCGACGGGCGACTTGCCTACCACAACTCTTGCGAATGTTTTGGTACACCGTCGTCGGCGCCAAAGTCCATATCCCGCGCAGCTTATCGTGATTGGCTTTCCGGCCGGAAGCGGCTTCGGTGGCCTAATCGTTATGTACATGCGTATAGATCGAGGGGAGTCGGCTCTTCCGCCTCGGCCAATGGCGGACGGGCGATGGTCCAACGGGACCGAGCCCGCCGCGTTGCCGCTGCCGCCGCCGGATAGTTTGCCGAAAGAATGCCGTCAGCCGTCTTGAACGCCGGAAGGCCCCGGGCTAAGCGCTTGTCAAGAACCTGCCCGTCAGGACGGGAGCGGCCGGGCGTCGCCTGGTACGTTTCCTGCTTATCAATTGGCGCGTTTCCTGCTTATTGAGGAGGAAACGAGGAGGAAGCGTCCGCGCATGAGCAATTTCCTGCAGCAGTTGATCAATGGGCTGACCCTCGGGTCGATCTACGGCCTCATCGCCATCGGCTACACGATGGTGTTCGGCATCATCGGAATGGTCAACTTCGCGCACGGCGACCTTTTCATGCTGTCGGCGTTCATCGCGCTCATCGTGTTCATGATCCTGACCCAGATCCTCCATCTCGGGTCGCTGCCGATCGCCTTCGTCATCGTGCTGATCGCGGGCATGGCGCTGACCGGGCTCTGGAACTGGGCCATCGAACGGCTCGCCTACCGCCCGCTTCGCGGGTCGTTCCGCCTCGCCCCGCTGATCTCCGCGATTGGCATGTCGATCTTCCTGTCGAATTTCGTCCAGGTCGTGCAGGGGCCGCGCAACAAGCCGGCGCCGCAACTGCCCAATCACGTGTTCCAGCTGACCGGCGGCGCCGATGACGTGACCCTCTCGGTGCGCCAGATTCTCATCATGGTCGTGACCGTCGTGCTGCTGGCCGGCTTCTGGTATCTGGTGCAGCATACGTCCCTCGGCCGGGCGCAGCGCGCCTGCGAGCAGGACCGCAAGATGGCGGCGCTGCTCGGCATCGACGTCGACAAGACGATCTCGATCACCTTCGTGATCGGCGCGGCGCTGGCGGCGGTCGCCGGCGTGATGTTCGTCATCTACTACGGCGTGGTCAATTTCGCCGACGGCTTCGTGCCCGGCGTCAAGGCCTTCACCGCCGCGGTGCTGGGAGGCATCGGCTCCCTGCCCGGCGCGGTTCTCGGCGGCATTCTGATCGGCCTCATCGAGGTGTTCTGGTCGTCCTACTTCACCACCGACTACAAGGACGTGGCGGCATTCATGATCCTCGCCATCACGCTGATCTTCATGCCCTCCGGCATCCTCGGCCGGCCCGAAGTGGAGAAGGTCTGACATGACCGCCGCGCCGCAAACCACGCCGCTCGCCAAGACAGACAGGGCGAGCGCCGCCCAGCTCGTTCCCGCCCTGAAAAACGCGGTCGCCGCCGGGCTCGTCGCCTTCGGCCTGAGCTTCCCGATCCTCAGCTACCGCGCGGAAGCCAACATCAACAACGAACTCGTGCTGGGCAGCCGCTGGCCGCTGTCGTTCGGCTTCGCCGGAGTCGTCTTCGTTTTCGTTTTCCTGCGCCAGATGGCGAACGCCGACTGGCGCGTCTGGTTCGACCGCGTCGGCGCGGTCGCCGCCGGCGGCATGGGCGGCGCCCTGGTCGAGGCGGCTCGCGAAGGCGAAGGGGTCGCGCCCCCCTCGCCGTCGCGGGTCTGGTTCTCGAGTTATATCGGCCCGTTCATGCTCGGCCTCGTCGCGCTGTTTCCCTTGATCGTGCTCGGCATGCTGGGGCCGGCCGGCTCGCTGAAGTGGATCAACAATTACGGCGTCCAGATCATGATCTACGTGATGCTGGGCTGGGGACTGAACATCGTGGTCGGCCTCGCAGGCCTGCTCGATCTCGGCTACGTCGCCTTCTACGCGGTCGGGGCTTATTCTTACGCGCTGCTGTCGACGACCTTCGGCCTGTCGTTCTGGATCTGCCTGCCGATGGCGGGGATCCTCGCGGCGATGTGGGGAATCATTCTCGGCTTCCCCGTGCTGCGGCTGCGCGGCGACTATCTCGCTATCGTCACCCTCGCCTTCGGCGAGATCATCCGCCTCGTCCTGATCAACTGGGTCGACCTGACCAACGGCTACGCCGGCATATCCGAAATTCCGCATGTCTCGTTCTTCGGCATCCCGTTCACCGACGAAGACAACGGCTTCGCGGCGATCTTTCATCTCCCCTACACGCCGATCTACCGCACGATTTTTCTCTTCTATCTCATCCTGGCGCTCGCGCTCCTGACGAATTTCGTAACCCTGCGCCTGCGGCGGCTGCCGATCGGGCGCGCCTGGGAGGCGTTGCGCGAGGACGAGATCGCCTGCCGCTCGCTCGGCATCAACACCACCAACACCAAGCTCACCGCGTTCGCGCTCGGGGCCATGTTCGGCGGCTTCGCCGGCTCCTTCTTCGCCGTTCGCCAGGGCTTCGTCAGTCCCGAAAGCTTCACCTTCATCGAATCGGCGACCATTCTCGCCATCGTCGTGCTCGGCGGCATGGGCTCGCAGCTCGGGGTCGCCATCGCGGCGGCGGTGATGATCGGCGCGCCGGAGCTGATGCGCGAGCTCGACTGGATGAAGGCGGTGTTCGGCCAGGACTTCGATCCGACGCAGTACCGCATGCTGCTGTTCGGCGCGGCGATGGTCCTGGTGATGATCTGGAAGCCGCGCGGCCTCGTCTCGACGCGTTCGCCGTCGATCTTCCTCAAGGAGCGCAAGGCGGTGTCGGGCGATCTCGTCAAGGAAGGTCACGGCTGATGAACTGGGTGACGAGCCCCCTCCTCGCCGTCGAGAACCTCACCATGCGGTTCGGCGGCCTCATCGCGGTCAACGCCTTCAGCTTCACCGTCGGCCGCGGCGACATCACCGCCCTGATCGGGCCGAACGGCGCCGGCAAGACGACCGTGTTCAACTGCGTCACCGGCTTCTACAAGCCGACGGAGGGCCGCCTCGCACTCGCCCGCGACGGCATCGCGACGCCCGAGGACGTCGCCGCCGCGACGCGCGCGAGCGGCCGCCACGCGCCGACCGCGAACGGCGAGCTCTTCCTGCTCGAGCGCATGCCGGACCACGAGATCGCGCGCAAAGCGCGGGTCGCGCGCACGTTCCAGAACATCCGCCTCTTCCAGGGCATGACGGTCCTCGAGAATCTATTGGTCGCCCACCACAATCCGCTGATGCGGGCAAGCGGCATGACGGTGCTCGGCCTCGTCGGCGCGCCGAGCTACCGGCGCAGGGAGGTCGAGGCGATCGACCACGCGAAATACTGGCTCGACAAGATCGGCCTGATGGACAGGGCGGATGATCCGGCGGGCGAACTGCCCTACGGCGCCCAGCGTCGGCTCGAGATCGCCCGCGCCATGTGCACCGACCCGGTGCTCCTTTGCCTCGACGAGCCGGCGGCGGGCCTCAACCCGCGCGAATCGGCGGATCTGAGCGCGCTTCTGCGCTCCATCCGCGCCGACCACCACACCTCGGTGCTCCTCATCGAGCACGACATGTCGGTGGTCATGCAGATCTCGGACCACGTGGTCGTGCTCGACTACGGCGTGAAGATCGCCGACGGCACGCCGGCCGAAGTGCGCTCCGATCCGAAAGTGATCGCCGCCTATCTCGGCGTCGCCGACGAGGAGGAAGTGGAATTGATCGAGAAGGAGCTCGAGCAATGAGCGTGGCCGCCGCCGCGGCGCCGCTCCTCCAGCTCAGAGGCGTCGAGACTTTCTACGGCAAGATCCAGGCGCTCAGGGGCGTCGACATCGACGTCAACGCCGGCGAGATCGTCACCCTGATCGGCGCCAACGGCGCCGGGAAGTCGACGACGATGATGACCATTTTCGGCGCGCCGCGCGCCCGCCGCGGCAGGATCACCTTCGACGGCAAGGACATCACCGGTCTGCCGACGCATCTGATCGCGCGTCTGTCGATCGCGCAGTCGCCGGAAGGGCGGCGGATTTTTCCGCGCATGACCGTGTTCGAGAACCTGCAGATGGGCGCGTCGATCAACAATTTCGCCCATTTCGACGAAGACCTGCAGCGCATCTTCACATTGTTTCCCCGCCTCAAGGAGCGCGCGCCGCAGCGCGGCGGCACGCTGTCGGGCGGCGAGCAGCAGATGCTGGCGATCGGGCGCGCCTTGATGGGCCGGCCGCGCCTGCTGCTGCTCGACGAGCCGTCGCTCGGCCTTGCGCCGCTCGTGGTCAAGCAGATCTTCCAGGTGATCGGCGACCTCAACAAGCGCGAGGGCCTGACCGTCTTCCTGGTCGAGCAGAACGCTTTCCATGCGCTGAAACTCGCGCACCGCGGCTACGTCATGGTCAACGGGACGATCACCATGCAGGGCGGCGGCGCCGAACTGCTCGCGCGCCCGGAAGTACGCGCGGCTTATCTCGAAGGGGGCCACTGATGGCGGGAATCCTGTGGGCCGACTCGCCTTACGGTCTTCTCACCTTCTTGCTCATCACGCTGATCCTCGGAGGCCTCGGCGCCTGGGCGGCGGGTCGCGCGATGGCCCAGACCTGGCGGCCGATGCCGATGATCCTGCTCTATATGCTCTTCCTCACCGCCGGCGTCCGCTTCCTGCACTACGCGCTTTATGGAGAACAGCTGCTGTCGTTGCACTTCTTCATCGTCGCCTATGTCTGGACGATCCTCGTGGCGGGATTGGGCTACCGGCAGATGCGGGCCGCGCAAATGGCGACGCAATACTCGTGGGCTTACGAACGCGCCGGCTTGAACTGGCGCGCCAAGGCCAAGGGCTGAGCGCGCGCTTTGGTCTACGGGTCGACGTTTTTTAAGATGACTCTTTCTCGAAAACGGGAAAGTATCCGCGCCCAAGGTGGATCTGTCTCCGCCGCGGGCGGGCTCAGGGAGGGCCTAGCGCCCCAACTTCAAGGAGTGACTGCATGACGAAATATTGGTTGTCGGGCGTTGCGCTTGCCGCCGCGCTCGCGTTCTCAGGCGCGGCGAGCGCGCAGATCAAGATGGGCGTCGCCGGCCCGATCACCGGCCCGAACGCCGCGTTCGGCGCGCAGCTGACGAACGGCACGCAGCAGGCCGTCGACGACATCAACAAGGCCGGCGGCATCCTCGGCCAGAAGATCGAGCTCGAGCAGGGCGACGACGTGTCGGATCCGAAGCAGGGCGTGTCGGTCGCCAACAAGTTCGTCGGCGACGGCGTGAAGTTCGTCATCGGCCACTTCAACTCCGGCGTGACGATCCCGGCTTCCGACGTCTATGCGGAGAATGGAATCCTGTTCATCACCCCGTCGGCGACCAACCCGAAGGTCACCGACCGCAAGCTCTGGGACGCGTTCCGCACCTGCGGCCGCGACGACCAGCAAGGCCTGGTGTGGGCGGAATACGCGCGCGACCATCTCAAGGGCAAGAAGATCGCGGTCGTCCACGACAAGACGACCTACGGCAAGGGCCTCGCCGACGCCGCGCTCGACAACATGCACAAGTTCGGCATCCACGAGGTCCTCTACGAAGGCGTGAACACCGGCGAGAAGGACTATTCCGCGATCGTCTCCAAGATCAAGGAGGCGGGCGCCGACTATCTGATGTGGGGCGGCCTCCACACCGAGGGCGGTCTCATCCTTCGCCAGATGCGCGATCAGGGAATGAAGACGGTCATGATCTCCGGCGACGGCATCACCGACAGCGAGTTCGCCCAGATCGGCGGGCCCGGCGTCGAGGGCACGCTGATGACCTTCGGCCCCGAAGCGCGCAAGAACCCGAACGCCAAGGACGTCGTCGCCGAGTTCGCGGCCAAGGGTTTCGATCCCGAAGCCTATACGCTCTACTCGTACGCCGCCGTGCAGATCATCAAGCAGGCGGCGGAGAAGGCGAAGTCGCTCGATCCGAAGAAGGTGGCCGAAGTCATGCATTCGGGCATGCCCTTCCACACCGTCCTCGGCGACATCTCGTACGACAAGAAGGGCGACCGGACGAATGTCGACTACGTCTGGTACGTCTGGGCCAAGGAGCCCGACGGCAAGATCACCTACAAGCAGATGTGACCGCGTCTAGCGTCCCTTCTCCCCGCTCGCGGGGAGAAGGTGGCCCAGATCCATCCTCTCCCGTAGCGGGAGAGGGTTCGGGGCCCGCCGGAGACGGCGGGTCTTTTCTTCGAAGGGGCAACAATTCAATGTATCGTCTCGCGCTGCTTTTCGCAGCCGCGTCGTTCGTCTCCGCCCTCGGGCTTGCGACCGCCTCGGACGCGCAAACCGGCGCCGCTAAGCCGGCGGGCCATAAAGTCCCCATGCATCCGAGCACGCTGACGCTCAAGTCCGGCGGGCACGGAAAGCCGCACGGCCGACATCACGGTTACTCCGGCCACACGTTCCAACCTCCGACGCCGATCCACGGGACGATGGCCGGGCCCCGCATCTAGAGCAGAGTCCGATCAAGTTGGATCATAGCCGCAGGCGGCGAAGGAATTTGTGGATTCGGCATAGATGTCGGCGAAGGCTTCGAGCGCCCTGATCCAGGCCGACGACGGTCCGCTTGGCGGGCTTGCGCAGATAGAAGCCTTCTCGAATGGGGTTCATGTCCGGGCTGTTACACATCCGAAGCCGCGTTTCGAGCGGGCTGAGAATATGTTTCCTATTTTCCGAAGGATGCCGCGCTACACGACCAAATTTTTCCCAAGCCAAACCAAATCTTTCCCAGCCAAACAGCAATAGAACCAAGGAAAACGGCTTGGATTCCTTTGGATTTCCTTGGATTCCTTCGTCCGATTCCGGGCTTTTCAAAGGGTTACGAGCGACGCCGAGCGCAAGTATTTTTTGCCGACTGGACGAACGCGATTTCTTCTATTAAACCGAAACGGCCTCCGCGAAGCCAAAGGGCATAATGCATCGTGTCTGCGTCCGCGTCCTATGCCGGCCTCACCTGCCACGGGCCGTCAAGGCGCGGCGACCAAACAAACTTAACACGGAGTTCCTGAAATATTATGAACAGAAAAAGAACAATCTAGCCGCGGAACCCTCGAAGCGGCAGGTCTAGTCTGCACTCGACTGTCGAAGCCGAGAATGGAATGGAGGGTCGTCGGCGTCCAGCCCCATCATGGTGAGGGACGATTCCAGAAGATCGGAACCCCCATCTAGTTAGGCGAGCCCCGATGTCACCCCACCTGCCCGAACTGAGGAAACGTCTCGATCAGCCAGAGCGAGATGTTTTGAAAGCCGCCGGTGAGGAAGAGGACGCCCGTCGCGACGAGAAGCACGCCGACTGTCTTCTCGATCGCGCCGAACCGTTTTTTCACTGCGTTGGAAGCCCGCATGAAAGGGCCGATCGCTGCGGCGGCGGCGATGAAGGGCAGGCCGAGGCCGAGGCTGTATACCGCGAGGAGTCCCGCCCCTTCGGCGACCGTATTTCTGCTCCCGGCGACGGCCAGGATGGTCGCGAGAATCGGCCCGATGCAGGGCGTCCAGCCGAGCGCGAACGCCATGCCCATCGGATAGGCGCTCCACACGGCGGCCGGGCGGTCGATCGTGACGCGGGCCTCGCGCAGCATCGCCCCGATGCGGAACACGCCGAGGAAATGCAGGCCCATCAGGATGACGCCGATCCCGGCGAGGATCGACAGCGCATGGCTCCATTGGCGGAAGAGGGCGCCGAGCGCCGAGGCGGTCGCGCCGAAGGCGACGAACACGGTCGTGAATCCGGCGACGAACAGGAGCGCGGTGACGAGAATGTCGCGCCGCGCCCTCGCCTCGCCCTCGTTGACCAGAGCCTCGACGCTCGCGCCGGCGAGATAGCAGAGATAGGGCGCAGCGAGCGGCAGCACGCAAGGGCTGACGAACGAGATGAGGCCCGCGCCGAAGGCCGCCGGGATGGAGACGTCGGTCATGGCGAGGACAGATGGCCCTTCGCCGACGAGCCGTCAAATGAGGCAGCGCCGCGGCGAAGCCTTGCCTGCTCCCGCCCGCGGAATGACTGGCGCAGCCGGCCCGATGAGCCCTTAGCCGCCGGCCAGCATCCGCTCGACCGCGGCGCGGAAGGTCTCGAACTCGAACGGCTTCATCAGCGTGGGGCGGTCACGCCAATCCGGATCGAGACCGTCCTGGCCGTAGCCGGTGGCGAACACGAAGGGGACGCCGCGTTTCTCCAGAAGTTCGGCCACGGGATAGCCGCTCTGCCGGCCTAAAGAGACGTCGACGATCGCGCCGTCGATCGGCGTCGCGGCGTGTTCGAGGGCCGACGTCAGGTTCGCGGCCGGACCGACCACCACATGTCCCAGTTCGACGAGCCACTCCTCGGTGATCGCGCTGACCAGCGGCTCATCCTCGACGACAAGAATCTGCGCCATCGTGTCCTCTCGGGCGAAACGGAAGCTAGCCGATCGGCCGCCAAAAACAAAGGCGCGGGCTCCCGGTGTCAACCCGTTTGGAGTTGGATCGCCTTTCCCGGGCGATCAATTCTCGGTAATGACCTGCGGACGATGACAATCTCCGACCAGACATCGGCCTCGCCCGGGTCCTCGGGTCCCGCCGGCCTTCTGGCGCGCCAGCGCATCGCCTCGCTCGTGCGCGCGGGCCTCGTCTCCGGCGACGCGCCCATCGAGCCGGGCCAGCTCCAGCCGGCGAGCCTTGATCTGAGGCTCGGGCCCGAGGCGTTTCGCGTGCGCGCGAGCTTTTTACCCGGCAAAGGCGCGAGCGTGGCCGACCGCCTGAAGAGCCTCAACCCGGAGCGGGTCTCGCTGGCCGGCGATGGGGCGGTTTTGGAGAAGGGCATCGTCTACATCGCCCCGCTGATGGAGCGGCTCGCGCTGCCGGCAGGCGTTTCGGGCGCGGCCAATCCGAAAAGCTCGACCGGGCGGCTCGACATCTTCACCCGCCTCATAGTCGACGGCTCCGATGCATTCGACCATGTTCGGGCAGGCTACGCGGGCCCGCTGTTTGCCGAAATTTCCCCGCGCAGCTTCAGCGTGCGCGCGCGCGCCGGCACGCGTCTGAATCAGCTGCGCTTTCGCGAGGGCGGCGCGGCGATCCTCGACGGCGAGGCCATCCGGGCGCGTCACGCGGCCTCGCCGCTGGTCGACCTCCCGCTGTCGCTGCGCGATGGCCTGATCGTCCACGTCGGGCTGGCGGGAGAGCCGGCCGAGGTCGTCGGCTACCGGGTGATCAAGAACAGCGACGTGATCGACGTCGACCGGGTCGGCGGCTATGCGGCGCAGGATTTCTGGGAGCCCATCCTCGCACGGGCCGACCGGCGCCTGGTGCTCGACCCGGACGAGTTCTACATTCTGGCGTCGCGCGAGAAGATGCAGATCCCCGCCGATCTCGCCGCCGAAATGGCGCCGATCGACCCGGCGATCGGCGAGTTCCGTGTCCATTACGCGGGTTTCTTCGACCCGGGCTTCGGGCAGGGCCCTGACGGGCGCCCCGCAGCTCGGGCGGTGCTCGAGGTGCGCAGCCGCGACGTTCCCTTCCTCATCGAGGACGGGCAGCCGGTCGGGCGGCTGGTGTTCGAAGAGCTCGCCGACCCGGCCGACGAACTCTACGGGGCGGGCGAGACCTCGAACTACCAGCACCAGGGGCTGAAACTGTCGAAGCATTTCCGCACCTGAGCGCCCGCGATGTCGATTGCCGCCGAAGCGACGAAATCTACTGGATCGAACGCGTCTCGCCAATCAAGCGCCGCAACGTCCATTTTCGCGGCAAAGCGGCTTGGCGCGCGTCCGCGCTCATCTCGTCTCTCCTCGGCATCGGGGCGTCGAGGTTGTTCGGGGCGCCGAAATCGGCGGCCAGCGAAGGGATCGGCCATCATGATCGCCCGCCGGCCGGGAGCGGCTGCGTCAGGATGAGCAGCGTATGCTTTTGGAATCGTCGCTCTAACCGCTTGCGCGAACGCGGCGACGCCGCGGCTAGGAGCCGACGTTGAGCTTCATGCACGACCATTGGCGGAGCGCCAGGTAGATCGTGTCCTGCAAGGTGATCGTCCCGGCGGACTCGCCGATCACCGGCGGCGTATAGGTGTAGGTGACGGTCCCCACGATAACGTTGGTCCCGGCGGCTCCGACTCCTGCGCTCGGCAGCGTGACCGCATGCGCCGTCGTCGCGAGCGCCGTTCCGTGCGACGGCATGGGCTCGCTCCATTTGACGGTCGCGGTCGTTCCCGACGGGTCGACGTTGATCTCGGAAACGACCATCGTCATGTTCGACATGTTCGTTCCCGTCACCGGGTTCGTTCCCGAATGTCGGTTTGACGTACGGGTAGAGGACGTTCGCCGCATTGTTGAGTATCTAGTCGACCGTCGTCTGGTTGACCGAGGCGGGGCACCCGCCGCTGGCCGGCGGCGATCCCTGCTGGCTCACGAGGTCGGTGATCGTGGTGGCGGTCAGCGTGACCTTGCGCTGGATGGCGATCGCCTGTCCCCAGATCGCGATCAGGCCGAGCAGGCCGACCGCCACTGGAGCGATGAGGGCGGCCTCGACTGCCGCGACGGCTCTTTCGTCACTCAGCCAGCGACGCAGCAGGATTGTCGCGCGGAGCAGCATCGGTGTCCCTATTGCTCGTTCTGCAAGGCCTGGGTCGAGCCGCATGAAAGCTTCCCGTTTGCGGGTTGCGTGAACACTCATTCTGGAAGACTTGTGTCGAGCTCATGAACAGCGTGCCGTTCGCGAGATCGCTGAAAACGAGCCCGAGCGGCCCGGCGACGACCGGCCATTGATACATCACCCTCAGGATCATGAGCTTGCCCGAAGTTCCGGGATTGTAATTCCAGCTGTTCGTCACCTGGCCGCTCGAGCCGTAGGTCAGGGTCGGCGGCGTCAGCACGAGCGCGTCGTTGGACCCGGCCGATATCGACTGCGCCTCGAGATCGACCATGACGCCAGAGCAGCTGAAGAGAGCCGGCAGATAGCCGCAGACCGTGTTCTTGAAACTCGCCTGGCCTGCCGAGCCGGACGCCGGCGCCTGATTGGTCAGCACGACGCGAGCGGCCTGCTCGGCGGCATTCTCGAGTTCGGCCTGGGCGAGATAGATGACGGCGATTTGCATGGCGCCGAGGATCAGGGCGATCACCAGCGGCGCGACCAAGGCGAACTCCACCGCAGTCGTCGCATAGCTCGTCGCCGGCGAGGCGCCGCGCCTGAACCCGGCGCGGGCGAGCCAGGGCTTGGCCCTGGCTCGCGCTATTCGACAGTCCCGGACACATCTTGGCAAGTCCGCGGAGCGCGCCCTACTGCACGAGCTGCGGTGCGGGGCTGTAGGTCGCCTCTGGTCGTGCTGTAGTAGCCGTCGGCCGCCATGCCGGGCTCGGATCCGCAGGTTGTCGCAACAGTGTAGAAGAAGTCCTGCTGCGGCGTCGTGGTCGCGCTCGTGGCCGAAGACAGAGCCGAGTTGTAGGTCGTGCCGACGATGCTGCCGCCATCCTCCCACTCATGGCCGACAGTCTGGCCGCAGGGGAACATCGTCGTGGCGGAGACGCTCGTCGAGAAGACATTCGTGTTCGTCACCGCCTGCGCGGGGTAGAAGTTAACGAAGATGAATTGCCACGGGTTCGTACTGCTGGAGTTGTACGAGGCGTTCGAGCCCGTGTTCGGATTGCAGATCGCGTTGTAGCTGGAATAGGCCGGATTTGAATCCTGGTTCAGCTCGGATTCCGAACAGATGGTGTAGCCGACGCTTTCCTGCAGCGGGATTGTAGTTACTCAGGCAGCTGGTCAGCTGGCTGCCGCTCTTACCCGTGCAACCTCGCGTTGGCGCCGCCGTCTGCGCCGCCGACTGGGTGGCGTAACAGCCCCCGGAGGGGAACGTGTAGCCGCCCGACGACCAGTTCCCCAGCATCCATGGCGTCGATGGCGAGCAGGGGCCCAGCATGATGTTCTCGACCAAGAAGATGTCGGCATATTGGCCGAGGTTGACTGAGGTCGGCCCGGTGAGGCCGCCATAGCCAGACCCCAGCTGACCCAGCGTTAGGCCTGTCATGCCATTGGCTGGGTCGGTGCCGACAGACTTGTTCGCGGAACCGCTCGCTGTGTTGAGGCTTGTCGGCTGGTAGATCCAGTCGGCCATCGACGTGTAGGTGCTGCCCGTAGTGCCGTTTGTGTAGGGCAGGGCGTAGAGCGTCACATGCTTGTAGTACCAGCCTTTGGCGCCGACGAGATTGACCGTCAACTGCGTCGGCCATTGCAGGGCCGCCCCGGCGGTCGCCGAGCTGGTGAGGGTCTCGGAGTTCGAACCGGGCAGCCAGGACACGTTGTTGAAGATGGGCGTATAGGTCGTCGACCCTTTCGCATAGAACTGCCCGACCTGGAGCGCCTCTCCGCTCGCGGTCGTGCAGTCGCCGCCGCTCTCGAGACATGCGTGGAAATCGGAAATGGTCGCGTTGGCGGGCCCGTTCGCGGTTAGATAGTCTTGGGCCGCGGTCTGCAGCGCCGACACGCTGGTCGAGGCGAGGATTCTGCGCTCCCAGCTTCGCCGCCGCCAGCACGGCCGAGTCGACGCCCGCCTGGAGACGCGCCCGGGTGGTGACCGCGGTGGAGTAGTCAACAGTGGCGGCGGTCACGATGATCGCGGTCAGGATGCCGCCGGCAAACAGGAGAGAGGTCGTCCCGCGCTGGTCGCTTCGGAGGGACCGGAGGGTGTTTGGTGCTTGTGTCTGCATAGCCGTGCTCGTCTTCCCCATGGCGCAACGGAACACGTCGGTTGCGCTTCAAGTGCATCGAGCGAGCTATAAAGACAATTTGTTACGGCTTTGTTGGTCCGATCGTAGAATATTCGACTATTCCGCATCCAGTAACGTAAGCGAAGACACAAACTAATCTTGATGGTTAATTCAAGCGATTTAAAGAGTCCCCTATGAGAGCAAGATTGCGGGAGGGGCGATGGGCGCCGATTTCGGCACGAGGTTACGCAGGGTTCGGCGTCATATTCTGCGATTTCGTCGGCATCCGCGTCGCGCTCTCGTCGTCTGCTGAGGCAAAGGTTCGGCGGTTTCGACCGATCCCGGTGATCCATGGCCAATTGCAGGAGGCCTCGAGGCCGACGGGCGGGGCGGCAACTGTGCCAAAGTCAGAACAAGCCGCGCCGAACGCCCATGCCCGTGAGGACACGATTTACCGGGTTCGGCGTGGTTCGCGAGCGGAGAAATTTCCAAGCGGCCTCGCGTCCCGGAGCGGGGGGCACGAGGCCTGCCGAGGCTTTGATGTTCGCGTCAGACCTTCTCGGCCGCGCGGACCTTCTTTGCGCCCTCGCGCTCCAAGAGGCTCGGGATATAGGCGCCGACGCCCGGCTGCAGGTCCTGGAGCGAAACGAACCGCCCATCCTTCAGGCGCAGGCCGTCTCGATAGAGCCCGGTTTCACGCTGGGCGAAGACCGCCTCGACTTCCGATCCGATCCCGTAGGTCGCCTGCATCGTGAAGGGGATGTCGGTCAGGACGACCTTCGTGTCGCACTGCACGCAGACCGGAATTCTCGGGTCGCCGGGGGCGGCGAATCCTATAGAACCGCTCGGAAAGCGCGTCGTCACATAGAGTTCGCCCTCACGCGCAGGACGGGATCCATACATCTCCAAGGAATAGTCGCACATGACACTCTCCTGTGTGCTGCGCGCCCACCCAGCATCCGCTCGCGGATTCGCCGTTCAGCCTTTTTTCTAATCGGCAGGGTAGAACAGCAATTGGGCTTTATTGAGAGCAAGAGACGTCCGCAGATTGATAGATTCGGACGCCGCTGTTCCAGTCTCCGCAAGTTCAGACGCCGGGCGGGGGCGCTCGCTGCAAGAACGCCGAACGCCCGCCGATTGATCCGGTGACGAGTGACGAGCGGCGCGTCGTCTGGCTTCGCGGCTTCGATCGCGACTGGCGACTGGCGACGGGCGCTCAGGCGGCGCCGTCCCGCCCGCCGCGCGGTGACCATTCCTCGCATCCAGGTTCGGCGGCCAATCGCAGCGACAAAAATGAACGGAATAATTAAGACGTTATGCAAAGTTGTTGACAGGTTGTCGGATAAGGGGTATCGTTTAGGTGTGAACGAGTACCTTCGCCAAGCTGGGGACGGCGCAGAGGCGAGGACTCAGGGTGGGGATACGAAAATGACAATGAAGGTCTTGTTGGCTTCGGCCGCGGTTGCGCTCGCCTTTATGGCGGCCGGCTCAGCCAGTGCGGCAAGTTCGGTTGTATATTTGGCGCCGGAGGACACGTCGAGCCTCTATGGGAACAACCAAATTGGCTTTTCCGGCAACTCCAATGTCAATGGGGGTGGGGCGTACGGGGTAGGCAACACAATCACGCTAGCCGGCCCGGGCCGCCTGACGACGGTTGACCTGTTCGGTTACGCCGGCGGGGGCTCAAAGCCGATCGAGGTCGATCTGTATTCCGGCGCGAACCCCAATACCGGAACATTGCTCGGGTCTGAGCAGGTCACACCCACGGGCAATGGTTGGACGACCGAGGTTCTCAATTTCGGCAACCTGGCGATTCCGCAGACGCTGACGTACATCATCAGCATTGTCGGCGACAGCGGGAGCTACGATGACTCGTTCGTGAATTGGCAGCAATTCACCGGCGTTACCGGCTCGCCGACAATCGGAGTCAGTGGCGACATGTGGTACGGAAACGGACCCGGCAGTTTCGTTGTCGACAACGCCTACGCCATCGCCACCGGCGCCGCGACCAACACTCTGGCCGTTCAGTTCAATGTGCCCGAGCCCGCCACCTGGGCGATGCTGTGCCTCGGCTTCGTTGCGCTCGGCTTCACGGCGTTCCGCAGAGACCGTTCGGCGCGCGCCATCGTTTGACGCCGCTCGAACGGAGCGAAATGAACGGGCGGCCTGCGGGCGGCCCTTTCATTTGCGGTCCAAGAGACGCGCCCGGGATCAATGCAGGGACCGCGCCTCTTCGATCCTGACCGGGGACAGTTCGCCGAGCTCGACGCGCCGCCACGGCGCGCCGAACGACTCGACGCGGAAGCGCGCGGCGGAGAGGCCGCGCGGCCAGCCGCCGAGACCGGCCTTCGACATCAGATGGCGCACGAACTCCCGCGGATCGGCGACATGCCGCCAGACACTCGGGAGAAACAGCGCCCGCTGACGGCCAACCCCGAGAATGAGCCCGTCGCGGTCGGGCTCGAGCGCCTCGACCAACTCGGCTTCGCTGGCCGCCGGAACCGGGCGCGGATGGGAGAGTATCGAGACGTCGATCTGGATGCCGTCGAGTTCGGCTTCGTCGAGAGGCGGGAAGCGCGGATCGGCGAAACCCGCCTGGACTGCATTCGTCACCGCATCCTCGATCAACGAGACTCTCGGCGCCGGGGAGCCGATGCAGCCGCGAAGCTTGCCGCCTGAAGAGAGGGTGACGAAGGTCGCGCGCTGCGACGAGAGCGCCGGCGACAGGCGGCCGTCGAAGCCCAGCGACGGCCTTTGTCCCGCGCATCGCGTCGCTGTGCGTAGGCCCGCCATCGCGGTCGACAGCAACAATCCGCGGTCGGCGTCGTTCAACCTGGCGGAGGCGGCGTATTCGAAGGCGAAGGCGCCATAGCCGACGACCCGCGACGCATCGGCGCCCACGTCGGCCGAGGTGGCGAGATGCAGGCCGCTGACCCTCAGGTCCCGTTCTGCGGCAATCGCAAGCGCCCCCATGATCGGAAGATAGCCGCAGGCCCGCCGGCCCTCGAGAGAATCGGCGTCGAGGGACTCGATTCTACGGCCGGTGTCCGAGTCGATCTCCTCGGCGCTGGTCCGGTCGAGGAAGTGCGACAGATCGGACGACACCGCGATGACGGTCTCCGGCCCGCCCCAGACGAGGCGCAGCGCTTCGGCGACTCGCCCAGGATCGGCGTCGCCGACAAGGATCGGCAGGATTTCGAACGGGGCCGCCAGCATGGATTGCAGCATCACGAGATGCATCTCGAGCGAATGCTCCCCGGCGAAGGGCCGCGGGTCGACGGCCGCAGCCTTTGCTTCCGCCAACCGGGCGTGGAGATCGCAGGAGACCTGCGCCTCGCCGAGGGGCGTGCTCCAGGCCCTGGCGGGGTGGATTGCGAGCCCGCGAAAGGCGACCCGGTGCGCCGGGCCGACGATGACGATGCGTCGCGGCGGATCGGTCCGCTGCGCCCAGGGCCCGAAGGCGGTCGCCGCGACCGAGCCGGAATAAACGATGCCGGCGTGCGGCGCGACCACCACCTTCGGCGTCACGCCGCCGTCGGGTCGGGCGGCCTTCGCCATCCGCCCGATCACCTCGCGAAGGCCCTGCGCCCCCGCTGGATAGAACAGGCCCGCGACCTGCGCGGGATGAACTTCGTTCAGCATGTCAACCGCCCTGTAGACGGCGGCGCTCGCCGCCCTGTAGACGCGGCCGATGGCCGCGTCGGCCGCGCTCGCCGCGCGCGGCTACAGCACGCGGCTCCGCCGAGAAATGTAAGCATGCGGGCGCAGGCGCGCCAGGGCGCCGCATTGCAATCGGCGCTGCCGCAACCGACATAGGGGGTTGAGGAGCGGCCTGGCGAAAGCGGCCGGCGGACACATGGACGGCGACTGCGTCAACGTCGAATACTGGACGAAGCTCGAGGACGGGCGGATCGGGTGCGAGCTCTGTCCGCGCTTCTGCAAAATGCGCCCCGGCCAGCGGGGCTTATGCTTCGTGCGGCGCGCGCGCGAGGACGGCGAGGGCATGGAGCTCACCGGCTACGGCCGCTCGACCGGCTTCTGCGTCGACCCGATCGAGAAGAAGCCGCTCAATCACTTCCTCCCCGGCTCGTCGGTTCTTTCGTTCGGAACCGCCGGCTGCAACCTCGCCTGCGCCTTCTGCCAGAACTGGGACATCTCCAAGAGCCGCGAAGTCGCGCGCCTGAGCTCGCAGGCGATGCCGGAGACGATCGCGCGCGCGGCCGAGCGCCTGGGTTGCGCCAGCGTCGCCTACACCTATAACGACCCGGTCATCTTCATGGAATATGCGCTCGACACGGCGGCCGCCTGCCGGGAGAAGGGGATCAAGAACGTCGCGGTCACCGCGGGCTTCGTCTGCGACGAGCCGCGCAAGCGCTTCTTTAAGGCCATGGACGCGGCCAATGTCGATCTCAAGGCGTTCACCGAGCGCTTCTACGAGAAGCGCTGCGCGGCGTCGCTGAAGCCGGTGCAGGACACCCTCAGATATCTCATTCACGAAACGAACGTGTGGACTGAGATCACGACCCTTCTCATCCCCGGCGAGAACGATTCGGACGACGAGATCGAGGCGCTGACGAAGTGGGTGGCGAATGAGCTCAAACCCGACACGCCGCTGCACTTCACCGCCTTCCACCCGGACTACCGCATGCTCGATACGCCGCCGACTCCGCTTGCGACCCTGCAGAGAGCGCGCGCGACCGCGCTGAAGAACGGCCTCCAGCACGTCTATGTCGGCAACGTCCATGATCCGGCGCGCGAGGCGACGCTGTGCCCGACCTGCGGCACGCGCTGCATCGGCCGCGACCGCTACCGGATCACCGAGTACAACCTCGATGCGGCCGGCGCCTGCCTGAGCTGCGGAACGAAGATGGCGGGCGTGTTCGCCGACAAGGCCGGCGATTGGGGCTCGCGGCGGCTGCCCGTCGAGATTGGGCGCTACGCCGCCTGAAGCGCGGGCGCCGTAGGCGGCAGGGAGACTGACAAGCGATTTCAAAAGGCCGCGTAGCCCGAAGCGAGTTTATGGGAGGAATGCGAGCGATGCACGACCTCGAGGAAACGATTCGCAGGCGCGCCTATCATCTTTGGGAGGAGGCGGGCCGGCCCGAAGGGCGCAGCGACGAATTTTGGCATGCGGCGCGCGCCGAGATCGGCGGCGCAGCGGCGAAGGACGATACGCCGTTCGACGCGTTCGAGCCGCCGGTCGACGAGCCGCCGGAGGTCGCTTTCCAGCACGGCGTCCCGGTCGGCATGCCGGGCGAACGCATCGCCGAGCAGGGCGTCCTGGACGACCGGCTGATCGATCTGATCCCGGGCCGGCGCGCGAGGCTCGACGACTGAGCGGCTATCGTGATGACGAGACCCGTGGTGGCGGGCGTCTTTGCCGACAAGCCCGCGCAAAACGCCGCTCGCGGTCGAGGCTCCGCGACGGTCGGGTGCGGCGCCAGGAGCGGCTGTTTGCGCTGAGGCGCAGCCCGGATTAGCCTCGCCGCGAAACGGCGCTTGGTCCTAAAAGATGGGAGGAAACGATGCTCGATGTGACGGCGGAGGGTCGGGTCAGCAATGTCTTGACGAATTTGGGGGAAGCGCTCGCGGCCAATGACCTCGATCGCGCGCTTTCTCTGTTTCAGGACGATTGCTACTGGCGCGATCTCGTCTCCTTCACCTGGAACATCAAGACCGTTGAGGGCAAGGAGGCGGTGCGCGCCATGCTCGAGGCGCAACTCTCCTCGGTCAAGCCCTCGGCCTGGTCGGTCGATCCCGCCGCCGGCGTCACGGAGGAGGGCGGCGTCACCACCGGCTGGTTCACTTTCGAGACCGATGTCGTCCGCGGCTACGGGCTCGTGCGTCTCCGGGACGGCAAGATCTGGACGCTGCTCACCACCGCGGTGGAGCTCAAGGGGCACGAGGAGCCGCTCGGCTTCCAGAGGCCGCTCGGGGCGAAACACGGCGCCGCCAAGCATCGGCCGACCTGGAAGGAGGAGCGGGAGGAAGAGGCGCGGACGCTCGGCTATGCGAAGCAACCCTATGTCGTCGTCGTCGGGGGAGGCCAGGGCGCGATCGGGCTCGGCGCGCGCCTTCGAATGCTCGGCGTGCCGGCCATCATCGTCGAGAAGAACGCGCGTCCGGGCGACAGCTGGCGCAACCGCTACAAGTCCCTCTGCCTGCACGATCCGGTCTGGTACGACCACATGCCCTATCTGCCCTTCCCGCCGAACTGGCCGGTGTTTTCGCCGAAGGACAAGATCGGCGACTGGCTCGAGATGTATACGAAGATCATGGAGCTCAACTACTGGGGCTCCACGGCCTGCAAGAAGGCGCAGTTCGACGAGGCCAAGAAGGAATGGACGGTCGTCGTCGAGCGCGACGGCAAGGAGATCGCGCTCAACCCCAAGCATCTCGTGCTGGCGACCGGCATGTCGGCCAAGCCCAACCTGCCGAAATTCCCCGGGATGGAGCGCTTCAAGGGCGACCAGCATCATTCGTCGAAGCATCCGGGTCCGGACGCCTACGCCGGGAAGAAGGCGGTGATCGTCGGCTCGAACAATTCGGCGCACGACATCGCGGCGGCGCTGTGGGAGAACGACGCCGACGTGACGATGGTGCAGCGCTCCTCGACCCATATCGTGCGCTCGGACACGCTGATGGACATCGGCCTCAGCGCGCTCTACTCGGAGAAGGCGGTCAGCTCCGGCATCGACCATCACCGCGCCGATCTCATCTTCGCCTCGATCCCCTATCGCATCCTGCACGAGTTCCAGATCCCGCTCTATCAGCAGATGAAGGAGCGCGACGCGGAATTCTACGCCGGCCTCGAGAAGGCCGGCTTCTGGCACGACTGGGGCCCCGACAACTCGGGCCTGTTCATGAAGTACCTTCGCCGCGGCTCGGGCTATTACATCGACGTCGGCGCGAGCCAGCTCGTCATCGACGGCAAGGTCAAGATCAAGCGCGGCCAGGTCGAGGAGATCACCGAGACCGGCGTCAGGCTCGACGACGGGACCGAGCTGCCGGCCGACCTCATCGTCTATGCGACCGGCTACGGCTCGATGAACGGCTTCGCCGCCGATCTCATCAGCCAGGAGGTCGCCGACAAGGTCGGCAAGGTCTGGGGCCTCGGCTCGGACACGGAGAAGGACCCGGGCCCCTGGGAGGGCGAGCAGCGCAACATGTGGAAGCCGACCCAGCAGGAGGCCTTGTGGTTCCACGGCGGCAACCTGCACCAGTCGCGCCATTACTCGCAGTTTTTGGCGCTGCAGCTGAAGGCGCGGATGGAGGGGATTCCGACGCCGGTCTATGGCCTGCAGGAGACGCATCACAAGAGCTGAGGCCGGCGCGACGGCGGCGGAGGCGATCGGCGCGTTCGCCACTGAAGGAGGTCGTGGCGCCGTCCATTCTCGTCCCTGCGCTGGCGCACCCGTCCTCGCTGCCGCCGCCGCATCTGTTGCGTTGTCCCATTCGCCCGCATCCGGCGCGTTCAGGCGGAGGGCCACGCTCCGGCGGCGAGCTGTGGACAATTGAACGCCGCCCATTGGCCGAGATGGTCGTGACGGTAACCGCCGGATATCGTTGGTCGTCCGATTCGCCGGTGAGGATCCATGAAAAAGCTCGCCTCCAGCCGCAAGAAACCAGCCGGCGCCAAGCGGACGCGCCCGAAGCACGGTCCGACTCCGCGCGAATTGTTCGCCGGCGTGGACTTGGATCTCGTGCGGCAGCTTCTGGCCAATGAGTTCCCGCCCGAGGAGAAAAGTCTCGAGGACATGGTCGATGCGTTCCTGGCGACGCAGCCGGAAGAGCTTGACGACGTGCCGAGCGCAGAAGCGATGTCCCAACTCGCCGAGGAGCTGGACCGCGTGCGGGTCGACGCGAACGGAGGCGACCCGCAGGCGCGCGAAACGTTGAAGGCGGTTCGCGAAACGATCGACAAGGCTGCCCGGCGGGACGACATCCATTTCACCGTCCTGATGATCCTCGGCCGGCTATTCAGCGGGGCAAAGGTCGACATCGGCGACGCGGCGCGCGCATCGATGGGACGGATGGCTTCGGCGGGCCTTTTCTATGAACCGGGAGATGAGGCCTACCGCTCGCTTGTGCAGCCGGCCCTTCTGAATTTCTCGGGCGATTCCTTTATAGTGCATGAGGAAATCCGGTCGCTCATCGCAATCTTCCCCGTTCCCTACCAGGCCGCGCTCGTCGAAGCTCTCGCCGCCGACAAGCACCCGCGCGCTCGGCAGAGCGCCATTGGATTCCTGCTCGCTCCGGAGGAGCCCGTTGCGCTCGCGGCGGCGCGCGGGCTCGCCGCTTCAATTCCGCGCAGCCCGCTGGATGTCGACTCCCGCAGGCGCATCGATATGATCCGTCCCTGGCTGCCGCCCTCGCGGCGAGAGGCGCTCGACGCGGTCGTCCCCCGAGGGGCGCAGGCGGCTCCGGCTACCACCCCTCAATTGGTCAAAGCGATCGTCTCGGCCTGTGACGGGTCGGGCGCAGCCGCGCTGCTCGCCACCATGAAGCGCGGCTCCCGATATACGGTCGCTTCCGTGATGACGAAGCCCTGTGGCGTGGCGGACGCCTTCCTGGTCGAGGACGTTTCCAAGCGTGAAGCGGTGGAGATCGAGCGCGGCGCGACGCTCTCGACGACAACGGCCGAGGTTTCGCTCGCTGGCTGGACGCGGCTCGTTCGACTTGCGCTCGGCCGCAATCTAGCGTGCGCCGCGCCGCCGCCGTTCGAGCTCGTGCACACGCTGGAGTCGATCGGCCTCGAATCGCTCGCCCCCGACCCGGCAACTCCGGCCGAAATTATCGACCAGGCCCTCGCCGGAGTTGCGGATTGCAATGAACCCGCGGCGATCGCCGAGGCGCATAAGTCCGTCGCCGACAGCGAGGCCGCCGGAAACTGGTTCGAAGCCGGAGACGATGTCGACGCCGTCCTGAAGGCGACCGAATCCGGCGACGAAGGCGCGCAGGCGCTGCTCGAGGACTATTTGCCGGGCCGTCGCGGGTTCTGGGCAAGCCAGTGCGCGCTGTCCGCCCTGGCGCTGAGAGAGCGAGACGAAACCTGGAAGCACCTCGCACTGGTCGGACGCGAGCTCTTGCGCAACGTCCCGTTGATCGACATTCCGCTGATGCGGCAGATCGCGGACAGGAGCGCGGCGGCTTACTTCCTACAGCTCTGACGGTCGGCGACCGGACGCAGCGAGCCTACCGCGCAGCCCGAATCATCCGGGTCATCACGTCGTCGCGCACCACAAACCGGTGCCAAAGCGCGCCGGCGAAATGCAGGGCGAACAACACGAGCAGGATCTGCCGCACCATCAAATGGTGCAGCCCTGCGAATTGCGGCAGCCAGAAATAGGCGATGAGGCCGACCAGCGCCGCGCCGACCAGATCGAGATAGAGCCCGACATGCACGGCGCTCGCGAGCCACTCGAGAGCCGGATGCTGCTTCGGCGGGGCAGGCGCCCCGTCAGCAAAGCGCAGACCGAGGCGCCACAACATCAGAGCAAGGATGGCGACGCCCACCGCGATATGGATCGGCGCCCAAATTGGCGCGAGGTCGGTCGCCCGACCGCCGTGCGCCGCCCGAAAGAGCCTGGTCATGTCGTCGCCGATGAACCATTGAAAGGCGACGAGGACGAAAACAAGCCAGTGCAGCGCGATCTGGCGCCCGTTGTAACCTTTCGAAACCATCAGTCACCCCTCGCCTGCAGCGCCTCGGCATAGACGCCTAGCATATCGCGGCGCATGCGCTCGAGCGAATAGAGCCCAGCGATCCGCGTCCGCGACCGCCGGCGCACCGCCTCCCGCGCCGACACGCCGAGCGTCAACGCCGATTCGATCGCGGAGGCCAGCGCCGCTGCTTGGTCCGGCGGAACGATCCAGCCGGTGCGCTCCTCGGCCGACGCATCCGGCGGGGCGAGCACGATCTCGCGGGCGGAGCCGACGTCCGCGATCACCGTCAGCGCGCCCATGGCCGCAGCCTCGACCGCCGTCCGCCCGACTCCCTCCGGCTCGCTGGCCGCAAAGACAACGACGCTGGCGGCGACGAGAGCCGCGGGAAGATCGGCCGGCGCTCCGACCCGAGCGACGAGCCCCTTGACGTCGCGCGCCTCGGCGAAGGCGTCGAGGTCGGCCGCGAAGGACGGCTTCGCCGCCTCGCCCGCGAGCACGATACGGAGGTCCGAAAGGCCCTTGCCGCTGAGAATGGCGGCGGCTTCAATGAGCGCCTTCTGCCCCCGCGACGGCGCCAGACCGGCCGGCGCCAGCACGACCCTTTCGTGCGCCGCGGCCTCCCAGCTCTCGCGCGCCTTCGCCACCCGCTGGCGGCTGACCGAATCGGGCGCGAGGCGTTGAAGATCGACGCCGGGACGAACGATCCGCAACCGCCGAAGAGCGGCAGGAAAGACGTCTCCTGCTCGGTCCGCGGCGAATTGGGAGGAGACGATGACGAAGGCGCCCTCACCGACCGCCGCTTCGAAGCTCGAACGCGGCTTGCCGATCGGCCCGTCGCCGACAATGCTTGTCACGAGCGGAAGCTTGAGCTTGCGGCAGGCGCCCAGCGCGACCCAGGCGGCGGCGCGCGAACGCGCATGGACGAGATCGACGCGCTCGGACTCGAGAACCCGCGCGAGGCGGCGAACGTTCAGCGCCATGGCGAGCGGATTCTTGCTCGAGGCGGGAAACGGAATGTGCAGGCCGCCGACCGCCTGCACTTCGCTCGCGAGTTCCGCTGAATCGCTGGCGACCAGCGGCCGCGCGCCTGCCTCGACCAGCGCCGCGGCGACCGCCAGCGTTCCCCGTTCGTCGCCGCCTGCGGCTCGCGGCGGGACGATCTGAAGGATCGTGCGGCCCGCGAGCGGCGCTTTCGAGCCGCGCCCGAAGGGGGAGAGGGGGTCGGCGCTCACGCGCGGCTTCGTCGGAGCGGGGCGCGATTGACAGGGGGCGCGACCTCCGCCAAGCCGGCGCCGGCGAGGCTGCGCAAAGTCGAGCGAGCGTTGAGTCGCATCATGAGGACGAATTGAGCTTGTCGAACGAAGAGCCGCAAGTCTTCACGGTCGGAAATCCCCCGGATCAACGACGTATCGCCTTTCGCCGCCGGGCGCCAGCGGAGCGCGGGCGACCGGGTCTGGTGTGGCTCGGCGGCTACCGCTCCGAAATGGAGTCGACCAAGGCGAGCGCGCTCGACGCCGAGGCAAAGAGGCTCGGCCTCGGTCTCCTCCGCTTCGACTATTCGGGCCACGGACGTTCGGAGGGGCGGCTCGACCACGGCACGATCTCGCGCTGGCTCGAAGAGGCGCTCGCGATCTTGCGGGCGGAAACCGAAGGGCCGCAGATCCTGATCGGCTCGTCGATGGGCGGATATCTTGCGCTTCTCGCGGCGCGCGCCCTGGTCGAATCGGGCGAAGCCGGGAGGCTCGCCGGCCTCATCCTGATCGCGCCCGCCGTCGACTTCACCGAGAAGCTGATCTGGGAGCGCATTTCTGATGCGGCGCGGCAGGAGATCGTGGAGAAGGGCGTGTGGCGGCGGCCTTCCGCCTATTCGGATGAGCCCGACGTCTTCACCCGCGCCCTGATCGAGGACGGACGCAGGCATCTCCTGCTCGGCGGCATGATCCGCACCTCGTGTCCGACGGCCGTGCTGCAGGGCATGCGCGACGAGGACGTGCCCTATGCGCACGCGCTTGGGCTGATGGAGCGGCTCGGTGACGATCCGGCGACGCTGACCTTGGTCAAGGACGGCGACCACCGCCTGTCGCGTCCACAGGACCTTCAGCTGCTGTTCCAGGCGCTGGATCGGATGCCGTCGCCGTAGTTTTCGCCGCCATGCGCCGGATGAAGGCGGCGCAAATATCGGGCTGCGTGATCGGCAGCATGTGGCCGCCCTCGACGATCTCGAGATCGAGCGAAGGAAGCTTTTGCTTCATCGCCTCCCCCTGCTCACGGTAGTCGAGGATCGGATCGGAGCGCCCGAAAAGAATCCCGACGGGCATCCGGAGCGATTCGTAGCGCTGCGTCATGTCCGCAATCTCGTCGCGGAGCGTCATTGCTGCGATCATGTCGGACGACGACGCGAAGATGTTGCTGGGGCGCAACGCGAGCAGCCCTCCCCCCTTCGTGCCAAAATCGGCCGGCGCCGTCTCCGGCGCGAACACTCGCCTGTTCCCCCATTTGCGCCCGATGAGCCCGGCAGGCGTCGCGAGCGTCCATGCGACGAACCGTCGCAGCATGGGCGGCCGGATGGCGAGGCCGCGGAACAGCACGGGCGGCGCCGATATCGGATGGGTCGCAGGCGAGATCAGGGCGACTGCGCCCGCGCAATCGGGATGGTCGAGCGCGATCGCCAGAGCGACCGCTCCGCCCAGCGAATGCCCGACAATGACGGGGCGCGCGAGTTTCAGCCTGCGGATCGCCTTCGCCAGCGTCGCCGCCTGAGCGCGGACGCCGGCGGGAGCGACCGACGAGCGGGTCGAATAGCCGGAGCCAGGGCGGTCGAAGGCGACGACGCGGAAGTCGTCGCAGAGACAGCCGACGAGCGAATGGGTGAAGTTTCCCATCTGGCCGCTGAGGCCGTGGATCAGCACGACCGGCCGGCCCGAGCCCTTGTCGAGCACATGCAGGCGCTCGCCGTCGAGGTCGAGAAAGCCCCCCTGCGGCGGGACGATCTTCTCGATGCGCCGGGCCGCGATGGCGGAAAACCCGCCGAGCCCGCCGAGCCCGCCGAGAACGAGCAGAACGGCCAGCAGGACATAAAGCAAGATCGTCATGTCCTCAATTGTCCCGCCGGCAATGGTAATGTCAAAGATCGCCGCAAGTTTCTTTATTTACCTCTTTAGATCGTTAATAAGCCGCGAGTCAGGGCCAGTTTTCAAGCCGACCCTAAACGGCGGTCCAAGCCATTGAACGGATTGGCCCCCGACCCTAAACCGGCGCTAAACTCGACCTAAGCCGCGCCGGAGCCTTCGCGCCCGTCCGCCGGCCGGCGCCCAGCCGGCGAAGCGGCAAATTGTCTCAGAACCCTGTTCTTGGCCGCTCTCGTTGATCCGGCCCCGCCGGTCCGATAGTCTCCACCCAAAGCCAGGCGAGGAAACGACATGATTCTCGGCAACATCCTTGTGCACCTCGATTCGAAGCCGCGCACGGCTCAGCGGCTTTCGCTCGCCGTTCGAATTGCAACGCGGGTCGGGGCGAGGCTGACGGGCGTGTTCGCCGAAAAGGCCGATGCGCATGTGGTCGGGACGGTCGCGACATGGCCGAGCCCGCACTACACGGCGGCTGTCGAGTCCGCCCGCCAGGCGTTCGAGACCGGGGCCGCGTCGCTCGGCGACCGCACGACGTTCGTCGATCTCAATCGCGGCAGCGATCACGAGATCCTTCCGCGCTTTGTCGATGTCGCGCGCACTTTTGATCTCGTCATCCTCGGCCAGACCCAGGACGACGTCCCCGTGCCGGCGAAACTCCCAGAGCAGACGATCGTCGATAGCGGCCGGCCCGTCCTTGTCGTGCCCTATGTCGGGACCTACCCCGACGTGGGCGCCCGTCCGCTGTTCGCCTGGCGAAGTTCGCGCGGCGCGGCGCGCGCCGTTTTCGACGCCCTGCCGCTGATCGCCGAGGGCTGCGATGGACTCGTCGTCGAAGTGGCGCGCAAGAACGAGCCGCGCGACGAGTTCGCCGACCTCCTGGTCGCCAACCTCAAGACCCACGGCGTCGCCACACGCTACCAGCATTTTGTCGTCGACGAGATCGCGGTGATGGACACGCTGCTTAGCGCCGTCTCGGACCACGCGGCCGACCTCATGGCGATCGGCGCCTTCGACCAGGGAACGCGTGCTTTGTTCGGCCACGGAACCGGCACGCGCCACATCCTCGCCCACATGACGACGCCGATCCTGTTCTCTCACTGAGCAAAAATTCCTCTGACGTCTGCCCCTTCGTGTCCTTTCTGGTGAAAGATCTTCAAAGCAAACCAGGAAACACGATTGGAAACACGAAGCGGCGGCGTTGACGGCGTCTACGTCGCAGGCTATGCATAAACTTTCCGTGGTCATTTGAGCCGGTCGGCTTGCCGCCACGTTAAACATCGGGCTAAAAGATCGGGGCTCTCTGAACTGCGCCTCCTTCTTAAGCCCCCGGGCGCGATGCGCCGGAGAGGACGAGAGCATGACGAGTCCCCGCAAATCGCGCGACCCCAAGAGCCTGCGGCCGGCGACTCAACTGATCCACGGTGGTTCGCTCCGCTCCGGTTTCGAGGAAACGTCCGAAGCGCTCTTCCTCACCCAAGGATACCTTTACGACACGATGGAGCTCGCCGAGGCGCGGTTCAAGGGCGACGAGCCGGGCTTCATCTATTCGCGCTTCGCCAATCCGACCGTCTCGATGTTCGAGCGGCGCATGGCGCTGCTCGAGGGTGCGGAGGCGGCCCGGGCGACGGCCAGCGGCATGGCGGCGGTGACGGCCGCCTTGATGGGCCAGCTCAGATCCGGAGACCACGTCGTCGCGGCCAAGGCCCTGTTCGGCTCCTGCCTTTATGTCGTGGAGGAGCTTCTGCCGCGGTTCGGCGTCGCTTCGACCCTGGTCGACGGGGCCGATCTCGACGCCTGGGGCGCAGCCATGCGGCCGAACACCAAGACCGCGTTCCTGGAATTGCCGACCAATCCGACGCTGGAGCTTGTCGACATCGCCGGCGTCGCCGAGATCGTGCACGCAAGCGGCGCGACGCTGGTCGTGGACAACGTCTTCGCCACGCCCCTGCTCCAGCGCCCTCTGAAACTCGGCGCGGACTGCGTGGTCTATTCGGCCACCAAGCATATCGACGGACAGGGCCGGGTGCTCGGCGGCGTCATTCTGGCGAGCGAAAAATTCGTCGCCGACAACGTCCACAATTTTCTTCGCCAGACCGGGCCTTGCCTGTCGCCCTTCAATGCCTGGACGCTTTTGAAGTCGCTCGAGACCCTGCCCGTGCGGGTCGCGGCGCAGATGCGCTCGGCGGAGCGGATCGCCGGGTTCCTGAGCGGTCATCCCGAAGTCGTGCGCACGCTCTACCCCGGCCGGGACGATCACCCGCAAGCGAACCTCGCCCGACGGCAGATGAGGGGCGGCGGCACCGTGCTCGCTTTCGAAGTCGCCGGCGGCAAAGAGGCCGCCTTCCGCATGGCCAATTCGCTGTCGATCATCGGGATTTCCAACAATCTCGGCGACGCCAAGAGCCTCATCACGCATCCGGAGACGACCACCCACCAGCGTCTCAAGCCCGAACAGCGGGCGGCGCTCGGCATCGGCCCTGGGTTGCTCAGGCTGTCCGTCGGTCTCGAAGACGTCGACGATCTGATCGAGGATCTGGAGCAGGCGCTCGCTAAGGCGGCCGCGCCGCGCCGCGCGGCGGCGGAATGACGACGGCGATCGAAGGCAAATCGAGCTGGACTAGAGCGGAATCCGATCAAGCTGTATCATGTTCGCAGGCGACGATTTCAAGATATCGGCAAAGGCCTTCAGGCCCTCGAGAAGCCCGCCGATTCAGTGCGTTCGGATACCGCTCTAATTCTCGAGTTCGGCGGCCGTCGGCACGCGGCCTTTCGGCGTCAGACTGTTGATGAGCTGGGGCAGTACGAGCGCGAGCTGCTGCAGCAGTTCCTGCTGGCTCATGCCGGTTCGCTGGGAGAGTTCATTGAGCGTGTTCTGACCGAGCGCTCCGCCGAGCTGTCCCGGCTGGATCGGCTGGTTCTCGCCGGGCCCGACCCACGAATTGACGTGCTGGCTGGCGCCGCCCGCGGTCAGCCTGCCGATGAGATCGCTGAGACCCCCGACAATGCTGCCGGCCGGCGCGCTGGTTGGAACGGACGGAGGAGGCGCGGCCGGCTGCGCCGGCGCCGGCGCGGAGCTCCCGCCGAACAGCTTCCCCAGGATCAAGGCGCCCGCGGCGACCGCGATCGGCGCCGCCAGATTGCCGCCTGGAACCGCATTCTTGAGCGCGTCGTCGAACATTCCCATCGCATCCTCCTTGCCGACGCCGACCGGGCACCCACGCAACTTCGGTGCTGATCGACGGCGCATGTTCGAGAACAGACGCCGCAGACTACCTGCTTGCGTTTTCCCCGTCCATCCCGCAACTATCCGTAGCGCGCTCTCAACTGGTTCTGTGGGGCCGACGGCGACGAAGAGGGCGAGCCGCCGGAGGGAGTTCTGGACATGGGCATTATCAGCTGGATCATATTGGGTCTGATCGCGGGTTGGATCGCAAGCAAGCTCGTCAACAAGACAGGCTCGGGCATGATGATGGACATCGCGCTCGGCGTCGTCGGAGCGATCATCGGAGGCGTCATCGCCGGTTTCTTCGGAATGACCGGGGTCACCGGAGTCAACATCTGGAGCATCATCGTCTCGGTGATCGGCGCGGTCGTCGTGCTCTGGATCTACCACGCGGTTGTCGCGCGAGTCTGAGCCGTCAGTCTGCAGCCGCGTCCCAGCGCGCCGCCGAAGCATCGTCTTCGCTCTTGGCGTCCACCCAGCCTTCGACGGTTCCGTCGGGGCGGATGGCGCGCTTCCAGAAGGGCGCGCGGGTCTTGAGAAAATCCATCAGCATTTCGGCCGCCGCGAACGCTTCGCCGCGATGAGCGGAGGCGACGGCGACCAGAACGATCTGCTCGCCCGGCGCAATGCGGCCGGTGCGATGGATCGCCGTAACGCCGAGGAGCGGCCATCGGGCCTCGGCCTCGCGGCCGACACGGGCCATCTCCTCCTCCGCCATGCCAGGGTAATGTTCGAGTTCGAGGGCCGCTAGGCGGCCGCCCTCGTCCCGGCAATAGCCGACGAAGCTCACGACCGCGCCGACGTCCTTGCAACCGCCGGCGAGCGCGGCGGCCTCGGCGCCGGCGTCGAAGTCTTCCTGCTGCACGCGGACGTTCGCCATCGCCTCACCCTCCGGTCATCGGCGGGAAGAACGCGATCTCCTTTGCCCCGGCGATGGCAGCGTCGCGGCGCGCGTGCACGCGGTCGATCGCCGCGCGCACAGTCGAGGGCTTCTCGAAGGCGTGCGCGTAGCCCTCGCCCTGGCCCGATAGCCAAGCGACGAGATCCTCGATCGTCCTCACCGTCGGCGGCGGGTTCAGTTCTTCCTCGGCCTTGCCGATCCGCTCGCGCACCCAGGCGAAATAGACCGCTTTCATGCCGCTTCAATCGTTGCCGACATTGTCGTAACTCGCCTTCATATAGTCCCAGCCGGTGTAAAGCGTCAGGATCGCGGCGATCCACAGCAGCAGGATCCCGGTCTTGATCGACCCTGGCATGATCGCCTCGCCCGACGGACCCACGATCAGGAATCCCAACGCGACAAGCTGCACGGCGGTCTTCCACTTGGCCACCGCGGTCACCGGCATCGGCACGCGCAGCTCGGCCAGATATTCACGCAATCCGGACACGAGGATTTCCCGGCACAAGATGATGATCGCCGCCCAAAGCGTCGCGCCGGCGATCGTCTGGTTGGCGACGAGCATCAGAATTGCCGCAGAGACGAGAAGCTTGTCGGCAATCGGATCCAACATCCGGCCGAGCGAGGACTGCTGCGCCCAGGCGCGCGCAAGATAGCCGTCGAAAAAGTCGGTGACGGCTGCAGCGACAAAAATGGCCAGCGCCGTCCAGCGCGCCCAAGGCGCCTGCGGCCAGAACATGAAACCGGCGACGAGGGGAACCGCCGCGACCCGCGCATAGGTCAGGATGTTCGGCAATGACCAATTGCGGCCGACCGGCCGCGTTGTCGGAGTAGCCATTTGCGCCGCACCTGACATCGTCGTCTCCCGCCCGTCAATAGTCTTGACAGGGACGCCGCCGCCGATCGCAACTCGTGCTCGGAGATGCAAACAGCAGGATGGGGTACAATACTGGGGGAAGAGGCTGGCGCGACGCTACGCCGTCGGGCAACTTCGTTTAGACTTCGCCGGGCCAGGCGCCAGGAGACCTCCATGTCGAACGTCCACGTCGTCGGTCACCCCCTCGTTCAGCACAAGCTGACGCTGATGCGCGACAGAACCGTGTCCACCAAGGGTTTCCGCCAGCTTCTCAACGAGATCGGCATGCTGCTGGCGTATGAAGTGACGCGCGATCTGCCGCTCGAACTGGTCGAAGTGGAGACTCCGCTGGCCAAGACGATGCAGCCGACCATCGCCGGCAAGAAACTTGTCTTCGCGCCGATCTTGCGGGCGGGGGTCGGCTTTCTTGACGGCATGCTCAATCTGGTGCCGAGCGCGCGGGTCGCCCACATCGGCCTTTATCGCAACCCGCAGACCCTGGAGGCGGTGGAATACTATTTCAAGGCGCCCGTCGACGTCGCGGAGCGGCTGGTGATCGTCATGGACCCGATGCTCGCGACCGCCAACTCTGCGGTCGCGGCAATCGACCGCCTCAAGCGCCGAGGCGTGAAGGACATCCGGTTCGTGTGTCTGCTCGCCGCGCCGGAGGGGATCGAACGGCTGACAAAGGCGCATCCCGACGTCGAGGTTTGGACTGCGGCCATCGATGAGAAGCTCAACGATCACGGCTACATTGTCCCCGGACTGGGAGACGCCGGCGACCGTATGTTCGGGACCAAATAACGCCTCGGAGCGTCGAGAGCCAAGCCTTCCGCAGCGCAGAAGCGCGCCAAACCGCGATTCGGCCTTCAGGATGAAACACCTGCCAACGGACTCCACGCGCCCAACAGAGTTGCCGCCGTTGGGCGGGATCGACGTCGGCAGCCGATTCGGGCCTCTACTTGCGACGACGCCGTTGTTGGCCGAGGCCCATCTGCTTGGCCAGCGCCGAGCGCGCCTTGGCGTACGCCGGCGCGACCATCGGATAGTCCGACGGAAGACCCCACTTCTCCCGGTATTCTTCGGGCGACAGGTTATATTGGGTCCTCAAATGCCGCTTCAACGACTTGAACTTGCGCCCATCCTCCAAGCAGATGATGTACTCGCTGGTGATCGACTTCTTCGGCGGAACAGCAGGCTTCGCCGCTTCGACGACGACCTGTTGCGCACCCGAAGCGACGCGAACAATCGCTGCGTGAACGTCGCTCAGAAGCATCGGGAGCTCGCCCGACGGGACGGAATTGTTCGACACGTACGCCGAAACAATTTCCGCGGCGAGTTCAATGTGGTTCGTGGAATCGTTCATTTCTGCCATTACTCCAATTGGAAGCCTGAAGGGGCTGCCTCACTGTGATCTTCGCTCGGGCCATTCTGGCCGCCCGATCATGACGGGCGCCATGATTCTTTGACGCCAAATGGCGGCTTGGACGAACATTCATATAGCGCACTCGAAAACATGGCACAAGATAAGGTCTGATAATTTTGACTACTTCGCCGATCCGTCTTCGCTCGTATACTCGCCGGAGACGAAGCATGCGATGTTAAGTCTACACAAGGAAAGCGGTTTGCGGGAGTTGACAAAACAACATGCACATGTAGGAGGCTTGCCCCGAATCAGTCAGAACGGCGCCCTGCGATCAACGCTCGACACGTGTCGGGGCTGTCCGAGCTTTCACCTTCGCCAAGAAGTGGGCCTGCCGCATTTCGGCGCCCTGCATCGTCTACGCAGGGATCGCGTCTTGACGAGAACCGCGCTCATATGACGAACATCTCGGGCGTAAGGATGTCACGCGGGCATGAGAACGCTTATATGCGGGCAGAGCCAACTCAAACGACTGTTCATGAAATTCAATGAAACACCATAAAACCTCGACTTTTGTCGCCGAGCGCAGACCTGTCGCCCACCGGGGCACGCTGGGGGGAACCGTTGCGCTTCTCTGGCCTTACATTTGGCCAGCGGATCGGGCCGATCTTAAGTTGCGCGTCTTCCTCGCGGTCGCGCTGATGCTGCTTTCCAAGGTGATCACCATCGCGACGCCCTATTCCTTCAAGTGGGTGACCGACGCGTTGGTGGGAAAGCTGACGATCGGCGCGGTTCCATTGCCGCAGATCATGGTCGGCGCCGGGTCTCTGGCGATCGTCTACGGCCTGTTGCGAGTTTTGATGGCGTTGACGCAGCAGGGTCGCGACGCCTTGTTCGCCTCGGTGGCCATGAACGCCGTGCGCCGGCTCGCGCTCGAAGTTTTCGAACACCTGCACCAGCTGTCGTTGCGTTTCCATCTGGAGCGCAAGACGGGGGGCCTGACGCGCGTACTCGAGCGCGGCCGCAACGCCATCGAGACGATCATCCGCACCTCGATGTTGACCGCGGTTCCGACGATCGTCGAGTTCGCCTTCATCGTCGCAGCGATGCTCTACTCTTTCGACTGGCGCTATGTTGCGGCGATCTGCTCAACGGTCGCGGCATATTTGACCTACACGACCGTTGCAACGAACTGGCGCATCGGCATTCGCCGTTCGATGAACGAGAGCGACACCGACGCCAACACCAAAGCGATCGACAGCCTGCTCAACTTCGAAACGGTCAAGTATTTCGGCGCGGAAGAGCGCGAAGCGGCGCGCTACGATAAAGCGATGGCGCGTTACGAGCGGATGAGCGTGCGCACGTACGTGTCTCTCGCGGTGCTGAATGCGGGACAGGCGGTCATTTTCACCCTCGGCCTGGTCGCCGTGCTGGAAATGTGCGTCGTGGAAATCAGAGGCGGCCAGAAGACGGTTGGCGATTTCGTTCTCATCAATCTGATGATGCTGCAGCTTTACCAACCGCTCAATTTCATGGGCATGGTTTACCGCGACATCAAGCAGGCCATCGTCGACATCGAGGCGATGTTCGCTATCCTCGATCAGAATCCCGAGATTGAGGATGTTCCCGGCGCGCCGGCGCTGAAGGTGAGCGCGGGCCATGTGCGGTTCGAGAACGTCGCGTTCGCCTACGACCCTGCCCGACCAATCCTGCTCGGCGTCTCTTTCGAAGCGCCGCCTGGCCACACGATCGCTATCGTCGGCCCGTCAGGGGCCGGCAAATCGACCATTTCCCGTCTTCTTTTCCGCTTCTATGAGCCGACCGCAGGGCGAATACTCATCGACGGCCAGGACATCAGCACGGTCACCCAGAGTTCGCTGCGCGCGGCGATCGGCATGGTTCCCCAGGACACGGTGTTGTTCAACGACTCGATCATCTACAACATTCGTTATGGACGCGATGGCGCCGGCCAGGGCGAAGTCGACGCCGCCGCCGACGACGCCCAGATCGACGGGTTCATCCGCGCGTTGCCGCAAGGCTACCACGCCCAAGTCGGGGAGCGAGGGCTGAAGCTGTCGGGTGGCGAGAAACAGCGCGTCGCGATCGCCCGCACCATGCTTAAGGCGCCGCCGATACTCGTTCTCGACGAGGCGACGTCGGCTCTCGACAGTTTCACCGAGCGCGAGATCCAGTCGGCGCTCGAACGGGTGTCGCGCGGACGCACAACCATCGTCATTGCTCATCGGCTCTCAACCGTCGTCAACGCCGACCAGATCCTCGTGCTCGACAAGGGCGTCATTGTCGAGCGAGGAACCCATGAGACGCTGCTGGCCCAGCGCGGCGTATATGCGGCGTTGTGGAGCCGACAGCGCGAGGTCGATGCGGCCGAGGAGACGCTGCGGCGTGCGGAGGCGGAAGAGAAAGAGGAAGAGGAAGAGGAAGACTTCGATCCTTCTCCCGATCTCGCCAGCTCGCCGTCCACACCGTGACTTTAGCCTTTATTGGCGCCATGAGTGCGCCCGCCTCATATTGAGATTGCGCTCATGAGCGTCATTCGTTCCATTCGTCGCAGCGTCGCGCCTATCCATCGTGAAGGATACCCGTTCGTCGCAGCGTTCTTCGTTGCGACGCTGGTGCTGTGGTGGCTTTGGTCCCCGCTCGGCTGGCTCGGGCTGATCGCGACCGCGTGGTGCGCCTACTTCTTCCGTGATCCTGCTCGGGTGACCCCCGTACGCGCCGACTTGGTCGTTGCGCCTGCCGATGGCGTAATCAGCTTCGCGGGCTTCGCGGCGCCGCCGCCCGAACTCGGACTCGGAATGGCGCCGTTGCAGCGCATATCGATCTTCATGTCGGTCTTCGATTGCCATGTGAACCGGGCGCCGGTCGAAGGGCGCGTCGAGCGCGTCATCTATCATCCCGGGCTCTTCCTCAACGCCGACCTGGACAAGGCGAGCGAAGACAACGAACGCAACAGCATGGTCATCGACGCGCCGTCTGGACGGTTCGGCGTGGTTCAGGTAGCAGGCCTGATCGCACGGAGAATCGTCTGCTTTACCCGCGAGGGCGCGCACGTGAGCTCGGGCGAGCGGATAGGGCTCATCCGCTTCGGCTCGCGCGTCGACGTCTATCTGCCGCCGAACGCGCAGATCGTCGTCGGACTCGATTCGCGCGCTGTCGGCGGGGAAACGGTGATCGCCGAGATCTCAACATCGCCGGATAGGCGCCCGTTCCAGCGGAGTTGAGCGTGTGAACGACGGCTCACAGACGCCCCGGCCGCTGCTCGGCGCAGAAACCTCGAAAAGGCGCGGTTTTCGCGCGGTGCCGCTGCGCCTGCTCTTGCCGAACATCGTCACTTTGCTTGCGCTTTGCCTTGGCCTCACCGCGATCCGCCTCGCGATGGAGAACTCGGTCGAATGGGCGGTGAGCGCCATTGCGGCCGCGGCGGTGCTCGACGGCCTCGACGGGCGAATAGCCCGGGCTCTCAAGAGCACGTCGCGCTTCGGGGCGGAACTCGATTCGCTGGCCGATTTCGTCGACTTCGGCGTCGCGCCGGCCTTCGTGCTGTTCGCCGCCGATTTGCATGCAGTGAAAAGCTTCGGCTGGGTGGCGGCCCTCCTCTTCGCGATGGCCTGCGCCCTGAGGCTCGCGCGGTTCAACGTGATGCTCGACGAGCCCGACCAGCCGCTGTGGCGAAAGAATTTCTTCGTCGGAATGCCGGCTCCCGCAGGAGCCATCGTCGGACTTCTGCCGATCTACCTTCGCTCCGCACTCGAACTGGGGGCGCCGGATCCGCGCGTCGCCTTTCTCGAAAGCCTGTACGTGCTTGCGATCGCACTCCTCATGGCGAGCCGCGTGCCCCACTTCTCAGGAAAGTCGATGGGTCGCGTGCCGCGCGAACACCTGGCGGTCTTTCTGGTCGGCGTCGCCGCTGTTCTCCTGCTCGTTTTCGTCTTTCCGATGCAGGCGCTGGTGGCGGTCACCCTCGCTTACCTCGCCTCGATCCCCTTGGCTCTCCGCCGTTACCGCGAGCTCGACCGCGCGGGCAGGTGAGGCTTGGGCTCGCCGAGCTATGGCCTGGGTTTGTGTTGGAATTCACGCGAGATTCGCGGGGGGTGAAGCGGGCGGATATTCATTCAACCCCACGAGAGCGAGAACACCGGCGGCCTTGGGATTGGAGCCGACAGCGGCGCAACGAGAGAGAGGCGAGCGCCTTTCCTTTTCGCCCTCAAATGGTCTAGGTTCTGCGACCCGCCTCGCGTAGCCGGCGACCCAAACCTTCCGGTCCTACGCGGGCGGCCGAGCCGGACGTCAGATTGTCGCGAGCTTAGCCGATGATTGCTTCGCTCGGCGTTCGGGATTGGCCAGTCGTCGCTCTGGCCCCTTGCCAACGCTGGCGGCGACGTTACTAAGGAGCCCTATGTCGAAGGAAGAACTGATTGAATTTCCGGGGTTCGTGGTCGAACTCCTGCCGAATGCGACGTTTCGCGTCAAGCTCGAGAACGATCACGAGATTATCGCTCACACCGCCGGGAAGATGCGGAAGAACCGCATTCGCGTCCTCGCCGGCGACAAGGTCCTGGTCGAGATGACGCCCTACGACCTGACCAAGGGTCGTATCACCTACCGCTTCAAGTGAGGCTCGGATGACGGCGCTTGCCGGGGTGCGGACCTCGAAGGCTTCGCTGTCCCGACCTCGCCTCGTACTCGCCTCGGGCTCGCCCCGCAGGCTGGCGTTGCTCCTCCAGATCGGCGTTGATCCGGATTTGGTGTTGCCGTCGGAGGTCGACGAGACGCCGCGGCGAGGCGAAACCCCGCGCCGCCTCGCCCAGCGGCTGGCGGTCGAGAAGGCGGCCCGGTCGGCGGAAGTCGCGGCCAAGATGCCGGAACTCGCCCCCTGCCTTACCCTGGCGGCCGACACCGTCGTCTGCGTCGGGCGGCGCGTTCTGCCGAAATGCGAGATTCGGCATGACGCCGAGGCTTGTTTGCGCCTGCTCTCCGGTCGCGCTCATCGGGTCTACACAGGTCTCGCCCTGGACACTCCGGGCGCCGTGATGCGGCGGCGGCTCGTCGAGTCTCGCGTACGGTTCAAGCGCCTGTCGGGCGAGGAGATCGAGGCGTACCTCTCGACCGGCGAATGGCGCGGCAAGGCCGGCGGCTACGCCATACAAGGTGTGGCGGGCGCCTTCGTCGTTCGGTTGATCGGATCCTACACCAACGTCGTGGGTTTGCCGCTCGCCGAAACTTGTGCGTTGCTCGCAGGCGAAGGCTATTATCCGCACCGGCAATGGGCTGCGAACTTATTGAAATGAGCGCCAACGACGATTCGCCGCGGGAACGAGCGACGGCCAAGGAGCGCGCCTGTCCGATCTGCGGCAAGCCCCGTGATTCCCGCTACGATCCCTTCTGCTCGAAACGATGCGCCGACGTGGACCTGCACCGTTGGCTGAAGGGCAACTATGTGATCCCCGGCGCGGAACGGGGAGAAGAAACCGATGATGGGGGTAAGGGCGAAGAGTGAATCCGCCGAGGAGCCGTCCGCCCGGACTGGACGGTGCTGGCGCGACGGCCGCACCGGACGCCTCGGGCGCGGCGACGCCATGGAGCCGGCGCCCCGTTGGACGACGATCCAAGCCACGGGATGTTCCGTCAAAGGTCCGGATAGCCGGAGCAAAGCCAGGGAAAGCCGGAGCCAAGCAAAAGTGTTCCATGAATTGGGGCTTTTCAACCACTTAGGCCGGAATCCAAATTGTTTTTGTAACTGCCAAGCAGGCTGGGGCGCGGCCCCTGCACCGCAAGCCCCCGCAAGCGCGGGAGGATGGCGCGGCGCCGGCAATATTTTCACTTGTGAAGCGGCGCTGGCCGCTTCGTCCATCGGCCTGCCGCCGGGCGCCATCCATCGGCGGCAGCCCCGCCCCGCGGCCATCCTTGCCCCATGAGGTCCCCGCGAATCGCGTCATAGGCGAAAGCCCCTCGCGGCGCAGGGGCAGGGGCGCGCCCATGCCGCAAGATCCTGCCATAGGCGTCGAGCCGTCGCTTGACGGCGCCCCCTTAATTTCGTCCATGCCTGCCTCGCTCAATCCGTCCGAATCCGGATGTCTGTCCTGGATTATGTTCCTGGTCCGTTCTTCTGGCAAGATAATTTTCCAAAATGATTTTCACGGCGCCCTTGCCGGTCGTCGCAGACGAGGCTGGTTTCCACTCGTGCTCTTGTGCCCTTCGTGGGCCCTTTGCGTTCTTGGTGTTTATTCTTTCACCACAAAGAACAGGAAGTTTACACGAAGGTCACCAGGGCTGGAACTTTCGTGCGCAGAGGATCGGCGCAGCGGAGGGCCAACTCAGGACAGGGGCGGTCGGTTTTGAAACAGGCTCTTACTTTAGGCAACAGCACTTTTTCCGATGGAGGTGTATACCGAAAGGAGTTCGCACTGCACACGGGGAAAAGCCAGATGCTCAGCCTCGCTGAGAAGCGGGAATCGCTCCGTTGGGTTATTAGCATCCCCCATTTGATCTCCTGCTACTGCGATCTGCATCGACAGTTTTACGTTGTCAATTCGTTTCGTCACGTACAACTCGATCAGACGCCTGGAGATAATCCTTGGAATATGGATTTCCAACCGCGGAGGCCGATCGTCGGTTTTATCCCAGATCATTCTGGCTGGAGGCCTCAACTCATAGCTTAAAGAATATTCTTCCTCGTCATAATAACCCGAAATGTATACCATGAAGCGATCAAAGTCTATGCCCCCTTGACCAACGGACAAGGCGTTGGCGACAGCCCCTACACCTTCCAGAACGCAATATTCGAGGCTCGACGACTGCTGCAGACGAATAATTCTGCTCTGGACAGCCCTTTGCCGGAAGAAAATATCCCGGAGTGTAACGTCAACGTCAAGCCAATACAGCCTCGAATAACCGGCGGTCCTGAAGTCGTGGAAAAATCTGTAACGAGACTCACGCACCATTGTTTAGATCGAACATTTCCTGAAAAAGAGGCCACATAAATTGCACGAATCGGTCACATTGCGCAACCCGCTGCCAGACGGGTTCTGAAGATGAGGCGAGGCGAGACTCCGAATTGATCGATCTGAGCATGGCCCGTTCGGGTCTACTTGCAGCAGCGCATGTCCGGTCATGTGTCGCCGCCGTAGGGTCAGTCCGCCTGATCCGCCTTCAATGCGCCGCTGACGCAGGCGATGGCGAAGGCGGTGTTGCGCGCGACCTCTTCGAGCCTGTCGAACCGGCCCGGCCGTCCCGCATGACCGGCCTCCATCGCAGTGCGCAAAAGGACAGGCCCGCCGCCGGTCATATTCGCCCGCAGCCGCGCGACCCATTTGGCCGGCTCCCAATAGGTGACGCGCGGATCCGCCAGACCCGCCAGCGCGAGGATTGGCGGATAGCGCCGAGGATGAACGTTGTCGTAAGGGCTGTAAGAGCGGATCACATCAAAGGCTGCACGATCGCGGATCGGATCGCCCCATTCCAGCCACTCCGGCGGCGTCAGCGGGAGGGACTCGTCGAGCATTGTCGACAGCGCGTCGACGAACGGCACGTCCGCGATGATCCCCGCGAACAGATCGGGGGCCATGTTCGCGACCGCTCCCATCAGCAGGCCCCCGGCGCTTCCGCCCTGGGCCACAATGCGACCTGCCCGCGTATATCCGGCCGCCACGAGATGCCGCGCCGCGGCGAGGAAGTCGCCGAAGGTGTTCGGCTTCTTCAGGAGTTTGCCGTCCTCGTACCAACGCCAGCCCTTGTCGGTTCCGCCGCGGACATGAGCGATGGCGTAGACGAAGCCGCGGTCGACGAGCGAAAGGCGATTGCTCGAGAAGCTCGCTTCGACCGGATAGCCATAAGCGCCGTAGGCGGTGAGGAGAAGCGGCGCCGCGCCGTCGAGCTCGACATCTCGCTTCATCAGCAGCGAGACCGGCACGCTCTCGCCATCCTCGGCGCGGGCGAAAACGAGCCGGGTAAGATAGCGTTCCGGATCGAAGCCGGGCGACTCTTGCCGTTTGACGAGAGTTCTGGTCCGCGTGACGCAATCGTAGTCGAAGATCTCCTCGGGCCGGTCCATCGAGGAAAAACGGAACCTCAGGAGCCGCGAGTCGAACTCGTAGACTGTCCTCAGGCCGAGCGCGTAGGTCTCCTCGCTGAACGCTATTTCGTGCGCCTCGCCGCTCGTGAGATCATGGACCGCCAGATGGGGACGGCTTTCCTCGCGCGCCAGCACGACGAGGAAGTTCTTGAACAGCGTCGCGTCGGCGATGAAGCAGCCGTCGCGATGCGGGACGACGTCGCGCCAGTTCGCTTCGTCCGGCGCGTTGCGGCGCGCCACGACGACCTTGAAGTCGCGCGCCTGGGAATTGGCGCGGATGTAGAAGCAATCGCCGTGATCCATGACGTCGTAGAACAACCCCGGCCGCCGCGGCGTGATCATGAGCGGCTTCGCGGTCGGTCGATCGAGATCGACCACATGCGTCTCCGAAGAATCATGCCCATGCACGACGACCAGCGCCGACCGACCGAGCCGCGTCCCCGCGATGCCGATGAACCAGGCCGGGTCCGTCTCGGCGAAGACCTCGGTGTCCTCGCTCTGGTCGGTCCCGAGGCGATGCAACATCACGCGGAACGGACGATGATTCTCGTCCTGCTCGACATAAAGGAGGGCCGTCGAATCGCGGGTCCAGACGATGTCGTCGGCGGCGTTGACGATGAGATCGGGAAGATCTTCGCCCCGCGCGAGGTCGCGCACGCGGATCGTCAGCATCTCGGAACCGAGTTCGTCGAAGCTCCAGGCGAACTTCGCGTGGTCGGGCGCGTGCGACGTCGCCGTCAAACGAAAGAACGGTTTGCCTTCGGCACGAACGTCGCCGTCAATCAGAACCGTCTCCTCGCCGCCTTCGCGAGGCCTTCGGCAGTAGATGCGATGCTGGCCGCCTTGGCGATAGCGTGAATAATAGGCCCAAGGCCCCTCCACCTGGGGCGGCTCGCTGTCGTCCTCCTTGAGCCGCGCCCGCATCTCGCGAACAAGCTCCTTTTGCAACCCGGCGGTCGGCGCGAGCAGCGCTTCGGCATAGGCGTTCTCCGCCTCGAGCAGAGCCCGAATGTCGGATGGCAGTCGGGCCGGATCGCGCAGCACCTCGCGCCAGTTCTCGGCCCGGATCCAGGCGTATTCGTCGGTCCAGGCCACCCCGTGCGCCGAACGCCGCACCGGGCGAGGCTCCGCGCGCGGCGGGGCGGGAGGACAGGAAAAGGAGGCGCTATCGGTCATGCGGCGGCCTTTGGAAAGGGTAAGCTCTGCTTCCCCCGGTTGCCGCCGACCGTCAAGGAAGAGGCGCGCGCCAAACCTCTCCGGGCCCCACGGACGCTCATTTGCAGAACCATTCTGCGCACGGCTTGCTCCCGGTTTTTTGCGCTGAGAGGCCCGGGATCTTTGCAATTCATTTCATTTCCTATTACGAGTGAATTCAAAGCGTTAATGGCGATCTGCGTGACCCCCCTCCCCCACTCCCCCGCGCCGCCCCGGATGGCCCCCCGGACGTGCTCTCATTCGCTTTTCCGTCGCCTGCATTACGACGGGCGAGAAGGGCGAGGAAGCGGTCATGCGCGCGACGAGTAAAAACCTGCACAGCAGCGGCCATTCCGCAAACAACTGCGAAGAGGTCGGCTTGGCGCAAAGCGGACCTTCCTCCCAGCCAACTTCACCAGCGACCGCAATTGCCATTCTACACGCGCCGCTCAGCTCGTGGTTCCGCTGGGCAGCCAAAGAAGAGCAGGCCGACTTCTATTTCCGACCAGGACGGGGCAGCTGAGTTGGGACTTTATCCGGGAATTGTTACGATCGAAGCGGACGAGCGAATCCCTTTTTTGAATTGACTTCGTTGCGCAGCTCTTGAAGGATGAGAAAAAATCGCCGGTTGCCCAGCCAGAAGACTTTGCGGCGCTTGAAAACCGGAGCACGTTGTGGGAGGAACTCATGCTGGGCCTAAGAGCTGTTGCACGCCTATCGTTGGTAGTCGCAGTCGCTATCGCCGGCAGCGTAGCCGCGCTACCGAATCCTGCTGCTGCTGATGCTTGCACGATGCTCGGGCCCCAACTCTTGGGCGGCAATATCAAATACGCGGATGCGCACATCGTGCCGGCCAACGCATTGCCGGGCCCACTGCCCGGCAACTTCACGGGCACCCCGCCGAGCAACAGCCCGGTCCCCGTCGCATATTGTTTGGTGGTGTTAAGCTATAGCAGCACCCCCGCAAAAGATCCGACGCCGCAGAACATCACCATCTACGTCGGTTTGCCGCTCAATTCGATCGACGGCGGCGTAACCGGCTCTACAGTTGATCCCCCCTTTAACTTCACTACGGTGGAAGGCAACTGGAACGGCCGCACCGAGGGTCAAGGCGGCGGTGGTTGTACCGGCAATACCAACGTCAATTCCGCGGGTGCTGTAACCAACGGATTTGTCGGATCGGGTACCGATGGGGGACACGGTAATCCTACTAACGATCCCCACAATACGTGCCAACCGGGCGTCCTGAGCCTCGGCCAACTGAACCACCAGTATATCCAGGACTGGGTTTATAACGGACCCCAGCAAGAGATCCTCTGGTCGAAGAAGATTGCCAAGCTGTACTACAGTAAGGCGCCGCTCTACAACTACTGGGACGGTTGTTCGACCGGCGGCCATCAAGGCTATGCCTTGGCTCAAACGCTTCCTGGCGAATTGGACGGCATCCTCGCCAGCGCGCCGGCAATGTACTGGACGCGTTTCCAGACGGCGCAGATGTGGGGCCAAATTGCGATGTACGATATCGCCCAAGAGGTGATTGCGGGGCCGAAGCTTGCGGCCGTGCAAAACGCCGCGATCGCCGCGTGCGACAAAAACGACGGTGTAGCGGACGGCATTATCGACGACCCGCGGACCTGCACGTTCAACGCAAAGGCCAATGTCTGCGGTTCGACGCCGACTCCGAACTGTCTGGCCCCAAAGGAAGCCGATGCAGTCAACGTCATGTGGGACGGCCCGCGCAACGATTCCGGGAAGAGAATTTGGTTCCCAATCGATCGTGGCACCGACTTCAGTTTTTGGGATGGAAACGTACCGTTTGGACTCGCCCCGGTGCAGTTTGGATGGGATCTGGCAGATCCAGCTTACTACAACGCCGGCGTTTTCCCGACCTCTTACCCCGGCCACTGGGGAAACGTCGCGCTGAGTTCGACGATATCGGCTCCCGGTACGGTGACAACCTATGCGGCAGTCGCACAGGCTGGGTCGAATACCGTAGCCGACCTTACTGATACTTTCGACAACCTTGACGCATTCAAGGCGGACGGCGGAAAAATGATCACTTTCGTCGGCGCAAATGACGCCCTCATCATGCCTCGCGGCGTGATCAACTACTATCGGGTGATGGCTGCGCGTTACGCAGAGGGGTCTGATAACGCTGCGAATGCCGATCCGTCTGACCGCTTCCGAGGCGTGCAGAAATTCTTTCGTCTGTTCCATGTTCCCGGAGTGAGTCACTGCGGCCTTGGCATTCTGAATCACAGCAGCCTCGGGCCGTGGCCGCAGAACGGCGCCGACTTCAACGCAGTCATCAACTGGGTCGAGAAAGGCGTTGCGCCGAGCCAGGTGATAGGGTCGGGCAACACGGCGGCGCCCGCCTTCATCCCCGGGTCACCCAACACCCTTACACGTCCGCTATGCCCATATCCGCAAACCGCGGTGTATAACGGCTCAGGCGCTGTCACCGACGCCGCCAGCTGGTATTGCGGAGGCGACCTGGAGAAGAACGTCCCCGTCGGCGTCCCGCTTTCGGGGGCCCCAGGCCAGCCGGTGGCTTGTTACGACGTGCTTGTTAAATACAAGCACGAGGTCAACGGACCGCTCGACTATCAGAACAGCGGACTCGTCCCGTCCATGTGCCCCCGATCAGCCCAACCTTGATGAGAATCTGACAAGCAGAGACGGCTATCGCTCTTTCAAAGAAAAAACGACAGCAGGCGTGCGCAACGAAGCGCACGCCTTTTGCGCGCCTACGGCGTCGTTAAAACCAGGGAACCGCTTCTCATGACGTATCGGACCGTATCGGTCGCGGCGAAGACTAGGGCGTTAAGCATACCGGCGATGGTTGGGCTCGCCCTCACGGCCGGGCCGCACGCGTTTGCCCAGCAACCGTCAACAAATCCTCCGGTTCCGCCGACGCAAGCGGCGCCGGGGCCGAACGCCGGGCAGGCACAGCAGGGAACGCCTGGCGAGACGGTGCAGAGCGGCCAGCAGCAGGTGCAGGTGATTGCTTCACCCTGGACCCGATACTGCGCCAAGAAACTGACGGAACAACCATCCGAAATCAGGACCAGGGAAGTCTGCTTCACCGCTTCGGACGGCCATCTGACGTCGGGCCAAAAGCTCGTTATCGCCCTGCTGATCGAGCCGGAGGGCGGCGATACGAAGCTGTTGCGCGTCACGCTGCCCTTGGGCGTGGCTCTGGTCCCAGGCGCCCGCATTGTTATTGACGAGAAAGAGGCGATGACCGCGCCATATGTCGTCTGCCTACCCCAAAATGGTTGCATGGCGGATTACAAAGCCGACGGCGATTTGATCGAGAAGCTGAAAAAAGGGCGGAGTCTGGCGATCCAGGCCTTCGAAAAGGGAAGGCCGATCAACTTCACTTTGCCGCTCACTGGGTTCGCGAAAGCGTATGATGGGCCTGCCAGCGATCCACCGAGTTAGTGCGGATTCCGATCAATCCGAGACCACGCCGTCATTGCGAGCGAAGCGAAGCAATCCAGAGCCGCTGCACAGCGGCTGGATTGCTTCGTCGCTTCGCTCCTCGCAATGACGGTCCAATATGATCGGAAAGCGCTCTAAATGAGCTACCGAAAGGCATACGGAACGAACTGCAGAGTCACTTTGATGATCATCTCGACACGCACGAGGGCAAGTGTGGTGAGCGCGTCGAGCAACTGTTGCGAGCCTCTCCTGGTCAGATCGCTTTCGGTTTTTTAGAGATAGACGCAACGTCGTCTTTCGTCTCCCGAGTGTCGGCGGCGTCCTCGGCAGTCATTGAGAAGAACGGAGCGACGAAGCAATCAGGCGCAGGGGTGCTGCGTTCCTGAATTGCTTCGCGTTGCTGGCAATAACAGATGAGCAGATCGGAAGTCGCGCCACGCCAGGAGCCGAAGGAAAGCCGTGGCTAATTCCGCCCGCCGCCAACCTCGCCTCCGAGCCTTCTTCTGGAAGGGGAAGGAGAAGCGTTCCGCGCAAAGCGGCCGAAAGCGGCGGGGACCTCGGCCGGCGCGGCGCAGAGCACGGCCGCTCCCGCCTCGCGCAGCTCCTGCTCGCCGCCGAAACCCCAAAGCGCGCCGATGGTCGGAATCGCGTGCCGCCCCGCGCCGACGACGTCGTGCTTGCGGTCGCCCCACATGACGCAGTCGGCCGGGTCCAGCCCTCTCTCAGCGAGAATGTGAGCGATAAGGTCGCCCTTGTCCTCGAAGCGGCCGTCGAGTTCGGAGCCATAGACCTCCTCGAAATAGCCTTCGAGATGGAAGCGGGCGAGGATGCGGTTCGCATAGACGGCAGGCTTCGAGGTGCAGAGAAAGAGGCGCGCTCCTGAACGCTTCAGTTGCGACAGCGCGTCCGGCACGCCATCGTAAACGACCGCCTCGAACAGACCTGTTTCGCCGTAGCGCGTCCGATAGAGCGCGAGCGCCTCCTCTGCGCCGCCCCTGGCCATCATCTTCGCGAAGGACTGCCTCAGCGGAGGGCCGATGATCCACCCGAGATCGGCGTCCGTCGGCGCGGCGACGCCCATGGCTTCGAGCGCGAAGCGAAAGCAGCCGACGATGCCTTCGGCGGGATCGGTCAACGTCCCGTCCAGATCGACGAGGAGGACATTGCGCTGATGCGGGGTCGTCAAGAAAGCTCCTTCAGCGATCACGAATGAGTGTTCGTCTGCCGCGCTATGGCGGCGAATGAAAGGAATCGTGTAGCGCAGGACCGATGAGCGCCAAACTCGAAGCTGAGACAGCAACCAGCCTGCAACATGCCGATCGCGTCGGCGTGATCGCGCTTGTCGCCGGGACGGCGATCATCGCCTGGTCGGGAATTCTCGTGCGCTTCCTCGACGTCGGTCCGCTCGCGGGGGCGGCCTGGAGGATGGGTCTCGCCGTTCCGGCGCTCGCCGTCTGGGCGAGGGTCGCACAGCGAGGTCGGCCCGCGGCTTCGGACCTGCGACAAGCCGCTATTCCCCTGATTCTCGCGGGCCTGGCTTTTGCCGTCGACGTCGGTTCGTTCCACCTCGCGATCAACGGCACCAAGGTCGCCAATGCGACCTTCATCGGCAATGTCGCGCCGATCCTGACCGTGATCGGCGGCGCGATCTTCTTCGAGGAGCATCCGCCGCGGCGCGTCTGGCTGGCGCTGGCGCTGGCGCTCGTCGGCGCCTGGGTCATGGCCGGAATGGTCGCCCCGTCCCGCGTCGGTCACGGCGACGCCCTCGCCCTCGTCGCCGCCGCCGCCTACGCGAGCTATCTTCTGATCATCAAGCTCTTGCGCGCCAAGCTCGACGCCCCGACGGCGACGCTCTGGTCGGCCGCCGTGTCGGCCGTCGCGCTGACGGTGGCTGCGATCCTGCATGGCGAGACGATGATCCCCTCGACGCTCGCCGGCTGGACGACCGTCTTCCTGCTCGGCCTCGTCTCTCATGCGCTGGGCCAGGGGCTGACTTCGGTCGCGGTCGGCCGCGCGCCGGTCGGCCTGGTTGCGCTGGTCATCCTCGCGCAACCGCCATTCTCGGCTCTTTTCGCCTGGGGCGTGCTGGGCGAGGCGATGACGGCGCTGCAGATCGCGGGCGGCGCGGTCATTCTCGCGGCGGTTCTGCTCTCGCGCCCGTCTACGGCGTCTCCCATGAACCCCGTTCGGTCGAGCGGAACAGCGCGTCGATGACCCGCATGTTCATGATCGCATCCTCGAGCGGGAACTCGAGCGGCGCTTCCCCGAGCACGGCCCGGGAAAACGCGTCGCCCTGCAGCGTGTACTGGTCGCAGACCGGAAATTCCTCCACCCGCGCCCCGCCGCCGAACAGATCTTCGCCGGTGTCGATCATGATCTTCGTCGGGCGGTCGGGCGGCGCGTTGAAGGGAATGGCGACCTCGATCCGCCCCGCGTCGCCGACGATCGTCACGCGTTGATGCCCCGACAATTGCGTCGCCGCGCTGAAGGTGAGATGCCGGCCGCCCGGAAATTCGACGATCGCGCTGACCAGTCTATCGGTGAGGAATTTCGGATCGCGATCGAGGGTCGCCACGGCGCGCGTCGGCTCGGCGCCGAAAATGTATCGCGCCGTCACAATGGCGTAGCAGCCGATGTCGTAGAGCCCCCCACCGCCCGGCGGCCGGTTGCGCACGTTCTCCGGATCGAGCAGGCGATAGGAGAAGAAAGTCTGGATCGCGTTCGCCGCGCCGATCGCCCCTGCCCTGACCAGCTCGCGGGCGCGGCGCCACTGCGGATGGTAGCGCACCATGAAGGCTTCCGCGACCAGCTTGCCCGAGCGCTCCCGCGCCTCGATCAGCGACCGCGCCTCGTTCGCGTCGAGCCCGATCGGCTTCTCGCACAGCACGTGCTTGCCGGCTTCCAAAGCTTTCCGCGTCCAGGGGACGTGCAGCTCGTTCGGCAGCGGGTTGTAGACCGCCTCGATCCCGGGGTCGGCCAGAAGCTCCTCGTAGGAGCCGTAGGCGCGCCCGATACCCAGCCGATCGGCGGCGGCGCGCGCCTTGCCGAGATCGCGCGAGGCGATGCCGGCGATCTGCGAAACCTCGCCGCGCTGCATCGCCGGGATAACCTTTTCCACGGCGATATTGGCGACGCCGAGCACGCCCCATTTCACCTTGCGCAACGCCGCCTCCCTGTTTGAATTGTCTCTGCTTGCGCCCTATGCCTTTGGCGCGGGCGCGCGGCCCTCGGACTGGCGGGCCAGCATCCAGCCGGGGTACTCGGGCCTCAGGGCGCTCGCCGCATCGAGCGTCGCCATCTCCTCGGCCGAGAGCGCGAGATCGGCGGCTGCGAGATTGTCGTCGAGCTGCTCGACCGACTTTGCGCCGATGATGACGCTCATCACCCCCTTGCGCTGCAGGAGCCAAGCAAGCGCCACGCGGGCGACCGAGGCGTCGTGCGCCTTGGCGATCGGCGCCATCGCATCGACGATGTCGTAGGCGCGCTCCTTGTCGACCGGCGGGAAGTCGAAGGTGGTGCGGCGCGAGTCGTTGTCGCCTTTCTTGTCGCGGGTGAACTTGCCCGACAGAAAGCCGCCGGCGAGCGGGCTCCACACCATCACGCCGAGACCCTGGTCCTCGACCAGCGGGATGATTTCGCGCTCGAGCTCGCGACCCGCGATCGAGTAATAGGCCTGCACCGTCTCGAAGCGCGCCCAGCCGCGCTTCTCCGAGATCGCCAGCGCCTTCATGATCTGCCAGGCGGCGAGGTTCGAGCAGCCGATCGTGCGCACGAGCCCGCGCGACACGCAGTCGTCCAAGGCCCGTAGGATCTCTTCGAACGGGGTGACCGGATCGAAGCCATGGATCTGGTAGAGATCGACGTGGTCGAGGCCGAGGCGCTTCAGGCTGGCGGCGATCTGGTCCATGATGTGCCCGCGCGACAGGCCGACCGCATTCGGCCCCGGCCCCATCCGGCCGCGCACCTTGGTCGCGATGATCACGTCCTCGCGCTTGACGCCGAGGTCGCGCAAAGCCTGCCCGAGCTGCGCCTCCGACTGGCCTTCCGAATAGACGTTGGCGGTGTCGAAGAAATTGACGCCCGCCTCGAGCGCGCGGCCGATGAGCGCGGTCGAAGCCTTCTGGTCGAGCGCGCCGATGGCGCGCCAGAAGCCGGCGCCGCCGGCGAAGGTCATCGTGCCGAGGCAGATCTCCGAGACATATTGTCCGGTCCGGCCGAGCGGTCGGTATTTCATGCGACTCTCCCATCTTGCGCCGCCTGCGGCGGCGGGCCGCATCTCGGCGGGCAGATAAACGCCAAACCGCGGCCGGCGCAAATCGCGCTTCCGTGAGCGGCAACGGAAGAACGGCCCTCCGATCGGACATCCTCGCGGCGGACCGCGCAGAACTGGACGCGGCCAAGTGATTCCAGCGCCTTGGGCGCCAAAACCTGTCCCATTTTTCGGCAGGTCCGCAAAACCCGCTCGACTTAACCCGGGCACAAAATACACATTCTTGTTATGTTCTACGTGGCCAAAACGGAACAGGAATGCGCGAATTGACGTTGCGACCGAAAAGGCGGGTCGCCCATGCTGGATTCCGGGGTTCAGGTTCTTTCCGTCGACGTCGCCGCGCCGGCGCCGCCGGGCGTGCGCTATGTGTGCGACAGCGGGCCGGCCATTCGCCGCCGGAGGGCGGGAAAGGGTTTCGTCTATTTCGACGCCAAAGGAAGACGGATCACCGACCCGGACATCGTCAGGCGCATCCGATCGCTCGTCATCCCGCCGGCCTGGACGGACGTATGGATCTGTCCGTCCGCCGCCGGGCACATCCAGGCGACCGGGCGCGACGCCAAGGGACGGAAACAGTACCGCTACCATGCCGAATACCGGGAGGCTCGCGAGGAGGCGAAATTCGAGCACATGCTCCAGTTCGCCAAAGCGCTGCCGGCGATCCGAGCGACGGTCGCGGAGCACATGAGCCTTCGCCGCCTGCCGCGCGAGAAAGTGCTCGCGACGGTCGTGCATTTGCTCGAGACCACGCTGATCCGCGTCGGCAACGACGAATATGCCAGGGCCAACCAGAGCTACGGCCTCACGACGCTGAAGCCGGAGCATGTCGCGGTCGATGGAACGGAAATCCGCTTTCAATTCACCGGCAAGAGCGGCAAGCAATGGTCGCTGGCGATGCGCGACCGCCGCGTGGCGAGGATCATCAGGGCCTGCCAGGAGCTGCCCGGGCAGGACCTTTTGCAATATTTCGACGAAGACAAAGCGCTGCGCGCCGTCTCCTCCGACGACGTCAACGACTATCTGAGGTCGATCGCCGGCTACGGCGTCACCGCCAAGGATTTCCGCACCTGGGCGGGCACGGTGCTGATGGCCCGCTTTCTCGGGGAGGCGGGCAAGTTCGACACGATCAAGCAGACGAAGCGGGCGTTGCGCGAGGCGATCGGGCGGGTCGCCGCGGCGCTCGGCAACACGCCCGCCGTCTGCCGCAAGTCCTATATCCACCCGGCGGTGATCAGCGCCTATCTCGACGGCAAGTTCGTCCTCGAGATCGCCGCGGCAGACGGCGACGGCTGCGGCGCCAAAACATTAAGTCTGCGACCCGAAGAAGCCGCGACGCTCGCGCTGTTGCGCCAGCTGAACGACGCAGTCGTCGCCAGCAAAGCGAAACGGTCCACGAAGGCGCCCGCCACGGAGGTGACGGGGGCTGTTCAAGAAGGCCTATTGGCGCGCTCTGGATCGCCACGGTAAGGAGCGCGTTGGGCTGCGAGTCGAGGCGCCGCGCGCCATCGACCGCTCTGCATCCTCTCGAGCATCCCTGACCTGGGCCGCGGCGACTGGTCGCCGCAGGCGTTCAAGCTGCCGCGGTATACCGCGCGTGGCGCGGAGATTTCGACGCTCGCCAAAACGGGCCTGACGTCGGTGCTTCCCGAGGGCGCCGCTCGACGCGATCGGGGCCTTGCTTGTGACAGGAAACGGGCGCAAACTTCCGTTGGGTACGGCGGTGATCCGATTAATCTCGGTCAAAGGGGATGCCATGCGGGCGAATGTCCTATTGCCTGTCGCGAGTTTTCTGCTGTTCGGTCTGGTCGGCGGCATGAGCGCTCCGGCGCAGGCCGGATTGGTAGGGAACGGAACCAACACCGTTGAGGCGTTTTTCTACATCGACGCGCCAGCGACGCCCTTGGGCGGCGGCTGTGACCAATACACCGAGAGTTATTGCGAACAAGAATATAACTACGACTCGGCAAACATGGCGCAGTATGTTTTGACCATTCCTGCGCACTTCGTCCAAGCTCCGATCGACGGGGCGACGATCGACGTTGGGGACAAGCAGATCGTCATCACTAACGAAATCCCCGCCACGTTCTGCTCCGACGGCACGAGCGTCGGGACCGCCTGCACTGACCCATTCACGGGTTTCGAGTTCATTTTCTCGGCTGGCGTGGACATAACCGGGGTTAGCGTCGACGGAAGCAGCGATTTCCTTCCGAATGGTGCGACGCCTCATGAGGGGCTACAGTTGCTTTCTCCGACCGACATTATTGTCGATTTGACCGGCGCAGCGCCGGCGGTCGGGGGACAACTCATACTCGACGTCACCACCGCCGGCAGCGGCCCGCCGGCCATCCCCGAGCCTGCAACTTGGGCGATGCTGCTGCTGGGCTTCGCGGGGCTCGGCTTCATGGGATATCGGCGGTCGGGCGGCGCCCTGCGCGCCGTGTGACGCGCCTCGACACTAGCAACGCGTCCGAACATCGAAGCGGGAGGAGCGCGGATGAGCCAGCCGTTTCTCGGTCAGGTGATCGCGGTCGGATTCAATTTCGCGCCGGTGGACTGGGCGTTGTGCCAGGGCCAATTGTTGCCGATCGACCAGTACAGCGCGCTGTTTCAACTGATCGGCACGCAGTTCGGGGGTGACGGCGTGACCAATTTTGCCCTGCCCGACCTTCGCGGGCGGTCAGCGCTCGGGATGGGCCAAGGGTCCGGACTGCAGCCCTACGTGCTGGGTCAAGCCGGCGGCGTCGAGTCGGTCACGCTCAACAGCGGCCAATTCGCCGGCCATTCGCACGCGCTCTCGGCGGCGGCGACCGCGACGACGCCGACGCCAAGCTCAGGGGTCGTTCTCGGCACGCCCGCCGCGGCGACGCCCATCTACGCGACCGCCGGAACGGCCGCGACGCTGGCGGCCAGCGCGGTCTCGCCCGCCGCCGGCAGCAGTCAACCCCACGAGAACCGGCAGCCCAGCACGACGATCAATTACATCATCGCCCTCTTCGGGATTTTTCCGTCGCAGAACTGACGAACCGACGACATCGAGGCAGGAGCGGAACGGATGGCAAATCCCTTTGTCGGCCAAATAACACTGTTCCCGTACAATTTTGCCCCCCTTGGATGGGCCTTGTGCCAAGGGCAATTGTTGCCGATCAACCAGAACACCGCGCTGTTCTCGCTCTTGGGCACTCAGTTCGGGGGGAATGGCACGTCGAATTTCGCGCTGCCGGACCTGCGCGGCCGCGCGACGATGGGGCAAGGTCAGGGGCCTGGGCTGTCCATCTACAGCATGGGCGACGAGCAGGGCGTGGAACAGGTCACGCTGACGACGGCGACGGTCCCTGCTCATTCGCACGGCTTTCCCGCTTTCGCCTCTGCAGCGACGACAAATGCGCCGAACGGCGCCCGGCCTGCCGAAGGTCACGGGACCGGGCGAGGCGCCCCTGCCGTCAACACGTACACGGCTCCGGGAACCCCGGTCAGCCTGGCGGCGGGCCAGGTTGCTCCGGTGACTGCCGGCGGTGCAGGCCACAACAACCTGCAGCCGTATCTGGCGTTGAACTGGTGCATTGCGCTGCAGGGGGTTTTCCCGACTCGCAGTTAGTCCGATCGAACAGGCGCGCGGCGGCGCGCGGAGAACGCGACCATGGCAGAGCCATTCTTGGGCGACATCGAAGCCTTTTCCTTCAATTTTGCGCCGAAGGGCTGGGCGTTCTGCGCCGGACAGCTTCTGCCGATCAACCAGAACCAGGCGCTGTTCGCGCTGCTGGGGACCACGTTTGGCGGCAATGGCACGACGACGTTTGCGCTACCCGATCTGCGCGGGCGGATCGCCAACGGATTTGGTCAGGGACCGGGCCTCGCAAACTATAGCCTCGGGCAGACGGGCGGCGAGGAGTTGCATACCTTGGTCCTGAACGAGATGGCGGCCGGCGGCCATACCCATGCCGTCGCGGCGACGAACAACGGCACGACGGGCGGCACGAACGTGCCGGGCAATGCGGTCGCCTTGGGAAGCGGCTATTCCAGCGAAACGAACGCCCCGCCGGTGAATATCTACAGTTCGGCCGCGCCGACGATCGCCATGGGATCGCTCGCTCCGACGGGGGGACAGCCGCACGAGAACCGCATGCCGTTCCTCGCGTTGAACTATTGCATCGCGCTCCAGGGAATCTTTCCGTCGCGCAACTGAGCGGGCGGCGGGCGGCGGGCGCAATCAGGTGAAGACGATCTGATAGTCCTGATGGTCACGCGACGGCGTGTGGATCGGGATGAGATAGAGATCGAAGCTCATGCTGTCTTCGAGGGTGAGGCGATGCATTCCTTCGTTCAGGATTGGAGCCCGCGGGCCGCGCAAGATGAGGCTGAAGGCGGGGCGGGGCGCAGCGCTCGGCGCGTTGCGCTTATCGACGGCAACCAGGGTCAGCTTTTGTCCATCGGGCAGCGATACCGCCTTGCCGATATGCGGAGTAAAGGTTTCGGCGCACAGCGCATCGGTCATGCAGTCCTTTTCCCCCTTCGCCAGTCTGTGGACCGTGCAAGAAAGTTGCGGAATTGTCGAGCCTCTTCGGTCGGGATGACATGGATGGCTTGAGCGCGCCGCGGTCGGAGGACGATCTCGCCCTCCGGTCGGAGCGCGACGACGAGGCCGACCAAACGTTTCTCTATCGGCTGTTCGTCGCGACAAAGGCAGCGGAAATGGCGGCGATGCCTCTCGACGACGCGGCCAGGGATTTCCTGTTGCGCGTCCAGTACCGCTCGATGACCGCGACCTATCAGCAGGACTTTCCCCACGCACGCCGCGAGGTGGTCGAGGTCGGCGGCGAACCGGTCGGGCGGCTCGTCACCGACGTTGGCGATCGATGCGTTACCTATGTCGACATCGCGCTCTTGCCGCGGGCTCGGGGAAGGGGATTGGCGACGCGCCTCATGATGCAGGCGCTGGAAGAACCGCGTCGGCTCGGCCTGCCGGCGCGGGTGAATGTGCTGGCGCAGAACGCCGCGTCCCTGAGGCTTTGCGAGCGGATCGGCTTCGTGCGGCTGGGAGAGCATCCGCCGTTCGTGCAGTTGGAATGGTCCGCATGACCACCCTGCGTGACGGAGGGGAGACCCAGGACATGGACGAAATGCCGAACCCCGTGCATCTCATCCTCGTGCCGGACCGCGAGAAAGCGCTCGCGCGGGCGCTCCTGTAGCCGCGGTCGATGACCGCGGCCGGCGCGCTCAGCGAGCGCGCCTACAAACGCGCGGCTCAGGCTGACCGGATATCACTTCCAGTCGCGTTTCGGCTCGGCGGCGATGGACGAAGAGCCCTCGACGCCGGGCTGACAAGGAAGCTCGACATCAAGGAGCTGATCGCCTGCGCGAGCGCCGGACATGCCGCGCGATAGCTTTCGCCTCGTTTGGTCTCCCGAATCCGAAGACGACCTGCTATCGGTCTGGCGACGAGGGGCGTCGCGGTTCTCGCGGGCAGTTGCGGATAAGCATGTTCGCGACATCCATGATCCCGATATGCCTCCCACTCTCGAGTTCCGAACCGCGGAGCCAAATCCGGCGTGGAATTTAGGGATAAAGTAAGCCGCCATCGAAACACGCGGCGGCCGAAGCAATTCGAAATTCAAGAAAGCGCCGAGGGAACGTCGCTATGACTCGCAAGCAATACGCTGTCCATACGGTCCGCGATGAGCCAGTGAGGCTCCGGGACCAGCTGGACCACATCGCCGCCGATGGGGGCAGAGTCGTCAGCATTATCTGGCAGCCGGCTCGGCAGGTGACGCTTGAGCCCGGGCTGCCGCCATACGACGTCGCATCTGGCTACGTCGTTGTTTCCGAGCATGAGGCGCCTGAGGAAGCGGGCCACTGAAGCCGTTTCCGCAGCTCGTCCAACCGTCGCGACGGCCGCACGCCCTGGCCCGTATCCGGAGTTTTGAGCCGAAAGAGGACGGCCTCAACTCGATAACGATCCGGGCCTAAACACGTTCGACCGGCGCCTATTACACCGACGACCACATGAAGCCGCGGACGGCGAGTCATTACGATCGATCGCCACCAGCGCGATTCACGCGAAGCCGTTATGGGCAGGAACATCGGTTGACGCGCGGGCGCGGCCTTTTTGGTCGTCTCGCAACGAAATGCTCGTTCAGGCCAGTTCCTCGGACGACGGCGCCTCGCTCCGCCCAGCGAATTAGTGGACCTCGGCGGTGGGCTCCCGGGCTGTCGACGGAGGCTTTTTCGCCCGCGTCGGCTTGATCGGCTTGAGAACCTTCGCCCGCTGCTCACAGGCGGCGGCGAGTTCGAGCATCCCAGCCTTGACCGCCCGAGCAGCGAAGAGCAGGGAAGCCTCCGCATCTTGAATGTTGGCGACGGTGGCGATCAGCTCAGCCTCAGTCTTGGCTGGCGGTTTTTCTGCGGCTGGGGTTTTTTCCATTGTTTTGATCCGTGCGTTTTTCGTGAAGCGCCTCATCTTGTCGATATGGGTACGATCAGTCCGATTTTCATCACCGCATATTGATTGCGGTGACACGTCCGTCCTTACCATTCGTGCGCCGAGGCTGAAAACTTCCACCGGCTCGTCACGTCTCGAGGAATTCCGCAGGTCGTGAAGCGTCTCGGGGTTACGGGTTTGGGGGTTGAACAAGCCGTCGCCGCAATGCTGGATGGAGCGCGGGGCTGTCGGCGTGTTTTCTGCGTGGCGAATCAGGTAAAGATCAACCGGCGGCATTGCCTCAGGCCTCCGCTTATGAAATCGAAGCGCTTCCCAGCGTGGTCGACCCAATGGCCACGATCCTGCGCGGTTCGCACGAAGGCGAGAACCAAAGCCCATGAACGCGACCCATCCGCTCGATCGCGAGCCCGAGACCGGCGCCCGGCCGCGCGTTCTCGCCATTTCGAACCAGAAGGGCGGCGTCGGCAAGACCACCACCGCCATCAATCTCGGAACCGCCCTCGCCGCCATCGCGGAGCGCGTTCTCATTATCGATCTCGATCCCCAGGGCAACGCATCGACCGGGCTTGGCATCGATCGCAAATCGCGCGTCACTTCAAGCTACGAGATGCTGGTTGGAGAACGCGCGTTGCGAGACGTCATCATCCCAACAGCAGTGCCACGCCTGTTCATCGCGCCCTCGACCATGGATCTTCTCGGGGTCGAACTGGAAATCTCCGGGCACGACGACCGCGCATACAAATTGCGCAACGCGCTTCGCACCTATGGCAAATCCAGCGGCGACGATCCTGAATCCGTCACCTACGTCGTGGTTGATTGCCCGCCGTCGCTCAACCTTCTGACCATCAACGCTCTCGCCGCCGCGGACGCCGTCGTCGTCCCGCTGCAATGCGAGTTCTTCGCGCTCGAAGGCCTGTCGCAACTTTTGACGACAGTCGAGCAGGTCCGCCGCACCCTCAACCAGGCTCTGACGATACATGGCGTTCTGTTGACCATGTACGATCCCCGCAACAGCCTCGCCGGGCAAGTCGTTGCGGACGTGCGCGCGTATATGGGCGACAAAGTCTACGACACGGTCATCCCCCGCAATGTACGCCTCTCGGAGGCGCCTTCGCACGGGAAGCCGGCGTTGCTTTACGATCTCAAATGCGCGGGCAGCCAAGCGTATCTGAAGCTCGCTTCCGAGGTCATTCAACGAGAAGGACGTTGGCGCGCCGCCTGAGTACGCGCTCTCTACCGCCCGAAGGAGCGCCAAGATCCATGGTCGAAGACGCAGCCCGCACCGAACGTCGGCCTCGCATGGGGCGGGGGCTCCGCATTACCATGACATGACAGCTTATTCGATCCCCATCTGCAATTTGCAACGCCTTCCCGGTCTCGGCTCCGTTCCGCACAGAACGCAGGCAAGTTCGTCGCCGAAATTAGGGATTCACTTAACAGTCACCGAATTCTCGGGCCCGCCACGCCGGCCGCCCAGGTCGGCGCAATAAAAAGCCTCGGCCAGTGCCAGTCGACGGCTCGGGGCTGCGTCGGATTGGACAACAAGCTTCTCAGTATGCGCTGTATGGCAACCCGCGCAGTCGAAGAACGGGGGCCGGTGTCACTGCGTTCCTGCGCCATGTCGATGGCGATCAACTCCGGGAGGCCTGTTTCGCACATTGCGCGTCGATTTCTAGCGGCGGGCTTGTCGCGAATAACGGTCGAGTCGTTGTCCTGGCATGATCGGGGGCCGGATTTCGCTTCATCGACCGTGCTCACTGGCGACGCGGTTGATCTACGTCAATGCACGAATGCGATTTCTGGGAGTGTCATCAAGAAAACGGCCAAGGGAGGAACTGATGCAAATCGACTATGATCATGCCGCAGGGAACGCCTCGACGCCCGGCGATGTCGACGATCTTCTGCGGAGACGGATGGAAATCCTGGGGCTCGACGTCGATGCGATCGGACGCGACTTCTGCGAAGTGTTCGACAAAATCAAGAGAAATTGCCCGAGTTGCAGCGACCGGCGCCCCTGCGCGCTGGATCTCAGGGGTGACCCTAACACCGTACTGTGGGAAGCTTATTGTCCGAACTCAGACGTGCTGAATGCCCTCGTCGCGCTCACCGAGGTGATTCGTTGAGTGCGATTGGGCTAACTCCTATGGAGGGAAAGCGCCGCTTGGATCCCGACGCTACAACAGGGCGGCGGTGAAGCTAGCGAAGATCTGGTCGTTGATGCGCGGGGTGCTGAAGGACCCGAACGCGAAGAATTACATCGACGAGGCGTTCCGGACTTCTGACGGTTACGACCATCAGGAGATGTGCCAACTCTCCGACGCCGTGCGCCCAGCCGCGACGAAGGCGAAGCGGATCGAGGAGCTCGACGAGCGCGAGTACGCGCATGCCGCGGCGCATGCGGAGGCGGCGGAATAGGGCGCCTGCGATCAGCTAGCCGATCGGTTGCATGGCCGCGAGCCGTTTCAACCTTTTGGAGAATCTCGCTGACCAGACCCCCGGGAACAATTCCAAGTTCCTTCGCAGCGAAGGTGTCGGCGGCTGCGAGCGTCATCGGTCCAAGCTGTCCGTCCACCGTCAAACTGTTTCCAGCCAAGTTTAGGACGTTCTGGATCCACTTGACAATATCCGGGTCAAATACCGATGTTGCGGCTGAAACCGCGAGGCCCACCTTCGCCTGTGATCCAGGCGCAAGACTGACCAACAGCTGCTCAAGAACCGGGACAAGGCCGGCCCCGGCGGCGGAAATCTTGTTTGAATTGACCCCCGAAGCAAGCGGCTGAATGGCCGACAGCCCTTGAATGACAAGTGGGATGATGGTGATCCAGGGCATGTTTGCTCCAATCCGACGAAGCGGCTGTTGCGACCCGATGGGAATGATAATACTTGCTTAAGACAGTCGACGATCGGCCCTGACGAGAAGTCCGCCAACCAGGCTTCTCGCAGGTGTTCGGCGTGGGCAAACCGAATGGTCTTGATTTGCCCGGCCTTCAGGGCGTCAAAGCTTCGCGGCCCGAGATAACCGTGGTGACGAACTTATAGCCATTGTTGGCGCGGAAGCGGGGATCGGATTTGATCACCGCCATGAAAGCCCGATGGCCATCTCGCTTCTCTCCGACGAGGCACCCAGCGCTTGCCGTCCCTACATCGTCCTTCGCCTGGTCATAGCCCCAGTGCTGATCGATGCCGAACATGCCCGTATAGATTGGCCCCTCGCGTTTGAAGTCCTTGTTGGTGTCGCGGTAGACGTCGATGGGCGCCGCCTGAATCAGGGCCTCGTGCGGATCGAAACCCGATGGACCGACGTGAGTTCCGACGTGCCAGCTTTTGTACTGGCCGGCGGCGATGCGCGCCGCGCCCTTCGGGTTCATCGGCTTCAACGTGTAGGGCCTGCCCGGCTCAGTCGTCGCGATCCACGGCTGAATGAGCGGGATGCCGTCTTGTCCGATGGAAAACACGACTCTCAGATCTTCGAACATATTCGGCGTCTGAGGATTGAGCGTTCCATCCGGATCGACGCCTTCAACATAAATGATGTTCTTGCCGTCGGGATGGCGGCAGATGAAATAGCTCTTCTTGGTCATGTACCCGATAACGCGATCGATCCACGTACCGCTTGGGCGAATCTCCGCCAGGGACTTGCTCGGCCTCAGGAGCGCTGCGGCGATATCTTTGGTGAAGCCCTCCGCCAGCGAGAGACCGTTCAGCTTGCAGAACTCGGAGAGCGCCCATCTTGTCGTCGGCCCCATGAAGCCGTCCGGCGGCGGATCAAGGTAGCCGAGATCCGACAGGGTCTGCTGCATCTCGAGAACGATATCCAGCCGTTGGCTGGCCAGCGAATCCAGCTCGATCGCCGCTCCGTCGAACTTGGCCAGAGCCCGGGCATTCTGTGCGACGACCTTCCCGACCGGAGCCTTGGCGAGTTGAAAGCGGGGCGGCTGAATCTTTTGATCCATGTAGTCAGTGAGCCACTTGCGATATGCGATAGTGACGTTGCCGCCCGCGGCTAAGACGAGCTGGTTGGCGCGCGCAGCCCCCACTTGGGCTTCGAGCTTGCCGAATGGCGTCGTCTCGTCATTGCGCAAGAAATGTTCAGCGCCGGCCAGCCCCTCATGGTGGGCCAGATAAATGTACCAAGCCCGCTCGTCGTCGCCTATGTTAGAGTCGACGAGTTGATCCTTCATAAGCGCCTTGAGGTTGCCGAGCCCGTATTCAGCCGCTGTTATGATCGACATTTCGGGCTCAAACCGCAGGGCGAGCAACCGGTCTCTCATGGTGGGCGCGACTTGGTTGCCGGCTGTCACCATGTCGCCTTGGCGGGCCGCTTTGTTGAGGAACGTGCCCGTCCGGCATGCCATATCGCACCAAGTGCTCTCGATGAACTGCGTGAGTCCGCTTGCGCCGCTGCTGGCGTTGCTCGATTTGGGATCCCAAACGCCGGCATCGGGCCCCTCGCTGATTTTAGCCGCCTCCGCATCGATCAGGGCCGCGAGCGACGCGGCGTCGATTTGGGTGATGGATTGGGCTTGCAAAAGCGCCGAGCGGTAACGCTCGTTGGGTCCAAGCACGAGGTCATCGTCAATATGACGCGGCGCTGCGCCGGCTGCAGGAACTTCGCCGGCCGGTTTCGCAGGCGGGGGAGCGTCGCCTGCATCTTCGGTCCAACCTACCAAGGGGGCAGAACCGTCGACTAGGGTAACCTTGACCTTCGCCCAGGTCGCGACCCTGGCTATAATGTCAATGCGCCCTGTCACCGTCTGCAGCAAGGCGCCGAGCGGCTCATCAAACAGCTTGATCGTCGTTTGCTGTACCGGAACCAGGTTCGTGGAATCGAGCCAACCCGAGATTGACTTGCCGGCCCTGGTGAGCGTCACCTTCGTCCAGGTGTCGAGCGTCTTCTCGACGCTGACCTGATCGCTTGGCTCCAGCGTCAAAATAGGGCTGGAATTTTCATCGGGGTCCGGGCGAAGCGCTTCCGACGTCGAGACAGAAAACATGATCGACATAAGTTCCCTCCTCTTCCTCCCTCTAAAACTTGCTATATATATTGGCCTACTACTTGCCGGCTCACCTGAAGAGCACATGCGTACGAACAATTACGACGATGACTTTTGCAATGCGAACCATTCTTCAGTTCGAGGCAAGTTGACAAAGCAACCCAGTCGACTGGGAACAAATCTCACAAACCGACCTAGCACCTATTGGATGGCGATGCTGTGATCTGCGTCACACGTTTGCCCCACTCATGCTATTCGTCGTCCCTGATCCGGCATCGCCCGAGCGTCGCTCCCGGCCTGCCGCATCACGTGACGTAGCGCGGAAACCGGCCGGAGCGCGTTGTCTTCGAGGAGGGCGACTATGCTCTCTATCGCGACTGACTCCGGGGATGTCTTAAGCCTGACGCCGCAGGACGGCGCTTCAGGGCCGGTTCGGCTCGGTCGACCCCCAGCCCGGCGGGCCGCACGGGGCGGGGGAGCCCGAACCTTCACAAGATTGACTCCGTCCGGTCGCCGAGAGCCGGCGGAGGTCTCGGGATGCTTTCGGCTTATAGTCCATCGGATGTCGCGCGCGCTCTTTCGCTCCGTGCTCTTGCGCATCGTCTTCGGCGCCGCGGCCGGCGCGCTCTACGCCGGACTGCGGTCGGGAGCGCAGACGATCGGCGCACTCGTGGGCGCCTCGATGGCTGTCGGCTTCTTCGCGCTCGAACGGCTCATCTTGAGGCGCAACGCCGGCGGCGTCATCCGCCCGCTGCCGTTCTTGGCCTATTTCGCTCTGCGTTCGAGCCTTTACGCCGCGATCATCGTCCTCGCCCTCGTCGCCGTCGATTTCACCATGTCCGGCCAATTCGCGGGGATCGGCGTCGACTTCCTGTTCGCGGTCGCACTGGTGATCGCAGTGAACCTTTTCATCAGCATCAACGATCTTCTCGGCCCGGGCACGCTGTTCGCCTTCGCCGCGGGTCGCTATTACCATCCGCGTATCGAGGAGCGCGCGCTTCTGTTCATCGACATGCGCTCCTCGACCGCGATCGCCGAACGCCTCGGCGATGTGAGGTTTCTGGGCTTCCTCAATCGCTTCGTCACCGAGGTGTCGCTCGCGATCGCCGAAGCAGGCGGCGAAATCCACAAATATGTCGGCGACGAGGTGATCGCGACCTGGCGGCTCGCTCCTGGCGCCAAGGAAGCCGGGTGCGTCGGCGCCTGCTTCGCCGCGCTCGACCGGCTCACGGCGAGCGGCCCGGCCTTTGAAGGCGCGTTCGGCCGGTGCGCCGACTTCCGCGCCGGCCTCCACTACGGCCCGGTCGCCGTCGGCGAGCTCGGCTCGCTCAAGAAGGAGATCGCGCTGATCGGCGACACGATGAACACCGCCGCGCGTATCCTCGAGGCCTGCCGCGCCACCGACAATCGCGTGCTCGCGTCCGCGGCCCTGCTCGATCGCCTCGACGCGCTGCCTGCCGGCGTCATGCGCCGCAGGCTCGGCGAACTTCCAATGCGCGGCAAGGAGCGCGCGCTCGAGCTTTATGTGCTGGAGGCCGGCCCGGGACTGCAGTGACGGTGCGCCTAACCCCGCACCCTCGCACGCAAGGTGCAGGCACACCGCGAGCGGCTGCGCGCCCAGGGTCTGCGCCCAATCCAGATTTGAGCGCCGGACGTGCGCTCGCCCTCGTTTCATTCCGAGGCGCACCGCCAGTCGGCCGCCGTCGCCGCCAGCGCACACGCGAACCAGGATCAAGCATTCATCGACGCGGTCTCGGACAGGGGCGAGGAGTGACAGGTTTGGCCCGCGGGACGGCTACCGCCAAGTCCAGCTCATCGTGGCTACGAGCGGAGCGTCCGGCGTGACGATTCGCGGGTTCGGCATGTTCAGTGAATTCGGCGGCGCCGTCCACGGTTCGACGCACACGCCGGCGTCTTCCATGTCATAGATGACCCAGTCCTCGCAGTCGGAGCCGACGGTGAGCTCGAGCTCGCCCGGCCAGCGCACGATCGGGTCGGCGCGCAGGTCGCGGAAACAATAATCCCAGGGCCGCGGCGCCGGCGCGATCAATTCGCCGGTGGGCAGGCCGGCGGCGTCGTTGGCCCACATCGTCCCCGGCTGCGCGTCGAGTTCGAGCTCGGCCGACGCCGGCGTTCGGGCCAGTCGGCGGACGAACCAGGGGTGCCAGCCGACCGCCGCCGGCATGTCCACGCGCGCATGCAGTTCTATGCGGAACGTCGCGCGCCCCGACGTGAGCGCGGCGCGCTGGACTACCCGGCACGGCCAGGGCCATGGGTCGCCGAGTTCGATGCTCAGTTCGCCGTCGCCGGTGACGCGCCACGGCCGGTCGGTGACCAGCCCGTGCAAGGCGTGCGATCCGCTGTTTGCGGCGAACTGGCGCCGGGCGCCGCCGTAATCCAGGCGGCCGTCGCGCAGCCGCCCGACCCAAGGCGCGATCACGAAGCTGCCCGAGTGGAACACGTCCTTGCCGTGCGCCACCAGCAGTTCATGGTCGCCGACCCGGAACGAGCTGAGCCGGCCGCCGTCGGCCGGGTCGAAGGTCGCGACGCAGTCCGGCCCCTTCAGCCGCACGGACGCGGTCATTGTGACGTCCATCCTCCGTCGACGACGAGAACCGTCCCGGTGACCATCCGCCCGGCGTCCGAGGCGAGGTAGATGACGGCGCTCGCCACGTCGTCGGTCAGCGCGAACCGGCCGAGCGGGATCTTGCCAAGTACGGCGCTCCGCATCGCCGGCTCGTCCAGGATCGGCGCCGTCCCCGGCGTGTAGATGAAGGTCGGCGCGATGGCGTTGACCGTGATCGCGTCCTTCGCCCACTCGAGCGCCAGCGTCTTGGTCATCATGTTGACGCCGCCCTTGCTGGTGCAATAGACGGCCGCGTCCGGCAGGCCGACCAGCCCGCCCTGCGAGCTGATGTTGACGATGCGGCCGCCCCGGCCGGCCGCCGCCATCGTCCGGGCGACGGCCTGGCTCATGAAGAATACGCCGCGCAGGTTCACCGCCATCATCTCGTCCCAATCGGCTTCGGTGACGTCGAAGGCGGCGCGGGCGAAGCCCAGGCCGGCGTTGTTGACGAGCACGTCGATGCGACCGTGCGCGGCGACCGTGGCCGAGACGGCATCGGCGATCGAGGCCACTTCGCGCACGTCCAGCCGTTGCGGGTGCAAAGTCAGGCCGCGCGACTGCGCCTCGGAGGCGAGGTCGGCCGCGTCAGCCTGCGTGCGCACCGTCGGCGCGACGACGGCTCCGGTCTCGGCGAGCAGCATCGCGAGCTCTCGCCCGATTCCCTTCGACGCCCCGGTGACGACGACGACTCGGCCGCTGAGATCGAAGCGCCCGGCGGCGACCGCGCTCATCGGCGCTTCCCCGGGTCGACGGCCGCCTGGCACAGCCGGCCGAATCCGGAGCTGCCCCCGGTGATCAACGCGACCCGATTGTTTTCATTCGACACGACGCTTGTCCTTTCCTGGCGGGCGCCGATCGCCGCAGCACAGCGGCAACCGGCTGAGGTCGGCCAATCAGCCCTGCGCGACGAGCTGGGTGACGCGCGCGACGTCGGCGTCGGCGCTCGAGAACCGGCCCGTGACCCGGCCGCGGGCGAGCACGACAACTTCATCGGCCACCGACATCGCCTGCTGCAGGTTGTGCATGATCAAGATGACGGCCTGGCCGGCGTCCCGCGCGCGCCGGACCTGACCGAGCACCTGCTGGGTCTGGCGGACGGCGAGAGCGGCGGTCGGCTCGTCCAGGATCAGGCAGCGCGAGCCGTAGACGATGGCGCGCGCAATCGCGACCGCCTGCTTCTGGCCGCCGGACAACGTTGCTGCCGGATCGCTGAGCCGGCGGCGCAGATTGACGCCGAGCGTGGCCAGGGCCTCTGTGGTTATGCGATCGGCCTCCTTCACGTCGTAAATGCGCAGCGGTCCGAAGCGCTTGAGCGGTTCGTTGCCGAGCACCATGTTGCGGGCGATCGACATCAGGTCGCAGACGGCGAGGTCCTGGAACACCGTCGAGATGCCGGAAGCGCGCGCATCGTGCGCGCTGTGCAGCCTCACCGGGCGCCCGTCCACCTCGACCGAACCGGAGGTGGGCCGGTAGACGCCCGACAGCACCTTGATCAGCGTGCTCTTGCCGGCGCCGTTGTCGCCGAGCAGCGCGAGCACCTTGCCGGCGTGGGCCTCGATCGAGATATCGCGCAGCGCCGTCACCGATTGAAAGGACATAGTGACGTCGCGCAACGCGACGACGGGTGCGGTTATGCCGGCGCCCGGAGGGCTCTCGGCTATGCTGGCGGCGTCAGGCAGGTCGGACGCAACAAGCGGGCCGGTTTCATCGGCGACGATGATCGGCTGTTCGAGCGCGGGCCGCTCAGGCCTCATCACGAAGCGATCGATGACGATGCGGTTGATCAGCACCGCGACGAGCACCACGACGCCGAGGAAGATGTTGACCCAATAGCCTTGCAGCCCGATCAGCAGCAATCCGGCATTGACCATGGCGTACATGAACGCCCCCAGCACGGTGCCGATCACGCTGCCGTAACCGCCGGTCAGCAACGTGCCGCCGATGACAGCCATCGCGATGGCGATGAGCTCCCAGCCGACGCCGCGATTCGCGTCGATCGAGAAGTATTGGACTGCCACTACGACCCCAGCGATGCCGGAGGTGAGGCCGGACAGGGCAAACAGCGTCACCGTGGTGCGGGCGACCGGCACGCCGAGATTCCTCGCCGCGGTGGGGTTCTGCCCGATCGCGAAAGCCCAGTTGCCCATGCGGGTGCGCAGCAGGAACAGCGTCGCCGCCACCGCGACCACGAGGAACCACAGCAGCGACATGCGGTAGCCGAAAAGGAGCTTTCCCGCGATCACCTGTGCATAGGACTGGGGAAACCTGACCACGACCGGGAAGCCGCTCGTCGCCATTGTCAGGAGTCCGCGATAAACCAGCGACGTCGCAAGCGTGATGATGAACGACGGCAGGCCGGTGCGCACCTGAATGACGCCGTTGACGGCGCCGAGCAGGGCGCCGAACGCGAGGCTGCACAGGATGGTCGCGACCGGCGGCAGGCCGAGGACGTTGCCGAAATAGTACATCGCCCACCCGGTCAACCCAACGATCGTGCCGACCGATAGGTCAAAGTGGCCGGCGATCATGAGCACGGTGACGCCGATGGCGACGATCCCGTACTGCGCGGCCAGGCTGGCGACGTTGATGCCGTTTTCCTGAGTGAGGAACAGATCTGGCCGCAGGACCGAGAACACCGCGAACGCTGCGACCAGACCGCCAAGCGAGGCAAGTTCAGGACGTTGCAGCGGTCGGCGAAGCAAGCCGATCGCCCGGCGAGCGGCGCCGCTCGAGGCGGCGGACCCGGCTGGGCCGGTGGCGTTCGCCGTCATCGAACTCCCGCGGCGGCCAGTCCGGCGACGGAGTTGGCGTTGGTCTTATCGACGATCGTCGGGCCGGTCAGGAAGTAGTTCGCCTGGATCAGCCCGTACCGGATGTAATGGACGAGCTCGAGCACAGAAATGTAGCCCCGCCACCATCCTTGCTGGTCCATGGTGAAGTCGAGATCACCCTTCTGGATCATGGAAACGATGTCGGGGCTGACATCGAAGCCCGCTGTCTGCAGGGGGCGCCCGACCGCCTTCTTGGCGGCGACGATGCCGGCGGTCGCGGGCTGGCCGGTCGCGACGACTGCATCGACCTCGGGATGCGAGCGCAGATAGGCCTCGACGATCAACGCGGTTTTGCCCGGGTCGGGGTCGCCGGCGACGTGGTCGTACTTGTCGCCTTTAGCCTTGGCGACCTGCTCCATGCCCGCGCAGCGCTCGGTCTGGGTGCCGTCGCCGACTTCCTCCTGGACGCAGATCATCGACTTCGCGCCCTTGTCGACGAAGCGATCGGCAGCCATCTGGCCGGCGGCGTATTCGTCGGCGCCGACGCGCGACACGTAAATGTCGTTGGGGTTGCGCAGCGGCTGGTCCTTGACGCTGGGCGCGGGGTTGTACGCCACTGCTATGCCCTTGTCCTTCGCCTCCTTCGCCACCGCGTCGAGATCGCCAATACCGAGGATCAGGATGCCGTCAGGCTTGGCCGCGATGGTCTCCTCGATCTTCTCTGTGTACGACGCGAGGTCGACGCTGGCCGGGTAGACGTACTTCACATCGACTCCGAGATCCTTGCCGGCCTGTTGGGCGCCGTTGTTCAGCACGCGGAAAAATCCGGAGCTCGGGTCGGCGAGCCCTTCGATGTAGATCGTCAGATGCTTGCCCTTGGTCAGGTCGCCCGGGTAGTTCTCCGACGCAGCTCTGGCGCCTGACCCAGCAGCAGCGGCCATCGCGAACGAGAGCGCCGCCACAAGGGATACGTTGATTTTCATGTAAGGCCTTCGAGAGTTGGGGAGTTGTGGTCCAGACCGGTTTCGCGTGGCACGCATTCAAAAACGTGTCAAATTGTCGCGTGAGCCCGTGTCCTCGCTGCGATCCGTCCAGAGTATGCGGATCAAAGGCCGCGACGAGGCGGACTTCGCAGCACGTTAGGATTGGCGTTTGGACTGGCCTAACCTTGAACGAAATTTTCAAGCAACGGCTGAGCTCCGTCGCTGGCGCCGGTCCTCCTCCCCGGCGTCACGAGCGATGCCCGCGCTCTGCTTGCGTGACCCAGGCCTGTCGCCGCCTCCTTAAAGCTCCACCACCTGCCGAACGCCAATCCCCTCGCGCAGCCGGTCGAACCCCTCGTTGATCTCCTCGAGTTTCAGCCGGTGGGTCAAAAGCGCGTCGACCGGCAACTTTCCGGCATTGAAGAGGGCGATGTAGCGGGGCACGTCGCGCAAGGGGGCGGCCGAGCCGATGTAGGAGCCTTTGAGCGTGCGCTCTTCGGCGACCAGCGTCACCGGCGCGAGCGTCAGGCGCTTGTCGGGGTGCGGCAACCCGGCGGTGACGGTGGTCCCGCCGCGCGCCGTGATAGCGTAGGCGAGCTCGAGCGCCGGAACGGCGCCCGCCATGTCGAATGCGATCTCGGCCCCGCTGCCGGTGAGACGCCACACGGTCTGGACGGCGTCGGGCGCCCCGGCGTTGACGGTGTCGGTCGCGCCAAGCGCGCGGGCGAAGGCGAGCTTTTCGTCGGAGAGGTCGACGGCGACGATCTGCCGCGCGCCGGCGAGTTTCGCGCCGAGCACGGCGCTGAGGCCCACGCCGCCGAGGCCAACGACCGCGACAGAGGCGCCAGGCGAGACCCGCGCCGTGTTGACGACCGCGCCGACCCCGGTCAGCACCGCGCAGCCGAACAGGGCCGCCAGCTCGAATGGCAGGTCCGGGTCGATCTTCACGCAGGATTCGCGCGAGACCACCGCATGGGTGGCGAAGGCAGACACTCCGAGGTGGTGGTTGACGGGCTCGCCACGCAAAGAGAGCCGCCGCTCGCCGGAGAGCAGCGTTCCGGCGCCGTTGGCTTTCGCGCCCGGCTCGCAGAGCGCGGGCCTTCCTGCGGCGCAAGGGCCGCAGCGCCCGCAGCTCGGGACGAAGACCAGAACGACGTGGTCGCCAACGGCGAGATCGCTCGCGCCCTCGCCGACCGCCTCGACGGTTCCCGCCGCCTCGTGCCCCAGCGCCATCGGGACGGGGCGCGGCCGGGAGCCGTCGATGACGGAGAGATCGGAATGGCAGAGTCCGGCCGCCCTGACGCGGACCAGAACCTCGCCCCGGCCGGGCGGGGCAAGGTCGAGCTCCGCCACTTCGAGCGGCCGCGACTGAGCGTAGGGAGGGGGAAGCCCGATCTTATGGAGGATGGCGGCTTTGACGCGCATGCGGTTTTCCGGAAGGCGAATGAACGCGATGCTAACCGCAGTCGGGGCCGGTTGTCATGCGCGACTTCCACGGACTTCCTCCCTTGCGCCCCTTCCGCGTTCGGGCCACATAAACTGGGCTCCGGCCGACGCCGGAGGCGAACCCGGAGCGTCCGATGCCGCAAACCAGCAGCCGTTTCTTCGACGATCTTTCGCGCCTGATGACCGACGCGGCGGGCCTGGCCGACGGCGCGCGGCGGGAGGCGCAGACTTTCGCCCGAAGCCAGCTCGAGCGGATGATGGCCGGCATGGATCTCGTCAGCCGCGAGGAGTTCGAGGCCGTCCGCGACATGGCCGCGCGGGCGCGGGACGAAAACGACAAGCTCGCCGCCCGGATCGCCGCGCTCGAGGCGAAACTCGCCGAACCAAAGCCTTGATTGCACGAAGCTTCCGTAGAGAGTCTCGATTCGTTTCGCAGAATCTGTGGACGAAGGACTCGGCGCAGTTTACGATTTGGCCCGAATCGCCGAGGTTGCGGCGGTCCCGGATCGCGTCGGGCGACCCGGCCCTGTCCAGGCGCCTCGCCGCGCATGTGTATCTTTGCCTCCGCCTCATCGCGCCGAAAGAGTCCTTAATGACCTTGATTGAGACTGTCGCCGACGATCGTCCCGAGCACCCCGTCGACGTCGTGGAGCGCCTGGCCGCGGTCAACGAATGGGCCTTCGACCGCATCGAGGACGACGAGATTTCCATCCTCGTTTCCGGCGCTTGGGCCAACTACGACCTCTCCTTCACCTGGATTCCGGAAATGGAGTCGCTGCACGTCGCCTGCTCGTTCGACTTCAAGACGCCTTCGCGCAAGCGGGCGGCGATCGGGGAGCTCGCCCAGCTCATCAACGAGCAATTGTGGCTCGGACACTTCGATCTGTGGAGGGAGCAGGATCTCGTGATGTTCCGACACTCTCTCTGTCTCGCAGGCGGCGCGAGCGCGAGCGACGCCCAATGCTCCGCCGTGGTGAAGGCGGCGGTGACCGCCTGCGAGACTTACTATCAGGCTTTCCAGTTCGTTTTGTGGGCCGACCGTGACCCGCGGGAGGCGATCGCCTTCGCCGCCTTCGAGACCAAAGGCTCGGCCTGAGGGCGCAACAGACAGACGCTCGTACAATCGGGCTGGCGCGCACGCGCTTTTGCGTGTATGAGGCCGCCTTCAAATTCGCGCGCCAGGCGAGCGTTTCGCGCGCCTATTCGGAGTCCACCAATGGCCGTCCCCAGACGCAAGACATCCCCATCGCGGCGTGGCATGCGCCGCTCAGCCGACGCCCTCAAGGCCCCCACCTATGTCGAAGACAAGGATTCGGGCGAGTTGCGCCGCCCCCATCACATCGACCTGAAGACGGGCATGTATCGCGGCCGCCAGGTCCTGAAGCCCAGGTCGACGGCCGGCGAAGCCTGATTTCTTCGTTCCGCTGTCCGACTCGACTGAAAAGCCGGCCCTCGGGCCGGCTTTTCAGGTATGCGGGGCTGCCCCGCGCTTGCCCCGAGGCGTCGGAAAAGGCGCTCGGCGGGCACGGCGGCCATTCGGGTAAGCCGCGTCGCCGGGTCCAGCAGCGACAGAGTCGCGCCTCGTCGGCGTGGCCGGAAGAAGTCCCGACCTCATGCGGCAAGAATTGGAACAAAAATTCCTCCCGCGCGTCTCTATTTGCGACGGCGATGGAGCATTCGAGCGTCAGGCGTTTGCTCTTTGTGAACATTACAAAGCTTTCATGTCTGCGCCATGAGCGGGTTAGGCCAAAAGCGGCATCATGAGGCGAGGAGGTCGAGCGACTCGACCGTCAGTGCGGGGTTTTCTGTGATGCTTCCTGTTCGGTCTCGTTCTCTTCGCGCAGCGCTGCTCGGGGCGGCCGCGGCGGCGGCTGTGGGCGGCCTAGCGTTCGAGAAGACCTTCGTTCCAATTCACGCGGTTGCAGCAACGGCGGCGCCGACGATCATTGCGCCGCAACCCGCGGCTGGGCCGGCCTCTTTCGCCGACATCGTCGACCGGGTGAAGCCGGCGGTGGTCTCCGTCAAGGTCAAGATCTCGGGCGCCGACGTTTCCGACGATGAGGATTCGCAGGGTCTTCCGGACTTCGGGCCGGACAGTCCATTCTATCATTTCTTCCGGCACTTTGGCCTGCCCGGACACGGCGACGGCGACGCGACCCCGCGCCGGCATTCAACCATGGCGCAGGGCTCGGGCTTCTTCATCACTGCCGATGGTTACATCGTCACCAACAATCATGTCGTCGACCACGCAACCGAAGTGACGATCACGACCGCCGACGGAAAGACCATGCCCGCCAAGGTGATAGGCGTGGATGGCAAGACCGACTTGGCCCTTCTAAAGGCGCAGGGGAGCGACTTTCCGTTCGTGACTTTCGCCTCGAAGCCGCCGCGAGTCGGCGACTGGGTGATCGCGGTCGGCAATCCGTTCGGCCTCGGCGGCACCGTGACGGCAGGCATCGTTTCGGCGCGCGGACGCGACATCGGCTCAGGCCCTTATGACGACTTCCTGCAGATCGACGCGCCGGTCAACCATGGCAACTCGGGCGGCCCGACCTTCAACGCCGAGGGCGAGGTCGTCGGCGTCAACACCGCAATCTTCTCGCCGTCCGGCGGCAGCGTCGGAATTGGCTTCGCCATTGCGAGCGACGTGGTCAAGACGGTCGTGCAGCAGCTGAAGGAAAACGGGGTGGTGACCCGCGGCTGGATAGGGGTTGAAATTCAGCCCGTGACTGCCGACATCGCTGACGACCTAGGTTTGAAGAGCGCTTCCGGCGCCTTGGTTGCGCAGGCGGAAAAGAATTCGCCCGCGGCGGCGGCCGGGATCAAGAGCGGCGACGTGATCACGGCGGTCGACGGCGAGACTGTAGCGGATCCCCACGAGCTGGCGAGGCGGATTGCCGCGCTCGGGCCGAAGAAGACGGCGACGATCGCCTTGATCCGTAACGGATCGCCGATGGCGATCGATGTCACCCTCGGGACCATGCCGGCCGAGAAGACCGCCAACGCGGAAACCGGATCCGGCAACGGCAGCGCCGAGGCCGAGAAAGGCTCTCCGGCGCTGGCGAACCTCGGGCTGACGTTGCGGCGCGGACAGGACGGCGTCCTCGTGACCGACGTGGATCCGGACAGCGCCGCTGCTGAAAAGGGTCTGAAAGAAGGAGATGTGATCCTGGAAGTCGCGGGCAAGTCGGTCAGCCGGCCATCGGACGTGGCTCATGCGATCGACGCGGCCAAGAGCGACGGCAAGAACAGCGTTCTGATGCGGGTGAGATCAGGCGAGGCGGAGCACTTTCTCGCTTTGCCCACGCGCGCATCGTAGAGATTGCCGGCGCCCATTGAGCGCCGGCGCGGAATGGACGGCAGGGTATTTGGGCTTGTCCCCGGCCCAGCGCGAAGCGCGCCCTGTACGTCCAGTCGGCGGTCGCACATTCCCCGCCCGCGCGACCCCGGCAAGGTGGCGGCAGGTCCTTATCAAGCCCCCCGAGGACCTGCCGCCATTCCTTTTGGCCTCTCGGGCCGAACTCGCTATATATACCTCATGCGAATCCTTGTGATCGAAGACGACCGGGAGGCGGCGGCCTATCTAGCCAAGGCGTTTCGCGAGGCGGGCCATGTCGTCGACCTCGCACACGACGGCGTCACCGGATACGACATGGCCGTCGAGGGCGCCTACGATGTCGCGATCGTCGATCGCATGCTGCCGAAGATGGACGGGCTGACGCTGATCGGCGCGCTGCGGAATCAGAAGAACGAGACGCCGATCCTGATTCTGTCCGCTCTCGGCCAGGTCGACGACCGGGTGAAGGGCTTGCGGGCCGGAGGCGACGACTATCTCCCGAAACCCTACTCCTTTACCGAGTTGCTCCTTCGGGTGGAAGCGCTGGCGCGCAGGAAGCCCAAAGGCGCGCCGGAGGAGACGGTGTTCCGCGTCGCCGATCTCACGCTCGACCGGCTTTCCCACAAGGTCACGCGCGCCGGCGAGGAGATCGCGCTGCAGCCGCGCGAGTTTCGCCTGCTCGAATATCTGATGCAGAACGCGGGGAAAGTCGTGACGCGCACCATGCTGCTCGAGCATGTGTGGGACTACCATTTCGACCCGCAGACGAACGTCATCGACGTCCATATTTCGCGCCTGCGCGCCAAGATCGACACTCCTTTCGGCGCGCCGTTGCTGAAGACTGAGCGCGGCGCGGGATACATGATTCGTGACGGCGCTCGGTAAGCTCTTCCGAGCTACCGCCTTCCGGCTCGCGCTGGCTATCCTTGCGCTCAGCGCCGTGGGCGCGGGCATCGTGTTGACCGCCGTCGCCTGGCAAGTCGTCAAGCTTGTCGACCAGGAGACCGCCCGAACCATCGACGTGGAGGCCAAAGGCCTCATCGACACCTACGACCGCGATGGGTTGATGGGGCTCTATTCCGTGATCGAGATGCGAAAGCGCGAGCCGGGCGCGTCGCTCTATCTGCTGACGAACCCTGCGGGGGAGCCGCTCGCCGGCAATGTCGAGCAGATCCCGCTCGGGGTCCTCGAACGGCCGGGGTTTGTGGACGTCTTCTACCGCAGCAACGTCGGCGGCGAGCGGACGCACCAGGCGCTCGTTCGGGTTTACCGGCTGCCGCCGGGGTTCCTGCTTTTGGTGGGGCACGACCTCTCCGATCGCGGCCGAATTGAAAAAGTCATGGTGCGCGCACTGGCCATTTCGCTGATCTTCTTCGCCGTGCTGGCTGCGCTCGGCGCGCTGTTCGTCGCCCGGCGGGTGCTGAAGCGCATCGACGACATGAATACGTCCGCGCATGGCATTATGGCAGGCGACTTGACCCGCCGGCTGCCGGTTTCCGGCTCGGGTGACGAGATCGACCGCCTGGCCGAGGGTCTCAACGAGATGCTCGCGCGAATCAGTGATCTCATGCAGGGTTTGCGCGAGGTGTCCGACAACATCGCGCACGACCTGCGCACTCCGCTCACCCGTCTGCGCAATCACGCCGAGGCCGCGCTCGCCTTCGAAGGCGACGCCGCCGGCTACAGGGCCGCCCTCGAGAAGACGATCGAGGAGTCCGACAGCCTGATCAGGGTCTTCAACGCGCTCCTCCTGATTGCGCGCGCCGAGGCGGGCGCCGACGTCGGGGCGCTCCAGCCGTTCGACATCGGCGAAGCGGCCCGCAGCGTCGCCGAGCTCTACGAACCAATCGCCGAGGAGGCGGGCGTCGCACTGAGGGTTCAGACCTGGGGCCAGCTTGGCGTGCGCGGAAACCGCGAGCTCATCGGCCAGACCATCGCCAACCTGGTCGACAACGCCCTCAAATACGCCGCCCCGAAAGAAGGCGCGGTCGCCGACCTCAGGCCGGAGGTCGTCATCTCCGCCCGCCGGGCCGACGGTTCGGTGGTGCTCACGGTCGCCGATCGAGGCCCCGGGATCGCGGCCGCCGATCGGGCGCGCGTCCTCGACCGCTTCGTCCGCCTCGAAGGCTCGCGTTCGCGGCCTGGCTCCGGGCTTGGTCTTTCGCTCGCCGCCGCCGTGGCGCGGATGCATGGGGGCACGGTCGAGCTCGAGGACAATGAGCCGGGATTGCGCGTGCGCGTGACGTTGCCCGCGGAGCCTGCGCCGCCGTTGCTGCGGGCGCCGGCCGACGGGGGCGTGCGTGAGCCCGTCGCTGGCTGAAAGCCTGCTCGCCGCCCCGCGCCTCGCCGCGCCGGCCGCAGCGCGTCGCAAGCTCGCGGCCCTGGCGGCGGAGCCGGAGGCAGGCGCCCTCGTCCCGGCGCTCGAGCGCGAAACGGTTCGTGACCTTCTCCTCGGCATCGCCGACCATTCGCCTTATCTATGGACCCTCGTCGTCGAAGACCCCGCCCGGCTTGCCCGTCTGCTCTCGCGGCCGCCGCAAGAGTTGCTCGACGCGGTCATCGCGGCGCTCGCCGAGCGGCGCGACGGGGAGGAAGCCGAGCTGATGCGCGCGCTCCGCCGGTCGAAGCGCGAAATCGCGCTCGTCGTCGCGCTCGCCGATCTCGGCGGAGTGTGGGATGTGGCCGAGGCGACCGAGGCGTTGACCCTATTCGCCGACGCGGCCGTCGGGGCCGCGTTGAGCTTTCTTCTGCGCCAGAATGCGCGCATCGGCCGCCTCGCGCTCGATCCCGAGGCGCCCGACCCGCAGACAGGATCGGGCGTGGTCGTCCTCGCGCTCGGCAAGTACGGCGCGCGCGAGCTCAACTATTCCAGCGACATCGACCTCATCGTGCTTTACGACGCGGCCGCCGCGACGATCCCCGAAGGCGTGGAGCCTGCCCCTCTCTTCGTGCGCATCACCAAGGCGCTCGCCCGTCTCCTGCAGGAACGCACGAGCGACGGCTACGTTCTCAGAGTCGACCTGCGCCTCAGGCCCGACCCCGCCTCGACCCCGGTCGCTCTCTCGACCCTCAGCGCCTATGCCTATTACGAGACGCTCGGCCAGAATTGGGAGCGCGCGGCGCTGATCAAGGCCCGCCCCGCGGCGGGCGACCTCTCTCTCGGCCAGCGCTTTCTCGCCGACCTCGCGCCCTTCATCTGGCGCAAGTACTTCGACTATGCCGCGATCGCCGACATCCATGCGATGAAGCGTCAGATCCATGCGATTCGCGGGCATGACCGCGTCGTCGTTCCCGGCCACGACGTTAAGCTGGGTCGCGGCGGCATCCGTGAAGTGGAATTCTTCGTCCAGACGCAGCAGCTCATTTTCGGCGGGAGGCGGCCGCAGATGCGAGGGCCGCGCACCCTCGACATGCTGCGCCAGCTCCACGCCGACAAGTGGGTGACCGCCGAGGCTGTCGATGACCTGAGCAGGGCCTATGTCTTCCTACGCCGCGTCGAGCACCGGCTGCAGATGGTCGCCGACGAGCAGACGCAGCGCCTGCCGTTCGAACGCGCCGAGCTCGCGCGGTTCGCCAGGTTTTGCGGCTACGCGCGGCTCGAGTCCTTCGCCAGCGAGCTGACCCTGCATCTGACGCGGGTCGAGCGGCATTATGCGCGGCTGTTCGAGGACGCGCCGACGCTGAGTGGGACTTCGGGCAATCTCGTCTTCACCGGCGTCGTCGATGACCCGGAGACTCAGGCCACCCTGCGCCGAATTGGATTCCGCCATCCGGAGGCGGCGGCCGAGACGGTTCGAGGCTGGCATTTCGGCCGCCGGCCGGCGGTGCGCAGCGCCCGGGCGAGGGAGGTGCTGACCGAGCTCACGCCCGCGCTGCTCGAGGCTTTCGCCGGGTCGGGCGACGCCGATGCGGCGCTCGCTGCCTTCGACGAGGCGATGGCGCATATGAACGCCTCGGTCGAACTCCTGTCGATCCTGCGCTCGAACGCGCACGTGCGTGAATTGTTCGGCGACGTGCTCGGCTCCGCTCCGCGGCTCGCCCAGGTCGTCACGACCCGCCCGCACGTGCTCGACTCGGCCATCGATCCGGGCCGAGTAAACAATTTCGAGGAGAGCCTCGGCGAGGAGAACATGCGCGAGCGGGCCGACGCCTATGTGGGGCAGTCCCGCACCTTCGAGGACGCGCTCGACCGGACGCGCAATTTTGCAGCGGAGGAGATGTTCCTCGTCGGCCTCAATCTCCTCTCGGGCCGGCTCGATCCTGACCGGGCCGGGCAGGCCTACAGCGCCCTTGCGCAAGGCCTGGTCGGAACGCTGCTGAAGCGGGTCGGGGATGCCTTCGCCGCCGACCACGGCACGGTGCGCGGAGGACGCATGGCCGTCGTGGCGATGGGCAAGCTTGGCTCGCGCGAGATGACGGCGGCATCCGATCTCGACCTCATCCTGATTTACGACTTTCCGGCCGACGCCGGAGAGTCCGAGGGGGCGAGGCCGCTCGGCGCCGGCGTCTATTATTCGCGGCTGACCCAACGCCTGCTCGCCGCGCTGACTGCGCCGACCCGGGCAGGCAGACTTTACGATGTTGACATGCGGCTCAGGCCCTCGGGCAGGAAGGGCCCGCTGGCGACCCAGTTCTCCGCTTTCGCCCTCTACCAGCGGGACGAGGCGGAGACTTGGGAGCATATGGCGCTGACGCGCGCCCGGGTTGTCGCCGGCGAGGCGAGCCTTGCGGGCGAGATCGGGATGACCGTTCGCCAGATTCTCGTGCACAAGCGGGATCCGGAAAAAGTGGCCTACGAGGTGCGCAAAATGCGGGCGCTAATCGCTCACGAGAAAGGGGACGCCGATCCTTGGGACCTAAAGCTCGCCAAGGGCGGCCTGATGGATATCGAGTTCGTCGCGCAGCATCTGAGCCTCGCTTTCGCCCATGCGCGTCCTGACATCCTGGACGTTTCGACCCGAAGGGTGATCGACAAAGCCGGCGCGGCGGGCCTCCTCTCGGGCGACCAGGTCGAAACGCTCATCGAAGCGCACCGCCTTTACACCGACGCGACCCAGTTCATGCGCCTCGCCATCGCCGGGCCGTTCGATCCCGCGAGAGCCGCCGCCGGTGTCAAGCGCCGCATCGCCGCCGCGACCGGCTTTCCCGATTTCGAGGCTTTTGTCGCGGCGCTGGGAGAGACGCGAAAGCGCGTGCGCAGCGTGTACGAGGCGATCCTCGACATATGACGCGCCCCCCGTTGCAACGGAGAGGCGCCTGGGCGATTCTGCCGGAGTGAAAATGCCTTTGGAGAACGCGTATGAGCATCCTTGTGACGGGCGCAACGGGAACGATCGGTTCGCAGGTGGTCAAGCTCCTGGCCGAGCGCGGCGCTGATGTCCGCGCCTTCGCGCGCAATCCGGAGAAAGCCTCATTTCCGCAAGGCGTAAAGGTCGCCAAGGGCGATCTGATGAACGTCGATTCGGTTCGCGCGGCGCTGGCCGGGACGCGCACGATGTTCCTCCTGAACGCGGTTACGTCCGACGAACTGACGCAGGCGCTGATCGCCCTCAACGTCGCCTGCGAGGCGGGGGTCGAGCGGATCGTCTATTTCTCCGTCATCCACAGCGACCGCTACGTCAACGTCCCGCACTTCGCCGGCAAATATACTGCCGAACAAATGATCAGGGAGATGCGGCTGCCGGCGACCATCCTCCGGCCGGCCTATTTCATGGACAACGACCTCGGCCTCAAGGACGCGATCGCCGGAGCCGGCCTCTATCCGATGCCGATCGGAAGCAAGGGCCTGGCGATGGTCAGCGCCGCGGACATCGCCGAGATCGCGGCCTTGGAGCTTTTGCGACGCGAACGGTCGGCAGAGCCCGCTGCCGCAGCTCTCGATCGACGTCGTTGGGCCCGACGTCCTCACCGGGACGTCGGTAGCCGCGATCTGGTCGGAAGCGCTCGGCCGCAATGTCGTCTATGGCGGGAACGACACCGGCGCCTTCGAGCGCGCGGTCAGGGCCCGCGCGCCCGACTGGATGGCCTACGACATGAAGGTGATGGCCGACCGGTTCCAGACCGACGGCATGCTGCCCGCCGAGGGCGACGTCGACCGCCTCGTCGGCATGCTCGGTCGCCCGCTCAAGCGCTATCGCGACTTCGCGGCCGAGACCGCAGCACGCTGGCGGTCTTGAAGAAGCGTTATTTCGCCAGCCCCTCGATCAGCGCCTTCAGCGTCCCAACGGTGGACACGTCCGCCTCGCCGTCTATGCGCTCGGGCCGGAAATGGCGCTGGAAGGCCTCCACCACGGCGCGCGTGCGCCGGTCGTAGACGCCGGTCAGTTCCACGCCGTAGCCGTAGAGCGCCAGCATCGCCTGCAGCGCCCTGACCGGCGGTCCTTCCTCCTCATCGCGGAATAGCGCTTCGCCGCTGACGGGCGCAGGCTCGACCCAGTGGCCGACTCCGCCTTGCTTGAGCCGCCGCCAGGGAAAAGCCTCGCCTGGATCGCGCTTGCGGCCGGGCGCGACGTCGGAATGCCCGAGCACACGCTCGGGCAGGATTTTCCAGCGCGACGAAATGTCCCGCGCGAGCGCGATCGTCGCCGCGATCTGACTGTCTGGGAATGGCGGCAGGCCGCCGTCATGACCGGGATTGGCGATCTCGATGCCGATCGAAGCGGAGTTCAGATCGCTCTCGCCCTTCCAGAATGCCTTGCCGGCGTGCCAGGCGCGTGCGCTCTCGGCGACGAGCTGGTCGATCCGGCCGTCCTCCCAGACGAAGTAATGGGACGACACTTCGGACGCCGGGTCGATGAGCAGGTCGAGCGCCGCCTCGGCCGTCGCCATGCCGGTGTAGTGCAGGATGAGGCAGCTCGGACGTGTGCGGCGTTCGCCGTGATTGGGCGACGCGATGAAGCGCGAGGCAATGGGGCTATCGGGGATTGGACCGGCGCTCACAAAGTCTCGTGGCCGGGCTCGACCCTGCCATTTACGCGCTCATGCCGATGCAAACCATCGATCTTCATACGCGAGCCTTATCGAAACACCTGGACGCCTGCCAGTCTGGCCTACGCCGAATTGTACAGATGGGCCGGGACGGGCCCGGCCATCACGCTTGTTCGATACCGGAAATCCGACAGCGGCGTCTCCGTGCTCAATAATACGCAACGCAGATGCGGTTGCCGTTGTAGTCGTAGCCCCAGCGCGCGCAACGTCCCTGATAGGTCGGCGTCGCGGCGGCGCCGATCATCGCGCCCGACGCTGCGCCGATCGCCGCGCCTGCCAGCGCGCCGCCGGCGCTGCCGTTGGAGACCGCCGAACCGACGATCGCGCCAGCCCCGGCCCCAAGCGCACCGCCGGCGAGAGCGTTCTGCTGCTGCGGCGTTTGGCAGGCCGAAACCGACGCGGCGGCGGCCAGCGCCAGCGAAAGAGCCAACATCTTTTTCATGGAAACGATCTCCCGTCCGTCATTTTTGGCTGTAAAGCGCCGCCCTTCGATAAAGGACGCCCCCTCTATCGCAGCGGGAGCCGCGCAGGCGGGCCAGCCCGCCCGCCTGGGGGGCACATTCCCACAAACCAGGTGAAGCTGCAATGAACGACGACCCTTCCCTGCGCGCCCTGAAGGCCCGTAAGTCTTTGAGGGATCTTAAGACGCATTGCCGCCGAAGCGGCCGCGGGCTTAAGCTTGGCGTGCACGGACGAGGGGGAAGCATCTCGAGAATGATCACGATCTACGCCCTCGTCTGGTGCCAGGCGTTCCTCTCGGCGGGGCGTCTCGCGCATTCCTGTTTGAGCTATGGCGGCCAGCCGACCTTCTCGTCCCTGGATGCGTGCGAAGCCTACGCGGCGCCGCTCAGGCGCCGCATTGCCCGCGATGTAACCGTGGAGTGCATCGCCAGGACCGCCTCCGCCCGGCAGAACGTGCAATAAACGCAGCCACAGCCCCGCTAGGAGATCGTCACTCTTCCCGGCGCCCCCGCCACGATGGCGGCGAGATCCTTGGCCGACTTGACTTCGCAATTCCTGAGGGTCAATTCGCAGTCCGGCTGCAGCGCGCGAGCAAGGGCGAGCAGATCATCCGCCGTGTAGTTTCGAGCGTCGACCTCCAGACTTCCCCCCGCTTGCGCAATCTGAACGAGTTCGACGAGCTCTTTTTCTGCGAACGCCAACCCTTCAAACTCCTTCGATCTTCAGCCTCTTAATGCGCCAACGCAGCTAAATGTCGCTCACCCTCGTGTCAATAGCAGTTACGAGGATGAATTTTTTCCCTGACGGCGGCGGCTCGGACACCGTCCTCCGTTTCTCCTTGACCGCCGCCAGTCGCCCCTCATATGCGTTTCGCGCCAGTCGGCCGGACGGCCGCCGCTTCGTTCGAAGCGGAGGAAAGTCCGGGCTCCATACGGATGCGGCGCCGGATAACGTCCGGCGGGGGCGACCCCAGGGAAAGCGCCACAGAAAGCAAACCGCCCAGACGGGCCGAAGGTCCATCGGGGTAAGGGTGAAAGGGTGCGGTAAGAGCGCACCGCGCCGGCGGCAACGTCGGCGGCACGGCAAGCCCCGCCGGGAGCAAGACCGAATAGGAGCGACGCGCGGGTTCTCTCGCGGGGCCTTGATCCGTTGGCCTTGTCGCTCGGGTTGGTTGCTTGAGGTGCCCGGCGACGGGCGTCCCAGAGGAATGGCCGTCACGTCGGAGCAAAACTCCGGCCATACAGAACCCGGCTTACAGGCCGGCTGGCGTTCTCATCGGCGCTCGTCCATGCTGGGCGGAGGGCCCAGGCGGAAAGGAAGAGCATGCTGCGGGCGGACAAGGTTATCGCCGCGGGCGCCTGGACGGGCGACCCGGCCGACAGCGTGGTGCTCGAGTTCGATGAGCGCTACCGCCGTCGCTTTGTCATGACCGGCGTCGGCGGCCTCGCCTTCCTGCTCGACCTGCCGGAGGCGGCGATGCTGCGCGGCGGCGACGGGCTCAGACTCGAGGACGGGCGCATCGTCGAGGTTTTGGCGGCGCCCGAGTCGCTTGCCGAAATCCGCGCTGTTGACCCGCTGGCCCTGATGCGAGTCGCCTGGCATCTCGGCAACCGGCATCTGCCGACCGAATTGACCCCGAAGGCGCTTCGCATCCGCCGCGACCCGGTGATCGAGGACATGGCGAAAGGTTTGGGGGCGCGCGTCACGCCCGTCGAGGCGCCCTTTAATCCGGAAGGCGGCGCCTATGTCCGGGCCGAGCCTTCGCATAGCGGGGCCGAGCATTCTCGTCACGGCCACCACCCGCACGATCACGGCGCGCATGACCATCCGCACCCGCACGAACACGCCCGCCCCGGCCACGGGCCTCACGATCATACCGATGACGGGCATGATCATGAGCATTGCGATCATCCCGACCATCGTCACGAGCTTGACCACGACGCCCACGACCGTGGACATGGGCCACGCTGAGCCCGACGCCGCGCTGCTGCCGCTGATGCTGTGGCTGTCCCCGGCGTTCCCGGTGGGCTCCTTCGCCTACTCGCACGGGCTCGAATGGGCGGTGGAAGCGGGCGACATTTCCGACGCGCGCTCCCTCGGGGGGTGGCTTGTCGATCTCCTGACCTTCGGCGCCCCGCGCGCCGACGCGATCCTGTTCGCCGCCGCCTTCCGTGCGGCGGAGGCCGGCGACTGGCTGGCGCTCCTCGACTCGAGCAACCTCGCCGTCGCGCTCGCCGCCTCGACCGAGCGGCGGCTCGAGACGACCGCACAAGGTTTTGCCTTCGTCGCCGCCGCCCGCGCCGCCTGGGATTGCGAACCGTTGCGCGAGCTCGCCAAGGAGGAGCGCATTGCCTATCCGGTCGCCGTCGCCGCGGCCGCCGCCGGCCACGATCTGCCGCTTGAATTGAGCCTCCAGGCCTTCGTGCTGGCGCTTCTGGCCAACCTGGTCTCCGCCGCGGTGCGGCTAGGCCCGATCGGCCAGACCGCGGGGCAGAAAATTCTCGCCGCGCTGCTGCCGCGCGTCCGCGCGCTGGCGCGCGAGGCGACCGGGTCGACCCTCGCCGATCTCGGTTCGGCCGCCTTCCGCTCCGACATCGCGAGCATGCGACACGAGACCCAATATTCGAGGCTGTTCAGGTCGTGACGCCCTCTCCCTCAAGAGTTGACCTCCGCTTTCCACTGCAATTTCGTAGGCAAAATGCTCGCGCGGAGCGCGTCAAGCGAACGGTCCGCTCGAAGCGGCTGTAGCCTTCACTAACGTCGAGTTGCTTCGCCACGCTTCTGCAGGCAGCCGGCAAGACGGACTCCAAGCGCATCCGTCCTCGTGCTATTCGTCTGCCTCGGACGTTACGTTCCCGCTGCCTGCATTGACGCCTCGGCTGCGGCGTTCGTCACGATCGGAGGCGGACATGGCCATTGAACATACGGTTGGGCTCAGGCTTCGCGACCGCTCCGAGACGCTCACCATCGACGCCGAGGACGCGCTCATAGCCGCCCTCAAGGCCAAGCACGAGCATCCCGAGGCGAGTATCACCTATGTCCGGAGATCGAACAAGCGCGGCGACCGACGGCATCCCCACGCGGGCTTGGCGCAGGAGCCGAAGAGCGGCTCCTGAGACATCTCGTCGACGATAGCGCAATGCCGCATCTCGTCGCCGTGGATTCGTCGAAACCGTCTGATCGTTGCGATTCCAGCCGTTCACAACAAAGCTCGGCTGCTCGGGCTTCTTCCCCGGCTTGCGAACGAAGCGCCTGACGGCGATTTAACCCTCGCGGCGGCGGGCCTGGGAGATGTTGGAGCTGTTCGTCGGCATATCTTCCGCTTCGCGGCGAAGCGGACTCGCCGGCCGCCAGCAGGTTCGAGAACTTGAGTGAATCTGATAGGCTCGGATCCGGGGTCCTCTCGATGATGATCCCAATGTTTTGTCCGCCGAGGAGGCGCCTCCAGATGCCGCGGCTCCAAAAGGTCGACGACGCATTGTGGGTCGCCGAGGGCGACATCGTCGGCTTTTATGGATTTCCTTACCCGACCCGCAGCGCGATCGCCCGCCTTGCCGGCGGCTGCCTCTGGGTGTGGTCCCCCGTCCGGCTCGACAATGAGCTTCGCGGCGAGGTCGACGAGCTCGGCTCGGTCGCGCATCTCGTCAGCCCCAACAAGCTGCATCACCTCTACCTCGCCGAGTGGAAGGCTGCCTGGGCCGAGGCGCAATTGTGGGGACCGGAGTCGACGATCAGACGCCGCCGCGACCTCGCGTTCGCCGAGCCTCTGAAGGATTCGCCGCCCACGGAATGGGGGCCTGACTTCGATCAGGCATGGTTCCGCGGATCGCGTATGATGGATGAGGTCGTCTTCTTCCACCGCCCTTCGCGGACTGCGCTGATCGCCGATCTCGTGCAGGCCTTCGATGAAAGGTTTTTGCGCGAGAACTGGTCGTGGTGGAAGCGGCCGCTGGCCCGGCTTGGTGGAATCGCCGCCGCCAATCCTGGCGCTCCGCGCGACTTGCGCTCCTCCTTCAGCGATCGGGCGCCGGCCCGCGTCGCGCGCGACAAGGTCTTGGGCTGGAACTGCGAGCGCGCGATCATCGCGCACGGCGAATGGCCGCGCTCTGGCGGACAGGATTTTCTCGAACGCGCTTTCGCGTGGCTCGGGCCTTCCCCCACCGCCCCGCTTGCGCTGTGAAGCGCTGGCGCGTCGAGCCAGAGTGCCGCGCGGCCGTCAAGGTTCTGCCATTTTTCCTTGACCTTTTCGCATTCCGAGTCGACAGCCTGCGGCGTCATCGGGGCGCCGATTCCCGACGACTCGATTGCCGGCCAGACAATCGCTCCCGCGGCGACGGGTTTGCCGACGTCTCACGCGTCCCGCTCGACGAAGCGGACGCCGACCTTGATGGTCGGTTCGACTTGGATGGATCTGATGGAGCAGGCGCTACCGTATTCCGTCAAGGCCGGCGATCAGCCGGTCCTCGTGGCCTCCAGGCCGAGCCCGAAGGAGGAGCGGCGCGTCGGCCTTCTCGTCCTCTGCCTTCTCGCGCTCTTCATCGGCGTATTCACGGGGTTCGGGGCGGTGGGCTTACGCGCGCTGATCGGGTTCATCCACAACGCTTTCTACGGTGGCTTCCTCAGCTTCCACTACAACGCGAATTTCCTCGAAGGACCGAGCCCCTTCGGCTACTTCCTGATTCTCTCGCCGATCGTCGGCGGGGTGATCGTCGTCTATCTCGTTCAGCGCTTCGCGCCCGAGGCCAAGGGACACGGCGTGCCCGAGGTGATGGACTCGATCTTCTACGGCGGCGGCAACATCCGTTGGCAGGTGGCGGTCATCAAGTCGCTGGCCTCGGCTTTGTCGATCGGCAGCGGAGCGGCGGTCGGGCGGGAAGGCCCGATCATTCAGATCGGCGCGGCGCTGGGTTCGGCCTTCTCCCAGGCGATCGGGCTCTCGACCTGGCAGAAGGTGACGCTGCTCTCCGCCGGCGCCGGCGCCGGCATTGCGGCGACTTTCAACACGCCGCTCGGCGGCGTGCTTTTCGCGCTCGAAATCCTGCTGCCCGAGGTCTCCAACCGGACCTTTCTTCCGGTCGTGGTCGCGACCGGCGCAGCGACATTGATCGGCCGAATCCTGATCGGGCCGGACCCGGCCTTCATCGTTCCCGAGATTCAGTTTCCGCTGGCGCAGTCCTTCAGCTTCGAGGAGGGGCTGGCGTTCGTGAATCTCGGCGTCCTGTGCGGAGTGGCCTCTTGGGCGTTCATTCGCCTGCTCGTGGTCATGGAAGACAATTTCCCGCGTCTGCCGGGCGGCGCCTACGTGCAAAACGTCGTCGGCATGGCGGCGGTCGGCATCATGATGGTCGTGCTCACCCGCGCCTTCGGCCATTCCTATATCGACGGCGTCGGCTACGGCGTCATTCAGTCGGTCCTCAACGACCAGATGACCGCAGCCGGTTTGCTCGCGCTGCTGTTTTGCCTGAAGCTTCTCGCCACCACGATCAGCCTCGGCTGCGGCGCCTCGGGCGGCATCTTCTCGCCGTCGCTCTTTCTCGGCGCAACGCTCGGCGCCGCATTCGCCGCCGTGGCCGGCCTCCTCTTTCCTCATGCAGGCCTGACCGCTCCGTCGGCGGCGATCGTCGGCATGGCGGCGGTCGTCGGCGCGGGAACGGGCGCCGTCATGACGGCGATTATCATGGTGTTCGAGATGACGCGCGATTACGCGATCATCGTCCCGGTCATCGTCGCGGTCGCGGTAGCGGCGGGCGTCCGGCGCTGGCTGATCGGCGAAACGATCTACACCGTCAAGCTTCGTCACCGCGGCCACCACATCCCGAAAGAGCGCCGCATGAATCTCTACCTGGTGAAACAGGCGCAGGACGTCATGGAGCGCCGGTTCATCCTGGCGAAGGCCGGCACGACGCTGAACGAAGCGGTCGACGCCGAAGTGGAGGACGATCTGCGCGCCATCGTGGTCGAGCGGGAGGGACGCATCGTCGGTCTCGTTAACCCGCGATCGGGCCTCTGGCGGGAGGCGCGAACCAATCCGACCGCGCTCGTCGACCGGTTCGTCGAAAAGCGCCCTGCTCTTTGCCGCGACACCGACCTCCTGAGCCTCGCGCTGGTGCGGCTGAAACGTCATCAGTCCGGCGCAGCGATCGTGTTTCATGGCGACGGCCGGCCGAAGGCGAGCGACGTCGTCGGCGTCATCACCAAGCGGGCGATTGCCGACGCGGTGATCGAAGACGTCGCGGATTGAGGGGGCGAGTCCTTCTCCCCGCTTTGCGGGGAGAAGGTGGCGCGAAGCGCCGGATGAGGGGCTGCGCCTGACTCCGATCTTGGCCACCCGGCCGCCTCTTCCGTCTGGCGTAGCCCTCACCCTGGCCCTCTCCCCGCAAGCGGTGCGACGGAATCAAGGGAGGCTCGGCAAATCCAGCCCCTTCTCCCGAGCGCATTCGATCGCGCTCTCGTAGCCGGCGTCGGCGTGGCGCATGACGCCGGTCGCGGGGTCGTTCCACAACACTCGCTCGATGCGGCGCGCGGCCTCGGGCGTGCCGTCGCAGACGATCACCACGCCGGCGTGCTGCGAAAAGCCCATGCCGACGCCGCCGCCGTGATGCAGCGACACCCAGGTCGCGCCCGAGGCGCAGTTCAGGAGTGCGTTCAGCATCGGCCAGTCGGAGACGGCGTCGGAGCCGTCCTGCATCGATTCGGTCTCGCGGTTCGGAGAAGCGACAGAGCCCGAGTCGAGATGGTCGCGGCCGATGACGATCGGCGCCTTCAACTCGCCGCTCGCCACCATCTCGTTGAAGGCGAGGCCGAGGCGGTGGCGGTCGCCGAGGCCCACCCAGCAGATGCGCGCCGGCAGCCCCTGGAACTTGATGCGCGCGCGCGCCATGTCGAGCCAATTGTGCAGATGCGCGTCGCCGGGCGTCAGCTCCTTCACCTTGGCGTCGGTCTTGAAAATGTCTTCCGGGTCGCCCGACAGCGCGACCCAGCGGAAGGGGCCGATCCCTTTGCAGAAGAGCGGCCGCACATAGGCCGGCACGAAGCCCGGGAAGTCGAAGGCGTCCGCGACCCCTTCCTCGAACGCCATCTGGCGGATGTTGTTGCCGTAGTCGACGGTCGGGACCCCGGAATGGGCGTAGGCGAGCATCGCCCGCACGTGCTCCGCCATGGACGCTTTCGCCGCGCGCTCGACGCCCTTCGGGTCGCTCGCACGCCGCCCCTCCCACTCCTGCAGCGCCCAGTCCTTCGGCAGGTAGCCGTTGACCGGATCATGGGCGGAAGTCTGGTCGGTGACGATGTCGGGCCTGACGCCGCGGCGCACGAGCTCGGGCATGACCTCGGCTGCGTTGCCCAGCAGCGCGACCGACACGGCCTTGCGCTGCCTGGTGGAGGTCTCGATGATCGAAAGCGCGTCGTCGAGGTCCCTCGCCGCCACGTCGACGTAGCCGGTGCGCAGGCGGAATTCGATGCTGGACGGTCGGCACTCGACGGCCAGCATCGAGGCGCCGGCGAAGGTCGCCGCGAGCGGCTGCGCCCCGCCCATGCCGCCAAGGCCCGCGGTCAGAATCCATTTGCCGGAAAGGTCGCCGCCAAAGTGCTGGCGCCCCATCTCGACAAAGGTCTCGTAGGTGCCCTGAACGATGCCCTGAGAGCCGATGTAGATCCACGAGCCCGCCGTCATCTGGCCGTACATCATGAGCCCCTTGCGGTCGAGCTCGTTGAAGTGATCCCAGGTCGCCCAGTGCGGCACGAGATTCGAATTGGCGATCAGCACCCGCGGCGCGTCGGGATGGGTGCGGAAGACCCCGACCGGCTTGCCCGATTGCACGAGCAAGGTCTCGTCGGCCTCGAGACGGCGAAGCGTCGCAACGATCCGGTCGAAGGCCGGCCAGTCGCGCGCGGCGCGCCCGATGCCGCCATAGACGACGAGCTCGCCCGGCCTTTCGGCGACGTCCGGGTCGAGGTTGTTCATCAGCATCCTGAGCGGGGCCTCGGTGAGCCAGCTTTTCGCGGTTCGCTCCGGGCCGCGCGGCGCGCGGATGACGCGCATGTTGTCGGCGCGGGGGGAGGCGGTCATGGGGACGGCCTTTCAAAGTTCATGGCTGGAACCGAAACCCTCGTCCTTCGAGACTCGTCTTCGCCATTCCCGTCAAAATCGGCGGGACCCGGAGCAAAGCCTGGGAACGCCGGAGCAAAGCCGGGGAAAGCCGGAGCAAAGCCAGGGAAAGCCGGAGCAAAGCCAGGGAAAGCCGGAGCAAAGCCAGGGAAAGCCGGAGCAAAGCAAAAGTCTTCCATGAATTGGGGCTTTTCAATCACTTAGGCCAAAATCCAAATTGTTTTGTAATCTCCCAAGCCGTCGCGAACCCCTCGCCCGCGAAGCGGGAGAGGACAGGCGCGAAGCGCCAGGTGAGGGTTGAGAGCGCCGGGCGGCAGGCATTGACGTCCGGCCGCGAGGTTTCGTCGGTTGCCCGTCCCCTCACCTGGCGCGGCTTCGCCGCGCCGTCCTCTCCCGCTTCGCGGGCGAGGGGGTCGCAGCCCTCGCTGCGGCGCGCCAGCGAATGCGCCCTCGCCCAAGAGCCATAGGCATCGAGCCGTCGCTTGACGGCCGGCGCCTGTATTTTCGTCCATGCTTGCCTCTCTCTCGCCGGTTCGGTTGAGAGAAGGACGTCCGCATCCGGATGCCCAAAGTGCATTATGATCCTGATTTGTTCTTATGGCAAGACAATTCGACCCTGGGCTCAAACTTCGGGTCGGTCAGGACAACGACCCGCGGTTTTCACACAGCCTGGGCCCGTCACTCGCGACCGCTGGGCGCGCCAGCCGCGCAACGCGCGCGGGCCTGACACTCGCGACCGCTGGTCGCGCCGGCCGCGCTCATCGCGCGCGGCTACAACGGCGCAGCATCGGGTCCGTGTAGGCGCGACCGCTGGTCGCGCCGGCGGCGCTCATCGCGCGCGGCTATCACACGGTGCGCGCGTGAATTATCGTGCTCTTGCTTCCCCTTGTTTCGTGTTAGGGTTCGAGGATCGCGCTCCGGATCGACTGTTAGCAGGCGGGCCAATGCCGGGGCGAGCTTCTGGTCCGGACTGGCTTTCGCGAACGGGGAAATGTCGTGTTCGAGAACACGCCTTTGATTCGACGGCAATGGACCGGGCTCGACGACGAGCATCTGGCCAGCATCGGATTCGTCAACTTCGCCTGGAATGCGCTCGAGCGGAAATTCGCTTCCCTCGTCTGGGTCACGGGCGGCTGGACGCAGGAGGTCGGCGAACTGGTGGTCGCCGGTATGGGAAACGTCTCGCTCGTCCTGCTCTTCACCAACCTTCTGAAGCACGAGCTGAAAACAAGAGACGATCGCCGTCTTTGGGAGCAGGGCTTTGAGACCGGGGTTCTTTTCGACGCGATTCGCGATGCGAGGAACGACGTGGTGCACGCGTTCTTCGACTGCGACCCGACGACCGGAGAGGAGGGATATTTCAAGGGATCGCCGCGGAAATGCACGAGCGGCCAAGCCGAGCTCAAGATGGTCGCGATGGCGGCGAGCGACATCGACGAACTCTGTTGCGCCGTCTCGGATTGCTTCGAATCGATCGACGACCTCATTTTGAAAATCTGGTTCCGGCGCCGCGTTCTGCGCGGCAACCGCCGGCCGGCGGCGCGCTCTTACGAGCAGGCGGTGCACGGCTGGCAGGACCCGCCCTTCGACGTCGCCCGGCTCAAGGCCTATCCGAAGAAGCGCGCGGTTAGGCGCCGCTCCGGTCGGACCGTGCAGGAAATTCTCTTGAACGCCGCTCCCGATGGCGAAGACGCCTCGGTCATCACCGATACGCTTTCCGCTTCGCTCACGAACGAACCCGCCAGCCAGCTGCGCCTCTCCTCGCCTCTCGGCGAAGAATTGACGCGCTAAAGCCCGCCGTCAGCTCAAGCCTGCTGTCGGACGTTCAGTTTTCGAGCCTGACCTCTCAGCTTCTGAATCCAGGCGGCGAACCGCAACATCGGACCGAGGATCGCCAGGGCGGCGAAGGGGGCATATTTGACAATCTCGTGGAGGCCGCCGGCGGCGTAGAAACCGCCGACCCCGTGTCGGGCGAAATCCTTGATAAACGCGTACATAATGTAATTCGTCGCAAGCCAGCGAATCAGCGGCAGGAAGCGGTCGGGCAGCATCCGCCGAACGCGAGGGATGGAAAGAAGCGCGAGAACGTAGGTGAAGATCGCCGCCGCGCCGAAGACGATGAATGTCCGGGCGCCGGGCGGGTCTCCCGCCGCGCAGAGGCAGGCGACAAGGCCGAGGTGGACGGGCAGCGCGGCGGCGAACCCCAGGCCGAAATTGCGGGCGTTGTCTTTTAAAGGCGCGAAGACGCTGCCGAACAACGCGACCAGGGCGCCCCCGACATAGGCAGGCCAGAACAGAAGAAAATTGAGCCGGGCGGTGGCTTCCAGCGCGATGCGGAAGCCGTCGCTCCGGGCGCCGAACGCCGCCACGACGCCGACGGCCAGCGCCAGCGCGGCGCAGAAGGCGGCGGCCATCCAAAGCCAGGGATTGCGTCGAATCTCCAACGCGGTTCCTCAAATGGCGTGCCGGAGGCGGCCAACAGATCCGCGGCTCAATTCGCCGCCGCCGCGCTTTCACGCCCGACCTAACTCAGGTCGGAAGTGGCAATGTGTCAAGGCTCTTGGCAGTGTCCGAGCCATTCCTGCGCTGGTGGATCGTCTTGACCTCCGCCTTCAGAACGTAGCGCCATCTATTCGTGGATCGTCACGATCGGGTTCATCACCAGCCCGAAGCTGCGCAACTGGCCGAGCAAGGCGTGGTGCCCAAAGGCTTGACAGCCCGAGGCGAAACCGATGCGCTGCGGCGGCTGCTGCAGCAGATGATACGCGGCGTAAGCCTGCAGCATGCCCGTCTGTTTATAGTTGCAATTGCCGTGGATGACGACGTGCTTGCGGCCGAGCGGTCCCGACGCGTAAACCGAGTCCAGCGAGGTGTTGACGCGGGGATTTTCACGTGGCGGCATGGACGCCTGAACGCTCGCGGCGATTTTTCCGAGTTCCACTTCCTGCTGGTCGAGCGGCAGCGGCTTGATGTTCTGTTTCACCATCTGCGTCGTCTGCACGACGCCTTCCATCACGGTCCGCGCCAGCACTCCGCCCATCGCCTTGCAATTGGCGACGCGGGGATCGTTGCGGAACCACACCGGATGCGCAGTGCCGCCCCAGGGAACGGCGATGGCGGTCTCGTGCTGCCCGGGCACGACGACGTCGGCGCGCGCCGTCACGTCCCATTCGACGAACTTCTTCTGTTCCAGATAGTACCAGCTCGCCTTCAGGATGGTGAATATGGTCTGGGTCGAGGCATAGGTCGGAAAGCCCTTCCAGAACACGAGAATATCGAGCGTGTCCAGGCCGGGCGTCTCGAGGGCGATGTTGGCGGCGATCTCGCCGGTCGTGTACATCTGCGCGAGATTGGGCGACAGCAGCAGACCCTTCTTGGCGAAACTCTCGCCCCATTCATCGGCGCATTTGAGCACCCAATCCTGCTCGCCCGTCGTGTCCGTGTAGTGGCAGCCCGCCGCGAGGCAGGCCTCGACGACCGCTCCGCCGTATTTGATGAAGGGGCCGACGACGTTGCAGACGACCTTCGAGCCGCCGAACAGCTCCGTCAGCGCATGAACCTCATGCGCGACTTCGACCACTTCGTAGTCGGCGTTCTCGATGCCGGGGATCTTGTGGACCACCTCGCGCACGCGCTTCCCGTCGCGGCCTGCGGCGATGAAGGGCACGTTGTATTCCCGCAGATATTCGCAGACCAGGCGTCCGGTGTAGCCGGAGACGCCATAAACGACGACGGGGCGTTTCTTGGACATTGTCGTTCCTCCCTTTACATGCCCATGCCGCCGTCGACCGGCAGGCCGGCGCCGGTGACGAAGCGGGCTTCCTTCGAGCACAGAAACACGATCGCGTCCGCGACTTCTGAGACCTCGGCGAGGCGGCCGAGCGGGGTCTGATCGACGACGGACTGCACCGCCGCGCCCATGTCGGCGGCGAGGCCGACTGCGACGATGTCGTTGGCGAGCTGAAGGCCCATGTCGGTCGCGATCAGGCCGGGATAGACGCAATTGACGCGCACCCCGTAGCCCAGCTTACCGGCCTCCATCGCCCCCACGCGGGTCATACGATCGACCGCCGACTTCGTGCCCGAATAAATCGAGATCGCGGGAAACGCGATGGTCGCGGCGACCGAGGCGACATTGACGACTGCCCCGCCCTTGCCCGCCGGGCCGCCTGGACGCATGGCGCGGAACGCGTGTTTCATGCCCAGCGCGACGCCCAGAATGTTGACGTCGCACATCTTGCGGATGTCGGCCGGTTTGAGGTCGACGACGAGCGAAGTAATCTCGACGCCTGCGTTGTTGACGAGAATGTCGAGGCCGCCCAGTTGGGCGACCGTGGTCTCGACCGCGGCGGCCCATTGCTCGTCGTCGGCGACGTCGAGCTTCACGAAGCTGCTCTTGACCCCCGACTGGGACAATGCCGAGGCGGTCTCCCGGCCGCGTTCTTCCAGAATGTCGGCGACCATGATCGACGCGCCGGCATTGGCCAGCGCCGTCGCGACAGCGGCGCCGATGCCGCGTGCGCCTCCGGTCACCAAGGCGCTGCGGCCCGACAATTGTCCACTCATCGCGTTCCTCCCTTTTTTCGAGCCGGCGGCTTTGCCTGTCCGGTGGCCGGAGTGTCGGCTGTCTTTTGACAGCTGTCAAGATTTCTTGAGCCAGCTGTCAAGGGTAGTGATTTTTGCGTTCGGCCGTGTCATCATCCACGGGGGAAAGGCCAAAAGAGGGGAGAGGATCGAGGATTGACGCCGCAGGTCGCATCGCTAGCTTCGCGGCGCGGCGCTTCGCCTGCTGTCAAGGGGGCGCGGGCGCGCGCGGACAAGCTCGAATCTCGGCGTGTGGAGCTCGCTGAGGCGACGCTCGAGACGCTGGCCGAGCTCGGCTACGCGCGCACGAGCCTGCGCGAGATCGCGCAGAACTCCGTGTTCTCGCATGGCGTGCTGCACTATTATTTCAGCGACAAGATCGATCTGATCTGTTGCGGCGTGCGCTACTACAAGGCCAAATGCGTCACTCGCTACGATAGCGTCGTCGCCATGGCGACCAACCGGGAGGCGCTTCTCGACAGCTTTTGCGCCAAGCTCGAGGAGACCCTGACGCAGGAAGCCAAGATGCACCGGCTCTGGTACGACCTCCGCTCGCAAGCCTTTTATGAGCAGGCGTTCCGCCCCGACATCGAGGCGATCGACAAGAGCCTGGAGGACATGGTCTGGCGGATCGCGTCACGCTATGCGGAACTCGCGGGTAAGCCGGTCGCCATGTCCAGGGTCGCGCTCTACGCCCTGTTCGACGGCCTCTTCCAGCGTCACCTGCTGTCGTTCTTGGCGGGCGACGCGCGGGCGGCCTCGCGCCTGACGGAGGAGATCCGCGCTCTCCTGCCGAGGATCGCGTGAAGCGCAAGCGCAAGCGCATTGCGGCTTTCGCCATTGTTTGGCGCAACTGCCCGAATCGACCCCCCAACGGCTTCATCACCTGCTAACCGACGGCGTCGTCGCCAATGATCGACGCGGCTGCGCGGCGTGCAAGCGCCGGTCCGGCTTGCTGGAACGCGCACGCTCCTCTGTCTTCATGCGAATTCGAGCCGGCGAGCTCAAAGCGTCATCTGGGTCTGGGTCACGAGCGCGATGAGTTTCCCCTCCTCGGTCTCGACCCGCGTCTGCCAGACCTGGGTGCGGCGGCCGCGATGGACGGCCACGCAGCGCCCGACGAGCGTCGAGCCGGAGGGCGCGCCGGCGACGAAATTCGTCTTGCTCTCGAGTGTCGTCGTTCCCTTCGCGCCTTCGGGAAGATTGGCGAAGGCCGCCGCGCCGCCGAGCGTGTCGGCGAAGCTCATGATGGCGCCGCCATGGGCGACGCCGCCGAGGGTGCAGAGGTCGGGCCGCACGACCATGCGGGCTGCGACCGCGTCGGGCGCCGCGCTCGTGTATTCGACGCCGAGCAATCGGGCGAAGGGCAGCGGGTGGGCGTTGATATGTTCAAACAAGGTCATGGACAAAACTCCTTTTGCGCAGCGAGACCGGCGCGCAACCCGTTTGCGACGCGCCGCTCTCTGATACCGAACCGGACCACCTGGCCGCGCCAGTCGACAGGCGTCGATCGCTGTTGGCGAGACCAGCGAAATCACCCTCTTTACAAAGGGTGCATCGCGCTCGGTGGCCATGTTGATCTCCGCGGGAGAGCCAGGCGCGAACGGATGCTCGTTCGATCCTGCCGGCGACGCAGTTCGCCATCTCGAGAGGACCCGCGTTGCGGATCTGATCTCGCCGGTGCGATAGTGCCGCCTGCGAGGGCGACGACGCGACGAGTTCGCGGTGTTCGAGAGGGTGAAATTGCCCGACGGCAAGGTGCTCATCCCGGGCGTCATCGAGTCCAAGTCGAACTTTATCGAGCATCCGGAAGTCGTCGCCAACCGAATCAGCGCATACGCCAGGCTCGTCGGCCGGGAAAATGTCATCGCAGGCAGCGACTGCGGTTATGGGACCTGGGTCGGCCAGGCCGCCGTCGATCCGGACGTCGTCTGGGCGAAATTCGCCGCCTTGTCAGAAGGGGCGCGGATCGCCAGCCGGCGATTCTGGAGCTAGCAGTCTCTCGATCGGCCATTGGCCCTTTCGTCGAACGCGTCCGCTTCAGCCGCGTTCGGGCAAAATCCCCGGCGGCAGTTTCGCCGCGAGTTCCCGCCCGGCCTCGGCGCCGATCCTCGCCGCCTGCCAGGCTGGGCCCTCCCGCTCGATCTCAAAACTCTCCGAGCCGTCGGTCCTGAGCACCTGCCCTTTGAACCTGATCCATCCCCCCTCGAGGCGGGCGAGACCGGCGATCGGCGTCCGACAGGATCCTTCGAGCTCGGCGAGGAAGGCGCGCTCGGCCGCCAGCGCTGAGAATGTTTCGCCGTCGGCGATCGCGGCGAACGCCGCCAGCGTCCGGGCGTCGTCCGCCCGCGCCGTCAGCGCGATCGCCCCCTGCCCGACGGCGGGCAAGAAGCGGTCGAGGTCGAGCGGCGCGCGGGCGCGATGAACGAGCCCGAGCCGCTTGAGGCCGGCCATCGCCAGCAAGGTCGCGCCGATCGCCCCCGTTTCCGCCCTGCGAAGCCGCGTCTCCACATTGCCGCGCAAGAGCTCCGGCTTGAGGTCGGGCCTGAGCCGCAAGGCCTGCGCCCGCCTTCTCAGCGAGGCCGCGCCAAGGCTCACGCCGCGGGGCAGCCCCTCGATCGTGTCGGCGAAGGACGAGATCAGCGCGTCGCGCACGTCCTCGCGCGGCAGGAAGCCGGCGAGCGCCACGCCCTCGGGCAGCGCGGCCGGAAGGTCCTTGGCCGAATGGACCGCGCCATCGATCTCGCCCGCGAGCAACGCCGCGTCGATCTCCTTGGTGAACAGGCCCTTTCCGCCGGCCTCGGCGAGCGGCCGGTCCTGGATCCTGTCGCCGGTCGTGCGGATGATCCTGAGCTCGATCCTGTCCGCCTCCCACCCCAGCGCCTCGGAGAGGCGGCGGCGAGTCTCGTTCGCCTGTGCGAGCGCGAGCGGAGAGCCGCGCGTGCCGAGAACGAACGCCGGGGAGGTCGTTGGCCGGTCTTGCGACATTGGGCCTCTATTCGAGCATTCGGCGGCGTTGTCAAACCCGGCGCCGCGCCCGCCGCGTCCGGCCCTGCGTCAACCCGTCGCGTTGACCAAGGAGGCGCGGCGCAGTTAGGTAATCCCGTCACGTCGTCAAAGGTTCATCAGGCGTGACGGCCACGCAAGAGAAACGCGTAAGAAGAGCTGGTGGTCAAGACGACTGTGTGCAGCAGTATAAAAAGTCGGCCGGGACCCAGCGGTTCCGGCCTTTTCGTTTTCTGAGCCGGCGATCGGAAGGAATTCCGGCGGCCTTCGGAACGACCCGCCCGCTCCCGGCATTGTTGTGCCCGGGGGTTTCGGGAGAGTTCGAATGGCGACGATCGCCTACAGGGTGATGCGTGACGGCGACCAGTGGACCGTGAGCCGGGACGGCAAGCCCGCCGGCATGAGCTACCTCACCCAGGAAGCAGCCTTCGAAGTCGCGGTCGGCGAAGCAGGCGGCGACCTCAGGTCTGGCCATGACATCGTCATTCAGGTCAGCGCCGCCACCGATCCGAGCGGGGAGCGGGATCGCGGCGGCGAACCGGTCCAGGGCGACGGATTCTCCTCGTGAGCGAAGCTGGACGTCGCGAGGGCTCGCGACGTTCGCCGTCGGAGCCCGGATCGCGCCTTTTCTGGGCGTGGAATCGGAACTTCCGGGCGATGGCCGCGTTAACGGGCGCCGCCGCCGGAGAGCCTTATCATGCCGCCCGATGCGCCGCCGCCGCCAGCCCGCCGGAAGAAGAAATGGTCCGCCGAAGTGACGGCTCATTCCGATGCGCTCGATCTCGAAGAAGGCGTCTTTACGAAGAGCGCTTCGGAGATCGCCCGGTCGCTGAAGCGTTCCGCGCAGGCCAGCGAGCGGCGCAAGACGACCCCGTTTCGCTCCGCCATGTCGATGCTCAATCTGTACATCAACCGGGCCGGCCGGAACCTCCCGCCGCGGCGCAGGCGGACGCTAGAAGCGGCGAAGGGCAAGCTGCGCGAGCTCTTCGGGCGCAGGCCTTGAGTGGCGATCGAGGAGCCGGAGCATTATGAGCCGAACTCGCCGGCCCGTGAACAAGGGCGCCGAAAAGCCGCTGCCGCACCAACCGGAGCGGCAAGAGCGCCAGCCCTACGCCAAGGAAGACGAGCAATATTCCGGCGCCGGCGTCGTCAAGCCGCCCGAAGAAAAAGTCGGCAAGCGCGACGGGCAGAACCCGCCGCGCAAGCCATGACCGCTACTCGGCGGCGTGGCGCTGGCCGCCCGTCTTCTCGATCTGCTCGGCGATCTTGGCGACGAACGCCGGCAGATCGTCGGGCTTGCGGCTGGTGACGAACCTGCCGTCGACGACGACTTCCTCGTCCACCCAGTTCGCGCCGGCGTTCTCGACGTCCTTGCGGACCGACGGCCAGGAGGTCATGCGAAGGCCGTCGACGGCGTCGGCCTGGACGAGGAGCCAGGGGCCGTGACAGACGGCGGCGACGAGCTTGTCGCTGTCGACGAAGGCCTTGACGACGCGCATCGCCTCGGCGTCGATCCGCAGCTTGTCGGGGTTGATGACGCCGCCCGGGATGACGAGCGCGTCGTAGTTGTCGCATTTTGCATCCCCGATCTTGAGGTCGACCGGTTGGGTCTCGCCCCAGTCGGTGAACTTCCAGGCGCGGATGGCGTTTCCGGTCGGCGTCGCGACCTCGACCCGCGCGCCTTTCTTGCGCAGTTCGTCGCGCGGCGTCGTGAGTTCGACCTGCTCGACGCCGTCGGTGCAAATCATGAGGATTCGGGCGTCCTGAATCTTCGGCATGAAGAGGCTCCTTGATTGCCCGCCCCGTCGGCCAACGGGGCCGCGCCGGGATTGTTCCTGCCGCGGGGCTTTGGGACGGAACCGAAGCCTGCCGAGAGACTTGTCCCGGGCAAGGAGGCGATAGGATGACAGCCGACAAGTCAGCCCAGATCGAGGCGCTTCGCCGCGAAGCTTCAGGCTGCCGCGCCTGTCCCTTATGGAAGAACGCTACCCAGACGGTGTTCGGCGAGGGGCCAGTGGAAGCAGACATCCTCTTTGTCGGCGAGCAGCCAGGCGACCGGGAAGACCAGGCGGGCCATCCGTTCGTCGGTCCCGCCGGGCGGATGCTCGACAAGGCGCTGGAAGAGGCGGGTGTCGATCGAAAGCGCGCCTATGTCACGAACGCGGTCAAGCACTTCAAGTTCGAGCCGCGCGGCAAGCTCCGCCTGCACAAGAAGCCGAACGTGGGCGAGATCAACGTCTGCAAGCGCTGGCTGTTCGGCGAGATTGACGTTTTGAAGCCGCGCCTCGTAGTGGCCCTCGGCGCGACCGCGGCTCAGAGTCTCGCGGGCCACGCGGTGCCGATCGGCAGGAATTGGGGCGCGACGCTCACTCTGGGGAATGGACTTCGGGTGTTCGTGACCGTCCACCCCTCCTCGCTTCTCCGCGTGCCGGACGAGGCGGACAGGCACGCCGCTTATGCGCATTTCGTGGAGGATCTCCGCGCCGTCGGCGCGCTCGCGGCGGCGGGCGAACGGGTCGGGGCGCCGCAGGTCGCCGCGCAGTAAGGGTCGGGATCGCCGGACACGCGCTCGCGCGCGGTCCGGTCAAGAAATTGCCTGCTCTGGATCCGCAGCGGGGGCCGTCGTCACGCGCGGTTCCTTCATCTGCGCCGCCGCCGAGGCGATCTGTTGCGCCAGCTCCGCCACCGTGTAGGGCTTGTTGAGCCTGGGCAAATCCACGTTTGCCTTCGCCCTGTCGGAGTAGCCCGTCGCGAGGACGAGCGGGAGCGCCGGATACGCTTCACGCAACCGCTCCGCCAAGGCCGCTCCTGTCATCTCGGGCATGGCGTAATCAAGGATCGCCAGGTCGGGCGGACCGTTCGCCCTCAAGAACTCCAAGGCCTTGTTGGCGGAGGCGATCGCGATCGGTTCGTGCCCGAGTTCGCGCAGCATGTCGCCGGTCGTCATGAGGACCAGCGGGTCGTCGTCGACCAGGAGAATCCGGCGGCTGGACGTTCCGACTTCGACAGAAGACGCGCGCGGCGGCGCAGGCGAAAGGCGTTCGGCCGACGCAGGAAGCCACAGCGAAACCGTGGTCCCTTCGCACGGCCGGCTGGCGATTTGCATCGCGCCGCCGGTCTGGAGGATCAGCCCCTGAACCATCGACAGCCCGAGCCCCGAGCCCTTGCCGACCGCCTTGGTGGTGAAGAACGGCTCGGTCGCCCGTTTGAGCGTCTCGGCGTCCATCCCTTGCCCGGTGTCCGAGACGGACAAGCGCACGTAAGGGCCCTTCGCCAGCTCTTCCGGAATCTGCGTCTCGTCGGCGGTCGCAGCTGCTATCAAAAGCGTCCCGCCCGAGGTCATCGCGTCGCGCGCGTTCAGGCCGAGGTTGAGGAGCGCCAGCTCGAACTGATTGCGGTCGATGCGTACTGGCGGGAGATCAGTCGGCAGGTCGACGTCGATGCGCACGGTCGGCTCCAACGAATGCGACATCATCTCCACCATCCCGGTGACGACGTCGGAGAGCGCGAGCGATTCGGGCTTCAGTTCCTGCCGCCGCGCAAACGCCAGCATCCGTTTGGTCAAGGCCGCTCCGCTGGCGGCCGCCTCCATGGCCCGGCCGAGCCAGGTCGTCAGCCGTTCATCGCCTTCGACGCGCTTCCGCGCGAGTTCGAGGCTGGACATCACCACCATGAGAAGATTGTTGAAGTCGTGCGCGAGACCGCCCGTGAGCTTCCCCAGGCTTTCGAGCTTCTGCATCTCCGCGATCTGCGCCAGAGCGGCCTCGCGCTCGCGCGTGCGGGCTTCGACCCGCATTTCGAGCTCGGCGTTCGCCGCCGCGAGTTCGGCCGTGCGATCGGCCACACGCTGCTCCAGCTCTGCGTTCAGCGCCTCCAGCTGGCGGTTCTTCCGATAGAGGTCGCAAAAGACGCGGACCTTCGCCCGCAGCAGCGCCGGGACGACCGGGACCGGTAAATAATCGACGGCGCCGGCCTGATAGCCGCGCAGGCTGTCGAACTCGGTCAAGTACACCGCCGAGACAAAGATGATCGCTGTGCGGGTGAAGCGCGGGTGATCGCGGATCATTGCCGCGAGCTCGAATCCGTCGAGCTCGGGCATAGAAACGTCGACCAGGATGACCGCCACGTCGTGGCGCAGCAATAGCTCGAGCGCCTGGCGGCCCGAATTCGCCTTGATCAGGTTCTCGCCCAGCTCCTCCAGGATCACCTCGTAACTGAGGAGTTTCGACGGCTGGTCGTCGACGAGAAGAATGTTGACGGGATCGCGATTGGACTGCATGTGCGCATGTACTATCGATGCAGCCAAACGCGAAGCGCGGAGATCAATTGTTCTGTGTTGACCGGCTTCGCCAGATAGTCCGAGGCGCCGGCCTCGAGGCACCTCTCCCGGTCGCCCTTCATCGCTTTGGCGGTCAGGGCAATGATCGGCAGGCGGCGCAGCAAGGGATCGGAACGGATGGCCTGCATGGTTTCGTAACCGTCCATCTCCGGCATCATGATGTCCATGAGGACGATCGAAACCCCGGGGTCCGCCCTGAGAATGGAGATCGCCTCACGGCCCGTCGTGGCGGTCAGGACATTCATTCCGCGTCGTTCGAGCACGCTGCTCAGGGCAAAGATGTTGCGGGCGTCGTCGTCGACCAGGAGCGCCTTGCGGCCCTGCAGGTTTTCGTCGGAATTGCGCAACCGCTCCAGCATGCGCTGCTTGTCCGGCGGAAGATCGGCCACGACCCGGTGCAGGAAAAGCGCGGTTTCGTCAAGCAGGCGCTCCGGCGATTCCACTCCCTTCACGACGACGCTGCGCGCCATGGTGTGCAACCGCGCGTCCTCATCCGGAGTGAGCTCGCGCCCGGTGAAGACGACGACCGGCACCTGCTCCAGACCGTCGTGCTCCCGCATGCGCTCGAGCAACTCGAACCCGCTCATATCGGGCAGCTTCAGGTCGAGAACAACGCAATCGACCGGCTCCGAACAGAGGATCGCCAGCGCGTCCCCGCCGTTGTCGGCAGTCACCACTTCGACGTCTCCATGGCCGAGCAGTTCGGTGATTCCGAACAGTTCGGCGGGATTGTCCTCGACGACCAGAAGCCGCTTGTGCGGCGCGCGCGCGAACTCGGTCAGCCGCGTGATCGACTTTTTCAGCCCATCGATCGTCGTGGGCTTGTTGACGAAGGAAAACGCGCCGCCCGCCAGCCCGTGCTGCCAGTCCTCGTCGAGCGTGATGATCTGCACCGGGATGTGGCGAGTCTGCGGGTCCTGTTTCAACTGGCTCAGCACCGCCCATCCCAACATGTCGGGAAGGAAGACGTCGAGCGAGATCGCCGTCGGCCGGAACTCCCGCGCGAGTGCGAGGGCATCAGCGCCCCGCCCGGCCAATAGAACCTTGACCCCGATGTCGTGCGCCAGGTCCATCACAATCCGTGCATAGTGCGGATCGTCCTCCACGATCAGCAGGACCGCGTCATGGGGCTCGAGATGCGCCCGGTCGTCGCCGGGCCAAGGCAGGGCTTCCTCGGCTTGAGGCAGAGCGCCCAGTTCGCCACGCGGCTCTGCGTGGGCGCCACCCGCAGATTTAACTGCAACCCGCGAAGGCCCGACGTAAGCCTGGGGGAGATAGAGGGTGAAGGTGCTGCCTTCGCCCACTCTGCTGTGCAGCTGGATTTCGCCGCCAAGAAGGCTTGAAAGCTCCCGGCTGATCGCGAGCCCCAGGCCAGTTCCGCCGTAGCGCCGACTGGTGCTCGCATCGGCCTGCTGGAAGGCCTCGAAAATGATCCGTTGCTTCTCCGGGAGGATTCCGATGCCGGTGTCCGTCACTTCGAACGCTATCACCGCAGGCGCTGTCGCCAGCACTGGATGGCCGGAAGACCAGCCGGAAAGAGCCGGCCTCACCCGCATACGAACGCTCCCTCGCTCGGTGAACTTGATCGCGTTCGAGAGAAGATTCTTCAGAACCTGCTGGAGGCGCTTGGAGTTGGTGATGATGCTGCGCAAATCGCGATCGATCCCAACCTCGAAGGAAAGACCGCGCCGCTCGGCTTCATGACGGAATGGGCGGACCATCGAATCTGCGAGGTGGCTCAGCGCAATCTCCTCCGCGTCGACCGAAACCGTGCCGGATTCGATCTTCGAAAGGTCGAGGATGTCGCTGATGAGATTGAGCAGATCGCTGCCCGCGCCGTGGATCGTCCGCGCATACTCCACCTGACGATGCGACAGGTTGCCGTCGGGGTTGTCCGCGAGCTGCTGGCCCAGAATCAGGATGCTGTTGAGCGGCGTGCGCAGCTCATGCGACATGTTCGCCAGAAATTCCGACTTGTACTTCGAGGTCAGCGAGAGCTCGGTCGCCTTCTCTTCCAGCGCGCGTCGCGCCTGCTCGATCTCATCGTTCTTGCGTTCGACCTCGGCGTTCTGCTCGGCGAGCTGCTGGGCCTTCTGCTCCAGCTGTTCGTTCGTCAGTTGCAGCTCTTTTTGCTGCGTCTGCAATTCCGTGGCCAACTGCTGCGACTGCTTGAGAAGCCCTTCCGTCTGCATCGTCGCTTCGATGCTGTTGAGAACGATGCCGATTCCGGCGGTGAGCTGCTCGAGGAACGTCTTTTGCAGGTCGGTGAATGGCGAGACCGACGCGAGTTCGATCACCGCCTTCACCTGACCCTCGAACAGAACGGGCAGGATGATCAGATTGGTCGGCTTCATCTCGAACATGCCCGTTCGGATCGGGATGACGTTCGACGGCACTTCGGCGATCAGGGTCGGGCGCGCGTCGAGGCCGCACTGGCCGATGAGGCCTTCGCCGAACCTGATGGCGCCGGGGTGGCCGTCGGACGTCGCGTCGGCATAGGCCGCGAGGAGTTTGAGCACCGGCGCGCCCTCCGTGTCGACGAGGTAGATGACGCCGTTCTGGGCGGCGACCTGAGGCGCCAGCTCCTGCAGCAGCATCTGGCCGACCGTCGTCAGGTCGCGCTGGCCCTGCAGCATGTTGATGAATTGCGCGAGGTTGGTTTTCAGCCAGTCCTGCTCGGTATTGCGCTCGGTCGTCAGGCGCAAATTGTCGATCATCGTATTGATGTTGTCCTTGAGCTCGGCGACCTCGCCGCGCGCATTGACCTGGATCGATCGGGTGAGATCGCCTTTGGTCACTGCGGTCGCCACCTCCGCGATGGCCCGCACCTGGGTGGTCAGGTTGGCCGCCAGCAGGTTGACGTTGCCCGTCAGGTCCTTCCACGTCCCCGCAGCGCCCGGGACGTTGGCCTGGCCGCCTAGCCGGCCTTCGACGCCCACCTCTCTCGCGACCGTAGTGACCTGGTCGGCGAAAGTCGCCAGCGTCTCGGTCATGTTGTTGATCGTCTCCGCGAGCGCGGCGACTTCGCCCTTCGACTTGACCGCCAGGTTCTGCTTGAGGTTGCCGTTGGCGACCGCGGTCACGACCTTCACGATGCCGCGGACCTGCTCCGTCAAGTTCGCCGCCATGACGTTCACGGTGTCGGTCAGGTCCTTCCAGGTTCCCGCCACTCCGGGAACCGCGGCCTGGCCGCCGAGCTTCCCTTCGGTGCCGACTTCGCGCGCGACCCGCGTCACCTCGGAGGCGAAGGCGTTCAGCTGATCGACCATCGTGTTGATCGTGTTCTTGAGCTCGAGGATTTCGCCTTTCACGTCGACCGTGATCTTTCGCGAAAGATCGCCCCGGGCGACCGCGGTCGTCACTTCCGCGATGTTGCGCACCTGCGTCGTGAGATTCGCCGCCAGCAGATTGACGTTGTCCGTCAGGTCTTTCCAGGTGCCGCCGACGCCGGGCACGAGCGCTTGTCCGCCGAGCTTTCCCTCCGTCCCGACCTCTCGCGCGACGCGAGTCACTTCGGCCGCGAAGGAGCGCAACTGCTCGACCATCGTGTTGAGGGTCTCCTTGAGCAAAAGGATTTCGCCCCGGACGTCGACCGTGATCTTCTTCGAGAGGTCGCCGTTCGCGATCGCGGTCGCCACTTCCGCGATGTTGCGGACCTGTCCGGTGAGATTCGAGGCCATGAAGTTCACGTTGTCGGTCAGGTCCTTCCACGTTCCGGCGACCCCGGGCACCGCCGCCTGACCTCCGAGCTTCCCTTCCGTTCCGACTTCTCGGGCCACCCGCGTCACCTCGGAGGCGAAGGCGTTCAGCTGATCGACCATCGTGTTGATCGTGTTCTTGAGCTCGAGGATTTCGCCCTTCACGTCGACCGTGATCTTTCGCGAAAGATCGCCGCGCGCGACGGCGGTCGTCACCTCCGCGATATTCCGGACCTGGGCGGTGAGATTGCCGGCCATCGAGTTGACGTTGTCGGTCAAGTCCTTCCATGTGCCGGCGACGCCGGGGACCTGCGCCTGGCCGCCGAGGCGCCCTTCCGTTCCGACTTCACGGGCGACGCGCGTCACTTCGCCGGCGAACCGGTTGAGCTGGTCGACCATCGTGTTGAGCGTTTCCTTCAGCTGAAGGATCTCGCCGCGCACGTCGACGGTGATCTTGCGGGAAAGATCGCCGGTGGCGATCGCGGTCGCGACTTCCGCGATGTTGCGCACCTGCCCGGTGAGATTTCCGGCCATCGAGTTGACGCTGTCGGTGAGGTCCTTCCAGGTCCCGGCGACGCCCGGCACCAGCGCCTGACCGCCGAGCCGTCCCTCGGTTCCCACCTCGCGCGCCACCCGCGTCACCTCGCCCGCGAAGGCGTTCAGCTGATCGACCATGGTGTTGATCGTGTCCTTCAGCTCGAGGATCTCGCCTCGCACGTCGACCGTGATCTTGCGAGAAAGGTCGCCTCTGGCGACCGCCGTCGCCACCTGAGCGATGTTGCGCACCTGGCCGGTCAGGTTGGACGCCATGGAATTGACGCCGTCCGTCAGGTCTTTCCATGTTCCGGCGACGCCGGGCACCTGCGCCTGGCCGCCCAGGCGACCGTCCGTGCCGACTTCGCGGGCGACTTCGAGTCACTTCGCCCGCGAAGGCGTTCAGCTGATCGACCATCGTATTGATGGTCTCCTTGAGCTGCAAGATCTCGCCGCTGACATGGACGGTGATCTTCTTCGAGAGATCGCCGTTGGCGATGGCGGTCGACACTTCCGCGATATTGCGCACCTGGGCGGTCAGGTTCGAAGCCATCGAATTGACGCTTTCGGTAAGGTCCTTCCAGGTGCCGGCCACGCCCATGACGTTCGCCTGGCCGCCGAGCCGGCCTTCGGTTCCGACTTCGCGAGCCACCCGGGTCACCTCGCCGGCGAAGCGGTTGAGCTGGTCGACCATCGTGTTGATGGTCTCCTTGAGCTGCAGGATCTCGCCGCTGACGTTGACCGTAATTTTCTTCGACAGGTCGCCGCCGGCAATCGCCGTCGCCACCTCCGCGATATTGCGGACCTGGGCCGTCAGATTGCCGGCCATCGAGTTGACGCTGTCGGTGAGGTCCTTCCACGTCCCCGCGACGCCGAGCACCTTCGCCTGACCGCCCAGCCTTCCCTCGGTCCCCACTTCGCGCGCCACGCGCGTCACTTCGGAGGCGAACCCGTTCAGCTGGTCCACCATCGTATTGATCGTGTCCTTGAGCTCGAGGATTTCGCCTCGCACGTCGACGGTGATCTTGCGGGACAGATCGCCGCGGGCCACGGCGGTCGTCACCTGGGCGATGTTGCGCACCTGGTCGGTGAGATTGCCGCACATCGCATTGACGCTGTCGGTCAGATCCTTCCAGGTTCCCGCGACTCCAGGCACCAGGGCTTGCCCGCCGAGCTTGCCCTCCGTCCCCACTTCGCGCGCCACCCGGGTGACTTCGGAGGCGAACGAGCGAAGCTGATCGACCATGGTATTGATGGCCTCCTTCAGCTGAAGGATTTCGCCGCGCACGTCGACGGTGATCTTCTTCGAAAGGTCCCCGTTCGCCACCGCGATCGTCACCTCGGCGATGTTGCGCACCTGACCCGTCAGGTTGCTCGCCATCGAGTTGACGCTTTCGGTGAGATCCTTCCATACGCCGGTCACTTCGCGAACCTGCGCCTGGCCGCCGAGTTTCCCGTCCGTCCCGACCTCGCGGGCGACGCGGGTGACCTCGGAGGTGAACACGCTCAGCTGCTTGATCATGGCGTTGACGATTTTCGCCGAACGGAGGAACTCGCCCCGCAAGGGCCGTCCCTCGACGTCGAGCGGAACCGTCCGCTGCAAGTCGCCTTGCGCGACAGCCGTGACGGCTTGGGTTACGGCGGTGGTCGGCCACAACAGATCGTCGACCAGGGCGTTTACCGATGCTTCCATTTCTCCCCAGGCGCCCGCCGACACGTCCAACCGGACGCGCTTGCGGGTCTTTCCCTCTTTCCCGACGATCTGGCCTACCTGCTCGAGCTGGCTCGCCATGCATTCGTTGGCGGCGACGATGTCATTGAAGGCGTCCGCTATTTTGCCGAGGAGCCCGACCTCGTGCGTGGGGAGCCGCGCGGAGAAATCGCCGGCCCGCACAGCCTGCAGAGCTTGCAGCAAATAGCGAAGGTAGCTTTGGCTGCTCCTTCCCTCGATGTCGCCCGTATCGCTTTCGATCGCCTTTAGTGCAGATGCTGTAACTGGAGCGTCGCCGGTGTCCATTCGGGACCCTTTCTCTGCTTAATCTACAGTTATAGGATCGACTATTAAGCCGGATAGCGCATTGTCACGAAGAGTCTGGACAAGCCTTGCTGCCGCAAGACGCTGATATCCGTAATGGCTTCTAACAAAAAGGCCGCTGGAGCGCCAGCTAGGGAAAACCCGCATGTCCGGACGGCCGTCGTCCTGTCCCGCCGAGGAACCCGACGGCACAGCGGAATGCACCGACGGAAAGTTTCCCAGATGTCAGCCCTCCTTCTCTCCCTCCCGCGCTCGCCGCAACAAGCATAAACGCTCCAGGAGAAAATAAGTTCAAAAAGGTGGCGAAAGAAGGCAGAAAAAGTGACCGGCCTGCAGAACAATGGGGGCGCACACTTTAAGCCGGACATGATCGGCGAACTGTTCCTGTTGAGCAAAGCCGCCTGCTGAGCCGACGTAAGCTCACCGGCGAGCGTTCGGAACAAAGGCCGTCTGCCCGCATTGTCCAGCAGCGACCTGCCGCAAGCCGCCAGAACAACCCCGGGCGCGATGCCGATCCAACCGAAAGACCCAGAACCCGACGTCGTGCGTCCGCCAGAGCCGGCGCCGACGCCCGAGCCGGACGTGGTTCGTCCGCCGACGCCCGCGGAGACGCCGGACGAGGACGTCCCGATCGGGGTGCCAGATCAGGTTCGGGACCTTCCGCCCGCGGCGCCGCCGCAGGAGATTCCTGGCCAGCAGCAGCCGCCGGAGGTTCCGCCGTCGCGGGGCTTGTAAGGGGACTGATCGTTTCGGGGGCGAAACTCTTAACCCGTGGTCGTCACGGAGGAGCCGGACATGAGCCAGACTGTTGGAGATTTCGTTGTCGAGCGCCTGCACGCCTGGGGCGTGCGCAAGATTTTCGGTTACCCCGGCGACGGCATCAACGGAGTGATCGAGGCCCTGAATCGGGCCGACGGCAAGATCGAGTTCATCCAGGTGCGTCACGAGGAAATGGCTGCGTTCATGGCCAGCGCCTACGCCAAATTCTCCGGCGAGCTGGGCGTCTGCCTCGCGACGTCCGGCCCGGGCGCGTCGCATCTCATCACAGGGCTCTATGACGCGCGGATGGACCACATGCCGGTGCTCGCCATCGCCGGCCAACAGGCGCGCAACGCCATGGGCGGGCACTACCAGCAGGAACTCGACCTCTGCAGCATGTACAAGGACGTCGCCGGCGCCTTCGTGCAGCAGGCGGCGACCGCCCCGCAGGTGCGCCACCTCGTCGATCGGGCGGTGCGCATCGCGATCGGCGATCGGCGCGTGACGGCGATCGTGCTGCCGAACGACCTGCAGGATTCGACCTACCACAACCCGCCCCGCAAGCACGGGACGGTGCATTCGGGCGTCGGCTTCTCGAAGCCGCGCACGGTTCCATTCGAGGCCGACCTTCGCCGCGCCGCCGACGTCCTGAATTCCGGGGAGAAGGTCGCGATTCTCGCGGGCGCGGGCGCGCTCTGGGCGACCGACGAAGTGATCGCCGTCGCCGAAAAATTGCGCGCTGGCGTCTCCAAGGCGCTGCTCGGCAAGGCGGCGGTTCCGGACGATCTCCCCTATGTCACCGGGTCGATCGGACTTCTTGGCACGAAGCCGAGTTGGACGCTGATGACGGAGTGCGACACCCTGCTGATGGTCGGCTCCGGCTTCCCCTATTCGGAGTTCCTGCCGGAAGAGGGCAAGGCGCGCGGCGTGCAAATCGACATCGAGCCCGAGATGCTGTCGCTCCGCTATCCGATGGAGGTCAATCTGGTCGGCGACGCCAAGGAGACGTTGAAGGCGCTGCTGCCGCTCCTCAAGCAGAAGAGCAACGGCGCCTGGCGCAACCAGATCGAGGGCGAAGTCAAGCAATGGTGGAAGACGCTCGAACAGCGCGCCATGCAGCCGGCGAACCCGATCAATCCGCAGCGCGTGACCTGGGAGCTGTCGCCGCGGCTGCCCGAAGGCGCGATCGTGACCAGCGACTCGGGCTCCTGCGCCAACTGGTACGCCCGCGACATCAAGATGCGGCGTGGCATGATGGGCTCGCTGTCGGGCGGCCTCGCGTCGATGGGGGCGGCGGTGCCCTACGCGATCGCCGCCAAATACGCGCATCCCGACCGTCCGGTGATCGCGCTGGTCGGCGACGGCGCCATGCAGATGAACAACATGGCCGAACTCATCACCGTCGCCAAATATTGGCAGACCTGGGCGGACAAGCGCTGGATCGTCTGCGTGTTCAACAACGAGGACCTCAACCAGGTGACCTGGGAGCAGCGGATCATGGAGGGCGATCCGAAGTTCGACGCCTCGCAGCAGATCCCCAACGTCCCCTATCACCGTTTCGGCGAGCTGATCGGACTCAAAGGCATCTATGTGGACAAGCCTGAGAGGCTGGGCCCGGCGTGGGACGAGGCGCTGGCGGCCGACCGGCCCGTGGTGCTCGAGGTCAAGACCGATCCCGAGGTGCCGCCGCTGCCGCCGCACATCACGCTCAAGGACGCGAAGAACTTCGCCGAGACGCTGATCAAGGGCGATCCCGACGAGGGTCACGTGATCAAGGGTTCGGCGCGTCAGATTTTGAGCTCGATCCTGCCGGGCGGGAAGGAGTGAGTCCGGCGATCTTCCCGCTGTAAGTGGGGCTGGCGCAAAAGTAAGCGTTGACGGGAGCAGGCCATGTCGAAGCCGCAGCGACGGCAGACGGAGACCGAGCTGAAGCTTGTCCTCTCGGCGGCGGGCGAGCGGCGCCTCGAGGAGCTCGCCGCATTCCGGCCGCCGCAGGCGAGCGAGCCGAAGTCCGAGCGGATCGTCACGACCTACTTCGATACGCGGAACCGCGACCTCGCCCGCCGCGGTCTGAGTCTCAGGGTGCGCCGCGCCGGCGAGAAGCGGATCCAGGCGGTCAAGGCGGAGGGAAACGCCGGCGCCGCGAAAGCGCGCGGCGAATGGGAATGGCCGATCGAGAAAGAGGAGCCCGACCTCGGCCTCGCGGCCAGCACGCCGGTCGCTGGGGCGCTGCCGCCCGAGATCGACAAGCAGCTTGAGCCTGTCGTGGTGACCGACGTCATCAGGACGAAGCGCGTCGTCCAGCTCGAGGGAAACACCATCGAGGCCGCGCTCGACACCGGGGCGATCGAGGCCGGCGACGCCAGCGAGCCTGTGCATGAACTCGAGCTCGAACTGCGCGAGGGAACGCCTGCGGCTCTCTACCGGCTCGCGCTGGCGCTTCATGCGGCGAGCCCGATCGCAGTCGAGGTCGAGAGCAAGGCGGCGCGCGGGTATCGGCTCAGGGAGCGAAGCGCGCCGCAAGCCGACAAGCCCGCCCCTCCGGCGCTCGACCCGAAAATCCGCGCCGCCGACGGCCTGCGCGACATCGTCGCCAACGGGCTGAGCCACCTGCTGATGAACCGCGCCGCGGCGCTGGCCGGCGACGCCGAGGGCATCCACCAGACGCGCGTCGCGATACGTCGCCTGCGGTCGGCGCTGCGTCTGTTCGAGCCTGACCTCGAACCGCACGCGGTGTCGCTCTTTCAGGACGAGCTGCAACGCCTCGGACGGGCGATCGGCGAGGCGCGCGACTGGGACGTCTTCTGCGTCGAGATGTTGCCGGAATCCTTCGACGGCGCCGAGAAGGCGGGGTGGGGCCGCCTCATCCTCGACGCCGCCGAGCGCCGCCGAAGAGAGGCCGACGCCGGATGCGCCCGCGAGGTCGGATCCCCGTCGTTCACGGCGATGATTCTCGGCCTCGCGGCCTGGACGGAGACGGGGCTCGAGCAGAGAGCGCTGCTCGGCGACAAGCGTCTGAAGCGCAAGCTCGTCAGAATAGCGCCGGACCTTCTCGACCGCCTCTATCGCAAGGTGCAGAAGCGCGGACGCGCCGTCCAGCCGGGGGCCACCGCGAGCGACCTCCATCCGCTGCGCAAGTCGCTGAAGAAGCTGCGCTACGGCGTCGAATTCCTGGCGTCGCTCTATCCGAAGAAGGGGGTGAAGCGACTTATCAAGCGAATGAAGGCCCTGCAGAACAGCCTGGGCGTGATCAACGACGCGGCAACGGCCACCCGGCTGGCGGAGCAGCTGGCGGGAGGCGGGCGCCTCGAGCTCGGGGTCCCCGTGAGCGCCCTCGCCCGGAGCCGGGACCACGCCAGCCGCGTTGCGATGCGCAAGATCGGCAGGCAGTGGGACGATTTCCGCGCGCAGGACCCGTTCTGGAGGTAGCTAGCGCCCGGTCAGCGACTGGCGGCGGATCCGCCGGTCGATCAGGGTCTGCAGCACGACCGAGATGACGATCACCAGGCCGAAGGCGAGCTGGGTGTAGAAGGCGTTGATGCCCGCAGACACGATGCCCGCGTTGATCGCGCCGATGATGAAGGACGCAACGAAGGTCCCGACGACCGATCCCGTGCCGCCGAATACCGATGTGCCGCCGAGGAAGACCGAAGCGATCGTGTTGAGGAGCGACCCTTCGCCCGTGCTCGGCCAGAAATAATAGCCGTAGATCGAGCTCAGAAGGCCGCAAAACACCGCTGTCACTCCGACCAGCACGAAGGCCTTGATCTTCACCCGCGCGACGTTGACCCCCATGAGCCGCGCGCTGATCTGATTGTCACCGGTGAGGAAAACGTGCGCCCCGAACCGGGTCCGGTTAAGCAGCACCCACTCGACAATCAGGATGACGACCATCCACAGCGTCTGCACCGGAAAGCCAAGCACGGGCTCGCGCAGAAGCGCGTGCATCTGGGGATATTGATCGGCGGTCAGCGGCACTCCGGTGCCGCCCATCAGCACGAGCTCGAGGCCGCGGAACAGGAATCCCGTGCCGATGGTGATGACGAGCGAAGGGATGTTCAGGGAGGCGACCAGGAGGCCGTTGACCAGGCCGCAGACGGCGCCGGTCAGAAGCGCGCAGACGAGGCCGAGCTGCCAAGGCGCGCCGCCGTAGGCGGTCACGAGGCAGAAAGCCGCCGTGCCGAGGGCCATGACGGACGGAAAGGATAGGTCGATTTCGCCGGTGATGACGACGAAGGTCAGCGACAGGGCGACGATGCCGAACTGCGGCGTGGTCTCCGCAAAGGCGCGATAGATGTCGATATCGGTGAAGACCCTCGGGGCCGCGAGGACGAACCCGAGCCACATCGCCAGACCCACGCCGATGATCCCGAGCTGGCTGCCGTAGCGCAGCAGCAGGGAGGGCGGCGCGCCGCGGTTGTCGACCGGCTTTGCCGGAAAGCCTGCCTCAGCCATCGAACTTCTCGAGGGTTCCGGTGCGGGCGACGTGATAGAGGCGCTCGATCAACGCGTCCATGGAGATTTCGCTTCTGTTGTAGACCCCTGCGACCTTGCCTCGATCGAGCACGTAGAGCCGGTCGACGACCGGATAGATGTTGAAGATGTTGTGGTCGATGAAGATCGCCGACTTGCCGACCTGCTTGATGTGGCGGACGAAGTCGAGAGTCTTCTTGGTTTCGCTGAGCGAAAGGCCCATGGTCGGCTCGTCGAGGATAACGAGCTCCGCCTCGAAATACAGGGCGCGCGTGATCGCCACCCCCTGTTTTTCGCCGCCCGACATCGTGGCGACCACGTTGTTGGGATGGACGGCGGCGGAGGTGAAGCCCATGTGCTCGCTCATCAGTCGCGCGCATTCGTCGCGCATGCGCTCGACGTCGAGCAGGCCGAATCGGCTGCGCAGCTCGCGCCCCATGAACATGTTGCGCCAGATCGGCTGCTTCTCGCAGAGCGCCCGTTCCTGGTAGACGGTCTCGATGCCGAGCGCCCGCGCCCGCGCCACCGACCAGTCGTCCACGCGCTTTCCGCGGAAGTAGATCTCCCCGCCCGCGTCGGGCTTATAGAAACCCATCGCCAGCTTGATGAGCGTCGACTTGCCGGCGCCGTTGTCGCCGAGCAGGCCGACGATCTCCCGCCGGTTGACCTGGAAATTCACGTCCGCCAGGGACCGCACCTCGCCGAATGTCTTGGAGACGTTCTTCAGCTCGATCACCGGCGATTTGCCGGCGCCGGACGTCGCTGGCTCCGCCATGCCCCCTCCGCGCTGGTTTTATCGGACAATCGAGGCGCCTGCCCAGGCCGGCGCCTCGATTGTCGGCTCGATCGGCTGTTACCGGATTTCCTTCGCCGCCAAAGGCGCGACGACGTCGACGTTGGTCGCGTCGACGAACGCGCCCGCGGTGTTGACGTCGAGACCCGAGAAACCGAACTTCTTGGTCAGGCAGATGTTGAGGATCGGCAGGTAGCCCTGCAGATAGGGCTGCTGGTCGATGACCAGGTTCTGATAACCCTCCTTGATCGCCTTCGCCGTGTTCGGCGACATGTCGAACCCGGCAAACAGCACCTGTCCCGGCTTCAGCGAGGCGGCGCGGGCGTAGACGCCGACATTCGAAGTCAGCGCGCCGTGGTCGGTGACCACGACCTTGATGCCCGGATTGGCCTTCATCACGCCGACGAAGGTCGCCGTGCCGGAGTTCGGGTCGGCGTCCGTCGCCTTATCGATCTCCTGATAGATCACCTTCGCGCCCGCCTTCTCGAGCGCCTCGATCACGCCGACCGTGCGCTGGCCGCGGTCGCCACCCTGGCCCTTGAGGCCCCAGACGAACGCTTCGTCGCCGGCCTTCAGGTGAGCGCGCTTGGCGGCTTCTGCACCGAGCGCGTATCCCGCCGCGTGATTCGGCGCGCCGACATAGCCCATGCCCTGTGGCCCATATTTCTTCTGCGCCTCGGGCAGCGCCGTGTTCGCGGTGGTGAAGACAATGCCCTGCGCGAACGCCTTGTCGATCTGCGGATCGGTCGCGGCGTCGCCTGGGTGCCCCATGAAGGCGATGCCGTCGACCTTGGTCGCGATCGCCTGCTGGAGCTGGGTGAGCATCGTGTTGGGGTCCCAGTTCGAGAAGTAGTAGGTCACCGAGGGCCCGAGATCGAGTTCGGCCTGGCGGTATCCATTATAGACGTTGTTGGCGAACACGCCGCCCTGCGGGCCGCCGGGGAAGGCGGCGATCCTGACCCCCTGGCACCATTTGGCCGTTGGATCCGTTGCGTGCGCCGATTGCGCGGCCACTGCAGCCAGAGCAAGCGCCGCAGTGACGCACAGAACATGTTTTACCTGGTATTTCGACATCGGAAACCTCCCTATCGCCTCGTCGGCCATTCCTCACGTTCCGTTTCGGGACTGTGCAGCCACCAGCCGGCCGGGCTATTTTAGGCTCTGCCGAACCGTTCGACGATGAGACACTTTAGCGCGGAGTCAATCTTCATACAATTGGCTTCGCTCTTGCTGCCGTGGCGGCGCTAAGAAGAATGGGAAGCAGCAACGCGGGCCGGTTCCCGTAAGACCAAGGGCTTAGGCTTTCCGTATCCCTGAATCGTCGAAGTTCGGCTAGCTGATCGCCTCCGTCGCCGCCTTCTCGATCGCCAGCCCCGCCGAGTAAAGCTTGAGCCACGTGGCATAACCCACGACATCGGCGGAGTCGGGTTCCGCCACGTCGACTTTTGCGCCCGCGAACACACGCTTTGCGAGGTAATCGCTAAGGGTCTCGCCGGCGCCTCTCCGCAGGTACTCCGCCAGTACGGCGATGCCCCACGCGCCGCCCTCGCTTGCGGTGTCGCCTACCGTCACCGGGGCGCCGATGGCCGCCGCCAGGAAACGCTGCGCGACGCCCGCGGTCTTGAACATGCCGCCATGCGCGAACATCGAGTCCAGTTGCACGCCTTCGCCGCGCAGCACGTTCATCCCGAGGCTCAGCGTGCCGAAGGCGGCGTAGAGCTGGGTGCGCATGAAGTTGGCGAGCGTGAGGCGGCTGCCGGGGGTGCGCACGAAGAGCGGACGCCCCTCGGCCATGCCCGTGATCGGCTCTCCAGCAAGGTAGTTGTAGGCGAGCAGCCCGCCGCCGTCCGCCTCGCCTTCGAGCGCCGCGCCGAACAGCGCGCCGAAGACGGCGTTCGCATCCGCATCGGCCCCGATGGCGGCGGCGAACTGGGTGAAGACCCCCGCCCAACTCCCGAGCTCGCTCGCGCCGTTGTTGCAGTGGACCATGGCGACCAGGTCGCCCGCAGGCGTGGTGACGATGTCGAGTTCCTCGTGCACCACGGTCAAGGGCTTCTCGAGCACCACCATCGCGAAGATCGACGTGCCGGCGCTGATGTTTCCGGTGCGCTGGGCGACGGCGTTGGTGGCCACCATGCCCGTGCCGGCGTCGCCCTCCGGCGGGCACAGCGGCGCGCCCGGCTGCAGCGCGCCCGTCGGATCGAGCAAAGCCGCGCCCTCCGCGGTGAGCGTTCCGGCGTCCTGCCCGGCGACGAGCGCCTCGGGAAGCAGCGCGGCGACGTCGAGGCCCGGTCGACGCGCGGCGACCATCTCGCCGAACCGCGCGAGCATCGACGCGTCGTAGTCGTGCGTGGCCGGGTCGATCGGGAACATGCCCGACGCGTCGCCGACGCCGATCACCTTGCGGCCGGTGAGGCGCCAGTGCACGAAGCCGGCGAGCGTCGTGATGAAGGCGACGTCGGCGACGTGAGGCTCACCGTCGAGGATCGCCTGGTAAAGGTGCGAGGCCGACCACCGCAGCGGGAAATTGAAGCCGAGCGTCTTGGTCAGCTCGGCTGCGGCGCGCGCGGTGTTGGTGTTGCGCCAGGTGCGGAACGGGACGAGCATGGCGCCGCTCGCGTCGAACGCCAGATACCCGTGCATCATCGCCGAGAATCCGAGGGCGCCGACGCGGGTGAGGCGCACGCCGTGGCGCCGCTCGACATCGGCCATCAGGCTGGCGACGGCGGCCCGGAGGCCGGTCCAGATCGCGTTTTCGGAGTAGGTCCAAAGCCGGTCGACGAACTGGTTCTCCCAGCCGTGGCTGCCTATGGCGACGACCTGGCAGTCCGGCCCGATGAGGCACGCCTTGATGTTGGTGGAGCCGAGTTCGACTCCCAACGATGTGCGGCCCTCGGCAATCGCCGCGGTCGTGCCGGCGCCCTGCTTCGTCATTGGATTTCAACTTCCTTGTCTGGTGTCCGCGCCGCGGACCACGGGTGGGAACGTCATCCTCAGCCCTTGTTCGAACCGAACTGCACACCGCGTCCATCCCCACGCTGGACTGTTCGACGACCCCGCCCGCCCCGCGATGCAGCGAGATGTCGGTCTTGGCGGAGGCCAACATCCTGCCGTTATCGTCGAACAGCCCGGCCGGAACACTCCGCGTGCCGACATCAATACCAATCGCGTACCGACGAACGGCCGCCGCGGCGCCGGATTCGTGGCGTGCACTCATGATCCAGCTTCCTTTTGGCGACGCCGGAATGTTCAGTCCCCTGGTCCCGACCTTGGAACAGCGCTGTCCGTTTCTCAAAGGTCCAGGCTCGTCGGCAGAATGACGAGATCTCGAATCGTGATGGTCCTTGGTCGGGTCAGCATGAAGAGGACGGCGTCGGCGACTTCCTTCGGCTCCATCAGGCTGCCGGCCGCGAGCGCCTCCTCCATCTTGGCTTTCGGCCAGTCATCCAACAGAGCTGTCACCACCGGGCCGGGCGCGACAGCGCCGACGCGGATGCCGTGCTTGGCGACTTGGCGTCTCAACGTGTGGACAAAGGCCTGAATGGCATGTTTGGAAGCCGTGTAGATCGGTTCCCAAATGACCGGAACGAGGCCCGCCACCGAGCTGGTGACGATGATGTCGCCGCTCCTCTTCTCGACCATATGGGGGAGGACAGCGTGGATGGAGCGGAACGCGGCGTTGATGTTGAGGTTCAACATTCGATCCCACGCGTCCGGGTCGCCGGTCACCACTTCGCCCCCGATGTAGGCGCCCGCGTTGGCATGAAAAATGTCCAGGCCACCCCCTCTTTCCAAGATTTGCGGCGCCATGCTGGCAACGCTCGACGGGTTTGTGAGGTCGATCACCACCGGTATGGCCCGAGAGCCCAAATCCGAGCAAAGTTGCTTTAACCTTTCCTCAGCGCGGTCGATGAGGACGACTTTCGCGCCAGCCGTCAGCATGGCCTTGGCGCACGCCAGCCCGATGCCCGAGGCCGCCCCAGTGATCGCCGCGACCTTTCCCTCAAGTTCATCAGCCACGTTACTTTTCCTTTCGACCTACTGATCTCAAGCGCGACCGTGTGAGACGCGCGATTGGCGCGACAACGAGTTCGACGATAACTGCAATCGCCAGGACGCCGCCGGTAATCATGAAACGCAGGGACGAAGACAGATCGAGCAACGTCAGGCCGCTTGCGATCGACTGAATGACGATGATCCCCAAGAGGGCCGAAAAGGCGCTTCCACGGCCGCCAAAAAGGCTCGTGCCGCCTATGACTGCCGCAGCGATTGCATTGAGGTTCACGTCGCCTGTTCCCGCCTGCTGACTTGCAGAGGCAAGCCGGGCAGCGGACAGAACGCCGCCCAGGGCTGCGAACATCGCGCACAGCACAAAGCCGCTGGAGTAAATAAACCTTACGTTGATTCCGGCGCGTCGGGCGGCCTCATGGTTCCCGCCGACCGCGTGCATCGAGCGCCCCCACGCGGTTCGCGTCAGCGCGTAATTGAGGGCGACGACCAAGCCGACGAAAAGGCCGAACATCCAGGGGACGCCTCGGCCCCGGTTCAGATAGAAGACAATCAGCTCCAAGGCGACCGTGATCGCCGCTGCCTGGAGTAACAGTCCGGCGAGCGACCGTGCCGACAGGTTTGCCAGGCGTCGACGTTCGGTCGTCCGGCGCTCCGCGACAAAGATCACGATTCCGGGGACCACGCAGAGCGCATAAGACACGAACGGCGGCATGACCAGCAATTGGCCGAAGTTCACCAGGTTCGACCCATATGGCAGATTGATCGAACCCGTCGCCCCGAGCAAATATAACTGCAATCCCAGGAGCGCGAGCAGGCCGGAGAGGGTCGAGACGAAGCTCGGCATGCCCAGACGGTTGAAAAGCGCCGCGTACACGGCGCCGACGAGTCCCCCGGCGGCGACGGCGATCACGATGGCCAGGGCGACCGGCCACCCCGCATTCACCCACAGCGTGCCAACGACCGCAGAGGCGAAGCCGCTCATCGAGCCGACCGAAAGGTCGATCTGACCGAGCATCAGGACGCACACGATGCCGAGGGAGATGACGCCGACCGTCGAGCAGTCGAACAGCATATTGACGAGATTGTCGCTCGACAGAAAGATCGGGTTGATGCTGGTGAAGACCGTCCAGATGATGACCAGGCCGACGATGACCGGAAGGGAGCCGAGGTCGCCAGAGCGAACCCTATCGACGAACGACCGAACGGCGCCGCCAATTCCGGTTTCATGCTTGACGCGCACGTCGCTCCGATCGAGCGCCGTGGCCGGTGGCTTCGCGTTGGCGTCGTTTGTCATTGCCGCCGCTCCTGAAGCGAATTGGCGTCCGCCTTCAGCCGGCCAGCGCGACGAGAAACGGCATTGTTCGCAGCGCCCGTGATGGCGCTGACCAGCTCTTCGTTCGACGAGTGCGGGTAGAAGATTCCGTTGTTGCGCCCGAGCCGGAGGACGACGATGCGATCCGCGACCGCGCGAACGTCCTCCATGTTATGGCTGATCATGATCACCGCGAGGCCGCGGTCGCGCACCCGTTCGATCAGGTTGAGAACCTCGGCCGTCTGCGCGACCCCGAGAGCGGCGGTCGGCTCGTCCAGCATGATCAGCTTGGGCTCAAGGAGCAGTGAGCGGGCAATGGCGACGGTCTGCCGCTGGCCCCCGGACAGGGAGGCGACGACGTCGCGGACGCTGGGAATGCGCGCCGCCAGTTCATTGATCAGCGTCCAGGCTCGGACCTCCATCGCCACCTCGTCCAGATGGAGCGGCGAGAGTTCCCTGCCGAGGAAAATGTTGGCGACCACATCGAGGTTCTCGCACAAGGCAAGGTCCTGGAAGACGGTCGCGATTCCGAGATTGAGCGCGGAGCTCGGGTCCGGCAGCGTCACGTTCTCGCCGCGAAACCGGATCGCGCCCGAACTGGGCGGGTGGACTCCTGACAGAAATCTTGACGAGCGTCGATTTGCCCGCGCCGTTGTCGCCGACCAAAGCCACCACTTCGCCGGCATGAACATCCAACTCGATGTCGGTCAGGGCCGAAACTGCCCCGAAATGTTTCGATATGCCGCGCAATCTCAGCACCAGTTCGCCCTTTTTGGCGGTGGAAGTGTCAGTCATACCGGGCCGACCTTTTGTATGCGCCACGCGAACATCTGTCCGGCCGCATACGGCCGGACAGGCCTTGGTGCGCTATCAGGGCATGATGCCGAGCTTCTTGCAGCCCTCCGCGTAGCGGCCGGTGCAGAGTTGCGCGGGGGTCGCCAGTCCCTTGTCGACGATTTCAGCCTTGAGATTCTTCGCCGTAACCACCACCGGAACGAAGAGCTGCGAAGGCGTGTCGAAGAGAGTCGTTTCGGCCTTCGGTTTCTCGCCGTTCAGGAAATCGACCGCGACCTTCGCCGCAGCCCCTCCCACGATCTCGCTCGGCTTCGAAATGGTATTGTACTGGTCGCCGGCAATAATCAGCTGCAACGCCGCGAGGGTTGCATCGTTACCGGTGACCGGCGGAACCGGATTGACGCCGGCAGCCTTGAAGGCTGCGATCGCGCCGCCCCCCGTTCCGTCATTCGCCGCAACTACGCCGATGATCTGAGGACCGAAGCGCGTGATTTGGCCACTCACCCATTGCTGCGCCTTCGATGGAAACCAATCCGGCGTGTCATATTCGGCTAGCGTCTTGTAGCCGCCGCCTTCCAGCCCTTCATGGATGCCCTTCTTGATCAGACCCGCGGCGGCGTCCGTGGGTGACCCGTTGACTTCAAGCAGCCCGCCCTTGTCCGCGGCAACGCCCTCGTCCTTGAGGTGATCGACCAGCGACTGCGCGATCGCCTTGCCAATCGCCTCGTTGTTGAACGACACGTAGTAGTCAGCAGGCGTCGATGGGACCGGCCGGTCATAGGCGATCACCTTGATCCCGCGGCTCTGCGCCATCTTGACGAGCGAGGCGGCGGCCGTCGAATTGACTGGATCGAGCACGATCACTTTCGCGCCCTGCGAAATCACCGAGTTAAACTGCTGCTGCTGCAGCGAGGCGTTGGCGTTGGCGTTCTGATACAGTAGCGTGCAGGCGGGGCAGAGCTTGGACATCTCGGCCTTGAAACCGGGGAAATCGTGCTCTTCGTAACGGGTCGATCCCTCGTCAGGCATCAGGAACGCGACCGTGCCGCTGGGCGCGGCATAGGCCGCCGTTGGGCCCAGCATCGTCAGGGTCAGCGCCGTGGCGCAAATCAGCTTCATCGAGGCTTTAGTCATCGAGTTTCCTCCATTTCGAATGCGTTTCGGCGCGGATAGGCTACAGCTTGGTCGCGAATGCCGCTCCAATGGCAGTGCTGTTGATGCGCTTTGAGTTCCATGCGGCGCCGCTTCGCTGACGGCCGCACCAGGTTCCAGGGGCTTGCCGCTCTGGCTCCGTGAGATCCCTCGTTGTTTGTCTGCTCCTCCCTATCCTCTCTCCTTGGGCCTCCGCCGCACAAGCGTCCGCAGCGTTTGTGTTTTGCCTGAGCAACGCTCTGAAGCGCGACGGCGGCATGCCCTTCTGCTCAGAGAACCGCCGGTTGAAATTTGAAATGTTCTTGAAGCCCGCCGCGAAACAGATTTCCGTAACGGGCATCTGGCTTTCGCTCATCAGCAACTGGCAGGCGAGATTGACTCGCAAACGATTCACGTACTCGACAAGCGTCATGCCGGTATGACCGCGAAAGCTGCGCGAGAACGCGCCCGGCGTCAACCCTGCGATCGCTGCGAGATCCTTTTCGCCAAACGACTTGGTCAGATTCTGACTGATATAGGCGAGCGCCTTATTGATCCCCTTCGACATGAACCCTGAGGGATCGGGCAGGTAATTCGCGCTCGTCAGCGGCAAAGCATCGGCGGCGCGGCTCAAAGCGCCTATGACAGACATGAACACTTCGACGCGTCGAAAGCCGTGCGCCTGCACCAGTTCTTCCAGCATCGGAGCGACGACCGCGGCGGTCGCAGATGAAAAGAGAGCGCCGCGGCGGCTCAGCTCCAGCAGTTTCACGCAAGACGCGAATTCGGGCAGCAGTTCCAGGGCGTTTGCGACAAAGGACTCGGAAAATTGAACAACGCGACCGCGGAGCGGAATGTACGACCCTGCCGGCACATCGCTTACCCAATTGTGTGGCAGATTGGGACCCGTCAAAACCAGGTTGCCAGGCTCGAAAGCCCCTATGAAGTCGCCGACGAAATAATGACCGGAGGTCTCGACAACGTGGTGGATCTCATATTCGGGATGAAAGTGCCAACGCACCGTATGGAACGGATATCCATGCTCCCAGGCCTTGAACAACTCTCCGCGTCCAATTTGGACGAGTTCCAAGTCCGGCTTCATTTGCCCTCCTCCCTTTGCCGTCCAAGGCGCACCGTGGTCGCCCCTCCGGTTGTATTGGATTCTTCCAAATCTCGACGATTTGAAGGATAGCAATCGAGTTTGAGGCCGCGCCACGCTTGTTTGGGCTGGTCATCGATACTTTTTTGATGTTTGGGGGCCCGGCGCCGCAATCAACATGGTCCGCCTTCGCTTTTCCTCGCGCGGGTTTATGGTTCATGCAAAAAGACCGATGGCAGGGAAGTTGGACTGGGGTCTCGTTTCGGCGAGGCGGGCCGGAGTTCGGGCGGCTCGTCGTGCGCACCTCGGACGTCGCGGAATACGTCAGCCAGATCATCGCCTACCGGGCTTGGGGGGAATGTCCCGCGGCTTGGACCGTCTTCAGGGGCTGCCTGCGCGCGAGGTGCGGGGAAGGGCGCCGTGGCGAGTTCCGTCCAATTCGGCGTCAGGCGATGGACTTCGAGGACGAAGCCGGGTTCCACTGACAATTCTTGATGGTCTGTGGCGCGGAATTTCGGGTTCTCGCTTGGCTGGAGTAGAGCATGGTATGAGAAAGGGCGGGCCGGTCGCGCCTTCGCCCGCAGCTTTGAAAACGGAGATGAAAGGGCATGATCAACCTTGTCGCGCCGGAAGTCTGGTTCGTCTGCGGCTCGCAGCATCTGTATGGACCGGGTCCGTTGCAGCGGGTGGCGGCGGACGCGCGCGAGGTGGCCGGGGCGCTCGCCCAGTCGCCGAAAGCGCCGCTGAAGACGGTTTTCAAATCGCTGCTGACGACGCCTGACGAGATCGCCGAGCTTTGCAGGGAGGCCAACTCCGACGCCAACTGCGCCGGCCTCATTCTGTGGATGCACACTTTCTCGCCCTCGAAAATGTGGATCCGCGGGCTGAATGCGCTGCAAAAGCCGTTCGTGCACCTCCACACCCAGTTCAATCGGGAGCTGCCGTGGAACTCGATCGACATGGATTTCATGAACCTGAACCAGTCGGCGCACGGCGACCGCGAGGCGGGCTTCATCCACACCCGCATGCGCCTTGCGCGCAAAGTCGTGGTCGGCCATTGGGCCGATCCCGAGGTCCACGAACGGATCGGCGCGTGGATGCGGGCCGCTCACGCCTGGCACGACTGGCAGGGCGCGAAGTTCTGCCGGTTCGGCGACAACATGAGGCAGGTGGCTGTCACCGAGGGCGACAAGGTGGCGGCGGAGATGAAGTTCGGCTTCGCGACCAACGGCTACGGCGTCGGTGAACTCGCTTCGGCGGTCGGCGCCGTATCGGACGCCGAGGCGAAGGACCTGGCGGGCGAATACGAAGAGCGCTACCGCGTCGTTCCGGAACTGCGGAGGGGCGGCGAGCGGCACGAGTCGCTTCTTTACGGCGCGCGGCTCGAATTGGGGTTGCGCTCGTTCCTCGGCGCAGGCGGATTCAAGGGGTTCACCACGACTTTCGAGGATCTGCACGGCCTGAAGCAGCTTCCCGGTCTCGGGCCGCAGCGGCTGATGGCCGATGGCTACGGCTTCGGCGCCGAGGGCGATTGGAAGACGGCGGCGCTTGTGCGCGCGATGAAGGTCATGGCCGAGGGGCTGCCGGGCGGCACGTCTTTCATGGAAGACTACACCTACGATCTCCCGCCGGACGGCGGGCTCGTCCTCGGCGCGCACATGCTCGAGGTCTGTCCGTCGATCGCGGCGGACAAGCCCTCGCTCGAGATTCACCGCCTGACGATCGGCGGAAAGGAGGATCCTGTTCGGCTTGTGTTCGACGCGCCTCCCGGACCCGCCTTGAATGCAACGCTGATCGATCTGGGCGCGCGCTTCCGCCTGCTCGTGAACGAAGTCACTGTGGTCGAGCACCCGGCGCTGCCAAAGCTGCCGGTCGCGCGCGCAGTTTGGCAATGCAAGCCCGATTTCAAGACGGCCTGCGCCGCCTGGATTTTGGCCGGCGGAGCGCATCATACGGGGTTCAGCTACGGCGTGAGCGCCGAAATGCTGGAGGATTTCGCCACGATCGCCGGTATCGAATTCGTGAAAATCGGCGAGGAAACCGCTCTTTCCGGGTTCAAGCAGGAACTGCGCAACAACGACGTCTATTACTACCTGGCGCAAGGGTTCCGGGCCTGAAGCGCCACAAACATTTGAAGGCAGAGCCGGGGATGTTCACCGAGCTGAAGCGCGAAGCCTACGAAGCCAACGTCGCGCTGCCGCGGCATGGACTGATCAACCTCACATTCGGCAACGCCAGCGCGATAGATCGCGCAAGGGGCGCCTTTGCGATCAAGCCGAGCGGCGTCGATTACGCGTCGCTCACGCCCGACGACATGGTCGTCGTCGACCTGGACGGACGCAAAGTCGAAGGGCGGCTCAATCCATCATCGGACGCGCCGACGCACCGAAGGCTGTTCATCGCCTTCGCCGGCGTTGGCGGCGTCGTCCACACGCACTCGTCGCACGCGACGGCTTTCGCGCAGGCTGGACGTCCGATTCCGATCTTCGGCACGACCCACGCCGACTATTTCAACGGCGAAGTGCCGGTCACCCGCAAGATGACGCCGGAGGAAATCGCCTCGGCCTATGAATGGGAGACAGGCAATGTGATCGTCGAGCGCATGGAAGGCCTAGATCCCGCCGACCTACCCGGTGTGCTCGTCAATCGACACGCCCCTTTCACCTGGGGGCCAAATGTGGGCAAGGCGGTGGAGACAGCCGTCGCGGTGGAATGCATCGCCCACATGGCGCTGATGTCGATGCAACTGGCGCCAGACCTCGAACCGATCGAGCCGGAGCTGCTCGCCAAGCATTTCAGGCGCAAGCACGGCGCCGGAGCCTATTATGGGCAGGGCTGAGCGCAACTCGAGGAATAGCGGAGGCGCGGCGCGACGCCCCCGCTTTTGCATCAATGAAACTCAGGCCAGCGAGATCTGCATGCCGCTGAGATCGAGCGAGAACATGAAGCCGATCTGGCGGCCCCGAAGACGCAATACGACGCCCCTCGCGTTCGAAAGCCGCGCCGCCTGGCGCCCGCCGGCAACCGACAATCCAGCGCCGATCGCCGAGTAGATGCCCTGGATGTCCTCCGGGCTATGAAGGTGCGACGCGGTGCCCACGAGCTCCGCCCCCGAGGCGCCGATCGTCGCGCCGGCGCTGATCCCGCCAATAGAAAGGGGGTATTGGCGGCCCTCGAAGACCAGCACCCCGCTCCCGCCGGAGGCGCCAAAGATGAACCCGGCGCTGATGATCTTGAGTGAAATGGAACCGGTCGCGGCTTCCGCGGAAGGCAGCAAAGCTCCTGTCGCCAGAGCGGCCCCGGTAACGATCAGGCCGCGGCGTGTGATGTTTTTCATTTTGAGAATCCCTCAGATCGGACCCCGCCAGGCGTCCGGTTCACAACGTCCACTCCATAGACCTGCCGGAGTCCGATTGACAAGTCGATCGTCCGCCCTACGGCTTGGAAACCGCGGGCGAAGCCGTAAACGGCGCAGGGTCCGGTTCTTCTTCGTTCTCCGCGCCTTCGATGGTTCGCCGGTGCCTGGCGAGTTCGGCGCCGGCAAAATCCATGAACGCTCGGACGCGCGCTGATCGCCGCAGATCGGAATGGGTCAGAATCCAGAGGCCGACGTCGACATCTCGCGGAGACTTTGCGATCCGAACCAGCGCCGCACAGGGATCGCCCAGAAAACAAGGCAGAAGCGTCGCCCCGAACCCGTGCGTCGCCAGTTCGAGCATGCTGTGAATCGAGTTCACCTTGGCTGCAAGCCGCTCGGGCCGGATTTGCGCTTCGATCCATCTGCGGACCGCCGGCGCCAAGCCTTCATAATATCCGACAAAGGGCGCGTTATCGATCGGCCTCGATCCAAGCGCGGAAACGAGGTCGCGACGACAGTATATTCCCCACCGCACAGCGCATATTCGTCGCCCGACAAGAGTTTCGGGCGGGTCATTCGTCACGCGGATCGCGACGTCGGCGTCCCGGCGCGATAAGTTGAGGGAACTGTTGGACAGGATCAGCTCGATGACCACTCCCGGATTCTGGGTCTGGAACTGCGTCATGATTGCGGGCATGAAATGCTGCCCGATCGCTTCGACTGTGGTGACCCGCAACTGGCCCGTGGGCTTCGCGTCTCGGCCCGCGACCCGCCTCTCAAACTCGATGATGGAGTCGGCCATCTTGGCGGCCACCGCAACCATCTCGTCCCCGGCGCCGGTCGTCTGGTAACCCGCCCGGGACCGCTCGAAAAGGCGCGCGCCAATCGACTTCTCGAGCGCGGCCAACCGCCGGAAGACCGTCGAATGGTTGAGGCCCAGAAGTTCGGCCGCGCCGGTTAGCGAACGCGAATCCGCAATCGCCTTGACCAGCCGAAATTCGTCCCAGCTCAACTCTGCTCTCATGGTCGCCGCGGTCGGATGCAACGACAGGCACCCTGCTCCCGCTTGCGGCTGACCCGCAAGCCTCTCCTTGCCCCGGCGGTTATCCGCTCCGCTTGCGGCGTCACTCTGCTCTCGGAGCTGCTGCCCGCCGAAGTCTGTCGTTGATCGCCGCCCCCAATCCCCGATGAGGAATGGGGGCCGCCGCGATGGTTCGCGCTCCTGACGAATCCAGGGCGCGCAGATGCGCGAACAGTTTCGCCGCCGCCTCGACGAGATCGCCCGACGGGGAAAGGTCCAGCCGGGCGAACGTCGCTTCGCCCGCAAGCGCGCCGGCGAAATCCAGCACGGCTTCGTCAGCCTCCGCATGGGCGGCGTCGAGCCGGACGCGTGCGCGGGGCGCGTAATGCGAGTGGAGCTGGCCAGGCGCGTTCGGCGCATCCGGCGGCGCCGACGAGTCCAGAGAACGCCCCAGCGCCGCCTCGATCGCTTCGCGCGGGAGCGCGCCGGGGCGGAGCAGCGCCGGCTCGTCCAGGCAGGCGACGATGGTCGATTCAAGTCCGTGGCGTGACGGGCCGCCGTCGAGAATCCAGTCGATCCTGCCGTCGAGGTCGGCGAGGACGTGGGCTACGGTCGTCGGGCTGACCCGGCCCGAGCGGTTGGCGGAAGGGGCGGCGAGTGGAACGGCCGCCGCTTCGATCAATTGGCGTGCGACGGGGTGAGCGGGAGCGCGAACTGCCAGGCTGTCGAGGCCTGCGCGCGCCAGCAGGCTCACTCGGCATGTCGGCGCGACAGGCAGGACCAAAGTCAGCGGGCCCGGCCAGAACGCCTGCGCCAGCAGTTCGGCGTCCCGGCCGAACATCGCCTGTTCCCGCGCCGCATCGACATCGAGGACATGGGCGATCAGAGGGTTGAAGCGCGGCCGTCCTTTAGCCTCGAAGACGCCGGCGACAGCCGCGTCGGAGGTTGCGTCCGCCGCCAGCCCGTACACGGTCTCGGTCGGCATGGCGACGAGGCCGCCGATTCGCAGGCACGCGGCCGCTGCGGCGATCGACTCCGCGGATGCTGCGGCCAGACATGTCTTTCGGCGGCTCGCCGCCATCAGCGCTTCCTGTCAAGCGTTGCACGGATAGCCGCATATACATAAACTGCTTTGGCTTTGCAGGGTCGAACGCAAATGCCCACTCGGAGGCAGAGCCCAGGAGAAGCCATGACCTACCGTTCGCCTGTCGCCGACATTCTGTTTTCCCTCCAGGCGGTCGCCGGCCTACCCGAAATGATCGGTTCGAACCTGCACGGAGATTTCGATTGGGAGACCATTTCCTCCGTCGTCGAGCAAGCCGGACGCTTCGCCACGGACGAGATCGCGCCTCTCAACCGGGCGGGCGACGTCGCGGGGGCGCGCTACGAAAACGGGGTCGTGACCATGCCGGCCGGATTCGGCGACGTCTATCGCCGCTGGGCGGAGGCGGGCTGGGGCGGCGTTTCGGCGCCGGCGGAGTTTGGCGGAATGGGACTGCCTCACCTCGTCAACGTCGCGTGCACAGAGATCTGGAACGGCGCCTCGATGGCCTTCGCGCTGTGTCCGTTGCTGACCGAAGGGGCGATTGGCGCCCTGAAGGCGCACGGGTCGCGCGAGCTGCTCGACACTTATCTCGCGGCGATGATCTCCGGACGCTGGACCGGGACGATGAATTTGACCGAGCCGCAGGCGGGATCCGATCTCAACGCGGTGAAGACCCGGGCCGAAAGAGCCGAGGACGGAGCCTATCGCCTTTTCGGCCAGAAGATCTTCATCACCTACGGCGAGCACGACATGGCCGAAAACATCGTCCATCTGGTGCTGGCGCGACTGCCGGGCGCGCCCGCCGGAACGCGGGGGCTGTCGCTGTTCGTTGCGCCGAAATACCTCGTCAATCCGGACGGATCGCTGGGGCCGCGCAACGACCTGAGATGCGCGAGCATCGAACACAAGCTCGGCATTCACGCCTCGCCGACCTGCGTCATGCTCTATGGAGAAAGCGAAGGCGCCAAGGCGTGGCTGGTGGGGGAGGAGAATCACGGCCTCGCCGCGATGTTCGTCATGATGAATGCGGCGCGCCTCGCGGTCGGGACACAGGGGGTGGCGATCGCCGAGCGCGCCTACCAGCAGGCGCTCGCATTCGCGCGGGATCGGCGCCAGGGACGCAGACCGAACGGCGGCGACGGCATGGCGCCGATCATCGAACACGCGGACGTTCAGCGCATGCTGATGACGATGAAGGCCTATGTTCATGCCGCGCGCGGAATTTGCCACCTGACCGCCGCGTCGCTCGACTTGGCGAGCCACGGCCGCACCCTGGAGGAACGGGCGGCCGGCGCCGATCGGGCCGCTCTGCTGACCCCGATCGCCAAGGCGTTCTCGACCGACATCGGCGACGAAGCGGCCTCGCTCGGCGTCCAGGTCCACGGCGGCATGGGCTTCATCGAAGAAACCGGCGCCGCCCAGCACATGCGGGATGCTCGCATCGCCGCAATCTATGAAGGGGCCAACGGCATCCACGGCGTCGACCTCGTCCATCGCAAACTGACGCTCGCCGGCGGGGAAACAGTCACGAATGAGATCGCCGGAATTCGCGCAGTCGCGCAGGCGGTCGAAGCGTGCGGCGCCGAAGGGTTCGGCGCGACCGCCGCCCGCCTGATGGAGGCGACGGAAGCCCTCGATCAGGCGACCCACGACATGCATCGATGGCTCGCGGGCGACCAGCAGTCTGCGCTCGCCGGGGCTTCTCAATATCTGCGCCTGTTCGGGCTGACGCTCGGCGGCGCCTGTCTGGCGAAAGCCGGGCTCGCCGCCGAGGCGCTTGCCGCCGACGGCAATCGGAGTGAACTCGGACGCGTCGGCCTCGCTCGCTTCTTCGCCGAAAAGCTGCTTCCGGTCTCCCCCGGCATCGCGAGCGCCATCGCCTCCGGCGCAGATTCGCTTCGAGTCTACGCCGAGGTTCTGGCCGAGAGCGCATGACCGAAAGGATCGAGTTCACCCATGAAGGGGCTGCTCCGGCCTCGGCGGCAATGAGCCGCCTTGCAAGTCCGGTGGCGACCGTGACGGCCAAAGCATGACGCTGAAGGGTTCGCGATGAGCGTCATCGGCAGCGCGGCCGCGGACAGCTTCATCGACCGGGAGGGCGGGCGGCAGCCGTTCTATCTCGTGCACGGGCCCGACGAGGGCCTGACGCGCGAGCGGAGCCGGAGTATCGCGCGAAAAATCCTCGGCGGCGACGAAAACCCTCTGAACCTCCTGCGTCTCGACGGCGATCAGGTGGCGCGCGAGCCCGGCGCGCTCGCCGATGAGGCGAACGCGATCTCCATGTTCGGCGGTCGCCGGGTCATCTGGATCGACGCCCAAAGGCAGGATCTCCTGCGCGCCCTGACCCCGCTGTTCGCCGATCCGCCACGCGACTGCGCCATCATCGTTCGCGCCGGGCAATTGAGGAAAGACAACGCGCTTCGGCTGGCCTTCGAGAAGATGCCGAACGGCGCGTCTATCGAGTGCTGGTCGGACGAGCAGGCGAGCCTCGCGCGGCTGATCGACGGCGAGGCCCAGGCGGCGGGGTTGGCGATCGCCCCGGACGCCCGGACGGCGCTCATGGCCTTGCTCGGGGCGGATCGGGAGACGACGCGCGGCGAGATCGCCAAACTGATGCTTTATGCGCACGGGCGAGAGCGGATCGAGGTCGAGGATTTGGAGGCGATCGTGTCCGGCGCGGCGCCGTCGAAGCTCGAGCGCGTGATCGACTCTTCGCTGACCGGCGACCTTCGCGACGCCGCCGCCTCCGCCGCCCAATACTTCAACGAGGGCGGCGACGGCGAGCAATTGATGGCGCGCCTGATCGCCCAGCTCATGCATCTGCACCGGCTGCGGCTAGAGATGGACCGATCGCAGCCGGTCGACGCCGCGCGTCTGCCGTCATTCATGAGATTGCCGCCCTCCGCCCGCCGGGCCCTCTCCCGCCAGGCCGAAGCCTGGACGTCCGAAGCGATCGCGCGCCGGCTGCCGGCGGTGCGAACCGCCGGCGCCAACGTCCGCGCCCGCCCCGCCCTGGCCCGGCTCATCGCGACCCGCCTGCTTTGGGCCCTGGCGCAAAGCGCGGCCAAAGGCCACGGCGGGTCGACGTAGGCGACCGCGCGGAATGAGCTTCGCGAGATCCTACTGACGGAACTGGCGAAGGCTGGGATCGAAGTTGATGCTTGGGCGTCAATCATTCCGCCGGCGCCCGAGCTGGCGCACCCGGGTGAACGCCTGGCCGTTGCGGGATGAGCAGGACCAATGCGACCATCGCGGCGACGAGAATCGCAGTCGCCGCGAAGCGGCTGAGCGCGAACCCTCCAGCGCCGACCGGCTTGTCGAGCAAGTCGCCGAGCGTCGCGCCGAGCGGGCGCGTCAGGATGAAGGCGGCCCAGAACAGGAACACCCGCGATATGCTGGTGAAGTAATACGCCGCAGCGAGGAGCGCCAACCCGGCCCCGAACACGAGGGCCGCGTTTTCGTAGCCGAAGCCGTTCGTATCGGCCATCCAGTCGCCGAGCGCCGTGCCGAGCGTTTGCGAGAAGAGGATGGTGGTCCAGTAGAAGGCCTCGACCCTCGGCGTGGTGACCGAATTCACCGAGACGGTCCCCTCGCGCCAGCGCCACACGAGAAGCGACGTCAAGAGCAGCGCGAGCAGGATCGACGACCCGCCGGCGTAGCCCACGCCAAGAGACCGGTCCGCGAAATCGGCCATCGCCGTGCCGACCGTCGTCGTCGCCACGATCGTGAGCCAATAAATGCCGGGATGGAACTTTTTCCACACGATCTGGGCGATCACGGCGGCAATGAACACGCCCATGAATATGCCCGTGCCGATGAGATATCCGCCATTTTGAGCATTTTTGTCCGCATGAAAGATGGACATTGTCACGGCGTCGCCGCCGGTTTCGCCGATCGTCGTGGCGATGATCTTGATGATCCAGAAGCCGAGCGTGACTTCCGGGACCTTGCTCAGGGTAGCCTTCACCGCGTCGTTCATGGATTGCTCCAAATTCAAGAGCGGCCGCCCGCGCCGCACAGCGCGAACGGCCAATGCCGAACTCGATCAATCGGGATTGGGACCTTCGGCTTTGTTCTCGAGGACCCGGCCGCTTATCGCGTCGACGCCGACTTCATATGTCGTCCGGCCGTTCTTGATGTCGAAAGAATACCGAAGCCCGCTGCCGCCGCGCTCCCGTTCGAGCTCTTCGTCCGTGATCCGGCCGGGGTGGGCTTTCGACGCAATCGCGCGCGCCTGTTCGATGGTGATTCTCGATTTGCCGGCGAGTTCCTGCCCCGTGTAGGCCGCAACGGGAGTTGCGAGCGGCAGGATGATCGCCATCAGGCCTAAAAGGCGCGCGCTTCTGGATGTGGTCGCATTCATCTCTCTCTCCATAATGCCGGTGTTCTGCGGCCCGCCGCCCGGGCCGCGGGAAGGTTTGCCCTGGCGCAGATTGTGCCTCGACAGAATTAGGTGACAATTAGAGCGGGTTCCGATCGGCTGGAATCGTCCCTCACCATGATGGGCCTGGACGCCGACGAGCCTCCATTTCATTCTTGGCTTCGACGGTCCCGATGCAGACTAACCCTGCCGGTTCGAGCTTTCCGGCAATTTTGTTCGGTTTTTGTTCACAATATTTCAGGAACTTCGTGTCAAGTTGGTTTTGGTCGCGGCGCCTTGACTGCCCATGGCGAGGCCGGCATGGGAGGCGGACGCAGACATGATGCATTGTGGCCTTAGGCTTCGCGGAGACCGTGTTCGGTTGAACAGAAGAAATCGCGTTCGTCCAGTCGGCAAAAAATTATATTCGCTGGGCGCCCCTCGTAACCCTTTGAAAAGCCCGGAATCGGACGAAGGAATCCAAGGAAATCCAAAGGACTCCAAAGGAATCCAAGCCGTTTTTCCTTGGTTTTCTTTCTGTTTGGCTGGGAAAATTTGGTTTGGCTTGGATAAATTTGGTCGTGTAGCGCATCATCCTTCGGAAAAAAAGAACATGTTTCAGGGCTCTTATAGCGTTAGCTGTTGATGTTTGGTAATGGGGAGTGGGGCTGGCTGTAGCGGAGGGATAAGCGATGGAGACGGGTGAGTTCGCTGACTGGCTTTCCGGGATAGGGCGGTTGAGCGATGAGCAGATTGCGCTGGCGCTCACCGAGCTCGGGGCGATTGTGGGTCGGTCTGACGATGTCGGCTTGCGGCCGTCTCCCGAGGCTCGGCCCGAGGGGGAGTCGTCGACCGAAGAGGGCGAACGGCGCAAGGCGAGGATCGAGCGGGACGCATTGGCGACGATCGGCGAGCGCAAGGTCGAGCGCCTCGGCTGCGCACATTGCGGCGCCGATGAGATTGTCGGCTGGGGTCGGTCGCACGGCTTGCCGAGGTATCGCTGCAAGGCGTGCGGGCGCACCTTCAACGCCGC
>CAWGKV010000004.1:0-154831 GCA_963823165.1 uncultured Alphaproteobacteria bacterium | reverse complement strand
GCGCCTCAGTTTCGAACTGCGGGTGTCGACCCTTTGCGGGCTTGCTATCGGACGGGCATCGCTCCACCTATGCTACCCTTGCTAGCGATGGAGGCGCCGATGGGAAGCTTGCATGTCCGGAATCTCGACGACGCCTTGATCGCGAAACTGAAACTTCGCGCCAGCAGGCACGGACGCTCGGCGGAGGCGGAGCATCGTGCGATCCTCCGGCAGGCGCTCGAAAACGAGCCCGACCTGTCGTTTGACGATCTGGCGGCGGAATTGCGCAGGCTCACCGCTTCGCGTCCCCAGACGCCGTCCGAAGACCTGCTTCGCGAGGGCCGGGACGAACGATGACGGAGACGCTGGTCGTGGACGCAAGCGTCGCGATCAAGTGGGTCGTCCAGGAAGAGGGAACCGAAGCGGGCTGGCTCTGCGGTCGCTCAATCTGGTTGCGCCCGAGCTGATCCTTGCGGAATGCGCAAACATCCTGTGGAAGAAGGCGGAGCGCGCCGAGCTGACGCGCGAGGCGGCGCTGTTGTCGGCCAAGCTCCTCGAGCGATCGGGGATCGAATTCGTCTCTTTGCACGGGCTGAGCGAGCGGACGGTGGCTCTTGCGATCGAACTCGGCCATCCGGCCTACGATTGCGCCTACCTCGCCCTAGCCCTCGCGCGCCAATGCCGCGTGGTCACGGCCGATCGCCGGCTTCTGGCGCGTGTGAGCGAACGGAGCTCGTCTGAACTGGCGGCGCTTTGCCTGAGCCTCGAGGATTTTTCGTCGTGACGCCCGCCGAAGGCTTGCGCGGCCCGCGTTCTGCTTCTCGGCCATCTCGGCCGGCGCGATCGCAGAGGGAGCCGAGCTGGAGATCGATCGACTTCCCGGCGCCGGCTGGTGCCTCGATTGCGCCAAGACGGTCGTGCTCGCCGAGCGGTGCGGCGCATGCCCGCAATGCGGCGGAGGCCACGTCCAGATGACGGCCGGCGATGAGCCGCGGGTCCGGGAGATCGAAGTCGAGTGATTCGAGGCCGTGCATCCGGCGCTGGTCGCGCCTCAGTTTGGAATTGCGGGTTTGGACCCCATGCGAGCGTTCACGTTCGCTGGCGCCGGAAGGAATGCCCCGGAACGGCCGAAGGCGCTACGGGGGCGTTGCGCCAGGACCGACCGTTCCGGGAATGCCTGCGGACGCGCAAGTTCGACCCGCAGCGGACACGGGAACCATGCGTAATCTCATGCGATGCCCTTCGTTATTCGACGTTCAATTCCCCGATTTTTCTCAATCGTCTCTCGCACCACGTCGTCATCTGGCGCGTGGCTTGAACCGGCAAAGCCGTGATGTCTACCAACCCAGCAATCCGAAGCCGGTCAAAGATAATGCCCGCGCGGGTGGCTGTCTCGCGCCATGGACTGCCCTCTTGATGATGGAACGGTACGGCAAATCCTTTTAGTGGTACCGAGTGCCAGTCGATGTGTCGCCGCCACATATTGAGGCTGACGCCGTCTCGCTTGTCCCGCCAGTCCGTGCCGATGGCGCATTGTGCGAGGATGATGAGCTGACTCGCTCGCGCGTCACCAAAGGACCTCCAACCAATCAGATCAACACCATCGTCACCACTATTGTGCCTTTCCAAATCGCGCTGCCCGACTATTTCGCCCAACTGCCTTGCGGTATATGAGATTGCTTCGGGGAACTGAGATGGAACAGGGCTTCGCCTCGGTGCGCCGATCCGAATAACGGAGCATTGCAAATATATCTCGACGGCGCGCGAGGCCACAACCTCGAACAATTCAGCTGGCGTATTTGCGGTACCGCCTCCGTAACTGAGTTCCGTATAGCTCTGATTTAGTGAAACGAAGAGCATAAAGCTATAAGGGAGATAGTTTATCCAGTCCCCTCGTCGAGAATATCCTTGACCTTGACGCTCCACCGGATATCTAGCTCCGACAATGTCGGAGCGCGTCCGGAATGTCTGATGCATGGCCGCCAACAGCGTGTGCGGATCGTCCGCAGGATCAGCCTCAGCCAGAACGTCAAGTATCGACGTGTCCGATATCCGATTTGTTTCCTGTGTCAGCAAGCTCGCTTCCAGCCAATCCACTAGTGCAGCTGCATCGTAAGTTGCGGGGAGGGCGATCATTCGATCTTCGCTACCGCTGGAAAGTTCTTCAAAATTTCGACCAACGTGTCACGACATCGCCGCAGCGTTTCAATGACGTCCCTGCTTCTTTTGTGGCGGATAGACAACGGCAACGCTTGGTCTAAGTTGTAACTCGCCGCATTGAGGTTTTCTATCAGCTTGCGCTCTTCGCCTCCGGACAACTCAAATGCATAGTCAAGATCCGAGCTCGAACGTAATACTTCGAGGGCCCTAGTGCTCGCCATCACTGCGCCGAGCTTCCTCAGCTCTCGGGAGTCGCGCATGACCGGTCTTTCGTGACGCGTCCCAAACGCCCACTTGAAGAACTCCTTAACGTCCTCAGCCTTGTTTGCAGGAACGGGTTTAGCAAGGGCTTTTTCCGGCTGATCGAGATTAAGCCCAATGTAAGTGCGGATGTTGGGATCAGAAAGCGAGCGACGCAGCACGCCGAAAGCTTCTTCAGCAAACCGGGTATCGATTGCCATTTGATCGCGCGACTGCCGCACAAGCGTGTACGCAATGTAGTGTTCTCGAACCGTCGGTGCGCGGCTGCCTATGATGCGGGCAATTTGCGCAAATGTCTGCTGGCCGCCTTCGACGAGCTGTGCGATGTATCGCGCTTTCTGGTAGGGACCCCATTGCATGACTCCTGTTATGTGCCGGAAGCCCAAATACGGCGTGACTTCCGCGCGATCACTGTATTCAAGTATTGGGACCGATTGCACCCGCTTTTTTCTACTATTAGACAGCTCTTGCCACTGTTTGCGCAGCTCGGTAGGTGCTGCATTTGGGTTGTCGAGCAGCTGCAGCGCTGCCAGACGACGATTACCTTCGACGATGGTCCAAGACTTGCCGCCGCTGTCTTTTACGGCGACAAGCGGCTCTTCGGAAAAATATCCGTTGTCGGCGATCGAGCGACCTAAGTCTTGAAGTTCGTATTCGCGTGCAAGCTCCGACAACAGTTCTGACTGCGATGCGTTCTCAAAGCCTTCCTTTATACGAGGATTGCGCCCATCAAGTCGCAACTCAGAGAGCTTGACCCACTGCACGTCCCTCCTTTCAGCTTCGGGTGGTGACGCGCTGGTAGTGGCCTTTGCCATCTCGAGTTTCCCTCGGCTAGCGCGCAGCCGGTCCCAGCCCGGTTCCAGGATGGTCTTTGTGCTCACCTATCATGTGAAGATAGATCTTACTTGGCGCTCGCGCTCGCGTCGGTTCTGGCACGGTCCTTCGGCGCGGAATAGCGAGCTTGGAGCCGGACATAGCGTTCTCTTTACCGGTTAAAGAAGCGATAATCGCCCGGCCTATGGCCTCCGCCAATAAAGGGGGTACTGCGTTCCCGATCTGGCGCTGCCTGTCCGCACGGGTACCGACTATAAAAGTATCACTCGGAAAGGACTGCAGCCTTAGCATTTCTGATGTGCTTAACTGGCGATTAGACCAGTGGAAGGGACCCGAATTCTGCGCTGGGTGAGCAGGTATCGTCCAGGCAGGTTTGTTCTTCGCTAATTTCAGCAGAAATGACCAGTATTTAGTTCTCCATCCGAACAAAGGCTGGCCGCCGCCTCGGTTTGTATGCCACAGGTAATTTCGACCCTCTGGTATCGAAGGAAGAAGCTTCGCCCACTTCCCCTTAAGCGCGAGATCGCTTCGCCTTTTTTTTGAAAGCATGCCGATTGCATCCCAGCAGGTTACATGGTTATTGGCGTAGATCGCGTCCGGAAATTCAAAGTCGCGCCCGTCGCGAAAGGCCACAAGAACGAAGCGACGCCGCAATTGCGGAACACCATAGTCCGCCGAATTCAGGACTGCCCAGGTCGCTCGGTACGTCGTCCCAGTGGCGTAATTCACTTCCCGGAAGCCCTCCAAAAGGAAGCGCAGCCCGTCCCGTTGGAAGCCTTCCACGTTCTCAATCAACACACAGCGCGGCAATATGTAACCGATCATCTCAACCAAGTTGCGGAGAACACCTGCGCGCGGGTCAAGCAAATGTCTCACACCATTTGGCACCCAGTTCGCTGACTTGGAAAATGGCTGACAAGGGGGGCCGGCGGATAACAAGTCGACATCACCTTTGCGGAGGCGGCCAGCCCTCAGGATTTCCTGCGGGCTCGTTTCCTCAAGGGCCTTCTCCAGGACAAGCCAGCTGTGATTGGCTCGGAGCGTCTGGCAGCAAATTGCGTCGCGCTCCAGTGCAAGCGCAATTCGAAATCCCGCCGCTTCGAGGCCGAGATCCAGACCACCAGCACCCGCAAACAGACCTATTGCTTTTGGCCTCCGCCGTCGACTCACTTGTCCTACCCCTCCCTTCGACGCTGCTGAGCTCAGTACAAAATTCAGTGAGCCGTCAAGCTGCCTAGCTCCGCGGAAGGAATGAAATGTTGGCGGGATTGGGCGGCCCTTTTTAAAGTAACATTTTCTTTGCTATCTATCGGGCTGCAACAGGAGGCGATGCCATCGAAAAGCTGTCGGGTTCAACAATAAACGGCCAATGACGGTCGAGTTGGCTCCGAGCCTGTCGCAAATGGAGTGGGCCCAAGGCGCGGTCATGTTTGATAGGTCACGTAGGATCAAATAACAATGCCTTCATTCAAAGGCCTTTTTCCCGCCTCTGAACAGGCTTCAAGAGCGGCGCGTGCCGCGAGCGCTAAGTCGAATACTGGATGCGAAATAGTTCTGCGCCGGGCGCTTTGGCAACGAGGCCTGCGGTACCGCCTCACTCAATGTGGTTTGCCCTGCCGGCCAGACATTGTTTTTATGAAAAAACGCGTTGCAATCTTCTGCGACGGAGACTTCTGGCATGGCCGCAACCTGACGCTGCGGTTCGGCAAACTCTCTAGAGGTCACAACGCGCAATATTGGGTTGCGAAGCTCCAAAGGAATGTTGAGCGTGACCGACAGCAGGTCGAGGCGCTGGAGGCTACCGGTTGGACGGTTTTGCGGTTTTGGGAGACCGACATTCTTCGTGATGCAGCAGAGATTGCAGAGCGTGTCGCCGGCGTTTTGGCTTTGCGCTAGAGGATGTAGCCGGTTCCCGCAACATCTACCGGCATAGCTACGCACGAGAGCTGTGGGTCTGGACAACGACCTACGAGGCCTTACCTGCGAGTCGCGCCGTCGTGGACTCAGAACCGCACCAGCGATCCGCGTGGAGCGGTTTGCATTGCTGTCTTGGTACGGCTTCAAGATTCCTGCACGACTAACCGACGCCGACAAGATCAGCAGGTCACGCGGTTTAGGGAATCGGGTGCTGATGGCTCGCTTCCCGCCCGTCATAACCGTGCGGCATCGGTGCGAGGAACGTCTCTTCAGGGCGGAGTGCGCGCTTTCGGCGTCGCGTGGGAACGCCTCCTGTCCGCCCGTTCACTGCCGTTCAGCCAACCGGCAAATCCGCCCAAATCTGAAATCCAAACTCAGACACGACCCGGCGCTTCGCCGGGCTCCCCTGCAGGGGGGCGGCCTCAGGCGCGGGCGCCGGTGAATTTCGCTTCGCCGAACATCCCGAGTTTCACCGAGCCGGAGATGGCGTCGCCGTCGACCACGCCGTTGAACTCCAGCGTCATCGGCATGGGCGAGGTGATGTTTACGGACCAGCTCGCCTCGTCGCCATTGATAGCGCCGTCCTGAATGGGTATCGAGCCGTCGGGGCCCGACTGTGTGCCGGTCAGCACGCCGCCGGAGGTCTGCGCCACCAGGGTTGTTTCCTGCGTGCCGATCGGCGTTTCCAATGTCAGGTTCCAGGTTCCATCGATCGCCATGCGCTGCGCCCTCTGCTTGCCGCCAAGCGGGTCCGGATCAAGCCCTGCCAATCCGCTCGCGGACTGTCAACCCGGCGCTGCGATTGACAGCGGAATTCCGCGCCTGGCAGGGAAAAGCGGGAATCTCCGGCTTTCGGCGCGCTCCGACACCAGGGGCCGCAAGCGCGTCCACAATGCCGACCAGATCATGGCCGAGATCGTGGCGAAGCGTCTTGTGGAGCACTTGGAGCGCGCCGGCTTCGTCGTCATGAAACGCCCGGCAGATATCGGGGGCGCAGCTCTCGGGCGCGGGCTACGAGGGCTGAGGATGCGGGCGGAAGGCGCGATTGGCGCGGCCTTCCTAGCGATGCTTGCAGTCTCTTCGTCCGCGACGGCACAAGAGGTCCACTACTCTTCCGAGCGGCTCGACGCGAGCGATGCGGCTCGCACCGCAAGCGGCAAGCACTCGACCGACTTGCGTCCCACGCGCTGACCGACCCTATTGTGCTCGACGCTCTGGGCGCTGGGGAGTTGGTTTTTAGCAAACCAATTAATTGATCAGACAAACCAGCGTGTCATCTATCGGTAAAGAGGTAAGCGATGATTGCAATTCCCGCGCTGTGGGCTGCAGTCAGCACTCTCTCCACCATCGGTTTCTCGCCTGGCGTTGGCCGCACAGTAGGAATTTCGGATGACCCACCACATTCTTCTCCTCGCAACTCTCATCGTCCTTGTCTACGCTTACTCGCGGAAGAGGGCATTCGTGTATTTTGGTCAGAGCCAGGACCGGAGCGCAAACGCGCAGTCCTCGAGCGGGCAACAAGAGCCGCCGATCCGGCCTTGACCCGTCGAGCTGCGTGGTCCGGCTCACGCGCTCGGCCAATTTCCGTACCTGCGGCGCGAACGCCCAGGACAAATGACCTTATCGGAATTCGCGACGCCGGCGGCCGCGGCGAAATTCGACGCGCACTGCGAACGGATGTGGGATGCGGCGGAGCCCATGATTGAATTCTAGCCGGCGATCGAGGCTCTGGAGCCGACGTAAATATCTTAAGCGAAGCGGGATTCCGGCCGCTCGCGTAAGACACTATAGAGCCTCACACCCTTGCGCCTCCCCTCGTCGACGCGATCGACGCGGGCTTGAATTGGATTTTCATTCTGGAAAAGCCAGTCTTTCACCCATTTGGGAGAAAGTGGCGCGCCGCCATGGGCGAAGGCGAGCGGGGCAAAGTTGCCTTGGCGCGGACCGGACGGATGTTCTCTGGAAAGACGAGATCAAACATCCCCGCAGCGACGCTGCGGCTTCGCCCACAGGAGCAACAGGCGCCGTGTCGCCCGAGGCGTTCGGGCATCCGGGCGAGGATGGCCGCAGCGCCTGGCTCTCCCGCCCCGCCCAGCTCGCCGGCAAATTTGAGATTCTTCTTGACTTTTTGTTCTATTTATGTATCAATTATGTTCATGGCCTGCATCAAGGAGAACCCCGAGTGTCGTCCGTCGAGGCCGTTCCGCCGACACCGCCCCGCAACCCTACGGCATTCACACATTTCGAGTCGGCGTAACGCATCCCAAGCTTGCTGGGGAAGAGCCTGCCCCGAGCTTGGCGAGGGGTGGCGCACAGCGCCGGATGGGGTGTGGCCCGCTTCTTCGATCGAGGTCGCATTGCGCGACCGTCACCGCGAAGCTGCAGCCCATTATACCTGCTTTCCACACCCCATGCGGCCCTTCGGGCCACCTTCCCCGCTTCGCGGAGAAGGGGGGCTCGTCGGCCGCCTGCAGGCTCGATGGCTTGTGTGAACGCGGTAGCCCGCAACCGGAGACGACGGATCGCGCGGTGAAGAGCATGAAAAAGCATTCGTCCTGGCGGATGGGCCTTTCAAGCGTCGAAACCGCGTCCCGAGCCGTCTTGAGAACCAGATGCGCCGGTGCGGGCGCGTCAGCGCCTGGCTCGCCAGCGCCAACGCAAGTCGGCTGGAAAGCCGGAGATAGCATTCCCCAAGCAGGCGGCGAAGATCGCGGGATTCAGTTCCACCGACCTCATCCTGAGGCGCCCTTTGTCGAAGGCAAAGGGCCTCGAAGGATGCTCGCTGGCCACGAGGGCCCTTCGAGACGCCCGCTTCGCGGGCTCCTCAGGGCGAGGGCGGCGGGGCTTTGGGAGTTACGGAGATTCTCCAAGTTTGGTGTAAGTCATTGAAAAGACAAGAATCGTTAACGAATTCTGGTTTCCCCTGGCGTTCCTTTTGCTTCCCCTGGCGTTCCTTCGGCTTCCCCGGGGTGTGCAGTTCCCTTCCCCGGGGCACCGGCGGCCTTCCCGCTGCGTTCAAGGACGTTCCGGCTGCCGGACGACGCCGAAGCAAACGGCGCGAAGTCGGGGCTCGCCCCCTCGCGCCCCAGCCGCCGCTCACCGGCCGGGAAGTGGCGCCGCAATGGCTTGAAGTTGTTAAATTCGCGCCGGGAGACCGCATCCCCTCAACACCCCGATGTGCCGCAATGTCACCGCCGCCCGCTGTGCGCGCAAAAAAAGACCCGGTCTCAGGGCGCAGAGGGTCGTGGCGGCCCCGCCCCATCCGCCCGCGCCCACACCCTCGCATCATGAAAGGCCGCGCCGCCGAACGGGGCGACACTGTCGGCGGAGGTGAGGGTGTTGATTCCGCGCCCGTCGAGGAAGGCGGAATTGTCCCACAGACCCTCGCTGACGATGACGCCCCGCGTCGCGCCGGGCGAGGCCTTCACGTGCAGCCGGATTTCGCCGCGGGCGTTGCCGAGGCGCACGACGGCGCCTTCGGTCAAGCCCAGCGCGGCCATGTCGTCGGGATGCATGAGCGCCGACGGCCGGCCCTCGCGGGCGAGCGAGGTCGCGGTCTGGTTGAAGCTCGAATTGAGGAAGTTGCGGGCGGGCGAGGTCGCGAGCTTGAACGGATGGTTTCGGTCCGCGCTTTCGTTGACCGGCCAGTGGTCGGGCAGGGTGGGCAGGTCGCGCCACGGCCCGCAGAGGCCATCGTTGCCGTAGGGCGTATTCGGCCAGTCGGCGCGGAAATGGAATTTTCGGTCCGGATGGGCGAAGCCGTCGAGGAAATGCGCCGCCTCGAACGGCGGCTGGCAGTCGAGCCAGCGCGCTTCTTCCAGCGCCGCGAGCGTCCCCCTTCCGGAGACGCGCAAGGTCTCGTCGATGATCTCGCGTGGGCTCATGTCGAAGCCCCGGTGCTCGGCTCCGAGCCTCTGCGCCAGCGCGCAGATCACCTCGTGGTTCGACCGGCATTCCTCAGGCGGGTCGACCGCCTTCGGCGCGAACTGCAGATATTGGTGGGCGCCCGCGGTGTAGAGGTCGTCGTGCTCGAGGAACATCGTCGCGGGCAGGACGACGTCGGCGGTGCGCGCGGTGTCGGTCATGAACTGCTCGTGGACGCAGACGAACAGATCCTCGCGCTGAAGACCGCGCCGCACCGTCTCCTGGTCGGGCGCGACCACCATCGGATTGGTGTTCTGGATCAGCATCGCCCGCACCGGCCCGCCGCCCTTCAGCGCGCCGCGGTCGCCGGTCAGGATCGCGCCTATGCGCGACATGTCGAGCCGTCTGACGCTCTCGTCGCGCCGATCGAGGCCCTCGATCAGCGTCTTGTCGAGGCCGTAGACAGCGCTCGAGGCGTGCAGCGCGCCGCCGCCCTCATGGGCCCAGGCGCCCGTGACGGCGGGAATCGAGAGCGCGGCGTGCATGTTGGCGGCGCCGTTGCGCTGGCGCGAGAAGCCGTAGCCGAGGCGGAAGAACGTCCGCTTGTTGCGCCCGACCAGCTGCGCGAAAGCCTCGATCGCCTCGACCGTAAGGCCGGTGATGGCGCTCGCCCATTCGGGCGTGCGGTCGCGAAGATGTTTTTCGAGCGCCTCGGGCGCGTCTGTGTAGCGCGACATATAGCCGCGGTCGGCAAAACCATCGCGGAAGTGAACGTGCATGACGGCGCAGGCGAGCGCGCCGTCGGTCCCCGGCTTGAGTTGCAGCGCCAGATCCGCCTGCCGCATCGTCTCGGTCGGATAGATGTCGACCGCGACGATCTTTGCGCCGTGCTCCTTCCGGGCGCGCGTCGCATGGGTCATCAGATTGACCTGGGTCGCGGCCGCGTTGGTTCCCCAGATGACGACGACGTCGGACTTCGCCATCTCCGCCGGGGAGATTCCGGACATGCGCCCCGTCCCCGCGATGTAGCCCGGCCAGGCGATGCCGACGCAGATGGTGCCGAAGAAGCGAGAGTAGCGCTTGGCGTGGGTCAGGCGCTCGATTCCGTCGCGCATCACGAGGCCCATTGTGCCGGCGTAGAAATAGGGCCAAATGCTTTCCGCTCCATGCTCCCGCTCGGCCTCGAGAAACGCTTCGGCGACGCGGTCCAGCGCCTCGTCCCACGAGATCGGCGCGAATTGCCCGGAGCCTTTCGGCCCGACGCGCTTCAGCGGCCGCGTCAGCCGGTCCGGGTGATGGATACGCTCGGCGTAACGCGCCACTTTCGCGCACACCACCCCCTGCGTGTAGGGGTGCTCCGGCGCTCCGTGCACGCGCCCGATCCGGTTTCCGGCGATCACCTCGACGTCGAGGGCGCAGACCGACGGGCAGTCGTGCGGGCAGACGGAGGGGCGGCGGGCGACGTCGAGCGGGGCGTTCATCAAGACTCCTTGAGCCCGAACTTGGCGAAGCGACGCCGGTTTCGCAAGCGCGTCGGATATCGAGATACGAGACCTTCGAGGTCCGAACTTGCCGGGCCGGCGCCTCGGGCCGCCGCAAAATGTCGACCTGCGGAGCCGCTGGACAAGCCGTTCGACGAGCGCGGCTGGGTGTTCGCTTCCAAGCCTCGGCCGAGGCATGTGGCTTGCCAGAAGCCGGAATTTAGGGCAGATGTGGGGCGTGATTGGCGTTCACGCGGGGAAATGCAGCCATCAGGCGACGATGACCAGGGTCCTTCTCTTCGAAGGGGATCCGCGCCGAGGCTCGCTCCGGCGGGAAAGCCGGAGGGAGTACTGATGAAAAGGCTTTTAGGCGCGGCCGTCGCGATCGCCGGTCTGTTCGTGGGCGGCTCGACCGTCCCGGTGGAGCTTGATTACATCAGTTACAAAGGCGCTCCGATCGTCGGGTACGGCGGATCGGCCAACTTCGGCCCACCCCGTTCAGTTTTGTCCGCCGGTCACGGAGGACTGGCGGAGTTCATCGACCGGGGTCCGGAGCGCATGTTTGCCGCGTTGACCGAGGGAAGTTCCGCCTCCGCTTCAGAACCTTTGCAAGCAAAGGAACAGCCTTCATCCTTGCAAGCAAGGGAACAGCCTTCGCAACCCAACGTGCAAAGTGCTTACGAGCCTGATGTCCCTCTCAGTACACTAAACGATGTGTCAGGGGGTTTTCCTGTCGGCGGTCCTCTGCTTGGCGAAACCCGGGACGGCCAAGAAAATCCCAGTACCAGTAAGAGCAAGACCGCTGGGAACGGAATCGCCGCCAGCAAGAAATCGGCGGCGGAAATGTCGGGGAAGCGTGCTGCGGCGCATACCCATCCAACTTTGACGACGCCTCGAGAGACGGGGTGTACGCAATGCAGCGGATCTCAATGGTCGTCGCACCCGAAGTCAGTCGTCGCTTTGTTGTCGATAGAACACTTTCGCAAGCGCAGCCGGGTGCGGCGAGAACACTTGCCGACAGGGATTGCGCGAGTACGAGACGCCCCAATACTCGCGGCTTGGAATTTTCCGCATGACTAGCGGAATCTTTTCCTTGCAGGCGCGACGTCTGGGTTGCTGACGAAAGAAACTTGCATCTTTAGCGCGATCCTTCTTGAGCCGCCGACCTAGGAGCCGCGGCTGCGCCCCCCCTCCGGTCACGATTTTGCGAGCCGAAGGGCCTCTGCGGAACGAATGGCTGAAAAGCAGGTTGGCGCCCCTGAGCCAATTCGCAGGAGCGGCCATGCATCCCGATTTCAGCCGGCGGGCGTTCCTTGGCGCGGGCGCGTCGGGCGCGGCGCTCGCCTTCGCGCCTGCCGCCGGCGCTGCGCCGACCGTCGCGCCCGAGCCGGATCTGCCCTCCGCTCTGGTGGCCCTGACCGTCAACGGGCAGCCCTATTTGCTCGCCGTCGATTCGCGCGTCACCCTGCTGGACGCGCTGCGCGAGCGGATCGGCCTCACCGGAACGAAAAAGGGTTGCGACCACGGCCAATGCGGCGCCTGCACCGTCCTGGTCGACGGCAGGCGCGTCCTCTCCTGCCTGACGCTCGCGGCGATGGCCGGCGGCCGTTTGGTCACGACGATCGAGGGCCTCGCCGGACGCGACGGGACGCTGCACCCGATGCAGCAGGCGTTCATCGACTTCGACGCGTTCCAATGCGGCTATTGCACGCCGGGGCAGATCATGTCGGCGATCGGCTGCGTCGAGGAAGGCCACGCGGAGAGCGATGCGGACATCCGCGAATACATGAGCGGCAATCTTTGCCGCTGCGCCGCCTATCCCAACATCGTCGCCGCCATCCGGCAGGCGAGGTCCGAAATGAGGAGGGCCTGATGCGGCCTTTCACCTACAGGCGCGCCGGCGATGCGACGACGCTCGTCCAGATGCTCGCCGGGGAGGCGCAGCCCGAAGGACCGCCGACGTCCGCTGGCGTCCAGTTCCTGGCCGGCGGCACGACCATTCTCGACCTGATGAAGCTCGACGTGATGCGTCCGAGCGCCTTGATCGACATCAACGGCGTCCGCGGCTGGGATTCGGTCGAAGCGACCGCGGACGGCCTCCGTCTCGGCGCGCTCGCCCGCATGGCGGACGTGGCGCGGCATCCGGCCGTCACGAGCGGCTATCCGGTCATCGCCCAGAGCCTCGCGCTTGCGGCGAGCGCCCAGCTGCGCAACATGGCGACGCTCGGCGGCAACGTGCTTCAGCGGACGCGGTGCACCTATTTCCGCGACGTCACCTGGGCGGCCTGCAACAAGCGCAATCCGGGTTCGGGCTGCGCGGCGATCGGCGGCTTCAATCGCGCCCATGCGGTGCTGGGCGTGAGTCCGCACTGCATCGCCGCCTATCCCGGCGATTTCGCCCAGGCCCTGATCGCGCTCGACGCGACCGTGGACACCTGGCGAGGCGGCGAGAGGCGCACGATCCCCTTCGCCGAACTGCACCGGCGGCCGGAAGACCGGCCCGACCTCGAGACGACGCTCGCCCCGGACGAACTGATCCTGGCGTTCCGCGTGCCCGCGGCCGACTGGACCCGACGCTCGCGCTTTCTGAAGATTCGCGATCGCGAATCCTACGAGTTCGCGCTGGCTTCCGCCGCCGTCGCGCTCGAGATGGACCCCGGCGGTCCCGTCCGACAGGCGCGGATTGCGCTCGGCGGCGTAGCAACCGTTCCCTGGCGGACGCATGAGGCCGAGGCGCTCCTGGTGGGCCAGCCGCTGACCGCGGCGGCCGCCGAGGCCGCGGCCGAGGCGGCGTTCAAGGGCGCCGAGCCGCAGGAATACAACGCGTTCAAGATCGCGCTGGGCCGGCGGACGCTGGCCCGGGCGCTCGTCGAGACAGCGGCGATGGAGATTTGACATGGCGACGCCGCCTTCTGAACCGCAGGCGATCCCGCGCGCCGATGCACACGTCAAGGTTACGGGGCTCGCGCGATACCCCTCCGACGTACCGGTCGCCAACCCCGCCTTCGCCCAACTCCTGACGAGCGCGATCGCCCTCGGCTCGATCCGGTCGATCAACCTCGACACGGCCCGGGCGGTCCCCGGCGTCCTCGACATCCTGACCTATGAGAACGCCGATGTCGTCAAGGAATTGCCGACCTTCAAGAAGGGCGGGCAGGCCGGAACGTCGATCGTGCCGCTGAGCTCGCCGAAAATCTGGCACGACGGCCAGATCGTCGCGGTGGTCGTCGCCGAGACCTTCGAGGTGGCGAGCGAAGCGGCGCGCCATATCTTGATCGACTACGACTGGCAGGAGCCGACCGCGACCTTCGGGTCGCCCGGAGCCACGGTCAAGCCCGTCGCCGACATCGACAAGACGCACAAGGATCCGAGGCTCGGCGACGCCGAGGCCGCCTTCTCTGGCGCGCCGGTCACGATCGAGGCCGAATACGGCACGCCCACCCAGCACCACAACCCGATGGAGCTGTTCACCACGACCTGCGTCTGGGAAGGCGGCAAGCTGACGGTGCTCGAGCCGAGCCAGTTCGTCTACGGCATGAAATACGGCGTCGCCGAGCAACTCGGCATCGATCCCGAAGACGTGCATGTAATTAGCACGTTCGTCGGCGGCGCGTTCGGGTCGAAAGGGTCGCTCACCCAGCGCACCGCGCTGACCGCGCTCGCCGCGCGACGGGTCGGCCGTCCTGTCAAGCTGGTCGCAACCCGCAGACAAGGCTTCACGATCGCGACCTACCGGGCGGAGACCCGCCATCATGTCCGACTCGGCGCAAGCCGGGACGGCAAGATCCTCGCCTACCTGCACGAGGGCTGGGAAATCACCTCGCGGCCGGACGACTATAACGTCTCGGGGACGACGAGCACGGCCGTGATGTACGACTATGGCTCCGTCGCCACCAAGGTCAACATCGTACATGCCGACCGGAACACTCCCGGATTCATGCGCTCGCCTCCGGAGCTGCCTTATATGTTCGCGCTCGAAAGCGCGATGGACGAACTCGCGCTGGCGCTCGACATCGACCCGGTAGAACTACGCCGCGTCAACGACACGATGAAGGACCCGATCAACGGGCGGCCCTATTCGAGCCGGTCGCTCATGCAATGTTTCGACGCTGCGGCGCAGGCCTTCGGCTGGCGCAACCGCTCCCCAGCCGCGGGCTCGATGCGCGACGGCGACTGGCTGGTCGGCTGGGGCTGCGCGACCGCGTGCTACCCGACCCATATCGCGCCCGCGGCGGTTCGGGTCCGCCTCACGCCGGACGGCGCCGCGCGCGTCTCGATCGCGGCGCACGAGATCGGCAACGGCGCCTACACCGTCATCGGCCAGGCCGCGGCCGAGCGCCTGGGTCTGAGCCCGGACAAGGTGACCGTCCTGCTCGGCGACAGCGCGTTGCCCGCCGGCCCGGTGGCCGGGGGCTCGAACACCACGGCGAGCGCGACTACAGCAGTCGTCAAGGCATGCGACGCCATCCGCGCCAAACTGTTCGGGGCGGCTTCGGCAGGCGGGCCGCTTGAGGGCAAGGCGGTTTCGGACTTCGCCCTGACCGACGGCCACATCACAGCCGGGAACCTCTCGACGCCTCTCGACGCCGTCTTCGGTCAGCAGGGGCTCGGGGTGATCGAGGAATATGCGGAATCGGTCCCGCGCGGCCTGCCGCCGGACGCGATCGAGAAGCTCTATCATGGCCGGACGTCGCAGACTGGCGGCCCCAAAGGCGAGAAGGTCGCCTTTGCTTTCGGCGCCCACTTCGTCGAGGTGCGCGTACACGCGCAGACGCGGGAGATCCGGGTTCCGCGCGCCGTCGGCGCCTTCGCCGCCGGGCGGATCATGAATCCCCGCACGGCGCGCAGCCAGCTCATGGGCGGCATGATCTGGGGCATCAGCGCGGCCTTGTTCGAGGAGACCGAGATCGATAAGCGCGCGGCCCGCTATGTCAACGACAACCTCGCCGATTATCTCATTCCGGTGAACGCTGACATCCAGACAATCGACGTGATCCTCGTGCCAGAGACCGACGACTGGATCAATCCGCTCGGCGTCAAGGGTCTCGGCGAACTCGGCGACGTCGGCCTCAACGCCGCGGTCGCCAACGCCGTCTACCACGCGACCGGAATTCGCATCCGCGAGCTGCCGATCCGCCTCGAGAAGCTGCTGGTCTGAGTCTCCGCGCAACAGAAGCGCACGAGCCGACTTGACAAGGCTGACGCCCAACTGTCCCTTCTGCAAGCAAGGCTGGTCCGGGAGGAGGGGTCGATGGAGCTGAGGGCGGCCCTCGTCGGCTGTGGCGCAATGAGCCGGGCCTGGCTAGAGGCGGCGGCCAAACTCCCTGATCTGCGGATTGTCGGCCTGGCCGACCTCGACGCCGGGCGCGCCGCGGCATGCGCCGCTGCTTTCTCGCTGAAGGACCCCGTTATCGCCCGGGACGTTCATGCGCTCCTCGCCGAGTGCCGACCGCAGGTCCTGTTCGACGTCGTCGTGCCTTCGGCGCGCCACGAGGTCGTTTCGGGTGGGCTTTCGGCGGGCTGCCATGTCCTGAGCGAGAAGCCGATGGCAGAGACGCTCGCAGACGCGCGCGATCTCGTCCAGCGCGCCAAGGCGGCCCGGCGCATCCACGCCGTCGTGCAGAACCGCCGGTATGTCCCGGGCGTGCGCCGCATCGCACGGGCACTGCGCGCCGGCGCCATCGGCGAGATCACCAGCGTTCATGCCGATTTCTTTTTGGCCCCGCATTTCGGCGGATTTCGCGAGGAAATGGACCATGTGCTGCTCCTCGACATGGCAATCCATGGCTTCGACGCCTTGCGATGCATGACCGGCCTCGCGGCATCGGACGTCTATTGCCGGGAATGGAACCCGCCGAACTCCTGGTATAGGCAGGGGTCGTCGGCGGCCGCGATTTTCGGCCTCGAGAACGGCGCCGTCTTCGTCTACCGCGGCTCCTGGTGCGCGGCCGGATTGGTCACGTCCTGGGAATGCGCATGGCGCTTCATCGGCGCGCGGGGAGCGTTGACCTGGGACGGGGGCGACCGGATCCGGATCGAGGTTCCCGAGGCCAGCGCGCGCAACGGGCTGTTCGATCCTGTGGCTTCCGTCGAGCCGCCGCCGCTCGCGCCTGAAGACCGGATCGACGGGCATTTCGGAGTTCTCTCGGATTTCGTCTCGGCCATCCGCTCGGGGAGCGAGCCCGAGACGGTCGGGCGCGACAACATCCGGTCGCTGGCCATGGTTTTCGGCGCCATCGAGAGCGCGGAGGCCGGCCGGCGCGTGGACATCGTCATTTGAGGAAGGCGCCAATGAGGGATCTTTTCGACATCCGCATCGGGACCATGATCAAGGCGAACGCGCCCGATCCCCCGCAATACGTGCGCCGGATTGTCGGACTCGGCTTCGAGAGCATCCAGCCGTTCTTCTGGCAGACGATCAACAAGGATCTCCCGCTGCTCGCCCGGCAGCTTCGCGAGGCGATCGGCGACGCCGACGTGTCCATCGACACGCTCGGAATGTTCGGCAACCCGTTGGAGGAGGGCGACGTCGATCTCAAGACTCTCTCCGGCTGGGAAGCCCTGATCGACAACGCCCATCATTTCGGCGCCCGGACGATCGCTGGCTTCACCGGGCGCGTGCGGGGCGAGCCGATCGAGGCGAGTTTGCCCCGCTACAGGAAGGTCTGGGGCGAGCTTTCCCGTCGTGCGGCCGACAAGGGGGTGCGGCTCGCTTTCGAAAATTGCGCGATGGACGGCAACTGGGCGATCGGCGACTGGAACATCGCCCACAATCCGGACGCCTGGGAGCTCATGTTCGACGCGTTGCCGCGCGACAATATCGGACTCGAGTGGGAGCCCTGCCACCAGCTCGTCTATCTGATTGACCCGATCCCGCAGATCCGAAAATGGGCGTCGAAGTTTTTCCACGTTCATGGGAAAGATGCGACCGTCCGTTGGGACGTCGTTCGCGAACACGGCGTGTTCGGCAAATACCCGTTCGTGCAGATGCGGACGCCCGGCTTCGGCGACACCGACTGGACGCGCGTCATCAGCGAGCTCAGGCTCGCCGGCTATCGCGGAACGATCGATATCGAAGGCTGGCACGACCCGGTCTATCGGGAAGAGCTGGAAATGACGGGCCAGGTCCGCGCGCTCGACTATCTCAAGGAGTGCCGAGGAGGGGCCCGCTTCGTCGCCAATCCCGCCTGAGGCGGCGGGCGCTTAAAAACTTCACCGCCGGCCGTCAGCCGGCGCGACAACGGCGCGAAGCCGAACAAGAGCAGGGAGGATGACAATGAAGCAGAACTTGATGTCGCGTTTGCGCGTATCGACCACGCTGGTCCTGGCCGGAGCGGTCCTTATCGGCGCGGCGGGCGCTGCCGACGCCCAAGCGCTCCGCGACAAATGGTGCAGCAAGGTCCACCTGCGCTTTTTCGTCGGCGGCGCGGAAGGCGACGCATTCGGCACGATCGTCTACAACGGCGCGCGTCAGGCCGCGCATGACCTCGGCGCGCAGGTCGACTACGTGTTCTCGGGCTGGCAGAACGAGTTGATGACGCAGCAATTGCGCGAGGCGGTGGCGGCGCATCCCGACGGGATTGCGATGATGGGCCATCCGGGTGAGGCGGCGATCCTTCCGCTGGCGGAGCAGGCGGCCAAGGAAGGCATCAAGATGATGTACCAGAACGTGCCGGTGCCAGCGGCGGTCGACAAGGTCGGCGGCGGCTACATCGGCGCCCAGCAGGCGCCGCAGGGCCACGCGCTCGGCGTTGAGATGGTCAAGCGCTTCCATTTGGGGAAGGGCGATCTGGCGATCGTGACCCTGGCCTCCAACGATGTGATTCGCAACGCGCGCGAAGAGGGGACGGCCAAAGCGCTCGAGGAAGGCGGCGTCAAGGTCGTACGCCTCGCCAGCGACCCGAGTTGGGCAGCAGACCCGAACCTCGCCATTCCCGTCGTCACCGCAGCCTTCCAGGCCAATCCGACGGCCAAGGCGATCGTCTACCCTGGCGGCCAGATGCTCGGCAATGCGGCGACCTACATGAAGGCCGCCGGCAAGAAGCCCGGCGAGGTCATCAACGTCGGCTTCGACACCAGCCCGCAGATCGTCGAGGCGTTCAAGGACGGCTGGGTGCAATTGACGGCGGATCAGCAGCCGTTCCAGCAGGGCTATCTGCCGATCCTGAGCCTGTGCGAGCAGATCGTCTATGGCCTCGCGCCGATCAACGTCGACACCGGCGCGGGCTTCGTGACCCCCGATAACTACAAGGCGGTCGCCGATCTCGCGACGGAAGGTTTGCGATAAGCAGCGACCGGTGATCGGCGAGCAGCGATCGGAAACACGGAGCTTTCCGATGGCCGAGGACCGGTCACCGATGATCGAACCGGAGGCTGTCTTGGGCGAACGGCTGATCGAACTTAGAAACATCGCCAAGACCTACGGCCGCGTGTTTGCGGTCGGCGGCGTCAATTTTCACGTCGACCGCGGCGAGGTCGTCGGCCTCATCGGCGACAACGGGGCCGGCAAATCGACGCTGATCAAGATGCTTGCCGGCGCGATCGAGCCGACCAGCGGTGAGATTATCGTGCGCGGCCGTCGCGCGAGGCCCTGGAACGCCGCCCGCTCGCGCGACGCCGGGATCGAGACCGTGTTCCAGGACAGGGCCCTTTGCGTGCAGCAGACCATCACGCGCAATATCTTCCTCGGCCGGGAAGTTACCAACAGGCTCGGGTTTCTCAACGGCAAACGCGAGCGGTCCGAGGCCGAGCGACTCATGCGCGAGATCGGCTTCACCTCGAAAGTGTTTTCGCCGGACTCAATCGTCGGCCAGCTTTCGGGCGGCGAGCGGCAGGGGGTCGCACTGGCGCGCGCCATCTACAACAAGGCGGATCTGATCGTGATGGACGAGCCCACGACCGCGCTGTCGCTCACCGAAACGGAAAAAGTATTCCGCTTCGTCCGCGCGGTGCGCGCCGGCGGACGCTCGGTGCTGTTCATCGGCCACAATATCCATCATATCTTCGACATCGCCGAGCGCTTTGTCGTGATGGATCGCGGCACGGTGGCGCTGCAGGCGACCAAGGACGAGGTCGGCTCCGCCGAGCGCCTCATCGCCTACATGGAGCGGCTCGCGCACCCGCAGGGCGTCGAGATTCCGGCCTCCCCCGGTCACCGACCCGAGCAGGCGGCATGAGCGCCTCCCTCGAGCCGCTGGAGGCTCGCGCGCAACCCATCGCGCGCCCGCCCGACAGCGCGCTCAGGCGCTTCGCCGACCGCAACCGCGCGGCGCTCGGCACGTTCGCCGTGTTCGTCGCGATGATCGCGATCTTCATGGCGGCGAGCCCGTCGGTGTTCCTGCATTGGCCGATCTACGATTCGGTCCTCGTTACCCTGCCGGTCGCTCTCTGCCTCGTCGTGCCGCTGGTGTTCGTCGTCACAGTTGGCGAGATCGACCTGTCGTTTCCGGCGACGATGGGGTTCTCGGCCTGGATCTTCGCGCTCGTCGTGCATTACGGGTTCAGCCCCTACCTGGGGATCGTCGCCGCGCTCGCAACCGGCATGGCGCTCGGCGCCGGCGTCGGCGCTCTGGTTGTGACGGCCGGTCTGTCGTCGCTCGTCGCCACGCTCGGCATGAATTTCATGCTTCGCGGCTTCATCATGATCATCACCCAAGGCAAATCAATCGCACTGCTCGAACTGCAGGACACATCCGCCGCAACCTTGTTCTCCAGCCAGGTCTTCGGCTTCCCGGTTCAGGTGTTCTGGGCGCTCGCGTTCGTCGCTTTTGCCGGCCTACTGTTCAACCGGCATCGGTTCGGCGCGCGGGTAAGGGCAGTCGGCGACAATCCCGACAGCGCCGGCCAGATGGGAATCAATGTTGCGCGGGTCCGCATCTCGACCTTCGTCTTCATGGGCCTCGGCGCGGCGCTCGCCGGCGTGTTCTCGACCATGGTCAATTACACCTGGTGGCCGACGACCGGCGACGGCTACCTCCTGCCGGCGATCGCGTCCGTGTTCGTCGGCGGCACGCCGACCTGGGGCGGCGTCGGCACCATCACCGGCGGGGCGATCGGCGCGCTCACGGTGTCGTTCATCCAGAGCGGCATCGTCGCGGCGGGCTTGAGCGGCTTCTACGTCCAGTTCTTCAACGGCCTGATCATCATCCTGTCCCTGCTCGGGCACCGCTGGAACCAGAAGCGCTACCGATAGGCCTTCCGTAGGCATAATCCCGGGAGCCACCCGACCGCGACCAGCGTCACAACCCCGGAGGTGACCGCCGGGCCACACAGTGTGCGGCCTCGAGTTCGAGGCCGAGGACGAATTCCACCATTGTTTTGTTGGTCTTTGCGGCGATTGCGTTCCAATCGGACGTCCCGACGTCCAGGGAGGCCGCGCATGCGCCGTCGCGAAGTGTTCACGACAACGCCAATCAAATGTTTTGTGAACCAGGGAAGGGCGCGCCCGCAGCGGGCGCGGGGTGGAACCTAATTTGACAATGCATGTTGTTTTGTGCCTGCGGCCGGATTGGGTTCGCGCCGATGGCAAAGAACCGCTTGCGCACAACAGCGCAAAGAAACGGGTGCGCTCGCGTCTCCATGCGTTGGTGAAGGACAGTCAAGATGCCGCGGTTTACCTTTCTGTCTCATTTTGTGATCTGCCTGGCAATTGCTTCCGCGGCGTTTTTTGCTGCGATCAACGGCGTTCCGCAGACGATCTGGGCTGACGACTTGTCGAGAATGACCAGCGTTATTGCCGTGCTGTTTGTCGGGGCCTCGATCTACCTTGGCTGGCAGGCGTGGCTCGCAGACGATGGACGACAGACGACGGACGGCGATGTTCCGTCCCACGCTCCCGCGTCCGACTTCGGTCATCTCGCAGAAAGGCTGAGCGTCATGGCGGGCTTCGTCGGAACAGCGATCGGCCTCTCGCTTCAGGCGAAGGCGCTCGCGGGCGGCGCGACGAGCTTCACCGCGCTCGCGACGTCGCTCTTCACGACCGCGTGCGGCGGCGTCTCGGCCGCGCTCCTCGCCGTCATGACGTTCAATCTCGAAGCCGGGATTCGCAGGGCCTCGACGGCCAAGCGACGCATCGCGAACCGGCCTTGAAGCGGATGATGCGAGATCGTTCATGCGCGATCGCTCCTCGATCTGGATTGGCCTCGCCGATCTCCTGCTTTGCGTTCTGAGCGTCGTGATCGTCGCGGTCGCGCCGAAGGAGCCCGCACAGAGCGGTGTGCCGGAAAAGGCCGAGTATCTTCTGTCGGCCGAGTGGGACGTGAACCTCGACGCCGACGTCGACATCTGGCTGATCCCGCCGGGCAAGAAGCCCGTCTTCTACGGTTCGCGCGACGTCGGCTGCGCCAGGCTCGACAGCGACAATCGGGGCTTCATCGATGACGTCGTCACGCTCGCGGACGGAACGAAGGTCAAGGTCGACAGCGACAAGGAGACGATTTCGCTGCGCTGCGTGGAGCCCGGTCACTACGACCTCGGAGTGAACCTGTACGCGTTCCGCCAGAACGGGGCTACCCAGGTAGGCGCGCTGCACGGCCCGGGCGTGAAGGTCCACGTCGAGATCGTCGCGGTCAACCCGAAGGTGCATCTCGTCTACGCAAAGGATGTGACGCTCGAGCGGGTCGGCCAGACGATCAATGTCGAAAGCTTCGACCTCTCGAATGGGGGCAGGATCGCTTTGGCGGAGCCGCCGCTCGAACTGGTGACCGCGAAGGCTTACAGAACGGCAGGCTACCCGTGACATTCTTTTCGACATTCGCCGTCACTTTCGGCCTCATGCTGGCAGCGATGACCGTCATGGCGTCGTGGCTGTTCCGGTCATCGAACGCGCCGCTCTTCGCCAAGGTCGGACTGCCGCTGCTGATCGTCGCGGCTGCTTGCGTGACGCCGCTCGAGGTCAATCCGATGATGGGACTCCCGGTCACCGCCTCGCTGGCGGCGCTGCCCGACCGGGCCCAGCTGGTCGCCTTCCTGCCGCACGACGATGCGAACCTCGTCGATCTTTGGCTGCGCTGCGACGGCGGGCCGCCGCGGTCGTACGAGACGCGGCTCGACGAACGGATGAAAAAGACGCTGCGCCAGGCGCAGCAGGAGATGGACAACGGACGCCCGGCGATGCTGGCGAAGCGAAAGCCGGCCGCCGGGTCCACGAACGGCCTCGCCGATGAGCAGAATGAATACGTGCTCGACGATTCAGTTCGCTCGGCCTTGCCGCCGAAGGAGTAGGTCGGGCGGCGCGCCGCCGCCCGCCAGATGTCCGAGTGAGGCCCCTAAGCCCAGGCCCCACCGCCATGGCGAGAGACAAGGCTATTTTGTGAGACCTCTGCATTCAGGTTCTGCTATTTCTCGCCTGCCTGAACCTTCTTCGCGAAGTCGTCGACCGCATCGACAACCTTCTTGTCGGGATTGGCTTTGCAATAGACGATGACTTCGTGGAGGCCCTGCTTGGCCCGGTCGATATTGACTGAGTGTCTCTTCAAATGGCCGTTCCACCAGCCGCTGTACCAGGCGCCAAGGAAGTTTGCGTCCTCCTGGTAGGTGTTGGCTAGCTGCGCGCAGGTCAACGCCCGCACGTTGAGGTAGCCTTTTGCGTCGGTGTAGGTCTTCAATTCGACCTGCGCCGTCGACGCCGAGGCCGACGCAACCAGCGTCGCTGCGGCGAGAAGCCCTACGCGCAAGTCGGCCCAGTCGACCGCAGCAGACAGCGCGCCGACAATTTCTTTTTTTGAAGCAACCATTGGTTCTCTCTCTTTCCAATTCTGATCCGGGGCCGACAGGTCGTTTGGGCCCAATGCGACCGTCGTCGGCTACTGTTCGTCGTTGACCTTGATGCCGGCTTCCTTGCGCATTTGCTTGATATTGATGTCCATCGCTTTGATGACCTTCGTGCCCGGATTGGCCTTGCAATAGACGATGACGCGATGCTCCAGCTCCTTGGCGCGATCGACCTTCAGCTTGCTGTAGTTCGCCAGGCCGTTGTACCAGCCGCTGTACCAGACCGTCATGAAGTCTGCGTCTTCCTGGAACGTGTTCGCCAACTGCGCGCATGTCAGCGCCTGAACGTCGAGGTTGCCGTTCGCGTCGGCATAGGTTTTCAATTCGACTTGGGCTTGCGCGGCGCCCGACGCCAGCAAAACGATCGCACCAGTCAGCCCCAGCCTTTTCATCCCTGATTCTCCCATTACCCACTCCCTGATCTCTGGGCCCGCCGCGTATCAACGCTCCGGCTGCCGCCTCCTCGTATCATCTGCGCCTTCTCTTGGCCACGCGCTTGCATGTGGCCGATTGACGCTCGGCGACGCGCGGGGGCGTGGAGTTTTGGGGCGCCGACGGAGGGATGATCCGGGCGCTCGACGGGGGCTCCGCGACGAGTCATGGCGGCCAACGATCCAGAAACGGGTACAAGGGCCTTGCGCTTGCCGACCAGGAAGCCCGCGCCTGAGCCCATTCCCGAGCCGGCGCTTCCCCGGCCTGGCGGTTCGAGATCACCGGATACGGGTGGGCGGCGAACCTGGCGGGGAATATCGGCGTGAAGCAATTCCAGAGCGTGCCGTTCTTCGCCAGCTTCGAAAAGGTGCTCGAGCAGCGAACTCGCGCGCCTCGTCCGAGGCGGCGATCTGGCCGCCGAGCTTCGCAACCGGCCGATGCGCCTGATCAGAGCGTCGCTTTTTGCCCGGATCAGGCGCACGGCGTCGTGATAATGCGCAAGCTCCACGGACTGCCGCCCGTCCGGTATAGCGGACATGAATGTGGACAATCGCCGCGCCTGCGGCGGCGGCGTCCAGAGACAATCTGCGCGATCTCGTCGGGCGTGATCGGCCGATTCGGATTCTGCTCGGGGCGGGTCATGTTGCCGGTGACGGCGCAGGTCAGGATCGTCTTCATCGGCTCCTTGGTGCTCAAGTCGCAATCACCGTGTAGGTTCAATCGCTTCCACTGCCAGCCACAAGGATGCCCTCAATGGCGCTCAGCGTTCTCTATATCGGCGGAACCGGCCAGATTTCGCTGCCTTGCGTCGAGGTTTCAGTCGCCGCGGGCCACAAGGTGACGGTGCTCAATCGCGGGAAAACCGCGGCGCCGCTGCCGGCCGGGGTCGCGTCGCTGGTCGGCGATGTGACCGACGCCGCCTATGGCGCGCTCGCCGACAGGCGCTTCGATGTCGTCGCCCAGTTTCGCGTCTACACCGCCGACCAGATGCGACGCGACATCGAGACCTTCACCGGCAAGACCGGGCAATACGTCTTCATCTCGTCGGCCTCGGTCTACGAAAAGCCGGTTAGGAATTACCTGATGACCGAGCGGACGCCCCTGGAGAACAAGTACTGGCGATACAGCCGCCACAAGATCGCCTGCGAGCTCGCCCTGCGCGACCAGGAAAAGCTTCCTTACACGATCGTGCGTCCGAGCCACACCGTGCGCACGGGCATGCCGATCCAGGTCGGCGACAAAGACTCTGCCATACGGCGGATGATCGCCGGAAAGCCGGTGCTCGTCGCCGGCGACGGCTCCTCCCTTTGGACGCTCACCCGGTCCGTCGACGTCGCGAAACCGTTCGTGCGCCTGCTCGGCAACCCGAAGGCGCTCGGCGAGGACTTCCACATCACGACGGATCGGGGATTCACTTGGAACCAGATCCACGAAGCAATCGCGCGCGGCTTCGGCGTCGCGGCGATCCACGCCCATGTGCCGACTGACACGCTCATTCGTTACAACAGGGAATGGGAAGGTCCGCTGATGGGCGACAAAACCTGGTCGGCTCTGTTTGACAATTCGAAGATCAAGAGCGTCGCCGGCCCGTTCGAGGCCTCGCAGGATCTCGACGAGATTCTGCACGACTCGATCGTTCACGCCAAGGAACGGCTGCAGACGACAAGCCCGTTGGAAAACGAGGAGGACAGGTTGATCGACCGGATCATCGCGGCGCAGGACGCCCTGCGGCCATGAGGGCGGGGAAACCGTCGATTTCGGTGGACGAGCCGGCAATGTTTCCGGTCCTTTTCGGAGCTAATTTCGCGAGATCCGCCTGTCAGGTAGGCGGCCCGACTTCTTCGCGAGCTCGAGGGCTTGAGCAAGCGCCTCCATTTCTCCGACATGATTGGCCAGGATGAGGACGAGCCGCGCGTTCAGCGCGTGACTTTCGGCTGCGGAGAGCCCCTCATGCGCAGCCAACAGCATTGCATAGGCCTCGTCCGGGTCAGCGATGTTCGGGGCGGTTATCAGCACTTTCAGTCTCCAGGGCGAGGGCCCGAGCAAGCGCGGCGACGACGGTCGCCTCGTTGAAGCGCTCCCATCGCGCTGCAACGTGCTGGTCTGGGCGGACCAGGTAGATTGCGCTCGCAGCGGCGCCGAGATAGTGCGCCCGGAGCGGCTCGTTGCCCGAGGCGCTCAAACCGATGCAGGGCAGGGTCAAGCCGTGCGCCCTCAGGGTCTCCGGCGCCTCCGCGTCGATGGTCAGCAGCTGGAATGTCTGGCCGAGCCGCTCGAGCAACCACCCGCCGGCGAGCGGCGCGTCCGGCAAAGCCGCGCCCGGGCGCGTCAGTATCGGCATCGTGGCGCAACCATCTCCGTTGAGCCGCGACCCGTCATAGACGCAAGGGATCGAGAGCCGGCCCGAGTTGACGAAGCTTCGCGCGAACGGCGCAGATTCAGCGAGGTCCAGCACTGCGTTGCGGAAAACTTTGGAGATCTCGGTCTTCGGCGTGATGAAATCGGTGGCGCGGGTCGAGTTGAGAATGTTCTCGTCGGCCCCGTGAACCCTCTCTTCCGAATAAGTGTCGAGAAGGGCGTCCGGCGCGACGCCGTCCAGCACCAGCTTGAGTTTCCAGCAGAGATTGTCGACGTCCTGGATGCCGGAATTTGCGCCGCGCGCTCCAAAGGGGCTGACCTGATGCGCGGCGTCGCCGGCGAAGATCACCCGGCCGTGGCGGAACTTCTCCATGCGGCGACATTGGAAAGTGTAAATCGAGGTCCAGATGAGCGTGTAATCGGATGCTGGGCCAAGCATCGCGTCGATGCGCGCCCGAATGCGCTCGGGTTCGAGCTCCTTCTTGCGATCGATGTTCCAGCCCAGCTGGAAGTCGATCCGCCAGATGTTGTCCGGCTGCTTGTGCAAAAGCGCGGAGTTGCCCGATTTGAAGTGAGGCTCGAACCAGAACCAGCGCTCCGTAGGGAAACCGGCCTCCATCTGCACGTCGGCGATCAGAAAATTGTCCTCGAAGGTCCGCCCTTCGAATCCCAGTCCCATCGTTTCCCGCACCGGCGAATGGACCCCGTCCGCGGCGATCAACCAGTCGGCCCGCATCCGATAGGCGCCATCGGGAGTTGTCGCGGCGACTGTCACCCCGCCGCCGTCCTGCGCCACCGAATCGACGCGGTTTCTTCCGCGAATTTCGATCGGCGCGCCGTTCGCTTGTGCGGCCAAGATGGCGTCGTGCAGGAACTTCTCGAAATAGGGCTGTTGCAAGTTGATGAAAGCCGGGAACTTGTGGCCTGACTCGGGCAGGAGATCGAATTCGTAGATCAGGCGGTCGTCCCGAAATACCTTGCCCCGGCTCCACTGGACTCCTTTGCTCAACATCGGTCCGCCCGCGCCCAGCCGATCGCAGATTTCGAGCGTCCGCTTGGAGAAGCAGATGGCGCGGCTCCCGGCGCCGACGCCCTCGTGGTCGTCCAGCACCAGGACCGGCACGCCTTGTCGTCCGAGGTCGAGCGCGGCGGCCAAACCGACCGGTCCGGCTCCCACGATGATGACCGGGTGATGCGCGAGGGTCGACGACTCCTGATCGGCGGAACGGGCGTAGGGATAGAGCGTGACGGCCAAGTCGTGGCGCGGCGCGACGGCGTCTTCCATCGTTTCCCCCTCGGACCGGCTTCAGCCCTGCAGCGCGGCCCACATCTCCAAATCGCGCTGGGCGGTCCAAATCCGGGGCGTGTCGATGCCTCTCGCTTCGTCGTAGGCGCGGCTGACGTTGAACGGCAGGCAGTGTTCGTAGATCGCGTAGTCGCGGAACTTGGGATCGCATTCGGCCCGCATAGAATCCCAGGCCTCCTTCAGGCCGCCGCCTCGGGCGGCCACCTTGGCCACCGGGCGGAAGGTGCTGGCCACGAAGTCCTTGGTTCGGTCCAGCGCCGCGTTCACGGCCTCTCGGCCGACGACGGCGTCACCGCGCCCCGGCGCAATGGCGGCCGGTTCGAAACCCCGGATCCTTTCCAGGGTCGGGCCCCAGTCGGCGAAATGCCCGTCTCCACAATAGCAGGCCGAATGGGCCTCGACGATGTCGCCGGTGAACATCACGTTGTGGTCCGGGACGTGGACGACGATGTCGCCCGCGGTATGGGCGCGCCCGAGCTGGATGAGGTCGACCCGTCGGCGGCCGAGATACACCGTCATGCGCTCCCGGAACGTCGTCGTCGGCCAAGTCAACCCGGGAATGCTTTCGTGCCCCTCGAACAATCGCGGAAAGCGCTGGAATTCGCTGTCCCAATCCTCCTGTCCGCGTTCGGCCACCATCGCGCGCGCGGTCTCGCTCATGATCACCTGCTGGGCGGCGAACGCCGAGGCCCCGAGGACGCGGACTGCGTGGTAGTGCGTCAGCGCGACATGCGTGATCGGCTTGTCCGTCACGCTACGCACGCACTCGATCACCTTCTGCGCCAGGCGCGGCGTCGCCTGGGCCTCGATCACCATCACCGCGTCGTCGCCGACGACGACGCCCGAATTCGGATCGCCTTCGGCGGTGAAGGCGTATAGCCCGCTGCCGATCTCCGTGAAGCTGATCTTCTTTTCCGTCAGGTCGCCCTGCGAGGCGAATGCTCTGGCCATTTTCGTCACTCACTTCAGGCCCGGCGCGCCGTCGAACTTCCTCTCGATGCTCGCCCAGCAGTCGATGTAGTCGCGTTGGAGCGGGGCCGCTTTGGCGGCCCATTCCGTCAAGTGCTGCGGGAAACGCGTTTCGAACATGAAGCTCATCGTCTCATCGAGCTTCTCGGGCTTCAGCTCGGAATTGGACGCTCTCTCGAACGCGTTCCGATCCGGTCCGTGCGGCAACATGCAATTGTGCAGCGACATCCCGCCCGGCGCGAACCCCTGCGGCTTGGCGTCGTAGACGCCGTATATATTGCCCATCAACTCGGACATGATGTTCTTGTGATACCAAGGCGGGCGGAAGGTGTGCTCGGCGACCAGCCAGCGCTCGCGGAACAGAACGAAGTCGATATTGGCCGTTCCCGCCTGGCTGGAGGGCGCCGTCAGCACGGTGAAGATCGACGGGTCGGGGTGGTCGAACAGGATCGCTCCCACCGGCGAATAGGTGCGCAAGTCATATTTGCAGGGCGCATAGTTGCCATGCCAGGCCACCACATCGAGCGGGCTGCGCCCGACTCGGGTGGCATGGAATTGCCCGCACCATTTGACGATGACGGTCGACGGCGCGTCGCAGTCCTCGAACGCCGCGACCGGCGTCTTGAAGTCTCGCGGGTTGGCCAGGCAGTTGGCGCCGATCGGGCCGCGGTTCGGCAGGTCGAACTTCTGCCCATAATTTTCGCAGACGAAACCGCGGCAGGGGCCCTCGAGCACTTCGACGCGGTAGACGAGCCCGCGCGGCAGGATCGCGATTTCCTTGGGTTCGAGATCGATGAGCCCCAATTCGGTGCAGAAGCGGAGACGCCCCTGCTGCGGCACGACGAGCAGCTCGCTGTCCGCGGAATAGAAGTACTCGTCCACCATCGACTGGTTGACGAGATAAATATGGCTCGCCATGCCGACCTGCGTGTTCACGTCGCCGGCCGTGGTGACGGTGCGCATCCCCGTCACCCAGGTCAGCGGGTCGGCAGGAGCCGGAACCGGATCCCAACGGTACTGCCCGAGGCTCACGACGCTGGGAAGCACGTTCGGCGCAGTCTTCCAAAAGGGAACATCGATTGGCTGAAAGCGCGAGGTGTGTTTGACGCTCGGGAGAATGCGATAGCACCACGTTCGCTCGTTCTTGCCGCGGGGCGCGGTGAAGGCGGTGCCCGACAGCTGCTCGGCGTACAGGCCATAGGGGCATTTCTGCGGGCTGTTCTGCCCTTGCGGGAGGGCGCCCGGCAATGCCTCGGTCTCGAAGTCGTTGCCGAACCCCGGCATGTAGGCAGCCGATCGACCCGTCAGCGCGCTCGTCTCGCTTTGGGCGGACAGACTGTCCATGGCGTCCTCTCCTATCGGATGGACGGGATCGTAACGCGCTACAGTGTGCTTGGTAAGCTCCCTTTTCTGATCGCCCCTCGGGGGCAAGTGGGCGACAGGCTGCGCCGCCCACTTCGCCGCCGGCGACGCATCAAACTGAAGACCTCAGCCTCAGCATGAGCGGATCGCGCTGCTATTCCTCTGCGATGGTGCGTCGGCGGACGCAGGAGATTTTCAGATATTCCCCGTCTCTGGGCCGAATGGCGGTCCTGGCGAACATTTCCTGCGCCTCCAGGCCGCACATGATTTCGCTGCGTACCTCTGGTCCGAGCACGACATCGCGGGCGCTACGGTTGTCGCAGTCGCTACCGGCGTCGTCGAAGCGGCATTGCCTAGAACTGCGAACATGTAAACATAGTAATGGCGGGAGAAGGCGCTTAATCAGCGCGAGCGAACTCGCAGATTGGCGGCGCCTGTGCATAGGCGAGGGCCAAGAGTGCCATGTCGCTAACCGTTGACGACATATTGGCGGCTCATGGAAGTAAAGTTTCGGGTCTCACGTTGCGGCGGGTCGGCCCCATTTCCGACCGCACCACGCCCCTTAGCAAGATTGCGGCGGTCGAGACACAGGCCGCAATGACCGTAACCGGCCGCTTCCCCATTGAGAGTGGGTTAGCCTCGGTTGACGAGCGTACTGAAGCAAACTCCAGGTGTACTGGCCACTTTGCAAGCGCCGGTCGCCTCGACACCCGCGTTTTGGCAGAGCGTGGGACAGTTCGTATCGGCGTTCTTTGACGTACTTGGTAAGGTCGCGATCCCCATCGTCATCGCTATACTGACCTGGGGCCTCAAGGACTCGGTCGACGCGGCTTTGAAGCGGCGCGAACTTGAGGTTACTGAGAGTAAGTCGATGCAGGAAGCCCTGACAACTATGCGGGCCAAAGCGGGCGTAACTCAGGAGGCCGCCGAGGCCGCGGCGCTTGTTCTGGCTTCAATGGGAACGCCATCGATCGTGGTTTTACTCAACGAGCATAACTTCGGTAATCCAGAAGAAGCTGTTGCTGTTGACAATGCCATGCTTGTGCTCGTCTCACACATCTGGACGATCTCTGCGAGGATCTACTTGCCGTAATCAGTGACGATAGCGGCCGTTTTCGTGTAGGCACTCAAAGACTCGCCGCAAAACACATCGGTATGGCGAAATGCCCCGACAGCACGAATACTTTGCGCAAAGTAATGGAGCAGTTAGGAGAAAAGGCAACGTACGCGAGCCGCTTTCGGCTCGATCCCACTCCGGAGGACCTCGAAGAGCTGCGCGAGCCGGGGGATCGTTCGCTTAAGCAAATTGGCGCAGGCGGAGCTACTTCGCGCGGATGGTTGCGCGAAGCCGTCGATTATGCGCTCAAGCGAATGGGAGTCTGAGAGCATGCGTCTCCAGTTCTCCGCCCAGCTCCTTCTTGCCGTCATTTTGAATTTGATTACGGCGATAACGCCTGAAATGGCTTTGGCTATGCAAAGTTGTGATGGGATCGATGCGACGTCAAATGAGAAGCTGGTGATCTCTCGCCTTGTTGCTGCTGGGTTGAGCGATGCTGAGCAAACAATGGTGTCAAATTTTGTCTATGGAGCAGCTTTACAGGTCACAATTGATCTATCTAACACAAAAAAGCTTCCTCATTTGTGGGTTGTCTCTTGCAACCACTCCTCGCCAAATATTGACGGAAGCGATTTTCAGCCCGCCCTAGTTGAGGAATTGAATGAAAGACATGTGTTATATGACGTCTGGGGGAACCTTCTTACACATAAGATAAACAATAAGACCGCTGCCGAGGGTCCGTTAGCATACTTTATGATTCCTAACACGGATCGAGTCCTCCGTGGCCAGCCACTGCAAAGTTAAATCGTGATTATCACGCCGCCGGCCAATCGATGAAGGATTTGTTTGAGGGCATTTTCTCGCAGGGTCACCACTTCGAGATTTTGACGGCCGTTGCCGTCGGTATTGTCGAGCGTCGCAATGGCCACTACGGACCTGCGCAGGCTGCCTTCTGCCGAGCGGTGAGCCTTTTGGCTGGGCAGAAAAGCCAAGATCGAATCTGGCGCGACCTAGACCTTGACGTCCCAACCCTGGTCGCTGCGATCGAGCATCTTGCCAAAGACAATTTTGACAACGCTCCGGCGGAATTTAAGAATACATTGAGGCCGAAGCCAATGCAGACGGCTGACACGCGAGTTTGCCCGAACAAGTGAGGAAATAACCGATTATGTGGAAGGTATTAATAAGAGTTTATTTCGCGGCGATTCTTGCTGGTTTGATGACGCCTGCGTATGCAACTCTCAGAGGAGACTGCAGAGACGCTCAGATTGTAAAGAGCGCTGATGTTAACGTCGTCATAATGGAATATGGCGCTAGTAGTGCGAATTCCTCTGTGCAAGAAGCAGAAGAAAAGCTTCTCGCGTTTATTGAATTCGACGCTCTATTGTCGGTGATTCAGTATCGTGACGCCGCGCTGATTGAGCTTCGCCGACCTCAGGAGCCGACTTCGCTCTTTAACGGCCCTTGCGCGCCTGAACTCGTTGCTGATCGCCTATTTCACCAGTTAGAGCCGGGACACAGCATAATATTTCTGTGGGGCAATCTTTTTAGCGATGATGACGCAATATTCGTTCAAAGTTTTATAGAAGTTCGGCGGGCAAGCCCGAAGAGAGTACTATCACTAAGTTGGCGACGCGACACCAGGGACTACCAGTTTACTGCCACACTGCCGGTAACACGTGCTGCTTTTCCATTAAGAGAAGTATCGCTTCCTGTTATCGAGCGGCTGTCAGAACTCAATAAAACTCTGTTAGCCCATGAACAACCTGACCCCGAGTCAACGTCGAGGCCTTTGTATGCTGAGAGGCTTCCGCAGGTCTCGGTTATCCCCGACAATTACAAGGAACAATAGATCCATTTACGAACAACTGAGGGCCAACCTATGGGCTGGGTGGATAGTAGCGTTTTTGCAGGGGAACGGCCCATTCACAAATATCTTCCCGAGCTAGAGTTCGTGGACGGCGCAATAGGCTACCTTCGCTTCAGTCCAATTGGGACAACGCCAGAAGAGCTGATCCCCATCTTGCAGAAATCGCGATCAGGAAGCTTGATCTATTCTCTGAGAAAACTCAAGGCGATACTGCTTCTCCAACGTTAGCGCTCGCAAAATCCAAGCAAAAGTCTTACCAAGTTGCTTGTATCCGCTGTTCTCAAGGCGTACGCCGGATGTCCACCAATTATTTCAAGAGGTGGTTGAAATAATACCCTACAGTTCCAGCGCCCGCGACTTGAAGGCGCTGGCTGACCTGATAGCCTGCTGCGAAACAATACCAGACCAAAGTGTTCCGCAGGATGTGATCGACCAGCTGATTGATGCTGCGAGAGCGGACCCTTACGACGATCAGAATCCAAGCAATCTAGAGAATCTTTACCTTGCGCTGGCTTCGCGCTCACCCGAAATGGCTGACCGTGCCAACCAGGTAAGAGAACTTCGTGAAATGTTGGCGACGGGTGGCAACAACACGACCATTCAGACGGGACGCGACGAGGCCAGCTTCTCGAAGGTCGCAGGATCAAACTGGACGATGCCAACTGGCGACTACGCGAATACCCGGTATTCCGAACTTGCCCAGATAAATGCGGCTAATGTTCACAAGCTCGCGCCGGCCTGGACGTTCTCCACCGGCGTTCTGCGCGGTCACGAAGGCGCGCCGCTTGTCATCGGCGACGTGATGTACGTTCATGCGCCGTTCCCCAACACCGTCTTCGCGCTCGACCTCAACAACGACGGCAAGATCCTTGGAAATACGAGCCGAAGCAGGATCCGAACGTCATTCCGGTGATGTGCTGCGACACGGTCAATCGCGGCCTCGCCTATGCCGACGGCAAGATCTTCCTGCATCAGGCCGACACGACGCTCGTCGCGCTCGACGCGAAGACCGGCAAGGTCGTCTGGTCGGTGAAGGACGGCGATCCGTCGAAGGGCGAGACCGGCACCGACGCGCCGATGGTCGTTCAAGGACAAGGTCTTCGTCGGCATCTCCGGCGGCGAATTCGGCGTGCGCGGCTGGATCAGCGCCTATGACCTCAAGACCGGCAAGCTGGTCTGGCGGGCCTATTCCGAAGGTCCGGACACCGACATTCTCGTCGATCCGGAGAAGACGACCAGCGCTCGGCAAGCCGATCGGCGCGGATTCCAGCCTCAAGACCTGGCAGGGCGATCAATGGAAGATCGGCGGCGGCGACACCTGGGGCTGGTATTCCTACGATCCCGAACTGAACCTGATCTATTACGGCTCGGGCAATCCCTCGACCTGGAACCCGAAGCAGCGGCCCGGCGACAACAAGTGGTCGATGACCATCTTCGCGCGCGACCCCGACACCGGCATGGCCAAGTGGGTCTATCAGATGACGCCGCATGACGAGTGGGACTATGACGGCGTCAACGAGATGATCCTGGTCGACCAGAAGATCGACGGCAAGGACCGTAAGCTGCTTGACCCATTTCGACCGCAACGGCTTCGGCTACACGCTCGACCGCGACAACGGCGAACTGCTGGTGGCCGCAGAAGTACGATCCGGCGGTGAACTGGGCGACCGGCATCGACATGGACAAGTCATCGCCGAACTACGGACGGCCGATCCGGTCGTCAAGCGAATATTCGACCGAGGCCAACGGCGAGGACGTCAACACCAAGGGCATCTGCCCGGCGGCGCTCGGCACCAAGGACGAGCAGCCGTCGGCCTATTCGCCGGAGACCGAGCTGTTCTACGTGCCGACCAACCATGTCTGCATGGACTACGAGCCGTTCAGGGTCAGCTACACCGCGGGCCAGCCCTATGTCGGCGCGACGCTGTCGATGTATCCGCCGCCGGGCGACAGCAACATGGGCAACTTCATTGCCTGGGACGGCAACGACGGGCAAGATCGTCTGGTCGGATCCGGAGCAGTTCTCGGTCTGGTCCGGCGCGCTGGCGACCGCCGGCGGCGTCGTCTTCTACGGCACGCTCGAAGGCTATCTGAAGGCGGTCGACGCCAAGACGGGCAAGGAGCTGTACAAGTTCAAGACCCCGTCGGGCATCATCGGCAACGTCATGACCTATGAGCACGGCGGCAAGCAGTATGTCGCGGTTCTGTCCGGCGTCGGCGGCTGGGCCGGCATCGGCCTCGCGGCCGGCCTGACCGATCCGCACGCCGGTCTCGGCGCGGTCGGCGGCTATGCCGCGCTCTCGAACTATACTTCGCTCGGCGGGACGCTCACCGTCTTCGCGTTGCCAGCGGAGTGACCAGCGAAAGCGCCGGCTGTCGTCATGCCGACCTCAGCGAACGCTCTTTCGCGGAACTTCAGCCGTGAGCGACCATCGAGGTGGTTCGGGCTGTAGGGCGGCGGATATTGCAATTCGGCCCCGGCGGAACTGATGAGGTGTTCGACCCGCGTTTCCTTGTGGGTGGCAAATTGTCCATAACGACGATATCGCCTGGCGGGAGGTTGGGAATGAGACATTCTTCCGCCCTGTCCTTGAACGGGGCGGCGTTATCGGCCGGTCGTCCGCCTTCGATGCCGCAAGCCCTCGAAGGCGCAGAGCGGCGATGAGGATGATCGTCTTGGAGGAGCGGACGCGCAGGACGGTATTTCGGTGTCGTTTTGCTTCCGGCCAAGGAGCCGAAATCAAAAAGCTCAACAAAACCAGTAGACGAACTTCTTGTCAAGAGCTACAAGATATGTTCATGATGTGTTCTTGTCGAATGAGAGAACGCCTTTGTTCGCTCCCTTCGAGCCCGCGCTCCGAACTCGCGCTGGGATGGCCCCCTCGAAGCTTGTGTGTCGAAGTGAGCACGATGCATAAACGTGAATACATCTGGACCGACACCCCAAGGACGGCACTGAGAATTTTTGGCGCGTTCCCGGCGAACTCTCCACATCTGGTGTAAGTCACTGAAAAGGCGAAAATTGTGAACGGATCTGGTTTCCCCTGGCGTTCCTTTTGCTTCCCCCGGCGTTCCTTTGGCTTCCCCGGGGTGTGCGGTTCCTTCCCCGGGGGACTGGCGGCCTTCCCCGTGCGTTCCAGGACGTTCCGCCGGCTCGCGGACGGCGCTAAAGCCCACGGCGCTTCGCTCGGCGAAGGGAACTGACCTTTTTTGCAATAACTTGGAGACGTAGCGAAAATTTTTGGAAACATTGGAAACTTTTTGAAGGGAATGGAGGATTGTCGTCGTCCGGCCCCCGCATGGTGAGCAATGAATCCAGTCGATCGTAACCCGTTTTGGCAGGTCATGCTCTTGCTCAGTCGCACTGACCGTCTTTTTATTTCGTTCGCGAGCAGGTAGTTCTTCACCAAATAGGTTATGCCTCGCGCCCAGGACTCGTCTGTGTTGCCGCGAAGATCGACGCTGTGCACGAACGCCAATTTCCTGGCCGTCACGTCGGCCATATAGACGTTGACGTTGAGGATGAGATCCGAGACCTTCTGAACGACGATCCACGCGGCGAATTCCGCCCCGAGCTGCTTGCCGTAGTCGAACTCGCAGCCGCCGCAATTGCCGATCTGCGGACCGGCCGCAATCTTCGCCGCCACGTCGGCGGGAACGCCGACGAACTTGTATCGGCCCGACTCCTCGAGCTCCGATTTGAAAAGGCGGCCGATGGACGCGAGGCGAGCGCGCTCTGCGTCGGTCGTCGGCTCGAGATCCGCGTGGTCGTTCAGGAACTGGACGCCGAGCAAGGCGACGGTCTTGACCTGATCGGACGCCGCGAGCGCCGCGGTCGAGCCGCCGCCAAACGGGATCGCCGCCGGCGTCAGCAACGCCGCTAGCGCGAATGCGGCAAGCAGCGCGCGAGCCCGCGCGAGGAGAGGCTCCAGCCGGGGACGCCGCCAATGCCGAGCGCGAGCCGCGACGGCTTCGGGTTTTTCGCCTGCATCAAGCAACACGAGTCCATCCTTTCGCCCGGCGCCCTTTTTCGGCATGCCCGAAGGAAGCGGCGGAACGAGCTTCAGCCTGCCTCCTTCGAGCAGATCCGACAACCCCCAAGCCGGCGCAAGGTTGCTTGCGATCCGCAGCGCCTGGGCTTGCTCTCGGAGGTTCGGCCGGTCTATGGGACCGCACGAAATCGGGAGGATCGCCGATGCCGCGAAAATTCATGCGGTCGCTCGCTGTCGCCGCCGCCCTGGCCGGAATGGCGGAGACCGCCGTCGCGCAAATTCCTGGCGACAAGATCAAGATCGGCGTCTTGAGCGACTTCTCCGGTCCGTTCGCCGATCAGGTCGGCAAGGGATCGCTCGTCGGCGCGCAGCTGGCGGCCGAGGACTTCGCCAAGGAGGCGGGCGGGATCAGCGTCGAAATCGTTTCCGCCGATCATCAGAACAAGCCCGACATCGGGGTCGCAATCGCGCGGCGTTGGGTCGAGCAGGAGGGCGTCGACGCCATCGTCGATCTCGCCAATTCCGGCGTCGGCCTCGCCGTCAACACGCTGATGCACGAAAAGAACCGCGCGATGCTGGCCTCGGCGACGGCCACCTCGGACCTCACTGGAAAGTTCTGTCAGCCGACGACCGTCCAATGGGCGCTCGACACCTGGGCGCTCGGTTCGGCCGTCGGGCGGACGATCACGAAGATGGGCGGGTCGAGCTGGTTCTTCATCAGCTTCGAATACGCGCTGGGCAAGGCGTTGCAGCGCGACGCGAGCGAGGCGATCGCCAGGGCGGGCGGCTCGGTGGTCGGCTCGGTGTCGCATCCGCTCGGCGTGACCGATTTCGGCTCCTATCTCCTGCAGGCCCAGGCGTCGGGCGCGAAGGTCGTTGCCTTGGCCGACACGGGCGCCGACGCGATCAATGCGATCCGCCAGGCGGCCGACTTCCAGATCCCTGCGCCCGGTGGACGGCTTGCCGCGCTGTTCCTGCAGATCACCGACATCGACGCGCTGGGGCTCGAGGCCGCCCAGGGCCTGATCCTGTCCGAAGCGTTTTATTGGGACCTCGACAACTCCACCCGCGCCTTCAGCGCCCGCTTCGCCGAACGCATGGGCGGCAGGATGCCCACCGAAGACCAGGCGGCGGCCTATTCGGCGACGTTGGCGTATCTGCGCGCCGCCAAGGCGGCGGGGACGATCGAAGGCGACCGGGTGCTCGCCGAAATGAAGAAGTCGCCGATCGAGGATCCGCTGTTCGGCCATGTCGTCGTGCGCCCCGACGGACGCGCCACCCACCCGATGTATGTGTTCAGGGTCAAGACCCCGCAGCAGTCGAAGAGCCGATACGACGTCTACGATCTCGTGGAGACGATTCCGTCGCAGGCGGCCTTCCGCCCCCTCGATCAAGGAGGGTGCCCGCTCGTGAAATGATTTGATCGTGGCTCGACCGGGCGGCCAAGGGGTTTTGTGATATCAATGGCATCTGATCGGCGCGGCGTCGCCGGCGTCGCAGCGCCGCGCCTGTTGATCGGAGAGCGCAGATGGCCCAGGACTCGAAAGAGCGCACCTATGAACCGGACGAGATCGAGGCGCGGCTCCGCCAGGAGCTCCCGCATTGGCATTATGAGAACGGCTGGATCAGACGGACTTTTCGCACCTCGAGCTGGAAAGGGACGCTGATGGTGATCAACGCGGTCGGCCACCTCGCGGAAGCGGCCTGGCATCATCCGGATCTCAAAGCGTCCTACGCATGGGTCGAAGTAAAATTGCAGACCCATACCGCAAAGGGGATCACCGACAAGGACTTCGAGCTGGCGCGCAAAATCGAGGACTTCGTCTCATGGCGTCCCGCGAAAGAGGGCGGGGCGCTCGAGGGAACGCCGGTCGGCGACCAGCGGTTCGCCTATATCAAATATGACGACAAATGACCGGCAAGGTCCCCGCGGCGCAAAACGAACCCCCCGCGGTTCGGCCCGGGCTCGATGAGCGCCGCGACGCCTTTCTCCGGCTGATCGGGGTGAAGCCGGTCGTCATGGGCATTCTCAACGTGACGCCGGATTCGTTTTCCGACGGCGGGCGCTTTCAGTCGCTCGACCTTGCGCTGGCCCAGGCCCGCAAACTCGCCGCCGACGGCGCCGACATCATCGACGTCGGGGCGGAATCGACCCGGCCCGGTCACACGCCCGTCCCGCTCGACGAGGAATGGCGGCGCCTGGAGCCGGTGCTCGCGGCCATCCTGGCCGAGGTCGACGCGCCATTTTCGATCGACACCACCAAGGCCGAGATCGCGCGCCGCGCCGTCGCCCTCGGGGTCGGCGTCGTCAACGACGTCTGGGGACTGCAGAAGGACCCGGCGATGGCGGACGTGGTGGCCGAGAGCGGCGCGGCCGTGGTGATCATGCACAACCGCGACAGCATCGACCCCGCCCTGGACGTCGAAGCGGACTTGCGTCGTTTTTTTGACCGCTCGCTCGGGCTCGCCGATCGCGCCGGCATCCCTCGTGGACGCATCCTCCTCGACCCGGGCATCGGCTTCGGCAAAAACAAGGCGCAGAATCTGAAGGCCCTGGCGCTGACCGCCCACCTGCGCGCGACCTTCGGCCTGCCGATCCTGATCGGCGTGTCGCGCAAGCGGCTATTCGGCGATCTGCTCGGATCCAGCGTCGACGACCGGCTGATCGGCACGCTTGCCGCCAACCTCGCGGCGCTCGCGCGGGGCGCCGCCGTGTTCCGAGTCCATGACGCCGCCGAGCACGCCGCCGCCTTCAAGGTGTTCGACGCAATCGAGCGGGCCTGATCGGTCGAGATCGGCTGGACCGAGCCGAACTCGAGCCGGCGGGAGTATGAGAAGTTCAGTGGGAACGGCTATTTGTCGGAGCTTTACGCCCCACCGATCAGCTGGAAATTTGTCCCTGACGCGGCGCGGCGCGCCCGCGAGTCGTCAATAAACAGGAACGGGTTCGCCTGATGTTGCGCATCTTGAGCAGGGACTTCGCAGGGGATTTTTTGCGCGGACCAGGGATCTCCCAGCGCGCGCAGATCGCTCATCAGATTTTACGGGAATTCAGGGCTCACCGTTGAAAGTCGCTGCGGCGCATTGCGCGCGCCGCCAACGATCAACTGTCGGGTCTGTCGAGGCGTTCATCGTCGGCGCAAACGCGCCGGAGATAGCTAGACTCGACGCGATGGAGGCTTGCCAGCACGGCTGCTTTTCGAAATCAACTCACGACGCCGCCCGTCCGCAGCAATCCGAACGCCCGGGATGTTCCGCTCCAAAAAGCGGACGCCGGGAAACCGGTCGCTGACCTACCCTCCACCTTCGTCCGCCCTTTGGAGCGAACGGACCCGAATTCTTTCACATATGCGCCGACAGATAGGCGGTGACTTCCATGCCCGCGCAAACTTCGATGACGACAGGGGTATTCCAGCTCATGAATCCTCTCCTTGAGTTTCTCGTTTCGTGGGGGATGCCTGTCCCACACGGGCACCCTATCACGAATTGCGCGTCGCGTCATCTGTCTCGACCTTCGGATCAGGGGAATCGACTGAACGGGTCATGCGGCGATGTAGGCGGCGATGTGGGCGGCGAGGGCGTTTTCGTCCCATGCCGCGACTTTGCGGCGCATGCGCAGCGAATCCTTGCTTTTGCCGGTTCTGAGCACGTTGAGGGTGATGTGCTTGATGATGGCGAGGTTGAAGGGCGCGTTGTCGGTTCGCACGCGGCATTCGTCGTCGCGGAAGATCATGTCGAGCACCCAGTGGAGGCCGTTTTCGATCATCCAGTGACTGCGGATCATCGGTCCCAGGGCGTTGGCGAGCAGGGCGAGCGAGGTGATGTAGAAACGCGTCTCGGTTTCGACCTTGCCATCGGTTTCACGTTCGCTCTCGACCATGACGACCGACTTCAGGCCCGGCCACTGGTGGTTGTCCTGCAGCCATCCGATGTCGTGGAAAACGGTGATCGTCCGGGTCTCGATGCGGCCGTGGTCGCCGTCGACGGTCGTGTCCTGGCTGACCGACGAATTCTTGAACGCGACCGCTTTTTGCTCGCCGGCGAACAGCTCGACATCGTCGCGCAGCGTGCCCTGGTTCCCCTTCAGCGCGAGGATATAATCGGCCTTCTTGTCGATGATATTCTGAGCGATTCCGCGCTGGCAGCCCATGGCGTCGATGGTCACCACCGCGCCCTCGATGGCCAGCATCTCGAGCAGGGCGGGAATGGCGACGATCTCGTTGGACTTGTCGCCGACCCTGGTCTGCCCGAGCACCATGCGCTGGCGCGCGGCGAAGGCCGAGACGACATGAATGGGCTCTTCGCCCCCCTTCTTCTGGTAGGAGCGCCGGACCGTTTTGCCATCGATGGCGATCACCTCGGCCGACGTCTTCGTCAGCCCCGCCGCCCACGCCACAAAACAGCGCTGGAACGCGACCGGGTCGAGCTTGGCGAGGATGATGCCCAACTGATCATGCGAGGGCGTGCCGTTGGCGAAGGGTCGAAAGCGCCGCAGGAACGCCAGCTTGGCCCGGCCGAAGCGCGCGATGTCGGCCACCGTCTCCGCCCCCGCCATCGACGCCGCCAGCATCACCAGCAGCACCTCGTCGAGCGGATAGGCGACCTTCCCCTTCTGCCGGTAGTCCGGCAAGTCCCCGAAATGCGACAGGAAAACAGTCGTCTCCTTCACCGCCCCGGCAGCCGCGTCCCCTTCCGTCATCAACCCATCCTCCAAGCGAATCAGAGGATCCCGACAGATTCAGCTTTTCGACCGCTTGTCACGCGAAACTTCAGTCGATTGCCCTGCCTTCGGATAACGCTCCCTGCGCCTGCCTTGCGGCCGACGATTAATTTCTGAAGACGGGAACACAGGGGGTCGACTTCTTCTCTGTGCGAAAGCCGCCTTCGGAATCCGCCTGTTGCGCCTCTATCCATTCGCCGCCCATGTTGCTAAGTGATCGCTGTGAGCGACGGCCGGGTTCGAGCGGGAGCCATCGCGACGGAAAACGAAAATCAGGGAGGAGAACGTGAGGCTGTTGGCTCTTTCAGCGATTGCGGGGGCGTTGCTCGTCGGCTCGGCGGTTGGCGCCGCCGCGCAGGACGCCGCGGCGGGCGAAAAAGTTTTCGCGAAATGCAAGCTCTGCCATCAGATCGGCGAGCATGCCAAGAACTTCGTCGGTCCCGTTCTGAACGGCGTGGTCGGCCGGAAGGCCGGCACGTATCCCGGCTACAACTACTCCGAAGCCAACAAGAATTCGGGCATTGTCTGGACCGAGGAAAACCTCAAAACCTATCTGAAGAATCCGCAGAAGATGGTTCCCGGGACCAAAATGGTTTTTCCCGGCCTGTCGTCCGAAGAGGACATCGACAACGTCATCGCTTACCTCAAGCAGTTCGGACCCGACGGCAAGAAGCAATGACCGCCGCGCTGAAGCGGCTCAAATTTCATCCAGGTCCGCCCTGACGACCCGCCCGTCGTGCAGGGCGGTGGCGATCAGCGCCCCCGCCGCGCCCACGGCTTTGAGCGCGGCGAGATCGGCGGCGTCGCGCACGCCGCCGGCTGCGTAAATCTCGCGACCTTCCGCGATCGATCCGATCGCGGCGACGCGCGAAAGGTCGGGGCCGGCGCCGCTGCCGACGCGGGCCAGAGTCGATGACGACGACCCGGCGCGGCCACAGTTTTGGTTCGCGCAGGATCTCTTCCGGGCCCTGAAAGGCGTCGCCGCGAAAATCGAGCGAAAGCACGATCCGTCCCGTATCCCGATGCGGCGCGATCAGCGCGACGTCGCGCTGCGATTCGCTGCCGATAACGGGCGTTCCGAGATCGGCTCGAAGGGCGGCGTCGACCGCGTCCGAGTCCGCCGCGCCGTTGTCGACCCACATCCGCAATGCCGGGAACGCGGAGCGGATCCGGCGTAGCGCGGAGACATTGTCGCCGTTGCCCTGGATCGCGTCGAGATCGGCGGCGTAAAGCGTCGGAAACGGATACAGGGCAAGAAATCCGCGCACGACGTCGACGGCGTCGCTGCTCGGTGAGAGCGGCGTTTCGATCGGCCGATAGGACGCGCGATCGCCCATCCGCGCGCGCACGACCTCGCCGCCCATGAGGTCAATGACCGGAATGACCCGCAAGTCCAGCCTCCGTTGGGTGGGCGGCGAAGACTTGCTCCGCTCTCTCCTTGAGCCAGTTCCAGGCTTCGGCCTCCGCCGCTCCGGCTGTCTTGCCGACGATGATTTCGAGGCGCGCCAGTTCGGCCTCGACTTCAGCGCGGGGCAACATGTGCAGGCGGCTCACCAGCACGGCGCCCTCGATCACCGCCGCTTGCGCGCGATTGAAGCCCCGGAATGGCGCGTGCGAGGCATGATGCGCGACGCGGCACACGAAGCGGGGCCGCATTGCATCCTCCCGCACCTCGACGACGACGAGCTCGAGATGCGCCAGGGTCGCCGCCAGGCGTGGCGCGGCGACGAGGTCCGCGGTGGTCAGAGGCCAGTCGCGACGCCCGGTCAGACAGCCCGCAAAGACGCGCACGTCGTCGGTCAGGTTCGCCACGGCGAACGGCGCCTGGCGAAGGTTTTCGAGCGTCGTCGACGGATGAAACGGCGCAAGAATCCATCCCTCGCCTTCGGCGATCAGTCCCAGAGGGGCGAGATGCGGCTCGCCTTGCGCGTTGACGGTGATGACGATGGCTTCGCAGATCAGGGTCACGGCTCGTGTCTCAGCTTCAATCCCCGCTCTCAGTACGCTATATGGTCATTCGTCGCGAGCGATCGAATGCGGGTGGTCGACGGATTGCGGACGTAGCAGACCGCAGCCGCGCGGCTCGCAGCCGGGCGGCGTCTCGCTTGCGGTTGTCAGAAGCGGTGACCCCCCGCCGCACAGTCGCGGTCGGCGTCGCTTCCGATGGGCCACCAGCCGCAACCGATGTTGCGTCGTCCCACCTGCTGCGCGGGCGCTGTCAGCGGCATTGGACGCTCCACCCCGGCGAAGTTCGCGTCACCCTGCGCCTCTAGTCGTACCTGACAGTTTCCCGTCGCCAATTGGAAGGCGTGGAGGTTGTGCGACTGCTCGTAGGTCTGCAGGGCCTCGCTCATGCAATTCGTCCACGACGTGACGATGGGGTCGTCGGGCATGGGGTCCCGCGCTGTTGCAGGCCGGGGAGCAGCAGGCCTGGCCGCCACGACGGGAGGAGCCACGGGAGCCTTGACCACGGGTCCGCCCTTCTCGGGATAGCACTGATGCTCGAAATCGCAGTCAGCGTTGGGCGGGGCCGAGCGCTGCGGTTTCGGCGTCACGGCCAGCGGTTTGACGGCCGTGGGACCGTCATACACGTCTTCGTCTGCCGCGACTGGCGTGACGCAAAGGGCGCACCCCACGACCCATAGACCAACGAGTCTGATCATCCTGTTCTCCTATTCGTCGCGCCTCGTCCAGACGATGACTTATGGCGGGGCCGCCTTGGGTCAAGCCAACCTTATGGGAAACACTCTTGTTGCAGATCACGGCGGCGCTTGGGCGCGAGGCCGCCAAGAACTGAAAAATCATGATGATGAAAATCACCATGAGCGCGTTCTGCGTCGCCTTCTGCACGCCGGCCGCCGCCTGCGCCGACAGCATTTGGTGCGGCGGCGGAGTCGTGTGACAATCCGACCGCGGCCAGTCGTATTTGATGCAATCCGAGTGGGAAGCCCGAGCGCCGCGGATCGCCGCAGTCGACGTATTGCGGACGTAGCAGCCCCTGTCTTGGACGCTTCATTGGGCGGAGACCGACCCTTCAGTCGTCGCGCATGGAATGGCCGCAATCCACTTAGAGCAGTTTGCATCATGTCGGGGTCCATTGACGCGGTGGACGCGGGTTGACATTCTCCTCACATTACGTAACTGTCACGATTGCCAACACAGTTGACTGCCCTGGTTGGTCAATTCATTGAAAGGGGTACGGGATGCTTTCAACTGCTCTACGCGGCGCTGTAGCTGCGGCGGCCATTTTGGCCGCGTCCACGGCCTTTGCTGGGGTCAACCTGATCAACGACGGAGACTTCTCCAATCCGAACCAGGGCGGCGGCTACTCGGTCTACTCCCCCGGAATCAACGGTTGGACGAGCACGATCGGGGACGGCGTCGAGATCGGCTATTCGCCACTCTACGGCCTGCCGACCGATAATGCTGGCGGCCAGAACCTCGAGCTGAACGCCAACACCTATGGCACGGACAGCTACACCGTGAGCGGCCTCAAGGTCGGCGCCACCTATGATCTGTCGTGGGATTACGGCGGGCGCACCGCCGGCGGTCCGTCCTCCGCCACTGTGAGCTTCGGCGGCACGGTCTTAGCCGACGACAGCGGCTCGATCGGTACGTGGACGTACAATTGGTTCCAGGTCGTCGCGACGTCGACCACGGAGGACCTCGTCCTGACGGCCGCTGCAACCGGCGCGCCGAGCTACGGCAACGAGTTCACCAACTTCTCGCTATCCGCCGTGCCGGAGCCGTCGACCTGGGCGATGATGGGCGTCGGGTTCGCTGGCCTCGCCTTTGCGGGCTATCGCAGGCGGCGCACCGCGATCTCGATTGCGTAAAATCTGGTTTTGCAGACAAACGGAAGGCCGCCCCCCGGCGGCCTTTTTTGTACTCTCGCTCCCGGCTGCGCATGCATGGAATGAGCGGCCGAGGCGATGTTCCTGATGCTCCGCGAACGCCAGGACAAGTAGACTTGCCCCGTCCGCCAACCCGTGGCGAATGACCGGTATTTCAGCATGGCCGATGCCTATTGCGGGCATCTTGAACGCCTGTAATCCCGCCCTGCCGGCAATTCAAACTGAGACACACCGGGCCATGACCTATCGGTCCGCATCGCGGGCGCGCAAGGTGTGGCCCGCCACGCTTAGCCGGGTCGTATCCTCGGCGCGCTTGTCGGCGCCGCAACCCCAATCGAGCGGCTCGTCCTGGGCATAGCGTTTGCCGAGCCGGAGAGCGATTTCGGCCTTCATCAACTCGGCGCCGAGATAAAACGCATGCGGGCCGTCGGTTTCGACCCCGAGTTTATCGAACAGGGCGAAAGCATCTTCCGAGACGAAATGGCCGGCGCGGCTATAGACGTGAATCCCGTCCTTCGCAGTCTCGACGCGGAAATTGTCGTCCTTCACTTGCGCCGCGAGCTCTGCGATTTCCTCGCTCGAGTTGGGAAACGGCGCGCGGTCATGGACCTGCAGCAAGGCGCGCCCATAACCCTTCGGCAGGCTCCGATCCGCCGCGGCCGCGTACATGATGCGCCGCGCCGCGTCGTGCTCCTGGATCGTGCGGCGCGTGTGCGGGCTGACATGAACGGCCAGCACATTGGCGATGCCGAGCTCCGAGCAGATCCCGAGCAGCACCGCGGTGATGCCAACGGAGTTGGCGTCGGTCAGCTCGGTCAGATTGCCGGTGCCCATCAGCATTTCCGCCTTTGGCAGCCGTGCTCGCACCTCGCGATAGCGCCAAAGCGAGTTGGCGAAGCCGAAATGGATCGGATCGAGCACCGGGTCGAGAATGGCGTCGAGTCCGCGCTTCTCAGCTTCGTCGGCGGCGCGAAAGAGGGAAGCAAGGTCGCCGTGCTGCGCGGGAACCAGCACCGGCCGCGCGCCGGTCTCTTGCGCGATGGCGAGATTGCTTTCGGTGAGGCTGAGCAGGTAGTCCGCGCCGGCGTGCGCCGCCGCGCCGCAATTCGCCGGGCTCGGCCGAGTTGACGCTGACCTCCAGTCCCTTCGCCTTCAGCTCCCGCACCGTTTGCTCGAGATGCGGGAAAGGGGTGTCCGGAAGGCAACCGAGATCGATCACGTCGGCGCCCTCGGCGCGCAGAACTTCGGCCCGGGCGACGATCGCTTCGACGCCCATTTGCGACGCGTCGACGATCTCGGCGAAAATCCGCAGCGCATGACGCGACAGATCGAGCACAGAGCCGGTCTTGCCAAAAAACGCCGGCAGGTCTTTCAACTCGTCGGGGCCGCGTTCGAAGGGCGCGCCGAATTCCTGCGCGAGGCGCGCCAGATTGGCGCGACAGCGGCCCGGGACGATCACGCGATCGGCCGCGAGCGGGCGCGGCAGGCGACGCATGAGGATGGGTTCGGTCATCAGCGCCGCAACCTTTACGCCGACGTTCAGGACCGTCGGGTCGAACGCCGTCGGCCCCATGCCCTGCAAGACCTTCTCGAGCCGGTTCTGCGCCAGCCGGCCGGTCAAAAACAGGATGCGCTCCTTCATGCGCCGATTTCGCTGCGCCGCCGCGCAATCGCCTCGCCAAGCTCCGCGATCGAATCGACCGTCGTCGCGCCGGGGAAGCGTCCCAGACGCTCGCGGTTCTCGAGGTCGATCGGGCGCGGATAGACTTTCACCATCCCTTTCGGCGCTTCGGTCTCGAGCTCCGGCGCCGTGTCGCAGGCGAAGACGATGACCGGGACGCGGCACTTGCCGCCTTGGGCAAAGACATTGCTGACGAGATCGTCGGAGATCCCGTAGACGAACTTGGCGACCGCGTTCGACGTCGCGGGCGCCACGATCAGTGTGTGATAAACGCCGTAATAGAACTGCCCGACCGGCGCCGAGCTCGCCGAGGTGTCGCGATAGACGCGGGTCGACCCCGGCAGCGCGAGCTCCTGCTTGTACATGCGCAGCACTTCGGCGCCCGCCCTGCTGACGAAGAGGTCCACGTGTTCGAGTTCGCGGATCAGCGCCAGGCTCTCCTTCAGGAAATGCCCCGATCCGGTGAGCGCCCATCCCCAGCGCGGCGTTTGAAATTTGGTCATCGGGTTGTCGGCGCTCGATCCTCCGCCGCCTCGTCTCCGCCCACGATTTCAGGAAATATCTCGTACCGCAACCCTTCGGCGAATCTCGCGAAGCCGGTCGACGGCGCGAGCCAGGCCCGAGCGCCGCTCTGTCCGAGATAGCGCGGAAACAATGGATCTACGACGCCTTGCGCGACGAGATCGCGGACGTCGTAGGCGGCCGCCTCGAAACGGCCGTGCTTGACGAGCAGCAGCCGGTCCGCAGCGAGTTCGCCTGCGAGCCAGGCTGAAAGGCTGTCGGAGGTCAGGTCCCAGGATTCCGGCAGGGCGGCGGCGCGCGCCATCGGCTCAGGCGACCAGACGGGGACCTTGCCATCCTTCAGCGCACGCGAGATCGCCGAACGCGACGCCGTCAACCTGAAGGCGGGATCAAGGCTCTGCAACGCGCGGCCGAATTGCGCCATCGCCGTCAGCGCCATCGCGTGGGCGGCGCCGTCGTCGAAGCCCATGGAAGCCTGGGCGGCGCGCACCGCGTCGGCGAAGGGGCCGCCGCCGGGCACGAGCACGATCGAACCCGCCTCGGCCGCGATGGCATGAAGCCAGTTTTTGAGATGCGGACCCTTGGCCTGGCTTCCGCCGAGCTTGACGACCGCGAGGGGCGCGCGCAACGGGCGGGCCGCGGGCCTCAAGCGGGCTGCTCGTCACACGCGCCGGCCTGGCCCGGGAATGGGCCTGGGCGGCGAGCGCGTTCGAACCTGGGTGCACGTGTCGGTCGCCTCTGGGCCGCGGAACGCAACCCCTTCGAGGCCGCAACCGGTTCCATCGCCGTCGCTCCGGGTTTCTCCGATCCCACCGTTGTGGGCATTTCACCGATCCTCAACAGACGATTCCCGCGAATGATACCCATCTCCGCTTGCGAGAGAATGCGGCCCGTAGCGCTGGAGCGGGCTCTGGGAAGCGAAGTCTCGAACCCCAATTGACGCTGGTGGACCGGCAGCACGCAGCAAAACGGAGCAAAACCGGGCCAGCCTCGTTCTCTTGACGCCGAGAGGAGGGAGACTCGAGATGCTCCGCAGTCTGACCGCAGCCGCGCTCTTTTCGCTCGCGTCCGCCTGCGCCTGGGGCGCTTCTTCGTCGGCAGAGGATGCGTATTGGGACAGCTACTTCTCCGTCTGGGCGAACGACGCGACCGCCACGCCTCAGGCCGTGGAAAAGTTCTACGCCAACAGGGTGAACTACTACGGCCACGAGATGACCCGGGCCCAAGTCTATCAGGACAAGCTGTATTTGATCCGGCGGTGGCCGATCCGGTCTTACCACGTCGTGCCGGGGTCGGTGGGGGTCTCATGCAGCGACGACCATAACTCTTGTCAGGTCACCGTGGTGATGGACTTTCGGTCGGAAAACCCGGCACTTGGCGTCGGGGTGCAGGGCGAGACTACCGTTTCGCTGTCGCTCATCCGGCAAGACGGCCAGATGAAGATCGAACGGGAATATGGGGTTCCTCTGCTGCGATCGAGCGCAGCGCTGGACACCAGCGTCAACAATGTCGCTCGCACGCGTCAGCAGCTGGTCGAGGAGGGGTTCGAGACGACGCTGACCCGCAAGTACAATCCCAACTCTGCCCGGCCGCGGATATTCGACGGGGCGGCGGAGGCGAAACTGATCGCTCTGGCTTGCTCGCCCGCTCCGGAAGGGTTCGCGCGCTGGAGCCTGCGTCTCCTCGAAGAGAAAGTCGTCGAATTGAACATCGTCGAGAAGGCGAGCGACAATACGATCGGACGGACGTTAAAAAAAACGCCCTTAAACCGCACCGCAGGCGGCAATGGGTGATCCCGCCCGAAGCCAATCCGGGCTTCGTCGCCGCCATGGAAGACGTGCTGGAAACCTACCAGAGGCCGCGCGATCCCGATCGTCCTCTCGTGTGTTTGGACGAGACCTCCAAGCAATTGATCGCCGAGACGCGCGCTCCGATCCCGCCCAAGCCCGGAAGACCCGCTCGTCACGACTACGAATACCAGCAAATTATTTAATGACTTGGCTCTGTAAACTCATGAGCCCAGAATGGCGCCAGACGTCAAATTGGCGGTGCTCGCCCGTTCATCCCGCCACTCCCGACCTCGTGAGCTGAGTTGCCGACCGAACGGCGCGGTTTCGCAGGGACGCCTGCAAAGGACTGCAGCCTTATTGCGAGCGAAGCATTTCAGCTGCTAGCGTCGCCCCGGCATCTGGGGAGATACGGTGAGCGTCGTCATCGGCTGGGACATCGGCGGCGCGCATCTGAAGGCGGCGCGCGTCAAGGGCGGGCGCGTCCAGGCGGCGATTCAGGCGGCGACGCCGCTGTGGCTCGGCCTCGGCAGCCTCGAAGCCGCGTTCGACGCGCTCCAGGGCGAGTTGGGCGGCGCCGACCGTCATGCGATCACCATGACCGGCGAATTGTGCGACGCCTTCGCCTCGCGACGAGAGGGCGTCGCCGGACTCGCGGCGATCGCGGCGAAACATCTCGCCCCGGCCTCCTTGCTGTTCTATGCGGGGCGCGCCGGCTTCGTCGAGCTTAGCGAGGCCGCTGCCCATGCCGGAGACATTGCTTCTGCCAATTGGCACGCGAGCGCCGCTCTGCTGGCGGTCGAGCTTCCGGACGGGCTGCTCGTCGACATCGGCTCGACGACGGCCGATCTCGTTCCCATCGTCGGCGGCCGGGTCGCGGCGCTCGGCTACACCGACGCGGAACGGCTCGCCGCGGGCGAACTGGTCTATACCGGAATGACGCGCAGCTTCGTCATGGCCGTGGCCCCCCGCGCGCCCTTCCGCGGCGCCTGGACCCCGCTGATGAACGAATATTTCGCCAGCGCCGCCGACGTCCATCGCATCCTGGGCGACCTGCCCGAGGGCGCGGACAAAATGCCGGCCGCCGACGGCCGCGAGAAGACCGCCGACGCCTCGCGGGCGCGTCTGGCGCGGATGATCGGACGCGAAGCGGACGAGGCCGCCGCGCCGGAATGGGACGGGCTTGCCGCCTGGTTCGCGGAAGCGCAAATTCGCGAAATCGCCGACGCCGCCTTCCTGCGCCTCTCCCGCCACGACATGGCGGCCGCGGCGCCAGTGGTCGCCGCCGGCGTCGGGGAAGGCCTCGCCGCGGAGGTCGCACGCCGCCTGCGGCGGTCCTGCGTCGGATTTTCTTCGCTGATCGCCGCGCCCGCGGAAGCCTCGCATTGCGCGCCGGCGGCCGCCGTCGCATTGCTCGCGGCGAGAGAGTCCGGCCGCTGAACGGCCTGCAGGTCTTCGCGAACCCGGCCGAGGGCGCTTAGGGAGAGCCAATGATGCGCTTGAAGAGCGTGGAGTCGTTTCTGGTCGCCGCCGTCATCGCGATGGCGAACGCGGCCCAGGCCGTCGCAGCGGGCGCGCCGACCAACGACTATCCGACATCGGCGCGGGCCGAATATGTCTTCGCTTGCATGAAGGTCAATGGCGACACCCGCGAGGCGCTCGACAAATGTTCCTGTTCGATCGACGTCATCGCCTCGTTGCTTCCCTACGACGCCTACGTGGCCGGGGAGACGGTGGCCTCGATGGACCAGGCGTCCGGCCAGATCGGCGGCATGTTCCGCGGATCAGCGCTGGCGCGAGACGCGCTCGCGGAGTTGCGCCGCGCCCAGGCGGAAGCGGAAGTGCGCTGCTTTTAGCGTCCGCGAGTGGATCACCGCTAACCGCGGGGAGCACGGGTTGTGCCTGACGTCGGACAACGCATTCCCTTTGACCGAAGCGGGACCGCTAAGCTCCGTCGCGCGTCGCGGGCCACGCGCCGGAGAACCGCTTGCCGGCGGTGTCCTCGCCCTCGGCGCGGAATTCCTTCGCGCCGTTGGGCTTGAAGGTGAAGCGAAAGTTCGGGTCCTCAGAGATCGAAATTCCGCCCGCCATCGAGAAGACGAGATCGTCCCCCTGATAGACCGCCAGTTTGTCGACATACCGCGCCGGCGTGTACAGCCGGGTGACCTGATCCATCTGCATACCGGAATTGTTGGGGTGGCGGATCATCAGCAGCGCCTCGTTCGGCGCTTCCGGAGTGGGCGGCAGGATGCGGAACTTCATCTGGCCGAGGGTCGCCAGCGCCTCGTCCATGCTCTTGACCATCGGGGCCGAACAACCGCCGGCCGCCTTCACGTGACGGGTCGCCATATGCAGCGAGCCGTCGCTGAGCTCGGCCACGACATGCACGTCGGTGTAGGAATTGACGCGGACGCGAGTCGAAATGCGCGTGTCGCCGGCCTTCTCGCCGAGGGTGAACACAGCCGCGAGCGGCACGGGATTCTCGTCGATGACCAGCGTCAGCTTGACGACCCGGCGCGGGTCCCCGGCGGCCAGCCTGGCGGAAAACGACATCGGCGCCAGGGCCGCGTCTTCCGCCCGCGCGGGCGCGTCGAACGACACCATGGCGTCGTCCTCGGCGATCGGCCGGTCGTTGAAGAACATGCGCGCGAGCTCGGGCCAGGGATCGGGCTCCTCGTCGGCTTGCGCCCGGGCCGGGCGGCTCGCGGCGCCCGCCCCGATGAGCGCGAGTCCGACGAACGCCTGCCGCCTTGTCAGCATCTCATGCATCGCAACCCTCCCGTCTGTGATCAAGGCCCGCGGGACTATTGGTCCCACTCATATTCCGAGTAGGCGGCCGTCGCATTGCGCGCGTTGTAGTCGTCGAACAGGCGCCAGCCGTCGCGCTGCGATTGTCCGGCCTGTTTGGCGGCAGCGTCAACCGGCTCGCCGCGGGCGATGAACGCCTTCACGTCCCTGGCCAGTCCGGTGAAATACGCACGCTCGTCATTGATCGCTGACGGCCAGGGAAGGCCGAGCGGTCCATGGCCCGGAATGACGAGCGCCGCGGGAACCGCCGCCAGCGCGTCCAGGTCCGAGAGCCAACCCTTGAGCGAGCCGTCGATGATCGGCAGGTGGCCGACGAAGACCAGGTCGCCGGAAAACAAAGTGCGCGTCGCGGTATCGAAGACGGTGAGATCGCAATCGGTATGGGCCGGCGGCCACGCCTGAAGCTCGAGGCTGCGGCCGCCCAGATCGAGCGTCAGACGGTCTTCGACGAGCAGCGTCGGCGGAATGATTCTCACCTGGTCGACGAGGGCGTCGCCGATGATCTTCCGGAACGCCTTCAGATAGAAGGCGCCGCGGGCGCCGAGCGATCGCGGCAGATTGTGATGGCCGACGAATGTGGCGCCGAGCCCGTCGAAGGCGGCGTTGCCGAACACGTGATCGGGGTGCTCGTGCGTGTTGACGACATAGAGAATTGGTTTGTCGGTTCTCGCGCGGATCGCCGCCAGCAGCCGCTCGCCCACCGGCACGCTGCCGCCCGTGTCGATCACGGCGACCCCCTTGTCGCCGATGACGAAGCCGATATTGGCGATGTCGCCCAAATTTTCCTCGCTCATCAGAGCGATCGCCCCGGCGTGGGCGAAGACGCCGGGCGCGATCTCCTGAACCGGCAGGGGAGCGAGCGTCGCCGCCCGCGACGAAACAATTGCGGCGAACGCCAGAATTATGACGAAAAGCGCAACTAGCTTAACTCGCATCGACCCCGGCCACGTCCAGACTGGCGCGGGTTTAGAGAAGGAGGAAGGGAGAGGCAAATAGCCGCCGGGTGAGTGACACCGGCTATGGCGTCATAAAGACTTTCGCTGAAGTTTGTGCTTGCGCCAAAAAGTCGACGGACTTATCTTTTTCCAGGTTTCGGCTGCACGGGTGTCGGGGATCGGGAGCTCCGGCACACTTATCGGAGGCAAAGCGAGATTCCCCGCAAGAGGGAGGTCACTCGTTTCGCTCTGTCGTGACACGCTGCCGAGGCCGTCCCAACTGAGGATGCTGCGGCGAAGCGCAGACTTGCGAGTCCTGTGCAAGGCGCGTCGTGCTCGGACGAGGAACTTTAGCCAGGGAGGAAGCTATGCGCAGATTATTATTGCTTTCCAGCTGTTTTGGCGTCGCGGCCTTGTTCACGGCCGGATACGCAACCGCTAATGACGATTTGGCGAAGATGTCTGCCGACGCGAAGCAGTGGGTGATGCCTGCCGGCAATTTCGCCAACACCCGGTACTCGGAACTCAAGCAGATCAACACCGAAAATGTCCACAAGCTCATGCCGGCCTGGACGTTCTCGACCGGCGTCCTGCGCGGTCACGAGGGCGCGCCGCTGGTCATCGGCGACGTGATGTACGTCCATGCGCCGTTCCCGAACACCGTCTTTGCGCTCGACCTCAACAACGACGGCAAGATCATCTGGAAATACGAGCCAAAGCAGGATCCGAACGTCATTCCGGTGATGTGCTGCGACACGGTCAACCGCGGCCTCGCCTACGCCGACGGCAAGATCTTCCTGCATCAGGCGGACACGACGCTCGTCGCGCTCGACGCAAAGGACGGCAAGGTCGCCTGGTCCGTGAAGGACGGCGATCCGGCGAAGGGCCAAACCGGCACCGACGCGCCGTTCATCTTCAAGGACAAGGTGTTCATCGGCGTGTCGGGCGGCGAATTCGGCGTCCGGGGTTGGGTCAGCGCCTACGATTTGAAGGACGGCAAGCTCGCGTGGCGCGCTTATTCGGAAGGCCCGGATTCGGATCTTCTTGTCGATCCTGAGAAAACAACTGCGCTCGGCAAGCCGATCGGCAAGGATTCTTCCCTCAAGACCTGGCAAGGCGATCAGTGGAAGATCGGCGGCGGCGACACCTGGGGCTGGTACGCCTTCGATCCGCAGCTCAATCTGATCTACTACGGTTCGGGCAATCCTTCGACCTGGAACCCATCGCAGCGTCCCGGCGACAACAAGTGGTCGATGACCATCTTCGCGCGCGACGCCGACACCGGCATGGCCAAGTGGGTCTATCAGATGACGCCCCATGACGAGTGGGACTATGACGGCGTCAACGAGATGATCCTCACCGACCAGAAGATCGACGGCAAGGACCGTAAGCTCTTGACCCATTTCGATCGCAACGGCTTCGGCTACACGCTCGATCGCGACAACGGTGAGCTGCTGGTCGCAGAGAAGTATGATCCGAAGGTGAACTGGGCCACCAGCATCGACATGGACAAGTCCTCGGCCAACTACGGCCGTCCAAACCGTGTCGCCGCGATGTCGACGGAGAAACAGGACGTCAACGTGAAGGGCATCTGCCCGGCGGCGTTGGGGACCAAGGATGAGCAGCCGGCGGCCTATTCGCCGGAGACTCAGCTCTTCTACGTGCCGACCAACCATGTCTGCATGGATTACGAGCCGTTCAGGGTCAGCTACACCGCAGGTCAGCCCTATGTCGGCGCAACGCTGTCCATGTATCCGCCTCAGGGCGACAACAACATGGGCAACTTCATCGCGTGGGACGGCAAGACCGGCAAGATCGTCTGGTCAAACCCCGACTTGTTCTCCGACTGGGGAGGCGCTTTGGCGACCGCCGGCGGCGTCGTCTTCTACGGCACGCTGGAAGGCTATCTGAAGGCGGTCGACGCCAAGACCGGCAAGGAGCTGTACAAGTACAAGACTCCGTCGGGCATCATCGGCAACGTCATGACTTACGAACACGGCGGCCGCCAGTATGTGGCGGTCCTGTCTGGCGTCGGCGGTTGGGCGGGCATCGGCCTCGCGGCCGGGTTGACCGATCCGCACGCCGGGCTTGGCGCGGTCGGCGGCTATGCCGCGCTGTCGAATTACACCAACCTCGGCGGCTCGCTGACGGTCTTCGCTCTGCCGCAAGACTGACCGGTAGCTGACTGAAGAGCAGGATAACGGGCCCGGCGCATGCGGCGATGAGCACGCGTCGGGCCTTTTCTCGTCATCATGGACGGAAAACCAGCATCCAAGGGATTGAGTTCGTGCGGATTTTCTATGCACTCGTCGGTCTTGGGACGCTTTTGGGCTTGACCGCGCCTTTGTCGGCGCGCGCCGACCCGCCGGGCGATCCCACCGCAGTGCAGCAGGACGAAGACGGAATCTGGCGGGATAAGGCGGGAGATCCCACCTTCAAGGTCGATGCGGATGGAACGGTCGATTGGTATACCTATTCCGGCTTCCGCCGCTACCATTCGGAATGCCATGTCTGTCATGGTCCCGACGGCGAAGGCTCGAGTTATGCGCCGGCGCTGGCGAACTCGTTGAAGACAATTCCCTACGCCGAGTTCTATGGCATCGTCGTCAGTGGACGAAAGGACTTCCTCAACGGCAAGGACAACGTCATGCCGGCTTTCGCGGAAAACAAGAACGTGATGTGCTACCTCAACGACATCTACGTCTACCTGCGCGCGCGCTCCATGGACGCGGTTTCGCGCGGACGCCCGGCCAAGCACGCGGATAAACCGGCCACCTTCGATGCGAACCAGGACAAATGCATGAGCGCCAGTTGATGAATCGAGCTTCAAGAGCCGGAGGCGGGTGGCGTTTCCGAAGGGGGACTCTTCTCGCGTTGATCTTGTGCCTTGTCGCACCCTTGACGGCGCGCGCCGAGGCGCCGGGCAATCCGGCCGCTGTAAAGCAAGACGAAGACGGGATTTGGCGCGACAAGAACGGCGATCCGACCTTCAAGGTCGAACCGGACGGAACGGTCGGCTGGTATACGTACTCCGGCTATATCCGCTACACCTCCGAATGCCTTCGCTGCCACGGCCCAGACGGCGAGGGCTCGAGCTACGCTCCGGCGCTGGCGAACTCGTTGAAGACGATCGGCTACGACGAATTCTACGGCATCGTCGTCAGCGGCAAGAAAAATCTCAGCCCTGGCAACGAGCTGGTCATGCCGGCCTTTTCTGATGACAAGAACGTGATGTGCTACCTCACCGATATCTACATCTACCTGCGCGCGCGCTCCGTGAATGCGATCCCCCGCGGCCGGCCGGCCAAGCATGCGTCCCCTCCGGAGGCATTCGAGAAGAACGAAGACAAATGCATGAGCGGCAGTTGATGAACGGCGATTTAAAGGTCATGGGCTTTCGGCGTCTCGCGAGGGGGGCTCTGCTCGCGCTGGGCTTGGCGGGCCTCGCCTGCCTTGTTTGGTCTGCCGGTGGCCGGGCCCAGGATGATGCAACGTCTGAAGGCTCGATCGAACTGATCGACCCGCATGTCTTTCGCGCCTGCGCCGATCCGCGCAATCTTCCTTTCTCGAATGAAGCGGGTGAGGGCTTTGAGAACAAGATCGCCGAACTTTTCGCGCGCAAGCTAGGCAAGTCGGTCGCCTACACATTCTACCCGGGCGCGACCGGTTTCATTCGAAATACTTTGAACGCGCATCGTTGCGACGTCGTCCTCGGAATCGCGCAAGGGGACGAAATCGTTCAGCCGACCAACCCGTATTATCGGACCAGCTATGTCGCCGCGTACCGCAAGGGCGGGCCGCTGGAAGGGCTTGATTCCCTGAGCGATCCACGCCTGAAGACGGCAAAGATCGGCATCATCGCGGGAACACCGCCGGCGTCTTACCTCGCCGTCAACGGGTTGCTCGGCCAAATCAAATCCTACGCGCTGGTCGTCGACACCCGCTTCGATTCGCCGACCCACGAGATGATGGACGATCTGGACCACGGCGTGATCGACGTTGCGCTGCTGTGGGGTCCGATCGCCGGCTATTACGCGCTGAAGGCCAAGACTCCGGTGACCGTCGTCCCGCTCCTGAAGGAGCAGAACGGCCCGCGCATGACCTACCGGATCGTCATGGGCGTGCGGCATTCCGATCAGAACTGGAAGCGCAGCCTCAATAAGCTGATTTCCGAGAATCATAGCGAGATCGACGGGATATTGCGGTCCTACGGCGTTCCGTTGCTCGACGAGAATGATCAGCCGCTCACGCACTGACGCCCTGTGAGCACGCGCCTTGCGGTTGCCGCTGTTTGCTTAGGGCTCGCGCCCGTCGCCGCGCTCGGCAACGATGCGGCCCCCGAACCGGCTTCGTATCGGATGGGGGAGTATCGCGCGCCGACGCCGCCGACCTTGAAGGGCGCCCGCGTCTTGACGACCGATGAAGCGCGCGACATCTGGCAACGCGGCGAGGCAGCCTTCATCGACGTCTTGGCCCAAGCGCCGCGCCCAACCAATCTCGGCCCCGACGTTGTCTGGCGCGATAAGCCGCGGTTCGATATCCCCGGCAGCCTCTGGCTGCCGGATACGGGATACGGATCGCTGGCGCCGATCATGGAGTTGTATTTTCGCGCCGGACTTAGGAAGGCGGCCGGAGGCGACCTGGGCAGGGCGATCGTGTTCTATTGTCTGCGCGATTGCTGGATGTCGTGGAACGCCGCGAAGCGCGCAATGGAGTTTGGCTATCGCAACGTCGATTGGTACCCTGAGGGAACGGACGGCTGGGCCGCGGCCGGCCTTCCGCTCGAAAGCCGCAAGCCCGAGCCGCGGCCGTGACGTAATACGCCGTTTGCGCCAAACCGGTGAGGGAAGAAAGGCGTGGCCCTCTGTCGATATGTGTCCGGCTCGAACTCGAGGCCGCCGGCGCGTCCCGGCGCCCCCGGAACTCGAAGCAAGTCTGCCGCTAAAGAGCTTTTTGCACGGCGCGAGCGATTGCGCCGATTTGCTGCTCGATCAGCGTCGGCGTCTCGCAGACGTAGCGGACAGTCTGACGTCGATCATCGAAAACGCGCAGGTCCCATTGCAAACGTTCCTGGCTGTCGCTCGACGCCGTCTGCCCGTTCTGATTCTGGTCGGCGGATTTTTGAACGGCGTCGGCCTCCGCGCGGATCCGATCGGCCATGGCGCGCTGTTTGCGGCCGAAGCGGTCCAGTCCGGCAAGAATTCGAGAGCGTTGTTCCGACAGATCCTCGAACGCCGCGGCGAACGCGCGCAGAAGCTTCGCGTCCGCATCCGCTCCGGCCTTTGCCTTGAAGTCCGCGATCGCCGCCTCAACGTCGGCGATCGGAACCCTCCGCTGCGACATTTTTGCCACCAAGTCGGCGATCTCGGGATCGTCGCGCCAACTTTGCGAGTTCAGATCGAGTTGGGGCCCGTCCCAGATAGAGGCGAGCGAAAAAGCCGTAACCTTGACCTGAGGACAGGGCCAATCCGGGTCGGCCTTCCCGCTCGTTTGCGCGCTTGCCTGCGCCGCCGATCCGGCCACAATGGCGAGCCCGAGGACGACGCGGAGCGCAACATGCATGGGCGTTTCCATTTGAGGCCGATCATAGGATTCCCCGCGCTGTCGATCAAGCCGTCGAGCTTCGCCGACGCATCGTCCGACGCGGGCAAACGACGGCATGCCGGCATGGACTGCGCAATCGGGGAGGTTTGGCGATGACGCGCATGCTCGCCAGCGTCGTGGACTCCGCGGAGGCGGACATCGCATTGCGGTTCGGCGCCGACGTGATCGACCTGAAGGACCCGCGGCAAGGCGCGCTCGGGCCGATCGCGCTCGACAGCGCGCGCGATACGATAGCAGCGGTCGCGCGGCGGTGCGAGACGAGCGCGACGCTCGGAGATCCGCCTTACCTCGAGCAAGCGCTCCTGACGCGGGCGCGCGGGCTGGCGGCGATTGGGGCAGACTACCTCAAGCTCGCGGTCGACGGCTCTTCGCTCCGAAGTCTCCGCGATTCCCTGAAGCTTTCGGCGCGCGAGATCGCTCTCGTCGGCATATTGTTCGCCGACGAAGAGCCGGATTTCGCTCTTCTTCCCGATCTGGCCGCGCTCGGATTCAAGGGCGCGATGCTCGACACGCGCGACAAGAGTCTCGGCCGTCTCCTGGTGCATCTCGACGTCGCGCAGCTCGAGGAATTCTGCGCGCGTTGCCGCGCGGCGGGCCTAACGAGCGGCCTTGCCGGCTCGCTCGAGGCCCCCGACGTTCCCCAACTCATGCTCGTGCGCCCCGACGTTCTCGGATTTCGCGGAGCGCTTTGTCAGGCCCATGACCGCGAAGGACCGATCGATCCGCACGCCGTCGCGCTCATCCGCGATCTGATCCCGCGCGAGAGGCCGGATGCCGACGCTTCGCCGAAGATCGACTGGCGGTTGCTCGCGCGTGGGATCATCGGCGGGCGCGACGCGGAAGGCGAGGTGGACCGGGTGTTCGTGCGCGATTTCGTCGTCGAGGCGCAGATCGGCGCCTATGATTTCGAGCGGCACGCCCAGCAGCGCGTGGTGTTCGAGGTCGAAGCCTTGGTGCGCCGGCCGGGCGCGCACACGGAAGACATGCGCTCGATCTTCTCTTATGACGTCATCCTCGATGCGATTCGGCTCGTCGTCGGCCGCGGCCATGTCGACTTCGTCGAGACTCTCGCCGAGGAGGTCGCCGCGATCATATTGCGGCATGTTCGCGTGCGAAGCGTCCGCGTCAACGTCCAGAAGCTCGACGTCATCAACGGCTCCGTCGGCGTCGAAATCCGTCGTGAGCGAGCGGCGAGTTCCGCCGATGCGCGCTCTCTCGGCCTGGTCGCCAGAAGCGCGACGCCGTCCAAGGATTGATCGCGGACGACGGCGCGAGCGGCGCAGCCGGCTTTCACCCCGCGCCGCAGTCGGCGTCCTGTCAGGCGAGCGTTCGCGCCAATTCGAACGCTTGACGGAAGTCCAGCCGGAGGGCGGTCTTGCTCTCGGTCATCTGCTTGAAGAGTCCCGATTCGGTTCGATACTTGACATTGCCGATCGCCAGCGCGCCGACGCCGAGCGCACCGTGCTCGCCAAGCGGCGCGCCGTTCGCATGAAGGTCCACGCCTTCGACTCCAAGCGGAGGCACGGCGTTGACGTCGGCGGCGACCAGCAATTTCGCCGCGGCCGCGATCTGGGCGGCGTCGAGCACCCGCACGCCGGCTCTCGCCGCGCAGAGCGCGACTTCGGTCGACTCGAGGATCGCCGCCCTTTTTTCTGCGGTCGAGCCGTCGGCGACGGCCAAGTCGACGCCGAACCTGCGCTTGATCTCGGCGGCGTGGCGAGCGACGCGCTCTGTTCCGTCGTGCCCGACGAGCGTAACGAGCGCGCCCTCGAGCGCGGCGATGACGCCGGACGCGGTTCCCACGACGCCGGTCGCTCCGAAGATCGACACGGCTGCGCCGCGAAGGCCGCGATCCTTTTTCTCCTTCAAGGTTTTTTCGACGACCGCGATCATCGCCGCGGCGGTGGTGAACGACCCGGCAGGATCGGCGAACAGCGAAATCTCGAACGGTTTCAACAGCGCCTTGGCGGCGGCGTCGAGCATATCGAGGGCGAGGAAAGCGTCCTTGCCGGCGATGAATACCCCGGTTCGCGGCGCGTCGCGCGGCGATCGCGAAAACATCGCGTCCTGCACGAGGCCGGTGATCTCCTTCACCGACACGTTGGCGTAGGGAATCGTCGCGTCGTAACCGGCGTCGACCGCCATGTTGACGTCGAAGGGACTCATGTGCGTGAGCGGCGTCACCATGTGCAGGATGTTCTTGGCCATGTTTCCTCCTGAGCGATCATTCTATTGATGCGTGCTCTTCCTCGCGGATCTCTGCGCCGCGGTCGCGCGCCGCGCAAATTTTGATTTGCACGAGCGGTTCGCATACGTCACGGGCGCAGCGGGCTAAAAACTGCGCCTGGTCGGGGTCGCGGGCGAAGGCGAAGCCGGTCGGTCCCCAGGAACTCTGGCCGATTCCGGCTGCGCCGTGCGCAGCGAGTCGCTCGGCGACCCTGCCGACCGCGGCGCTGGTGAATCGGCCGCCGCCCTGAACCGGAGCGAAATGGTCGCCGACGATCTCTTGAATCCGGGAGAGCCCGTCGCCGAATGAAGCGAAGTCCCGCTCTGCGGCTGCAGGAAGGAGCTGCATCAGCGTTCGACGGCAGATTTCGCCTGCCGATTCGGCCGACATGCGAGGCAAACGCGCGAACGCCTGCCGTTCCGCCTCGCCATGCGCGCCTTGTATGCTTGGGTCCAAAAGGAGAAGAATCCGCCAGTCGGCAGGAAAATTGACCCGGGCCACGACCGGCGGGATTTCCGCGCTCGGCCCGATCCCGGCGTCGACCACGAGCCCGCCCAGCTCGAACAATGCCGCGCCGACGCCCGAACGCCCGCCGCGATCGAGCAGGCGGGCGTCGCTTCGCGGATCCAGCGGAAGTCCGGACAGCAGGCGAAACGCCGAGGCGATCGCGATTGCGAGCTGGGTCCCGGACCCGAGCCCCGCATGCGCGGGGATGGCGCTCGAGATGATCAGCTTTTTAGCCGCCTCGAGGTCGAGATGCTCGGCGATGCGCCGCGCCAGACGCGCCCCTCGCTCGCGCTCCTCGCCGGCCGTCTCGAAGCGCATGGCGTCTCGGAGCTCGACGCAGGTCTTGAACGCGTCGATGGCGAGACCGATCGACCCGAACCGGCGGCCAAGGTCCCCATTGAGATCGAGAAAGCCCAAATGCAGGCGCGCCGCAGTCGTGACCCGAACGCCTTTCAATAGCGCCTCACTGCAATTCGTTCGCCTGGTTGTCGCCCGGCGCGACATGATCGGAACATTGCGAAACTTCGCCGCGTTTGCCAAGCGCGGGCGAGAACTCCCGCCGCGGGTGCGGCATTTTCATACCCTTGCGGGCGGACGGTTTGAAGCGCAGGCTGGGTCAGCCCGCGGCGAGGTCGACGTGGTTGCTGGTGGAGCATGCCGGATTCGCGAGCGGCGAACTGCGGGTCTCGCTTGAAGACAGGTGCGCGATGATCGAGCTGATACTGACGGTATGCGCGCTCAACGCGCCGGGCCAATGCCAGGAACAGCGACTTCCGTTTGTTTCGCAAGAATCGTTGATGCAATGCATGATGCAGGCGCCGCCTTATGTCGCCGCCTGGTCGGGGGAGCATCCCGGGACTCGGGTGACGCGATGGCGGTGTGCTTATCCCGGCGCCGGGGGCCAGAAGACCTGATCGGCGGTTTTGACGTCCGGCGAGGACCCGCTCGGCAGTGCGGCGTTGCCCCCGCCGGCGCATGAGACTATCGTCGTGTCGTGCAAAGAAAACTCGCAATGCGGCTGGTGGGAGGTTCGTTCGCGATAGGGCTTGCAGTCGCGCCGATTTGCGCGGTCGAGGCGCAGGACGCGATGCGCGGCCTGGACATGTCCTCGCCGGCGATGACGACAGCCGAGATGACGCGGACGGAGGTGCAGGCCGCGGTCGCGGCGGCGCCGCGGGGCCAGGCGGCGGACCTATCCGGCAAGCGGCTGAACGGTCTCGATCTGTCCGGTCTCGACCTGTCCGGCGCGAACTTGCGGGCGGCCGGTCTCAATCATGCCAACCTTTCCCACGCCAACTTGGATAGAGCAGTTCTGGACCAGGCCTGGGCGCTCGGCGCCAATCTCGCAGGAGCCAGCCTCGTCAAGGCCAGTTTGTTCGCGACGCAATTGGCCGGCGCGAATCTCGACGGCGCCAATCTCTCAGACGCTCGCATCGCCGCGGACATGAACCACGCCCATCTGGCGGGCGCTCGCCTCGAAAAGGCCGACTGCGGCGCGGACTTGAAAAATCAGTCGATGGGCCTCATGCACGCCTCATTCAAGTCCGCCGACCTCACTGGCGCCGATTTCGCTGGCGCCAATCTCACGCTGGCGGATTTGCAATTCGCCAAGCTCACCGACGCCAATTTCGCCGGAGCGACGTTGCGCGAGGCGGACGCGAGTGGGGCGGATCTGCGCGGCGCCCATTTCGAGGGCGCCGACGTCTCGGGCCTGGACGTCGATTCCGCCCGCATCGACAGCGCGGGAGCGCCCTTTCTCGCCAAGGCGAAGAATTTCGATCGCGCCTACCGGCAGTGAAACCGAGTCGCCTGCGGCGCAGCGGGCGTACTTGTAATCAATACGCGACGCTTCCTATGGCCGCGGGATCAGAATCTCGCCCTTGCCGAGGGCTGCCAGATCCCCTGCGAGACGCTTCAGCGGCCGGCGAAAAAGTCGAGACAGCTCCGCGCTCGCCTGAGCGACGTAATCGGCCATCAGCCGCGCCGCGACGAGATCATGTTCGCCGCAATCGCCGAAGGACGGCGAGAGAGAAACGGCGCCGCGCCCCAATAGAATGGTGCCGCGGCTCATCAAATAACCCGGCAAGTCGCCCGCCTCGCCCGCGATCGCCAAGGTTCCGGCGATCATCCGGCTGCCGGCGTATGGGCCGGCGCGGCCCTCGATCAGGATTGCGCCGCGCCTCAGCCTGTCGCCGGCCCGCGGGCCGGCGTCTCCGCGCACGCAAACCAGGCCCCCGCTCATGCCGACCGTCTCGCCGCTCAGCGGGCCTCCGAGCCGCTCGCCTGCGTCCCCCTCGATTTCCAAAATCCCGCCCTTCATTCCGGAAGCCGCGAACGGACCCGCGTCGCCGCGAATGGTCAATCGTCCGCCCGCCATTGCGCGCCCGGCTTGAACGCCGACCTCGCCGTCGACGTGAATCGCGCCCGCAGTCATGCCCATGCCGATCCGATCGAAGCGCGCGCCGCCGCCGTCGAAAAGAACCGAGTCGAAATCGCCCTCACGGATGCTGAAGACGTCTCCGGCCGCGACGCGCTCGCGGGTCGTCCCGAGCTCGATCGCGGCAATTTCCGCCATCGTCCTGCCGGCCAGATTTTGCGGCGTCAGGGGCGAAAGATCGAGGCGCTGGGTCGGCGCGGCGCGCGTGGCGAACGTCAGCGGCGTCACGGCAGCAGCTCCTTGAGGTGATAGTGATGCCGGCCGAGCTTGCCGCCATAATTGCCGGCGCCGACCCGCAAGGCGCCGCGACCGGGACCGAGTTCGACGATCGCGGCGAGCCCGGCTCGCATTGCATCGGCGATGGCCGCGCTGCTGAGCCCGTCGATGACGATTTCGAGCACCGAGCCGATCTCGGGACCGAGCGCGCTGGCGACCGCGCCCTTCAAGGTTGGGCAATATGGGTCATTGGTCGAAGCGCTGGCGCCCTTGTACTTGGAGCCGATCTTCGAACCCGAGCGCGCGATGCCGCCGGGAAACGGCATGACGACGTCGGCGACTCCGCGCATCGCCGCGACCGCCGCCTCCGCCGCGGCGAGTGTATTGGCCCGCGTCGCGCCCATGATTATGAGGTTGCCGCCGCCGACGGCGCTTTTCGTCAGTGAGGTGGTCGATTCGCAGACGAACTCGCCGTCCATCACCGGCACGCGCCAGTATCTGCGGGAGCCGAGTCTCTTGGCGATCTGCCAGCCGTCGCCGAAGAAACGGATCGCCGCGCCGAGGTTGAGCTTGCCGTCCCCCACATCCAGTCCGGCGTAACAAGCTGAGCCGGGGCTGGTGAGCACGCATTGGCCGACGCGGTTCTGCAGCTGCCGCTGCAACTCCGACGTCGAAACTGCGAACATGAGCACGCGCACGCCCGCCCGTCCGTCCAGCGTCTCCCGCGGCGACAGCACGCGGTCGACGCCCGCCTCGCAGCCGCAGGCGATCACCGACGTCGCGAAGCCCGTCATCGTGACGGCCGCCTGCATCGCCCAGCCCGCGGTCGGCGCCGTGATGACGAGCGCGGTCGCGCGCATGTCGAAGGCCTCCGCGAATGTGTCGTCGATGGCGACGCCGTTGACTGTCAGCGCGCGCATGCCACGGTCCCGAAGGGTTGCGGCCGGCCGACGGCTCCTTCCGGCACGCGCATGAAATCGGACGGAAGCCCATAGCGCTCGTCGTAATATTTCATCATGCGCCGCTGCATCGAAGCCTCGACGGCGGGCGTCACCTGCAGGGCACGGCCGAAACGATAATGGGTTACGGCGCCGTCGCGCACGACGAGATCGCCGTCCTTGTAAACCCGCGCCGCCGCGCGAAACATTTGAGCGATATCCCTACCCGGGCGATAGAGCGCGACATCGGCCCGCGCGCCGACGCCGAGATGGCCGCGGTCGCTGAGCCCCAGCAGTTTGGCCGGCGCGGCGCGCGTCATTGTCGCGATTTCGTAGAGCGTGTACTCACGATTGAGCGACGGGAGCGTCGTCACCGCCGCCGCCTCAGTCGGAAGCCGCGACACCCACTGGGCGCGCAAATCCTTGTCCATCAAGAGGGCGAATATCTCGGGGTAGGTGGTGAACGGCGCGCCGTTCGGATGGTCGGTGGTGAAGAACACTTGCGAGGAGTTGGCGATCAGCAAAAACAGCTCCAACCCGACGGCGAATTGCACCGCGTTATGGAAGCTGCCGGCTCGATACTCGTAGGGCACGATGCCGCCGCCGTTCGAATCGCCGTCGATGATGACGTATTTCTTCGGCCGCGCCTGACCGCGCGCGGAGAATTGCCGCAGCACGTCGGAGGAAATCGTCACCGTCTGCCCGAACATCACTTGCCCGACATCTATGGTGACGTTCCTTGCGCCATTGACCGCCTCGGCGAGCCGGGGGGCGGCGGAAGAAAAGCCTTGCGGTCCCTCTGCGCCGTAGCCGTAGAACTGGAGATGCGCCAAATGCAGCGGGAGGTCTTCCGCCGCAGCGATCGTCGTCAGCGCCGTTTCGACGTTTCCCGGCATGCCCAGATTGTTGCAGTGAACGTGCAGGGGATGCGGCGTGCCGGTGTCGTGGACCGCCTTTTGCAGGGCCTTGACGATCCGCCGGCTTGTCACGCCATAGGAGGGAACCGCGTCGTCAAACGAAAAGCTGCGCATGTTCTCCTTGAACGCGGCGACGCCGCCGGCGTTGATGACCTTGATTCCCAGCGCCCGGGTCGACTGCAAAGTCCAGGCGACGTAATCGCGGATCGCGCCGGCGCTCTCCCCCGAGCGGATGAGATCGAGCGCGAAATCGTCGTTGCCGAGGATCGTCAGGATGGCCTTGTCGATGATGGGGGTGTCGGCGAGTTCGAGATGCGCATGCAGCGCGTTGTGCGGCTCGACCGCCGGCTCGACCACCGTCGTGAAACCCATCTCCGCATACAGGCAACCCGTCTGAAAGGTCGACCAACCGGCGTTGGAGAGCGGCGTGGCCGCCGGACGGCGCGCGTGGGCCCGATGCTGTTCGGGCAACAGCAGACGCGCCGTGTTCACGTTTGCGCTCGCGATATGCGAATGGATGTCGATTCCCCCCGCCATCGCGACGAGGCCCGTCGCGTCGACCGTCTCATCGACCTTGGCGCCTTGCTGCGGCGCCACGATCTGTTCGTCGCGAATCCAGAGATCGCCGATAGCGTCCCGATTGTTGGCCGGATCGACGATCTGGGCGCCTTTGATGTGGATCAGCATGCTCCGGCGCTCGCGTCTGGGAGATGAGCGGCGATAAGCGCGAGAGCCTGCGCTACGCTCGGCGCAGCGCTCGGCGCGGAAGCGGTCGCGGCGACCAACGTTCCGGCGTCCGCCGAGTGCACGACCCCGTCGTGATCGACGCCGGGACGTCCGACGACGATACGCACATTTGGCTCCTCGGCGAATCGGGTCGCTCGCTCGCACAAGGCAATGAAGTTCACCGCGGCGCCCCACGGCGGCGGAGGCGCTCCGAAGGCCGAGACCCACAATGCGCAATCGGTTTCGCCTGAGGCGATCAGCCGCTCGGCGTCGAAGCGCCACGGATCATGCATCGGCGAGCCTCCGCCGAAACCGGTTCGCATGGGGAATCCGGTCATCCAGCCGCAAGCGGCGAGCGCGCCCGCGCCATTGTCCGGCGCGGCGAGCGGCAAGGTCGAGAACCGCGTCGTCTCGTTCAAGTCACGCACCAGGCCGTTGAGCATTTCGATTTCAAGCGCCCCGACCCGCTCAGCGGTCCAGACGGCGACGCCGAAGCGCGCGCCCCTCAAACCGGCTGCCACCGCGTCGAGTGTGGATAGGGGTATCTGGGCTCGCGCGACGGGACGGCCTTTGACGCGCGCTCGCAATGCCGCCAGATTGGCGGCGAGCGTCAGGCCGAGGCCGGTTCCGACGACTTCGACATGACCGCCAAAGCCTGCAATGGTTGCGTCGGCTTCCGGCGCCAGCCAGATAATGCGTCGCGCGACCTCCACGCCTTCCGGCCTCGCCGGCAGCCCCAGCAGCCGCTCGTTGAGGCCCGGCCAGGTTTCCAACAGTGCGTCGCCCACAAGCAGCACGACATCGGCGCGCACCCGCGCTTCGACGGGCGTCGTCAGCATGACGCCCGTTTCGCGCAGACAATCGAGGTCGCGCATCAAGGCCGCCGAGCGCATATGATCGACGACGCCGCCGACCCGCTCGGCGAGCGCGATCGCCGCCCGGGCGCCTGCGATATCCGCGCCCAGCCCCGCAATGAGCGGCTGCCCGCTTCGCGCCAACAGTTGAGCGGCGGCCGCGGCCGCATTCTCGAGCGGCGCCGGCGCGCCATCGATCGATGCTGCAGGCTCGGGGAGGATCTGATCTCTCTGCGCCATGCGTTTCGTCCGCTTGCTCCCCGTCATCCCAGGATCGGCGTCCGCGAACCTAAAAGAAACCCAATCCGGAGGACGCGTCGGCGTTCCACAAATCGAAGCTGAATGGCGCTTCAAACTGCGCGAGGAAAAACCGCGCGGGGGTGCAGGTTACTTTTCCAATCCCCAAACGAGGCGCGCGGCGCTTCCTTCATCGCTTCCTCCGCCTATGGCGTGGAGCGCTTCGGCCCGTCGCCATGGTCTTTAAGAGCCCATCCTAGAGGCAGAGCGTCAAAGAATAAACAGCTGAGCTCCAGGATCGGATCGGGTCGCGTCGCGGGGCTGCGCGAGCAAGCCTCTAAGTTATGCGTCGCCCACGAAATTAGGGTTGCGGTCGACTGGACAGATCGCAGGTCAGCAGGTTCAATCTGACCGCGCTCAATCGCGAGCCGACGCAAAAATGACCTACGCCGAGGAAATGCCCGCGCTTGCCGCCAGGGTCGCCGTCCCGGCGCAGCCGGATGACTGACCGTCCGGCAATCATCGTCGTCGGGTATTCCGCCCGCGCGCTCGCCTCCTCGGCGAAACGCGCCGGATTTGCTCCTCTCTCGATTGATGTCTTCGGCGACGACGACACGCGGAAATTCAGCGTCGCCGCGATCAAGCTGGAAGGCGGATTATCGGATGGGCTGACGCCCGACAAACTGAGCGCCGCGGTCAAAATTCTCACTGACGCCTATAGCCCGATTGGGCTCGTCTATGGCTCGGGCTTCGAGCACCAGCCACAAACGATCGCTGGACTGGCGCGCATCCTGCGCATCTTCGGAAACGCAGCCGAAACAGTCGAACGTGCAAAAGATCCGCAGGGGCTCGCAGACCTTTGCGAGTCGAACGGGATAGCGCATCCGCCGATCCTCTTTGCGCCGCCGGACGAACCTGAAGGCTGGCTGGTAAAGCGGCGAGGCGGCGCCGGGGGCGCGCACATCAACGCAGCGATGGCCACATACATCGCTTCGGATGATTGTTACTTCCAGCGCTGCGTGTCCGGCCGAACCATCTCCGCGCTGTTCGCCGCGAATGGGGCAGGGGCCAGAATCATCGGTCTGAGTTTGCAATGGGTCTCGCCGACTGCGGCGTCGCCGTTTCGATATGGCGGCGCCGCCGGTCCGGTCGAGGTCGGCGCTGTCCCAGCCGAAGAAATTGCCTGCGCCGTCGCCAGGATCACCTCCGCACTCCGCCTCGTCGGCCTCAACAGCGCGGATTTCGTCGTTTCGGCCGATGCCGCCTGGCTCATTGAAATCAATCCGCGGCCCGGCGCGACGCTCGACGTTTTCGAACCCGACGACGGTTCCTTGCTTGCCGTCCACGTCGCCGGCTGCGAAGGACATCTGCCGCCTCCTGCAACGTATTCGGCGTGCAAGGCGGCCGAGATCGCCTATGCCCCTTGCGACCTGGTTTCGGGCGCGGATTGGCGTTGGCCGGAGTGGACGGTCGACCGGCCGTCGCCGGGAGTGACTGTCGCCGCCGGCGATCCGCTATGCACGGCGCTCGCCTCTGGAGCGACGGTCGACTTGGCGCGAGCACGCGTCCGATGTCGGGCGCAGGAAATCATCGCTGTGGCTCAGGAGTCGAATCATTGACAGTCGTCGAGACCATAAGCGTCAATCGCCGCGCCGCCGAGCTGACAAACGCGCTGCGCCGCGACGCCGCAATGCTGAACCTCGGCTTTACGCGCGGCTCGCTCGGCGAAACCTTGGTTGACGCCGGCGCAGGCCAGCGGGGCGGCGTCGAAGCCGGCCTGCGCATCGCGGAAATTTGTTTGGGCGGACTCGGCAGGGTGCGACTGACGCCGGATAACGCAACGCCGCGTTGGCCCTGGACGATCGCGGTAAGTTCGCCACAGCCGGTGATTGCATGTCTGGGCAGCCAATACGCCGGCTGGACCCTTGCTCACGGGGCAGGCAAAGACGCCTTCTTCGCACTGGGTTCCGGCCCTGCTCGCGCGCTGGCGCAAAAGGAGGCGGTGCTGAAGGATATCGGCTATCGGGACGAAGCGGACGTCGCGACGCTCGTCATTGAAAGCGGCAGGCCGCCGCCGCCCGAGATCGTGGAAGAAGTATGCCGCGACTGCGCTGTCGCGGCATCGGCTCTGACGGTGATTTATGCGCCGACGCAAAGCCTTGCCGGCGGCGCGCAAGTGGTCGCGCGCGTGTTGGAAGTGGCGTTGCACAAGGCCCATGCGCTGAAATTCCCGCTCGAACGCATCGTCGACGGCATGGGCGCTGCGCCCGTCTGCCCCCCGCATCCCGATTTCGTCACCGCCATGGGTCGCACCAACGACGCAATCATTTACGGCGGACGCGCGCATCTCTTCGTCACGGGGCCGGCCGCCGACGCGAAGGCTCTCGCCGAAGCGCTCCCCAGCCGCGGCTCGCGCGATTTCGGCGCCCCGTTCGCCGACATTTTCAAGCGATTCGGGGGCGACTTTTACGCCATCGACCCGCTGCTGTTCAGCCCGGCCGAGGTCATCGTCAGCGCGGTCGAAAGCGGGGCGAGTTTTCACGCGGGCGCCGTGCATCATGACTTGCTCGACGCCTCTTTCGCCTGATGCGGCTGATCGCAGCGCCCGCGGCCCTACGGTCGTCCTCGTAAGCGATCAGCGGGATTGGCATGCGCGTCAAATGGAGGCGGCGTTCACGGCCCTTGGAGCGCGCTGCGCCCGCATCGATCTTGCTTCCTGCGACTTCGATACGCAAAGCCCGAGCGGCCTGAATCTGCCGTTTTTAGGGTCGCGACTTCCGGACGCGGCTCACGTGCGCAGCTTGTCGGCCGGCTCGTTCGAAGAGATTACCAAACGCCTGGGCGTCTTGCATGGGTTGGCGGAACTCGGAGTGGTCGTCTGGAACAACGCTCGCGCCATCGAACGGTGTGTGGACAAATCCATGACGAGTTTCCTGCTCGCGCGTGCCGGCGTGCCGACGCCGCCGACCTGGACGACGGAATTGGCCGAGATGGCGCAAGCCATCGTTGAACGCGAAGCGCCACAGGGGCCGCTCGTGCTCAAACCGCTGTTCGGCGCGCAGGGCAAGGGACTGCGCCTCGTTCGCCGCGCCGAGGATCTGCCGGAGCGCGAAGCTGTCGCGGGCGTCTATTATCTCCAGCGCTTTCAACCGACCGGCGCTGACGACTTCAGGGATTTTCGGCTGTTCGTCTTGCGCGGCCGCGTGGTCGCGGCAATGATGCGCAGCGCCTCGACATGGATCACAAACGTCAAGCAAGGCGGTCGGCCCGAGCCGGTCGCGCCTGACCCGAGAATGGAGCGTCTCGCCGTCGCGGCGGCGGAAGCGGTCGGCGCCACGATCGCCGGCGTCGACGTGCTGGTCGGCGGCGACGGCGCCCCGACCGTGCTGGAGGTCAACAGCATGCCGGCCTGGAGCGGCCTGCAGAAAGTCGCGGCGTGCAGCGTGGCTGAGGCGATCGCTTCGGACTTGATGGACGAATTGGCCCGCCGTCCCAGCCGAATGCGATCCCATGAATGATCGCCAGGATTTCGTCGCGGCAGCCTATGTCGAGGCCTGCCTCGCGGAGCTCGAGGCGCTGAAACCGGGCAATGTTCACCGTTTTGCCCCTGGCCACGGCATGAGTCTGGCTGATTTCGTTCGCAGCGCGGAAGCGAGCTCGATTTCCATCGCGGCCAGAGGAGCGCGCGTCGGCGTCCGCATCCGAGACGCGGTGGCCGCGACCCTGGCGGCGGTCGGCCAGAACACCAATCTCGGCATCATCCTGCTTTGCGCGCCGCTCGCTGCGGCGATCGAGACGGCGGATAGGGGGTTGCGGCCGGCGCTCGCCGGCGTGCTCGACAGTCTCGACCAGACGGACGCGGCCGACGTCTTTTCCGCCATCGCCGCCGCCAATCCCGGCGGCCTCGGACGTGCCCGGCACGACGTCAACGCCCCCGCGACCGTGACGTTGCGCGAGGCCATGGCGGAGGCGGCTGACCGCGACCGCATCGCGCGACAATATGTTACGGCCTATGAGGACATTTTTTCGTTCGGCTTGCCGGCGCTGGCGACCGCTCGCCAAAGGCGCATCGAACCGCGTTGGACGACGGTCGCGGTCTATTTGGCGTTTCTCGCCGCGATTCCCGACACGCACATCTCGCGGAAGTTCGGCGCCGCGACCGCCGAGGCGGTCCGGCTCCAGGCGGCGGACTGGCGCGACGCGTTCACGACGACGTCCGAACCGGAGGGAATGACCGAGGGGCTGCTGAAATGGGACGAGTTGCTGAAATCGCGCGGGATCAACCCCGGAACGAGCGCGGACCTGACGGTGGCGACGCTCTTTGCATCGACTTTATCTTCGGAGCGATGCGACAAATGCGCTGCGAGCATCTTGCCGTCGCGCCCCAAGGATGATTGATTTGCGCCTACGGGAACACCCCGTGACTATCCGGCCAACCGATCCCGCCGCGAGGCGGGATGCTGAAAACAAGGATAGCCAGTTCGCCTCGTCGACTGGCGGGGATTTTTGGTTTGGCTTGATCCCAGGGAGGAATATGTATGGCCAAGATTAACAGGCTCATGGTCGGCGAATTGCTCGTCGGCGAGGGCAACGAAGTCGCTCATATCGATCTCATCATGGGGCCGCGGGGCAGCGCGGCGGAATTGGCTTTCGCCAACGCGCTGACCAACAACAAGGATGGTTTCACGTCCCTGCTGGCGGTTGTCGCGCCCAACCTGATGGTCAAGCCTTCGACCGTCCTGTTCAACAAGGTGACGATCAAGGGCGCCAAGCAGGCGGTGCAGATGTTCGGGCCGGCGCAGCACGCGGTCGCCAAGGCGGTCGCCGACAGCGTCGCCGACGGCACGATTCCCACCGAAGAGGCCGACAACGTGTTCATCTGCGTCGGCGTCTTCATTCATTGGGAAGCTGCCGACGACAAGAAGATCCACGACTTCAACTATCGCGCCGTCAAGGAATTGATCGAACGCGCGGTCGCCGGCCTGCCGACGCCTGCCGAGGTCGTCGCCCAACGCGATTCCGCCAAGCACCCCTTCAGCCCATAGATCGATTCTCGAACCCTATCGATCGAGACATTCACGCGGGAGATTCACTCTCCCGCGGGTTTTCGACTTGCCTCCGACTCCGGCGGCTCCGCCACGTCGTCGAGCCCGCGTCATCGGACAGGAGGCCGCGCGTGAGGCGGCCTCGAACGTCGAACCGAAATCGCCTAAATTTTAGCTTCCAACGGGCGGCGGGATGGCGATTTAATGGTCTCAAGGAGGTTCTGCTCTTTTCGAGCCAGTTAGATAATGTTAGCCTTTTGTGGCGGTTATGACATTTCCAAAGACAGGGAAATGCATGCCGTCATGGGAGGAAACAATGGATATAATTGCGGCATTGGCCGTCAGCATCGGGTTATTGGGCGGCATCGCGGCCTGGTTGTTCTTGGGGCCGATCGGCGGGCTTGGACTGTCGGTTTGGGCGGCCTTCATCGGCTGGGCGAGTTTCTATCATTGCGGCGGCAAGGAAGCGGGTCTGCAAAAGACCATCGTCAATAACGTCTTCGGCGTCATCGTCGGCTGGATCGCGTTGCTGCTGGTCACCCAGATTCCGCTTGCCGGCTCGCTGGGCTTGCCATTGTGGGCGGGGATCTGCGTTGCGATCACCGTGTTTGCCCTGGTGATGGCGGCGAAGATACCGCTGTTGAGCGACATTCCCGCCGGGGTGCTCGGCTTCGCCAGCGTCGTGGCGCTGTCCCTCGCCGGCAACAAACTCGGCGCTTTGACGGCCGGATCGCTCGAAAACCCGCTGGTGAATATCGTGATCTCGATGGTGATCGGCGCGGCTTTCGGCTACGTGTCCGAAAAAGGCGCCGGCGCCATGGTCAAGGCATAGCCGGGCAGACGTTTGGGGATGGGGTTGGCCGCCCCGGTTTACGGACCGGGGCGGATAATGGCGCACGGCCAGGACGGGCGGCGAACGCATCGGAGGGGCGCCGCGGTCGGGAAGAATTCTCGGCCGATTTGGGAATTGACGGCCCGCATTTTTCGAACAATTGAAGCGATTGGCGGTGCGCGACGGAGTACCTTTGGCGTCGCGGGCGTGCGTTCGAGTGTTTGCGTGTCTCGGCCTCCCGGAAGCCGGCTCGCGATTTTCGGGAGGAGGGCATGACGCGTTTGACGGCCTGGCTTCGCGCTCTGCTCGGCATCCCCCTTCTTGCGGGCGCGATGGCGAATGCGCGCGCCGAGACGGTCGTGCTGCCGACCTTCAACGTCGTCGCGACGACTCCTTTGCAGGGCGGCGAGATCGACGTCGCCGCCTATCCCGGCTCCGTCTGGCAGACCAGCTCTCAGGACATTCAGACCTACTCCGATTCGACCATCACTCAGACGCTGGCGCGTCAGGCGCCGGGCGTCACCGTCAACAACGTCTCGGGCAACGACTTCCAGCCCGACGTCCGCTATCGCGGCTTCGACGCGACGCCCGTGACCGGAACGCCGATCGGCCTCGCCGTCTATCAGAACGGCGTGCGCATCAACGAGGCGTTCGGCGACACGGTCAACTGGGACCTCATTCCCGAGAACGCAATCGACAAGATGACGATCGTCGCGGGGGACCCGATCTATGGCCTCAACGCGCTCGGCGGAGCCCTCAACGTGACGATGAAGAACGGCTTCACCTGGCAGGGCTTCGAAGCCGACCTTCGCGGCGGCTCATTCTATCGCGCGCAGGAGGAGTTCCAGTACGGCAAGCAGATCGGCGACTGGTCGATCTATGTGGCCGGCACGCAGATCAACGACGGCGGCTGGCGCGTCGACAGCGCCTCGCAGCTCACCAACGTCTACGGCGACTTGGGCTACAAGGCGAACGCCTTCGAGTCGCACCTGCAGCTCACCGCGGGGAGCACCCAGTTCGGCGCCTCGGTTTTCGCGCCGATCCAGCAACTGCAGAACAATTGGAGCAGCGTCTACACCGTTCCGCAGACGACCTATAACCAGATGGCGATGCTCGCCTGGAACGGCAGCTACGCCTATTCGAACACGCTGAGTTTTCAGGGCGGGCTCTATTTCCGCGCGTTCGACCAGGCGCATGTCGACGGCAACCCGACCGATGTTGCGCCATGCCCGCCCTTCTCGTGCCTCAACGGCAGCCCGGCGCACAACACGTTGGGCGGAATTATCCCTGATATCTCGCAGAACGGGGCGCTCGATCTCGGCGAGATCGACAGAAACTGGACGCAGTCGCGCTCTGTCGGCGCCAGCGCGCAGGCCGTCGACACCGACAAGGTTTACGGCCACGACAACACGTTCACGGTGGGCGCGTCGCTCGACTACGGCTGGACGCGATTCAACGGCGACAGCCAGATCGGCACGTTCTACAACGACAACAACACGTCGTTCCCCATCATCGGTTACCCCTACATTATCGACGAGCCGGGCAGCTTTCTCACCCCAGTCATGGTCCACACGACCAATCTCTACACCGGCCTCTACGCGCTCGACACGTTCAACGCCACCGACCACCTGACGCTGACCGGCGGCGCGCGGTTCAATTTCGCCGGAATTGATCTCGAGGGCGCGAACGGCGCTCTTCTCAACGGCTACTCGACATTCTTCCACCTCAACCCGACGGTCGGCCTCACCTACAAGATCACGCCAGATATCAGTTTTTATGCGGGATACGCGATGTCCAACCGCGCGCCGACGCCGCTCGAGCTAGGCTGCGCCGACCCCAGCAACCCCTGCATCATCGACAATTTTCTCGTTTCGGACCCGAAACTGAACCAAGTGGTCGGCAACACCTTCGAGTTGGGATTCAGGGGGCAGAATGCCCTCGGCCAATGGGCCCCCCAGTGGGGCAAGCTGTCGTGGTCGGCGGGGCTCTTCCGCACGACGCTCACCAACGACATCCTGCCCCTGCAGAGCTCCGTCACCGGCTATGGCTATTACGCCAACGTCGGGACGACCTTGCGCCAGGGCGCGGAGGCGAGCGTCCAGTGGACCGGCGACCGGTGGAGCGCCTACGCCAATTACACCTATATCGACGCCGTCTATCTGACGACTTTCATGGAGCCGTCGCCGTACAATCCGCTGGCCGACGCGAATGGCGACATTCCGATCACCAATGGCGCACCGATCGCCGGCATTCCGAAGAACACGGTGAAAGTGGGCTTCGACTACAGCGTCACAGACAAGTGGAAGGTCGGGGCCGACATGGTCGCAGCGTCGGGCCAGGCGCTTTTCGGCAACGAAAACGGCGCGCTTCCCCAAGTCCCGGGCTACGCCATCTTCGGCCTGCACACGTCCTACCAGATCGGCAAGCAATTGCAGGTCTATGGCCTCATTCAGAACCTTTTCGACCGGCGTTTTTATACCGCTGGCGCTCTGTTCGACACGGGCGCGCTGCCCAACACCGCGCCGTACCTCACCAATCCAACGACCCTCGGCCCCGGGAAGCCCTTCGCCATCTACGGCGGCCTGCGGCTAACGCTGTGAGGGCGAGACAACAGCCTTCGCGCATGGCGCCTCAGCCGGGCGGGATGTTAAAATGCCTGCGGCTCGTGTATGTGCGACCGACCGATGATGTCCGCTAAGGGGAAGCTATCGATGAAGCTCGCAAATCCGAAAGCCTTGGCGCTCGCGTCGCTGGCCGCGGCATGCCTTTCGCCGGCCATGATGATGACGGGCGCGGCGCCTGCGCTCGCCGCCTCCGCGCTCAGCGCCCTCGACCCCGACAAGGATGGAACCGTCGATCTCGCGGAGGCGAAGGCCGCCGCAGGCGCGGAGTTCGACAAGCTCGACGGCGATCATGACGGCACGCTCGACCGCAAGGAGCTGAAAGGCCGCATTTCAAACAAGGATTGGGCGGCCGCCGATCCCGACAACGACAAGACGGTCGGCAAGGACGAGTATCTGAACTTCGTCGAGGAGGCGTTCAAGCGCGCCGACACGGATAACGACGGCACGATCGACGCCAAGGAGCTGCGAAGCCGCGACGGACAGGCGCTTGTGCGCCTGCTGAGGTGAAGATCGGGCGGCGCCCGCCTTGCCGTCTTCCGCCATCAGATAGACGATTTGCCGCGCAAGAAGACGCGCACAAGGGAGCGAAACGAGGGTTGCCATGCAGGGTTTGGACCTGTCCCCAATCGGTCTGTTCATCGAGGCGGGCCTGGTCGGCAAGGCCGTCATGGCCGTCCTGTTCATCGCTTCGCTGTGGTGCTGGGTGCTGATCATCGAGGGCGTGGTCTCGGTGGTGCGCCTTCGACGCGCCGTGCGCGCCGCGCGTGCCGGCGGCGAGATCGTGAAATCTCTCGCCGGCGTCGTCGGCGCGGGCGACGAGGAAGCGCATCGCCGCATTCCCGGAGAGACCGTCAGCGAGGTCAGGGCGCGCATCTCGGACGCGATGGCCCGCGCAGCGCGCGAGCTTCTCACCCGGTCCGAGGGCGGGCTGCCCAATCTCGCGGTCATCTCGTCCGTCGCGCCGTTCGTCGGCCTGTTCGGCACGGTCTGGGGCATCATGGCGAGCTTCGCCGCGATCGCCCAGGCGCAGGACACGAGCCTCGCAACCGTCGCCCCCGGCATCGCCGAGTCGCTCGCCGCGACCGCTTACGGCCTCGCCGCGGCGATCCCCGCCTCGATCGGCTACAACCGGATCGGCGCCGCCTATGCCCGGCTCGGCCAGGAGATGGCGTCCTTCGTCGAGGAACGCGCGGTCCTGCTCATTTCGCGCCCGGCCGAGGTGGCGCGCGACGCCGGCCCGCGCCGTCGCACCGAGGCGCCCTGATGGCTCTGAATCCGCGCAAGATCGGCGAGGGCCTGTACCAGCCGCTGGCCGAGATCAACGTCACGCCGCTCGTCGACGTGATGCTGGTGCTGCTGATCATCTTCATGGTCACCGCGCCGATGCTGGCGACGGGGATCAAGGTCAATCTGCCGAAAGCCCAAACCGCACAGCCTCTGGAATCGAAGGACCCGGTCGTCGTCGGCGTGGCCAAGGACGGCGCTGTCTCGGTCGGCAAGGATTCCGTGTCGCGCGACCAGCTGGCGGCGACGGTCAAGGCGAAACTCGGCGCGTCCAATGGCGTCGTGCAATTGCGCGGGGACAAGGACGCGTCCTACGGCGACGTCGTCTCGGTGATGGATGACCTCGCCGCGAACGGCGTGACCCGTATCGCCATCGTCTCGAGCGGCCGTCGCGCCGCCGTGGCGGCCGAACCGGCGCCGAAACCATGACTGACGCGGCTCTGGGCGGGCGGAGCTTCGAGCCGCCGGCGATCGATCCCGTCTGGCTTCGCCCGGCGGTGATCGCGGCCGTCGTCGCGCTGCACGCCGTCGCCATCGCGATGCTGCCGTATCTGGCGGCGAAGCCGCCGCCGGAGCCGCCCGCGGAGGTCGTCGTCGACGTCGAGGCCGCGCCGCCGGAAGCCCCGCCGCCTGCGCCCGAGCCGCCGAAGCCCCCGGAAGCCGCCGCGGAACCGGCTCCCGCGCCCCCTTTGCAGGAGGCGCGCCCACCGGTCGAAGCGCCGCCCCCCGTTCCCCCGGAGCCGGCTCAACCGCCGCCCGTCGTCGAGGCGCCGCCGCCACCCGAGACGCCTTCCCCGCCGCCAGCGGCGGAGGCTCCTCCGGAACCGGCCCCGCCTCCGCCGCCCGTCGTTGAGGCGCCGCCGCCCGAACCGCCGCCTCCGCCGGCGCCGGTCGAACTCGCCCCGCCGAAGCCGCCGCCGCCTCCGCCGCGGGTCGAGCCGCTGAAGGAGCGGATCAGGGCGGCCCCGAAGATCGAGCCGAAGCCCGAGCGTGTGCAACCGAGGATGCGCGAGACCGAACGGAGATCCGAGGAAGCAGCAAAGGCGGCCGCGGCTCGGGAAGAGCGGCTTCGGCAGGAGCGGCCGGCGGCTCCCGCCCCCCAAGCCGAGGCGAGCGCCGCATCGAAGTCGGCCTATGCTTCGGAGGTGGCGGGGGCGATCCGCAGCCGCCTGTTTTATCCCCCGGCGGCGCGGGCGCGCGGGGCGAAAGGCGTGGTCGGCGTCTCCTTCACCATCGGCTCCTCCGGGGCCCTCTCCTCCTTCGCCGTCACGCGCTCCTCTGGCGACGGCGACCTTGACGCTGCGGCTCGGACCCTGGTGGAGTTGGCGCATTTCCCGCCGCCGCCCGGTGGCTCCATCCATATCGCCACGAGCTTCAACTATGCCCCCCGCTGAGGGCTTTCCGCGCCTCAGGGCGCTGGCGCTGGGCTCCGGCGGCGGCGGCGGCGTGCCGCAATGGAACTGCGGCTGCCGGGTGTGCCGCCTCGCCTGGGAAGGCGATCGAAGAGTGAAGCCGCGCACCCAGTCGAGCCTCGCCGTCAGCGCTGACGGCAAGCGTTGGCTCCTCCTCAACGCCTCGATCGACCTGCGCCAGCAGATTCTCGCGACGCCGGCGATCCAGCCGAAAGGGGAGGGGCGTCATTCGCCGATCGCGGCTGTGCTGCTGACCAACACGGACGTCGATCACGCGGCCGGGCTGCTCGCGCTTCGCGAGCGCCAGCCCTTCACGATCTGGGGCGCGCAGCTCACTCTCGACACGATCGGCGCCAACCGCATCTTCGACGTCGTCGGCCGCGACATCGTCCCGCGCAAGGCGGTCCGCCTCGGCGAGAGGTTCGAGCCGCTGCCGGGCCTGACGGTGGAGCTGTTCCCCGTCCCGGGGAAAGTGCCGCTCTGGCTCGAGGAGGGAGAGGTTCTGACCGACGTGATCGGCGAGGGCACGGTCGGCGTCGTCGTCGAGGCCGGGGGCCGCAGTCTCGTCTATGCCCCGGGCTGCGCCCGCGTGACGGACGATCTCCACCAGCGCATCGCCGCCGCTCACGTCCTCTTCTTCGACGGCACGCTGTTCGCCGACGACGAGATGATCGTCAACGGCCTCGGCGACAAGACCGGCCGCCGCATGGGCCACATTCCCGTTTCCGGTCCGGGCGGAACGCTGGAAGCGCTGGCTCGGCATGCCGGCGTGCGCCGCATCCTCATCCACATCAACAATTCCAACCCGATCCTCATCGAAGGATCGGCCGAAGAAGCAGAAGTGAAGGCGGCGGGGTGGGACGTGGCCTTCGACGGAATGGAGGTCGCCCCATGAACAAGCATGTGTTTTCCGAAGCCATGAGCCCCGAGGGGCTCGAGGCCGCGTTGCGCTCGGTCGGTCCCGAGCGCTACCACGATCTGCACCCGTTCCACGACCTCTTGCACGGGGGCAAACTGAACAAGGGCCAGGTGCAGGCCTGGGCGCTCAACCGTTACGTCTACCAGGCGGCCATTCCGCGCAAGGACGCGTCGCTGATCGGGCGCTGTTACGACCGCGATCTCAGGCGCGAATGGCTGCACCGCGTCACCGACCACGACGGCTACGGCGAGGACAGCGGCGGCATCGAACGCTGGCTGATCCTGACCGACGGGCTCGGGCTCGACCGCGATTACGTGATCTCGCAGGAGGGGGCGCTGCCGGCGACCAAATTCGCCGTCGAGGCCTACGTGCATTTCGTGCGCGAGAAGCCGCTGGTTGAAGCCGTGGCGTCGAGCCTGACCGAGCTCTTCGCCCCGTCGATCCATCGCCGCCGGATCGACGGCATGCTCGCCAACTACAGCTTCATCGACGAGAAGGTCGTCGCCTATTTCCGCCGGCGCCTCGACCAGGCCCCCAAGGACGCGGACTTCGCTCTTCAATACGTCAAGCGCAACGCGCGCACCGTCGAGCAGCAGAAGGGCGTGATCGCAGCGCTCGAGTTCAAGACCGACGTGCTATGGGCGCAGCTCGACGCCCTGCATCACGCCTATGTCTGCGGCTCGATCCCGCCCGGCGCGTTTCGGCCGGATTGACGAGGATGACGATCGCCATGGACGCGCGCCCCCGCCTGCCGCGCGGCGTCAAGCTCAAGCGCGACGAGGTGCGCGGGCGCTGGACGCTTCTCGCCCCGGAGCGGATTTTTGAAGTCGACGCGACCGCGGCCGCCGTATTGCAACTCTGCGACGGCGAGCGCGATCTCGCTTCGATCGTCGCCGATCTCGCGGCGCGCTATAATGCGCCGACGGCCGTGATCGAGAAGGACGTCGTCGCCATGCTGAGCGATCTCGAGGCCAAGAGGGTGCTTGAAACATGACCGCCCATTCGCCGCCGCCCCCCGCGCCGCCGATCGGCGTGCTGGTCGAACTGACCCATCGCTGCCCACTCGGCTGTCCGCACTGCTCGAATCCGATTGCGCTCGAGCGCCCCGCCGCCGAACTCGACGCGGGGACCTGGAAGCGCGTGTTCGGCGAGGCCGCCGCGCTTGGCGCCCTGCATGTCCACCTGTCGGGCGGCGAGCCGACCGCCCGGCGCGACATCGCCGAAATCACCCGGCACGCCTCCGAGGCGGGCCTTTACACGAACCTCATCACCTCGGGCGTCGGGGTGAGCGAGAAGCTGTGGGGCGAGCTGGTCGAAGCGGGCCTCGACCACGCCCAGCTTTCCTTCCAGGGAGCGGACAAGGAGACCAACGACCGGCTCGGCCATTACGACGGCGCCTGGGAGAAGAAGCGCGCCTTCGCCGGGATGGTGACCAGGGCCGCCCTGCCGCTCACCATCAACGCGGTGATCAGCCGGACGAACCTGCATCAGGTCGGTTCGTTCATCGATCTTGCGCTCGAACTCGGGGCGCGCCGGCTCGAGATCGCCCACACGCAATATTACGGCTGGGCGCTCATGAACCGCGCCGCGCTGATGCCGCCGCGCAAGGAGACGGAAGAGGCGATCGCGCTGGTCGAGGAGGCGCGGCCAAAGCTCAAGGGCAGGCTGGTCATCGACATGGTCGTGCCCGACTACTACGCCCGCTATCCGAAACCCTGCGCGGGCGGCTGGGGTCGGCTCGCGATCAACGTCTCGCCCTCCGGCAAGGCTTTGCCGTGCCACGCTGCGGAATCGATCCCGGGCCTCGAATTCTGGAACGTCCGCGAGCACTCGCTCGCAGCAATCTGGCGCGACAGCCCGGCCTTCCGCGCCTTCCGCGGCACGGACTGGATGCGCGAGCCCTGCCGCTCGTGCGAGCGGCGCGAGATCGACTGGGGCGGCTGCCGCTGCCAGGCGCTGGCGCTGGTCGGCGACGCCTCCGCCACCGACCCGGCCTGCCACAAGTCGCCTCACCACGCCCGTATCGCCGCGATGGCCGCCGCCGAGGCCGAGGCCGGCCCCGGCCCCATCCGCTGGCGGTCGTACCGGGAGAAGGCGGAGGCGTAGTCTGGCGGTCCGCCTCGGTGGAAGAGAGGAGGGCGCCTCTCGTTGCGTTCGCTGTTTCCAATTCTTCAGACGCTTTTTCGCCGGGATGACAGGCGAGCCCAAAGCCGCTGTCGTCGGTGATGTCATAAGTCCCTGTGGACGTGTTGACGAGCTTGGCGACGTCGCCGCCGGCGTCGCCCAGGGGCCGCGTGCAGGCTGGACCATACTCCCTCGGCGCGCCTCGATCGCCCTCGTACTGCTCGCGGCGTGGCACGCGCCGGCCGTCGCGGACTTCCGCGTCTGCAACAAGACCCGCTCGCTGATCAATCTCGCGGTCGGCATGAACGCGGGCGACGTTTTCGCCACCGAGGGCTGGTGGACGGTGACCCCGGGCTCCTGCGCGACGCCGATCCACGGGCCGCTGACCGGCCGCTACGTCTATCTCTACGCGACCGACATCGCGGGCGCCGACGTGCTGAAAGGGACGGTGTCGATGTGCATCGACCGCGGCAAGTTCAAGGTTTTCGGGGTCGAGAACTGCTGGCGGCGCGGGCTCGAGGCCGTCACCTTCGCCGAGATCGACACGCTGGACGCGCCGGACTGGACGACCTTCCTCAAGGAGCCCGGCAGATGACGCGTCACCTGCCCTTCTTCAGCGAGGCGACGGCCTCCTCGGACAAGACGTCGTAGAGCAGGCTGACGAAGTCGCGCGAGGCGAGATTTTTCGCCCGCTCGAGAAGATAGGGGACCGGGCTCGACGGCTCGGCGCGCTGCATGTGCTGGGCGACCGAGTCGATCAGCGCCAGCGCCGCGGCGCGCGACGGCGCGGGCTCGGCCGCTGCGCGCTCGAACGCGGCGCTGGGCGCGGCCGCCAGGATCTTGACCGGCACGGTGAACGCTCCGCCCTCGGGGCCGACCGACACGCGCGCGTTGTCGGCGTGCGGCGGCGCCAGAAGCTGCATGACTTCATAGAGGTTCTTGCCGAGCATCTCGCGCGCCTGGCGGATCAGGAGCAAAGCAGGGCTCGTCGGCTCGGCGGTCTCGAAATAGCCGAACGCGGAGGCGAGCGCCGCGTCGACCTCGGCCCGCGAGGCGAAAATTTTCGGCGCGGCGGCCGACGGCGCCGGCTCCCCCTCTCCCGCCGGCTCCGCCGCCTCGGGCTTCGGCGCGAGCGTCGGATCGCGCGCGACCAGCGCGCCGCGCAAAAACTCCGTCATCTCGCGCACGAGCTTGTCGAGCTTCGGCAGTTCGACCGCCTTCTCGAACCCGACATGCTCGATGGTGATCGCCTTGATCGACTGGATCGCCGCCGAAAGGCTGCGCAGGGTCTCGACCAGGGCTGCGAGCTTTTCGATCTCGACGTCGCGCAAAATCTTGTCGATCGTCTTCTGCGACGCGAATTTTTCGTCGACGCTGGTCTCCCGCTCGCCCTTTTCGTTGTAGCGGGTGACCGACCGCGGCTGCGCCGCGCCGGTCGCCACCAGATGGTCGCGGTAGGTGAAGGCGCCCTCGCGCTGCAGTTCGAGGAGCCGCGCATATTGCAGCGGCAGGAGGACGGCCGCGTTGTCCTCGAGCGTCATCAACTGGCCTAGTCGAAGCGCATAGTCGCCCCCCTCGGCCCGCGGATGCGCTCCCTCCCAGTGCTGGCGCAACAGCCAGTCGACGCTGCCGACCCAGCGGGCGAAGCCGGCGACGTCGCGGTCGAGGATGGAAAGCTTTGCGAGAATCGTCAGAAGGCGGATGTCGAGCGTGCGGGCGAGCAGCTTTTCTGCGCTCTTGAGACGCGCCGGAATGTCGGCGTCCGCGCGGCTGAACTTGTAATACTGCTCCGCGGGACCGCCCGGCAGAATCCCTTCGGTCGCCGCGACGAAGTTGAGGAATTCCGCGTCGCCCTCGAGGTCGAGGTCGGGGCCGCACGGGTCGTCGGGGGAGACAGGGGGAAGGGCGGAGGGATCACTGGGCGCGTGGCGCGCGGCGGCTTCGACAGCGGGTTCGAGCCCGGTCGTAGGGACGGGCTCGAGGGCGGCGTCCAGGGGAGCGTCTGTCATGGCGGGCTCGGACTTCAACTTCGGGAGGCTTGGGCCTCAGGACGCCTGGACCGACCACCCGTGACGAGGATAAGCTAACCGGACGTCCGGTGTACAGAAATCACAATTTGATATCGGACGGCGGCAAGTCTCCGCGGTAGCGTTCTCGGTGCAAAGCCACAAGGCGGGATGCTCGGCAAACTCTGGGGAGGGACATGCAATGCGCGCCGCACCAAGCTTCTCCCTTTTGCTTCTTCCCGTCCTCGTCGCGCCGGCATCCGCGGCAAGCGCCGGCTATTGCTCCCAGTACGCCCACGCCGCCGTCAGACAGTATTACATGGCGACGACGATGGGCTATCCGCACTGCGCCGCCGGCGCCGTCGGCCTGCGCTGGCAGCCCGACTTCAACGCCCACTACGCCTGGTGTCGCTCCGCCGATGGCGCAGCGGTGCAAAGTGAATGGAATGCGCGGACGCGGTATCTGTATTTCTGCTCACGAAGCTAGAGCTTAGCGAGCCTTTCGCGGCCGGCGTCTCGCAGGAGGCGAACTTCTACGCCGGCGAACGGCGGATGCTCCAGGGCAGGACGGCCGCAATTCGCTCCGCGCCCCTGCGCGCGACCGCGACAAGCGCTTCCGTTTGGCGCAGCGGGCAGTCAACCTTTGACTTGCTACGCCTGCCCAGAAGGTCGAGGTTCGCTCGATAGGCGCTCTTGGGCGCGCAGGCCGAGGTGTGAGGTCATTCATGGCGCTTCGGGACCTATCGGTGGGAATGACCGGCGAGGACGTACGGCAGATCCAGCTGGCGCTGAACCTGCAGCCAGGACTTCCCAGCCCTCCGCTCAATTGCAACGGAGTGTTCGACGCCGCGACGGAGCAACGGGTGCGGGACTACCAAGTGAAGAAAGGCCTGCCCGTCACAGGCGTCGTCGACTTCAAGACGCGCCTGGCGTTGTATCCGTACGGGGTCGCAACGCTCACGCTTCTTGTGTTGCCGCTGAAAATGCCGGCTGTCGTCGCCCCGACCCCAAGCGGAGCGTCGGGGTGGACGTTCGACCCGACCGGCGGCGCGTCGTCCGGCAAGCCAGAACAGAGCGTGGTGCACCCGACGAGCACTCTCTCCTACGTCTTGCAGGACCTTCTGTCCAATCCGGACGCCTTTGAACCCGTCACGTTCAGGCAGTGCGCGGTTCATGCCGCTCCGCCGCCGAAATATCCCTCGGCCGCGCCCGTGACGCCGCTCAACGGGCGTCAGAGCCTGCTGGGGTTCATTCGCGACCACGATGAAGTCAATCCAGGCGGGCAGGTAACCTTTCCTTTCGGCCCTGGCGCGTCACAATACGCTTCGACGATCACGATCCAGACAGTCTATCAGCGGGGCGACGACGACGGACCCAACCAGCAGCTGACCACGGGCGTTCAATTCGGCGCACCGACGCTCGGATTTTATTGGGGCGGGGCCCCGATGATCGTCAATCCGTTCGTCCAACTTACGGACGTCGACCGATTTGGGGCGTTGGGCCGCTTCCACTATTGGCAGCCCTACGCCCAACTCGGGGTTCAGGCCCAGACGGGCGGCGACGTGCACCCGTCCATTACCGGCGGCCTGTTTCCTTTCAATTTCAGCTTTGATGTCGTCAAGAAAGTCCTTGCGATCACTATGGCGGGAGGGATCGTCGGAACTTACGACGCGCAGACGGGCGGGTTTACCGCAGGAGCGCAGGTTTCGGCCGGACTGACGATCAACGTCGGAGCTTGGCTTCCCTGGTGATTGCGACCATGCGCGCCGTTCGCTCGGCGGCTGGCCGAGGCTATTGTCAAACTTCGGCAGTAGGCCTCTTGACCCGCGGTAAACATTGAGCGTCGATGCTCAGCGCAGCGGCCATATTGGACAAGGCAAGCTTGCGACGGCGCGACTGAGACGGGGAGGTTTTTATGGCCGATGAACCGACACAAGACGGCAGGGCATGCACGCTCGCCACCCCTCTCGGCAAGGACAAACTGTGTCTAACGAGAATAACGGTCAACGAGGCGGTCGGGACGCTCTTTCAAGTCGACATCGAGGCGCTGAGCACCGACGGGAACATCGACTTTGACAAGGCGCTCGGCCAGAACGCAAGCGTGCATTTGGACACCGCCGACCCCGCCTGCGCGGGACGCGATTTCGGCGGCGTCCTGACCCAGGCGCAGCTCATCGGCAGGAGCGGCCGGTTCTACGCCTACGGGCTCATTTTGAGGCCGTGGCTCTGGCTGCTTTCGCTGACCGCGAACTGCCGGATCTTCTCGCAGCAGACGCCGCTCGATATCATCAATCAAATCTTCAATGAACGAGGGTTCAGCAATTTTGTCGTCGACCTGACGGCTAGGGATTTCCCGACGCTCGAATATTGCGTTCAGTATCGCGAAACCGACTTGAACTTCGTCTTGCGCCTGATGGAGGAATTCGGGATTTATTACTATTTCTTGTTCAAGCCGCCGGGCAAGGACGCCAGCTCGCCAACCGACCACTATCTTGTTCTGGCCGACATGGACACCCACGAGCCGCTTCCCCCGCCGCCGAACGACTTCCCGTTCGTTCCAGCTACGACCGACAAGCAACTTAACGAGCAGAGATTCGATACGTGGATGAAGAGCCGGGTGATGGCGAGCGGCAAGTATGCCCTGAACGACTATGATTACATCAAGCCCAACGCGGACCTGCTGGCCAAATGGGAGACGCCCCCATACAAGTACCAGCACGGCCAGATGGAGAAATTCGATTATCCGGGACGTTACAACGACAGGAGCGTCGGCGAGAAGCATGCGCACTTTCGCTGGGACGGCGATCGCGCGCGCGACGAGCGTCGCAGGGCGCAAGGTTATGCGCCTTCGCTAACGCCAGGATACACGGTCAGCCGCAGTTCGAAGGTGCTGGAAGACGGGAACAAGATTACCGACGGGGAAGACGGGAAGTATCTGGTTCTGAGCTGCTTCCACGCCTACGGACCCCAGGACTACGAGACCTTGGCCCAAGACGACACGTCCGCCCAGTATATCGGCGCATATGAATTCGCGAAGGCGGACGCCCCTTACCGCATGCCGCTGGCGACGCCCAGACCGGTCATTTTCGGCACGCAATCGGCCAAGGTGATCGCGAAGAAAGGCGAAGAAAAAGAGGAGATCAGCGTCGATGAGCAGGGGCGCATTCTGGTCGAATTCTATTGGGACCGGGCGGAAAACTACCAGGAAAACAAGAAGAAGCCATCGCGCTGGGTCCGGGTCGCGCAGGTCTGGGCGGGAAGCGATCGAGGCGCTTTCTACTTGCCTCGGATCGGAGACGAGGTGCTTGTCGCCTACGAGGAAGGCGACCCCGACCGGCCAATTGTCATCGGCTCGGTCTACAATGGCGTCAATACCGATTCGCTCACCCTTCCAACGAGGAAGACGGTCACCGGGCTGCTCGGTAAGTCGTCGAAGGATGGCGGCTCGAGCATCCACAATGCGAACGCTTGGTGGTTCGACGACCTGAAAGGTCGGGAGCAGTTCTTCGTCCGGGCGCGCAAGGACTTGTACTTGCGCGCCTACAACAACGAAAACGTCCGGATTGGCGGCAATGTGACCGAAACGGTCGGCGGCGACGAGACGATCACCGTCGGCGGGCCGACAGGCGGCGGAAATTTCACCCTCAACGCCTTTCAATCCGTGACGATCAACGTCGGCCCGACGGAGGCTCCTCCTCTGACCCAGATCAAGATGGACACAGAGAGCATCACCCTCAGCGTCGGCCCGGGCGGGTTGTTGGCGCAGATCAAGATGGATGCGTCGGGGGTGACCATCAGCGGGACGCCGGTATCGCAACTGATGGTCCAGCCGAGCGGCATCACGACGATGACGCCGACATTGATGTTCGGGATCGGGCCGGCTGTCTTTGCTTCGCAGGTCACCATTCCCATCGCCACCATCGGCGCCGGCACGGTCGGCCCGCTGCCGATCATCTGAGGCGGGAAACATGTCCTCGCGCATCCGCTTCGCATCGGCGCGCAACGTTTTCGAAGCGTTCCCGGAGCTGGGGCGCGTCGTGACGCCGCCGGCGGACGAACCCGCCCCCCTCGACTATGCGCGCGCGCTGATGGCTGCGCCGTCCCCGAACGGCGCGGTCGTCTTCCTCGCGCATCTCTTGCCTCGACGTGAGGCCGTGTGGTGGGCGATCCAGTGCGTGCGCGGGTTGCTCGGCGCGGGCGCCGAGGACGACGCCTTTCGCGCCGCCGACGCGTGGGTGCGCACGCCGGAGGAGGACACGCGCCGCGCCGCGCTCGCCGCCTACAACGGCCGCGACCCGAAGGCGCCGACGACCTGGCTCGCCTTCGCCGCCGGATGGTCGGGCGGCAGCGTCACCGCTCCCGACAAGGATCCCATGCCGGCGCCGCCGGCGGCTTGCGCGCAGGGCGCGCAAACGGCGGTGATCCTCGCCGCCTGCGCCGGCGATCCGCTCGGGATCCTCGACCGGCTGAAAGCCTGCGCTGAGGCGGGGATCCGCTTCGCCGAAGGCGGCGAGGCCAAGGTGCACGCGCCGAGGCCCGCCGCGCCGAAATCCGGCGCGGCCTGATTCGGACTGCCGTCGTCGTGATAAGAGCCAGGCGCCATAAGAGCCACGCGCCGCCGCATTCAAACCATGCGTGCGAACGTATACAACCTAAGTTGCGAGCGTATACAACCGATTTGGTTGTCAAATGCGGCCTGACGGGCTATGGTCACGATTGCGGCGAAGACCGCATTTTGGTCCGCGCCGCGGCGTCACTCTGAGGGCCGATCGAACGAGAAAAGGGAGGAGTTGGCATGGCCACCGGTTTGTATCTGCTGCAAGACGGGACGATCATGGTGGCGTACGGGGCGAAGAAAATTCAGATGTCTGCCGCTCAATACAAGGCGAACGGCTACAAGCCTCCCCTCGAAAAGCTGAAGGTCAAAGCGCCCGGCGCGGCCAAGGCGCAGCGACAGGTGGAAACCAGTCCGACCGGGCGACCGGTTCCGCACTCCTGAGTTGGCCACCGGCTGCGCCGACCCGCTGCGCATGAAAGTTCCAGCGTTGTGACCTTCGGGTAATCTTCCTGTCCTTCGTGGTGAAAAGAATAAACACGAAGTACGCAAAGGTCGCACGAAGGGCACGAGAGCACGACTGGAACTTTTGTGTTAAGGCGTGCGCTTCAGGCGTCGGTCGCGAGACAACGTCGGAGCCCGGACCGACCGACCCGTCGCTTTTCCGGGCGCGGGTCGGCCGCCGGAGCGTCAGCCGGCGCCGCCTCGCTGTTCGCTGCGAAGAACCGCCTGGGTTCCTACTGCGTCGCCTGCGCCTTCTTGCCGATCCTGCTCTTCGAGGCGCGGTCCCCGGCTGCATTGGCGTCGGCCTCGCACATGTAGGCGCCCTGCTTGGTGGTCCCGTAGCTGCGCGTGCCGGCAAGATGGTAGATGTGCGACTTGGTGTTGACCCAGACGACCGTGTCGGACGGGCAGCGGGCCTTGGCTTCGGCTTCGGTGCTGAACTCGCCGGCGCCGGTCGGGGCCGCGGCGGGCTTCATCGGCGCCGGAGCGGGCTTCGGCAGCGTGGCCTGTGTGGGCGGCAGGGGCAGGAGCGGGCGCCGGAGCCGCGGCAGGGGCGGGAACGGCCGCCGGAGCTGCGGCGGGGGCGGGAGCGGCCGCGGGCGCCGCGGCCTTCTGCGCCCGGCACTGCGCCAAAAACTGCTGCCAAGTCATGCCGTTGGTGGTGTTGTTGGCCTTGGCGGCCTTCCAGTCGGCGCCGCATTCTTTCATCACGCTCTGGGCCTGCGCCGCGCCGGTCGCCAGCCCCATGGCCGCGGCGACGAGAAGGGCCGAAACCGCGACCCTGAACGATCCAATTTTCATGTCCGCTCCCTCGATAGGCTCCGGTCCCGCACTTTCGATGCGTCGAGCCCGAAGCAGCTCGGCCCAAGCGCCGAACCTTATTCTGCCATGTTCCCGTTCGGTTGAACATGACATGAACGATATTAACGACAAATTTCTTGCGCGGGTCAAGGCGTTCCCTCGCAACCAGGGCATATTGTCGAGGATTTCACTGGCAGCGGGGCGCGCTATCCGGAACTTCCGCTCCAGCCTTGACCAAGCTGACAGCCATCCGATGGCGGATGGAACAAATGCTTGTCGGGGCGGCCCGACCTATGCTATGTTCTCCTTATGTTCGTAGCCTCGACACGAGCGGACGCACTTTCGCCAGGGGGGACTTTCTCCCCATGCGCTTGCTGGCTTGCGACCGGAATCCCGCACATGACTACGAATAAAAGCCGTAATTTCTGCGAAACCGCAACCCGGGGCAGCGACGGCGGAACCTCGGGTCCCAAATGGGACGCCGCGGAAAAAAATCGCGCGGACACCATCGTAACCTATTGAAAAGCCCAGAATCGGACGAAGAAATCCAAGGAAATCCAAAAGAATCCAAGCCTGATTTCTTGGTGCGATTTGGTTTGGCTTGGTCTGGGTTGGTTCGACTTGGAAAAATTTGGCCGGCGGTGCGTCGCCTCCGCCCCGCTGCTTTCTGAATAAGCAAAAGCGTGCCTGTCGGAAGAAGTCGTCATGGTGGGTTGCGCCGGGCGACCCGCGCCGCCCCAGCCTGGCCCTCGCCTCGCGCGAGGCCGAGCCGCGTCGCCGTCGTGGCCGCCGTCTCTTCGAGGTCCTGCGAAGCGTCGATCGGCGACCAGCCGCGCTCCCGGATCTGGTCGGCCCGCTGGTCGCGCGCGACTTTCGCGTCCGCATCCGAAGCGTCCGCGCGGCGCGCCGTGATGCGAGCGAGCCGGATCTCGAGCGGCGCCTCGAGGAACAGGCCGTCGAAAGCGACGCCCGTCTCGACGGCCGCGCGGACGGCGGCGGCGCGGTCGCTGGCCGAGGCGAAGGTCGCGTCGAGAACGACGGAATGGCCCGCCCTCAAGGCTCGCCGCGCCTTGTCGTCGAGGCGGCCGTAGACTTCATGCGAAACCTCGGATGAATAGGCTGCCTCCGGCAAATGCTCCGTCTCCTCGACCCTGAACATCGCCTTGCGCTCGACGTCGCTGCGCAGCCAGAGCGCGCCGGGCGCCCGACCGATCCGCGGCGCAAGCGCGCCGGCGAGCGCGCTCTTGCCTGCGCCGGAAAGACCGCCGATCGCGATGAGCCTCGGCGGGGCATAGCGAAGGAACGAGCCGGCCCGGTCGAAATAGTCTCGCGCCAGCGACCGCGTCCGCGTGCGCTTCTCGCCGTCGAGCCGTTCAGCGTCGGCCGCCTCGACCTTCGCCCGGATCGCGGCGCGCAGGCTCAAGAAAAGCGGCAGGGCCGCGAGGCCCGCCATCGCCTGCGGCGGCTCAGGCCCGAGATAGCGGTTGAACAGCCGATTGGCGGCTGCCCGGAGACCTCGCTCCTCGAGATCCATCAACAGGAACGCCAGATCGTAGAGCACGTCGCCGCTGGCGATCTCGTCGGAAAACTCGACCGCGTCGAACAGGGTCGGCTCGCCGCCGATGAGGACGATGTTGCGCAGATGCAAATCGCCGTGACAGCGGCGAACGTTTCCGGCGCTGCCGCGCGCCAGCAGGGCCGGCCGCGCGATCGCGAATGAAAGACGGGACTCCTGGGTCAGCCGGCGCGCATTCGCCGGCGGAAACAGATCCGGCCATTGGGCGAACGCCGCGTCGTTCTGCTCGATGTAGGTCTCGAGCTCGCGCGCCGCCCTCGTCCCGTCGCGCAAGGGCGCCCGGGCGTGCGAGCGCCGGATCGCCAGCGCGAGCCTGTCGATGATCGCGTCCGTAACGCCGCCGCGCTCGGCGATCCGGTCGAGCGTGTCGTTCTCGTCGAACCGGCGGAGGTGGGCGACCCATTCGACGACCTCGCCCGCGCCTCCGATCGCCAGGGAACCGCCCCTGCGCACGATCGGCAGCGCCTCGAGATAGACGGAGGGCGCATTGTCGCGATTGACGGCGATCTCCGCCTCGCAGGCCTCGCGACGCTTGTCGAGCGTCGAGAAATCCATGAAGGGGAACCTGACTTGCCGCTTGACCTTGTAGACGTCCGGGCCGGCGAGAAACACCACGGCTCCCGCCGTGTCGACGCGTTCTATCGGCCGCGTCAGGCCGTGCGTGCGCGGGTCGGCGAGAAAGCGGAACACCGCCTCCTGCGAGTGGACAGGCTCGTTCACTCTGCTTCCTTCGGACTCCCGCCTCAGGCTCGCGAACCGGCGGGCGCCCTCGCCCGCCTTTAGCGTTCTTTACCTTTCCCGCCGTTTTTCGCCAGCGAGAGCATCGAGAACCGCAGCGGGCCGAGATTGTTTGATCCGGCTCAAATCGATGCGACTCTTCTGGGCTAAAGAGCGCTCAAAGGCGCAGCGAGACGCGCCCTCGTTTGAAGCAAGACCTGCACGAAAGCGTTCCATGTCTCCGATCGAAAACCGCCCGTTCGACGCGCTACAAGTCGGCGAGGAGGACCGCCTCGTCCATACGCTGACCCCGGAGGACTTTTCGCTCCTCGCGACGCAGGCCGCGACGATCGGCGCAGGCCTCGTCGATCCGACCGTCGCGGCGACGCGCGCCTTCGGCATCGACGCGGCCCAGAGCGGCTGGGCGAGTGCGCTGATGAGCGCGCTCATCGCCGGGCGGCTGCCGGGGGCGGGGTCGACGCTGGTGCGCCAAACCATCGAGACCACGACCAAGGCGCGGCCGGGCGACGTGTTGACGATCTCGACCAGGATCCTGTCCAAGACGCCCGAGGGCAGGCACGTGACGATCGGCGTGCGCGCCACCAATCAGCACGGCGATCTCGCGATGACCGGCACGGTCGAGATCGTCGCGCCGAAGAAGGCCATCGTGGCGGAGCCGCGCGAGGAATTCGTCGAAGAGATGCATGAGAAGGGCCGCCGCTACGCGCAGCTGATCGACGCCACCCGCTCGATGAAGCCGCTGAAGACCGCGGTCGTTCATCCGGTCGACGAAGCCTCGCTCATGGGCGCAGTCGAGTCGGCGCACGAGAATTTGATCGAGCCGGTGCTGGTGGGGCCGGAAAAAAAGATCCGCCAGGCCGCGGCGATGCACAACATCGACATCGCCGGATATCAGATCGTTTCGACCGAGCACAGCCACGCCGCCGCCGCCAAGGCGGTGGCTATGGCGCGATCGGGAGAGGTCGAAGCGCTGATGAAGGGCGCGCTCCATACGGACGAATTGATGCATGAGGTCGTGGCGGCGGACATCGGCCTGCGCACCGCCCGTCGCATCAGCCATGTGTTCGCGATCGACGCCCCGGCCTACCCGCGGGCGCTGTTCATCACCGACGCCGCCGTCAACATCCTTCCGAGCCTGGCCGACAAGCGCGACATCGTCCAGAACGCCATCGATCTCGTGACGGCTCTCGGAATCATCACGCCGCGCGTGGCGATCCTCTCCGCGGTCGAGACCGTCTCGCCCGACATCCGCTCGACGATCGACGCGGCCGCCCTCTGCAAGATGGCCGACCGCGGCCAGATCACCGGCGGCATCCTCGACGGGCCGCTGGGCTTCGATAACGCGGTGTCGCTCGAAGCCGCGCGAACCAAGGGCATCGTGTCGCCGGTCGCGGGCCAGGCCGACATTCTCATCGTACCGGACCTCGAGGCCGGAAACATGCTCGCCAAACAGCTCGTCTATCTGGCGGACGCGGAAATGGCCGGGATCGTGCTCGGCGCGCGCGTGCCGATCATTCTGACGAGCCGCGCCGACAACACCGTCGCCCGGCTCGGCTCGAGCGCAATCGCGCTGATCCTCGCGCGCAGCCGGCTGTCCCGCCGGCCGCCGCTCAGGCCCTGAAAACTCCGTCGCAAAAACTTCACCCTCATCGTTGACATTCCGCCACAGGGCTTCGCTAATCATGCGGTGAAGGCAGGGGTTGTGGCGATCATGAGCGCGAGCAGGAGCGACTCGGTCAGCGCGATGCAGCATCGCATCAACGCCGAGATTCAGGACAACCTCGACGAGGACCTCGAACTGGAGCTGGAGGACAGCGATCTCGCCGACCTGTTGGCGGAGGGCCACGAGTTGCCCGACCGGCGCGCTTTTCCGCGCAGGCTCTACTTCAGCGAGCTCCTGCGCTTGCAGCGCGAGCTGATCAAGCTGCAGGATTGGGTGGTCGCCAAGAAGCTGAAGCTGGTCGTCCTCTTCGAGGGACGCGACGCGGCCGGCAAGGGCGGCGTCATCAAGCGCGTCACCCAGCGGCTCAACCCCCGCGTCTGCCGGGCGGTCGCGCTGCCGGCGCCGAGCGAGCGCGAGCGCAGCCAGTGGTACTTCCAGCGCTATGTCCCGCATCTTCCGGCCGGAGGCGAGATCGTGCTGTTCGACCGCAGCTGGTACAACCGCGCCGGGGTCGAGCGTGTGATGGGGTTCTGCAACGACGAGGAATACGAGGACTTCTTCCAGTCCGCGCCGGAGTTCGAGCGCCTCCTGGTGCGCTCGGGCATCGTCCTGGTGAAATACTGGTTCTCGATCACCGACGACGAGCAGAACCTGCGCTTCCTCATGCGGATCAACGATCCTTTGAAGCAGTGGAAGCTCTCGCCGATGGACCTCGAGTCGCGGCGGCGATGGGAAGCCTACACCAAGGCCAAGGAGACCATGCTCGAGCGCACCCACATCCCGGAGGCGCCGTGGTGGGTGGTCGAGGCGGTCGACAAGAAGCGCGCCCGCCTCAACTGCATGGCCCATCTCCTGACCCAGATCCCTTACGAGGAAGTGCCGCACGAGAAGCCGGTCCTGCCTCCGCGCGTCCACAACCCCGAATACCACCGCGCGCCTATCCCGGCGGAGATGTACGTGCCGGACCTTTACGCGGACATCGTGGCCGAGCCGGCGGAGTAGTCCGTCGTTTTTCCAAATGACGCTATGTCAGGCCAGAAGCGCGAAAACAGTCGCGCGATGTGCGCCAGCGACGCTTCAAGGGAAGCCGGACTCACTCGGCCTCGGCGTCACCTTCCCAGCGGTAGAGCTCGCCCCATTCCTTCTTCCACACGCCGTCGGGGTCGACGACGACGATGGCGAGCTTCGCCTTGTTGGCGAGCTTGACCGCGCCCGACAGCGCGTCCTTCGGCGGAACCGGCTCGCTGATCCGGTCGGCCGCGAACGACGGGTCGGCGCTGCGCGGGCAATAGACCTTCGCCCACTGGCCGTCGGCCTGCTGCGAGAAGACGATGGTGATCGCATCCTGGACGACTTCGTCGACCTGTTCGAACCGGTTGGTCATGATGGCGTCTCTTTCAAGAAGTTCAGCTGACCGCATAAACGAAGGCGCCGTCCGTTGCCGACACTTTCGCCTCGCGGATCTCTTCGCGGGCGAGCGATCGCCTGAGAATCTCGCGCGACAGGGCGGGCAAGATGGTGTTGGTGATGATGTTGTCGATCACGCGGCCGCCCGCATCGGGATCGTTGCACATCGAGACGATATGGTCGATTGCGGTCTCGTCGGCGATGAAGGCGGCGCGGTGGTTCTCCTCGATCCGCTTGCCGATGCGGCCGAGCTGGAGCCGCACGATGCCGGCGAGCATCTCCGCCGACAACGGATAATAGGGGATGGTGACGATGCGCCCGAGAAGGGCCGGGGGAAAGACCTCGAGCAGGGCAGGGCGCATCTGAGCGACGAGCGCCTCCGGATCTGGCCTGACGGCGCCGGCCGCCGCCTTCATGACGATCTCGGTCCCGACGTTGGTGGTGAGCAGGATCAGGGTGTTCTTGAAGTCGATGCGCCGGCCCGTGCCGTCCTCCATCACCCCCTTGTCGAACACCTGGAAGAAGATCTCGTGCACGTCCGGGTGGGCCTTCTCGATCTCGTCGAGCAGGACGACGCTGTAGGGCCGCCGGCGCACCGCCTCGGTCAGCCGCCCGCCCTCGCCGTAGCCGACATAGCCGGGCGGCGCCCCCTTCAGGGTCGAGACGGTGTGCGCCTCCTGGAACTCCGACATGTTGATCGTGATGATGTTCTGCTCGCCGCCGTAGAGCGCTTCAGCGAGCGCCAGCGCCGTCTCGGTCTTGCCGACGCCGGACGGGCCGCAGAGCATGAACACCCCAATCGGCTTGTTCGGGTTGTCGAGCCTGGCGCGGTTGGTCTCGATTCGCCTGGCGATCATCTCGAGGCCGTGGGTCTGGCCGATGATCCGCCGGTTCAGGATCTCGGCGAGGCGGAGAACCGTCTCGATCTCGTCGGCGACCATTTTCCCGACCGGGATGCCTGTCCAGTCAGACACGACCGAGGCGACCGCCTGCTCGTCGACATGGGCGTAAATCATCCGCTTTTCCGGGACGATCTTGCCGAGCTCGCCGACCTTCGCGCGCAAGAGGTCGCCGTCGGGGGCGGCGGCCTCGCCCGCCGCCTTCGGCGCTTGGGCGGCCTCGGCGGCAGGCGGCTCGGCCGCCTTCCCGGCGATTTTCGCGCGCAGCGCCAGGATTTCCTCGACCAGCGCGCGCTCCTTCGCCCAGTCCGCTTCGAGGGCGTCGAGGCGCTTTCGCCGCTCGGCGATCCTGGTCTCGATCTCGGCGATGCGCTGCTCGTTCGCCGCCCCGAGATCGCGCTCGCGCGCCAGCGACTGCTTCTCGCTTTCGAGCGAGGCGATCGCGACCTCGGCGTCCTCGACCGCGGCGGGTTTCGCGTTCTGGCTGATGGCGACGCGCGCGCAGGCCGTGTCGAGCAGGCTCACGGCTTTGTCGGGCAACTGTCGCGCCGGAATGTAGCGATTGGAGAAATTCACCGCCGCGACGATCGCCTCGTCGGTCACGCGCACCTTGTGGTGCTTCTCCATCGGCGCGACGAGACCGCGCAACATCACCGAGGCCGTCGCGACATCGGGCTCGCCGACGTAGATCGGCTGGAAGCGGCGGGTCAGCGCCGGATCCTTCTCGAAATACTGGCGGTACTCGGCCCAGGTGGTCGCCGCGATCGTCCGCAATGTGCCCCGCGCAAGAGCGGGCTTGAGCAGGTTGGCCGCGTCGCCCGTTCCCGCGGCGCCGCCCGCGCCGATCAGCGTGTGCGCCTCGTCGATGAACAGAATGATCGGTGTCGGCGAGGATTGCACCTCGTCGATGACCGAACGCAGCCGCTGCTCGAACTCGCCCTTCATCGAGGCGCCCGCCTGCATGAGGCCGACGTCGAGCGCGCAGAGTTTTACCCCGCGCAGCGGCGGCGGCACGTCGCCGGAGGCGATGCGCTGGGCAAAACCCTCGACGACCGCGGTCTTGCCGACCCCGGCTTCGCCGGTCAAAATCGGGTTGTTCTGGCGTCTGCGCATCAGGACGTCGACGATCTGGCGAATCTCTTCGTCGCGGCCCAGAATCGGGTCCATGCCCCCGGCCTTCGCCCTGGCCGTGAGATCCTGGCTGAAGCGATCGAGCGCCGTCGTGCCCTTTGCGCCCGACGCGGCGAGTCGTTCCCTCGGCGCTGGCGGCGGCCACCCCCGAGCCATCCATCGGGCGAAGGTTGCCTTCGTCCGACCCCTCCCAGATCGACCGGTGGCCGACCGCGACCTCGTCGACCGGAATTTTGGCGAACTCCTGGGACACGCCGACGAGCGAGCGCCGCAGCTCCGGCGATTTCAGCATCGCCACCAGAAGATGGCCGGTGCGGATCTGGGTCTCGCCGAACAGCAGCGTCGCGTAATGCCAGCCGCGGTCGAGCGCGTCGGCGACCTGGGCGGAGATGCCCGGCATCTCCGTCTCGTTCTTGCGGAAGCCGTTGACCACCGCCGTCGCGTCAGCGAGCAGTCTCGCCCGGCTCAGCTTGAAGTGGTCCGCCGTCAGAGCGATGTCGGTCCGGTCTTTCTGCAGGAGCTGGAAGAGCCAATGGCCGAGTTCGATGTTGCGGTTTCCCGCGGTCTTGGCCTGCCGCAGGGCGAGGATGAAGGCCTCGTAGCCGACCCGGTTGAGCTTGCCGGCGACCGATTCGACGCTGATGTCCGCGCCCATGGATCCCCCCTAGTTCACCCTCGGCGCCCTGCGCTTCTCGGCGATGCGGCTGACGACATGGAAACGCGCGTCGGTGCGGACGGTCTCGTCGGTCTTGGCCCAATTCGGCGCCATCCAACTCGTCCAGCCGAGCTGGACGGTCTGGCCGAGACGAACGGGCGTGATCTCGCCGGCCGGGATGGCGAGCTCCATGTCCCAATCGTATTCCTCTCCCACGTAAAGGAAAATCGCGTCGGCGATTTCCTCTGCGACCGACGAACCCGGCAGAAACTGCCTGAAATGTTCGATGTCGCGGACGTAGACGCGGACGCGGAACTTGTCGCTGACCCCGAACATGCTCGCCCCGGCGATGCAGTCGACGCCGAGGCGGCTGTTCGCGGCGCCGAGTCGCGTGCGCTCACCGGGGTCGAACGCGAGCCAAGCGCCGACGAACTCTTCGATCTCGACACGCGCCCGCAAGAAGCTCGTCAGAAACGAGCGCAGGCGCGAGGCGCTTTTCACCCGCGCCGCCAGCAGTCCCGCATATTGCAGTTTGGCGAAGTCCGGGATCGAGTCGGCGTCACGGTAGGCGGGCGCGCCGATTCCGATCATCGAGCCGATGTAGACCCGAAAACGATCCTCGTCGGGCCGATCGTTCTGGGCGACTGGGTGGGCGTCCGACCAGGCGCGAAAGAACAGCGCCAGGAAGCGGCGCTGGAAGACGTCGACGAAGCGGGGAAACGCCTCGTCCCTCTCGCGGAGCCAGGCGTACGCCTCTTCGGTGGTCGTCAGCGGCAGCGCCCCCTGCGGCCCGAACATGCCGAGGAATCGGGTCTTGAGGCGGACCAGGCCGGTCGGCTCGATATTCGCCGCTTCGATGTTCGAATCGGGAAATTCGAAATAGGGGTTCTCGCCGAGAGTGACGAATTCGTCGGCGAGAGTGCGGGCGAGGCCGATGCGCGGTTTCCGCGGATTCTCCCGTTCGAGCCGCCGCAGCACGGCCAAGAGGTCGAACCGCCATGGCTCGGCGATGAGGTCCGCCCGGAACGTCACGACACGCCTCGCAGCCCGATGCGCGGCGGCCATCGCATGATTTCGCCCCGCTCCGGGGTGCGCACGACCGTCTGGGTGAAGTGGTTGATCGCCACGTACTCGGCGAAGAACCGGTCGAGGATCGCGCCGAGGAGAAAGGGCCCCGAGCCTTCGAAGGCCTTCTCTTCCAGGACCACGGTCATCTCGAGACCGCGTGCAGCCGCCGCCCCCTGGGCCTGCCGCAGACGCCGGACCACCGGGCGCGCGCGCAGGCTGTGCACCCCGCGGATCTTGCGGTCGGTGGCGCTGTCCGCGAGGTCGGCGAACAAGATGAGGGTCTCGCGGAGCGCGGTCGCGCCATCTCCTTCCCGGTCGACGAGGCCCAAGTGATTGAGGCTCAGCATGTTGACCAGACGCCAGGCGACTTCGCCGGCTGAAACCTCCGTCCCTTTGCCCTCGAGCGCGGTCATGTGCGGCTCGCGCGCCGCGGTCGGACCGGCGACGCAGCGAACGTCCAATTCGACGTCGTCGAGGAAGCGGAAATCCGCGCCGCTTTCGCCGACCGGAAGATGTTCGGCGAGATGGCGATTGGTGCACAGGGCTTCGACGCTGAGCTCCGCGACGCGGAGAAGCTCGTCGGGGTCGGAGCGCTCGCCGAGCGATAGAAAGACGTCGGTGCCGGCATAGTTCGACACCGGTCCATACTTCTTCTCTTCAATCGTGCGCCGACGCGGCAGGCGGCGAATTGTATAGGACAGACCCGTGGCGCTGCGCGCCGCCATCGCAGAGTAGAGCGGTTCGACCGGAACTTTCTGCGGCGCGCCCGGAATATGCGCGAACACCCGCTTCACCCGGTTCGTCTCGAAATCGAGCAATCGGCTCCGGTCGGGGATGACGGCGAACTCGTACTGGTTGGACCTTATGGGAATGCGGTCGAGCGTTTTATCGAACAGATTGACCCCCGGCGCCGCGTAAAGGGCGAAAAACTCCTTGCGGACCGCCGCGGCGAGTTGCGGCTTCACGTCGTCGAAGGTCACCACGATGTCGACGGTCTTGGCCTCGAGCCTCCCCGCGACCGCGCCGAGGCCGACCATGTCGAAGCCGAGAAAGCGCCTGGGAAAGGCGAAGTAGTCGCGCAAAAAATCGAAACCGCGGAACAGCTGGTTGTCGTTCGGGATCAGGGCCTCGTTTTCCTCGAAACCGATTTGTCTGATCATGCTTGGCTCGCCTGGCACGACGATCGGGTCGCCGAACGGGTCCAGCACGCGAAAATAGATCCCGCGGCAATGCGCGAAGAGTTGCTCGTACAGCGCGACGGCGTCCGTTTCCTGTCCGAGCAGATGGAAACGCAACGTCTTGACGCGGCATGCCGAGAATCGAAGCTCGGGCCGCGCCTGAGCCTCCTTGTCCGCCGGTTCGTCTTCGAGTTTGGCGGCTGCCCGGACGGTGAGTTGCAGCCGCAGACAGGCCAGGCAGTCGGCGCCGGCGCTGGGGATCAAAGCCTGCACAGCGGCGGCGCTCGTGAGGTATTGCGCCTTGACGATCTCGAGCGGCCAAAGGGCGATCGCGGTCGCCAGAGTGAATCGGCAGGCGACGTTGCGTTGCGCCTCGCGATAGGTGGCGTCGAAATCGGCGCCGCGAGCGATCGTCCGCCCCTCGCGCAAGTTCGGATCGCCGAATTTCGGGCTCACTTGAACGAGCACGAACGACGGGGTCGGGGCCAGATAGTGCGGCGCCAACTGGTCGATCAAGTTCGTCGTGAAGTCGGAAAACTCGTGCTTGAGCTTCAGCTGAACGCGCGCCGCCAGAAACGCCGCCCCCTCGAGCAGCCCGCCGATCATCGGGTCCAGATTTTCGTCGAGCAGGCCGCCGAGCCGCTCGGCCACCCCGGGATATTCCTGCGCGAACTCGGCCGCCTGTTCGCGAAGGATCGCGAGCTCCTGATTGTAGAGTTTGAGGAATTCCCGGTTCATCGCCTAGAGCCGGTCGATCCTGATCTTGCCCGAGTTGACTTCCACCTCCGCCACGAACTCGGTCCGGACGTTCACCGGGTAAGCCCGGAGCTCCGCCGCGACCAGGAAGCGCACGCGCAGCGTATCCGACTTGACAGTGTCGTCCCGCCGCGCCTTGATCGAATCCGGCGCCAGTCTCGGCTCGAAGAGGCGCAAGGCCGTCTCGATTTCCCTCGCGATCGCGTTCACTTCGCCCTCGTCGATCGACCGATGGATGAGGTCGGGAAAGCCGAAATTGAGGATCGACCTCTGCACCTGCGGAGCCGAGGACAGGTCCTCGGCCGACTCGAGATTGGTCGTGTTGAGCAGAGCGACGAGATCGGTGTTGACCAGCTTGCGCAGCTCGTTCTCCGAGATCGGCGCGCGCGAGGCCGCCCGCCTCGAGGCGATGACGCGGTCGCCCCGGTCGCGGATATCGATCGGAACGCCAGCGTCACGCTCGCGGTGCGCGGCGCGGAAGGCGTGCATCAACGGAGGCGACAGACGATCATTCTTCTGAGCCGGCGTCGCTGCCTCCCGCCTCACCGATGGCCTTCGTCGACCTTCCAGCCGGGGCGGAAGGCACGGTCGTTTCTTCCCCGTCTCGGCGACCGGCTACTCGACGGTGTTCTCCTTGACGTTGATAGTCACTTCCGGCGACGCGGCGTCTCCGCCGGTGTCGGCCTGCATCTTGTAGGTCATCTTGACCTTGGAGAAATTGAGCGTGATCGATTCCTGCGCGATACCGCCGCCCGCGCTGTCGCTCGTGCTCACGTTGGTGACGAAGACCTCGTTCATTTCATATTTCAGATATTCGACCGGGCTGTCTCCACCCGCCTTGCGGACGTGGAGCGTTCCCTTGCTGATGTGCTTTCCCTGGTAGCAAAACTTGTACAGTGTAGCCGAAGATTTATCGACGAGTTTGCCGATCGAGAAATCGCTGATGCTCGCCTTGCCGGCGCCCGAACCGCCGCCGTAGTGCCCGGCGCCCGCGTTGTTGAGCGCGATGTTGAACGAATGGATGTCGATCTTGTCCTTGAATTCCTTGTCCTTCGACTCTCCCTGAACTCCCTCGAGCTCGAGAAACATGTCATGCGCCATATGAACTCCCTCCTCGCTAATTATTGATCCACGCCAATACCCTTCGGCGCGTCCCTCGAGAGGCCGCGTCTTTCGTCACTGTTCTGCGCGCCTGAGCCCTCCTTCCTTCCTACTCTCGCGCCGCCGGCGCCTCAGCCTTTGCCCTCCGCCAGCGACGCAACCAGGCTCATGCCGATATCCATCCCTTCCAGCTGAAAGTGCGGTCGCAGCCACACGCTCGCCGAATAGTAGCCGGGGTTCTCCTCGTTCGGGATGACGGTGATCTTGGCCGCCGCGAGGGGCTTCCGCGCCTTGACCTCTTCGCTCGAGTTGGTCGGATCGGCGTCGACGTAACGCACGATCCAGTTGTTGAGCCAGCGCTCGAGCTGGTCCTTTTCCTTCGTCGAGCCGATCTTGTCGCGCACCATGCACTTGAGGTAGTGGGCGAAGCGCGACACCGCGAACATGTAAGGGATGCGGGCCGACAGATTTTCGGAGGCGGTCGCCTCGGGCTTGTCCATCAGCTTCGGCTTGTAGACCGACTGCGCGCCGATGAAGGCGGCCTTGTCGGTGTTCTTGCGATGCACGATCGAAATGAGGCCGGCCTTCGACAATTCGGCTTCGCGCCGGTCGGTGATCGCGATCTCGGTCGGGCACTTCAGCTCGACTCCCCCGTCGTCGGTCGGGAAGGTGTGCGTCGGCAGGTTGAGAACTTCGCCGCCCGATTCGACGCCGCGGATCCGGACGGTCCAGCCGTATTCCTTGAAGGCGCGGTTGATGTTCGTCGCCATCACATAGGCCGCATTCATCCAGCCGTATTTTTCGCCTCTCTGCCCGTCCGTCTCCTCCTCGAACGCGAACTCCTCGACCGGCTCCGACTTGGCGCCGTAGGGGAGCCGCGACAGGACCCGCGGCATGCAGAGCGCGACGAAGCGGCTGTCGACGAGGTCGCGCAGTCCCTTCCACGCCGCATAGTCGGGCGTGTCCATCAGCTTTCCGATGTCGCGCGGATTCATCAGCTCGCGCCACGAATCCATGCCGAGCAGGTTCGGGTCGGCGCCGGTAACCAGCGGCGCAAGCGAAGCCGAGGCGATCTTCCCGAGATCCCGCAGCAGCTGAACGTCCACCGGCGAATGGCTGAAGTGATAGTCGGCGATGAGCGCCCCATAGGGTTCGCCGCCCAGCGTTCCGAATTCGCTTTCGTAAATCTTCTTGAACAGCGGGCTCTGGTCCCACCTGGCGCCGGGATATTGTTTCAGGTTACGGTAGAGCTCCATCTTGCCGACGTTGAGAACGTGGATCTTGAGGGTCGCGTCGGTCTCGGAGTTGAAGACGAGATAATTCAGCCCCCGCCAGGCGCTCTCCAGTTGCTGGAATTCCGGCGCGTGCAGAATCTCGTTCATCTGCGCGCTGAGCTTCTCGTCGAGGCGCGCGATCATTTCCTCGATCGTATCGAGCACTTCGCCCTTGACGACCGTCGAATCAGCGAGCGCCTGGGTCACCAGCGTCTGGACGGCGCTTTCGACTTCGCTCGCGGCGCGTTCGCTGCGCGGCTTGAAATTCTGTTTGAGGAGTTCGGCGAATTCGTCCGCCTCAGCCGGGGCGGGGGCCGGGGCGACTGTCGAAGCCGATTGCGGTTCCTGCGGCGATGCCATAGTGGATTCCCCTTGTTTCGCTTACTGGGCCGGGCTCGCGCCCGACGGCTTCTGTTCGAGTTTCGCCTTCATCGCCTCCATCAATTCCGGGTCGGCAAGCAATTTCTTCAGGGTGTCCTCCGCCGCCACCTTGCCGTCCATGTACTTGAGAAGGTTGGCGAGCTGCTCGCGCGCCTGGAGCAGCTTGGCCATGGCGGGGACCTGACGTGCGATGGCCGCGGGGGCGAAATCGTCCATCTTGGCGAACTTCAGATTGACCGATAGCTTTTCGCCGCCCTCCTGAGCGCCGAGCTTGTTGGGCACCTTCATCGACACAGCGGGCTCGATCGCCGCCATCCGCTTGTCGAAGTTGTCCATGTCAATGTCCAGGAACTTGCGATCGTTCATCTCGGGCTTGGCGACCTGCGACGCGTTGCCCGAGAGATCTGCGAGCACGCCCATTACGAACGGCAGCTCGATCAGCTTCTCCGAGTCATAGGGGTCCTCGTAGGTGATGTGGACGCGCGGCTTGCGGTTGCGGGATATGAATTTCTGCCCTGAATTGCTGTTCGAGGCCATGGCGTTCCTCCTCAGTTTCGGCATCCCTCCGCGCGAGCATATGTCAACGGCATCGGAGCGCAATACCTGCCCTGCGGGACGGGTGAATATTCCCTTCCGACCCGTCTTAGTTCGGCGGCAGGCCGTGGTCTGTGACAAACATCACACTATCGCGGAACTCCCTGGAGCGAGCAGAGATCTTCGCCAGCGTTTCGAGCGGGAAAGGGCGCGCCATCCGGCGCGACAGTTGATTCCGTCGTAGGACAAGACTTTGCCCCTTCCGCAAGAGATCCGCCATTGACTGTGGCTGTTTGGCCACAGTCCTTCCGTATCAGCGCCGAGCGGTCGAATGCCCGCCGTATTTCGCCACAAAACCGTTGCTTTCGCCTTTCCCTTGCGCAATTTCTTGTTGGATTCGGACGGGTGGGCCATCTGGGGCGCATACTTGGACGCCGGCAAGACGCCAGTTGCGGGAGGGTTCCCCGAGCAACCGCAGGCGGCCGGGCGGCCGGCTCTCTTGTTGCTTATTTTGGCGTTCTTGTTCGCGCCGAGCTTGGCGAGCGGTCAGGTCGTTGCGCCCTCCCGCGTGACGCCGAGCACGTTGGCGCCGGGGACCGGCCCATCGGGCGCAATAACCATAACCAGTCCGGCGGGACTCACGGCGCCGGCCAATGCCGCCAACCTCTCCGTCGCCATTTCGGATGTGACGGTGGAAGGGGGCTTTCCCGAACTCGCGGCCGTGACCGCCGCCATCACGGCGCAACTCCACCGGCGGCGGGTGACCGTCGCCGAAATCTTCGCCGCCGCCAACGCGATCGAGCAGGCCTACGCCGCGCGGGGCTATGTGCTGGTTCGCGTCGCGGTGCCGCCGCAGCAGCTCAAGAACGGGGGAACGCTGCGCCTCGTCGTGATCGACGGGTTCGTCGAGGGCGTCGATGTCCAAGGCGTCCCCGAAAGACAGCGCGCGCTCGTGCGGGCCCGGCTCGCTTCGCTGATCGGCAAGCGCCATGTGACGCTCGCCGAGATCGAGCGCCAGCTGATCCTGGCGTCGGACGTTCCCGGGCTGGTTCTCAGTTCGACGATCACACGGGGCGCCGCCCCCGGGGGAACGCTACTGGTGTTGGAAGCGACCTGGACCCCCGCCGTAGGGACGCTGGGCTTCGACAACCGCCTGCCGGCGTCGCTCGGAAATTGGGAGCTGAACGGAGCGGTCGCGGTGAACAGCCCGCTCGGCTACGGCGAGCAGTTCTACGGCGCCGCGTCCACCGGCTACGACCTCGGCAAGGTTTTCGACGCGACGACGCCGATGCAGCTTCTGGGCGCGGGGGCCGTGCTGCCGATCGGCGTCGACGGATGGAAGATCAACCCGGAATACACCAACTCGGTGACCAGGCCCGCGCCCACCCCCTGGGCGCCGGCGGATGTCGGCTACTACCAGCGCTTCGATTTGCGCGCCAGCTATCCGCTGATCCTGACGCGCGCCCAGGCGCTGACCTTTCAGGCGACTTACGAGTGGGCCCAGGAGCACCTCTCGCCGATCGGGTTCGACACCGACATCTACGACGACCAATACAATGTCGCACGGCTTCAGCTCGAGGATCATCTTCGGCTGCCCTATGGACTGCTGGCAGGAACCCTGGTCTTCTCCCAGGGGCTCGGCGGACGGGGCGAAACCCAGGCGCTTCTGACCGGCGTCCCGCTTTCGCAGCAGGGGGCGTTCCCCACCTTCAGCAAGCTCGGCCTCGATGCGACCTGGACGCAGCCTCTGCCCTACGATCTGCAGGGCACGCTGATCGGCCAGGCACAGACGAGCTTCGGCCATCCGCTCTTCATTGCCGAGCAGTTTTCGCTCGACGGCCTGCAGGCGGCATCCGCCTATCCGCTGGGCACGTTCAGCGTCGACGAGGGCGCCACGCTCCGCGGCGAGATCCAGCGGCCGTACCCCTTCGGGTGGACGCAAGGCCGCGGGACAGTCGCGCCCTACATATTCGGCGCCGCTTCGCAAGGCTGGATCGACGATCCGACTGCGCTGCAGCCGGGCCACGTCAGCGCCGAATCGTTTGGCGTTGGCCTGCGTTTGGGCGCAGATACGGGGACGCCCGTCCTGCCGCTCGGCGCGACCTTCACCGTCGAACTCGCTCGCGGCTTTTCGAACGTCGTAGGCGAGGGACAGGTCTATCGTTGCAACGTGGCGTTCGCGGTGAAATTCTGAAGTTGGGTTTTCGAGGTTCGAGCGGGGCTCAAAGATGCCGTTGCCCAGAAACCGAATCCGGCCGAGCGGTCTTGCTTCATCGGCCTCTCTTGCTGCGGCGATGTTGTTCGTCCTCGCTCCCTCGCAAGCCCAGAATGTCCTCCCAACGCGGGGCGTCGTCACGTCCGGCGCGGCGTCGATCCGTCAGTCGGGCGCCGATCTCTCGATAGTCCAAACCTCGCCGCGCGCGGTTGTGAACTGGGGCAGCTTTTCCATCGGCCAAAGCAACGGGGTGACCTTCGATCAGCCGAGCGCCTCCTCGGCGATCCTCAATCGCGTCACCGGCTCTGCGCGCTCGACGATCGCCGGGCAGCTGCAGGCCAACGGCCAGGTCTATCTCGTCAATCCGAACGGGATAGCAATCACCCCGACCGGCGCCATTCAGGTCGGCGGCGGTTTCGTCGCCTCGACCCTCGGGATCGCCGACAGCGACTTCAACAGCGGCAATCTCCGCTTCACCGGCAACGGCGCATCATCCGGCGTCGCGAACGCCGGCTCGATTCAGGCCGCGCCTGGCGGCTTCGTCGGGCTCATCGGCGGAACGGTCTCCAATTCGGGCGTCGTCTCCGTGCCTGTGGGAAAGGTGGCGATGGGTTCCGGCGAGCAGGCGACCTTGAACCTGACCGGCGACAATTTTCTCCAGGTCGCCGTCCCGACAAACACCAAGACGGCCGACGGCAAGGCGCTGATCGACGTCTCCGGCAAGGTTCGCGCCGTGGGAGGGTCGGTCGCGCTCAAGGCGGCGACGGTCGCGCAGGCGATCCGCAACGCGGTCAATGTGCCGGGCGAGCTTACTGTCGCTTCGGCGCGCGCGAGTGGCGGATCGATCATCTTAAGCGGCGGTCCCGGCGGCGACGTCTCGGTGGCCGGGCGGCTCAGGGCCTCCGGGCGGACGAACGGCGGGACGATCGCGATCGACGGCCACAACGTCGCCTTGCGCCGGGCGAGGCTAGCGGCGAGCAGCGCGGCAGGGCGGGGCGGCTCGGTCACCGTGACGGGAACGAACGCGGTCTCCCTCGCGTCGACCGCGGTCGACGCCTCCGGCGCGGCGGGCGGAGGCGCGATCCGGATCGGCGGCGACTTCCACGGCGCGAGCGACATCACGGCGGCTCAGACGACGACGATCGAATTCGACCTCGACGCTGAACGCCAGCGCCACCGGCTCGGGCGACGGAGGAACGGTCGCGGTCTGGTCTGACACGACGACGAGTTTCGCCGGGAAGATCACGGCGACCAGCGGCGCGAGCGGCGGCAACGGCGGCTACGCGGAGGTCTCCACCAATCCCGCCACCCACGGCGTGCTCAACTTTCTCGGCAGCGCCGATCTGACCGCGCCCAAGGGCGCGATCGGCACGCTGCTGCTCGACCCTTATGACATCGTCATTTCGACCGGAACGGATTCCGGCGGCTCATTTTCCGGTGGCGCGTGGGTTCCCACCGGGACGTCGGTCATTAACAACCTGATCCTCGACAGTCAGCTGGCCAGTTCGAACGTGATCGTGTCCACTGGGGGGGCTGGCAGCCCCGGCTCTGACGCGGGCAACATCACCGTCTCTGCGCCGATCTCATGGTCGTCAGGCCGCAGCCTGACTCTGTCGGCCGACAACTCGATTTTTATTGATTCGCGGATTACGGGGCCGGGAGCGCTCGTAGTCCTCACCGCGGGAAGCGACATCGTCCAGCCGGCTCAGGCCGGCGGGGCGATCACGGCTTTGAGCCTGACAGCCACGTCCGCCAACGGAAGAGTGGCGCTGACGACCGATAACTTGATCTCCTCCAGCGTGTCCGGATCGGCTCCGCTTGGCTTCAGCATCGCCGACGCACTTCCGCTGTCGGTCGGAGGCATCACCTCTACGTCCGGCCCCATTGCATTGGGGTCGTTGAGTGGCATTACACAAACAGGCCCGATCAAGGGACAGTCGCTCTACGCTGGCGCCGTGAGCGGCGACATTATCCTGACGAACGCCAACAATTCCGTCGCAACGGTCGCAGGCACTGGCGGACTCACCGACGATTTTCTCTCTCTGATCGCGCAAACGGCAGGCCGTTCCTTGCCTCCCGGGCTGGTAGTGGCTCCCGGGACGTTTCAATTTTACAACAGCAATGCCAATCTCTCGATCGGCACGGTCAATTTTTACGCGTCTTCCGTCAATAACAATCTCGTCTTGGAGAGCAGTTCTGGCATTGCCGCCAGCTCCTTCAACAGGAACAATATAAGCATCGCCGTTTTCAACGCCGGCAATCTTGTCGTCGACTCCCCTGTAGACAGCTTGAGTTCCGTCGGAACCGTTCAGTTGGCGGCAACGGGCGCCTTCATCAACAATGTCGGCCCGCCGGCGATCGCGACGTCGGGGGGGAACTGGCAAGTCTATTCTGCTTCCCCGTTCGGAGACGTCTTCAACGGCTTGGATAGCGGCGCCACGGCAATCTGGGACACAGCCTTCGGCGGAACGGTGACCGCGGCCGGCGACCGTTACGTATTCGTATTCCAGCCAAAGATCGTCGTCACCTCGGGCAATCTCGCCAAGCTCTATGGGCAGGACGTCACGTCCGAGGTCGCGCTGGACTACATGATCAGCGGCCTGCAGCCGGGAGTCGGCGGCGCTTACCTGGGAGACACGGCGAGCGCGGTTTACACCGGCGCGCCGAGCGTCACCTCCTTAGGCTCGCCCCCCACAGCCTCCGTCGAGTACAGTCCTTATCCCATTTTCGTCGGGCTCGGCAGTCTGATGATTAGGGATGGATATGGCTTCCTTGCTAATCCCGCAGGCCGCCTGACCGTCGGCGCCCCCTCCGATCCCGGATTTATCCCGGGCCTGACGCAAATCAACAATCCGGCGGCAACCGCGTACGATGTCGGCGGGTACGAGCAGGTGCTCCCGCATTTCACGGTCAATTGCAACGAGCCGCCGTCACTGCCTGATCCGAACCGCTACAGCGACCCGGATCAGGCTCTTCGAGCCGTCTCGCAAGCTCTCGAGAATTACTTCAAGCGCTGCCAAAACCCGACCCAGACCACCATCGCCAACGCGCTGGACGAATACGCCGCCAAGCTGCAAATCCTGGCGCCACGGTTGCCGCCGGCTCTGCGCAACGTTCCTACCATCGTCGCGGAAAGCGCTCGCCGCGTGCGCGCGGCCCGCACGCCAAGCGAGGCCGTCGCGATCCTGCATCAGACCGTCGCGGCCATTCACAAGCAGATCGGCCTCGTCCTTTCCGAAGATCCGGAGACGCGGGGTCGCGAGCTTCGCGATGGCGACGTGGTCGCGGGCGCCCTCGACCAAACATCGGTCGCCCTGGTAAACTCCGGCGGTCTCTAGTCGAGCAATCAAGGGCCCCATGTCCCGCTGGACAGCGCCGCTCGAGGCGCTGAGCCGCCGATGGAAGTCAGCTGCGACAGCGCTTTTCGTTGTCGTCGCCCTCGCGCTCGCCGCCCCGCCGGCGTGGGCGGACGGTCGGTTCGCGCTCGTCATCGGCAATGGCGCCTACAAGAACGTCCCCGCGCTCGCCAATCCGCCGAACGACGCGAAGGACGTCGCCGCGGCGCTGAAGTCGCTCGGGTTCAAAGTCACGCTCAAGCTCGATCTCGATCTGGCCGCCATGCAGCGCGCCATCGAGGAATTCGCCTTGGAGTTGACGGACGCCGACGTATCGGCGTTCTATTACGCCGGGCACGGCCTCCAGCTTGCCGGCCGTAACTACCTCGTGCCTGTCGGCGCCAAGCTGCGCAGGCCCGACGATATCGCGGCGGGGACGGTTGCGCTCGATCCCGTGCTCGCCGAGCTCGGCAAGGGGAAAGGAAGCCATCTTGTCTTTCTCGACGCCTGCCGCAATAACCCCTTCGTTGGCGCCGGGGTTGCGCTGCCGGCGGCTGGGCTCGCGCGGGTCGGCAAGCTTCCCGGCTTCTTCATCACATTCGCGACTCAGCCCGACAATGTCGCGTTCGACGGCAGCGGCCGCAACAGCCCGTTCGCCACCGCCTTGCTCGGGCATCTGGCGACGCCAGGCGCCGACATCTCCAGCATGATGATTGCGGTCCGCAACGACGTGTTCGCCGCGACCGGCGGGCAGCAGATCCCCGCCGACGAGTCCCTGCTGACGAAGCAGTTTTATTTCGCCGGCGCCGCGTCGGCCGAGGAGACGCTCGAGACGCAGCTCTGGCGCCTCGCCGGAAAGGAGCGCGACCCGAACCTCCTCCAGGCGTACCTCGACCGGTATCCGGATGGACCGCACGCCGCCGACGTCCGCTCGCTTCTCACGGGAGCGGGCAAAGCCGCCGCGACGACCCCCCAATCTCAAGCCGACATCGAGGACGCCCTCTGGGCTGTCGCCCGCAGCGAGCGGCGAGCAAGCCTCGCCAAAATTTATCTCGCGCGCTACCCGGGTGGCGCTCATGTCGACGACGCTAAGGCGCTGATCGCGGGCCTGCGGGCGGCGGAGGAGGAGGGGTCGTCGCCGGAGCTCTCATGCGAGCGCCTCGCCACCCATCCGCATGATGCGACGGCGAATTTGAATGGCGTCGAAATGGACGCCCTGAAAAAGAACGCCGGAGCCGCGGTCGAGTTTTGCCGTCAGGCGGCGGCGGCGCATCCAGAAGCGGCGCACTACCAAGCTCTGCTTGCTCGCGCGGCCTACGCAGCCGGCCGCTATGACGAAGCCCTTGGCCTCTATCGCAAGGCCGCGGATGCGGGCGACGTCCGCGCGATGGTCAGTCTCGGCCTGCTGCTCGAAACGGGCGACCACGCGCAGAAGGACCTCAAGTCGGCCTATGCGCTCTATGAAAGAGCAGCCGAGCGCGGCAGCGCCGACGGCGCGCTCGACTTCGCGGTCGCGCTCATCAAGGGCAAGGGGATCGACGTCGACATTCCGCGCGCTCTTGCGCTCCTCAAGAAGGCCTCCGACGGCGGCTCGGCCCGCGCGACTTACGACCTCGCCGCGCTCGTCGCGAGCGGCGTCGGCAAGCCGGGAGGCGACGCGCTCGCCCTGTTTCGCCGCGCCGCTTCCGAGGGCTACCCGGAGGGCTACCGCGCCGCGGCCGTGCTGCTAGACGAGGGCCGCGGCGTGCCCAAAAACCCGGCCGCCGCCGCCGATGACCTGTTGCGCGCAGTCGCAGCGGACACCGGCGTAGCGAGGGCCGAGCTCACCGGGAAGACGCAAACCTGGACCGCGGAAACGATCCGGCAGCTTCAGGCTCGGCTTAAATCGGCAGGATACTATGCTGGTCCGGTTGACGGCAGGAGCGGGCCTGCGCTCGGGCCTGCGCTCAGCCAGTGGCGCCTGCTGGGCGCGCCGCAGCGGTCGTGAGGTGGGCCGCCTCGCTTTGGGCCGGCGCTCGGTAGGCGAAGAATCAGTCAGCAAATCAAAAAGGCAGATCGGCACTGATTTGTTGATTGTCGATTTCCCTCCGGCCCCGCCGCTTTCTCCGGGTCCCCGGTCCGAACCGGCGGCGCCGATTGGCTCAATCCTTCAACCTAAAATCGGCAGTTGAGGCTTTGTCGTTCTTCTATTTGCACGCTTAAGTTGAATCAACTTGGCGCGAGGCGGCGCGGGCGCGCAGGAGGCGGCCGTTGAGGACGGCCTGAAAGGCGCGCGACAGGATCGCCGCCATCTTTGCAGGCGGGTCAACTGCTCCGCATTTTTGGCCAGGCTTCGCAGGAATTCGGCGACGGCCGCGAGCGCCTTGGCGGCGGGCTTGGCTTTGGCGTGCGAACTGGTCACGCGGATGGTCGTTTGCCGCGCGTGGCGCGTACGCGTCGCGATCGCCGAGAGGAACAGCGGCCGGCTGGTGACGGCCTCGCGATGCAGGTCGGGATCGGAGAGGCGAACGAAAATGTTCCACCAGTCGTAGAACAGCGCGACGAGCCGCGCCGCGAGCCGGCAACGGGCGAGATCGTGTGTCGTGAAGCCGCCCCAGCCCCATTGGTTCTTCATCTCGTCGAAGATGTTTTCCCCGTCGCCTCGGTCGCGATGGAGCTGACCGAACGCTTCCGTCGTCTCGTCGAGCGAGGTGACCAGAACCGAGTATTCGTAGACCTCCGACGCCTCGCCGACCTCGACGAACGAAAGCTTCGGCGCGCCGCTCTCGTCGTCGTGCGAAAGTCCCACCGCGCCTGTCAGGCGCCGCCTGAGCACGATTGTCCGCCGTTGCCGGCTCCAGCCCTCGAGCCGAACCGCGCTTTCCTTGGCCCAAAAGCCTTGACCGGCGTTGATCCACTCGCGTCCGGAGAGCTTTTCGATCATCCGCCGGACGTTCTTGGTCAGGCGCAGCTTGAAAAGATAGGGCAGTCTGCGCGCCTCCGCCTCGCGCATGACGCCTTCCATTGCCGAAACCGCAGTCGCCGCGCAAAAGCGCCGGCCACAGGTCGCGCGGCAGACGGTCAATGAGCGCCCGCAGGCTCGGCGCGCGGTGCTTGGATGTATGCTCGTCGCCAGCGCAGACGTCGACGTCGAGAACAAGACGCGTCGAGGCCATCGAATAGGTGTGATAGCAGTGGCTCGGACGCCCGGGCTTCTTGGGATTGTAGCCCGGGACCGCTCCTTCCTGATGGCCGTAGAGCGGCTTGATCGTCGTGTCGACGTCGAGGATCCAGGGCTCGGCCAGCAGCGGCTCCGGACGCCAGTAGACGCCCGTGCTCTCCATCCCGACGTGCGTCGCTGCCGCCTCCCACAGCCAGTCCCGCAGCGCTTCAAGGTCCCGCGTCACGGTGCGGAACGTCCGCACCTCCTTGCTCGGCTGCGCCCCAGGCGCGCCGACCAGAAAGGCACGCCACGAGCGTCTCTTGATGCACGTCCAGACCACAGCACCGCTCGATGATCGCTTGCATCATCGCCTCCTTTCGTCAGGAGGCGACCGTGACGCTGCAGGTAACGTTCGAGACACTGCTGCACGTCCTCCCCGTTCCCGGGGGCGACAAAGAATGATACCTCTATGCAGCGCGGGCCGAACTCCCAAACCGGGTCGTGAGCCACCGGAGTTATGTCAGCCTCGCACGATCGCCCGAAGGCTCCGACAAATCGGCCCGCGCCGCACCCGAGCAGTCTGGGGCGCGGGCACCCTCCACCGCCCTTGGGGCGGTTCCCCTCCCCCGCAAGCGGGGGAGGATAGCGGCGCCGGCCATATCCTCCCCTGTGAAGCGTTAGCGGAGGGGGACCACGCGCAGCGTGGTGGAGGGGCATGCCGCGGAACCGACCGCGGCTTGGAAGTTAAGGCGAAAAATTCCGACCGCTCCGGGGTCCCGGTGGCGGACGCCCGAGTCCCGCCGGTCGACCGCCCAAAGCGCCGACGCCTCTCATGCCGCCTCACCAGTCCCCCCGCCGTTGGAGCGCTAGCCGGAAAAGATGCCACAAGGCATCGGCGGATTCAAGAACAAAACAAGTACGATTCCGGCCCGCCAAAACCCCCGCGCCGGCTCCGCTTTTCGGCGGCGGCGCCAAAGACCTGCCTTTGCACGATGTTAACCTTAATCGTTTCCATTTTGCTCTGTCGCCCGGCTCCTCGGGGACGGAGCCTCGATCGATGTCCGCACGCGAGCGCAACAGCCGGCTTGGGCTTCCGACGACCCATTATTTCGTGTCGATGTCGCGTGGCGACCGGATCCGCGCCGCGCGGATCAGGCCGGCGGCCTTGTGGGCGCTGATCGCGCTCGCGCCGCTGTCGCTCGCCTTCGGCCTCGCCGGCGCCGCCGATCTCGCCCTTCGCGCCGGGCTCCCCGGAGCGTTCGCAGCGGCGACCGCCGCGACAGACCCGCCCTCGGTTGACCCGCAGGCCGAGGCGGGCGTTTCGCGGGAGCCGGAGGCGGACCCGTCCCCCTCCGACCAAAGCGCGCTCGAGGACAGAATCCGCGTTCTCGCGGCACGTCAGGCCCGGCTCGAACGACGCGGCGACCTTCTCGCCGCGCTCGCCGCCGAGGCGGCGAAAGTCACCTCCGCCACCCCCGCGGCCGGCGCCCGACCCGCAACCGACGCGCTGGGCGCCATCGAAACGCTCGCTCCCAGGCTTGGCGGCCGCTCCGGGGCGGCGCCGATCGACAATGCCGCGCGCGCCTATGCGCCGGCCGACGTGAGCTTCACGCCGAAAACCGCCGCTCGCCGCCCATTCGACGCGACGCGCGCGGACCCCGGCTTCGCGCCGGGCCTGGCGGAAGCGGCGCTCAGCCCGGATCTCGACGCGAAAACCCGGCTCGATCTCGTCGTTCGTTCGCTCGACCGGCTCGACAACCGGCAGATCAAGGCGCTCGCCGCCATCGACCGTCAGGCGGTTCTCGGCTCGGCGCGCAACGGCGCGATCCTCGCCGAGGCCGGCCTCGACCCGGACAAGCTCGTCCTTCCGAAGCCGCTTATGAACGCCGGCGGGCCGCTCATCCCCGTCGACGTCGACCCGAAGGCGCCGGCGTTCGAACAGGCGACGGCGCGGGTTGAGCGCGACGTTTCGCTCGCCGAAGGGCTGCAGGCGCTGATGCCGTTCGTGCCCCTGCGCAAGCCCCTCGCTGGAGAGGCGAGCGTCGCCTCGCCGTTCGGCTACCGCCGCGACCCCTTTCTGGGCCTCCCGGCGCTTCACACCGGCGTCGATCTTCTGCAGCCCTACGGGTCCGAGATCCGCGCCACCGGCGCCGGCCGGGTGGTCCACGCGGGCCCGATGGGCGGCTACGGCGACATGGTCGAGATCGACCACGGGGACGGCCTGACGACGCGATACGGGCACATGTCGGAAATTTCTGTCCAGGAAGGCCAGACCGTCGCGGCCGGCGACGTCATCGGCCGACTCGGTTCGACCGGCCGCTCGACCGGTCCGCACCTGCACTACGAAGTGCGGGTCGACGGCGAGCCGGTCGACCCCGAGCGTTTCATGCGCGCGGGAGCGGACATTCCGGGGGAATAGGCGGGGTTTTTTCGAGCGGTGCGCCGGCGCAAAGCAAGGCGCGGGCAGAACATCGAAGGCGGATTGCAATCATTCGAAGTCCGCCAGCCCGGGCGGCCGCAATGCCCAAAAAGCGGTCATTCGCCCACCGGAGGACGGCAGGAGACTCTGCTGCCGGCATTGTCGGCTGACAATCCAAGTTGACCATTACGGTTCTTCAATATGCGGTAGGTCGCAACGGGAGATCAGATCCTGTCCGCGAGCGGCGTAGGCAATCCGTTACGGGCGCGAACGAGATCGTCATGCGCCACCTTAGCCGCCGAACCGAAGACGCGCCGCCGTTGCCCTGACACAACCCCGTTGAAGGTTGATATGGTAATCTCTCAGCGGCGGCCCCGCACCTGGTGGCGGACCTTTGCAGATGAGCTCATCGCGAGCCGATGGAGAAGAGTTCCTCCAGCCCTTATGGGAGGACGGCGAGCGCGTTTTCTCCCGCGTCTTGCGCGATGGCGGCGACGGCCGCCAGGTAGCGGTTCTGATCGTCGATCTCGCCGCGGAGCTTCCCGCACCAGGCGACCTCGACCGCCTCGCTCGCGAATATGAACTGAAGGACGAGCTAGACAGTGCGTGGGCGGCGCGGCCGCTAGAGTTGGTGCGCGAGCGCGGGCGCAGCCTGCTTGTGCTCGAAGATCCTGGCGGCGAGCCGCTCGACCGGCTGCTCGGTCAACCGATGACGTTGGAAAGCTTCTTGCGCCTCGCCATCGGGATCGCCACGGCGCTTGCTGAAGTTCACCGGCGCGGCCTCATCCATAAGGACATCAAGCCGGCGAATGTTCTGGTGGACTCTGCCACCGGGCAAGTCTGGCTTATCGGCTTTGGCATCGCGTCCCGCCTGCCGCGCGAGCGCCAAGCCCCTGCGCCCCCGGAAGTGATCGCGGGGACGCTCGCCTATATGGCCCCCGAACAAACGGGCCGGATGAACCGGTCGATCGATTTCCGAAGCGATCTCTACGCCGTGGGGGTCACCCTGTACAAGATGCTGACGGGCGAACTGCCCTTCGCCGCCTCCGATCCGATGGAATGGGTGCACTGCCACATTGCCCGGCAACCGATGCCTCCCGACGAGCGGATCGCGGGCATCCCGGCGCCGCTCTCGGCGATCGTGATGAAGCTCCTCGCCAAGACGGCCGAAGACCGCTACCAGACCGCCGCGGGTCTCACGGTCGATCTGCGGAAGTGCCTGGCGGAATGGGAGTCGCATCGCCGCATAGAGCCGTTCCTGCTTGGCGCTGACGACGCGTCGGACCGTCTCATGGCGCCGGAGAAGCTCTACGGCCGGCAGCACGAGATCGATACGCTGCTTGGCGCCTTCGACCGGGTCGTAGCGAATGGCGCAACAGAGCTCGTGCTCGTCTCCGGCTATGCCGGCATTGGCAAGTCCTCGGTGGTGAACGAACTCCAGAAGGCGCTCGTCGCGCCGCGCGGCCTGTTCGCGTCGGGCAAGTTCGACCAGTACAAGCGCGACATTCCGTACGCCACCCTGGCCCAGGCGTTCCGCAGCCTCGTGCGGCCCCTTCTCGGCGAGGGTGAGGTGGAGCTCAGCCGGTGGCGGGACTCCCTGAGCGAGGCGCTGGGTCCGAACGGCCAGCTCATCATCAGCCTCATTCCCGAGCTGGAGCTCATTATCGGAGCCCAGCCGCCGGTCGCCGACTTGCCGCCGCAGGACGCGAAGAATCGCTTTCAGATGGTTTTCCGGCGCTTCCTCGGCGTGTTCGCGCGCCAGGAACACCCGCTCGCCCTGTTCCTCGACGATTTGCAATGGTTGGACGCGGCGACGCTCGAACTCATTGAGCACCTGGTCACTCGGCCGGACGTACGGCGCCTGCTGCTGGTCGGCGCCTACCGCGACAACGAGGTCGGCCCCGCGCACCCGCTGATGCGGGCGCTCGAGGCGATCCGCAACGCCGGAGCAACGGTCGAGGAGATCGTGCTGACCCCTCTCGGGCTCGACGATATCGGCCGGCTCGTCACCGACGCCCTGCATTGCGACCTGGAGCGCGCGCAGCCTCTGGCGCAACTGGTGCACGAGAAGACCAGCGGCAATCCATTCTTCGCGATCCAGTTCCTGACGGCGCTGAACGAAGACGGGCTCCTCGCGTTCGACTCCGCCGCGCCAGCCTGGCGATGGGACATCGATCGCATCCGCGCCAGGAGTTACACCGACAACGTTGCCGACCTCCTGGTCGAAAAGATGAAGCGACTTTCCGTCCCCACCCGGGAGGCGATGAAACAGCTCGCCTGTCTTGGGAACGTCGCCGACGTCGCCACCCTGACTCTGGTTTGCGAAGAAACGGAGGAGGCGGTGCACGCGGCCCTCCGGGAAGCCGTCTACGCAGGCCTCGTCCTGCGGCAGGAGAGCGCCTACACGTTCCTGCACGACCGGATCCAGCAGGCGGCCTATTCGCTGATCCCAGCAGAGCGCCGCGCCGACGTCCATTTGCGAATCGGCCGAGCTCTGCTGGCGAACATGACGGCGGACCAGCTCGCCGAGCATCTCTTCGATGTCGCGAGCCAGCTCAGTCGGGGCGCCACACGGCTGATCGACCGGGACGAGAAAGCGCAGGTGGCGAGAATCGACCTGCGCGCCGGGCGAAGAGCGAAGGCGTCGGCGGCCCATGCGTCGGCGTGTGTGTATCTGTCAGCCGGCATGGCCCTGCTCGACGAGCGGGACTGGGTCAGCCAGTACGAGCTAACGTTCAGCCTATGGCTCGAGCGCGCGGAGTGCGAGTTTCTGACCGGCAACTTCGACAATGCCGAGCAACTGATTGGTGAGCTGTTGCAGCGGACGGCTTCGAAAGTCGACCAGGCGGCAGCTTACAACCTGAGGATCCTGCTCCATGCTGCGAAGTCTGAGACCGCGCAAGCCGTAGACAGTGCGCTCACGTGCCTGCGCCTGTTTGGCATTGACCTGCCAGCGCATCCGACGTGGGAACAGGTGCAGGCGGAATACGAGACTGTCTGGGGAACCCTGGATGGCCGGTCGATCGAGAGCCTCATCGATTCGCCCCTGATGACCAATCCGGAACTGCAGGCCGCCATGCAGTTGCTCTCGGTCCTTACTCCTTCCGCCAACTATACCGATTTCCATTTGTTTTGCTTGCACCTGTGTCGCATGGTGAACATGAGCGTGCAGCACGGAATGTGCAGCGCTTCTGCGCACGGCTGTGGCTGGCTTGGGATGATCCTCGGCTGGGTTTTTCACCGTTACAGCGAGAGTTATCGATTCGCCAAGCTCGCCTGCCGCCTCGTCGACAAGCACGGCTTCATCGCCAGTCAGGCAAAAGTCCACTTCGCGATGGGAATAGTTGCCCTCTGGACACAGCCGATCGCGACGGCGATCGATTTCATGCGGGCGTGCTTTCGCACCGCGATTGAGACGGGGGACCTGACTTACGCTTGCTACAGCATCGATCATACCGTCGCAAACCTTCTGGCGCGGAACGATCCCCTCGACGCTGTGTGGCGAGAGTCGGAGAAGGGCCTGGACTTCGTCCGGAAAGCTCGGTTCCAGGACGTCGCCGCCGTTATCGTAAGCCAGCAACGCTTCATCGCGACCATGCAGGGACGGACCGCGACTTTCTCGATCTTCAGCGATGAGCAGTTCGACGAGGCGGCGTTCGAAGCTGAACTGACGGCAGATCGGACGGCCACGATGGTCTGCTTTTACTGGATCCTCAAACTGAAGGCGCGGTTCCTGTCAGGAGACTACGTCGAGGCGCTCGCGGCAGCCGACAAGGCGAAGCCGCTGCTTGTGGCCATATCCGCCCAGATCCAGCTGCTCGACTACTTCTACTACGTCGCGCTGACGGTCGCGGCGCTCCACGAGAACGCCTCTGCCGAGGAGCAGGCCGGTTGGGGCGCTCTCCTAACCGCCCATCGGGAACAACTGCGCGAGTGGGCCGACAACTGTCCGCCAACGTTCGCCGACAAGCACGCCCTGGTGTCGGCTGAGATCGCTCGAACTCGAAGGGCGAGACGCCGATGCGATGCGTCTGTACGAAGAGGCCATTCGATCCGCCCACGACCACGGTTTCGTGCAGAACGAAGCGCTAGCCCATGAGGTAGCCGCGCGGTTTTATGCAGCGCGAGGCGTCGAGAGTATCGCTAACGCCTATCTCCGGAACGCACGAAATTGCTACAACCGTTGGGGCGCCCTTGGCAAAGTAAGGCAGCTCGACGGACGCGACCCGCACTTGCAGGAGGAACGGGCCCCGACCTCTCCTTCCGCCACGATCGGCGCGCCCGTCGGGCAGCTGGACGTCGAGACGGTGGTCAAGGCTTCGCAGGCCGTGTCTGGCGAGATTGTCATCGAAAACTTGATCAAAACCCTCATGGTGATGGCGGTCGAGCACGCGGGCGCTGAACGAGGCGTTCTGATTCTGCCGCGGGGTGACCAGTTATGGGTGGAGGCGGAAGCGACCACTGGCCTCAAAACGGTTGAGGTCAACCTCCGACAGGCGCTCATGGCGCCGTCGGAACTCCCGCTGTCGATACTGCAATACGTCATCCGGACCCAGGAGCCGGTGATTTCCGATGACGCCTCCAGGGAAAAGCCGTTCTCGGCGGACGAATACGTCGCTTCCCGCCACATCCGGTCGGTCCTCTGTCTGCCGCTGATCAAACAGGCCAAGCTGGTGGGCGTGCTCTATCTCGAGAACAAAGTTGCCGCGTCCGTTTTCACTCCCGCCCGCATCGCGGTGTTGAAGCTGCTGGCGTCGCAGGCCGCGATCTCGCTGGAAAACGCGCGTCTCTATGGCGAGCTGGCGACGAGCGAGGAGCGCTGGCGCAAATTGTTCGAAAGCGTACCCGTCGGCGTCGGCCTGATCGGCTCGCACCGCCGCTATGTCGCGACGAACCCAGCCTTTCAGAGGATGCTCGGCTATTCCGCGACCGAACTCAATCGCCTTTCGCCCGCCGACATCACCCACGAGGACGATCGAGCCGAGACCGAGGCAATCGTCGCGGCCAGCATCGCGGGCGAGCCGTCGCAGCGCATCGAGAAGCGCTACCGGCGCCAGGACGGCGGCGTGATTTGGGCGGAGGTCAACGGCTTTCTGGCTTCGATCGAGGGGAGCGCGCCCCTCCTTGGCGCAATCGCGGTCGACGTCACCGAACGCAAGCGCGCCGAAGAGGCGCTGAGGGACGCGCACGCGGACCTCGAGCGAATGGCGCGGCTTACGACGATGGGCGAACTCAGCGCGTCAATCGCCCATGAGATCAATCAACCGCTCGCCGCCGTCGTGACCCAGAGCGAGGCCGCCTTGCGGTTCCTGGACCGGCATGAACCCGATCTCGAGGAAGTGCGGGATGCGCTGTCCTGCATCGCGCGAGACGGAATGCGCATGGCGGACGTGATCCGCGGTCTGAGGACGCTGGCCAGGAAATCCGCGCCGCAACTGAGCAGGGTCGACATCGACGACGTCATCAGGGAAGTGCTGACGCTCGCCAGCGGCGAATTGCGGCGGCACAATGTCGTATTGCGCACCGAACTGGCTGCGGAAGATGAGCTGGTCATGGGTGATCGCGTTCAATTGCAGCAGGTGCTCTTGAACCTGATCGTGAACGGCGTCGAAGCCATGAGAGAGGTGACGGAGCGCACGAGGGAGCTCACGGTATCCTCGACGCTCGCCGATCCGAGCAGCGTGCTCGTTGCGGTGCAGGACACCGGCGCGGGGCTGGATCCGGCCATCGCGGACCGCGTGTTCCAGCCCTTCTTCACGACGAAGCCGGACGGCACTGGCATGGGTCTCGCCATATGTAGATCAATCGTTGAAGCCCATGGCGGGCGCCTTTGGGTGTCGCCGCGCGCGCCGCATGGCGCTGATGTCCGCTTCACTGTTCCGGCATGGACGGAACAGTAGCGCCCCATCATCGCGACAATCTGAAAAAGCGTCCGCGCGTGTAGGACGTCACATGCGGCGCCAATATCTCGACCGTGACCGGCCGGCGAAGACTAGTCGTCATCGCCGTCGCGGTGGTCATAGTTGCCGGCGGTTGCCTCGCCGTGATGCTGTTATGATTGCCGGCGACCCGTCGCAAAGTCGTCGGCGACAACGCCCAGGGCTTGCCTCAATCAACCAGCTGTGGCTGTTTGAGCCCGAGGGCCTTCGCCACCCCAGCCCCGTAGGCCGGATCGGCGCGCGTGCAATTGTCGACGTGCCGCTGCTTGACGTGCAGCTTGGCGTCACCCATCGCCCGCGCCGTATTCTCGAACAGCATCTGCTGCTGTTTCGCCGTCATCTTCCGAAACAGGTTTCGGGGCTGTTCCCAATGGTCATCCTCGACGCGGTGATCCCAATGCCCTGCCGCTCCCTCTATCGGCAACATAGGCTCGAGGAACTGCGGTTGGTCTGCCCACAGACCTTCGCTGTTGGGATGATAGTTGAGCGTGCCTCCGAGATTGCCATCGACTCGCATCTTGCCGTCGCGATGATAACTTTGAAACGGACATTTCGGAGCGTTCACCGGAATCTGGTTGAAATTGACTCCGAGTCGATATCGCTGCGTATCTCCGTAAGAGAACAAGCGCCCTTGGAGCATCTTATCCGGTGAAAAGCCAATTCCTGGAACAACGTTGGCCGGCGAGAAGGCTGCTTGTTCCACCTCGGCGAAATAATTGGCGGGATATCTGTTCAGTTCCATCACCCCGACCTCGATCAGCGGATAGTCGGCCTTGGGCCAGACCTTGGTGACGTCGAATGGATTGTGCTTATGCCTTTTCGCTTGTTCCTCGGTCATGACCTGAATGAAAAGCGTCCAGCGGGGAAAGTCGCCCGAAATCGATGGCTGTGAGCAGATCCCGCCCGTGGGTCTCGCGGTCCGTGGCGACAAGAGATTCCGCTTCGGCGTCCGTCAGGTTCTGAATGCCTTGCTGGGTCCGGAAATGGAATTTGACCCACACCCGGTCGTTGGCGGAATTCATCATCGAGAAAGTGTGGCTGCCGAAAAGGTGCATGTGGCGAAAGGACCTTGGAATGCCGCGGTCGGACATGACAACGGTCACTTGATGAAGGGCCTCCGGCAGGAGGGTCCAAAAATCCCAGTTGTTGTTTGCGCTTCGGAGTCCTGTCCGGGGGTCACGCTTGATGGCGTGGTTCAGATCCGAAAATCTCAGGGGATCACGGAAGAAGAACACCGGAGTGTTGTTGCCCACGATGTCCCAGTTGCCGTCCTCGGTGTAGAACTTGAGGGCGGTTCCACGGATGTCTCGCTCAGCATCGGCGGCGCCACGTTCGCCGGCGACGGTCGAGAAGCGTACGAACATCGGCGTCTTCTTGCCGACCTCGCTGAAGATCTTCGCCCGAGTATAGCGCGTAATGTCGTGGGTGACCGTGAAGGTCCCATGCGCGCCCCAGCCTTTTGCGTGCATGCGGCGTTCCGGAATGACTTCGCGGTCGAAGTTCGCCAGCTTCTCAAGCAGCCAGATGTCCTGGAGCAGCGCAGGGCCGCGCGGGCCAGCTGTCTGAATGTTGGTGTTATCGGCGACGGGAGCGCCGGTGGCGTTGGTAAATCTCGTATCGTTGGACATGATGAGCTCCGAAAATTTGGATAGAAGGCGTTGGTCTCAAGCGGTCCGACGCCTTGGCGACGCCGGTCGGGCGCGACGTACAGTCACCCCTGCCATGCGGATCCACGGATCACGCTGCAAAAGTTGCGTCGTCTGAAGCTCGGATCTTTGTCTGCGAGCACGTCCGCGTTGACTGTGCCGAACGTCGTCTCCGGCTTGCGCCCGAAACCGTCGTAGAAGGCCTGGATGATGTCTTCCTTGAAGCTACCGCTACGGGGGTGGGCATGGACGACCGCCTCGCGCTCCGCTTGGGTGTAATCGGCATAGGCAAATCCCAGCACGTCCATTTCGACGCCGGCGGTGACCAGCGCGATGACCGGGTGCATATGTGGCGGAATCCCGGGCGTGGTGTGCAGCGCGATCGCGGTCCAAACCGTGTCGACGTCCTGCTGGGGAATGCCTCGGCTCCGCAAAAAGTCGCGGGCGGCATTGGCTCCGTCAACCTCGAAGCGATCGTGCTCGCTACGATGCTGGTGAGTGAGACCCATGTCATGAAACATTGCTCCCGCGTAGAGCAGCTCAGGATCGAACCGTAGCCCCTTACGCTTGCCCGCCAGGGCGCCCCAATGGTAAACGCGGCTCGAATGGTGAAAGAGAAGCGGCGATTCCGTGTCCCTCACCAGCTCGGTTATTTCACGAGCGATCTTGCTGTCGGGGATGGAAATCTCGTTCACTGCGGTCGTCATTGGATGTTTCTCCTGTTGGATTATTCATCTAGTTTTTTGGTGCGTTACCTTCAGCGGTCAGGTCTGAGGGGAGATCACTTGTCACGTACAATACTGCTGGCCAAAGCCTAGTTTGACCAATTTAAATTTTCCAGCAAACGAAAGTCTGTTCGAACAAATATTGGTTTTTAGCACCCTATACCTTGGTTTTGCGGCGGTGAAGCACGGCAGATAAAGACCAGGCTGAGGGAGCCAAGGTCAATTTCCACGCGCAGCGACCCGGTCGGCACAATCTTCGAGCCAAGGCGAATGATGTTCGGCAGACGTGTTCACACCGAGTCATTTCGGGTCCTCGTTGCAGCTGACGGCAGGAATTGACTGCGGCTGTTTGCCGGCAGGCAAAGTCCGCTTCACGCGAGTCGCGACGCCGGATTGCTTGGGACGAGTGTTGCGCGCCGGGTCGAGCTGACGCGTTCGAAGCTTCTTTCAGGAACGGTTGGTCCTGGCGCAATCGTCGCATTCCGCCTCGACCGCAATCCGGCGCGTCGGTATCGTTCGTCGCGCCTGGCGATCTAAAGGTGTCCGCCCGAAGCGAAATTCCGGCGGACTGGCGAGTGGCTACCGCCGAAACTTAGCGGATGTTTGGACGCTCGGACCGAGGGTCAGGGCCCGGCCTTCAGATTGACCATGCTCCAGGACGCCGGCGGCAGCTCCATCCTGACCGTCTCGGCGCCGACAGCGACGCCGCTGAGCCTCGCCGGCTTCACGCGAAAGGGCGCCGCCTTGGTGTTGGCGGCTTTGAGGTCGCCGTCCGTCAGCACGGTCGCCTCGACCAGGGCAAGCCGGCCGAAACCCCGTGCATTGACCGATACGGTCATCTCCTGCTCGAGGTCGCGGTTGAGCGCGAACAGCGTAAGGCCGCCGTCCTCGTTGGCGACCGCCGAGAGCTTTAGATATGACGCATTCGGCACAGGATGGAATGGGTCCTCCACAGTATACGGATCGTAATACGCCGCCGCATAGCTTTCGCACTCGATCCTGCTGCGGAGCACGTCGCCGCGAGCGAATCGGCTCGTCAGCGCAAAGGGATAGAAGATCGCCTGCCTCCATGCCGGACCGCCGGTCTCGGTCGTGATCGGGGCGATCACATTGGCAAGTTGGGCGATACAGGCGCATTTCACCCGGTCGGCATGATTGAGGAGCGAGATGAGGACGCCGCCGACCACGAGCGCATCCTCGACCGAATACGCCTCCTCAAGGATCGGCGGCGCGACCGGCCATCCGCGCCGGACGCGGTACTCGAAGGGGCGGCGGGTCCGGTACCAGACATTCCATTCGTCGAAGCTCAGCATGATCTGCTTGGAGGATCGGCGCTTGGCGGCGGCGGCGTCGGAGATGGCGATCACCCGCTCGAACAAGGCGTCAACGAGGTCGGCGCTCGCGAGGAAGGCCGCCGCATCGTCTTTCCAGTTGTTCAAGTAGGTGTGCAGCCCGATCCATTCGACGTGATCGAAGGTGTGCTCGAGCACCGTCTCGTCCCAGTAGCCAAAGGTCGCCCGGTTCAATCCCGAGGACCCGGAGGCGGCGAGTTCGATCGACTCGTCCGCCCAGCGCATGGTCTTGGCGGCCTGGGTTGCGAGCGCGCCGTATTCCTGCGCGCTGCCGACGGACGCCTGCCAGGATCCGTCCATCTCGCTGCCGAGGCACCAGAACTTGACGGCGTGCGGCTTATCCCAGCCATGCGACCTGCGCAGCTCGGACAGCGCAGTGCCGACGGGATGATTGCAGTACTCGACGAAATAGCCGGCGTCCCTGGGGCCGCGCGTGCCAAGGTTGACGACGAGCATGGGCTCGACGCCGGCGGCGCGGCACCAGTCGATGAACTCGTTCGTGCCGAATGTGTTGGGTTCGATCGAGCCCCAGGCATAGCTCAGCCTTTTCGGCCTCGCCTCGGCGGGGCCGACTCCGTCTTCCCAATTGTAGCTGGAGACGAAGTTGCCGCCGGGATAGCGGACAACGGTGACGCCGAGCTCCTTGACGAGCTCGAGCACGTCGCGGCGAAAACCTCGCTCATCGGCGGTCGGGTGGCCAGGCTCGTAGAGGCCGCCGTAGACGCCGCGGCCCAGATGCTCGACGAAAGCGCCGAACAGGCGAGGGTCGACGCGGCCGATGATAAAATCTCGGTCAAGCAGAACTCTTGATTGCCTCATCGCGGCCCCAAACCGTTTCCAGGAGCATGCGACGGGACGCTACGCCGTGCAACGAGAAGAAAAAAGCGATCTGGAATATGTGGGTCCCGCTGAACCCGAGGGAACTGCGCCAGCCCGGGCCGGCGTCAATTCCCGCAGCGACTGCTATAAACAGCCGCAGAGTTGCGATCCATTGCATCGAGGAGAGCTGTGCCGAGCGATCCGGAGTGGCGGGCGTTCTTGGAGAACAGTCCGTTTATGTATTTCCTTGTCGACGCCGCCGGGACCGTCCTGTCGGTGAACGAGTTTGGCGCGGCTCAACTCGGCTATCGCGTCGACGAGTTGCTTGGACAACCCGTATTCAAGGTGTTTTCCGACGCCGAACGGGAGCGCGTTCGGGAGAATTTGGACCTTTGCCTGGAAAGGCCGGATCAAGCGAACACGTGGGAGGCGCAAACGATCCGCAAGGATGGCGCCGCGCTTTGGGTCCGGGAGAACGCCAAGGCGATAAAACGTTCGAGCGGGGATGCGGCCGTGCTCATCGCCTGCGAGGACATCACCGAACGCAGGTACGCCGAAGAGGCGGCTCGGGAGAGCGCCAGACGTTTTCGCGCGCTCATCGAGCACGCCTACGACGTGGTGCTGCTGCTCGACCAGGACGGCAGCGTTCTTTATGCGAGCCCTTCGGTCGAACGGGTGCTGGCGTATGCGGCGAGAGAGCTCGTTGGATGCAGCGCTTTTGATTTCATTCATCCCGATCAGGCGGAAGACGCCAGGAAGCAGTCGGTCGAAGCGCAGCGCCGCCACGGAAGCATCTACGCGAGCGAGCGGCTCATTCGACACAAGTACGGAAATTGGATTTGGACAGAAAGCACCATAACCAACCTGCTTGGCGAGCCGAGCGTGCGCGCCTTCGTGGTCAACCTTCGCGACATCGACGCACGCAAACGCGCCGAGGCGGCGCTGCGCGACAGCGAGGAGCGCTTCCGCGATTATGCCGAGACGGCGTCCGACTGGTTCTGGGAGACCGGGACCGATCATCGATTCACGGTCATTTCGGACTCGCTTTTCGGCGCCGGACTCGGCGCGAGGCGATGGGACCTGGCGACGGATCTCGACGAACACCCCGAGAAGTGGCGCATTCATCGCGCCGCCCTCGACGCGCATGAGCCGTTTCGCGGCTTCACCTACCGGACGATCCGCGGGGATGGATCGAGGGTCTGGGTCTCCGTCAGCGGCAAGCCCGTCTTCGACCCGCAGGGGCGCTTCGTGGGATACCGCGGCGTCGCCACTGACGTCAGCGACAGGGTTCGCGCCGATGAAGCCGAGCGCGCCTTGCAGGAGACGCGCATGGAGCTCGCGCAGGTCGCGCGGTTGACGAGCCTCGGCGAGCTCACCGCGTCCATTGCCAATGAGATCAATCAGCCCCTGACGGCCGTTGTCATAAACGCCAGCACGGCGTCGCGCTGGCTCAACGCGGACCCTCCGAACCAGGCTGAAGCGCGGCGATTGCTCGCATCCATCGCGAGGGACGGCTGGCGAGCAAGCGACGTCATCGGCCGGATTCGCGCTCTGGCGAAGAAGGATCCGATCACGATGGATCGGCTCGACATCAACGACGCGATCCGCGAGGTGATTGCGCTGACCCGCAGCGAGATCACGCGCAGCCGCGTCACCCTCAACGCCAAGCTCGCAGATGCAGCGCCCGCGATCGTGGGGGACCGGGCACAACTTCAACAGGTGGTGCTCAATCTCATCCTCAACGCCGTCGAGGCCATGAGCGACGGCCAGGTGCGAGAGCTGTCAATCGAAACTCGGCAGGACGATGGGGCCAACGCTCTCGTCTCGGTCAGCGACACGGGCCCAGGCCTCGAAGCGGCCGAAGCCGATCGCGTCTTTGAGGCTTTTTACTCGACCAAGCCCAGCGGAATAGGGATCGGCCTGTCGATCTGCCGGTCGATTATCGAGCAGCACGGAGGGAAAATCTGGGCGCGCCCGAATGAGAAGCGCGGCAGCACATTTCAGTTCGCCCTTCCCGTTGCGGCCGAGCCGACGGCGGCCGCCGAGTGATCGGCCGGGGGATTACGGGGAAAAGGTGACGTGGTTGCGCCAGGCGGCGGAGGCCGCCGTCGCCGCTCACGGCACAGGTCCGCGTAGCCCCTCATCCGGCGCTTCGCGCCACCTTGTGTCCGCAAGCGGGGAGAAGGGGCAACGCCGCCCGGTTTTTCTTCCGCGCCACCGCCGGCGCGGGTAAACAGGCCGGCATGGACCAGTTCCTCATTCGCGCCCTGGGCCTGCTCGGCATGGCCATCCTGGTCGCGCTCGCGGCGCGACGCCTGCGGCTGCCCTACACCGTCGGCCTCGTCCTGGCGGGCGCGGCTCTGGCAGGCTTTCGCGTCGACGCGGGATTGGCGCTCACGCACGACCTGATCTTCGACGTCATTCTGCCGCCGCTCCTGTTCGAGGCGGCGCTGAACCTGCGCTGGAAGGAGCTCAGGCGCGACCTCTTTCCGGTTCTCACGCTCGCGATTGTCGGCGTCGTGGTCAGCGCCGCGGTCGTCGCCTGGGGGCTTGTTCGATGGCTGGTATGGCCCACCGAAACCGCTTTGGCGTTCGGAGCGCTCATCGCCGCCACCGACCCGATATCGGTGATTGCGCTTCTGCGCCAATCGAGGGTTACCGGGCGGCTCAGCCTCCTCATCGAGTCCGAAAGCCTGTTCAACGACGGCGCGGCGACGGTTCTGTTCACGCTGGTGCTCGTGTGGGCGGCGCATTCTGGCAGCGGCGTCGGAGCGCTCGAAGCCGCCAGAATTTTTGCCGAGACCGCCGGCGGCGGCCTCGTCACCGGCATCCTCGTCGGCCTCGCCGCAGTGCTCGTCGCCGGAACCTCAGACGATCACCTCGTCGAAACCGCGTTGACCGTTCTGGCCGCCTTCGGCTCGTTCGTTCTCGCCGAGCACTTCCACGGCTCAGGGGTGCTCGCGACCGTCGCCGCCGGAATCGTCATGGGCAATCTCGGCGTGCTGATGCCGAAGTCAGGTTTCGGCCTTTCGCTCAGCGCACACGGCCGGACTCTAGTGCTCGAGTTCTGGGAGTTCGCCGCGTTCCTCGCCAACTCCCTGGTTTTCCTGCTGATCGGCTCGGCGACGGCGCTCGTCGACTTCAACCGCGAGGGCTGGCGGGCGCTGGCGATCGCCGTCGGGCTCACGCTGGCCGGCCGCGCTCTCGCCGTCTATCCGATCTGCCTCGCCTTCTCGCGGTCGCGCTGGGCCATTCCGCTAAACGAACAGCATCTTCTCTGGTGGGGCGGCTTGCGCGGCGCGCTCGCGCTGGCGCTGGCGCTGGCGCTGCCGCCCGACGTGCCGCGGCGCGACGACATCCTCATCGTCGCCTTCGCGGTCGTCGCCTTCTCGGTCATCGTCCAGGGCCTGACGGCGCCCTTCGCTCTCCGCGCGCTGCGCCTCACGCCGGACGCCGAACCCGCTAAGGCCCGGTAGTTCACCGCGGTCGGTCGATGGGCCCTTCGCGCAAGCGCTCGAGATCAAAAGCGAGCACGTCCTGCAGCAACTCGATGAACCTGTCGACGGCGAACTCGGCGCAGGCTTCCCCCTTGGCGGCGCTCGCGATGGACGCGTCCCCTGCCGCGCCGAGCTCGTGAAGGTCGCTCGACATCCAGCCAAAGCCGATCGGCTGCGTGACCCGCAGCCGCTTGAACTCCTCCTCGACCCCGACCGCGGCGCTTACGAAATTCCTGGCCTCGCTCATGCGCACGCTTTCCGGCTTGAATGCGAGCATCAGCGACGTTTCTGCATCGCCGCCATGGATTCCGTGCGCGAGCTCGCGGGCCGTGAACATGCCCGGCGGATAACCAAACGCGCTCCAGGCTGCGTTGACGGCGAGCATCCGATGGCGAACGCGCAGTTCGCGCGCAACCGCGGCGATGACCGCGACATTGCCGCCGTGCGAATTCACGAACACCAGCTTGCGGCAACCGGCGCGGGCGACGCTCTCGCCGATTTCGATCCATGCGCGCGTCACCGTCTCGAGCGAAAAGGTCAGTGTGCCGGGAAAACCGATGTGCTCGTTCGACTTTCCGATCGCCTGCAGCGGCAGGAACAGAACCGGCATATCCGCGGGTATGCGCTCGATCGCCCGCGCCAGATGGCCCTCGTTGATGAATGCATCCACTCCGACCGGCAGGTGAGGCCCGTGCTGTTCGACGGCGGCGACCGGCAGCACCGCCACGACCTCGCTCATGTCGGCGGCGGCGAAGTCGCGCCAGGTCATTTCCATCCAATATTTCGTCGTCAGCATTTGCGTCTCCTCATACACGATAGCGCCCAGCCCTCGGTACAGCCGAGGAGGCGCGGCGAACCAAGGCCTCGCGGCGCAGGCCCGGCGCAGGCCCTCATCCGGCCGGCTGTCGCCGGCCACCTTCTCCCGCAAGCGGGAGAAGGGAACGCGCCCCCTCTCCCGCTCGCGGGAGAGGGCCGGGGTGAGGGCAAGTCCCGCAGTCGATGCAGTCGAGGAGCGCGTCCCCGCGAACCCACCTCAAGGCGCCCGCGCGGCGACGGCCTCGATCTCCACCTTGAATTCAGGGCGGGCGAAGCCCTGAACGACGAGGAGCGTCGACGCGGGCGGCGGGACGCCGACAAATTCGTCGCGAACCTTCATGTAGCCGCTGAGATGCTGCGCCGACGATACATAGGCGCTGACCCGCACGAGATCCGCGAGCGTCATCCCGGCCTCGCCGAGGATCGCCTCGATCGCCCGGAAGCAGAGCCGCGCCTGCCCCTCGACGGAATTGGGAATGGTTCCGTCCCGGTCTATGCCCAACTGGCCGGAACAAAAGACGATGCGCCGCCCCGGCTCGACCTCGACCCCGTGCGCGTAGTTGGCGAACGGCGGGTGGATCGTGGCGGCGTTCAGTCGGCGCATCGGAATTCCTGTTCTTTGGCCAGCCGTTCGACGCCCGGATCGATCGGCGCCGAGTTGCACTGTAACTGGGAAGTTGCAAGAGTTGGAGCTTCGCACTGTCGCGGGAGATCGCTCATGAACCAGCTTGGCGTGTGGCTCTGTGCCAGCTTCTCCTTGGCCGCTTCGTCGGCCCTCGCCGCGGACAAGGTGTCGTTCGGCACGAACTGGCTCGCCGAGGCCGAGCATGGCGGATACTATCAGGCCCTGGTCGACGGAACCTACGCCAAATACGGGCTCGACGTGACGATCGTCCCCGGCGGCCCGCAGCAGGCCAACGAGATTCTGCTGGCCGCCGGCAAGCTCGACTTCTACATGGGCGGGAATCTTCTGCTGGCCTTCGACGCGGTCGCGAGGGACGTGCCGATCGTCGTCGTCGCCGCCCATTTGCAAAAGGACCCCCAAATCATGATGTCGCATCCGGGGGTCGGCCTCGACAAGTGGACCGACCTGCCGAAGGCGACCGCCTTCATCGGCAAGGAAGGGCTCGGCTCCTTCTATCAATGGATGAAGTCGGAGTACGGATTCAAGGAGGAGAATGTCAGGCCCTATACCTTCAATCCCGGCCCGTTCATCGCCGACGTGCACTCCATCCAGCAGGGCTACGTCACCTCCGAGCCTTTCGCCGTCGAGCGCCAGGGCCACTTCAAGCCGAACATTTTCCTGCTCGCCGATTACGGCTACGGGACCTATGCGACGACCATCGAGACGCGCGCCGACATCATCGCCGACCATCCCGACGTCGTGCAGCGGTTCGTCGACGCTTCGACGATCGGCTGGTACCATTATCTCTACGGCGACAACGCGAAGGCCAACGCCCGGATCAAGCAGGACAATCCGGAAATGACGGACGAGCAGATCGCGTTCTCGATCGGCAAGATCAAGGAGTACGGGCTGGTCGATTCGGGCGACACGCTGAGGCTCGGCGTCGGCGCCATGACGGACGAGCGGATCAAGGCGTTCTACGACCAGATGGTCAAGGCGGGCGTCGTCAAACCCGGGCTCGACTACAAGAAGGCTTACACGCTCCGCTTCGTCGACAAGGGCGTCGGGCTCGACCTTCGGCCGAAATAGGCGAGGATGGGGAAAGCAGCGCATCGATGACCGAGATGGCCCCTGTTCTCGGGAGCGCCGCCGCCCCGTCGACGACGCTCGGCCGGCCGAACGCCTCGTTATCCGTTCCGGCGCGAGTCGCTTCGCGCTCGCCGAGGCCCGCGTCCTCGCCTCGCACTTGCCCAAGGGCGCGGGGCCCGTCGACCGCGACGGCTTCGCCACGGTCGACATGCTCGTCGACGATGGACGGATCGCCGAAATCGCGCCGGAAGGCGCGGGCGAGTTCGGCGACGCGCCGCTGATCGCTCTCCCCTCTCAGATCGTCCTGCCGCTGTTCGTCGACGCCCATACCCATCTCGACAAAGCTCACATCTGGCGTCGCGCGCCCAATCCGACCGGCGACTTCGCGGGGGCGTTGCGGGCCGTCGAACGCGACCGCGAGGCCAACTGGAACGCCAAGGATGTCGCGGCGCGCATGGAGTTCTGTCTCCGCTCCGCCTATGCGCACGGCGCCGCAGCCGTCCGCACGCATATCGACAGCATCGGCAAGCAGACCGCAATCAGCTGGCCGGTGTTCGCCGAGGCGCGCGAGCGATGGCGGGGCAGGATCGAGCTGCAGGGCGTTCCGCTCTTCATGGTCGAGTTCGCGCTCGACCCCGCCCACATGGCGCGAATCGAGGCGGCGCTCGACGCCTATGGATCGAAGATTCTCGGCGCTGTGACGTACATGACTCCGCGCCTGCGCGAGGCGCTCGAAGCTCTGTTCGCGCTCGCGGAGCGGAAGGGGTGGGAGCTCGATTTCCACGTCGACGAAACCGGCGACCCGGCCGCCCGCTCGCTACGGGTCATCGCCGAAATGGCGATCGAACGGCGGTTTGCCGGGCGTATCCTGGTCGGCCATTGCTGCTCGCTTTCTCGCCAGGAGGATGACGAGCAAAAGCGCACGGTCGACATCGTGGCGCGGGCGGCCTTAAGCGTCGTGTCGCTGCCGATGTGCAATATGTTCCTGCAGGACCGGTTTGCGGGTCGCACCCCCCGCTGGCGCGGCGTCACCGCGCTGCACGAACTGAAGGCCGCCGGCGTCAACGTGATGATCGCGAGCGACAACGTGCGCGATCCCTTCTTCGCCTATGGCGACCTCGACATGCTCGAAGTCTGGCGCGAGGGCGTGAGGATCCTGCATTTGGACTATCCTTTCGCGGATTGGGCGTCGGCCGTGCGCGCAAACCCGGCTCGAGCGATGGGGCTCGAACTGGAAGGATTTCGCCCGGGCGCGCGAGCGGACATGATCATCGTCCGGGCGCGCGATTTCACCGAGCTTTTCGCCCGTCCCCACGCCGACCGCCTCGTCCTTCACGCGGGAAAAGTATCCGCACCGCCGCCCGATTATGCGGAGATCTACTCGCTGGAGGGAATTGCGTCGTGAGCCGAGCCTATGACATCGCCGGGTTTCGAAACCTCATTGGCTCGATCAAATGCGAGGACAACCCGACTCTGGTCAAGCAGAAGAGCCGCGACTTCTATTGGTACTCGCCGGTCCTGAAGCGCGAGCTCGAAGCGGTGACCGCCGACATTGTCGTTACGCCGAAGACCGAGGCCGAGGTCGTAACCGTGCTCAAGTCGGCGCACAAACTCGGCATCCCCGTCACGCCGAGAGGGGGCGGAACAGGCAACTACGGCCAGGCGATGCCGCTGACCGGCGGCGTTCTTCTCAACCTCATCGAGATGAACAGGGTTCTCTCGGTCGAGGCCGGCCGCGTCGTCTGTGAACCCGGCGCGATCCTGCGCGAGATCGACAGAGAGACCGCCGCCTCCCGCCAGGAACTGCGCATGTTCCCCTCGACCCGCGCGACGGCGACGATCGCAGGCTTCGTCGCGGGCGGCTCGGGCGGCGTCGGCTCGATCACCTGGGGAGGCCTCAGGGACTTCGGCAATGTGCTGCGCCTGCGCGTGCTCACGATGGAAGCCGAGCCGCGCGCCCTGGAGCTCACGGGCCGGGACCTGCACAAGGCCGTGCACGCCTATGGAACCAATGGCGTCATCACCGAGGTCGAGGCGCCGCTGACCGCGAGCTATGATTGGGTCGAAGCGATCATCGGCTTCGACGCCTTTCACGCCGCGGCGGCCTACGGGCTGGCGCTCGGCGAACAGGACGGGATCCTCAAGAAACTCGTCACCGTCGTCGCGGCGCCCGCGCCGCACGCCTATTTCCTCCGGCATCGAAGCCTGATCCCGAAGGACAAGAGCGTGGTTTGCGTGATGGTGGCGCCGCATGCGCTGGACGCGTTCGAGGCTTTCACCCGTCCGTTCAAGAGCGCTGAAACCCTGTTCGTTTCCAGCCGCGCTTCCCCCGAAACGCTGGCGGGCCTGCCGCCGATCTACGAACTGACCTGGAACCACACGACGCTCCGCGCGCTGCGCGTCGATCCGGCGATCACCTATCTCCAGGTGCGCTATTTCGAGGACGATTCGCTCGGGACCGTGAAGCGCATCCACGACCGTCTCGCCGCCGAGATCATCGGGCACCTCGAGGTGATCCGGTTCAACGGCCGCCTCGGCTTCGCCGGATTGCCGCTGGTGCGCTTCACGACCGAGGCGCGATTGCAGGAGATCATCGTCGAGCACGAGGCGATGGGGGCGACAATATTCAACCCCCACCGTTATACGCTCGAGGAAGGCGGCATGAAGCAGACGGATTCGATTCAGCTCGCCTTCAAACGCGAAACGGACCCGCAGGGCCTCCTCAATCCCGGCAAGATGATCGCCTTCGAGGATCCCAACTTCGATTTCTCGGCCGGGAAGAACTTCCTCTTCCCCGGCCTCGAGGCGCGCGCGCTCGCCGCCCAAACCTGAGCCGCCCGCCGCCCCTCAGGTCACATCCCCCTCCAGGACGCCGGCCTTCTCGACCTTCGCCGCCCGCAGCCGGGCGACCTCGGGCATGTCGGCGCCGATGAGCGGGCGCAGGTAGTCGTGGAAGGCCGGAGTGACGTCGTTGCCGGCGTCGTTGATGAAATGGTCCTCCATCACCCGCGTCTTGCCGGCGACGGTTTCCAGCGGGATCAGCGGATAGTCGACGGCGTAATCGGCGACGCGGCGGATCGCGACCGACCCGCCCTTCGCGCCGCCCATGGCGTATTGCACCGCCTTCTCGCCGACCTCTCGCGCCTCGCGCTGGTCGACCTTGCTGACGCAGCCGACGAAGGAGCGCTGCAGATAGCCGAAGGTGTCGCCGCGCACCCGCTTGATGCCGAGCTTCGACTTGACTTCCTCGCAGAGGAGGTCGGCGAGCGCGCCGGTGCCGGAAAGCTGGACGTTGCCGTGCGCGTCCTTCTCCGTGCGCCCCATGAGCCTGGTGATGATCGCTTCGCCCTTGTCGTCGTGGATGCCCTCGGAGGCCGCGATGATGCAGCGCCCGTGCCGCTCGAAGGTGTCCTTCACGTCGGTGAGGAATTTGTCGACGACGAAGGTGCGCTCGGGCAGATAAATCAGATGCGGGCCGTCGTCCGGGTATTTGCGGGCAAGCGCCGAGGCTGCGGTGAGAAAGCCGGCGTGACGGCCCATCACCACCGCGCAATAGACGCCGGTGAGCGCGCTGTTGTCGAGATTAGCGCCGGCGAAAGCCTGGACGACGAAGCGCGCCGCCGACGGATAGCCGGGCACGTGGTCGAAGCCGACGAGATCGTTGTCGATCGTCTTCGGGATGTGGACCGCCCGCAGGTTATGGCCGCCCCTCTTCGCCTCTTCGGCGACGATGCGCACGGTGTCGGAGGAATTGTTGCCGCCGATGTAGAAGAACGTGTCGATATCGTGCGCTTTGAGAACCTTGAAGATCTCCTGGCAGTATTTGACGTCCGGCTTGTCGCGGGTCGAGCCGAGCGCGGCGGCGGGGGTCGCAGCGACCGCCTCGAGGTTGCCGAACGTCTCCTGGCCGAGGTCGACGAGGTCGTCGTTGACGATGCCGCGCACTCCGTGGATCGCGCCATAGACGTGGGACACGTCGGAGAAGCGACGCGCCTCGAGCGCGACGCCGACCAGCGACTGGTTGATCACCGCCGTCGGTCCGCCGCCCTGGGCGACGAGAATCTTGTGCGACACGAGCACCCTCCCTTGCGTTTCCGCCGCGGGCCGGGGCCCCATGCGGCGCAATGCTGGCTTTAGGCGCCGCGCGTGTCGGGCGCAAGACGGCGGGGGAAGGTTTGGTCGGCGGCGTGACAAGGTGACGCGTCGGAGGCGCGACCCGAGCGCGAGGGCTGCTTCTCGCTTGCGTCGAAACTCGACCCCGGGCGCCCCTGCACTGTTTGTCTCTGGCTCAATCTTTCCAATCGCCTGGGCGCCAAAATCTGTCCTCCTCGCGGGCCCTTTGTAGCCGCGCTCGATGAGCGCGGAGGACGCGGTAGCGCCCGCATCTACAGGGTCGCGTTGTAGCGCGCTCGCTGAGTGCGGCCGACGCGGTCAGCGCCCGCGTCTACAGGGCCGCGTTGTAGCCGCGCTCGATGAGCGCGGAGGACGCGGTCAGCGCCCGCATCTACAGGGTCGCCGATGGTTGACAAGCCGCAGGCGCAGACGACCCTGTGCCTGCGCGCGTTGCAGACGTGAACAAAGCAAGAATGACACGACTTCCGTCCGCCGTCAATCAAAAGTTCCGTCGCCAGATCTAATTCATTGAAGACTCAGCGAAATTGGTTGGGTTGGCAACTTCGTTCTGCATCACTGCTTCGAAATCCGCGCCTGTATCAACGCGCACAACTGTATTCGGAGCGGGGGCGACTGCGCCATCCCCGGTTCCGTCTCCTTTCAACGACCCTTACGCCGCCTTCTTCCCCGCGGCTTTCTTCTCCTGCGCCTCCTGGATCAGGCTCATGGCCGCGTTCGGGCCGGAGCGCTTCAGGGGCTCGAATTCCTTGCCGTCGAGCTCGTTGTAATCGCGGAAGAACGCTTCGATCTCGTCGAGGATTTTCGGATTGAGCTCCTTCACGCTCCTGAGGTCGGCGTGGATTTTTGCGTGCGCGGCGACGGCGATCAGTCGGTCGTTGCGCTCCCACTCGCCCTTCGCCTCGCGCTGGCGCGCCTCGATCGCCCCGATGGCGCGGACGCGGACGACGCAGCCCTGAGGCGCGGAATCCTCGAGCATCAGGAGGACGTCGAGCGGATCGCCGTCGTCAGCCTTGGTCGCCGGAATGAAGCCAAAGTCGTAAGGAAACATCATGCCGCGCGGCAGGACGCGCCTCAGTTCGAAGAGGCCGAGGGCGGGATTGAACGCATATTTGTTGCGGCTGTCCTTCGGCGTCTCGACGACCGACAGAAGCTCACCGCTCTCGGGGTCGAATGTCGGAAGGTCCGCGATCGCTTTCATGGCCATCTCCCCCGCCAGGGCGGTTCGCGAGAACGCCGATAACAGGCGGATGTTCCCTGAGGGCGGCGGGGTGCAATGCGACAAAGCTCATAGCAGCGGACCACACCCCGTCCGGCCCTTCGGGTCGCGGCGTCGACCTTCCACGCCCCTTCGCGGAGCCTTACTTGAAAGTCCCAGTCGTGCTTTCTGTGCCCTTCGTGGGACCTTTGCGTTCTTTGTGTTGATTCTTTTCACCACGAATAACAGGAAGATTACACCAAGGTCACAAATTCTGGAACTTTCGTACACAGCGGGGTCCTTGCCGCCGGTGCCCAACTCAGGACAAAGGCGGCGATTTCCATTCTCCGGCCTCGCCGAGCCGCAGGCGTGCGGTGTCCGTCTCGGCCGTCACCTCGGCGCGGCTCGCGGCCTTGGCGAGCCCCATCAGCGGCATGCCGCTGTAGAGCGTCTCGTACTCGCCCGCCCGGACGAGATAGGTCTCGTGCCAGATGCCGACGTCGCCGCGCGAATCCTTCATCCGCCGGTTGAACTCGACCCAGGCCGGCCAGTGCTCTTTGTCTCGGGCGCGCGCGTAGCGCTCCAGATGTTCGAAGCTGCGCCAGTACTGGATCAGCATCGTGGAAATCCCAGGGGCCATCGAGCCGAGAAACCCGACCTCGGGCGGCGCCGCCTCGAGTTCCTTCAACATGCGCGTCATGGCCCGCGCCACCGGCAGCCATTTGCCGACCTTCCACGGTCTGTTGATCCGCATTCCGATGAGAAAGACGACGAAATCGCCGTCGATGCGCGCCGTGGCGCGACTGGCGAGGATCTCGGGCATGGATGGCCTCCGCCGCCTACCTCCGGCTGGGATATGCGTTCGCCTCCTGCCGATCGCAAGATGGCGTCCGTCGGTCAGCCCGACGCCAGCCCGGCCTTGCCGGGCATTGGCAGGCAGAAGTTTAGCGCTTTCGGAAGTCCGCCCAATCAGCGTGCCGCCAGCGCAAGGAGGACAACACCGCACCCTATGACAAGCACAGCCAACCAGTGCCCAACTGTTATGGATTCATTGAAGAGGACGTGCCCCACAACGACGGCCGCAACGTAGGATGTCGCCGTGCACGGGAGGGCGACGGAAAGAGGGATACGCCGCAAGGCGACGGTGTAGAGCAGCGCGGCGAATCCGTACAGCGCGAGTCCACCTAACGTGCGCGGATCGAGCACCTGCGAAAGGAAACCGTGCGTTGCCGATTCGCCGCGTGCGCCTGCTTTTAGAAGCGTCTGCCCGAACACGCTGGTGAGGATCGCGCTCCACAGAGAGAACCAATGAACCGTCATCGTGGCGACATCGTCAGCGACCCAAGCGAGCGGAAAACGATAACGTCTCAGTCCGTCTCGGCGCTGCCGCGACATCGCCAACTCATGTCCTCGCAGCGTCCCGGAAAACCACGGGTTCGAGCGTTTTGCAAAGGGCCTCCTCCAGGATAACTCACGCTGCCCGAGCCCGCAGAAACATCTGCTTAGCGAGCGGTTTGAACGGCGATTTGAGGTAGGCGGCGATCAACGCGGGATGGACAGGCGCCCGCGATTTGATCGTCAAAGGCAGGAAACGGGATCGCGTCTCGATCACCCGATATCCATTGGCGACCAGAAAATCTGCAAGACTTACATGAGAATAAACCGCGACATGTGTATAGTCGTCGAAATATTCCCGATAGGCGTAGCGGTAGTTTGGCTGCAGGATATTGAGCGTGCCCTCCGGCGATAGTTTCCGCCGGAGGGCGGCCAGCGTCGTCGCGAAATCGGCCTGCGTCAGGTGTTCGAAGAGGTTGCTGGCGAAGGCGAAGTCCACGACGCCATCCTCCAGGCGGTCGAGGTTGGTGACGCTCGCCACGATCGCTTCGACGCCCGGCGCCAAAAACGCCGGGAACCCGTCCCAACTATCGAGCGCGATGCGCCGCCGCGCCTCCACGCTGTTGATGAACTCGCCATAGCCGCATCCGAGATCGAGGACGCAGGCCGAGGGCGGCACGATCGCGCTGAAATGGTGACGCCACAGGGTCCGCCAGAGCACGAGTCGCCGCGGATCGTGCTTATGGCGAACCTCATGGTATGCGTTCACGAAGGGTACTTCCAGTTCGTGACGATTCCGATGATATCCCGCAAGCCGACCGCCAATCCGCGCAGATTGCTGGCATTGCCGCCTTTACTCTGGCCGACCCGCTGGTGAAAGGTCACCGGGCATTCGACGATCGAGAGGCCTTCGGCGAGCGCGATGTCCATCAAGTGCGCGTTGAACTCCAGGTTGATGGCGGGATTCAACCGTGGCAGCAATTGCAGCAGCGCCTCGCGCCGGCACAACTTGTAGGTCGTGCCGACGTCGGTGATCGTTCCCAGGCCGAGATGCTTCGCTTCGAGCAATTTGCCGACGAACACATTTCCATAGTACATGAAGGTTGTGAGTTGGGTGTTGCGCTCCCGGAGCGGTTCAACGGTCCGCGTGCCGTTGACGATGTCGCAATGTGGGATGTATGCGACCAGCTTTTCGATATCGAGAGCGCGGAACGTCCGGTCGCCCTCGCAAAGCACCACCAATTCCGTGTCGTCGTACCGGGTCGCTTCGGTCAGACAGCGCCATACGCATCGTCCATAACCCAGCGCGTCTTCATTCAACGCGATCGCGCCCGCGGCCTGCGCCCGCTCGAACGTAGCGTCGGCACTGTTGTTGCTGACGACGATCACCCGCCTCACCAACGGATGCGCCAGGAAATCCTCGACCGCCGCGGCGATGCTCAGTTCGTCATTGTATGCGGTCAGCGCAACGGTGACGAACCGATTTTGCGGTGGATCGTAGCGCACCCGCGCGGCCGGCCGCTTCCGCTCGAACAGGAAGGTGAGGTCCGCAGCGGCCAGCGCGGCGCCGGCGACAATCGGTAGGCCGCTGTACCAGACAATCCCCAGACTGATCGGTTCCAGCACGGCGTTGAGGCCCAGCAGGTAGCGGGGAAAGACCAGAAGCACGCCGAACAGATATGCCCCGAGGCCGAAGCAAAAGCTCAGCACGCCGAACATCAGAAGCGGCAGGCGATGCAACGCCCGCAGCGACGCTCTGGACACGGTGAGCCACGAATGGCTCATGCGTTTCCTGGAGCATCGGATCGGCGACGTCCGCATCCTCCGCCTGATCCAGAAATGGCTGAAGGCGGGCGTCCTGGAGGACGGGGTCCTGACGGTCAGCGAAAGGGGGACGGGGCAGGGGTCGGTGATCTCGCCGCTGCTCGCCAACGTCTACCTCTACTACGTCATCGATCTGTTCGCCGAGCAATGGCGCAAGCGCGAAGCCAAGGGAGATATGATCATCGTGCGCTACGCCGACGATCTGGTCTTCGGCTTCGAGCATGAGGCCGACGCGCGGCGCTTCCTCGACGCGATGCGGGCGAGGCTCGAGGCGTTTGCGCTCGCGCTCCACCCGGACAAGACCCGGATCATCGAGTTCGGCCGCCATGCGGCGGCCGATCGCTCGACCCGCGGCCTCGGAAAACCGGAGACCTTCAACTTCCTGGGCTTCACCTTCATCTGCGGCAAATCGCGGCGGGGCAAGTTCCTGATTCACAGGAAATCCCGCCGCGACCGCGTGCGGGCGAAGCTCAAAGAGGTGAAGGACAAGCTGCGCGTGCGCATGCACCGGCCGCTGCCGGAAACCGGCAAGTGGCTGGGGCAGGTGGTGCGAGGCTTCATGAACTACCACGCCGTCCCGACCAACATTCGGGCGGTCGATGGCTTCCGGGACTCCGTGCTCTGGCTCTGGCGACGCGCCCTCAGAAGGCGCAGTCAGAAGGACCGCACGGGCTGGAATGAGCTGAAGCAACTCGCCGCCCAACACATCCCCGAAGCCCGTATCCTCCATCCCTGGCCGGAGCAGCGGTTCGCCGTCAGACACCCGAGGTGGGAGCCGTATGCGGGAAAGCCGCACGTACGGTTCTGTGCGGGGGGCGCGCAGTAATGCGCGTCCCTACCGCGACACCAAGGTCACAAATTCTGGAACTTTCGTACACAGCGGGGTCCTTGCCGCCGGTGCCCAACTCAGGACAAAGGCGGCGATTTCCATTTCTCCGGCCTCGCCGAGCCGCAGGCGTGCGGTGTCCGTCTCGGCCGTCACCTCGGCGCGGCTCGCGGCCTTGGCGAGCCCCATCAGCGGCATGCCGCTGTAGAGCGTCTCGTACTCGCCCGCCCGGACGAGATAGGTCTCGTGCCAGATGCCGACGTCGCCGCGCGAATCCTTCATCCGCCGGTTGAACTCGACCCAGGCCGGCCAGTGCTCTTTGTCTCGGGCGCGCGCGTAGCGCTCCAGATGTTCGAAGCTGCGCCAGTACTGGATCAGCATCGTGGAAATCCCAGGGGCCATCGAGCCGAGAAACCCGACCTCGGGCGGCGCCGCCTCGAGTTCCTTCAACATGCGCGTCATGGCCCGCGCCACCGGCAGCCATTTGCCGACCTTCCACGGTCTGTTGATCCGCATTCCGATGAGAAAGACGACGAAATCGCCGTCGATGCGCGCCGTGGCGCGACTGGCGATGATCTCGGGCATGGATGGCCTCCGCCGCCTACCTCCGGCTGGGATATGCGTTCGCCTCCTGCCGATCGCAAGATGGCGTCCGTCGGTCAGCCCGACGCCAGCCCGGCCTTGCCGGGCATTGGCAGGCAGAAGTTTAGCGCTTTCGGAAGTCCGCCCAATCAGCGTGCCGCCAGCGCAAGGAGGACAACACCGCACCCTATGACAAGCACAGCCAACCAGTGCCCAACTGTTATGGATTTATTGAAGAGGACGTGCCCCACAACGACGGCCGCAACGTAGGATGTCGCCGTGCACGGGAGGGCGACGGAAAGAGGGATACGCCGCAAGGCGACGGTGTAGAGCAGCGCGGCGAATCCGTACAGCGCGAGTCCACCTAACGTGCGCGGATCGAGCACCTGCGAAAGGAAACCGTGCGTTGCCGATTTGCCGCGTGCGCCTGCTTTTAGAAGCGTCTGCCCGAACACGCTGGTGAGGATCGCGCTCCACAGAGAGAACCAATGAACCGTCATCGTGGCGACATCGTCAGCTACCCAAGCGAGCGGAAAACGATAACGTCTCAGTCCGTCTCGGCGCTGCCGCGACATCGCCAACTCATGTCCTCGCAGCGTCCCGGAAAACCACGGGTTCGAGCGTTTTGCAAAGGGCCTCCTCCAGGATAACTCACGCTGCCCGAGCCCGCAGAAACATCTGCTTAGCGAGCGGTTTGAACGGCGATTTGAGGTAGGCGGCGATCAACGCGGGATGGACAGGCGCCCGCGATTTGATCGTCAAAGGCAGGAAACGGGATCGCGTCTCGATCACCCGATATCCATTGGCGACCAGAAAATCTGCAAGACTTACATGAGAATAAACCGCGACATGTGTATAGTCGTCGAAATATTCCCGATAGGCGTAGCGGTAGTTTGGCTGCAGGATATTGAGCGTGCCCTCCGGCGATAGTTTCCGCCGGAGGGCGGCCAGCGTCGTCGCGAAATCGGCCTGCGTCAGGTGTTCGAAGAGGTTGCTGGCGAAGGCGAAGTCCACGACGCCATCCTCCAGGCGGTCGAGGTCGGTGACGCTCGCCACGATCGCTTCGACGCCCGGCGCCAAAAACGCCGGGAACCCGTCCCAACTATCGAGCGCGATGCGCCGCCGCGCCTCCACGCTGTTGATGAACTCGCCATAGCCGCATCCGAGATCGAGGACGCAGGCCGAGGGCGGCACGATCGCGCTGAAATGGTGACGCCACAGGGTCCGCCAGAGCACGAGTTGCCGCGGATCGTGCGTATGGCGAACCTCATGGTATGCGTTCACGAAGGGTACTTCCAGTTCGTGACGATTCCGATGATATCCCGCAAGCCGACCGCCAATCCGCGCAGATTGCTGGCATTGCCGCCCTTACTCTGGCCGACCCGCTGGTGAAAGGTCACCGGGCATTCGACGATCGAGAGGCCTTCGGCGAGCGCGATGTCCATCAAGTGCGCGTTGAACTCCAGGTTGATGGCGGGATTCAACCGTGGCAGCAATTGCAGCAGCGCCTCGCGCCGGCACAACTTGTAGGTCGTGCCGACGTCGGTGATCGTTCCCAGGCCGAGATGCTTCGCTTCGAGCAATTTGCCGACGAACACATTTCCATAGTACATGAAGGTTGTGAGTTGGGTGTTGCGCTCCCGGAGCGGTTCAACGGTCCGCGTGCCGTTGACGATGTCGCAATGTGGGATGTAGGCGACCAGCTTTTCGATATCGAGAGCGCGGAACGTCCGGTCGCCCTCGCAAAGCACCACCAATTCCGTGTCGTCGTACCGGGTCGCTTCGGTCAGACAGCGCCATACGCATCGTCCATAACCCAGCGCGTCTTCATTCAACGCGATCGCGCCCGCGGCCTGCGCCCGCTCAAATGTGGCGTCGGCACTGTTGTTGCTGACGACGATCACCCGCCTCACCAACGGATGCGCCAGGAAATCCTCGACCGCCGCGGCGATGCTCAGTTCGTCATTGTATGCGGTCAGCGCAACGGTGACGAACCGATTTTGCGGTGGATCGTAGCGCACCCGCGCGGCCGGCCGCTTCCGCTCGAACAGGAAGGTGAGGTCCGCAGCGGCCAGCGCGGCGCCGGCGACAATCGGTAGGCCGCTGTACCAGACAATCCCCAGACTGATCGGTTCCAGCACGGCGTTGAGGCCCAGCAGGTAACGGGGAAAGACCAGAAGCACGCCGAACAGATATGCCCCGAGGCCGAAGCAAAAGCTCAGCACGCCGAACATCAGAAGCGGCAGGCGATGCAACGCCAGGCGCGACGCTCTCCAGGACCTGTCGGGGGCCTTCGCGCGGGCCTCCCGGCGCCCAGGCCGCCGACAGGGGCGCAGCGCTCCTAAACGCACTCCGATCGCAGCATCGGATCGTCATGCATGTGAAAAGCCCCAGATCACTCGTCGACGCTAAGTAAACTCATCAAATAAGTATGTACGAACTGGGGCCATCTGAACCGATAATGCCAAATTAATAGGATGTTGACGAAGTCCACGATCAAATGTGCAGGCATTGCTCCGAACCGCCGGCGTCGACGCACGTCGTCGGAGGCGTGCAAATCTTGTTACACGGAGAGGCTTGTCGAATTGTTGGCGCCGCCGCCGAGATGGCGGTTTCCCCTGTGGGACAGGATTGCCAGGACAAGCGCGAATATCGTAAGTGGAGGGGCCAGCCGGTGCGGGGAAAAGACGATTTTGGGCTGCAAGTCGACCGCCACGTTTGTGAAAGCGCTCAGGCTTCCAAAGGCTAGGCGCGGTTAAATCCAATTGTCGCGACGTGTTTGCTGGCGCTTACTGGATTGCCATTTATTTTCTTTGCGACCTTCAACGGAATACCGGATATGACGATGAAGGCACGATGATGATGACCTTTCGTCAACTATTGAACGGCAATATGCTTTACCACTATATTTTTGCATTATATGGACCTTTCTACTATCTCACAGTGGAACCCATCTTCACTTTGTTCAATGTTCCTTTATCCCACGACACAGCGCGTTGATTTCTAGCGATTTTTGGGTTTGCTGCAATGTTATATTTGGCGGCTTGATGTGGAGGCTTACGGTCTCGGCTATAACGACAGTTTTTACGCTGATCGTAATGCTTTTTTTTCTAGAGTGTTTTTCGATTTCCCCTCTACATCCGCATGATCTAAGTTTTCTTTGATCGGGGTTTTTCTTTACCTCTCGTAGGTATTGAAAAGAAAAGGCGAGGAAGCCTGTTGTCTTGCTTGCCATCGGGGCCATCATTGGCGCATTGCTCCTCACCAAGATCAATCTTGGCGTGTTTATCTCACTTCCATTGATGCTCGCGGCGCTGCGCGCTATCGCAACGAAAACTCGTGGCGGGGAATTCATGAGTCATTCTAGCGGCAGTCAGTTTCCTTATGCCAGTCATTTTGATGGCCCCTTTGCTGCATTTTTAGTGGGTAATTCAGTTATTGTGTTTTCGCGGAAGGAACAATCTTTGCGGCATTATTTGTTTGGTTATCAGTTTCAATTCCAATCTTTCTTAGTGTTCGAGACTGGGCAATTCATCGTTGGCGGAGCCGCGGTGGCAATGCTTTTGTTCGTCAGCGTCAACTATCTCCAATGGATCAACAGTTAAGTGAGATCTTGAACGTAACAACTTCTACAAAATATTCATCTCGCACAGAATTGGTATAATCCTGCACCGATTGGCGTCGGCGCCATGCTTTTGGTGCGATTTCGGCAATATTCGCAACTCCTTACGCTAGTTCACGAACCTGCCCATGCAGACGAAAACCGCCGCAGATCTTTTGACAGCCATGCTGAAAGCCGTGATCGGATTCATCGGCTGCTTGGCGATTGTCCTGGCCGCTTTCCTTCACACCCCTTGGATGTTTTTGCCACCCATACTATTTCCAGTTGGTCGTCCCGTTCTCGTGGCTTTTGATGGTCCCAGATGAAACGGCCGCGAACCCGCTGCCACTCGCTCGGGCAACGCTGGGTCTGATGGGGGCGTTTCTCTCGCTTTACTCATTCCCAGTGTGTGGAATTCAAACCGCGCTCGCGAGCCTCCTCCCCACGATTATGCTGCCGGTTCTGCTAAACGACGGCGTCAAGCATCCCGAGATTCAGCAGTTCTTGAAAGGATGGCTGCCAACAGCCGTGCAAAGTCGGCGTTGGCGCGGCTGGCAGATATCCGTGGTTGCGTACGCGTTGATGACGACGATGCTGGGCAGCCAGACGGTGTCGGAACTTAAACGCTATAGGGGGCTCGAACCGGTCAAACTTCCCGGAGCGCTGCTGCTGCGGGCCGATCACAGGACTGTGCAGCTTTATCACTGGGCGGTGGGCGAACTGGGTAGGTGCCCCGCATTTTATTCGTTGCCGAATATATCGAGCCTTTATTTTTGGACCAATCAGCAACCACCCACAAGGATTCTCAACAACGATACTCTAGGTTTGCTATCCTATGAACAACAACGCCGGGTTATAGGAGATCTCGAGCCGCACAAAGAGCTGTGTATCATGCTGGTCCCGGCGCTTCTGGACTTTTTTGATCGTGGTCAACTGGCTTCCCAACCGCCACTTCTACAGTACGTAAAAGAGAACTTTATCGAGTTTGGTACAAATGGTCCATTTCATTTATTACACCGGAAGACCGTTGAATAGAGGCGAAAATCGAGAACAGCCCAGCCGATTCGGTTCGCCCAGCTTGCGCCGGCCCCCACGGTGAACGGCTTGCGCCTATCGGCGGCGCAGCACGCGGATCGCGCCCTCCTCCGCGAAAATTCGGTAATCGTCCAGGAATCCGGGCTGTAGAGAATTCAGCTCCGGCACGAGCCAAGAGAATATCGGCCGCATGTCCTCAATGATGATCTCGGGCCGCTTGTCTCTGATCTCGCGAAGGACGGCCTCTAGATCGGAGCGATGATAGGCGAGCCACCGCGCCTTTTCGTCATAGGTTAGCGCGTTCGAAGTCAATGCGAATCGCGTGTAGAGCGCGATCCATTGGCCATGCGTGTGGCCGACCCATACGGCGCCGATCCGGCGGGCCAGGGGAAAGGATGTGTCCTCTATCGGCGACACGGCGAGGGCCCGGGGGTGCGCAAGCGCCGTCGCCCACGTCAAGTCGCGCATCTGAGGACGACCGTCGGCGAACCCGAAGACAAAGAGAGCGGCCGCAACACATAGGGCTAGGCCGTATACGCCTGCTGCGCCGGCGCGCGCGGCAAACGACGCCTGCCCGAGGAGACGCAATCGTCGAGAGACGGCCACCCAGGCGGCCAGGGCGGCGAAAAGCGCGGCCGGGAACACGTGATAAGGGAAGTACTTGGCCTGAATGAAATAAACGACAAGGAACCCCCCCGCCACGATCCCTGAAATCGTCGCGGCGGGCGGGCTGCTGCCTCGCAAGGAGAGGAGCAGCGTGATCGCCAAGCAAGTCAGGACCCCGAGACAAGCTCGGTCGTGGACGAAGGATGAAATCTGTCCGCGAATGGGGACGTAAACATCCGCCATGATCCCGGACATGTTGCGCAGATAGTCGGGAAAGGCGACAAGCGAGGCGGCGGTGACGGCAACCCCTATCACGGCTGCGGCGACGAGGCCGCTCGGGAGCAGGAACGACAGGTTTCGCGTCCGCGCCCAATAGTAGAGGCCGACCAAAACGCCCGGCAGCGCGAAAAGCGGCGGCTTGACCGCAATCGCCAGACCGCCGAGAAGGGCGGCGAGGGCCCGATCCGTCAGCGGAGGCCAGGAATGGTCATCGGCATGGCGGATGAAGACCGCCGTCATCGGCAGCGCCCATGCCGCGGCGAAATATTCGCGTTGCGCGAACGCGTCCCTCGGAAGAAGGAAGAGCACGACGGCGACCGGCGCCAGCACCAGCCAGGCTGGAATCCCATCGGACAGGCGACTCGGCAAAATACGGGCGGCCAACCACAGCGATCCGAACGCGCTGGCGTAGGCGAAAGCGAAGGTCGCGGCTTCGGGCGTTCCGCCGATGAATTTCGCGACGACGGCGCCCGGCATGTAGAGCAGCATCGGCACAGGCGGGGTGGTCTCGAGAATGTCGACATACGCGCGCTCGCCGTTCAGCATGCGTTCGCACATCGTGATCAGCCAACTGACGTCCGGCGTGGCTTCGCCGCGAAGCGCGACGGAAACAGCCGCCAAGACCAGCATCGCTGACAGGAACGCGCCGCGTGACACGCGCTCGCGTGAAACGTACTGGTGAGCGAGGGGCGGATTTTCGGCGTCTGCCGTCGAATTCGAAATCATTGCGCCTAATTCTCAAGCGGACAATTGCCTGCGGCAACTCGCCCGTAGACCATGTGAGACTACATTTTCTTGCCAAGGATGGATGCACTCTAACTCGAGAGCCTTAACGAGCCCTCGCCATCGCGGCGAAAGGACAGCCGATCCTTGTCGCGCCGGTTTCGTCACATGCGCCCTGAATGGCGAACGGGAAGGCGACCGATCAGGCTTGCGGGGCGGCGCGCTCGCCCCTGGGCCTCGCTGCGGGCGTCGAATGCACGATCGGGGGCCCGTCACGCCTCGACGCCTTCCGCCATCACGCCGCCCCGTTCGCTTCAGATCGAGATGGTGACTGCGGGTTTTCCGCCCAAACAATCCACAGGCTGCGCCGCTTCCTCTCGACCCGCGGCCACGCGCTTGCGTAAATGGGGCCATGGAATCATCCGCCCTCATCAACGCCGTCGGCTTCGTGCATCTGCACGTGCACAGCGCCTTCTCGCTGCGCGAGGGGGCGCTGACGATCGAGACGCTGGCGAAGCTCGCCAAGGCCGACGACATGCCGGCGCTGGCCATCACCGACACCAACAATCTCTTCGGCGCCCTCGAATTCTCGGAGAAGCTCGCCAAGGCCGGCGTGCAGCCGATCATCGGCGTGCAGGCGACGGTCGATTTCGGCGACGCTCCGCCCGCCTCCGGCCGCCTCGCCGAGCAGCGTTCGGCGCGCGCCCCCATCGTGCTCCTCGCCCAGAACGAGACCGGCTACCGCCATCTGATGCGGCTCGTCTCGAGCCTCTGGCTCGATCCCAGGGAGGGCGACGAGCCGCACGCGCCGTTCGACGCGCTCATCGGCTGCCAGGGGCTGATCGCGCTGACCGGCGGCCCCGCCGGGCCGATCGACCGGGCGCTCGCCTCATCCATGCCCGACCTGGCGGAGAAGCGGCTCAAGCGCCTCGCCATGGCTTTCGACAGACGTCTCTATGTCGAACTGCAGCGCCACGGGACAGAATCCGAGGCCGCGACCGAACCGGCGCTGATCGACCTCGCCGACCGGAACGGTCTGCCGCTGGTCGCGACCAACGAACCCTATTTCGCCGCCGGCTGCGACTACGAGGCGCATGACGCGCTGCTCTGCGTCGCCGAGGGCGCGCTGATTTCGGCCTCCGACCGCCGCCGCCTCTCGCCCCAGCACCGGTTCAAGACGCGCGCGGAGATGATGGAGCTGTTCGCCGACTTGCCGGAGGCGACGGAAGCCAGCGTCGAGGTCGCCATGCGCTGCGCCTATCGGCCGCTGACCAGAAAGCCGATCCTGCCGCGCTTCTCCGTCCCCGGCGGCGAAGCGGTCGACGAGGAGCAGGAGCTCAGCCGCCAGGCGCGCGCCGGGCTCGAGGCTCGTCTCGCCGAGCACGGCCTCGCGACCGGCTACGCGCGGGAGCAATACGACGAACGCCTGGCCTTCGAGCTCGACGTCATCGTCAAGATGAAGTTTCCCGGCTATTTCCTCATCGTCGCCGACTTCATCAAATGGGCCAAGGCCCACGAAATCCCGGTCGGCCCGGGCCGCGGCTCCGGCGCCGGCTCGCTGGTCGCCTGGGCGCTCACCATCACCGATCTCGACCCGATGCGCTTCGGCCTGCTGTTCGAGCGCTTCCTCAATCCGGAGCGCGTGTCGATGCCGGACTTCGACATCGACTTCTGCCAGGACCGGCGCGACGAGGTGATCGCCTACGTGCGCGACCGCTACGGCGCCGACCGGGTGGCGCAGATCATCACCTTCGGCTCGTTCCTCGCCCGCGGCGTCATGCGCAACGTCGGCCGGGTGCTCGAAATGCCGCTCGGCCAGGTCGACAAGCTCGCGAAGCTCGTGCCGATGAACCCCGCCCATCCGGTGACGCTGAAGCAGGCGGTGGCGGACGAAGCGCGCCTGCAGGAGGCGGCCAAGGCCGACGAGCGGGTGGGCCGGATGCTCGCCATCGCCGAAAGGCTCGAGGGGCTCTATTCCAACGCCTCGACCCACGCCGCGGGCGTCGTCATCGGCGACCGGCCGCTGACCGATCTCGTGCCGCTCTATCGCGATCCGAAAGCGGCGATGCCGGCGACCCAGTTCAACATGAAGTGGGTCGAGCCGGCGGGGCTGGTCAAATTCGACTTCCTCGGCCTGAAGACGCTGACCACGCTGCAGCGCGCGGTCCATCTCATCGCGCGCCGCGGCGTGACGATCGATCTCGGCAGGATCCCGCTCGACGACGCGAAAACCTACGAGATGCTCGGGCGCGGCGAAACGGTCGGCGTGTTCCAGGTGGAAAGCGCCGGCATGCGCAAGGCGCTGGTCGAGATGCGCGCCGACCGGTTCGAGGACATCATCGCCCTGGTCGCCCTCTACCGGCCGGGCCCGATGGCGAACATCCCGACCTATTGCGCCCGCAAGCTCGGCCAGGAGAAGCCCGACTATATCCATCCGATGATCGAGCCCGTCCTGCGCGAGACCTTCGGCGTCATCATCTACCAGGAGCAGGTGATGCAGATCGCGCAGGCGCTGTCGGGCTATTCGCTGGGCGAAGCCGACATGCTGCGCCGGGCGATGGGCAAGAAGATCAAGAAGGAGATGGACGCCCAGCGCGCCCGCTTCGTCGACGGCGCGGTCGAGCGCGGCCTCGCGCGGTCAAAGGCCGACGAGATCTTCGATCTTCTCGCCAAGTTCGCCGACTACGGCTTCAACAAGAGCCACGCGGCCGCCTATGCGCTGATCGCCTACTGGACCGGCTGGTTCAAGGCGAACCACCCCGCAGAATTCCTCGCCGCCTCGATGACCCTCGACAAGGGCAACACCGACAAGCTCGCCGAATTCCGCGCCGAGGCGCAGCGGGTCGGGATCAAGGTCGCTCCGCCTTCGGTCAACGCTTCGGAGGTCGATTTCGACGTGCGCGCGGAAGCTGGCGGCGACGCGACGATCGTCTATGCCTTGAGCGCCATCAAGGGGGTGGGCGAAGCGCAGGCCGAGGGGTTGGTCAAGGCGCGCGGCGCAAAGCCGTTCGCCTCGCTCGCCGACATGGCGGGCCGGCTCGATCCGCGCCTCGTCAACAAGAAGGCGCTCGAAAGCCTCGCCGCGGCGGGGACGTTCGACGAACTCGAGCCCGACCGGGCTTCGGTCTTCGCCGCGATCGAGCCGATGCTGGCGATCGCCAACCGGGGCCTCTCGGAGAAGGCGTCGGGGCAGAACGCCCTGTTCGGCGACGCGGAGGCGGCGCCGCTGAAAATCGCCGCGAGCCCATGGACGGAAGCGGAAAAGCTCAAGCGCGAGTTCGACGCCGTCGGCTTCTTTCTCTCGGGGCATCCGCTGGAAGCCTACGATGCGGCGCTGAAGCGCCTGCACGCCGCCCGCTGGGCGGATTTCTCCCGCTCGGTCCGCGCCGGCGCCTCGACCGCGCGCTTGGGCGCGAGCGTCCTCGATCGCACCGAACGCCGCACCAAGAGCGGCTCGAAGATGGGCATCGTGCAGCTTTCCGACCCCTCGGGGCAGTACGAGGCGATCATCTTCCAGGAAGCGCTGAACCAGTTCCGCGACCTGCTCGAGAAAGGCTCGGACGTGCTGGTGACGCTCCAGGCGAATGTCGAGGGGGAGGACGTGCGGGCCCGCATCGTCAACGTCGAGCGCCTCAACGACGCTGCCGCCAAGGTCCAAAAGGGCCTTCGCATCTTCGTCCGCGACGAGAGCCCGCTCGCCTCGATCGAGAGCCGCCTCGCCGCGCCCGGCGAGGGCGAGGTGTCGCTCGTCGTCGTCCTCTCCCCGAAGGAGGAGGTCGAGATCCGCCTGCCCGGCCGCTACGCGGTGAGCCCGACGGTCGCCGGCGCGCTCAAGGCCGCGCCCGGCGTGCTGGCGGTGGAGCATGTGTAGGCGGGCCGAAGCGCTAAGGCCGCTTTAGCGCCAATTTAGCGGCGGCCCTCAATGATTTCAGACCGTTGCGACCCGGTTTAGCGTCGACCCTCGCGGGAGTTGGCCGGCGACCCTCGCCAGCTATACATACAGTTCGTATATGTGTAACATGGTCCTTGAGAACCAACGTTAACGTCAATCCGGCGGCCGCCAATTGCATTCTCCCCGAGCCCCGAACGCGGGCCTTGTTGGGGAAGCGCCATGCGTGAAATCCTTGCGTCCGCGCGTCCTCTTCGCTATTGACGCTGCTTGCTCGCGAGCGCCCGTTGGGGGATAGTTCAACGGTAGAACAGCGGACTCTGACTCCGTCAATCTTGGTTCGAATCCAGGTCCCCCAGCCAGCCTCGGTGAATAGCTAGAAAATCCAATGATTTGAGCATGGTACAGACCCCCAGCAAATCCCTTGCTACCCTGATTGCTACCCTGTCGCCCGGCGGCTCATTCGCCCACGGCAGCCCGAAGGCCGTCTACCACCTTCTGGATTGCATTTGTTGGGGCCTAGCGTAAGGTAGGCTTGGGAATATGCCCAACGCGAGGAGGACACCATGAAGTGGTTCGCAGCGGCTATTTGTTCCGCAGTGCTTGTTGCCAGCGCGGCCGCTCAGGCCGCAACTCCAACGGCTGTCCCGAAACCATGTACGACCTGTGCGGCCGCTCCTGCCCCTGAACTAGGGACGGGGCTTCCTACCGCCATTGTCCTCGGGGGCATCTTGCTAGGGTCAACTCTCGTCATGCGTTGGCGAAAGTCCTAAGGCAGCCGCGTAGCTGCGGTTAGTTCCGGCCCACGACTTGACGTATGCGCACCTGCTCGGACGGCTGCGAGGTCGGGCTCCCAAAGGGGCAACCAGCGGGGGCCGGTCCAACCACAGCAGCGCCGCGAGCCATGCGCGCCAGTCGTCATCGAAGGGCGTCGGGCTGGTGTTGCGCCGATAGTCGGGGTCCATCGGCATCCTCGTTGCCTTGTCGAGACCGATGCGCCTGCCGGTCTTGCGAGCCACCATCAGAGCGACGCGGTCCCAGTGAGCGAAGGCTTCCGCGTTGTGTACGTCCTGTTGGCGCTGGCGGGCTTCGGAATGCGGGAAGCGGGTCTTCGGTTATGAGCGCGGCAGCATGAGCCTCCGCGCGCCGAGCGTCGCCAGTCGGCGGCGCAACCAAGACAGCACCTTTCTCACCTTCACTGCGGGTCGTCTACGACGTTGATAAGCAAGCCAGGCGGCGAGCGGTTGCGTGGCGTGCCCTTGCCCGTCGATATCCAGCAAAGCCGAGGCTAGCGAAGCCGAGCAGCATCATAGCCCAGGTGGACGTCTCGGGGACTGATGACGGCAGTGTCTCCGCGATCTGACAGCTAGCACACGGGGTAAGCAGGAAAGCGTCTTCTTCTCCTAACGGATTTATGCCTTCCCCTACTATCTGCCCGCGGTTGTTGATGTCCCAGGCGAACTGGAGCGTCCAGCCGATCCCACTGGAACCGAGAACGGTGTTGAGATCGGTGACGGCACCGCCGCTCCAAAAGGTGGCATCCACGTCCCCGTGGACGCCAATGAAGCTGTATCCCACCACCTGCCCGCGGTCGTTGATAGCGTCGGCTTGGCTTGCCTCGCTGCCCGGCAAGAAGCCAAGGCCGGTGGCCACGCCGCCGCTCCACTCGGTGGCCTCCCCCCCCCCGATGGTGGCTTGGCCCACTCCCACCACCTGCCCGCCGTTGTTGATTCCTAGGGCTTTGCCTGGGCCGAGATCAATGACGTGGCCGCCGCTCCACTCGGTGGCCTCGGGGCTGGGGCCGCTATATCCCACCACTTGCCCGCGGTCGTTGATGCCGAGGGCGTCGCCTTGACCAAGATCGGTGACTACGCCGCCCCTCCACTCGGTGGCCTCGTCCGGCGCGCCGAGTGGGGCCTGGCTTCCCACCACCTGCCCGCGGTCGTTGATGGCGTAGGCAAAGTCAAACCTGCCCGAGCTGGCGAGGGCGGTAGCCACGCCGCCGCTCCATAGGATGGCATTCGCGAACGCTGTGCCTGTTTCATATCCCACCATTTGTCCAGCGTTGTTGATGGCGGCGGCTGTGGTACTCCAGGGCGGGAGCGGAGCAGGGTAGACGGTAGCTACATCGCCGCTCCAAAGGGTGGCCTGCCGCGTTCCGTTGATACCGTTGCTCCATCCCACCACCTGCCCGGAGTTGTTGATGCCAAGGGCGGCGCTAGACGTGCTGCCCGGCACCAACCCGCCGAGGTCGGTGAGGGTGTAGGCCTCCGCACGTGCTGAACTGGTACTTCCGATCCCCAAGAGACAGGCCGCGACGCACATGGCTAGTTTGAACGCTTTGGAGTGCAACATTGAGCCCCCCGTTAGTGGCGGCCAGCGGCGACGCTGCAAGGCGAAATGCGAGCCTACCCATAGGTGATGCTGCTCCTATCTAACGACCTTGGCAAGTCTAATCGAACCGATGGCAGCAGATTAGATGGCTAGGGGCTCCCGCCCCTGAAATAGGGACCGGGCTTCCTGTCGCCGTCGTCCTCGGCAGCATATTGGCTAGGGACGACTCTCGTCATGCGTTGGCGGAAGTCCTAAGGCAGCCGCGTACCTTGCGGCTGGGCAAAACTCATAGGCAGGCGCGCTTGGAAAAGCGGTGCAGCAGTGGGCCACCCCAGCATTGAACTGGAGCGGCCCTCGTTGTCATTCACCGCCGCGAAGGCACGGCTGGTGACGGCTGGTGGCGGTCAAGGCAGGCGGGGGATGGTCGAGTCCCACGAGCAACACAGGAGTCCATACAAGGGCCTCGGTGAGGTGCCCGGCTACGTGGGTAGCCAACAGCCCCCAAAGTCTGCCAGCGGACTCCTGAGTCCATCCTAAGGCCTATTGCAGGATTTCCCGCGCGGGGCCGCGAGGATGCACGGCTATCGTTTCCTCGCCGCTCCAGTCGCATCGTCGGTAGCGGATAGGGCTCAACCCGTGGGACGAGTTCGACCCACCACCCTTATGGGTCTTGTAGGTGGTACTTGAGGGGGCGTCTATGAAGTTGGTCACCTAAGGGAGTCCGATGTGGCCATCGAGGTGATGACCACCATCATCCTCCCCCAAGGATGATTGAAGCTGTTTGCTGATCAGGGTCATT